>NZ_BOOP01000026.1 GCF_016863295.1 Planotetraspora phitsanulokensis
AGTGGTCAACGTTCATCGCTCACTCCCCCGTGTACGCGATCGCCTCAGACGTGAGAGCCGTGGCGGGCAGGCGCGAGACGAGGGTCGCGGCCACCTCGCGGGCCGAGCGGATGAGAAGCGTGCGGTCGAGCCGTCCGCCCCACTCCCCACGCAGGAGGTCGGCGCCCTTGACGTCGAAGGCCAGGCCGCCCAGGACCACGTCGGGCAGCCCCGCCGCCTGCATGACGCGGCGCACCTCGGCGATCGACTTGCCGTACTCCCGCTGCTCGGCGATGACCACGACACCGATCTGGGGCAGCCTGTGGCTGCGCTCGCGGAGCACACGCTGGAGCGCGACCACGCGCTCCCGCAGGTGGGCGACCTGCTCCAGGGTCGGCCGGGCGAACAGCACGACGAGGTCCGCCTGCGCGGCGAGGCCCAGCGTCTCGGAGTTCGATCCGATGCGGCCGCAGTCGGCCAGGACGTCGGCGGGCATCGCGCCCAGAGCCTGGCCGAGGGGTTCCCACAACCAGGCGAGACCGCTGCCCTGCTCGCTCGTCTGAACGCCGACCAACACTTCGAGGCCGCCGACGAGGTACTGCGTGTGCTCCTGGATCTGCCGCGGCTGAAGGCCGCGACGAGCGGTGGCACCCAGGCTGAGCAGGCCGCGGGCCGGGTCGAGCGCGGACCCGTCCTGCGCGGGCAGCCGGTAGACGAGGTCGCCGCCCGCCGCGTCGCACTCCGCCACGAGGACGGGACGCGGCCACACGGCGCCGAGGGCGGTGACGGCGGTCGTGACGCCCGGCGAGCCCTTGTCCGCGGCCAGTGCGATGAGCGCCATGGTCAGCCCTGTCCGTTCGCCGGCGCCGTGCTGCGCGGCGTCTGCGACTGCTGGTTGTTCTGCGTGCCCTGCTGGGTGCCTTGCTGTGTGCCCTGCTGGGTGCCCTGGCCTGACTGCCCGGTCCCGGTCCCGGTCCCCGTTCCGCTGGTCTTTGCGGTCGGCGTGGCCCGGGGGGTGGTGGACTGCGGAGGCGTCGCCGGGTCGGGCTGCGACGAGGCCTTGGCCCCGGGCAGGTAGGCGAGCGCGATCCGCCCGCTCGCGGCGTAGCCCACGATCTGCGGGGAGAGGCTGTCGCTCACCACGATGGCGACCGTGACGTTGCTCGCCCCCGCCCCGGCGTCCCCGCCGCGCACCGAGTTGACCAGCGCGCTGCGCGCGAGAAGCCTGGCCGCCCCTTCTCCGTTCTCGCCGGGCACGTAGACGACCTGGACCCGCTGGCCGGCCTGGAGGTTGGGCGGCATCTGGCTCGCCTTGAGCGAAAGGCCGACGACGGCCTTGCCGGGGACCAGCTCCGCCGAGTCCTCACTGAGCATGTTCTGGTTCAGGAGGGTGCCCGGCATGAGGTCGACCGCGGCGTAGTACCGGGTCATCTGCTCCGCGGCCTCCCAGTAGACGAAGGCCGGGCCGTCCTGCGCGATCTGCACCTCTTTCATGGCGCTGATCGGGATCGGCTGCCCCGCGCCCACCCGCTGGCTGATCTCGATCGCGGCCACCCGGTCCCCGCTGCGCAGGACCAGTGTCACGGTCAGCAGCGCACCGCCCACAATCAGCAGGACGGCCAGGGCGGCGAGGCCGGGCTTTCGATCCCGTGGCGCCACGGGAAGCCCCCGTCCGGACCTGGCGGGCTTGGACGGCGCCTGGTCGGCCAGACGTTGTGCCTCAGGACTGCGCGACGGCGCTTGTTCCGTGACCCTCATCAGCAAGACTCCACAGCCGGGGACGCTGGTGCCGAAAACAGACAATAGCGAGACAAGAGCGTGTGCGTATCTCTAGCCCCGTCAGACGATATTTCCACATGACGCATAAAAGTACTTGCCCCCACAATCCCGCCGTCGGCAGCACTTAAATTGACAAATCGGACAAACAGCTCAACTCGCCTCCTCTACCCCAGTGGAGGTGGCTATGCTGCGGCTGTGGCGGAAGTAACGAATCCCCTGTATAGCCATTTGACGCAACTTCTAACCCGAGTCCACAAAGTACAGGATGAACTCCGGACGAAGCTGGATAATCCCACTAAGAACATGGCCGGGGGCGGGGTGTGGACGAGTCCCACAGCTCAACAGTGGGGCGGCCGACTTTCTGACCAGCGCAATAAGTACAACAGCGCTGTCGACCGCCTGGATGACGAGCTGGTCGCGATGATCGCGACGACGCCGGAGAAGTGCTCGCCCGAGGAGGCGAAACTCTGGCGCATGGAGCTGGGAGGTTGAGCACGTGACCGAGTTCGTCGGCCTGCGCCCCGACGGAGCCCGCGAGCTGTGCACCACCATGGGCGACGTCCTCCAGCAGATCTCCCCCCTCAAGTCGGCACTGTCCAGCGGGATCAGCGAGGCCGGGGACGACTGTCCGTCCACGGCCAGGGGCACCGCCGTACTCGACCGTTACGGCACGTTCCTGACCGATGCGCGGCGCGACCTCGCCTGGCGCGTCACGGACGCCGATGTCGCGGGGGTCGCCGCGTACCTGATGGACGAAGGAGAGCGGAAGCCCGGCGAGCCCTAGAACCTCCCGAACCCGCGAGCGACCCCCGACTATCAGAGATTTCAGGAAAACGACGTTGCGTATCTCTCTTACGGCGCTCACCCCCGACGGCCCGCGGGACGTCGTGGCCAGCGCCGACGACCAGGCCACGGTGAGCGGGCTCGCCGAGGCGCTCGCGCGGACGCTCGACGTGCGCGGGGAGCGCCTCGCCGAGGTGGTCAGGCATCCCCGTTGGGGCGGCGACGAGCACATCCCCGCCCGGGTGGACCTGTGGGCCAACGGGCTGCGGCTCGACCCTCAGGCGCTCGCGGGCCAGGCTCTTCGCGATGGCGACATGGTCACGCTCGACTCCCGCGCGGCCGCGGCGACCCGGCTGGACGAGCCGCGGGGCGTCGTCGAGATCAGGATCTCCGGGGGGCCTTCAGCCGGACGGGTCCACCGGCTCGGATTCGGCACGTCCGCCCTGGGCGGCGCGGGCGCGATCGCCGTCGACGATCCGCTGATCCCGCACACGGTGGCCCACCTGCACGTGTCCGCCGGTGAGACGGTGGTCGAGCCTGTGGCGGGAGCCGTACTCACCCTGGACGCCCGGCCGCTGACGGAGGCCGCCCCCTGGCCCGACGGCGGGGTGCTCCGCGCGGGCGCGTCGACCTTTACTCTCCGCACCCCCGAGAACCCCGACGCCCATCTGACGCCGCTCCCCGACGGAGGGCTGGCCTACAACCGGCCGCCCCGGCTGGTCGGACCGGCGCGGACGCGGAGCATCGAGGTGCCCGTTGAGCCCCGGCGTGCCGACCACCACCGGCTGCAACTGCTCTCCACCATGATCTTCGCCGTCGGCGGCATCGTCATGGCGACCGTGTTCCACAACGCACTGTTCCTGCTCATGGCCCTGCTGACCCCGCTGGGCATGGTGGGGCAATGGTGGAGCGACCGCCGATACGGCAGGAAGCGGCACCGGCTGGCGCTCAAGGAGTACCGCGAGAAGAGGGCCGCCTTCGCCGCCGAACTCGACCGCCTCACCGGCGTCGACCAGGCCGAGCGCAGGGCGGAGTGCCCCGACCCCGCCGAGGTGCTGCTCACGGCGACCGGCCCGCGCAGGAGGTTGTGGGAGCGGCGGATCCACGACGTCGACGCGCTGAGCCTGCGCGTCGGGTTGGCGGACCAGCCCGCCAACATCGAGCTCGTCCCCGAGCGCGGCTTCGGCGACGACAAGGACCTGCCCGAGGTGCCCGTCTCGCACGCCGTGCCGGTCACCGTCCCCCTGTCCAGGCTCGGCGTGATGGGCGTCACCGGAGCGCGGCCGGCCTCCAGGGCCCTGGCACGCTGGCTCGTCGCCCAGGCGGCGGCGCTGCACAGCCCCCGCGACCTCGCCATCGTCGTGTTGTCCGCCGACCCCGAGGCGGAGCGCAGCTGGAGCTGGGTCCGGTGGCTGCCGCACTGCGCTCCGCACGACGGGGAGGACTGCGTCGCGCTGGTCGGGACCGACCAGGAGTCGGCGGCGCGCCGGATCACCGAACTCGTCAACAAGATCAACGAGCGCCGGGCGGCCGCCACCTCGGCCACCGGGTTCTCGGACGCGCCCCAGGGATACGCGAGCGCCCGGCCGTACAACATCCTGGTGGTGCTCGACGGCGCCCGCGTGCTCCGGGGCCTCCCGGGCATGCCCCAGGTGCTCCAGCTCGGCCCGACCGTCGGCGTCCACGCGATCTGCGTGGACGACGACCAACGGTTGCTGCCGGAGGAGTGCGCCGTCGTCGCGGCCTGCGACATCGAGCGTCCCTGGCTCGTACGGCTGCGCGGCGGCGGGCTCGACCTGCCGCAGGAGATCCTCGGCGACCAGGTCACCCTCGGCTGGTGCGACCGCACGGCCCGCGCGATGGCCGCCGTGCGCGACGTCAGCCGGGAGGACGCCGACTCGGCCATCCCGAGCTCCGCCCGGCTCCTCGACCTGCTCGGCATGCCCGACCCCCGCCCCGAGCAGATCGAGTCGTTCTGGCGGCACGGGCGCACGACGAGCGTGCCCATCGGGCTGGGCGCCGACGGGCCCTTCTTCGTCGACCTCCGCCTGGACGGACCGCACGGCCTGGTCGCCGGCACCACCGGCGCCGGAAAGTCCGAGCTCCTTCAGTCGATCATCGCCTCGCTCGCCGTGGCCAACCGGCCGGACGACATGACGTTCGTCCTGATCGACTACAAGGGCGGCAGCGCGTTCAAGGACTGCGCCAAGCTGCCCCACACGGTCGGCATGGTCAGCGACCTCGACGGCCACCTGACGATCCGTGCGCTCGAATCGCTGGCCGCCGAACTCAAACGGCGCGAGCACCTCCTGCTCGACGCCGACGCCAAGGACATCGAGGACTACAACGACCTGCGCGACCGCGCCCTGTCCGACCCCAGGTACAGCCAAGCTGCCGGGCTGGAGCCGATGCCGAGACTCCTGCTGATCATCGACGAGTTCGCCGCGATGGTTCAGGAGCTGCCCGACTTCGTGGTGGGCCTGGTCGACATCGCCCGCCGGGGACGCTCGCTGGGCGTGCACCTCATCCTGGCCACGCAGCGGCCCGCGGGCGTCGTCACCCCGGACATCGCGGCCAACACGAACCTGCGCATCGCGCTGCGCGTGACCAGCGGCGCCGAGTCGAGCGATGTGATCAACTCGCCGAACGCGGCGGCGATCTCCAAGTCGACGCCCGGCCGCTGCTACGTGAGGTCGGGGGCGTCGTCGCTGCACGCCGTGCAGTCCGCGCGGATCGGTGGCAGGCGCCCGGGGAGCGGGCCGGCCAAGGCCGAGCCGATCGACGTGGTCGCGCTCGGCTGGCCCCGCCTCGGTCTCCCCCTCCCCATGAGAAAGGACGACGACGGCGACGAGTCGATGGTGACCGACCTCGCCGTCCTCGTGGAGACGATCGGCCAGGCCGCGAGGGCGGCGGGCGTGCCCGTCCAGCGCAGCCCCTGGCTTCCGCCGCTGCCCGACGCGCTCACGCTCGGCTCGCTGCCGCTGGAGCACTGGAGCCGGCTGCCGTTCGGCCTCGCCGACATCCCCTCTAAGCAGAACCGCGCGCCGGAGTGCTATGACCTGGCGGCCTCGGGCCACCTGCTCGTCAGCGGCGCGAGCCGCAGCGGCCGTTCGACGGTCCTCAGGGCGCTCGCCGGTGCGGTCGGCGTGCACACCGACCCGCGTGACGTGCACCTCTACGCGGTCGACTGCGGGAACAACGCCCTGCTGCCCCTCGTCGGCCTGCCCCACACCGGGGCGGTGGTCGGCCGCGACTCCCCCGAGCGGCTCAGCCGCCTCACCGACCGGTTGCTCGCCGAGATCTCCCAGCGCCAGCAACTCCTCGCCGCACAGGGATTCGCCGACGTGTCCGAGCAGCGCGCCGCCTCCGACGTGCCGCTGCCGTACGTGCTGGTGCTGTTCGACCGGTGGGAGGGCTTCATGGCGGCCTTCGAGTCCTACGACAACGGCACCCTGGTCGACAAGTGGCTGCAGATCCTGCAGGAGGGCGCGGGGGCGGGCATCAAGATCATCATGTCGGGCGACCGCTCGACGCTGGTGGGCCGGATCTCCACGCAGTTCGACGACCGGCTGGTGCTCAAGCTGACTGATCCCATCGACTACTCCTACGTCGGCATCAAGGCGAAGGACGTGCCCGAGCACCTTCCCCCGGGGCGTGGCTTCCGGGCCGCGACCGGCATCAGGGAGGTGCAGGTCGCGTTGCTCGCCGAAGATCCCGCGGGCACCGCGCAGGTCGCCGCCCTGCACGAGATCGCCCGTACGGCACGGGCGCGCGCGGACCACCTGCCCCGCGCCGCGCGGCCGTTCCGGGTCGACGCGCTGCCTGCCGTCATCGACCTGCCGGAGGCGCTCACGCTCGCGGAGGGCCCGGTGCCGCAGGACGCGGTCGTGTTCGGTGTGGGAGGCGACACGCTCGGTCTGCGCTACTTCCGCGCGGAGGAGCACGGCCCCGGCGTCGTGGTCGCCGGACCGCCCAAGACGGGCCGCAGCACGGCTCTGTGCACCATGTTGTGCGGGCTGCTCGACCAGTCGTACGAGGCCGTGCTCATCACACCCCGGCGCAGTCCGCTGCGCGACTACGCGGACCGTCCGGGTGTGCGGGGCTCATTCACGGCCGAGGCGTCCGTGGACGAGGTCCGGCAGGCGCTCGGATCAGGCCGGCACGTGCTGATGATCGACGATCTGGAGCTCCTGGGCAGCGACAGCGAGTTGGCCGAGTGGATCACCGAGTACGTCGGGGAGCTGCGCGACACGGGTTCGCTGGTGATCGGCGCGGGCAGCGCCGACGACCTCGACTCGATGTACCGGGGGCCCGTCGTCGCGATGAAGAAGTCCCGCACCGGGCTGCTCCTGCGCCCCAGCTCGACCGGCCAGGGCGACCTCCTCGGCGTGCGGCTGCCGCGCAGTCTGGCGAGCGGCGCCGGCCCGGCGGGTCGCGGGCTTCTCGTGATCGGCGGCGCCTGGGAGCAGATCCAGGTGGCCGCGCCGCCGGCGACGTGAGCGGGCCCTCCCGGGGACGGCCCGCCGGGTGAACCGTCCGCCGCCCTCCGGGAGGGCGCCTCGCAGCTCTCCCGGAAGGCCTTCCCCAGCGCCCGGGGCGGGGTCGCCTGGCGCCGGAAAATGAGAAAGGGGCCGCGGCCTGATCGGCCGGGCCCCCCTTCCGTCCCGAGATTCAGGAACCGGTCGCGGCGGCGATCGCCTCGCGGTTCTTCTTGATTCCGTCCTGCGCCTCGATCAGGGTCTGCTGAACGTTCTCGAAAGTCTTCTTGTAGCTCTCCCACGCGTCGAGGAACTTCTGCGCGTTCGGGCCGGCCCAGGAGACCGGAATCTTCTTGGCCTCGGCGTCGAGCGCCTTCTGCACCGAGATCACGGCGTCGCTCTGCGTGCGGAAAACCTGAGCCATCTTGTCCATGTCCGGCAGGACGCCGCCGACCTTGTCGCCCATCAGATTTACCCCCTTTTATCCCATTTGTCTCATGGTCAATCTGGACCCACAATAACGAGTTAGATCGACTTGGGAGGCTTTTCCGGAAATCTGAGCAGACGCGCTATATCGGGGCCGGGGATCTCGGGCCGGGGGCAGCCGCTTACACTCCATGGAGGCTCGCCAGGCCGAGAAGGAAGGTAAGACACCGGTGCAGAAGGTCCTGATCGCCAACCGTGGCGAGATCGCCGTACGGATCGCCCGTGCCTGCAAGGACGCGGGGTTCGCCAGCGTCGCGGTGTACGCCGACCAGGACCTCGACGCCCTGCACGCGCGGGTCGCCGACGAGGCGCACGCGCTCGGCGGCCAGACCCCCGCGGAGACCTACCTCAACGTCGGCAAGCTCCTCGCCGTCGCGAAGCAGACGGGCGCGGACGCCGTCCACCCCGGCTACGGCTTCCTGGCCGAGAACGCCGACTTCGCCCAGGCCGTCCTCGACGCGGGCCTGATCTGGATCGGCCCGCCGCCTGCCGCGATCACCGCGCTCGGCGACAAGGTGCAGGCCCGCCACATCGCGCAACGTGTGGGCGCGCCGCTCGTCGCCGGGACGCCCGACCCCGTCTCCGGGGTCGAGGAGGTCGTCGCCTTCGCCGAGCAGCACGGCCTGCCCGTCGCCATCAAGGCGGCGTTCGGCGGCGGAGGCCGCGGGCTGAAGGTCGCGCGGACGATGGAGGAGATCCCCGACCTCTACGAATCGGCGGTCCGGGAGGCCGTGACCGCCTTCGGCCGCGGAGAGTGCTTCGTCGAGCGTTACCTCGACCGCCCGCGGCACGTCGAAACCCAGTGCCTCGCCGACACGCACGGCGGCGTGGTCGTGGTGAGCACCCGCGACTGCTCGCTGCAGCGCCGCCACCAGAAGCTCGTCGAGGAGGCGCCTGCCCCCTTCCTCACGGACGAGCAACGCGAACTCCTCTACTCGTCGTCGAAGGCGATCCTCCGCGAGGCCGGGTACGTCGGGGCCGGCACCTGCGAGTTCCTCGTCGGCCAGGACGGCACGGTCTCCTTCCTCGAGGTCAACACCCGCCTGCAGGTCGAACACCCGGTCACCGAGGAGGTGTCGGGGATCGACCTGGTCAGGGAGATGTTCCGCATCGCCGACGGCGAGGCCCTCGGCTACGGCGACCCCGTGCTGCGCGGCCACTCCATCGAGTTCCGGATCAACGCGGAGGACCCCGGCCGCGGATTCCTCCCCGCTCCCGGCACACTGACGGCGATGCGCACCCCGTCGGGCCCGGGCGTGCGGCTCGACTCCGGCTACGAGACCGGGATGACGGTTCCGCAGTCGTTCGACTCCCTCGTGGCCAAGCTCGTCGTCACCGGCTCCTCCCGCCGCCAGGCCCTGGAGCGGTCGCGGCGGGCGCTGGCCGAGTTCGAGATCGAGGGCATGCCCACCGTCCTGCCGTTCCACCGCGCCGTGGTCGACGACCCCGCCTTCACCTCCGAGCCCTTCTCAGTCCACACCCGCTGGATCGAGACGGAGTTCGCCAACGACATCCCGCCCTTCGACGGGCCTGTGCTGGACGGCGAGCCCGCGGCACGCGAGCGCATCACGGTCGAGGTCGGCGGAAAGCGCCTGGAGGTCGTGCTCCCCGCCGGCCTCGGTTCCGCCCGCCGTACCGAGACGAAGGCGTCACCGCGGCGAAGCGCCCACAGCGGCGGCACCCAGTCCGCGGCGGGCGGCGACGCGCTGGTGAGCCCGATGCAGGGCACGATCGTCAAGGTCGTCGTGTCCGACGGGGACACCGTGGCCGCCGGCGACACGATCGTCGTGCTCGAGGCCATGAAGATGGAGCAGCCGCTGAAGGCGCACAAGCCCGGCACGGTCACCGGCCTGGCCGCCTCGGTCGGGCAGGCCGTCTCCGCCGGCGCCGTGATCTGCGAGATCAAGGACGTGTGAGTCCCCCGTCCGCCCAGGCCGTACGGCACAGCCCACGGACAACGGTAGGAAAAAGTCAGCTATGCCGCTTTAATGTGCATTTTTCATTAATCGCCGTTCATGGGCGCCTGTGGGTTGAACGCGTTGCCTGCGATACGCATGATGCCGACGCGCGCCACCGCCGCCATCGGAACATCGAGGCGCCCCCGCCACGAGAGCCGATAGCGTTTTCCCGAGGAACTATCGCGCCCTGTCGTTCGTCCAGTAGGGCGAAGGAGGCTTGAAGCCGTGACGATCAATCATCCGCTGAGCCGCGTGGGGGCCACGCTAGCGGCGCTAGCCGTCGGTCTCTTGGCGTTGTTCGCGTTCTCCCCGGCCGCCCTGGCCGCGGCCCCACCCGATCCCGCCACCGTGCTCGCGGGATGGCGAGGCGGAGACCCGCTCTTCGTGCAGAGCGGCGCGCCTTTGTCGTCTGGCCAGCAGGGCGACATCCGCAAGGCGCTGGAGGAATCCAAGTCCAAGATCTACGCGGTCGCGCTGCCCGACGGCACGGTGACCACGGCCCAGGCCGGGCAGTTCATCACCACATTGGGCACGGAGCTCGACAAGGCCGGCCGGTCGAGCGCCACGGTGATCGTTCTGGACGGCACCAGCCTCTTCGCCGGCTCGAGCGCCCTGCGCGGCGTCTCGGCGGGCCAGCTGGCCAGGCTCTCCACGGGCAACAACGACGACCTGGTCACCGGCATCCAGGACTTCGTCAACCGGGTGAACAAGGCCGTTGAGGGCGACGTCAGAGGCGCCTCCGAAAGCGGCAGCGCGGCCGGCGGCGGCGGTGGCGGCACCGGCATCCTGGTGGGCATTCTCGGAATCGCCGTCGTCGGAGGTGCCGGTTTGTGGGTCGTGTCCCGTCGCATGAAGCGCAAGCGCGAGGAGCGGGAGGCCGCCGAGCTCGCCGCCGTGAAGCAGACCGTCGAGGAGGACGTCACCAAGTTCGGTGAGGAGATCACCGCCCTCGACGTCGACGTCAAGATGTTGCCGCAGGCCGAGACCTCGGCCGACTGGCAGCGGGCACTCGACTCCTACGAGCGCTCGAAGGTCGAGCTGGACGCGGTCAAGCGCTCGGAGGACCTGCGGACGGTGACCTCCACCCTGGAGGACGGCCGCTACGCCCTCGCGTGCGTCAAGGCCCGCGTGAACAACCAGCCGCTGCCCGAGCGGCTCCCGCCGTGCTTCTTCAATCCCCAGCACGGCCCGTCGGTCCGCAACGTGCGCTGGGCGCCGCCCGGCGGCGCCGTCCGCGAGGTCCCGGCCTGCGCCGCGGACGCCGAGGCGGTCGAGCGCGGCTTCGACCCGCAGATGCGCGAGGTCGTCGTCAACGGTCAGCGGCGGCCGTACTGGGACGCGGGCCCGGCCTACCAGCCCTACGCCTACGGCTACTACGGCGGCTTCGGCGGCGACCTCCTGACCGGAATGCTGGTCGGCACCATGCTGGGCGGCGCCTTCGGCGGATGGGGCGGCGGATACGGCTACGGCGGCGGATACGAGGCCGGCTACCAGGACGGCGTCGACGCGGGCGGAGGCGACTTCGGAGGCGGCGGCGACTGGGGCGGCGGCGGAGGCGACTGGGGTGGCGGCGACTTCGGCGGAGGCGACTTCGGCGGCGGCGGCGACTGGTAACCCCAAAAACCCTCACGCGTGATCATGCACGGATTCGAGTTCATGGGCCGCCACCAGCGGATTCACGACTTGTGATCATGCGGAAGCTCCTAATCGGCGGGCGATGACCCACCGCACCAACCGTGTGGCCTTGCACTCCGTTCGAGAGTGCAAGGCCACACGCATGATCCCCGAACCTGTGCATGATCACGGCGAGAGGTGGTGGGGGTTACGATCAGGGTGAGACACTCGGGGGGTTGGCTCAGGAGGCCCCCTTGCGTCGCGTCACCCCCCTTGTTCTCGCCGCATTCCTCGCAATCGCCCCGGCGACGGCCGTACTCGCGGCTTCCCAGGCTGCCGAAGCCTCCGCGGCGCCGTGCAAGAAGGGCAGCGGACCCCACCTGCGCGGCAAGGACTTCACCGACGGCACACCCCTCCCCTCCGACCTGCGGTGCGCGGACCTCACCAAGGCCAAGCTCGACGAGGTGGACCTGGGGCAGAAGGACCTCACCGGGGCCATCCTGCGCGACGCCTCCCTCAAGGAGGCGGACCTGACGCAGGCCCACGTCGAGTTCGCCGATCTGCGCGGCGCCGATCTCAGCGAGGCGGACCTCGGCCAGTTGCGGGCCAAGCAGGCCGACCTCCGCGGGGCCGTCCTCATCGACGCGGAGGCCGGCCAGGCCGAGTTCCCGCACGCGGACCTGACCGAGGCCGTCCTCACCAGGACCGTGCTGACCCAGGCCGATCTCACCGACACCTCACTCAAGGCGGCCGACCTCCGGGGCGCCGAGCTCGGCCAGGTCAAGGCGCGTACGGCGGACTTCACGGGTGCCCGTCTTCGGGACGCCACCTTCGACCAGGCGGAGCTGCAGTACGCCGTGTTCAAGGACGCCGACCTCACGAAGGCCTCGTTCACCCAGGCCAACCTCCAGGGGGCCGACCTGCGGGGGGCCGACGTCGAGGACGCGAGCTTCGTCCAAGCCGACGACCTCAACCTCACGGGGGCACGGGGCTCGGCCGAGGACGTCCCCGACGACGCGATCGTGCCCGCCGGCGCCGGCAACCCGATCACCGGCGTTCTCAGCGGGTCAAGCCAGGGCCCGTCCACCGCCGTGGTGCTGATCGTCCTCAGCACGCTCGGGCTGGGCGCGACGCTCATGATCTGGGGAGCGGCCCACCGGCACCGGCGGCGCTCCGCGGCGGCCTACGCATCCGCCCGTAAGGCGGCGGAGGAGGACGTCACCCGGTTCGGCGAGGAGATCGACGCACTGGACTTCGACATGAAGATCAACCAGCTCAGCGGCCCCAGCGCCGAATGGCAGGCGGCTCTGGACGCCTACGAGGCCGCCAAGCGGTCGCTGCTCATCGCTCAGACGCAGCTGGAGCTCGACGGCGCCGCCGCGGCCGTACGGCACGGGCGGCACGCGCTGGAGGCGGTCAGAAGGCGCCTGTCAGATGTCCACCGCCAGGGGTGACGTGAGACGCCGGGCCGCCTCGGGGATCGAGCCGGACAGCGAGGGATACACCGCGAAGGTGTGAGCGAGTTGGTCGACGGTCAGCCGGTGCTGAACGGCGACGGAGACGGCGAAGATCAGTTCGGACGCCCTGGGCGCGACGACGACGCCGCCGAGGACGATGCCCGTGTTGGGCCGGCAGAACAGCTTGACGAAGCCGTCGTTGAAGCCCTGCATCTTGGCCCTGGCATTGGTGGCGAGCGGCATTTTGACGACGTTGGCCTCGATGTCGCCGCACTCGATCTGGTTCTGCGACACGCCGACGGCGGCGATCTCGGGGTCGGTGAAGATGTTGGAGGCGACCGTGGCGAGCCTGATGGGCTGGACGGCCTCGCCGAGGGCGTGCCAGACGGCGATCCTGCCCTGCATGGCCGCCACGGAGGCGAGCATCTGCACGCCGGTGCAGTCGCCGGCCGCGTAGACGCCCGGCGCCGAGGTCCGGGAGACCTTGTCGACCTCGATGAAGCCGTTCCTGTCCAGCCGGACGCCGTTGTCCTCGAGGCCCAGCCCCGCGGTGTTGGGGATCATGCCGACGGTCATCAGGCAGTGGGTGCCCTCGGCGGTCCTGCCGTCCTCGAGGGTGACGACCACGCCGTGCTCGGTCCGCTTGACCGAGGCGGCCCGGGAGCGGCCCATGACGTTCATGCCGCGGCGGCGGTAGACCTCTTCGAGGACCTCGGCCGCGTCGGCGTCCTCGTTCGGCATCATGCGGTCGCGGGAGGAGACCAGGGTCACCTCGGAGCCGAGGGACCGGTAGGCGCCGGCGAACTCGGCGCCGGTCACGCCCGAACCGACGACGATGAGGTGCTCGGGAAGCTCCTTCAGGTCGTACAGCTGCCGCCAGCTCAGGATGCGCTCTCCGTCGGGCTCGGCGCCCGGCAGCACGCGGGGGTGCGCCCCGGTGGCCACGATGACGACGTCCGCCCGGATCGTCCGGTCGCCCGCGCGGACCCGCTGCGGGTCGACCAGCCGACCCTCGGCCTTGATCACCTCGACGCCTTCGGCGGCCAGCCGGGCCGCGACGTCGCCGGACTGCGCCTGGGCGAGCTCCTTGACGCGCCTGTTCACCAGTGGCATGTCCGCGGTGACCCCGCCGGCGTCGCCGTCCTCGCCACCGCTGTAACGAACGCCGAGGGACGGCGCGTCGAGCAATGCCTGTTTGCGGACCGATGTGGCGATCAGGGTCTTCGACGGCACACAGTCGGTCAGCACACAGGCCCCTCCGGGCCCCTCTCTCTCGACCACTGTGACCTGTGCTCCCAGTTGCGCGGCGACGAGCGCCGCCTCATAGCCTCCGGGTCCGCCGCCGATGATCACGATTTTCGTCACGCCGTCCATTCTTCCGCATCCCGCCGGGGTCCTCCCGAAGAGGGCCGCGTAACCACCCGACTACGCCGATTTCCCTCCGACACCGGGTGTCCGGGAGCTCTCTTCGTTCAACTTTCGGGATCTTGGATTAATCTTGTGTGCCGTGCCTGTTTACGCCGCCTATGGCAGCAACATGGACCCGAAGCAGATGGCGGAGCGCGCTCCGCACTCACCCGTGCGCGGCACCGGCTGGCTGTCCGGCTGGCGGCTGACGTTCGGCGGGGAGGACGTCAGCTGGGAGGGCGCACTCGCCACGATCGTCGAGGACGCCGACGACCAGGTCTTCGTCGTGCTCTACGACGTCCCCGAGTGGGACGAGACATCCCTCGACAAGTGGACGGGCACCGAGCTGGGCTATTACCGCAAGGTACGGCTCCGCGTCGCCACCCTGGACGGCGACGTGCTGGCCTGGTCCTACGTGCTCGACTCCTATGAGGGCGGCCTGCCCTCGGCGCGCTATCTCGGCATCCTGGCCGACGCGGCGGAGAAGGCAGGCGCCCCGGACGACTATGTGAGCGCGCTACGGACCCGCCCCTGCAAGTCCCTCGGCGACTGATGCCGTCACGGCCATGGGCGAACGCCGGGAGCATCGTCAGGTGTCCTGGTCGGGCCGCTTCGTACCTTCTGTACGCTCACTAAAGTGACCAACGACGCTTACGGCTTGGCGGCAGAGGCCGCGACCACGCTGAGGAATCTGACCGGCACCGGATCCTTCGACGTCGCCATCGTCCTGGGGTCGGGCTGGGTGCCTGCCGCGGACGCCATCGGCGAGACCGTCGCCGAGTTCCCCGTGACCAAGCTGCCCGGTTTCACGCCCCCCTCCGTCGCGGGGCACGCGGGCACCGTACGGGCCGTACGCACCGCCGCCGGCCTCAACGCGCTGATCTTCCTCGGCCGCACGCACCTCTATGAGGGCAGGGGCGTCGAGCCCGTGGTCCACGGAGTCCGTACGGCCGTCGCGGCCGGAGTCCGCACGGTGGTGCTGACCAACGCGGCGGGCGGGTTGCGCCCCGAGACGCAGCGCGTCGGGGAGCCGGTCCTGATCAGCGACCACATCAACCTGACGGGGAGCAACCCGATCACCGGCGCGACGTTCGTCGACCTCACCGACGTCTACACGCCGCGCCTGCGTGAGCTCGCCAGGGAGGTCGACCCGTCACTGGCCGAAGGCGTCTACGTGGCGTTCCGCGGCCCGACCTATGAGACCCCGGCCGAGATCCGCATGCTTCGGACGCTGGGCGGCGACCTGATCGGCATGTCGACCGTCCTCGAGGCGATCGCCGCGCGCGAGGCCGGCGCCGACGTGCTGGGCGTCTCGCTGGTCACCAACCCGGGCGCCGGCCTCGTCGGCGAGCCGCTCAACCACGAGGAGGTCCTCGAGGTGGGGCGTGCCACCGCCGCCCGCATGGGCGGGCTCCTCGCCAAGGTCGTCGACAAGCTGTAGCCCCGCTTCCGCGCACTGGAGAACGACGTTGACCTCCACCGACTTCGTACGGCAGGCCCTCGACTGGCTCGCCCAGGACCCCGACCCCGGCACCCGGGCGGAACTCGAGGACATCCTCGGCCGTGAGGACCACGCCGAGCTCGCGGAGCGGTTCGGGGCCAAGCTGGAGTTCGGCACCGCGGGCCTCCGCGGCGAGCTGGGCGCAGGGCCCAACCGGATGAACCGGGTCACGGTCATGCGGGCCGCCGCCGGGCTCGCCCGCGTGCTGGGGCCGGGCAGGCACGTGGTCATCGGGTACGACGCCCGCTACAACTCGGACGTCTTCGCCGCCGACACCGCCGCGGTCCTGACCGGAGCGGGCCTGCGGGCGTCGGTCATGGAGAGCCACTGGCCGACGCCGGTGCTGGCCTTCGCGGTGCGGCACCTCGGCGCGGACGCGGGCGTCATGGTCACCGCCTCGCACAATCCGCCGCGCGACAACGGCTACAAGGTCTACTGGGGCGACGGGGCGCAGATCGTGCCGCCGATCGACGGTGAGATCTCCCGCGCCATCGACGGGGTCGGCCGCGTGGACGAGCTCCCTCGGGGCGAGGACTGGACGACGCTCGGCTACCAGGACATCGTCGAGCCGTACCTCGACGCGGTGACGTCCCTGCCGATCGGCGAGGCCCGCGAGCTGACGATCGCCTACACCCCGCTTCACGGCGTTGGCGGGCAGGTCCTGTCCGACGCCATGGTCAGAGCCGGTTTCAAGGCGCCGGTGATGGCGGAGCGGCAGGCGGCGCCCGACCCGGACTTCCCCACGGTGTCGTTCCCCAATCCGGAGGAACCGGGCGCGATGGACCTCGCGCTCGAGCTGGCCGGGACGTCCGGCGCGGACCTCGTGCTGGCGAACGACCCGGACGCCGACCGGTGCGCCGTCGGCACTCCCCTGCCCGGCGGCGGCTACCGGATGCTCACCGGTGACGAGGTGGGCGGCCTGCTCGCCGAGCACGTGCTGACGAACACGTCGGGCGACGGGCGTCTCGTGGCCACGACGATCGTCTCCTCGTCGCTGCTCGGGAAGATCGCCGCGGAACAGGGCGTGGCGTACGCCGAGACCCTCACCGGCTTCAAGTGGATCATGAAGGCGGGGCCGGGGCTCGTCTTCGGATACGAGGAGGCCCTCGGGTACAGCGTCGGGTCGGACAAGGGTCTGCCCGTCCACGACAAGGACGGCATCGGGGCCGCGCTCGCCGTGGCCGGTCTGGCCGCGCAGGCCAAGCGGGACGGCAGGACTCTCATCGATCTGCTCGACGACCAGGCACGCCGCCACGGCCTGCACGCGACCGCCCAGCTCTCCGTCCGCGTCGGCGACCTCACCCTGATCACCGACGCGATGGCGCGCCTGCGGGCCGTGCCGCCCGCCGAACTGGCGGGCCGCGCCGTGCTCTCGGCCGAGGACCTGTCCGAGGGTTCGGCGAGCCTGCCGCCGACCGACGGGCTCCGCTACCACCTGTCCGGCGACGCCCGCGTCGTCGTACGGCCGAGCGGCACCGAGCCCAAGCTCAAGTGTTATCTGGAGATCGTGATCCCGGTCGGGGACGACTCCGAAGGCGGCGTGGCCGCCGCGCGGGCGCGAGCCGTACGGGACCTCGACGCCCTCAAGAGCGACCTGGCCGCTGTCCTGGGGCTGTAGCCGGGCCTCAGATCGAGGCGACGATCGTCACCACGACGAGCACGGCGGCCGCGGCCAGAGCGGCGATCGAGTAAGGCGACCAGGTCACCTTCGTCTCGCCCGTCGAGTCCGCGGCCCGGGAGACGCTCAGCTCCGTCAACTGCAGCGCGACCCAGTCGGCGTGGGTACGGCCGGCCAGCAACTCGGCGGCCGCCTGCTCGCCCTTGGAGACGTTCGCCTCCATGACCGGCTTCCTGCCGCGCTCGGCCCGCCGGGCGGCCTTGGCCCGCTCGCGGGCCGTGGCCTGCGGGGTCCAGCACCGGATGGCCGCGTGTCCCGTCTCGATGATGATCGCGTGGGTGACGATCACGTCGCCGACGTTTTTCCAGGGGACGTAGGCGTTCCTGAGCGGGTTGCGGACGCGGACGCCCCCCGCCTCGGCCACGATCGCGGGGCGCAGCGCCAGCAGGAACACCAGCGCTGTGAGGACGCCCAGCACCGCGCCCGCGATCAGCGCCGAGGGCATCGAGCCGTGGGCGACGAGGTCGTAGACGTTCCAGACGACGAACACCAGCCAGACCCAGCCGAACAGCCAGGCCACCTTCGACCTGAAGATCTGCTTGTTCACCCGCGCCGCGCCATCTGGGCGAAGCCCGGCTTGATCACGTCGTTGATCAGGGCGAGCCGATCGTCGAAGGGGATGAAGGCCGACTTCATCGCGTTGACCGTGAACCACTGCAGGTCGTCCCAGCCGTACCCGAACGCGTCGACCAGCGAGGCGAACTCCCGCGACACGCTGGTGTCGCTCATCAGCCGGTTGTCGGTGTTCACGGTGACGCGGAAGTGCAGTCGCCGCAGCAGCCCGATCGGATGCTCGGCGATCGACGGAGCGGCCCCCGTCTGCACGTTGGACGCGGGACACATCTCGAGGGGGATGCGCTTGTCACGCACGTAGGCGGCCAGCCTGCCGAGCTTGGCCTCGCCGTCCCCCGACACCGCGACGTCGTCGATGATGCGGACGCCGTGGCCGAGCCGGTCGGCGCCGCACCACTGGATGGCCTGCCAGATCGAGGGCAGCCCGAAGGCCTCACCCGCGTGGATGGTGAAGTGCGCGTTCTCGCGCTGCAGGTACTCGAACGCGTCGAGGTGACGAGTGGGCGGGTAGCCCGCCTCGGCGCCCGCGATGTCGAAGCCGACCACGCCGACGTCGCGGTAGCGCACCGCGAGCTCGGCGATCTCCATCGACCTCGCCTGGTGCCGCATCGCGGTGAGCAGCGTGCCGACCCGGATCCTCGGCCGGCCGTCCGGGCCGGCCGATCCGACCCGGAAGCCCTCGAGGACGGCCTGCACGACCTCGTCGAGGCTGAGGCCGCCGGAGGTGTGCAGCTCCGGGGCGTACCTGACCTCGGCGTAGACGACGCCGTCGTCGGCCAGATCTTGGGCGCACTCCGCGGCGACCCGTTCGAGCGCCTCGCGTGACTGCATGACCCCGACGGTGTGCGTGAAGGTCTCCAGGTAACGCTCGAGCGAGCCCGAGTCCGAGACCTCACGGAACCAGGACGCGAGCCCGTCGGCGTCGGTCGTGGGCAGCGTGTGACCGCAGTCGCGAGCCAGATCGATGATCGTCGCAGGACGGAGGCCGCCGTCCAGATGGTCGTGCAGCAGCACCTTGGGGACCGCGCGGATCTCCTCAAGAGTCGGCAGCCGGCTCATGCGCCCTCCTCGCTCCCGTCACTCATCCCCCAACCCTACCTTCGCCGACATGGGCGATCTCGCAGGGTATGACGGGAGATCAGTCGTCCCGGTTGGCCGTCTCCGGCGAGAAGGCCGGAAGGCAGATGGCGACATATTCGGCGCCGGAGGGACCCGAGCTGTACCGGATCTTCTCCCCCGCGTCGCTCGCGAACGCCTGGCCGGCCTCCACGACCGTGGTGCCCCCGGCGTGCTCGACGATCACCGATCCCTTGAGGACCACGGTGTACTCGGCGAACCCCGGTGTCTGCGCCGGCTCCTCCCATCCGGGAGGCGCCACCATGTGGGCGATGGACACCTGGTCGTCGCCGCTGTTCACGCGGCCGAAGTACTCGTCTATCAGCTTGCCGCCGGGCACGGGAACGCGTGCGGGCGCGTCGATCTTCCTGACCATGCCGTCCAGTGTGTCAGTGCGCCACGTCGATCACGAGGCGGGTCGGCGACGACTGCTCGGTCACGCGGAAACCGGCCTTGTGCTTGAGCACGAGCCCGACGCCCACCACGCCTTCGAAGTCACCGGTCTTGACGACGTGGGTGACGTTCGGCAACTTGGCGGCGACCTCGCGCGGGCCCTTCCACGTCGGCTCGCCAGCCTCGTTGTGCGCGTAGGCGGGGAACAGCGTCACCTGGAGATACGCGCCTCCCTTGATCTTCACGACGGCCCCTGAGCCGTCCTGGACGAGCCTGGGCACCCACTTGACCGCGTAGCCGGTCCTCGCTCCCGCGAGGTCGACGACGACGCGGTCGAAGGACGCGTGGCGCGCGTACCTGACACCGGTGACCGTGGGCGGGGGCACGGGGGACCGTTCCACACTGATCGGCTTCGTCGAGGTCGGCGGCGGAAGCTCGGCGGGCTTGGGCGGCGTGACCGGCTTCACCGACGGGGTCGGCTCAGCTGACTCGACGGGCTCGGGTGTGCCCCCGCCGCCGGTGTCCGGAGGTGCGGGGGCGGACGCGGCCGGGGTCCCTCCCGGGGACGGCATGGCCGGCGACTCCGCTGCGGTGCCGCCGCAGGCCACCAGGCCGGCGAGGGGCAGCGTTGCGAGTGCGAGACGGGTCTTCATGGCGACGGCTCTCTTTCTCCTGATCCTGCTCATTAGACGTGATGATCAAGGACTCGGTTCGTGACTCCGCCGGAAAACATGGCCTGAGCAGCAAAGATCAGCTATATGCTTTTCCGGCTAGAAAGCGAGGAAAGCCGTGAACGTCCCACCCGGTGCCCGGCCCTTCCCGAACTCTCCGACGGGGGCGGCCGCCAGGGACCTCCCCGGCTTCGGCGCCCTCGTCGCGGACCACGCCCCCGCCCTCGCCCGTACGGCGTTCCTGCTGACCGGTGACGCCATTGCCGCACGCCTGCTGGTCGTCGCGGCGGTCACCTCGGTCGCCAAGCGGTGGAGCACTCTGCGGTGGTCCTCACCCGCCCGGGCCGCCACGAGGGAGCTGTTCGGGGCCTTCCTGACCCGTCCCCCGAAACCCGCGCCGATCGTGGACCGGCCTCTGAGGGGTGAGACGGGGACCTCGGACGATGCGCGGCCAGGCGACCAGAGCCTCGCCCTTCAGGTGGCGGAGGCGATGGGCGCGCTGACCCCGCGCCGCCGTGCGCTGATCGTGGCGCGCTTCCACGAGGGTCTGCCGGTGGAGCTGGCGGCCGCTCTGTGCCGCGTGGACGTCCGCACGGCCTGGGCCGAGACCGACGCCGCCCTGTCCGAGCTGACCGGCCGCCTCCCCGTCCTCCGGACCGTCTCGGGCCCGGCCCCGGCCTCCGATCCGCGGCCTTCCGCCCCGGACGAGAACAGGGCCCCCGACCCACGGGACCCGGCCCCGGAGAGCCCCGAGACATCAGAGAGCCCCGAGGCCCCGGCGACCCCTGAGGCTCTGGCGGGCTCTGAGGGTCTGGAGCGTCCCGAGACGCCGCCGACCCCTCCCGCCACGCCATGGGCGCCTCCGGCGCCTCGGGGCGCGTCCTGGGCCGCCCCCGAGTCCGCGAGCACCTCCTGGGCGGCCCCCGAGCCCCAGAGCCCCCAGAGCGCGCGCTGGGCCGCCCCTGAGCCGCAGACCGGTCCGGCTGCCTCATGGGCGCCCCCCGCGCCCCACAGCGGCCCGCCCGCCACCCCCGTCGGCCCGCCACCGGCGGCCGCCACCCCGCCACCGGCGGCCGCCACCCCGCCACCGGTAGCCCCCGCACCGCAGGCGAGGCCGCACCCGGCCCCGTACCAGGCCCCGATCCCGGGGCCTCGGCCCGCCGAGGACCCGGCGCACGAGGCGCTGCGCCGCCACCTGGCCCTGCTCGCCGCGCAGGCCCCTGCCGTCGACATCCCCGGCGTCATCGGCCAGATCCTCCGTACGGCACGGCGGCGGCGGGTACGGCGGCGCGTCGTGGGCGCGACCGCCGGCATCACGGTGGCGGCGCTCATCGGCACCGCCGTCATCATGGGGATGTCCGCCCTGGTCGACGGGGCCCGCGACAGCGTCCGCCGCGCCGATCCCGGGCTGCAGGCCATCGACGACGGCGGCGACGGCGACCATCAGGATCAGTACGCCGCGGACGCGCCTCTACTGCTGCACAGCTACGTCACCAGACCGTTCCGGTACGCCTACCGCTTCTACTGCGACCCCGGCGATTCGGAATCGCCCGACGAATACGGCCACTGCGGTGGCTGGCGCGTGGTGAGCACCGGGTTCGACGAGTGGCAGATCCCCGAAGCCGACACGCGTCTGTTCGCGATCAGCCCGGACGGGGGCCGCCTGGCCTACTACGACACCTCGGCGGCCGCGCTGGTCATGGTGGACCAGGATGATACGAGGCCGGAGATCACCGACCTCGTCACGGAAGCCGACCAGGTGGACTACGACACCGAGCTGACTTTCTCGCCCGCCGGGCGGTGGCTGGCCGTCGGCTACGGAGAGGACGAGGGCGCGCCCCGGCCCCGGTTGCACGACTTCTCCACGAACCGGTCCTGGACCCTGCCGCGGTACCTGCAACTCCTCGCCGTCTCAGAGGACGGCACGGTCACCGCCACGCTGGACGCCGACGTGCGCGACGAGCCCGGCCGCGTCCACACCACCACCCTCGTCCGGATGCGGCCGGACGGCCACGTGCTGAGCCGCGTCCGCGTGGAGCCTGAGCTGTTCGACAGCAGCGCGGGGCTGTCCGCCGACGGCAAGGTCCTCGCCCTCGCCGTGGAGCCGGCTCATCCGAGAGACGACGGGCAGAACCGGCTGGTCATGCTCGACGCGCGCACCGGAAAGGTCCGCTCCCTGATCGAGGCGGCCCTTCCGACGTACACCTACATCGATGAGGTCCGAGGCTGGGTGAACGATCGTGAGGTGCTCGTCGACGTCTCGGACGATGACGACGAGTACTACACCTACATCATCGACGTGACCTCGGGCGCCGTCCGGGAGGTCACCGACGCGGGCTCGCACGACACCGCGGAGGTCTGGGCCCCCGGAACACTCGGTTAGGCATACGAGAAGGGGCGCCCCGGAACCGGGACGCCCCATGGTCAGGCGATCAGACCATCTCGTACACCTTCTCCTCGGCGGTCTCCGTACGGGACCGGAACCGCAGCCCCGTCAGGGCGACGACGAGCCCGACGAGGGCGAACGCGACCGACACCGTGATCGCCGCCTTGAAGCCCCCGATCGGATCGGACTGCGTGCCCGACGTCAGCACCGCGGTCACGACCGCCAGGACGACGGCTCCCCCGACCTGCCCCGACGTGTTGAGCAGCCCCGAGGCGAGGCCCTGCTCCTCGTCGCGGACCCCGTTCGTCGCCTGGATGTTGAGCGACGGGAAGGTCAGCGCGAACGCGATGCCGAGCAGGACCATGCCGGGCAGCACCATCGTGGCCAGGCTGGGGTGCTCGTCGATCCTGAGGAACTGGACGTAACCGGCGATCAGGGAGAGCGTCCCCAGGGCGATCAGCCGGGCCGTGCCGAACCGGTCGGCCAGTTTGCCCATCTTCGTCGAGGTGATCGCGACCAGCAGTCCGGCAGGCAGGAAGGCCAGGGCGGTGTGCAGGGCGCTCCACCCGAGCAGGTTCTGGAAGTACTGCATGGCGACGAACTGGAAGCCGACGTACGAGCCGAACAAGATCACCAGTCCGATGTTCGCCCGGACGAGCGGTGCCGAACGCAGGATGCCGAGGCGGACCAGAGGATGCCTGACCCTGCGCTCCACCACCACGAACAGGGCGAACAGGACGACCACTCCGACGACGGACAGCACCGTGCGGAGAACACCGACCTGCGGCGCCTCCACGACGGTGAAGACCAGGAGCAGCATGGCCGCCGTGATGGTGGCGGCGCCCAGGAGGTCGTGACCGCCTTCGCCGCGCTCCTCGCCACGGCTGAGCAGGCGCAGGCCCGCGATGAGGGCGATGATGGCGATGGGCACGGGCATGAGGAAGGTCCAGCGCCAGCCGATCTCCGTCAGCAGGCCCGACAACACGAGGCCCAGAGAGAAGCCGCTCGCGCCACACGCGGAGAAGATGCTCAGCGCCCGGTTGCGCGCGGGCCCCTCGGCGAAGGTCGTGGTGATGATGGAAAGAGCGGCAGGAGCCGTGAAGGCCGCACTGATGCCCTTCACGAAGCGGGCGGCGATCAGCAGGGTTCCGTCGTTCATCAGCCCGCCGAGCAGCGACGCGACGGCGAAGACGGCAAGAGCGGCGAGGAACACCCTGCGGCGGCCGAGCAGGTCGGCGGTCCGGCCCCCGAGAAGCAACAGGCCGCCGTATCCCAGCACGTAGCCGCTGACCACCCACTGCAGCGACGAGGTGGTCATGCCGAGGTCGGACTGGATGGAGGGCAGGGCGACGCCCACCATGGAGACATCGAGAGCATCGAGGAACAGGACTACACACAGAACCGAGAGGGCACCCCACAGGCGCGCCCCCCAGCGCTCATCCTTAACAGGAGGGGTCATGGGGAAGAAGGTACATGCACATGCATTCAATGCACAAACATTTAATGCGTTTGCATATATTGCACAATCATGGTATGTTCCCGCGCAGAGAGGCGGTCTGGAAGACGCATGGACGACACCGACTTCGTGGTTATGGCATGGCGTGAGCTGCTCGCCCGGCACGCGCAGGTGTCGTGCGCGCTGGATCGCGAGCTCGGCGACAAGCACGGGCTCGGTGTGAGCGAGTTCGAGGTGCTCGACCGAATGGCCGAAGCCAGGAGCTGCGGCGACGACACGGCCAAGTTCAAGTTCCGGGTGCAGGAGCTGGCCGACCAGGTTCATCTCAGCCAGAGCGCGATGTCGCGGCTGATCGCCCGCCTGGAACGCGAAGGCCTGGTCGCCCGGGCGATGTGCGCCGACGACCGGCGGGGCGTGTTCGTGCAGATCACCGAGGCCGGCCTCCGGCGGCAGGCCGAGGCCGCCCCGACACACCGGGCCGTCCTCAGCTCAGAGCTCTCCCCGCACCTCGCGAACGCGCGATGCCTGGAGGACGAGCGCAGCGACTCCGCGCCCGTCCTCTCCGCCTGACGGTGACGGCTACGCGGTGATCCGGTCGATGACCAGGGGAAGCAGGTCCGCTTCGCCGTCCTGGCCGATCGTGTAGGCGCCCTCCAGCGCCTCCAGCGCCCGCTCGAACCTCGCGGTCTCGTCCGCGTGCAACGTCATGAGGGGCCTGCCCTCGGTGACGACGTCGCCCGGCTTGGCGTGCAGCATGATGCCGGCTCCCGCCGA
Source organism: Planotetraspora phitsanulokensis (assembly GCF_016863295.1). Classification (GTDB taxonomy): domain Bacteria; phylum Actinomycetota; class Actinomycetes; order Streptosporangiales; family Streptosporangiaceae; genus Planotetraspora; species Planotetraspora phitsanulokensis. The sequence continues at coordinate 24,490 of NZ_BOOP01000026.1, forward strand.
CACCGGGTCCTCCTTACGGGCCCTTCCCGCCCCCAGCCGCCACGCGGCGACTCCGACGGCCAGCGCGTCCAGCTTCGACAACACCCCCGACGCGGGCGCGGCGATCTCGACGAACTCGGCCGACCTGGGCAGGACCGCGTCGGGGTCGCCTCCCTGGGCGCTGATCATGCGCCGCCAGGCGTCCATCGCCGAACCGTCCTTCAGCGCCTCCTCGGGGTCCTTCGCACCCCGGACGCCCGCGGCCTCCAACATCTCCCGTGCCAGCCGTACGGTCAGCTCCACCACGTCGGCGGGACCGCCCCCGGCGAGGACCTCGACCGCCTCCTCGACCTCCAGGGCGTTGCCCACGGCGTATCCCAGAGGCCGGTCCATGGCGGTCAGCAGGGCGACTGTCCGCACGCCGGCGTCCGTGCCGAGCTCGACCATCGTCCGGGCCAGTTCCCTGGCGTCGTCCACGTTCTTCATGAACGCGCCGGATCCGGCCTTCACGTCGAGCACCAGGGAGCCGGTGCCCTCGGCGATCTTCTTCGACATGATCGACGAGGCGATCAGCGGGATCGACTCGACGGTGCCGGTGACGTCCCGCAGCGCGTACAGCTTCTTGTCCGCGGGCGCCAGCCCGCTGCCCGCCGCGCAGACGACCGCCCCGGCCGCGCGGATGACGTCCAGCATCTCGGCGTTGGACAGGGACGCGCGCCATCCCGGGATGGACTCCAGCTTGTCCAGCGTCCCCCCGGTGTGGCCCAGCCCGCGGCCGGAGAGCTGCGGGATGTAGGCGCCGCACGCCGCCACGAGCGGGGCCAGCGGCAAAGTGATCTTGTCGCCGACTCCGCCGGTGGAGTGCTTGTCCGCGGTCGGCCGGTCGAGGACGGACCAGTCCATCCGCTCCCCCGACCGGATCATGGCCTGGGTCCAGTCCGCGATCTCCCTGCGGTCCATCCCGTTGAGCAGGATCGCCATCAGCAACGACGACATCTGCTCGTCGGCCACCGCGCCACGCGTGTACGCGTCGATCACCCAGTCGATCTGGGCGGTGGACAGCGCGCCACGCTCCCGCTTGGTGATGATGACGTCGATCGCGTCGAAACCCATGCTTCCCCCTATCGCGACAGGTCGTCGGGCCCGAAGGCGAACGGCACGAGGTCCGCGAGCCGCCAGGGCCCCTCCGGCGTCTCCACCAGCAACTCCGGCCCGCCGTGCTCGAAGAGCAACTGGCGGCAGCGGCCGCACGGCATCAGCAGCTCACCGTGGCCGTCCACGCAGGTGAACGCCACGAGACGGCCGCCTCCGCTCGCGTGGAGCGCCGAGACCAGCCCGCATTCGGCGCACAGCCCGAGGCCGTACGACGCGTTCTCGACGTTGCACCCGGTGACGACACGTCCGTCGTCGACGAACGCGGCGGCACCCACCGGGAACTTGGAGTACGGCGCGTACGCCTTCGCCATGGCCTCCCTGGCCTCGGCGTGGAGCGTCTCCCAGTCGATGGTCATGTCGTCTGCCCCCTCCGGTACGGAATGCCGTCGGCGGCCGGCGGACGCAGCCGTTGCGAGGCCAGCGACAACACCAGCAGCGTGGTCAGGTAAGGGGTGAACGAGGTGAACTGCTCGGGCACCGTGTCCGTCACCGCGAACACCACGAAGACCACGACCGCGCCGATCCCCGTGATCAGCGCCGCCTTGTTGCGCCCCTGCCGTACGAGCTGGTAGATCGCCACAGCGGCGAGCAGCAGCGCGACGACGAGCAGCAGCGCGTGGACCGAGGTCCCGCCCTGCCGGAGTTGCAGCGCGTCGGTGTATCCGAACAGCGCCGCGCCCCCGGCGAGGCCTCCGGGCCGCCAATTGCCGAAGATCATGGCCGCGAGGCCGATGTATCCGCGGCCGCCGGTCTGCCCATCACGGTAGATACCCGCGGCCACGATGGACAGGAACGCGCCGCCCAGCCCGGCGAGGCCGCCGGAGAAGAGCACCGCGATCCACTTGTACAGGTAGACGTTGACGCCGAGGGACTCCGCGGCGACGGGCCGCTCGCCCACCGACCGCACCCGCAGGCCGAACGCGGTGCGCCACAGCACGTAGTACGACAGCGGCACGAGCAGGATCGCCAGGATCGTGAAGGCGGACACGTTCTGTGTGAGTCCGCGCAGCACCCCGGCGAAGTCGGAGAGCACGAACCAGTGCTTCGCCTCGAGCGTCCGCAGCGGATCGCCGATCCACGGGACGCTCAGCGTGCTCATCGAGGGGACCGGCGGGGACTGCTTGGCGCCGCCGCCCGGCATCCCGTCGAAGACGAGCTTGGACAGGTACTGCGTGAACCCGACGCCCACGATGTTGATCGCCACGCCGGAGATGATGTGGTCGACTCCGAAGGTGACGGTCGCGACGGCGTGGATCGCGCCGCCCAGCGCACCGCCGATCGCGCCCGCGACGACCCCGGCCCAGGGGTTGTCGAACTGGAGCGCACCCCAGGCGCCGAACCACGTGCCGAGGATCATCATGCCTTCGAGGCCGATGTTGACCACGCCGGCCCGCTCGGACCACAGGCCGCCGAGGGCCGCCAGCCCGATCGGAACGGCCAGGCCCAGCGCCGCACTGACGGTGCCGCCCGAGGTGATGTCGTTCGCCCCCGTGACCATCCGCGCGATGGACAGCAGCACGATGAGAGCCACGAGGCCGAGCAGCAACATCGGGAAGGTCAGCCTGAACCGCCTGTTCGGCGCCGCCTCCACGGGACGGTCCGCGGTGAGGCCCGTCGCGCTCATGCCTGCTCCTCGGTGAGCGTTCCGGCGGCGCTCACCGGCCGCCGGCAGTCTTGTGTGGGTCGCTGGCTCATGCCGCGGCACCTTCCGCCTGCTGGGGGGTGGCCAGCTCGCGACTGACCCGCCGTTGCTCCGCCACGATGCGGTACCGATGGACCAGCTCGTACGCGATGATCACGGAGAGCACGATGACTCCCTGCATGATCGCCACGATCTCCTTGGAGATGTCGAGCAGCTGGAGCGTGTCGGACGAGTTGTCCAGGAAGCTCCACAGCAGCGCGCCGATCGCCATGCCCACCGCGTTGTTGCGGCCGAGCAGGGCGATCGCGATGCCGGTGAATCCGAGGCCCGTGGGGAAGTTGGTGCTGTACTTGTACGACGCGCCGAGTAGCTCGGGCATGCCGATCAGGCCCGCGACCACGCCGGAGACGACCATCGTGACGACGATCATCTTCTTGACGCTGATCCCGCTGGCCACCGCCGCCGACTCCGACTGTCCTGTGGCCCTCAGCTCGAATCCGAACCTGGTCCGGTTCAGCAGGACGTAGTAGGCGATGCCGAGGACGAGCGCCAGCACGATGAAGCCCGTGACCTGCAGCTGGGTACCGGGGATGAGCGCCATGCCCGGTACCCGGGAGTCCGCGGGGAGCTCCTTGGTGGCGAGCTCGTTGCCCCGGAGGACTCCGAAGTGGTTGGTCACCAGCCACGAGCCGATGCCGGTGGCGATGGAGTTCAGCATGATCGTCGAGATGACCTCGCTCACGCCGCGCGTCACTCTCAGCAGGCCCGCGATCGCGGCCCAGAGGGCGCCCACGACCACCGCGACCACGACGATCAGGATGATGTTGAGCACGCCGGGGAGCAGAGCCGCGCCTCCGACGCCCGCCGCCACCACGGCGGCGAGCCGGTACTGGCCGTCCACGCCGATGTTGAACAGGTTCATCCGGAAGCCGATGGCGACGGCCAGGGCCGAGATGTAGTACTCGGTGCCCGTGTTGACGATGACGGCCATCGTCCGCGGCTGGGAGCCGTACTGCGCGAGGGCGTTGAACGTCTCAAGCGGAGCCTTGCCCGTCGCGAGAAGCACGACAGAGGTGATCACCGCGGCGAACAGGACGGCGAGCAGCGGGGCGACCAGGGCCAGCCAGCCGCTCAGCTTCACCCGTCCGAGCAGGCGGTCGAGAAAGGTGCTCATGCGCCCTCCCCGGCGCCCGTCATGGCCGAGCCGAGCCGCTCGGGAGTCACGGAGGTCGGGTCGATGTCCGCGACGATCCTTCCGCGAAGGATCACCTTGAGTGAGTCGGAAAGGCCGATGAGCTCGTCGAGGTCCGCCGAGATCAGCAGCACGGCGAGACCGGCGGCTCGTGCCGTCCTGAGGTGGTCCCAGATCGCCGCCTGCGCGCCCACGTCGACGCCGCGCGTCGGGTGGCTGGCGATCAGCAGGACGGGATCGCCGCTCATCTCCCGGCCCACGATCAGTTTCTGCTGGTTGCCGCCGGACAGCGCGGCCGCGTCCACCTCGATGCCGGGGGTTCGGACGTCGTAGGCATCGACGATCCGGCGTGTGTCCTCCCGCGATCCCGCGCGGTCGACCCAGACGCCCTTGACGTTGGGCCGGCGGGTCTGGTGGCCGAGGATCCGGTTCTCCCAGAGCGGCGACTCGAGCAGCAGCCCGTGCCGGTGCCGGTCCTCCGGGATGTACCCGATGCCCGCCTCCCGCCGCTTCAGCGTGGACCACTGGCTGATGTCCGCGCCCGCGAGGGTGATGGTGCCGGTCGAGCCGGCGCGCATGCCCATGATCGCTTCGACGAGCTCCGCCTGCCCGTTGCCCTCGACACCCGCGATGCCCAGGACCTCGCCCTTGCGGATCTCCAGGGTCACGCCGTCGACGATCGGCCGGCCCGTGTCGCTGCTGACCGTGAGGTTCCGTACGGCGAGCGCCACGACGTCGGTGACGGTCGACTCGCGGGTCTCGGGGCTGGGCAGCTCGCTGCCGACCATGAGCTCGGCGAGCCGGCGGGCGGTCACGTCCTTGGGGTCGAGCGTCGCGACGGTCGTGCCGCGGCGGATCACCGTGATCGCGTCCGCGACCCGGAGCACCTCGTCGAGCTTGTGGGAGATGAACAGGATCGTGAGGCCCTCGCGGACCAGTCCTCGCAGGTTGTCGAAGAGCTCGTCGACCTCCTGGGGAACGAGGACGGCGGTCGGCTCGTCGAGGATGAGGATGCGGGCGCCGCGGTAGAGGACCTTGAGGATCTCCACGCGCTGGCGGGCGCCGACCCCGAGTTCCTCGACGGGGACGTCGGGATCGATCGCGAGGCCGTACGCGTCGGAGATCTCCTTGATCTTCTTGCGCGCCGCGCGGAAGTCGACCGCGAGGCCGCCGCGGCGGGGCTCGCTGCCGAGGATGACGTTCTCGAGAACGGTGAGGTTGTCGGCCAGCATGAAGTGCTGGTGGACCATGCCGATCCCATGGGAGATGGCGTCACCGGGCGTGTGGAAGACGACGGGGGAACCGTCGACCTTGATCTCGCCCTCGTCCGGACGCTGCATGCCGTAGAGGATCTTCATGAGGGTGGATTTGCCTGCGCCGTTCTCCCCGACGATGGCGTGGATCCGGCCCTTCGCGACCTGCAGATCGATGTCTCGGTTCGCGACGACTCCGGGGAATCTCTTGGTGATTCCGGCGAGCTCTACAGCAGGTTCTGTGGCGGTCGCGGTGGAAATGGCGGCCTCCTCCTTGCGGAGTGCCTGGTGACGGACATTGTTTTGGGTGACAGTAGACCAAGGGGCCCGGGGCTATGCCCGCGGGCCCCACGTCAGGGCAGATCAGGAGGACGGAACCGTGATCTCGCCGCTGATGATCTTCTGCTTGTAGTCGTCGAGCTGCGACTTGATGTCGTCGAGCTGGCCACCGGTCACGGAGTAGTCGACGCCGCCGGCCTTGAGGTCGTAGATGGTGGGGCCCTCCTTGACCGTACCGGCCACGTAGTGCTGGAGGAAGTCGAAGACCGCGACGTCGACCTTCTTGATCATGGAGGTCATGATGACGTCCTTGACGCCGCTGTAGGCCGGGAGGGCGGCCTGGTCGGAGTCGACACCGATCGCGAGACCCTTCGCGGCCTTGGCCGCGTCGAAGACGCCGCCGCCCGAGCCGCCCGCGGCCTGGTAGACGATGTCGGCGCCCGCGTCGAACATGCCCTCGGCCGCGGTCTTGCCCTTGGCCGGGTCACCGAATCCACCGAAGTCCGGGGGCTGGGTGAGGTACTTCGACTGGATCTTGATGTCCGGCTTGACCGCCTTGGCGCCGGCCTCGTAGCCCGCCTCGAACTTGTGGATCAGTGGGACGTCGACGCCGCCGACGAAGCCGATGTTGCCCGACTTCGACTTGATCGCGGCCGCCGCGCCGACCAGGAACGAGCCCTGCTCCTCGGCGAACAGCAGGTTGGTGATGTTCGGGGCCGCGACCGGGTCGTCGACGATGGCGAACTTCGTGTCGGGGAACTCCTTCGCCACCTTGCCGAGCGGCGCGGAGTAGGCGAAGCCCACCGCGATGACCGGGTTGTACCCGCCGGAGGCGAGCAGACGGAGGCGCTCCTCCTTCTGGGCGTCGGTCTCGCCCTGGGTCGCCTCCAGTTCCTTCTTGTCGACCTTGAGCTCGGTCACGGCCTTGTCCAGGCCCGCCGCGGCGGCGTCGTTGAAGGACCCGTCCCCGCGGCCGCCGATGTCGTATGCGAGACCCACCTTGACCGCGGAGGCGGCAGGCGCCGAGGCACCGGTGGTGGATTCCGATGTGCTGCTGTCACTACCTCCACACGCGGCGGCGGCCATGAGCATGGCCCCCGCGGCAGTGGCGGCGGCCATCTTGCTAACTCGATTGCGGAGCAAGGTTTGACTCCCCTTCCGTGTCCGCGCCGTCGAACTTCCGGTGCACGCACGCAGAACGCACGGCAACCCTGCACGGAAGATAGTTGTTTGACCTGCATAGACCAAACCCGCACACAAGTCCGCAATAGGTCCGTTATGCAGCTCACGCCGCCCCGTGACCAGGAGGTCAGGCCGCGCGCACCTTGATCTTGCCGACGATGATCTCCTGCTTGAGCTCCTCGAGCCGTGGCTGGATGTCCCGGATGTGGCCCCCGGTGGTCGAGTAGTCCACCCCGCCCAGCCTCAGATCGTAGACAGTCGGGCCCGACTTCACCGTGCCGTCCAGGATGCTCGCGATGTAGTCGTAGACGGCCACGTCGACCTTCTTCAGCATCGAGGTCAGGATGTTGCCGCGCACCTCGGGCGCGGCCGTCTTCGCCTGGTCGGAATCGACGCCGATGGCCCACGCGTGCTGCTGGTACGCGGCCTCGAACACGCCGGCGCCCGATCCTCCGGCGGCCTGGTAGACCACGTCCGCCCCGGCGTCGTACATGCCCTGGGCGGCCAGCCGGCCCTTGGCCGGGTCGTCGAACCCGGTGAGGTCGGGCGGCTGGGCCACGTACTTCACGTCGACGGTGTCCTCGGGCTTGATGTACTTCACCCCCTGGGTGAAGCCGATCTCGAACTTCTTCACCAGAGGCGACTGGACGCCGCCCACGAAGCCGACGTGTCCCGTGCGCGACTTCAGCGCCGCGGCCGCGCCGACGAGGAACGAGCCCTGCTCCTCGGCGAACAGCAGATTCGAGATGTTCGGCCCCCTGGCCATCGTGTCGTCCACGATGGCGAAGCGGGTGGCCGGAAAGTCGGGGGCGACCCTTTTCATCGGCTCCGAATAGGCGTAGCCCACCGCGATGATCGGGCTGTATCCCGCCTCGGCCAGAACGCGCAGCCGCTCGGACTTCTGCGCGTCGGTCTCCCCGGGCGTCGCCTCCAGCTCTTTCACCGTCCGGAGGCCGAGGTTCCTCTTGGCGTCGTCGAGCCCGGACGCGGCGGCGTCGTTGAACGACTGGTCCCCGCGACCGCCGATGTCGTACGCCAGCCCCACCTTCATCGAGGAGGCGTCCGATCCGGAGAATTCGGGCGGTTTGCCGCCGCACGCGGCGGCGCCCGCGACCAGAGCTCCGACCACGAGCACGGCGATCGACCGCAAGAGACCTCCTTCACTGGCATTGACCCACTAATGTGGCTTATGTCGGGTAAGAGATAACTAGCGACCAATACAATATTTGTCCAAATTTGTGGACTTTATTCCGAATTGTGGATGACCGTGGGCCTGGCGGCACCACCGGCGACCCACTCTTCACCTGAGGACGCCTTTCCCACGCCGTACGGCGAAGCCGGGCCGTGATGTGCCCGTTATCGGCGATTCCCGCGTTTCTCATCGGTCACCGCCGCGAATTCCGGTTCGGGCCGACCGCCCGTCCTCCGGGTCGAACGACCGCCCCGGGGGTAGGCGAGGCGTCGACGAGAGGAAGTGCCGCCATGGCGGACGAGCACGCCACCGGCAAGGGAGCGGATCCGGCCGGTAGCAGCACCGCGAAGGAGAGCGGCCCCGGACAGCCCATGGAGGAGACCGCCTCCACGCCGGCGCAGGTGACCCCGGAAGGGACCACCTCGAAGCCGGCGCAGGTGAGCGCGAACGCCCGCACCGACGACGACCGGCCGTTCGGCAGGCTCGGCCGTCCCTTCAACCACAGGTCGCCGTTCTTCATCGGGATGGCCGGCGCCGCCGGGATCGCGGTCACGTACGCGCTGATCCAACTGGTGATCAGCGTGCGCGACGTCCTGGTGCTGATCGGGCTCGCGATGTTCCTGGCGATCGGCCTCAACCCGGCGGTCGAGTGGCTGGTGCGCAAACGTCTGCCCCGCTGGGCGGCGGTGACCGCCATCGTGCTGGCGACACTGGGGCTGGCCGGCGGCTTCCTCGCCCTGGCCATCCCCGCGCTGGTCGACCAGGGCGGGGAGTTCGCCAAGCAACTCCCCGGCTACGTGCACAGTCTGCAGGACCGTCACTCGGTGCTGGGCAGCCTCAACCAGCGCCTCCAAATCGAGAAGCGCATCACGGAGCTGACGACGTCCGGGACCGGGCTCTCGCTGGCGGGCGGCCTGCTGGGCGCGGGCCGCATCGTCCTGAGCACGGCCGCGTCCATCCTCATCGTCTGCGTGCTGATGATCTACTTCCTGGCCGACCTGCCGCGCATCACCGGCACCCTCTACCGGTGCATCCCCCGCTCCCGCCGGGCGAGGGCCGTCCTCATCACCGACCAGGTCCTGATGAAGGTCGGCGCGTACGTGCTGGGGAACCTGATCACCTCGGTGATCGCCGGAGTGGCCACCTTCCTGTGGCTGGTGATCCTCGGGGTGCCGTACCCGGCGCTGCTGGGCCTGTTCGTCGCCCTCATCGACCTCGTGCCGGTGGTGGGGTCCACGATCGGCGGAGTGGTCGTCTGCCTCGTGGCGCTCCTCGTCTCCTTCCCGGTCGCGCTGGCCACGCTGGGCTTCTACATCGCCTACCGGTTCGTGGAGGACTACCTGATCGTCCCCAAGATCATGGGGAAGGCGGTCGACGTGCCCGGAGTCGTCACGGTTCTGGCCGTCCTGATCGGCGGAGCCCTGCTCGGCATCGTCGGTGCCCTGGTCGCGATCCCCGTCGCGGCCGCCATCCGGCTGCTCCTCAACGAGATCGCCTTCCCGCGCCTGGACCGCTCATGACCGCCCCGCGTCAGCGGGGCAGTCCGGACCATGCGCCGCCCCGCGTCAGCGGGGCAGTCCGGGCCTTGCGTCGGTGATCAGATCGCCGCGGCCTGCGCGAGCAGGTCGGCGGCGGTCTCGATCCCGCTCATCGCCGTCCGGCCGGTGACCTGGAGCGGGTCGATCCGCGGGACCGTCGCCGCCTGCGACTCAGCGGCTCTCGGCGCCCCAAAGAGCGGTCAGCGCCGTCGCGGCCATGACCTTCAGGCCGTAGCCGATCGCCCGCTCGTCGACGTCGAACTGCGGCCGGTGGATGTCGACCTCGTCGATCGCGCCGGGCGACCTGGTGCCGAGCCGCGCCAGGGCGCCGGGCACCGACTCGACGTACCACGAGAAGTCCTCGCCGCCGAGGCTCTGCGGCGTGGGGACGGCCGCTCCCTCCCCGAGGATCTGGTCGATGGCGTCGTGCAGCATCTGGATGCTCGTCCCCTCGTTGACCGTGGGGGGCGTGCCGCGCTTGTAGTTCAGCTCCGCGTCCACGCCGTACGCCCCGGCGACCGAGTCGAGCAGCGCCTTGACGAGGTCGGGCGCCTGGTGCCAGGCGTTCTCGTCCAGGGATCGGATGGTCCCCTGCGCCGTGCCGACGTCCGGGATCGTGTTGAAGGCCGAGCCGGCGGTGATCTGACCCCACACCAGGCTGAGGCTCGACCGCGGGTCGACCCGGCGGGACAGCGCGGCGGGGAGCTCCGTGATGATCTTGCTGAGCGCGTAGACCAGGTCGACCGTCAGGTGCGGGCGGGCGGTGTGCCCGCCGGGACCGGACACCTGGATCTGGATGTGGTCGCAGGAACCCGTGATGGGGCCGGTGCGCAGGCCGATCTGCCCGACGTCGATCCTCGGGTCGCAGTGGAGGGCGAAGATCCGGTCGACCTCGTTGAGGCCGCCGTCACGCATGACCTCGAGGGCGCCGCCCGCGACCTCCTCGGCGGGCTGGAAGATCAGGCGCACGCGGCCGGGGAGGGCGCCGGCGTCCGCCTGCGAGGCCAGGAACAGCCCTGCGCCGAGGACCACCGCGGTGTGCACGTCGTGCCCGCACGCGTGGCAGGCCTCCGGGTTCGTCGACCGGTACGGGACGTCCTTCTCGTCCTCCATGGGCAGGGCGTCGATGTCGGCGCGCAGGGCCACCGTCGGCCCGCTGGCCTCGCCGAGGTCGACCCACAGTCCCGTGCCGCGCGACAGCAGCCGGGGGGTCAGGCCCGCGTCCGTCAGACGCTCAGCGATCTTCTCGGTGGTGCGGTGCTCGCTGAAGGCGATCTCCGGGTGGGCATGGATGTCGCGCCGGAACTCGATCAGCTCATCGTTGTGCTCGCGAAGGAAGCCCGCCAGCTGCCCAGCCAGGTCGTTACCCCCGGGCGGAGCCATGTCAGGCGGGGCGAGCTTCGATGAGGTGGTCACAGGTCTTCCCTTCTCCGGCGAGCCGTCCAGCCACGGATCGCGGGATCGTCGAAAGCAATCGAGCCGAGGAGATCACGCTGAAAGCTCGAAAGGGTCGTGCGGGCGTCACGCCACCACCGACCCTTCCTTCACAATCTTTCCATGCATCGACCGTCCTAGGCGGTGGATTGCCCAGTATTTACACCGGCAACTGCTTGATGCCAGAAGTCGGTTTCCTTTGACGTACAAATCAGACATACGTATCAGGCACTCGAATGTCCGGACCCTCGGTTGGGGTTCGAGGTCACGAACCGGTCCTCGGCGAGCTCGATCAACGTCGCGTCGACGATGTCCTCGAGGGTTCCGCCGTCAGCGAGGATCGCCCGCTGGCGCTCACAGGAACTCCCCTGCTCCAGCACGTCCGTCATGACGGCGAGCTCCTCGGCACAGCCGAGTCTTTCTGCCACCGGTTCCAGTTCGCGCTGGAGTTCATACAATACGTCGCGCATGGGCGCCGTGCTGCCATGGTCGTCGGTGATGACGTCCGCGTCGAGGCCGTAGCGAGTCGCGCGCCACTTGTTGTCGCGCACGACCCAGGCCGCGGGATGCGGCAGTTTGTACCCCCGGTCGATCTGCTGGTCGAGCTGGTGCACCAGGCACTGGCTCAGGGCGACCACCATGCCGACCTCGCGAGGCGTGGGGATGCCGTCGAACATCCGCACCTCGATCGTGCCGAAGTCGGGATGCGGCCGGATGTCCCACCACACCTCCTTGATGCTCCTGATCGTCCCCGCGCGGAGCAACGTGCTCATGTACTCCTCGAACTCGGCCCAGTCGGCCAGCAGGTGCGGCGGGCCGGCGGTCGGCAGGGCGCCGAAGACGATGGCGCGGCTCGAGGAGAGCCCCGTGTCCTGCCCTCCCCAGTAGGGGCTGGACGACGTCAGGGCGAGGAAGTGCGGCAGGTGGGCCGCCAGGGCGTTGACGATCGGGATGACCTTCTCCCGGTCCGTGACGCCGACGTGGACGTGGACCCCGAACGTCTGGATGCGCCACGCGAGCCACTGCATCTCCTCGACCAGTTCGGCGTACCGCTGCACCGGCGCGTAGACCGCGTCACGCCAGTCGCTGATGGCGTGCGTCCCCGTGCAGGCCAGGCCCGTGCCGCGTGGTTCCACCACCTCCTGAAGGCGCTGGAGGCTCCTCTTGAGGTCATGTACGGCCTCGCCCGCCGTGTTGCAGACGTCCGTGACGATCTCGATCTGCGACTGCATCAGCTCGTGCATCGCCTTCGGGCGCCGGCCCTCGCTCAGCTCGGGAACGGCGGCGAGCACCTCCTTGGCGTCCTGCCGGAGCTGACGGGTGTGCCTGTCGACGAGCTGAAGCTCCCACTCCACACCCAGCGTCGCACCGCGCGAGGGGTTGAATTCGATCGCCACCGCATGCCTCCATGACTCGGAATCCCGTCTATGGCCTACCCCTCTTCCACGCTCGCACGCCGATCGTCCCGAGCACGAGGGCGAAGATGATGTTGACCGCGATCAGCACGCCGTGGACGACATAGAAGGCGGTCGGATGCCCATCCGCCAGGTTGAACCCCAGGTTGATCCATTCAAAGATCATGAAAGCGGCGAGGGCCAACAGAAAGCCCGATACACGTCTCGTCATCCTCACAGTATCGGCGGAGGCATCCGGGGACTGTGTCTTCGATCTTTGGGGGACATGTCCCTACATGCGAAAAGACGCGAAGCTAGGCTGATCCCCCTATGGGGACGAACCACCGGGCCCTCGTGGCCGCGCTCATGACGACGACGCTTATCGGGCTGACCGCTGCACCTGCCGCCGGCTCGACAATCGTCCGCGGCGATCTGGCCGACGGATCCGGCCTCGAGACCGGGAGCCCCGAAACGGAGGGCCTCGTCTCGTCCAGCCCCACGAGCACCGACACCGGAAGGCTGAACGGCGAGCAGACAGTGGCGAACCCGATCGGCGGGCGGCTGCTGGGCGGCCGCGGCCTGATCGCCCCCACGGGGATCGCCCCGCCGCCCAAGACCGAGGCCTCGGCCTTCCTGATCGCGGACGCCGACACCGGCCAGGTGCTCGCCGCGAAGGACCCGCACGGGCACTACCGGCCGGCGAGCACGCTGAAGACCCTCACCGCCGTGACGCTCATCCCCAAGCTCGACAAGGACCGCTGGGTCAAGCCGAGCCAGTGGGCCTGCGACGAGGAGGGCAGCGCCGTCGGCATCGTCCCCGAGCCGATCTATCAAATCGACGACCTGATGCGCGCCATGCTGATCGTCTCCGGCAACGACGCGGCCGACGCCCTCGCCGAGGCCAACGGCAGCCTGGCCAAGACGCTGGCCGACATGAACAAGGAGGCCAGGAAGCTCCAGGCGTACGACACGGTCGCCAAGACGCCGAACGGCCTCGACAAGCCGGGGCAGCGCAGCTCGGCCTACGACCTCGCGCTGATCGCCCGGGCCGGGCTGGCCATGCCCGACTTCCGCAAATACGTCAGCACCAAGGTGTCCAAGTTCCCCGCGCCGAAGGACGACGGCAAGAAGAAGGATCGCAACACGCAGGGCGACGATGACCCTGGCACACCCACCCCGACGAAAACCCCCCCTGCCTACTACGAGATCGCCAACCACAACAAGCTGCTCGGCAAATACAAGGGCATGATCGGGATCAAGAACGGCTACACCACGAAGGCGCTCGGCAGCTTCGTGGGGGCGGCCTCCCGCAACGGCCACACGATCATCGTCGTGATCATGCATCACCCCGGCGGCTTCTGGGAGGAGGTCGCGAAGCTGCTCGACTGGGGCTTCGCCGCCGACGGCAAGGTCACCCCGGTGGGCGAGCTGGTCAAGCCCACTCCCCCGCCCACGCCCACGCCCAAGGCCTCCTCCCTGGCCGTACGGCACTCGCCCGTGGCGCAGGCGCCCGTCTCCGGCGGCGGGTGGACCGACCGCGCCCCGCTGGTGGCGACCGCGGTCCTCGGCGTGGGGGTCGTCGGAGCGATCGCCCTCGGGTACGGCCTGCGCCGCCGCAGGCGGGCACCCGATCAGCCCTGATCTCCGAGGGCGTTCGACGGCACAGGCGTCGGCTCGGGAGGCGGGCCCATTCCGGCCGTCGCCGTCCAGGCCGCGGAGTAGAGGATCACCCTGGCCGCCAGGTTGATCCACAGCAGCAGGCCCACGATCACGGCGAACGCGCCGTAGACCGGATTGCGCAGCGTGCCCGCGAGGATGACCGCCGCGAGCTGCTTGAGCAGCCCGAACATCACGGCTCCCAGCAGCGCGCCCTTGAAGATCACCCAGAAGGGCTGCGAGGGCTTGGCCAGCCAGCCGAGGATGATGAGGAAGAGCAGGACGTCGGCCGCCAGGCTCACGAGAAGGCCGGTGATCCACACGGACGGCCCCGCGAGGACCGTGTCGCCCAGCCCGAGCCAGCCGGCGACCGTGCTGGTCGCGCTGGTCGCGAACCCGCCCACAGCCACGGAGACGAGCATGGTGACGCCGACGAGCACGAGCGCGACCAGGTCCCTGAGCTTGCCCAGGAAGTAGTTGAGCGGCGGCTCTGCCACCATCCAGATCTCCCGCAGGGCGGAGCGCAGCGCCTCCATCGCGCCCAGGCCCGCGTAGAAGATGCCGACCAGGCCGAAGACGCCCGCGCTCGTCTGGACGTCCTTGAGCTTGTCGATCTGCAGCCTCGACGCCAGCCCGGGGAGCTGCTCGTTGATCGCCTTGATGAGCGTCTCCACCACGTCGGGCGTGAGGAACTGGATCACGGCGAAGGCGAGCGCGATCAGCGGGAAGAACGACAGGAACGCGAAGTAGGTGAACGCACCGGCCAGCCGGTCACCCGACTGCACCTGGTACCGCTGGACCGTCCGGATCAGATGGTCGACCCAGCGGTGCCGGATGCGCCGGGTCTCGATGACGTCGCGACCCCGTGCCCTCAGCTCGTCGACGCGTCGCGTGACCCGCTGGACGATTCCTGTTCCCACGGCCGGTCAACTACCCCACAAGGCGGTCACGACGCAAGGCCGCAGGTCGGCGCGGCCGGGTTCTCGCCGCTCAGGAGCCCGTCAGGGCGTGGGAAGCAGCCCGAGCCGGTCGCGGACCTTCTCCATGGTCTCCTGGGCGACCGCGCGCGCCCGGGCCGCGCCCGCGGCGAGCAGCCGGTCGAGCGCGGGCTCGTCGGCCAGCAACTTCTCCGTGCGCTCCCGGATCGGCCCGAACGTCTCCACGACGATCTCGGCGATCTCCTTCTTGAGCGCGCCGTAGCCCTGCCCGGCGAACCGCCCCTCCAGATCGGCGATCGCGACGCCCGAGATCGCCGAGTGGATCCGGAGCAGGTTGGTGACGCCCGGCTTGTTCTCCTCGTCGGCGACGATCTCGCTGCCGGTGTCGGTCACGGCCCGCATGACCTTCTTGCGCAGCGCCGACGGCTCCTCGAGGACGTCGAGGATGCCCTGCGGGCTCGACGAGGACTTCGACATCTTGGCCGTCGGGTCCTGGAGGTCGCCGATCTTCTCGACCTCCTTGAGGATGTACGGGTTCGGCACCTTGAAGGTGGGGCCGTACCGGCTGTTGAACCGCTGCGCGAGGTCGCGGCTGAGCTCGAGGTGCTGCTTCTGGTCGACGCCCACCGGCACCTGGTCGGCCTGGTAGATCAGGATGTCGGCCGCCTGGAGGATCGGGTAGGTGAACAGGCCGACGCTGGCCGCGTTCTCGCCGTACCTGGCGGACTTGTCCTTGAACTGGGTCATCCGGCCGGCCTCGCCCATCCCCGTCTGGCAGATGAGGTACCACGCCAGCTCGGAGTGCTCCCGGACGTGGCTCTGCGCGAAGACGGCGGCCCGCTCCGGGTCCAGCCCCGCCCCGAACAGCTGGGCCGCGGCGACCCGCGTCCGGCGGCGCAGCTCGTCCGGCTTGGGAGCGACGGTCAGCGCGTGGAGATCGGCGATGAAGTAGAACGCCTCATGCGTCTCCTGGAGCGCGACGTACTGCCGCACCGCGCCGAGGTAGTTGCCCATGTGGAAGGAGTCGGCGGTGGGCTGGATGCCGGACAGAACGCGAGGTCGAGCCATGACATCCCATTCTGGCAGGGTTCGACGGGTATCCGCGACAGGGTCACTCCCCGGCCTCCGGCGCGTCGCCCTCGGCGGGCGTGGCCGGTCCGGTCGGGGTGACGCGGACCCGGGACACCCGGCGGCCGTCCATCTCGGTCACGGTGAGCTTGACGCCGGGCGCCTCGGCGGCGTCGCCGTTCTGCGGCAGATGCCCGAGGGCGGCCATCATGTACCCGCCGAGCGTCTCGTAGGGCCCGTCCGGGAGCCTGACCCCGGTCTGGTCGGCGAACTCGTCGAGGTTGACCAACCCCTCGATCTCCATCTCGCCGGCGATGACGCGGACGGCCTGGCCGAGGTCGTCGTACTCGTCCCTGATGTCGCCGATGAGCTCCTCGACCAGGTCCTCCAGGGTGACGATGCCGTCGGTCCCGCCGTATTCGTCGACGACGATCGCCAGGTGGTGGCCCTCGTCGCGCATCTCGGCCAGCGTCACGAGCACCCGCTTGCTCGCCGGGACGAGCTTGACCGGCCGGATCGGGATCAGCTCGCTGATCGGCTCGATCCGGCCGGTCAGGACCGGATCCAGGAGGTCCCGGACGTGGACGAAGCCGATGATGTCGTCGTAGGAGTCCCGGTAGACCGGGAAGCGGGAGTGCGGAAGGCCGGCCGCGAGTATCGCGGCCTCGGCGAGCGGGGTGTCCGCCGCCATGAACTCGACCTCGGTGCGAGGCAGCAGCACCTCCCTGAGCTGCCGTTTGCCCGCGGCGAAGACCTCGGCGATCACGTCGCGCTCGTCCTGGGTGAGCTCCTTGTGGCCCACCACCATGTCCTTGAGCTCCTCCGTGGTCATCGCGGCGCGGTCGGCCAGCGGGTTGCCGCCGAGCATCCGGACGATCCCGTTGGTCGACTTGGACAACACCCAGATCACCGGCCGCGACAAGGTCGCGATGCGATCGAGCAGCGGGGCGACGATAAGCGAGACCGACTCGGCCCGCTGCCGCCCGAGCCGCTTGGGCGCGAGCTCGCCCAGCACGAGCGACACATAGGAGATGGCGAGAGTCACGATCACGAACGCCACCGGGGCGGCCACGGCCTCCCTGAGGCCCCAACCGGTCAGCACCGGCCGCAACCTGTCGGCCAGCGCGTCGGCGCCGAGCGCGGCGGACAACACGGTGGCGACGGTCACGCCGACCTGGACGGCGGACAGGAACCTGTTCGGGTCGCGGGAGAGCTTCTGCACCCGGGCGCCGCGACGGCCGGCCCCGCTCAGCCGCCGGATCTGGCTCTCCCGCAGCGAGACCAGGGCCATCTCCGCGGCGGCGAAGAACCCGCCGATCAGGATGAATATCAGGACCAGTGTGATGGTCAACGCGACGTTGTCCACGTCATCAGTCCGTTCACATGTCTGGTGATCGCGCCTGCTGGCCATTCGCGATCTCGTGCCGGCGTCTTAGATCACGGTACTGCCTGGGGTCCCCACCCTCTCCTACGCAACCGCGTAAGCTAGGGCCAGCCGTACATAATCAAACAAAACCCAACAGGAGTACACAGTGAAGCTGCTGGTTACTGGTGGAGCAGGGTACATCGGCAGCGTCGTGGCGGCCCAGCTCGCCGAGGAGGGGCACGACGTCACGGTGCTCGACGACCTGTCGACCGGGCACAGGGACGCGGTGCCCGCCGAGGCCCGGTTCGTGGAGGGCTCGATCACCGAGGCCCACGAGCTGTTGGCCGAGGGCTTCGACGCGGTGTTCCACTTCGCGGCCAGGTCCCTCGTGGGCGAGTCGGTCGAAAAGCCCGGGCTGTACTGGTCGCACAACCTGGGCGGCACGCTCACCCTGCTCGACGCCATGCGCCAGGCGGGCGTCGGCCGGATCGTGTTCTCCTCCACCGCCGCGACGTACGGAGACCCGTCCGCCGACGGCACCGCCGCCCGGCCGATCGTGGAGACCGACCCCACCCGGCCGACCAACCCCTACGGCGCGTCGAAGCTGGCCGTCGACATCGCGCTGACCACGTTCGCCGGCATGTACGGCCTGGCCGCCGTGAGCCTGCGCTACTTCAACGTGGCCGGGGCGTACGGCCGGTTCCGCGAGCGCCACACGGTCGAGACCCACCTGATCCCCAACGTCCTCAAGGTCGCCCTGGGCGAACGGGAGTCGGTGAGCGTGTTCGGCGACGACTACCCGACGCCCGACGGCACCTGCATCCGCGACTACGTGCACGTCTCCGACCTCGCCCGCGCCCACCTGCTCGCCCTCGGCGCGTGTACGGCCGGCACCCACCGGATCTTCAACCTCGGCAACGGCACGGGCTTCTCCGTCCGGGACGTCATCGACGTGTGCAGGGAGGTCACCCGGCACGACATCCCCGTGGTGACGGCGCCGCGGCGGCCCGGCGACCCCGCCTTCCTCGTGGCGTCGTCGGACAAGATCCAGCGGGAGCTCGGCTGGAAGCCCGACCACACCTCGCTGGAGGGCATCGTCGCCGACGCCTGGGCGGCACTCGGGCGCTGACCCCGCGAGCGCCGGCCACGCCGGGCCACGCCGTAACCGACCGCGCCTGAACCGACCGCGCCTGAACCGACCGTGCCCGCGCGGACCGTGCCCGCGCGGCCGGCACGGGTCTAGCCGCGGCGGAGGGCGACCCGCATCCGCGCCTTGTTGTTGTTCGGACGGCGGTCGCCGAGACGGCGGGAGTACACGGTGGCCATCGTGGCCACCGCGTGCGACGCCCGGTGCGGCACCCGGAACACCAGTTGCAGCAGGCCGCTGGATCCCGACCTGATCGGCGGGAGCGAACACCCGACGAAGGCGGGTCCGCGGCGGCACCTGCCTCCCGTCGCGGACTCGAGCCGGGCCTCCCGCGGCTGCAGGAAGACGTAGGCGTCGCGGACGACCCGGGGCCCGCGGTTGCGCACCTCGGCGCGCACCGCGAACCAGTGGCCGGGCCGGGTGAACCTGGTGGACTCGCCGAATCGCACGGCCAGGTCGGCGCCCCCGTCGACCTTGGTCACCGCCTCGGCGGTGTTGTCCGTCCCGTCGGAGTCCACGATCTCCGACGACAGCCTGGCCTCCGCGCGGAGCGGTCCCTCCGCCCCCGGCTTGATGAGCCCGGTGATCGTCATACTCCCCGAGCCTCCCGCCAGGACGTCCTGCGACGCCCTGCAGATCACCTCGTTCATCCCCCGGCCCGGTGTGCATTCGGCGACGTCGACGTTGATGATCTGGAAGTCACGGGGAGTGTGGACCCGCAGGACCGGCAGCACCGCGTCTCCGGGGCCGTCGTTGTGCACCTTGATGCGGTAGGTCAGCGGCTGGCCCGGTTGGGCGACCTTCGGCGAGGCGGTGATCCCGACCGAGAGGTCGGCCGTCCCCCATTGCTCCGCCGCGAGCGCCGGTTGCGGCGCCCCGGCGACCAGAACGCACACCAGACCCGTGACGACCCTGCGACCCATAACCGTTCCCCCGAACACTCGAGATCAATTCAATCGTGTGCGGGCACGCTCCCATCCATGCGACACGCTGGGGAAACCAGGGTTCTCAGCGGATTCTCACGCGAGTTCCGGCTGCGCCGCGGCGAGGGTGCGCTCCTGCCCCGCGGGGTCGCGCCGCAGTCCGCCGTCCGGCATGAACAACAGCGCGAGCACGGCGACGACCGCGCCCGCCACGCCGAGCCACGGGATCACGGTCGCGGTCGCCGCGGCGTGCGCGAACGGGAGGCCGTGCAGCGGCGCCTCCCTGACCACCACGGAGCTGTAGGCGGTGCCCGCGAGGGCCAGCGCGACCGAGCCTCCGATCTGCCGGAAGAAGGTCAGGTTGGCGCTGGCCGTCCCCGTGTGGCGGGGCGGGACGGACGACTGGATCGCCACCGTGAGCCCGGACAACATCGGGCCCATCCCGAGGCCGATGAGGACCATCCACACGATGAGCGCCGGCGTCGTCGTGTCGACGGCCAGGTTCGCGCACAGCAACGTGCCGGCGGCGAGGAAGACCGGCGCGGTCAGGAGCCAGGGCTTGTATCGGCCTGTCCTCGAGATGAGCGCGCCCGTCAGCGCGCTCCCGGCGACCATGGCGAGCATCAGCGGGTAGATGTGCAGGCCGGAGGACGTGGCGCTGAGCCCGTGCGCCTCCTGGAAGTAGCGGGGCAGGAAGACCACTCCCGCGAACAGGCTGAACGCCGTGGAGAACGAGGCCACGTTGACGAGCGTGTAGGTCCGGTTGGCGAACAGCTCCAGCGGGACGATGGGCTGTTCCACGCGCCGTTCGACGACGACGAAGACGGCGAGCAGGACGAAGGCCGCCGCGATCGGTCCCAGGACCGGTGCGCTCGCCCACGTGTGGTCGTCGAGGCCCTTCTCGGTGAGGCCGAGGAGCAACGCGCTGATCGCGGCCGCGAAGATCGCGATGCCGAGGTAGTCGGGCCTCGCTCCGCGTCCGGTCCCCGACCTGTGGGGCAACCTCAGCCAGATGATCGCGACCAGGGCGACGCCGATCGGCACGTTGACGTAGAACGCCCACCGCCAGCTCGCGTGGTCGGTGAACAGGCCGCCGAGGAAGGGACCCGCCACATAGCTGAGCGCCATCACGCCGCCGAGCGCGCCCTGCACGCGCCCGCTGCGCTCGGGCGGGAACAGGTCGACCACCAGTGCCAGCGACAGCGGAAGCAGCGCGCCCGCACCGAGCCCCTGCAGCCCTCGGAAGGCGATGAGCTGTCCCATGCTCTGCGCGGCCCCGCAGAGGATCGAGCCCACGAGGAAGACCGTCACGCCGATGAGGAGCAGCGGCTTGCGACCGTGGACGTCGGACAGCCGGCCGTACAGGGGGACGGTGACGGTGGAGGTCAGCAGGTAGGCCGTCACGACCCAGGTGTAGAGGTCCGTGCCGTTCAGTTCGGCGGTGATCCGGGGCAGCGCCGTACCCACGATCGTCTGGTCGAGCATCGCGAGGAACATCCCGCCGAGCACGGCGAGGAGGAGGATTCCGTTCTTGCCTGACATGTGTCGAAGATGACATGTAAGGATTGACATGTCAATTCCCATATATGCTGCGGGCATGTCCCTGCGAATCGCGCTGCTCGGGCTGCTGAAGGCCTCCGGCCCCTCCAGCGGCTACGACCTGGCCAAGAAGTTCGAGACGTCGGTCGCCCACGTATGGCAGGCCGGGCACAGCCAGATCTATCCGGAGCTCGCGAAGATGGCGGCCGACGGGCTCGTGGCCGTGGAGGCCGAGGGCGCGCGGGGGCGGAAAATCTACGGGGTCACTCCGGACGGCGACGCCGAGCTGCGGAGGTGGCTTCTCGGGCACGAGCCGTCCACGACGGTGCGCAGCGAGGCGGCCCTGCAGTCCTTCCTGGTGCCGCTGCTCGAGCCGGGCGAGGCCGTGACGGTGCTGCGGCGGATGAAGGAGGCAAGCGAGGCGCGGCTCGCCGAACTGGAGGCGCTGCGCGTCAGGAAGGACGCGGTGACGGACGCGGCGCACCAATGGGGCATGTTCGGCGCGTACGCCCTCGACCTCGGCATCCGCCAGGCGCGCGGCTTCGTGGAGTGGGCGGACGACTCGATCGCCGACATCGAACGGCGATCGGACGCGACATAGGTCGTGCCTGACGGATCAGGCCTGCCGCCCGCGGGCCGGACAGGCGGCGGGCGGCTTCCGTCAGACACTCCCTAGCGGCATGACAACGTCGGCGGCGCCTTCTGCCCCATGTCGAACCGGACGTGCGAGAAGTGTTTCTTGGCGAGGGTTCTGACGGTCCCGTCCGCGTACATCTCCACGATGGCGTCCCGGACGGCCTCGCAGGTGCGGGGGTCACCGGCCGGCAGCCCGACGGAGTAACGCTGGTCGGTCAGCCCGAGCCCGAGCACGGCCAGGTCCATGCCCTGGGCCCGGTCGGCGAACCCCGCGAGGATCAGGTCGTCACCGGGGACGCCGTCCACCCTGCCCTGTGCGAGCAGGTCCATGCAGACCGCATAGTTCGCCGCCGGCAAGCCGTCGACGTCGCCTCCCTCGACCGCCTGCTCGACGATGCGGAAGGCGTCGGTCCCCTGCGGCGCGCACAGGACCTGCCCCTCGAGGTCCTTCAGCCCGCGGATCCCGGAGTCCTCGCGCACGAGCACGTCGGAATGGGCGGTGTAGTACGGCCCGGCGAAGGTGACGCCGTCGCCGCGGCTCTCGTCGTAGGCGTAGGTGGCCAGCACCATGTCGGCCTCGCCGTTCTTGAGCACCCCGGCCCGTTCGCTCCTGGCGACCCGGCGGAAGGTGATCCCGCTCGCCGGAACCCCGAGCTTGCCCGCGATGTACGTGGCGACGTCCACCTCGAAGCCCGTGAAGGCCCCGCCGGTCTCAAGGCCGAGCCCGGGCAGGTCGCCCTTCACCGCGACGGTCAGCCGGTGTGTGCTCCGCGCCTTGTCGATCACGGGCACGATCACGGCGGCGCTCGTAGCGGCACCGGTGGGATCGCCCCCGCCCTTCCCGGACACGATCCTGTTGGACAGCACGATCGCGCCGGTCGCGGCCAGGGCCACCACCGCCGTGGCGACGGCGATCCACCGCGCCCGTCCTCCGGTCGAACGCGGCCGGGACCCGCCGCCTCGGCCTCCCGGAGGCGAGCCCACGCGGAACTCGGTGGCGGCCGGGACGCGGGGACCCGGCCGGTCGGCGATGTCCGGGCCGCCCCTGAAGATCGCGATCCAGTCCGGGCTCGTGGTCTCGGCCGGTTCCTCCTCGGCAACGGGCGCGGCGGTGGACGCGGCCGCGGATTCGGCGACGGGAGCGGCGGCGAGGCCGCTGACGACGGCTTCCGCCGTTCCCGAGACCCTGTCCTGGCCGGATGCGCCGCCCGAGTTCACGGCGGCGCCCGGGCCAGCGGCGACTGCCGTCATGCCGGCGTTCTCCGACGCCTCGGGCGCGGCGGCGGCCAGCACCGCCGTGGACGGCCCCTGCGGCTCAGCCTCGCCGAGCAGGCGCAGCAGCAGTTGCTCCGCGGTGGGCCTGTCCGCCGCCGACTTGATGAGACACGAGCTCACGACGCCGCGGATCGGCTCCGGGAGCGCGCTCACGTCGATGTCGTGGTTGAGGATGCGGTTCAGCACGGCCGCGATCGACGAGCCGCCGAACACCGCCGTGCCCGTCGCGGCGAACGCCATGGTCGAGCCCCAGGCGAAGATGTCGGCGGGTGGGCCGACCGGTTCGCCCGAGATCTGCTCGGGGGCCATGTAGGCGGGCGTCCCGACCGCACGGCTGGTGACCGTTCCGGTGGAGTCGATGATGCGCGCGATTCCGAAGTCGACCACCCGCGGCCCGTCCTCGGCGATGAGGACGTTGTCGGGCTTGAAATCCCTGTGCACGATCCCGGCGCGGTGGATCGCGATCAAGGCGGTCGCCGTGCCGACCGCCAGACGCTCCAGGGCCGCCTCGTTCAGTGGGCCGTACGACTCGACGGTCTCCCGCAGGGACCTCCCGTCGATGTACTCGCTCGCGATGTACGGCGTGTCGCCGTCCAGGTCCGCGGCGATGACACGCGCGGTGCAGAAGCCGGCGACCCGCTGAGCGGCCTTCAGTTCCCGGGCGAAGCGCGACCTCGCGGTCGTGTCCCCGCTGAACTTGATGTGCAGCAGCTTGACCGCCGCGCGATCCCCCGCGTCGTTCTGTCCGAGATAGACCACACCCTGGCCGCCCTCGCCGATGCGCCCCGACAACACGAACGGACCCAGCTGTGTCGGATCACCCCGACCGAGCGGTTCGACCTCCGGCATCCAGGATCCCCACGATTCGGCAAAACGATGACGAGAAAAACTTTACGTCCCACCGGGCTCATACTCAGCCCCCCGAGACCGCGCCGTAACCATCGGTTTCGTGGTGTTTTATGCGGCGGAAACCGTTGAGGCGGGCCGAAATCATTGTTCGGCGCCTCGAATAGTCGGGGTCCGAAACCCAAAAGGGCCGCCCGATGGCGGCCCCGGGGGAAAACGACGGCCAAGAGGTCCGTCTTCTTCAGGGAGTGATCTCCAGGTCACGGGACCTGCGACAGCTTCATGCTCATCGCGTTGACCTCGACTCCAAGCCATCAACGCTGGTCGTCGTCCGTCATCGTTGGTCGCTTCAGCACGGCCCATAGACGGCCCCACGTCTGGAGCTTCAACGCCCGGGCCGGGCGCGGAGTGTCTCTGACACCTGAGGCCGACCGCCGCCGCACGCGCGACCAGGTGTACTCGGCCGCCGGCTACCGCTCCTCGATGCCCGTCAGGTACCCCTCCAGCCGGTCGGCCAGCTCACCGGGCCGGGCCAGCATGGGCGCGTGCCCGCCGTCGATCTCGTCGGGCGTGATGCCCAGCCGGTCGCGCACGACTCCGCGCATGAAGCCCGGCGTGAAGAACAGGTCGTCGCGGCACAGCAGGAACCTGGTCGGCACCTCCGGCCAGGCGTCCAGCGGCCACGGCTCCGCGAAGGCCTTGTCCGCGTGGTCCCGGCTCTTCGACAGAAGCTCCTCCGCCAGGTCCCTGGGCACGTCGTGCAGGAACAGTGCGACGGGATCGCTCATGTCTTTGCCCTCGAAGCCCGTGTTGGCCCACCAGTCGGACGGCGGCTCCCCCGGCGCCGGAATCATGGCCGATACCAGCACCAGCAGCTCGGCCGGCACTCGGGCGCAGACGAGCGGGCCGACGAAGCCGCCCCACGAGTGCGCCACCACGACCAGGTCGCGGCGGTCGCCGACGGCCTCGGTCACGGCGTCGGCATAGTCGAGCAGCCCGGCGGACTCGTCCTCGATCGGCAGGTCCACGGCCACCACGTCATGCCCTCGGCCGCGCAACTCGGCCGCCAGCAGGTGCCAGTCCCAGGCGGAGCCGCCGCCACCGTGAATCAGGGCGAATGTCGCCATCGCGCGTACCCCCAGGCATCAGACTGCCCGCCACGTTAACCGCACGCTCCGACAATTGCGGGATGGGACAGCTGTCCTCGGTTGATGGTTGACATGATCAATCCGGGCTCGTGCCGGGGTGCGACTCGCGCCATGAGCTAGGCGCACTGGCTAGCCGTTAATGAGCTGCTCGCGCAGGATGTCCGCGTGTCCGCAGTGTTGAGCCAGCTCGCGCAGCATGTGGAGGTACACCCAACGCAGCGGGAGCGAGCCGCGCCGGTTGCCATGGACCATGTCGTCCGGCCCCAAGGAGAACGTCGCGCGGCGCGATGCCTCGCATGCTTCGCTGTGCGCGCGCTGAACGCTGGCGATGGTGTCGTGGTCATCGAGGATGAACGACTCATCCGGCGTCGCGGGAATGCCGATCTCGGCGCGCGATCGACACGAGATGGCTTCGTCGAACCAGACCTTCTCGACGAACGTCGCGTGCTTCACCAGCCCCAGCAGCGTAGTCCTGGAGGGCACCAACGATCGGCGCGCCTGCTCCTCGGTCATCCCGTCCAAGCAGCTGTTGAGCGCGGCGCGGTGCTCGTCGAGGAACGCCTCGAACTGCGCCCGGGGGGACTGAGCGATGACGTCGTCGGCGAACGTCGGCGGCAGCGAGGGCATGCGCGAAGCATTCCAAGCCCGTCGCCCAAGAGCAACTCGTGCGCATCGGCATGCTCCGCACACCGGCTACGAGCGGACGCGGAGCCACACCCGGCCATCACCCGAGCGCGACACGGGGTCGGCGGCAAATGAGTGCGGACGCCGCCGACCCCGGGTGATTCCGAACCGGTGCGGGTGCAGCTAGCAGCGGTTGATCTTCGCAAACAACTGGGGACGGTCAAACCAGTCAGCATCGAGTCCCAGGCCGGTCAACGACTCCACGGTGGCCATGGCGGTCTCCCAGTCGGGCCACGGACCCCGCTCACGATCCCGGAGCTCGCGCAACGCGTCGAGGTGGTCGGTCAAGGCGTCCGGGTCGGCACCCCATCGCTCCTGCGGGAGCAGCATGTCCAGCTCGGTGACCACCACACCGTCGACGGCGTAGTAGAGCCTGTTGAAGTTGTTGATCAGCCAGAACACCTCATGAACGGTGGCGTCCTGGCTGAGCCGGCGCAGGACGTCCTCCTCATCGCTGCTGACGCTGTACCCCACGATGATGACCGCGTCGTCGCGCTGTTCGAGGAAGACCATTTCGTCGTCGTATCCGACATCAAGCGGCCGGCACGTCGTCATGGTGTCCGGGTCACCGCCCAACCGGCGTAGCACGTCTTCCACTGTCAACCGCACCTGGTGAGGGCGGACCACCGTCCAACACATGGACTCCGCGAAATCCGCCGAACCTTCCCCGAGCCGCTCGAACATTCGCACGTAGTGCTCAATTCGCTCCGGTGTCGGACCCGCCACGACGCCCCCTCTGCAGTCAACGCGGCCGACCGTACCGCCGACAGCGGCCGGCGCACAACGCCGACGACCGAGCTCCCCCATCCGCAATCAATCGCTTGAAGGGCGTCCGCTTCTCGGCATGGGCCCGCCTTCCTAAGCCGCCCAGCCGCGAGCCTGGCTGCCGAGGCAGGGATCGCTGTTTCGGGATCGGTTCGAACCCCGCACCGACGTCGCCGACGCCGACGCGGCCGGCCCGCCCTGAGTGAAGATGACATCCGGAGCGGCCATAGTGTCGTGCCATGAGCGACTTCGAGGTAGGTGCCGACGGGCCCGGGGTGATCGTCGTCGGGGTCGACGGCTCGGATACCTCGCTCCGCGCTGTCGCCTACGCTTGGGGGCTCGCCCGCCGCCAGGGCTTTAGGTTGATCTTCGTGCTGGTCGTCGGCACAAGCACGATGACGCCGCTGCTGCCCGACGCGACCGTGTTGGCCATCCAGGCCGGCGAGGATGTGCTCGCCGACCTGCGCGAGCGGATAGAGAAGGCCGGGTCCGACTATCAACCGGTCACGTACAGCTTCAGGACCGAACGCGGCGACGCCGCATCCGCCCTGATCAGGGTGAGCAACGAGGTCAGGGCCGACGCAGTGGTCGTGGGCGCGTCAACTCAGGCCGCCCACCGCTTCATCGGCTCGGTGGCGATCCGCCTCGTCCGCAGCGGCCGGTGGCCCGTCACGGTCGTGCCCTGACGGGCCCGGGTTTCACTCTGCGTACTTACACCCACCTCATGCCGAGCAGCCAAGAGCGCACCCGGAAGGCCGTCGCGGCTGTCTTCGGGGCCGCCCCAGGGGCTTGACGGCCCAGGGACGGCCCAGAGAGGCGAAGTGGCCCCTACCTAACGGAGAATCCGCAGGTAGGGGCCAGATTCGATTAGAGAGCCATCTTCTTCTTCAGGTTCTCGTCCAGAGCGGCGAGGAAGTCCTGCGTGGTCAGCCACTCGGCGTCGCCGCCGACCAGGAGCGCGAGGTCCTTGGTCATCTGGCCACCCTCGACGGTCTCGATGCAGACCTGCTCGAGCTTCTCGGCGAAGTCGATCACCTCGGGCTGGTTGTCCAGCTTGCCGCGGTGCTGCAGGCCGCGGGTCCACGCGAAGATCGACGCGATCGGGTTCGTGGAGGTCGGCTTGCCCTGCTGGTGCTGGCGGAAGTGCCGGGTCACGGTGCCGTGGGCGGCCTCGGCCTCGACGGTCTGACCGTCCGGCGTCATGAGAACGCTGGTCATCAGGCCGAGCGAGCCGAAGCCCTGCGCGACGGTGTCGGACTGGACGTCGCCGTCGTAGTTCTTCGCCGCCCAGACGTATCCGCCCTCCCACTTCAGGGACGCGGCGACCATGTCGTCGATCAGACGGTGCTCGTAGGTGATGCCGGCGGCCTCGAAGTCGGCCTTGAACTCGGTCTCGAAGACCTCGGCGAAGATGTCCTTGAAGCGGCCGTCGTAGGCCTTCAGGATCGTGTTCTTCGTCGACAGGTAGACCGGGTAGTTGCGGGCCAGGCCGTACCGCATGGAGGCGCGGGCGAAGTCGCGGATGGACTCGTCCAGGTTGTACATGGCCAGCGCGACGCCGCCGCCGGGGAAGTCGAAGACGTTGAGCTCGATCGGCTCGCTGCCGTCCTTCGGCGTGAAGGTGAGCGTCAGCGTGCCCTCGCCGGGGACCTTCAGGTCGGTGGCGCGGTACTGGTCGCCGAAGGCGTGACGGCCGACGATGATCGGCTTCGTCCAGCCCGGCACGAGCCGCGGCACGTTCGACATGATGATCGGCTCACGGAAGATCACACCGCCGAGGATGTTGCGGATGGTCCCGTTCGGGGACTTCCACATCTTCTTCAAGCCGAATTCCTCGACCCGCGCCTCGTCCGGCGTGATCGTCGCGCACTTCACGCCGACGCCGTACTTCTTGATCGCGTGGGCGGCGTCGATCGTGACCTGGTCGTCGGTGGCGTCCCGGTGCTCGATGCCGAGGTCGTAGTACTTCAGGTCAACGTCCAGGTAGGGCAGGATCAACTGGTCCTTGATGAACTGCCAGATGATCCGGGTCATCTCGTCGCCGTCAAGCTCGACGACCGGACCCGCTACCTTGATCTTGGGCATGCGTGGGATTCCCCTTCTGAACTAACTCGGCCATACAGTCCTTTTGAGGCTCACTGGCCGTTGAGGCTATCGGACGGGCGTGTTGCACCCGTGACTAGGTGTTGTGCAGGCGGAGCAGCAGACTGAGCGATCCGCCCACGAGGGCGAGCCCGAGGACGGCGAACACGACCACGTCCGTCTTCTTGGTCCTGATCGCCAGTGCGCCCGCCCGGTGCTCGGACAGGATCAGTCTCACGGCCGAACCCACCAGTAGAGCGCCCCCGGTGATCACACCGCCGATCCATGGTGTCCCGCCGAAGGCGATCACACCGAGCCCGGCGGCCGCACCCACCACCACCAGCAGATACAACCCCCAGGCCGTGCTGTTGTCCCGTGTCTTCACGTCGTCGCAATCATCGCTCGTCGATCGGGGCCCACTTCTGATCACGCTCGCCGATGTACTCGCTGTCCGGCCGGATCAGGCGGTTGTCGGCGTGTTGCTCGATCACGTGGGCGGTCCATCCCGACATCCTGCTCACCGAGAACACCGGCGTGAACAGATCGGTCGGAATGCCAAGGTAGTGGTAGACGGTCGCGGCGTAGAAGTCCACGTTGGGATTCAGGCCCTTCTCCGCGAAGACGACCTCCTCCATCTCCTTGGACATCCGGTAGAACGTGTCGTCTCCGGACGCCTCGCCGAGTTCATGCGACATCCGCCGCAGATGCGTCGCGCGCGGGTCCTCGGTCTTGTACACGCGGTGCCCGAATCCCATGATCTTCTCGCCCGCGGCCAGCTTGTCCCGCACGGCCTGGGCCACCCCGGTGGGGTCCAGCCCCTCCAGCGTACGCATGACCTGCTCGTTGGCGCCGCCGTGGAGGGGGCCCTTCAGCGTGCCGATGGCCGCGACGATCGCCGAGTGCATGTCCGACAGGGTGGCCGCGCACACGCGGGCGGCGAAGGTGGAGGCGTTCATCGTGTGGTCGGCGTGCAGCACGAGGCACTCGTCGAAGACCGCCACCTCGCGCGCGGACGGCTCCCGCCCGGTGATCTGCCGCAGGAAGTTGGCGGCGATGCTCAGTTCCGGATCGGGATCGAGCACGGCTCCGCCCGTCCGTGCGGCGTGATACCTGGCCACCAGGATCGGTTGCTGCGCGGTCAGCCGCGCCGCCTTGCGGCGGTTGGCCTCCGGCGCGTTGGAGTCCTTCTCCGGATCCTCCGCGCCGCTCAGCGAGACCAGGGTGCGCAGCGCCTCCATCGGTCCCTGCTTGGCGGCGATCTCGGGGATGTTGCTCTCGACGAGCGCTCCCAGGCTCCGGCCTCTGACGAGCTCGGCGCCGTAGTCCGCCAGTTGTGCGCGGTTCGGCAGCGAGCCGTGCTGCAGCAGATGGGCGGTCTCTTCGAAGGTCGTGCGGCCGGCCAGGTCGTGGATGTCGTAGCCACGGTAGAAAAGGCGACCGGCCTTGCCGTCGATGTCGCTCAGCGCTGTGGACGCGGCGACGACATCGGCGAGGCCTTTGGTGGGCTTGTCCGCCATAACTGTTTCCTCCGCTTATCTTGGCCCGAAGTCTACCCGTGAGCAGGTAAACCGCTCCGCAGAGGTCCAGACCAATTTCACGAATGATTCTCCTTATGGCAAAGGCGATTCCCCATCGCCACGTCTGGGTAAGCCGGAGCTGTAGCGAAAGTAACGGCGGGCTACCTGGGGAGGAACTGCCGTGGAGGGGCCGTTCATTCGGATCGAGGACAGCGGTGAGGTCGTCCCGCTGCGTCCCGAGGTCACCACGATCGGCAGAGGCCGCGGCGTGGACATCCGGTTGACGGATCCGAGCGTGTCCCGGCTGCACGCCGAATTCGTCCGCCGAGGGCCCTACCTGTACGTCGTCGACCTGGGCCTTTCCCGCAACGGCACCCGTGTCAACGGCAGGCCGATCGCCAGGAGGGTGCTCGACGACGGCGACGTCGTGTCGTTCGGCGCGGCCCGCGCACGGGTCGGGGGCATCCCGCGGGAGGACTTCACGCCCGAGGTCGAGCTGCGCCGGGCCGCGGCGCCCGAGCTGACCCGCCGCGAGGTCGACGTGCTGACCTCGCTGTGCCGTCCCGCTCTGTCCGACGAGGCCTTCGTGGCCCCGGCGACGGCACGGGAGATCGCCGACGATCTCGTGGTGACGGAGGCCGCGGTCAAGCAGCACCTGCTCCGGCTCTACCAGAAGTTCCGCATCCCCGAGGGCACCAACCGGCGCACGCGCCTCGCCAACGAGGTCGTGGCCCTGGGTCTGGTCCGGCCCACTCCCGTGGTTCCGCCGCAGCGGGCGACGGGACCGGCCGAGCCGGAGCAGCAGCAACGTGCTCCCGTGGGGCGCCGGGCCTCATAGCGGCGGAACCCCGGCAGGCCCGTTCGCGTCGCGTCGAGATCGACATCGATCTGACGGAGATCGACGAGCTCTGAGGCTCCGCGCGTCAGCCCTGCGAAGCCGGCGGGATCACGCGTCCGAGCGCGGCGAGGAACGCCTCGGGATCGAGCGTCGCGACCAGGTAACGCTCCCCGCCGGGGCCGCCGAGGATGACTTCGCGCATGCCCATCGGCACTCCCGAGGCTCCGCCCACTAGGCGAGGCGGCCTGCCGGAGTCCGGCGGGTCGAGCGTGATGCCCTCCACGGGTAACGCGTCGCGGCCGACGCGGAGCGTCCGGGACGTCAGCGTGATCGTGTGATAGCGGCGCTTGCTGTACGACACCAGTCCGGGGATGGAGAAGACGGCGAAGAACAGCGGGCCGAGGACCAGGAACGCGCCGACGTCGACCTCTCCGGTCCGCGCCCAGTGATCCCAGAAGCTCCAGATCATGAGGACGGCCCACGCGGCCCAGGGGACGCCGAACCACAGTCTCAGCTTGCCGGGCCGTTCCCGGTACACCACATCCGTGTCAGACATCGGCCTTGCCGTTGTTGAGGAAAGAGAGGACTCCGGAGACGGCCGACTGGGTGAGCGTCAGCCCGGTCCGGTCGACACCCTGCAGGACGAGAGCCAGCGCGAGGTCGCTCGCGTCGGCGGCGGGCAGGACGGCGACTGTGACCTTCGACGACGCGAAGGGGCTGTTCAGCCGGACCAGCGGGCCGCGTTCCCGGTCGCGCAACTCCTCCTCGGCGACGGCGGCGCTGACGTAGGTGTAGTCCCGGTCCTCCAGCCTGATCCCGATGCCGCGCCCCTTCTTGCCGAGGGAACGCCGGTTCTGGCTGACGACCGCGGAGACTCCCCCGACGCTGAGCCGGGTGTGCTCGTCGACGGCGATGAGCCCCTGCCTCTGCGCGTCGGGATGGGAGACGGAGGCCTCCGGCAGTCCCGGCGCGTCGAGGGCCGCCACCCGGGGGACGGTGCCCACGGTGACGGTCACCTCCCCGTACGGCCCCGCCGTACCGGTCAGAACGAGGTGGGCGACCCGCATCTCGGCGGGACGGGTGGGCGTCCGCCGTACGAGCTCGAAGGTGAAACCGGACATGTCATCTCACCTCTCGACGGGGACGGGCAGGTCCCCGGCGTCGGGCAGGAGGTCGGTGATCAGTTCCCACACCTGACGGACATCGGTGTAGACCAGCCGGAGGTCGCTGTCGGGGGTGACCGTTCCAGGCCCGATCGGCTCGGCCGGGAGCTCGCGCACCCAGTAGCCGAGGGGACCGCAGTCGAGGACGGCGATGCCGCGGATGTCGGTGCCCTTGCCCTCGCGGTTGTTCCAGGCGACGGTCATCCGCCAGTTGCCGTTGAGCTGGAGCAGCAGATGCGTGAGGACGGTCAGCTCGGGATCGGCGAGCCCGGACTCGGAGAACAGCGCGCGCAGCCGGTCGGCGGCCTCCACCACGTCGTCGCTCTCCAGCTCGGACAGGGCGGTGAAGCCGGCGTCCATCACGCCGATCTTCGTGGTGACGACCGGCGCCGCGGGCGGCTTGGCCTCCTTGTCGCGCAGTCCGACGATCCGGGCCAGCGACCACACCAGCGTGCTGAGGTCGGTGCGGACGTACT
The DNA here is from genome assembly GCF_016863295.1 of Planotetraspora phitsanulokensis. Taxonomy (GTDB): domain Bacteria; phylum Actinomycetota; class Actinomycetes; order Streptosporangiales; family Streptosporangiaceae; genus Planotetraspora; species Planotetraspora phitsanulokensis. The sequence continues at coordinate 56,797 of NZ_BOOP01000026.1, forward strand.
CGGACTCGGTCTCGCCCGGCCACGTCTCGTACGTGTAGACGGCGTCGTTGCCGATGACCGCGCCGTGATTGGTCAGCCCATGGGCTCCGGTGATCTCTATGACGATGAGCACGATCGGCTCGGCGAGGGCGGCCGTGAGGCCGGCCAACTCGGGAAGGACGGCGTCGTCGTCGCTGACGAGACCGGCGGCACGCAGTTCGTCACGGGCGGCCACCAGGTCGGAGGTGACGCTTTTCCCCTCGTACAGGCAGCCCAGCACCCCCAGATGGGCCGGGCCGAGCCGGAAACGGTCACGTGCACTGTCGAAGGACGGCATTGGTTGATCTTCCTACCTGCGCTAGCCGAACGGATTGAGACTCTTGAACACCTTCTTGGCGCCGCCGCCGATCGCCTTGCCCACCTTCTTCGCGCCGTCCTTGACGTCGTCCCAGTGCTCGACGACCTTCGCGCCGACGTACACGGCTCCGAAGACGACGGTAGCGCCGATCGTGACGGGATTGGGGCAGACCATCGCGGCGGTGAGAGAGGCGTTGAAGCCGAGCTCGGCGACGTCGGCGACGTAGCCGGCGCCGTTGCGTTTGAAGGCGTCGACCGGATTGCCCTGCGAGATCACGTTGGCGCCGCTGTAGATCGTGGAGGCGACACCGCCCACGACTCCGAGCGTCCGGAACGCGCCCGCGGTCTTGGCGACCATCCCCAGCCTGCCGAGCGTCCCCAGCCGGGCGAGGGCCGCCGGTTCGACCTTGAGAACCGCGGCCGCGGCCTCCAGCTTCGAGGGGTTCGCGGTGGAGGCCCAGACCTTGAGCAGGTTGGCCTGGCCGGAGACGCTCACGACCTGACCCGAGTGCGTGGTCTCACCGAGTACACCGGCGAGCTTGTTGTTCCCGAAGGCCAGGTCGAGGAAGCTGTTGACCCGGGCTCCGAGGAGGCCCCTGCCCGCGTTCGCCGCCCGCGCGACCTGGTCCATCTCCGTGTACTCGGGAAGCATGGCGACGTAGTCGCGATACAGGCTGCTCTTCATGAACAGCTGACGGGTGAGGCTCGCCACGCCGGTGCCCGGCGAGGTCGCGGACCGGGTCTGCAGGGCCCACCGGCCGCCGGTCAGCTGGTTGGTGATCGGCCGCCAGGCGTAGTTGTTCAGCAGGAGCCGGCTCAGGGACGTGGCCTGGGCGGTGACGAGCGGGGCCGTCGTGGTCACCCCTCGGACGTCGCCGGCGATCTCGAGCACCTGCGCGACCGTCGCCTCATGCGGCTTTAGATCGGGGATGAGCTTGGTGATGGCGCCGGCCTCGAGCCGCTTCAGGTAGTCGTCCAGCGACTCGCCGGACTTCCGCTCGAAGGCGATGTTGCCGGTCTTGTTCGCCCAGTCCGCGACCGTGTTGATGTAGATCAGCGAGGTCGGATCCAGCTTGTCGCCGCCTGCGGCGATCTCGAGCGGAGAGAAACCCGCCCAGGCGAGCCCGGAGAAGGGGTCGCCGGTCGACAGCCGTCCGAGTGCGGCACGCTTGGTCAGGTCCTTGGAGGTGTCCGTTCCCCACTTGGGCATTTCCCGCAGCGAATTGAGGGGTTGGGAGACCTGGAGGGACGAGGCGCGTTTGAACATCTCGTCTGTGGAGGTGGTGAGATCGGCCATCAGGCCGGCGAGGCGCTCTAGCTGGTCGGGTTTGAAAGCGCGCTTGTCATCTCCACCCACGAGCGGCGAGTGTACATGTAACTTATCGGCTGAATATGTGTTTTAACGGAGGAGGTAATGTGCCGCCGCCCGAGGTGGAGGAGCTCAAGAGCAGGGCCCTCAAAATCCACAAATTAGCCGATGACGTGGAGAAACTCGCGGATACGGTACATACCGAAGCCGGAAAGATGGAGTGGTCCGGCCCGTTGACCGATCGGGTCCGCGGCGAGATCAGGACCTGGAAGACACGCTGCGGGAACGCGGCGGGCCTTCTCCGCGAGGAAGCCGACCGGCTGAACAGCCAGGCCCGCGACATGCTGAAACCCTGACCATCGACAGGGGTGACCGGACTGCGACAAGCCCTGGTCACGCGCTTCACCGGGACGGCCCGGGGTCCGAGCGTCGATTCATTGCCGTCCGCGCGCTCCGCAACCCCGTCGTGCGCTCCGCAACCCCGTCGTGCGCTCGCCGCGGCAACCCACGGCGAGCGCATCAGCCGCCGATCAGAGCCGCTCGGCGGCTTCCACCACGTTGACCAGCAACATCGCCCGCGTCATCGGGCCGACGCCGCCGGGGTTGGGGGCGACGAACCCCGCGACCTCCCTGACGTCCTGCGCCACATCGCCGGCGAGCTTGCCGTCCAGACGCGAGACGCCGACATCGAGGACGGCGGCGCCGGGCTTCACCATCTCGGCCGTCACCAGGCCGGGCACACCCGCGGCCGCGACGACGATGTCGGCGTTACGCACGTGCGCGGCCAGATCCCGCGTCCCGGTGTGGCAGAGGGTCACCGTGGCGTTCTCCGACCGGCGGGTGAGCAGCAGGCCGAGCGGGCGGCCCACCGTGATGCCACGCCCGACCACCACGACCTCGGCGCCCTTGATCGGCACGCCGTACTCCCTGAGCAGCACCACGATGCCGCGCGGGGTGCACGGGAGGGGGGCGTCGACCATGTGGACGAGCCTGCCCAGGTTGATCGGGTGCAGACCGTCGGCGTCCTTCTCCGGGTCCATCCGCTCGATCAACGCCTGAGTGTCCAGGTGGCGGGGCAGCGGAAGCTGGACGATGTACCCGGTGCAGGCCGGGTCGGCGTTCAACTCGTCGATCGCGGCCTCGACCTCGGCCTGCGTCGCCGTGGCGGGCAGATCCTTGCGGATCGACGCGATGCCGACCTCGGCGCAGTCGCGGTGCTTGCCCGCGACGTAGATCTGGCTCCCGGGGTCGTCACCGACCAGGATCGTGCCGAGACCGGGCGTCACGCCCTTCGCCGCCAGCGACTTCACCCGTTCGGCCAGGTCGCCCTTGATCTTGGCCGCCGTGGCCTTGCCGTCCAGAATCTGCGCACTCATGACTCGTCATCCTTCCATGTGTCCGTTTGGGCGCCTTCGCGACGCCCGTGTCGCTCGGTGCGTCAATGGAAGAAGTGACGCGTCCCCGTGAAGTAGAGCGTGATGCCCGCCGCCTCGGCCGCGGCGACGACCTCCTCGTCGCGGACGGAACCGCCGGGCTCGACGATCGCCTTCACCCCGGCCTCCGCCAGGACCTCCAGGCCGTCCGCGAACGGGAAGAACGCGTCCGACGCCCCGACGGACCCACGGGCGCGGTCGCCCGCCCGGCTGACGGCCAGCCTCGCGGAGTCGACCCGGTTGACCTGGCCCATCCCGACGCCCACGGTCGCTCCGGCGGACGCGAGCAGGATGGCGTTGGACTTCACAGAACGGCAGGCCCGCCAGGCGAACACCAGGTCCGCGAGCACCTCGGGCGAAGCCGCGGGGCCCGACTTGAGCTCCCAGGTCGCGGGGTCGTCGCCCGCGGCGTCCACCCGGTCGACAGTCTGGACGAGCAGACCACCGTCGATCCGGCGGAACTCGGCCGCGTTCGCCGGTCCGGCCGGGCACACGAGGAGTCTGATGTTCTTCTTCTCCGTCAGGACCGCCACGGCCTCCGGAGCGAACGACGGGGCCACGACGACCTCCGTGAAGATCGGCGCGATCTGCTCGGCCAGCTCGCGGGTCACCTCGCGGTTGACGGCGATCACACCGCCGTACGCCGAGACGGGGTCGCACGCGTGGGCCTTGCGATGGGCCTCGGCCACGTCGGCGCCGACCGCGACGCCACAGGGGTTGGCGTGCTTGATGATCGCCACGCAGGGGTCGGCGAAGTCCCAGGCCGCCCGCCACGCGGCGTCGGCGTCCACGTAGTTGTTGTAGGACATCTCCTTGCCGTGCAGCTGCTCGGCGTTGGCGAGGCCGCCGTCCTGCCCGGAGTAGAGGGCGGCCGCCTGGTGCGGGTTCTCCCCGTACCGCAGGGCCGTCTTGCGCTTCCAGGTCGCGCCCATGAACGCCGGCCACCGCTCGTCGTCCGCCGCGTATCCGCTGGCGAACCACGAGGCCACGGCCACGTCGTACTGGGCGGTGTGCGCGTAGGCGGTCGCCGCCAGCCGCCGCCGCTCGGTCGTCGTGAACCCGCCCTCGCCGATCGCGGCGAGCACCTCGCCGTACGCCGAGGGGTCGACGACCACGGCCACCGTGTTGTGGTTCTTGGCCGCCGCCCGGATCATGGCCGGACCGCCGATGTCGATCTGCTCGACGCACTCCGCGGCGGAGGCCCCGGACGCCACCGTCTCCGCGAACGGGTACAGATTGACCACCGCGAGCTGGAACGGCTCGATCTCGAGCTCTTCGAGCTGCTTGACGTGCGAGGGATTCTCCCCGTCGGCGAGCAGGCCCGCGTGAACGCGGGGGTGCAGGGTCTTGACCCGGCCGTCCAGGCACTCGGGGAAGCCGGTCAGGGACTCCACCTTCGTCACCGGCACGCCGAACGAGGCGATCGCGGCGGCGGTGCCACCGGTCGAGACGATCTCCACGCCCGCGGCCTCGAGTCCTCGGGCCAGCTCCTCCAGCCCCGTCTTGTCGTATACCGCGATGAGCGCGCGGCGGATGGGGATGCGGGTCACTTCCTGGTCCTCCCTCGTTGCTGGGAATGGCTGATCTCAGCCGGCTCCCGTACGGCCTTACCTGTTCTCAAGAGCTGCGTGCCGGCCGGCCCAGACGGACCGTGCGACCCGAGACCGTCCAGCCGTCCCTGGCCATGCGGCCGACGATCTCGACCAGCAGCCTTCGCTCGGCGGTCTTGATCCGCTCGTGCAGCGACTCCTCGTCGTCCCCGTCCCGTACGGCCACGGCCTCCTGGGCGATCACCGGGCCGGTGTCCACGCCCGCGTCCACCAGGTGCACGGTGCAGCCGGTGAGGCGGACGCCGTACGCCAGCGCCTCGTGCACGGCGTGGGCGCCCGGGAAGGCGGGCAGCAACGCCGGATGCGTGTTCACCACGGGAAACGATCCCAGGACACGCGGGCCGAGGATCTTCATGAATCCCGCGGAGACGACCAGGTCGGGCTTGTACTCGGCGATCTGCGCGGTGAGCGCCTCGTCCCACTTGTCACGGGTGGCGTGGTCGCCCACCTTCTGAACGAACGTCGGCACACCCGACCGCTCGGCCCGCGAGAGCCCCTCGATGCCGTCACGATCGGCGCCGACGGCGACCACGCGTGCGCCGAACGCCTCGTCCGCCGAAGCGTCGAGCAGCGCTTGTAGGTTGGTCCCCGAACCGGAGACGAGGACCACGAGCCGGAAGGACAGGGTGGAACTCCTTCATGTGCGGGCTTCGTTTTGCGGGTGACTGCGAAGAGATGATTCCTTAGAAGCATGCGAGCGCGGAGGGTGATGACCCTCGACGCAGGACAAAGGGTATCGGGCCACGGTCACCACGACCCACGACGGTCGGGTGCGGCGCAACATGAGGCGAGGAGAATGTGACAACACCCATCCAGATGTCCATGCCGGAGATGGGCGGCCGGAGGGCGCTCGGTCTCTCCCTCATGGCGTTGGTCTTCTCGATGTACCTCCCCGCGGGCGGGCTGGCCTTGGCCGTGTTCGGGCTCATCATCGCCATCCGCGACCTGCGCGCCCTGCATCAGAAGAAGCAGCGGACCGGGATGGCGACGAGCGCGGTCGTGATCTCCTGCATCTCCCTCGTGCTGGGGACGTTCGCGCTGGCGGGTCAGCTGTACTTCTCCGCGGAGATCTCGGCGTACGGCGAATGCAGCAAGGGTGCGGGCACCGTCGAGGCCCGTCAGGACTGCTCGGAGCAGTTCAAGCGAGCGATCGAGCAGAAGACGGGCTTCCCCTGGCCGTCGGACATCCCGTTCCCTGCGTAGCCGGTGAAACGGCGGTTCCGGGCGCGGCCGATTCGGGCGCGCCCGGAACCGTGACGGGCGTCCGGCCCCTCGTGGTTGATCCCCGGCGCGGCTGATTTCCGGCGTCGTCTGGTTCTTGGTGCGTCTGGTTCTTGGTGCGTCTGGTTCTTGGTGCGTCTGGCGCGTGGACGGCTGTCGCCGTCACTCGTCGCGATCCCAGGCGTACGGGTCGACGTAGATGACGTGCCCACCACGATCGTCCGACTCGTCCACGATGTCCTTTCGTGGGGGTCTCGGCTCGTCGCGACGCGTGGGCCGCGATCGCTCTGGGCGGGCCGCGTCGGCCGCCATGCCGTCGAACGTCTCCGCCGCGGCGGCCGCGTGCTCGTCGGCCCAGTCGTCCTTGATCACCGGAATCGGCTGGGTGTCGCCCTCGGTGGCGTCGAGCCAGTGTCCGGGCAGGACACGCGGGTTCCGATCGGCCAGCCGTACCCTGCTCGCCGCCTTGGCGATGACCGCGCCCGCCTTGCGGACCGGCTCAGGCGGGGCGGCGGGCCTGCGGGAGATCAGCCACCAGTTGGCGATCCCGGCGGAGATGCCGGCCGCCACGCCGACCTCCAGCGTGACCGACAGCGCCGCCTCCCACGGAGACGGCCCGACGGCCGACAACCTGGCGCCGCCGAGGGGACCTCCGGACAGGGCGGCGAGCAGTCCGGCCATGGCCCCGGTGCTCAGCCCGCAGACGAACCCCCACAGGGGCGCCACCTCGATCGTCGGCGTCGGCGCGACACGCGCCATCACGACGCCCGCGACCGCCCCCGCGGCGAACGGCACCGCGATGACCCCCATCACCCAGGCCGGCGAGGCGCCCGGCGAGGGAAGGGCGCCCAGCAGCGGCAGCGAGGGCACGGCGCCGAGCTTGACCCCCGTCGGGGCGACCAGCGTCCCCGTGCCGATGGCGAACCCCGGCCCGGCGATATACGCCATCCCCCAGACGACGGCGTTGAACAGGTAGAGGCACTCAACGAGAAGGAGCAGCAGCCCGCCGACGAACCCCGGGGCGAGGACCCCGGACAACTCGTGGATCTGCTGGAAGTTCACCGCGATGGCGCCCACCACCAGCAGGGCACCCGCGGCGAGCAGGATCAGCACCGCGACGGCGGTGGCCGCGACGATCGACCGTGGGCGCTCCGGAAGCAGGCGCAACATGGACTTCCACGGCCCGATCGTGCGGGCGGTGGCCAGCGACCCCGCGACGAAGGCCAGCACCACGTGGCTGACCAGCGCCTCCCCCAGGAACGGCTGCGTCACCTCGTTGCGCGCCACGAGTGCGATCATGCCCGCGAGCAGCGAGTAGGGCGCGGCAAGCGAGATGCCCGCCTGCGCGATCAGCACGAGTTGCGCCCGGCGCCGGGCGTTCTCGACATCGCGCGGCGTGCCCTTGGGGAGCCGGGCCGGCATGCGCAGCCGCAGGTCGGCGTCGCGGGCCATCCACAGACCGGCCCGGTAGAGCAGCAGTCCGGGAAGGATCATCAGGCCCAGCGGCAGCAGGCCTACCCGGCCTCCGGGGATGGCGAAGCCCGCGTGGTGGGCGGCGAGCCAGAGCTGGCATGCCGTACGGAAGACACCGGGAAGCCCGTCGCCCAAGGCGCTGAGCGGCGCGGCGATCCAGCCGACGAGCGTGAGGGTGGTGAGGACGGCGAGCCCGGCCCCGAGGGTCCAGACGGCGGCGAGCATGCCGGAGACCGGTAGGGGACGCCGGGTCTCTTCGTCGTCGCTTTGGGGCCCACGGCCGAGGACGGCACGGGGGGCGGTCCGAAGTTGGTCGAAAAGCGCCGTCACGCTACCCCATGCTCCCAGCCCGCCCCCTCATTTCCCTGCCGCCACGCCGGGGGGCATGGGTGTGATCATGCACAGATTCGGGATCATCGCCCCCGACCCGCCAACCCCTTTGCGCGTGATCATGCACAGGGGCGGGGCCGGTCAGACGGCACGACGCCGAATCTGTGCATGATCACGCACGAGGGTGAGGCTGGTCAGGTGGCCTGATCACGAACTTGTACATGATCACGGCCAAGGGTGGGTGGGTCAGCGGGACTGCATGACCTCGCGCATCAGGCGGGCGGTCTCGCTGGGGGTCTTGCCGACGCGGACGCCGACCTTCTCCAGGGCTTCCTTCTTGGCCTGGGCCGTACCGGCCGAGCCGGACACGATCGCGCCCGCGTGGCCCATGGTCTTGCCCTCGGGCGCGGTGAACCCCGCCACATAGGCCACGACCGGCTTGGTCACGTGCTGCTCGATGTAGGCCGCCGCCCGCTCCTCGGCGTCGCCGCCGATCTCACCGATCATCACGATCGCGTCGGTGCCCGGGTCGTCCTGGAAGGCCTGCAGCGCGTCGATGTGCGTCGTCCCGATGACCGGGTCGCCGCCGATGCCCACCGCCGTCGAGAAGCCGATGTCCCGCAGCTCGTACATGAGCTGGTAGGTCAGCGTGCCCGACTTGGACACCAGGCCGATACGGCCGGGCGTGGTGATGTCGGCCGGGATGATGCCCGCGTTCGAGGCGCCGGGAGAGGCGATGCCGGGGCAGTTCGGCCCGATGATGCGGGTCTTGTTGCCCTTGGCCACGGCGTACGCCCAGAACTCGGTGGTGTCGTGGACGGGAACGCCCTCGGTGATCACCACGCAGAGCGGGATCTCGGCGTCGATCGCCTCCTTGACCGCGTCCTTGGTGAAGGCCGGCGGCACGAAGACGACCGACACGTCGGCGCCGGTCGAGGAGATGGCCTCGGCGACCGTGCCGAAGACGGGCAGGCCCTCGTGGACGGTGCCGGCCTTGCGGGCGTTGACGCCGCCCACGACCTTGGCGCCCGAGGCGAGCATGCGGCGGGTGTGCTTGGTGCCCTCGCCACCGGTCATGCCCTGAACAATGATCTTGCTGTCGGCATTGAGCCAGATAGCCATTACGCACCTACCGCGGCGAGCTCGGCGGCACGCTGGGCCGCATCGTCCATCGTGTCCACCAGCTCGACGCCGGGCAGGCCCGCGTCGGCCAGAATCTGCCGCCCGAGAGCGGCGTTGTTGCCGTCCAGCCGCACGACCAGCGGACGGGTCACGGCCTCGCCGCGGCCCTCGAGCAGCTGGAAGGCAGAGACGATGCCGTTGGCGACGGCGTCGCAGGCGGTGATGCCGCCGAAGACGTTGACGAAGACCGACTTGACCGACGGGTCGGACAGGATGATCTCCAGGCCGTTGGCCATGACCTCGGCCGAGGCGCCGCCGCCGATGTCGAGGAAGTTGGCGGGCTTGGGCTGCCCCGCGTAGCCCTCACCCGCGTACGCCACGACGTCGAGCGTGGACATGACCAGGCCGGCTCCGTTGCCGATGATGCCGACCGAGCCGTCGAGCTTGACGTAGTTGAGGTGCTTCTCCTTGGCCTTCGACTCGAGCGGGTCCTCGGCGGCCTTGTCGACGTAGGCCAGGTGCTCGGTCTGGCGGAAGTTCGCGTTCTCGTCCAGGGTGACCTTGCCGTCGAGGGCCTTCACCTGGCCGTCGGCCGAAAGGATCATCGGGTTGACCTCGACCAGCGAGGCGTCCTCGTCGACGAACACGGCCCAGAGCTTCTCGATGAGCTCGGCGGCGCCGTCCAGCGACTGCGGCGGCAGGCCGCCGGCCTGGGCGATCTCGCGGGCCGTGGCGCGGTCGATGCCCTCGAGGGAGCTCACCGGCACCTTGGCGACCTTCTCGGGCGCGGTGTGGGCCACTTCCTCGATGTCCATTCCGCCGGACGCGGAGCAGATCGCCAGGAAGGTCCGGTTCGCCCGGTCGAGCAGGAAGGAGAAGTAGTACTCCTCCGCGATCTGGCTGGCCTCCTCGATCAGGACCTTGTGAACCGTGTGGCCCTTGATGTCCATTCCGAGGATCTGGGTCGCCTTCTGGTACGCGTCTTCCGCGTCGTCGGCGACCTTGACGCCGCCCGCCTTGCCGCGCCCGCCGGTCTTGACCTGAGCCTTGACGACGACCTTGCCGGTCAGCTGCTCGGCGGCCGCGCGCGCCTCCTCCGCGGTGTGCGCGACGATGCCGCGTGGCACCGGGATGCCGTACTCCGCGAAGAGCTCCTTCGCCTGATGTTCGAACAGGTCCACGAGGGTCCGTCCCTTTTGATGTCGAGGCCAGGCGCCGTCGCTGCCGCCCGGCGATTCCGCCCATGAAGCCTAGCCTTAGCCGGGACCCGGCCACATCATCGGGTCCTTGTCGCACCTTGCCCTGGGCGTGGAAATACGGCAGTCTTGGGCAAAATATCTCAAACCGATGCGGGCACCGCCGTACGGACCCAGTCGACGATTTCCTGGGTCGTGGCACCGGGTGTGAAGATCTTCGCCACTCCCATCTTGTGAAGCTCGGGAATGTCGGCCTCGGGAATGATTCCGCCGCCGAACACCACAATGTCCTCGGCGCCCTTTTCCCGCAGGATCTCGATCAGCCGCGCGAACAACGTCATGTGCGCGCCGGACAGGATCGACAGGCCGATCGCCGCCGCGTCCTCCTGGATCGCCGCCTGCACGATCTGCTCCGGGGTCTGGTGGAGCCCGGTGTAGACGACCTCCATGCCCGCGTCGCGAAGTGCCCTGGCCACGAGCTTGACCCCGCGATCATGCCCGTCGAGCCCGGGTTTGGCGACGACGACGCGGATCCTGGCTTCCATGAAGACCTCCCGAGTGATGCCCGCCGAGGTACGGCGCCGAAGGGCGCGGATCGCGCGCCCGGCCGTACCCGAGGCTACGTCGCCTCGATAGCGTGCCCGCTGCCCGAAGCGTAATCACCCGCGGCCGCCGCCGGGAGCCCGGCCTCGAATCGCCGCGTGAACGGCTTCGGATCTCGCCGCACGAACGGCCTCGGATCTCGCCGCATGAACGGCCTCGAATCGCCACGTGAACGGCCCGCCGAGCCGGACCTCCCCCGAGGGGAGTCCGGCTCTCACCGTGAGGGAAGGCCTCAGGTGTCTCCGGAGGACTCCGGTCAGAGCTTGTCGACGTTGGCGTAGGCCAGCAGCAGGGTCTTCTCCCCCGAGGAGCCGAAGTCGATCTTCACCCGGGTCTTCTCCGCGCTGCCCTCCACGGCGACCACCGTGCCGAGGCCGAACGAGTCGTGGGTGACCCGGTCCCCCGGTGAGAGATTCGGGATCTCCTTGCCGCCCGTCTTCTTCGGGGCGGGAGCCGTACGGGCCGGTCCCCGGGAGACGGCCGCCGACCAGGCGTTCTTCCCCGGGTCTCCGCGCCAGTCGATGAGGTCGCCCGGGACTTCGGCCAGGAACCGGGACGCGGGGTTGAACGAGGGGGCTCCCCAGGAGGTCCGCACGGCCGCCCGCGAGAGGTAGAGCCGCTGTTCGGCCCGCGTGATGCCCACGTAGGCGAGACGGCGCTCCTCCTCCAGCTCCTTCGCGTCGCTGAGCGAGCGCATGTGCGGGAAGACGCCGTCCTCCAGCGCGGTGAGGAACACCACGGGGAACTCCAGCCCCTTGGCCGTGTGCAGGGTCATCAGCGTGACGACGCCGCCGTGGTCCTCCCCCTCCGGGATCTGGTCGGCGTCGGCGACGAGCGAGACCTGCTCGAGGAAGTCGACCAGCGTGCCCTCCGGGTTGGCCTCCTCGAACTCGGCGGCCACCGAGATCAGCTCGTTGAGGTTCTCCAGGCGACTCTCGTCCTGCGGATCGCCGGAGGTCTCCAGCTCGGTGCGGTAGCCGGTGCCGTTCAGCACCTCCTCCGCCAGGTCGGACAGCGGCAGTTCCTTGGCGCGCAGGTCGTCGAGCAGCGCGGTGAACTCCCTGATCGCGTTGAGCGACCGGGTGGCCAGGCCGGGAGCCTCGTCCGCCCGCCGCAGCCCCTCCCAGAAGTTGATCCGCTCCCGGTTGGCGAACGCCTCGATCATGGACTCGGCCCGGTCGCCGATGCCGCGCTTGGGCACGTTGAGGATGCGCCGCAGGGACACCGTGTCGCTCGGGTTGGCCAGGACCCGCAGATACGCCAGGAGATCCTTGACCTCCTTGCGCTCGTAGAACCGCACCCCGCCCACGACCTTGTACGGCAGGCCGGTGCGGATGAAGATCTCCTCGAAGACGCGGGAGGCCGCGTTGGTCCGGTAGAAGACCGCGACCTGGCCGGGGGTGACCCCCTCGTCGTCGGCGAGCCGGTCGACCTCCTGGGCGACGAACATGGCCTCGTCGTGCTCGTTGTCGGCCACATAGGCGACGATCTTCGCCCCGGCGCCCTGCTCGGACCAGAGGTTCTTGGGCTTGCGGCTCTCGTTTCTGGAGATCACGGCGTTCGCCGCGTTCAGGATCGTCTGCGTGGAGCGGTAGTTCTGCTCCAGCAGGATCGTCTTCGCGTCGGGGTAGTCGCGCTCGAACTCCAGGATGTTGCGGATCGACGCCCCCCGGAAGGCGTAGATCGACTGGTCGGCGTCGCCGACCACGACCAGCTCGGCGGGCTCGGTGCCCTCCCTGACCACGTCGCCGTCGGCGGTCCGGACCTCGGGACGGCCGACCAGCTCACGGATCAGCATGTACTGCGCGTGGTTGGTGTCCTGGTACTCGTCCACCATCACGTGCCGGAACCGCAGCCGGTAGTGCTCGGCGACCTCGGGGAAGAGCTGGAACAGGGTGACGGTGAGCATGATGAGGTCGTCGAAGTCCATCGCGCCGGCCTCGGTGAGCCGCTGCTGATAGGTCTTGTACGCCTCGGCGAGGGTGCGCTCCAGGTGGGTCTGGGCGCGCTCGGCGGCCGTCTCGTAGTCGATCAGCTCGTTCTTGAAGTTGCTCACCTGGGCCGAGAACGACCGCGGCGGGTAACGCTTGGGATCGAGGTCGAGCTCGCGGCACACCAGCGCCATGAGCCGCTGGGAGTCGGCCTGGTCGTAGATCGAGAAGCTGCCGGTGAAGCCCAGCCGCTTGGCCTCCCTGCGCAGGATGCGCACACAGGCGCTGTGGAACGTCATCACCCACATCGCCTTGGACCGGGGGCCGATGAGCCGGTCGACCCGCTCCTTCATCTCGCGCGCGGCCTTATTGGTGAAGGTGATCGCGAGGATCTCGGACGGCTGGACGCCCCGCTCGGCCAGGAGGTAGGCGATCCGGTGGGTGAGCACCCGTGTCTTGCCGGAGCCGGCCCCCGCCACGATCAGCAGAGGACTGCCCTGGTGGACGACGGCCTCCCGCTGCTGTGGGTTCAGGCCGTCGAGCAATGGGTGGATGGCTGTTCCGGTGGACACCTCCTAAGGGTATTGCCGTCCACCGACATCCGGTGCCCCGCCGTGCATACCGCCCCCTCTAAGGTGAGTTGCCGGAAACGAGGAGGCCGTGGCACATGCTCGACGAAGCTGAGATCAAGAACGTTCTCGTGGTGACCGCTCACCCCGACGACATCGACTTCGGCGGGGCGGGAACGGTGGCCAAACTCGTCGACGCGGGAGCCGAGGTGGTGTACTGCCTGGTCACCGATGGCGACGCCGGCGGCTTCGACAGAGAGGTCGACAACGGCGGGATGGCGGTCGCGCGCCGGGCCGAGCAGACCGTCGCCGCCAGGTGCGTCGGCGTCGAGGACATCCGGTTCCTCGGTTACCGGGACGGCATGGTCGAGCAGTCGCTCGGCCTCCGGCGCGACATCGCGCGGGTGATCAGGCAGGTGCGGCCGGATCTCGTGATGACGTCCACCCCCGAGCGCAACTACGCCCGTCTCGGCCCGAGTCATCCGGACCACCGGGCCGTCGGCGGCGCCACGCTCGACGCGGTGTACCCGGACGCCCGCAACCCCTACGCCTTCCCCGAACTGCTCTCGGACGAGGGCCTGGACGCCTGGACCGTCCGCGAGGTCTGGCTGATGGGCACGATGACGCCCGACCGCTACGTCGACGTCACCGCCACGGTGGACCGCAAGATCGCGGCCCTGCGGGCCCACGAGAGCCAGACCGGCCACATGCAGGACCTGGACGGCTTCGTCCGGGGCTGGCTCGCCGCGAACGCCGCGACGGCCGGCCTCCCCGAAGGCGCGCTCGCCGAGGCGTTCCAGGCCGTCGTGACCGCCTGATCGTCAGGCCCGGCTCCCCCGCCCTCGGCCCCACAGGCCTCACCGGCCACCCGGGCACCTGACCGGCCCGGCCACCTGCCCCCCGCGTGACCCGGCTCGACCGCGGCCCGTAGCCCGCGGCGGTACCGAACCGGGGTCGAAAGGGCACGGCGGGGGCAGGATCGGTCAGGTGAACACGCTCCTTCCCGTCACCCCTCAGCTCGGCGTGGTGATGGTCCTGCTCGCACTCGCGGGCGCGGGTGTCGCCGCGGTCGGCAGGCTGGGGCACTCGCGGGCGATCCTCACCGCCTCCGTACGGGCCGCCGCGCAGCTTGCCCTGGTGTCCCTGGTCATCGTCGGGGCGATCGGCTTCCTGCCCGCCGCCGTGCTGTTCCTCCTGCTGATGTACGGCGTGGCGACCTTCACCGCGGGACGCCGGATCGCGCGGGGACGGGCCTCGTGGTGGGCGGCCCTGCCCATCGCCGCCGGAGTGGTCCCGGTGCTGGCCCTGATGCTGGGGGCCCGCGTGATGCCGGTGACGGGGCTGGTCCTGATCCCGGTCACCGGGATCCTCCTGGGCGGGTGCCTGACCGCCACGTCACTGGCCGGACGCCGGGCGCTGGACGAGCTCCGGATCCGGCGCGGCGAGGTGGAGGCCGCCCTGTCGCTGGGCTTCTCCCCCCGGGACGCCGCGCTGGAGATCTGCAGGCCGTCCGCCGCGCAGGCGCTCATCCCCGCACTGGACCAGACGAGGACCGTGGGCCTGGTCACGCTTCCCGGCGCGTTCGTCGGCATGATGATCGCCGGTTCCGATCCCGTCCACGCGGGAGTCGTCCAGGTCGCCGTCCTCGTCGCACTGCTCGCGGCGGAATCCGTCGCCGTCGTGGTCACAATCGAGCTGGCGGCCCGGGGCCTCTTCTCGGAGTGACTCGAGGTCGCGGTGAGGCGCGGCGGAGCCCTCTTAACGCGACGGCACGCGTTCCGCGATCAACGCGACGACACGCGCCTCGCGACACGGGCCGCCACGTAGCCGAAGGAGTTCGTGGCGAGGTGGAACAGCGACGGCGCGAGCAGCCCGCCCCGGCGCCGCAACTCGTGGAAGAGCACACCTGCCGCGGCGGTGGACACGACCGTCCCCGCCACCACGCGCGCCGTGGCCAGGCGGCGCCCCGCCGTGTGAGCCGGAGCGTCCGACACGAGGCCGCTCAGCGCCGGGTTGGCCCGGGCCATGTCCATCGAGGGCAGCACGTGCCACAGCCCGAACAGTGCCGCCGATCCGGCGAGAGCCATACGCGCGGAGGTCCTGCGTGCCAGAAGGGCGGGCAGGACCCCGCGGAAGCCGATCTCCTCCAGCAGCACGGTCCCGACGGGCACCTGGACGAGGACCTCCTCCAGCAGGCGGCCCCTGGACAACGCGAGCGCCCGCTCGTCGCGCAGCAGCGGGCGGGTCCGCGGCAGGGCGACTCCGGCCGCGTAGACCGCGGCCACCCCCGCCGCGAGGAGTCCGCCGGTCCGCGCCCCAAGCTCCGCACGCTCGAAGCCCAGCTCCGGCCACGTCAGTCCCTCGCGTCGCGCGACGCCGAGGAGCGCCGCTGTGGCCACGGCCGACGTCACCGGAGCCCAGCGCCGGGCGACGCGGTTGTTCAGCACGTTCGCCCCGGCGAGCACGCCGAGCGAGCACACGAGCGGATCGACGCGCCTCACGAATGCCCTCCCCGCCGCGAGCAGCCCACGCCGCCATGCTGCCACCCGAAGGCGCGTCCCGGGCGTCAGCAGGCGCCGACGCCCTGGCCGTACCCCTTGGCGAAGGCCGCCTGCCGCTGCGCCGCCGTGCCGTGCGCGTCCGGCGCCAACCATGCGTCGGTTGGATCGCCGGCGGCCTCGAGGTTGGCCAGAAGTTCGGCGCCGTCTCCCTCGTCGGCCTGGAGCGCCTGTTCCTGGATCAGCCCGCTGAGCGTGGCCCCGGCATAGCAGTCCGCCTGTAATTCGCGCTGCACGTTGAACTGGAAGTCGTTGACGAGCTGCGCCTGTACGGCGTGCCCGAACTCGTGCGGGATGACGAGGTAGACGGCCCCGTCGCCCATCCGGTCGTACATCCCCTCCAGCCAGGTGGCATCGTAGGCGATGAAGTGGCCGCTCGGGCAGTAGAACGCGTTGTTCGGCACCGCGGGCTGCCTGCCGCACTCAGGGCCGTCCTCGCCGTTGTAGGCGACGAAATCGCTGATGGGAGCGTAGGTGTTCCCGCTCTGCCGGAAGCGCTCCGCCCAGAACCGCTCGGTGAGACACCTGGCCAGCTCGATGTCGCCGGCGAAGTCCTTGCCCGACGCGTCGCACGGCCCAGCAGCCGAACCGCGCGGGGACGTGCCGGCCGGGCCACCCGGTTCACCGCCGCAGGCCGCGACCAGTGTCCCCGCGAGGACGAGCGGGAGGAGCCGTCGAAGGATCACTCCGTCATATTCACCTATTCCGGTCAAAGATCCCAGAGGTGGACCGGCTTGTTCTCGTGCATGCGGTCCAGGTACCGCAGGGTCATCCTGCGCAGCGCGTCGTACCCGCCGCCGAGGTCGCGGACGGCGTCCACCTGCCAGGACGCTCCCGTGCGGCCCGTGAGGCAGCGCCGTTCGATGATGCCGAGCAGCCGGTCGCGGTGGGCGGGATCGACCCCCCACAGGTCCAGGCCCCGGTGGGCGAGCGGCAGCAGCCGGCGCAGGACGAGTTCGGCGGCGGGCACCTCCCCCAGCCCCGGCCAGTACAGGCGCGCGTCGAGGCCGTGGCGTGCCGCGTCGCGCAGGTTGTCCTCCGCGGCGGCGAAGGACATCTGCGTCCACACCGGCCGCTCCTCCATCGGCAGCACACGCATGAGCCCGTAGTAGAAGGCGGCGTTGGCGATGACGTCGGCCACCGAAGGACCCGCGGGGAGCACGCGGTTCTCCACCCGCAGATGCGGGACCCCGTCGACGACGGCGTACACGGGCCGGTTCCAGCGGTAGACCGTCCCGTTGTGCAGGGTCAGCTCGTGCAGTTCGGGTGTGCCTCCGCGCTCGAGCACCTCACGCGGATCCTCGTCGTCGCAGATCGGAAGCAGGGCGGGGAAGTAGCGGACGTTCTCCTCGAAGAGGTCGAAGACCGAGGTGATCCACCGCTCGCCGAACCAGACCCTGGGGCGCACGCCCTGCGCCTTCAGCTCGTCCGGCCGGGTGTCGGTCGCCTGCTCGAACAGGCTGATGCGGGTCTCGCGCCACAACTCCCGGCCGAAGAGGTACGGCGAGTTGGCCGCCACCGCGATCTGCGGCCCCGCGACGGCCTGCGCCGCGTTCCAGTGGCCGGCGAACGCGGAGGGGCTCACCTGCAGATGCAACTGGACGCTCGTGCACGCCGCCTCGGGAGTGATGCTGTCGGCGTAGGTGTCCAGGCGCTCGGTTCCCTCGATCTCGAAATGCAGGTCCTCTCCGCGCGCGGCGAAGATCTGCTCGTTGAGCAGCTTGTATCGGGGGTTGGCCGACAGGGTCGCCTCGCTGACGTCCGTCTCCTTCAGCGTGGGCAGGATCCCGACGAGCATGAGGTGTCCGCCGACCTCGCGGGCGCGTTCCTCGGCGTGGTTGAGGCGGCGCCGTACGGACTCCTCGAGCCGGAGGAACCCGTCGCCGCCGAGCTCCTGGGGCTCGATGTTGATCTCGACGTTGAACTGGCCCAGTTCGGTCGCCCAGTCGGGCTCCGCGATGACCTCCAGGACCTCCGCGTTCTTCATGGCCGGTTCTCCGCGCGCGTCGACCAGGTTGAGCTCGATCTCCAGACCGGCCAGCGGGCGGTCGAGCTCGAAACGCGACTCGCGCAACATCTGCGCGAGGACGTCGAGCGACCGCCTGACCTTGTCGCGGTAGCGGCGGCGGTCTTCTCCGGTGAACGCGATGGCGGGAACGTCACGGCCCATCTGAACCTCCGAGCGGCGCCTGGACCCCCGATCACATAGGAGGTACTTCCCCGCATTCGACGCGAGTGCGACCGTTTCGCGGTTCAGTTCAGACGGTTCAGTTCAGCCCCGACCCGTTCAGCAGACCCGTTCAATTCGGCGCCGTTCAGCAGACCCCACTCAGCGGGCCCGTTGGGATCGGACCGTTCAGACGAGGCGGCGGGCGGTCGCCCAGCGGGAGAGCTCGTGCCGGTTGGACAGCTGGAGCTTCCTGAGCACGCTCGACACGTGCGTCTCCACCGTCTTGACCGAGATGAACAGCTCCTTGGCGATCTCCTTGTAGGCGTAGCCCCGGGCGATCAGCCGCAGCACCTCGCGCTCGCGCTGGGTGAGCGAGTCCAGCTCGGGGTCGATCGGCGGGGCCTCGGTGGAGGCGAAGGCGTCCAGCACGAACCCCGCGAGCCGGGGCGAGAACACCGCGTCGCCGTCGGACACCCGGATGATCGCGTCGGTGAGCTCCGCGCCGCTGATGGTCTTGGTGACGTATCCGCGGGCGCCGCCGCGGATCACGCCGATCACGTCCTCGGCCGCGTCGGACACCGACAGGGCGAGGAACCGCACCTGCGAACCCGGGCCGAGCACCCGCTTGAGCACCTCCTGGCCGCCGCCGCCGGGCATGTGCACGTCCAGCAGGACGACGTCCGGCTCCAGGTCGGCGATGGCCGCGACGGCCGAATCCACGTCGTCGGCCTCGCCGATCACCTGGATCGACGGCCCGAGTTCGGCACGGACGCCCGACCGGAACAGCCGGTGGTCGTCGACGATCAGGACACGCACGGTCTTCATCAAGTGTTCCTCTTCATGGTCAGCATGACCTCGGTACCGTCGCCGGGTTCGGTCCTGACCCGGGCGCTGCCTCCGTGGCGTTCCATCCTGCCGATGATCGACTGGCGGATGCCCATCCGGTCCTCGGGGACGTCGTCCAGTACGAAGCCCTTCCCGCGGTCGCGGACGAACACCGTCACCTCGTCCGCCTCGACCTCCGCGTAGACGGATATCACCGGCGACTCAGAGTATTTCGCCGCGTTCACCATCGCCTGCCTGGCGGCGTGGAGCAAGGCGACCAGACCGTCGGTCAGCTCGCAGTCGCCCACGCAGACCACTTCGATCGGCACGCCGTGCGCGTCCTCCTCCTCGGCGGCGACTCTCCGCACGGCGGCCGCGAGGGTGGCATCGGCGTCCTGTTTGGGCTGGTAGAGCCAGTTGCGCAGCTCGCGCTCCTGCGACCGGGCGAGCCGGGTCACCTCGCGCGCGTCGCTCGCGTTGCGCTGGATCAGGGTCAGGGTGTGCAGCACGGAATCGTGCACGTGGGCGGCGACCTCCGCACGCTCCTCCTGCCTGATGCGCTCGGTGCGCTCCCGCTGGAGCTCCTTGACCAGGGAGGCCAGGTACGGCGCCGCGATCATGAGGATGCCGCCGACGACGACGGCGGTGAAGACCAGGCCGGTCCGCGCCTTGGCGAGTTCGCCGCTGGCGGCGAGGAACCCGACGGCCCCGACCGCCACGAGCAGAGCCCCGATGATCGTCCGCACCCAGGTCGTGCTCACCTGCTTGACCGCGCCGGTCATCCACCGCTGCCGCCGGCCGGGGTCGGCCTGCTGCCACAGGATCAGCGCGCCGATGCCGCCGACGGCGATCGGCCAGGTCCCGAATCCCCCGCTCGATGCGCCCGTCATCCAGCCGAAGGCGGCGAGAGCCAGCCAGAGCACGCCGTACGCCGCGAGCTGGCCCCAGTCACGCCCGGGCTCACGGCCCTTGACCTGCTCCTTCGGGGTGAACATCCACAACGCGGCATACGCCACGAACCCGAGCCCGTCGACTACGGTGAGCAGCACGAAGGCCAGCCTCAGCACGACAGGGTCGAGCCTCAGCTGGGCGGCGGCGCCCTGGGCCACACCCGCGATCACGCGGCCCTTCACGGGCCTGACGAGCCGCGGGTACGCCTCAGGCGCTTTGGACACCTCGGTTTCCCGCACGCGTATCCCGACTTCTGGAATGACTGACATTTCGGCGACACAATCGGTGACGGCGGACATCTGGGCAAGCATCGTCACACGCCGCCGTACGGCGCGCATCAGGGCATGACCCTGGCTCGTCCCCGAGAGCGCGTCCCGTCCTTCGGGTCCCTCCTTCTGTCTCCTCACCTCCGACCCTATGGGGACGGCCGGCGAGTGTGGTGGCGAGCGCCCGGGAAAGCCCGCGCGGATCGGCGTCCGCATGGGCCCGCCGGGGCGCCGGTGTGAGCGGCCGGCACGCCTGTGAGCCGAGACGAGGTTCGTGAGCACGAGCGATGCCCCGTGAACCGCATGGGGCCACCGGGACCCCCGCGCACCCGGCGGCCCTCACGGTGGTCGGGAGCCGGAGTGGGCCTCACCTCCGTCCGGAGGCTCGGGGTCGTTCCGCCCGACCAGCAACGCGAGCACCTTCAGTGCCCGGTCGCCGCGGGACCGGGAGAACGTCGCGACGCAGGCGACGACCCCCAGAAGGATCACCGAGACTGCGGCCACGCCCACTGCGGTCGCCAGGATCGGTACGGGCGTCGGCTGGCCCGAGGCCAGGATGGCCGACCCGAGGCCGGCCGCCGCGCTCAACGTCGGCCCCACCCACTTGCGGCTCACTGGATCACGATCGCGGTCCTCCTGTCTGGCGATCCTCTGCGCGCCGCTCGACGGACATCACCCCGAGATCGCCGATCTGATCTCTTTGATACCCCTCTGTACGGCTCTCGCCAAGTCCTCAGGCTCCCGCGGCTCATCCGTCACCGGCATCCCGGGCGTCCCCGGCTCGGGGACGAGTCAGGGGTTCCCCCGATGGTGCGCGGACGCCGCCGAACGCCAGGATGGACATATGACCGAGGCGCCACCCACCACCGACGAGCCCGCCGCGGGCCCCGAGCCTGATCGCCCGCTGTGCCGGAGCAGCTCCGGCCGCATGTTCACCGGCGTGTGCGCGGGACTCGGCAGGTACACGGGGATGGACCCGGTCCTGTTCCGGGTGGGCTTCGCCGTCCTCCTCCTCGCCTCGGGCATCGGGGCCATGCTTTACGTGGCCGCGTTCCTGCTCATGCGGGAGCCCCACGGAGGGCCCGGCTACCTGGAGCGCTGGACCCACCGCCTGTTCGACGCCGAGACCGTGCTGGCCCTGATGGCGGCCGTCTTCGCGTTCGGGCTGATCATCAACGTGGCGTCCGGCGGGATCAACCGGGGCACGATCGTGGTGGGTACGTTGCTGGCCATCGTGTTGCTCGCCGCCCACTCCCGCGGCGTCGACCTGCTGACGATGGCGAAGTCCGTGCCGGACCGGGCGATCGGACGGCGCGGCATGACCCGCAATCCCGCCGAGAACCCGTTCGGCTCCGCCTCCCCGGGGGCGGGGTTCACCGGCTGGCGTCCCTCGGCTCCCCACATGCCGTTCGGCGGCACCTCCGCCGGGCCCGCGGGAGGCACGGCCTCCGGGCCCGCGGGAGGCACGGCCTCCGGGCAGGACACCGCTTCCCGGCAGGACACGGCTCCCGCACAGGACACCCCGCCCGGGCAGGACGCGGGCCAGGGCCCGGCGGGGGCCGGCGTCCAGGGGGAGGCCGCGGCGGCCGCCGAGTCCGCGAACCCGGCCGACGCCACGCAGTCGTCCAGCGCGGCTCCGCCCACGGAGAGCGGCTACCGGCGGCTGTCCGATCTCGCCAGGGAGGCGCGCGCCGGCACGTACGGCTACGCCTCCGGCGAGCCCTTCGCACCTCATGGTCCCTACTCGGTGCGGGAGCCGTACCGGCCCGAGGGACCGCCCCCGGCAGCGCCGCCGCCACCACCGCGGCCGGTCAAGCCGAAGCGTCCCAAGTCTTTCATCGGCGGACTCACCCTCTGCCTGGCTCTCATTGTTGGAGGGGTCATGGCTGCGGTCCAGCAGTCGGGCACCGGCTCGGTCAGCCTGCCGATGGTCGGCGGGGCGGTTCTCGTGACGATCGGGGCGGGCCTGCTCGTCGCGACGTGGTTCGGCCGGGGCGCGGGGCTCGTCGTCCTCGGCATGTTCGTGTCACTCGTCCTGGTCGCGGGGTCAACGGTGAACGGAATTCCGAAGAAGGTCGGCAGCTTCGTCTGGCATCCGGTGACGGTCACCCAGGCGAGCGAGGACTACACACTCGGGATGGGTGAGGGCAGGCTCGATCTGAGCGACGTGCCCCTCACTCCGGGGGCCCGGGTCAGGTTCAACGCGTCGGTGGCGGTCGGGCAGATCACCGTGATCGTCCCCGCGACCGCCAGAGTCCAGGTGTACGGGTACACCCGGCTGGGCGAGGTGAAGATCGACCACAAGGTCGAGGACGGCGCCGACGTCCAGTTCGACCGCGTCCTCGAGCCGGAGGTCACCGGCACCGGCGACGCGCCGACGATCGAGTTGCACGTCAAGGCGGGCATCGGGGACGTGGAGGTGCGCCGTGCGGCCTGAGGCGGAGCCGGCCCCTCCCGGCACGGAGCCGCAACGCCTCCGGCGGGTCCACAGGACCGACTGGATGGCCCTGCTGTGCGGCCTGCTCTTCATCGGCATCGGCGTCACCTTCATGGCCGCGCCCGGGGCCGACGCCGTCATCATGGCCCCCGTGGTCGTCGGAGGCCTCGGCTTCGCCGCCTTCGTCGCGATCATCGCCAAGGCGATCCGCCGATAGCCCGGAACATTTCGTAGTTCCGGAAACACGGGGGGTTGACCGGACAGAACGGGAGCGTACGTTCACACGTATCCGGTCTCACTGCTCTGTTCGGGAGGCTGTTATGGCCCGAATCTCCGTCAAGGTCGACGGAATCGCCTACGAGGACGATGTGGAGCCGCGACTGCTCCTCGTCCACTACCTCCGAGATCGGTTGGGGAAGACGGGGACCCCGATCGGTTGCGACACCACCAACTGCGGCGCCTGCACGGTGCTCCTGGACGGCAGGAGCGTGAAGAGCTGCTCCGTGCTCGCCGTCCAGGCGGACGGCTGCGACGTCACCACCATCGAGGGCGTTTCGAGCAACGGGGAGTGGCATCCCGTGCAGAAGGCCTTCCACGAGGAGCACGCCCTCCAGTGCGGGTACTGCACTCCCGGCATGATCCTGGCCTCCATCGACCTGCTGAAGGACGATCCCGACCCGTCGGAGGATGCCGTACGCCAGGGCCTGGAGGGGAACCTGTGCCGGTGCACGGGCTACTGCAACATCGTCCGCGCCGTACGGCGGGCCGCTCAGGAGATGCGGGTGACGACGCCATGACCGAGCAACTCGACGCGGGCGCGGTCGCCCAGCAGATCAGGGAGCACGACGCCCTCGACGCTCCCGGCGGCGGCTCCGAGGTCGGCCGGGCGCGCAGGCGCAAGGAGGACGCGCGCCTGGTGACGGGCCGCACCCAGTGGACGGACAACATCCAGCTGCCCGGCATGCTCCACGTGGCGTTCCTGCGCAGCCCGATGGCGCACGCCAGGATCACCCGGGTGGACACCTCCGCGGCCCGCACCCGCCGCGGGGTCGTCGGCGTCTTCAGCGGCCAGGACTTCGCCGGAGAGCAGGGCAGCCTGCCGTGCGCGTGGCCCGTCACCGCCGACACCGTCATCCCCGAGCACCCGCCGATGGCCGTGACCACGGTCCGGTACGTCGGCGAGGCGGTGGCCTGCGTGGTCGCCGTCGACCGCTACGCGGCGGCGGACGCGCTGGAGGCCATCGAGATCGACTACGAGCCGCTGGAGCCGGTCCTCGACATGACCGAGGCGCTGGCGGAAGGCGGCCCGAAGGTCCACGAGGCCGGCAACGAGTCCTTCACCTGGAAGTTCGCCGGAGGGGACATCGAGGCGGCCTTCCATGAGGCGCCCGTCGTCATCGACAGGACCTACGTCCAGCAGCGGCTCATCCCGTCGGCGATGGAGCCGCGCGCGGTCGTGGCCCAGACCGACGGCGACCACTTCACCCTGCACTCCTCGACGCAGATCCCGCACGTCCTGCGGGTCATGCTCGCGCTGACCACCGGGATCCCCGAGCACAAGTTGCGGGTCATCGCGCCGGACGTGGGCGGCGGTTTCGGCTCCAAGCTGCAGGTCACCGCGGAGGAGGTGCTCTGTCTCCTGATCACCCGCCGCCTCGGCAAGCCGGTCAAGTGGACGGAGTCGCGCTCCGAGGGCAACATGACCGTCCACCACGGACGCGACCAGCTCCAGAACATCCGCGTCGCCGCCGACGCGGACGGCCGGATCAGGGGCGTGCAGGTGAAGCTGCTCGCCGACATGGGCGCCTACCTGATGCTGGTCACGCCGGGCGTCCCGCTCCTCGGCGCGTTCATGTACAACGGCGTCTACAAGATGGACGCCTACGACTTCACGTGCACCGGCGTCTTCACCAACAAGATGCCCACCGACGCCTACCGGGGCGCGGGCCGGCCCGAGGCCACCTACGCGATCGAGCGCCTCATGGACGAGCTGGCGGTCGAGATCGGCGTCGATCCGATGGAGATCAGGCGGCGGAACTGGATCCAGCACTCCGAGTTCCCGTACACCACCATCTGCGGCCTGACCTACGACTCGGGTAACTACGAGGCGGCCACCGACCGGGCGCTCGCCCTGTTCGGCTACGACAAGCTGCGGGCCGAGCAGTCGGACCGGCGGGAGCGTCATGACCCCGTCCAGCTCGGCATCGGGATCTCCACCTACACCGAGATGTGCGGCCTGGCGCCCAGCCGCGTCCTGGGCAGCCTCTCCTACGGCGCGGGCGGCTGGGAGCACGCCGACGTCCGGGTGCTCCCGACCGGCAAGGTCGAGGTGGTCACCGGCACCAGCCCGCACGGCCAGGGCCACGAGACCGCGTGGAGCCAGATCGTCGCCGACTCGCTGGGCGTGCCGTTCGAGGACGTGGCGGTCCTCCACGGCGACACGGCGACGTCACACAAGGGCATGGACACCTACGGCTCACGCTCGCTGGTCGTGGGCGGGATCGCGGTCGTCCACGCCTGCGACAAGGTGAAGGAGAAGGCGCGGCAGGTCGCCGCGCACCTGATGGAGGCCTCGCCCGACGACGTCGAGTTCTCCGAGGGCCGGTTCCGGGTCCGCGGCACCGGGACGTCGCAGACCATCCAGGAGATCGCCCTCGCGACGTTCGCGGCGCACAACCTGCCGGACGGCTTCGAGCCGAGGCTCGACGCGAGCGCCACCTTCGACCCGGAGAACTTCTCCTTCCCGCACGGGACGCACCTGTGCGCCGTCGAGGTCGACACCGAGACGGGGGCGACGGCGATCCGGTCGTACGTGGCCGTCGACGACGTCGGCAACGTGATCAACCCCCTCATCGTCGAGGGGCAGGTCCACGGCGGCATCGCCCAGGGGATCGCGCAGGCGTTGTTCGAGGAGGCGGTCTACGACTCGGACGGCAACCTGCTCACCACGACGATGGCCGACTATCTGGTGCCGTCCGCGGCGGACCTGCCGAACTTCACCACCGACCGCACCGAGACCCCCGCGACCACGAACCCGCTGGGCGTCAAGGGCGTCGGCGAGGCGGGGACGATCGCGTCGACGCCGGCGGTGGTCAACGCGATCGTCGACGCGCTGCGCCCGCACGGCGTGCACGACGTGCGGATGCCCTGCACGCCGGAACGCGTCTGGCGAACCCTGCGGACCGGAGGAGGGGAGCCCGCATGATCCCCGCGTCGTTCGACTACTTCAGGCCGTCGACCATCGAGGAGGCCGTGGACGTGCTCGCGGGCGCGGGCGAGGAGGCCAAGGTCCTGGCCGGAGGCCACTCGCTGCTGCCCCTGCTGCGCCTGCGGCTGGCGTATCCCACGGCTCTGATCGACGTGGGCCGTGTCGCCGGATTGCGGGGCGTGTCCGATCGGGGCGACCACGTCCACATCGGGGCGACCACCACCCACGACGAGGTCGTCCGCTCCCCGATCGTCAGGGAGCACTGCCCGCTCGTCGCCCTGGCGACCGCGACCGTCGCCGACCCGGCCGTGCGGCACCGTGGCACGTTCGGCGGCTCGCTGGCACACGCCGACCCGGCCGGAGACCTGCCCGCCGTCGCGCTGGCCCTGGACATGGTCCTCGAGGTCAGGTCGTCCGCGGGCGAGCGGACGATCCCGGCGGCCGGCTTCTTCCTCGACTACCTCGAGTCGGCTCTCGCGCCCGGGGAGATCCTCACCGGGGTCCGGGTGCCGAAGCTCGGCCCGGGATGGGGCTTCCACTACGAGAAGTTCCACCGTACGGCGCAGGCCTGGGCGACCGTCGGCGTCGCGGCGGCCGTCAGGCAGACGAACGGGACCGTCGAGGAGGTGCGCGTCGGCCTGACCAACATGGGTCCCACCCCGGTGCGCGCCGCGGCCGTCGAAGAGGCGGCCCGGGGCGTCGAGGCCGGGCAGAACGGCGCGCTGCGCCGGGCGGCGGAGCAGGCCGCCGAGGGCACCGATCCGCCGGCCGACCTGCACGCCCAGCCCGACTACCGGATGCATCTCGCCCGGGTGCTGACGCACCGGGCGCTGGTGTCCGCGTCGGCCCACCGCTCCCCGCTGACGTGATCGGGCGGCGTACGGGGAACGAGCCGTAGGAGGGCGTTCCGCCGTCCGCGGCCTGGTGATCTCAGGTCGCGGACGGCGGAGCCGCACGGGGTACGGCTCCCGCGAGGTGGCGGATCCGGTTTCGCGAGTCGTAGTGTCACAAATGGGGGTTCGCACGCGACCTCACGTCGGCTGCCGGGGTCGCGCGCCATTTCAGAACGGAGTCGAGCCATGGCGATGCGCTTCGAGCATGAGTTCACGGTTCCGGTGCCGGTCGAGCAGGCCTGGTCGGTGCTCGTCGACGTCGAACGGATCGCCCCGTGCCTGCCGGGCGCGGCCCTCGAATCCGTCGAGGACGGCGCCTTCGCGGGCCGCATGCGGGTGAAGGTCGGGCCGATCACCGTCACCTACCGCGGAGAGGCGACGTTCGAGGACGTCGACAAGGACGCCCGGACGGTCACGCTGAAGGCGTCGGGCAAGGAGGCCCGCGGGGCGGGCACCGCGAGCGCCGAGGTCACCGCCCATCTGTTCCCCGAGGCCGACCGGACCCGGGTGCACGTGGACACGTCGTTCAACATCACGGGGAGGCCCGCGCAGTTCGGGCGGGGCGTGATGGCCGACGTCGGCGCCCGGCTCATCGACCGCTTCGCCGCCAACCTCGCCGCGCTCCTCGAAGAGGCCGGGGAGGAAGTGGAGCGGGCGGAGTCCCCCGAGACCGTCACCTCCGGCGCGGCCGGCCCGAGGACCGAGGCTCCGGTGGGCGTCGCCGCACCGGCCGGCGGAACACGCGCCTCGGCCGGCGCCGGAAGCGAGAACGGCGTATCTCCGCATCCGGATCTTCGGGTGGTCCCCCCGTGGCCTGAGGCCGCCGGCAGCATGGACACCCAGCCTGAGGGCGTCTCGCGGGTCTACCGGTCCGCCGAGGAGGAGGCGCTCGATCTGCTCGAGGTCGCCGGCGCGCCGCTGTTGCGGCGGCTCGCGCCCGCGCTGGGCGCGCTGGCGGCCGTCGCCGTGCTGGCCTATCTGGTGCGCCGGCTGCTTCGCAGGTGAGGCGCGGGCGCCCGATGCCGCCTGAAGCGAGAGGCGGCATCCGAGCGTCGCCGCGCGGGAGCCTCCGGGAGGCCAGGGATTGCCTCCGGGAGACCGGCCCGCCGCGATGGAACGCGGTGTGTTGTCGTGGGCCGGATCGGCTCCCGCGCGGGAGGCGTCAGCGGGCGACGAGCTCGCGGGTCCGCTGCTGGGGCAGCCCGGCCAGCCTGCGCTGGCCGTCGGTCAGCAGCGCCGCGATGGGGCCGGGCTCACGGAGCCGGCTGAAGCGGTCGCGGTTGTACTTGCGCAGCCGTGCCGACCTGCGCTTGGACGCGGCGTCCTTGTACGCGGCCACGTGCCGGCGCTCGGGCTTGGGCGCCCCGGTGAGCTCGTACCCGTGGTGGGCCAGCCGCTCGCTGAGGACGTCCTCGCACAGGGCGATCTCCCACGGCTCGAGCCGACTGGCCCAGCTTCCCGTGCGGGCGGTGGTCACCTCCTGGTGGGTGTTGCTGTGCCACACCTTGTGCGAGGGCACGGCCACCTCGGCCATGTGCTGGGGCTGGCACATCGCCGGGTCGTAGTCCTCCCCGATGAACATGCACAGCTTCTTGAGCTCGGCCTCCGGGTCGGCCGTCAGGTCCTCGTAGCGGAGCTGGTAGAAGGTGTCGGCCGGCAGCTTGCGGGCGTGACGGCGGCCGAAGTCGATCGCCTCCGCCCAGTTGGCCATCGCGCCGATGCTGTCCGGCTTGTACCAGGGCATCTCCTTCAGGGAGGCGACGCAGTCGCGGCCGTCCCTGACGATGTGCACGAACTGGGCATCGGGGAACAGGCGCGTGAGGATCTCGACGTGCCGGTAGTAGCTGGGCCGCTTGTCGCCCCAGCGCGGCTTGCCGAACCGCTCGGCGTACGACTTGAAGACCATCCCGATGACCGAGCCGAGGCTGCCGGGGCCGAGCATGGCGGCCTGGACGAACTCGGCCGTGTCGAGGCCGAGCTCCCGGAACTTGGTGTTGCGCCCGTTGGCGATCCACTTCGCGAGCTTGCGGCGGTTGTCGGCCAGCCGCATGTCGCCGTACATCCTGCGCGAGAAGTACGCGGTTCCCACGAAGCGCGTCTCCGGTGGAACGGCTATGCGCTGGTGGGAGTGCAGCATGAGCTGCAGCATCGTGGTGCCCGAACGCGGGCAACCGACCACGAATACCGGCCTGTCGGACTGCATGAGATCAATCCCCCGTTGTGAGTTAAGAAGCGTGATGGCCGGCCGCCGCCCCCGTGGAGGCGGCCCGCCGCTCGTGCACCGGACGTAAGGCTCCGGCGCGCGATGTGGAGATCCGCCGATCAGACAAGGATCTGTTCCTTCTTCGGCGCGCTCTTGGGAATCTGGCGCGAAGCCAGCCAAACGCGATAGATGAGGCTGATCTCGAAGGCCAGCAGCAGCGCGCCCGCGCCGATCGACGTCGGCACGAACGCCCATGAGCCGAGCAGAGGGGCGACGACGAACACCGCCGCCTCGAACTCGATCCCGCTGAAGAAATGTGTGCGTACGCGGTACTTGATGAGAGTGAGTCGGAACCGGTCGTACCAGGGGAACCGAGCGTGGAACGCCTTCTGCAGGTCGACCACCGCCTTGCCGTCCTCACGGTTCTCCTTGGCCTCCCGCGCCACCGTGAGCGCGTCCGTCTCCGGCCGGGCCTTGAGCACGTCCTCGACGAAGACCACCTGCGTCTGAGCTCTCGCCTTGGCCAGTGCGCGGGTGGCTTCCCTGACCTTCTTGAGCTGCGGCCCGTTGATGTAACGGAAGAAGTCCAGGAGGACGACGCCCACGCCCGCGATGAGGAAACCGTGGTCCCCCGTGCGCGCGTACTCGCCGACGCCGAGCCCGAAGGCGCAGCAGGCGAACCTGATCCGGTCGCCGACGAAGTCGAGCCAGAGACCGAACGGCGTCCCGGTCCCCTTCAAACGGGCGATCTTCCCGTCCATGCAGTCGACCATGAAGCTCAGATAGAACAGCGCCGCTCCGATAGCCAGCTCTCCCACGCCGAACGCGGCCACGGAGCCGAAGCCCAAGAGCATCGAGAGCCCCGTGAGCGCGTTGGGCGTGAGAGAGGTGTGGTTCGCGACGAGCAGCGCGAGCCGACAGGCGATCGGGTCGACCATGAACACGGTCCACCAAGCGTCCCTCGACTTGCGAGTTGCGAGTATGTCGTCCAGCGTGTAGCGCCCCATGCAGGTAAGAATGACTACAGCGAGTAGCGCGACACCCGCACTTCGATAACAGGCAGGGCATCTCGTTGCCACTTCTTGACCGTCATCCCCACCTGGGTAAACCCTCCGCCAACGCCGTCAGCCATCCGTTACAGTCCGTGTCCGGGGGGAGAGATCATGCCGGTTATCACCTTGTACCGGCAGCTGCAGGGGCGGCTGCCATCCGGGGAGTCCACGCCGCGGTCGGCTCTGATCCGTGAGGACGCGAGCCCACTTCAGGCGCAACGGGAAACCCTGGACATCGTCTGCAGGCGGCTGTCCGCCGCCAAAGTGGCCTACTTCTGCGTTCGTCCCATGCCGGGCCACCCGCCCGTCGTCGCCGTCGCACAGCGCGACCGCGAGCGGGCGCTCACCACGTTGGCCTCGAGCGGCAGGCCGCTGCTCGCCGCGCGACTGCCGTACGGCAAGGGGGCGAGGGGCCGGGCGCCCGAAGAGATCGGCCGGATGCGCCCGCTGAAGCGGGTGGCCGCGCAGCTGCACGACGCCTGGGCCGTGCGGGTGGGGCTGTACTTCACCAGCCCGTCGCGAACCTTGACGATCGGCCCCGAACACGGCTGTGACCTGGAGTTCTGGGCCAAGCAGAAAGGCATGCTCATCGCGCCGAGGCCCAATCCCGCGTGCGCGAGCGTGCCGGCCAAGGCCAAGGCGGTCCAGGGGGGCGAGGAACTGTTCAACACGCTCGTGTCCGCGGGCCAGGGAGTGCGCACCTACCGGACGCGTCCGGAGTTCACCCGGCGCCTGGTCGGCGACATCGACTTCCCGATCGACGCGGTCTACACCTGGGTCGACGGCGCCGACCCCGCATGGCGCGCCCGTCGCGACCAGGCCCTCGCCGAGGGCGGCGGGCCGACGGGCACGCTCAGCGAGATGGCCACGACCGAGGCCAGGTTCACCAGCAGAGAGGAGCTGCGGTACTCCCTGCGATCGTTGCTGACGTACGCGCCGTGGATCAACCGCGTGTGGATCGTGACCGCCGGTCAGACACCGCCGTGGCTCGACACGACGCACCCCATGGTCCGCGTGGTGGATCACAAGGAGATCTTCAACGACCCCTCGGTGCTGCCGGTCTTCAACTCGCACGCGATCGAGACCCAGCTGCATCACATCGACGGGCTGGCCGAGCACTTCCTCTACCTGAACGACGACTTCTTCCTGGGCAGGCCGCTGCCGTCGCGGACGTTCTTCGAGGCGAACGGAATCACCCGGTTCTTCCCCAGCCTGGCGCACGTGCCGTTCGGCGCTCCCGAGTCCGAGGAGTCGCCCGTCCACGCGGCCGGCATGAACAACCGGCGCATGCTGGAGGACCTCTCAGGGCGAACGCTGACGCAGAAGCTGAAGCACGCCCCCTACGCCCTGCGCCGCTCCGTCCTGTACGAACTGGAGGAGCGGTTCAATGACGAGTTCGAGGCCACGTCGCGCAGCAGGTTCAGGCGCACCTCCGACATCTCGGCCCTGTCGTCACTGGTGCACTACTACAGCTATCTGAACGGCAGGGCCGTGCCGGGCAACGTGGAGTACACCTACGTGGACCTGGCGCTGCGCAAGACGCCGGCCAAGCTGCGCCGCATGCTGGCCAGGCGCTGGCACGACGCCTTCTGTCTCAACGACACCGCACCGACCACGCCCGAGCAGGACGCGCTGCTGGTCCGCTTCCTCCGGGCCTACTACCCGACGCCGGTGCCGTTCGAGCTCGACCAAGGAGGGTCGCCCGCTCGCCGCTCGTAGCGCACGACGAACAAGCCTCGTGAGGTCCAGCGGGCCCCGGGGGTGTAGGAACCGTTCAGGACGTCGAGTTGCCAGTTGCGGGTCCGCCCGGTGTGGCCGACCACCCACACGGTGGCGACACCGGCCAGGCGGCGGGCCAATGCCCGGCGCCCGACATGGCGCCCGCCGAAGCTGCCGTCGCGTATCGGCGACCTGGACAGGGCGACGTCGTCCAGGCGCGCGAAGACATCCGGGTACACGAGCTCGTACTTCCTGACCTTCCCGGGGATGAACACCACCCCGTCGCCCGGTCGCGCCGAGGACGCGAGCACCGCGGCGACGGGTTCGGGGTCGTCCTGCCTGCCGTCGGCCCCCCGCGTCGCGATCTGACCCGGGATCGACAACCCGAACGCCACGCAGAGCAGGGCGACGGCGGCCTTCCGGGGAAGAGCGGCCAGCGCCGCCCCGGCGAGGAGCGCGGCGGCGGGCACGCTGCACACGACGTACCTGAAGACGTAGACGGGATGCCCCGCCCAGGAGACGGCCATCAGCACGAGTGGCGGAATCAACAGCCAGGGCACCGTCAGCCGGGTCAGCTCGGTGAGCGGCGCACGCGTCGGCGCGCCGTGCCTGGCCTGCCGCGTCCGCCGGATCCCGCGGGCGACGCCGAAGATCGCGAGACCCCACACCAGGGGGGCGACCCCTGCCCACGCGGGAGTCAGCGCGCCGAGATCTCCGAAGAGCTGGACGGCGAGCATGCCGGCGTCCCCCGCGTCGGGCGCGGAGATCCAGCCGATCTGCGCGCTCTGCCCGGACGCGAACCAGGCGAACGGCGCCATCGCGGCCGTCGCCAGGGCCGCGGCGGCGGCCCATTTCGCGAAGGACCGCCGGGACCAGGCGACGTAGACGCCGTGCGCCCCCACCACGAGGAACGCGAACAGGTTCAGGAAGGCCAGGGCCGCGAGGGCCGTGCCGTACAGCAGGAACGCCCGTCGTGACGGCTCCCGGACCGCGCGCAGGAGCAGCAGGGTCACGCCGATCGTCGCCGCCATCGTCATCGGATACGGCCTGGCCTCCTGCACGTACCGGGAGAAGACCGGTGTCACGGCCATCAGGGCTCCGCCGTACAGACCTGCCCGCGGCTCGCCGAGCGCCCGACCGAGGGCGCCCACGCCCGCGGCGGCGAGCGCCCCGGCCAGGACGGACGGCAGGCGAAGCGCCACCTCGCCGGTCCCGAAGACCACCGCGACGACGTGCATGAACGCGTAGTAGACGCCGTGCACCGCGTCGACGCCGCTCAGCAGGTGCGCGAGCTGGAACGGCGTCCTGCTCACCGCGCTGACCGTGGCGGCCTCGTCCCGCCAGACAGGCGGGCCGCCCAGGTCCCACAGCCCGGCGACGAGCGCGAGCGCGGCCGGTACGGCGACGCAGGCGCTCGGCCGGGGAACGGACAGGCGTGCCAGGCGGGGGACGACGAGGTTCATGTCAGCATCCTGGAGACCACTCGTTCGGAGGCGCGGCCGTCGTCCCACGGGCAGAAGGCATATCGGAAGTCGTCGTATCTGACCTTGTAAGACGATGGGTCGCCATATTTCAGTACTTCGATGACGTCGTCCGACGTGCGGACGATCGGCCCGGGGGCGTCGGCCTCGAAGTCGAAGTAGAAGCCGCGCACCTCGTCGCGGTACCGCTCGAGGTCGTAGGCGAAGAACACCATCGGCCGGCCCGTGCAGGCGAAGTCGAACAGGGCCGACGAGTAGTCCGTGACGAGCACGTCGGCGGCGGCCAGCAGATCGGCCATATCCGGAAATCTCGAGACATCGATGGCACCCGGCGGGACGGACATGCGGTCGGCCACCAGGTAGTGCGCCCGGACCAGCAGCACGTGGTCGTCGCCCAGGGCGTCCACGGCCCGGCCGGCGTCGAGCCGCAGCCGGAGGTCGCCCCGGGCGCCCGGCTCGCCGTCCCGCCACGTGGGCGCGTAGAGGACGATCCGCTTGTCCTCGGGGACGCCGAGGAGGCGGCGCACCCGCGCGCCCTGTTCCTGGCGGAAGAGCACGTCGTTGCGGGGATAACCCGAGTTCAGCACCTCCCCGGGAAAGCCGAAGGCGCTGCGCAGGATCGGTGTGGAGAACGGGTTGGGCGAGATCAGCACGTCCCACATCGCGGCGTAGCGCTCCAGGTCGCCGTCCAGGTCCCGCTGCGCGTACGGCATGGCGCCGATGTCGCGGCCCAGGCGTTTGAGCGGCGTGCCGTGCCAGGTCTGCACGAACAGCTGGCCCGGACGCTTGCGGTACCAGCTGGGCTGGGTCCTCCGGTTGGCCACGACGAAACGGCTGGTGCGCAGCGCGTGCTCGTGTTCGCGGGAGCCGTACAGGACCGTTCGGACGCCCGGCGGCGGCGCGAACTGCCCGTCCCGGGTGACCCAGATCAGCTCCGTGCCGGGATGACGGCGCGCGAGCTCCTCGGAGATCGCCCTTGGGTTGCAGGAGTACTGGCCGCCTCCGTAGCTGTCGAACAGCGCGGCGTCCCCGAGCCGTCCGCCGCCGCGGAGCAGTCCGCCCGCGGGTCCGCCGTGGAACGGGCCGCCCCTGCGCCGCCGCAGGGTCGCGCGACGGCCGCGCTCGTCCGGTCCCAGCGCGGGCCTGACCGCCAGGCTGAGCTCCCCGGCCAGGTTGGTGCGGAAGGAGATCTCGTGGATCGGGGTCGTGCGTGGCCCGGGCAACTCCGCCACCAGGCCGGGGCTCAGCCGCAGCCATCGGCCGCCGGACGACACCCGCCATGTCCCGCTGCGCAGCGGCAGTCCCCCGGCCGTCCTGCCGACCGTCGCCGACCAGCGGCCGCCTTCGCGGCGCAGCGGCCACTCGTGGCGTTCCGCCCCGCACGCCGCCACGATCCGGTCCCCGTCGCCGTCCCCCACTCCGGACAGGACCAGTTCGTCGGCGTCGGTCCACTCGACGGCGGTCACCTGGTCTCCCGGGTGCGGCGCCGGGGCCGGATGGGCGGCCGCCCTGAGGACCAGCCCGTCCTCCCGGGTGAGGGTGACGCGCACCCCGCCGGCGCTGAACGTCCGCTCGCCCGCACTCCGGGCGCCCGCGGCACGGCCGGACCGGGTCACCCCGTGGGCCGAGACGCGGACGTGGAGCGTCCACCGGCCGGACCGCAGGTCGTGTGCTGCGACCTCGGTCGCGAATCCCGACATGTCATGGCACACGGCGGACTGTCGGGAGTTCGCGGTCACATCCGGCCGCGGGATCCGCGTGACAGGCAACTCGATCCGCTCACCGCCCCGCTGGAGCCAGAGCTCAAGGCGGCTGCGCCGGCTGCCGAGATGGGCGATGTAGGCATGCCCCTCGATCCGCACCACGCCGTCGCCGCCGCTTCGCACGTCGTCGACACGCGCGCGGAGCTTGAGGTCGTGCGCCGCCGAGAAGACCTCGTCGGAGATCCTGTCGTCGTACAGGAACGGGTAGTCGTGGAACCAGCGGGGGCGTAACAGGCCCCGCCGGACGACGCCGCAGTCCATGACCTGCTCTCCGGCGAACCGCTGAACCTCCGACAACTCCTTCGCCATTCCCCGGATCAGCAGGAAGAACATGAGCCGCCTGAGCGCGGTCGACCCGTCGGCCGCGTGGGGGTGCAGCGTCGCGAGGGCGGGCGCGAGGGCCCAGAGCCCGCCGAGGTCCCTCCGGACGGCGGCGGTGTCGAGGACCTCCGCGACCGCCTCCTCCACCTCCCCGTCCCAGTGCGTCCTCAGCCGGGGGTCGTGCCGCTCCAGCAGGGCGGAGACGTCCAGCATCGCCGCCAGCCGCCGTTCGGGGTCGGCGGGTTCGTCCGCCGCGGGGCGGCACAGCCGTACGACGTCGGCGAGCACGTCCGTCGACCGGGAGAGCACGTGCGCGGGAATGGCGACGGGGAAGTCCGCGGGCACGCCGTCGGGGAACCGGAACCGGTGTTCGTCCCAGAACGTGCGGCGGAAGACCTTGTTCGCCATCGATCTGTCATGGATCAGCTGGGGAAGCCGCGTTATGTGCGTGCGGGGGACGCCGACGCCGTCGGTACCCGGAAGCCAGGCGGAGTCCTCCACGGTCTCCCCCGGCGTGCGTCCCACGGACAGCGGAACGGGCAACGGAGCGGACCTTCCACAGGCCAGATCCGACCCGGTGACCTCGAGGCTCTCCACGAGCGCCCGGTAGGCCCCGGTGGGCACCACGGAATCGGCACCGGCGAAGGCCAGGTAGGTCCCTCTCGCCCGCTCGGCGCCCGCGTTCCTCGCCGCGCCCGCGTCCCGCCCCTCCGGCACGACGACGGACGACCACCGATCTCGTACGGCTCCCGCCCCCTGACCGGCGAGGACGATCTCGATCCCCGTGAGGGCCTGGCCCCTGAGCGAGTCGAGGCACTCCCCGAGATGCTCCTCCTCGCCCAGGACGGGCACGACCACCGAGAGCACGGGGGCAGGCGTCGACCGGCATGCGGATGCATGGTCCATCAATCTCGATCCCGTCGTCTCCATCCCGCCGGCGCGTCAGGCGAACAGCCGGTCGGCCACCCGGGCGGCGGCCCGGCCGTCGTCCATCGGGCAGTAGCGTGCGGCGAAGGCGTCGCCCAGTCCCGCGTACTTCTCCGCGACCTCGCCGAGGTCCCGGATCGCCTCGGCGACCTCGTCCGCGGTGCTCAGCCAGGGGCCCGGCGCCTCGGCCCGGAAGTCGAGGTAGAGGCCGGTCGGCGGGACGTCGACGTGGAACAGGATGGGACGGCCCGTGACGGCGAAGTCGAACATCGCCCTGGAGCAGTCCGTCACCAGCGCGTCGGCGGCGAGATAGAGCTCGTGGCAGTCGGGGAACGCCGACACGTCGAGCACGCCGGCGGGCGTGGCCCGGCCCTCGTCCGCGCGCCGGGCGAGCAGCACCCGGTCGTCACGGAGCGCGGCGGCGACGAACTCGAGGTCGAGCGTCTCCTCCCCCTCCGGGGCGTACAGGACGAGCCGCCACCCGTCCGGGACTCCGAGCCTCCTCCTGACACGCGCGGCCCCCGCTTCGTGTCCCGACGCCCGCAGGACGTCGTTGCGTGGCAGGCCCGCCTCCACGATCTCCCCATGGAACCCGAAGGCCTGCCGCAGCAGCGGCGTCCACCAGGGGCCGGCCGACAGCAGGTGGCTCCACTGCGCGACCTGCCTGGACAGCCGCCCATGCCGCACGGCTCCGTCGTGGCCGATCTTCCCCAGCGGGGACCCGTGCCAGGTCTGCAGGACCGTCTGACCGGGCCGACGCTCGAACCAGGGCGGCAGATGGTCGTTGGTCACGACGTAACGGCAGCGGGCGAGCGCCTCGTAGTACTCCCGCCCGTGCGTCCGCACCGCCTCCACATCACCGGGGAGCGCCACCTGGCCGTCGTGCACGTTCCACAGGACGGTGAGCTCCGTCCCCCGCCGCCTGAGCTCCTGGTAGATGGCACGGGGGCTGTCGGAGAACGCCGTGCCGTCGTCGCAGTCGAACAGGACCGCGGGCCACATCGGCTTTTCGCGCGACGCCGGATAGGACTCCTTGCGAAACGCCCGCTGAGCCCGGACGCCCCGCTCGTCGCCCGACAGATCGCCGCTCACGGCGAGGACCGCGTGCCCGGCGCCGTCCCCGTCGAGCGTGAAGGTGCGCCGGGCCGTCTCGTGGACCAGCGCGCAGCCGGGCGTGAACTCGACCGGCAGGTCCCGGTCCGAGCCCCGGACCCGCACGGCCAGGCCGTACCGGCCGCGCGGCAGCGGAAGCCGGCCCAGTGGCGAGCCGACGGCCTCCGGCGTGAGCCGCGCCCGGAACCGGGCGCCCGTCCCTTCGACCGGCGCCGTCCGCTCGAGTCTGCCGTCGCGTGCGCGCACCACCAGGGCGGCCGGCTCGTACGGCTCGGCGAAGCCGCCCTCGATCAGCAGTTCGCCGCCGGGGAGCCATTCCGCCAGGTCCACGAACGCGGCTGCGGGCTGGTCGCGCAGCATGAGGCCGCCGCCATGGTCGCGGAACACGACGACCTCCCGCCCGGCGAGGCCATGACGCCCGGCCGGCAGGTCCTCGGCGAAGGTCACCGGAGTCACCACTCCGTCGGCCGATCGCACCTCGACCCGCCACTCGGCGGACGGGTCCGCCAGCCCTCTCTCGGTGACGGACCTCCTGCGTGCGGGAAGGACGTCACGCAAGTCGATGTCGGCCGAGAACACGCGGCCGTCGGTCCTGATCGGATAAAGCAGCGGCACGCCGCCGGGCCTGCGCGTCACGCGGAGCACCGGCTCTGGGCCGAGGCCCCCGGCGACGCGATCCCCGGCCCTGCGCCCTCCGGCGTGCGCCGACCGGCTCCGGGCGTCCCCCTTGGCGGCCGCGCCTCCCTTTGCGGCCGCGCCCCCCTTGGCGGCCGGGCCGTCCGCCACGATCTCGCCCTCCAGGCGCAGGCGGCCGCCCCACAGGCTCTGCCTGACGACCCGCGCCCGCTCGCCGTCCACTCGCAGAGCCAGGACCCCGGCCTCCGT
Source organism: Planotetraspora phitsanulokensis (assembly GCF_016863295.1). Taxonomy (GTDB): domain Bacteria; phylum Actinomycetota; class Actinomycetes; order Streptosporangiales; family Streptosporangiaceae; genus Planotetraspora; species Planotetraspora phitsanulokensis. Next base: position 94,702 of record NZ_BOOP01000026.1, read on the forward strand.
GAAGTGTGGCACCACGTACCGGCCCCGCCCGGCAGACCGGGCGCCCACCTGCGTGGAGCGGCCGGCTCCCGGATCGGCGAGCGGCCCCCGCACCACCGCGCCCCGGTGGAGCAGCCGCATCTCGACGTGCCACAGTCCCTCGTCGGCGGCGAGCCTCCTCGGATCGATCGTGAGGCGGAACCCGCCCCAGTCCTCGCGGCCGTCGTGCCCGCCCCGGGACACCTTCGAGCGCCTGACCGACGCACCGACGCGGACGCGCCGCCCGGTCTCCTCATGGACGACCGACGCGAAGACCTGCTGGTGGAACCGCCGGGTCGGGCGCAGATGACGCGGCGTCGCCCGTCCCTCCACGACCAGCCTGCCCTCCCGCCAGCCGATCTGGTCGATCCGGTGGTGGAGGGTGTCGGCGAAGCGCGAGAGCGCGGCGGGCAGCCGTTCCAGCAACGGGGTGGCCAGGTACGACCGGCCGAACCGTCGCACGAGCCTGTCCCCCGACGCCGCCTGACGGTCCCAGGTGACGACCTCCAGCAGGTCGGCCGCCCGCCTGTGCCGGACGAGGTGCCATTCCAGCCGCCTGAGGGCCGGCAGCCCGTCCAGCACGGCGGGCGAGACGCGGCCCAGATACTCGCCGGCGAGATCGAGGAAGCGCTCGCGGTAGGCCTCCGACGCCTGGTCGAGGACGTCGACGAAGTTCGTCAGGTCGCTGTCGAGGACGGCGTGGTCCCAGGCGGGGATGTGCGCGGCGAGCCGTTCGGCCTCGAGGAACCTCCGCACCGACAACACGGCGGAGAAGCGGTCGGTGAGGTGCTGCACCCGGGTCTTCTTCTGGGTGATGGACCGGCTGCCCGCGGCGCGTTCACGCCACAGGTACACCTGGGCCGGCAGGACGTCGACCGAACCCGCGAGGACGTGGCCGCGCAACGCCACGAGCATGTCCTCGTACAGCACGCCGTGGGGGAAGCTGAAGCCGTGCGCGTCCCAGAAGGACCGGCGCCACAATTTGTTGGTGACCTGCCGGTCCCTCATCAGGCCTGCGCTACGCGTCACGTGCGTGGTGGTCGCCGGCCCGGCGAAGACGGCCCGGTGCATCGCCGACTGCCGGACCCGCCGTCCGTCGTACCTGCCGACGTTGCCCGTGGCCAGGTCGGAGCCGGACTCCTGCAGGCTCCCCAGCATGTACTCGAGCGCGTACGGCGGAAGCAGGTCGTCGCCGTCGAGGAAGGCGAGGAAGTCGCCGGTCGCGTGGCGGACCCCCGTGTCGCGCGCCGCGCCCAGCCCGCGGTTGGCCTGGCGGATCAACCGGAACCGCCCGTCCCGCTCGGCGAACCGCCCGGCGATCTCCGCGCTCGAGTCCGGGGACCCGTCGTCGACCATGACGACGTCGAGGTCCTCCCAGGTCTGCGCCGCCACCGACTCCAGGCAGGCGGGAAGGTAGAGCTCCACGTCGTGGATCGGGACGATGACGCTGATGCGAGGCACAGGTGGAATCCTTAGAACTCGTCCGTCGGATGGCGGTCTTCCGGTGCGCCGATCAGCGGTGGACGTTTCCCCGCATCGCCGCCCCGAGGACGCGCGCCCTGGTCACGGCACAGCGCAGCGGTCCGGTCCTGGTGACGACGAGCCCGGCTCCCTCCGGGGTGCCGCGCAGCCTGACGCGGCGTCCCTCGAAGTCGGCGACCACGCGCTCGTCCCGGATGACGCTCAGCGGCAGCCCGGTCTCGGCTCCGAACCGGTCGCGGGCGACCAGCCGCAGCCCCGCCTCGCCGTACGGCAGGGCGCGTTCGGGCAGGTCGCAGGACCAGGAGAAGAACCCCGGCCTGGCCCGGGTCACGTGCACCTCCCGGCGGCAGACGGCGTCGCCCACCTCGAGCAGCAGGTCGGAGCGCACCTCTCCCTGCGTGGCGAGGAGCCCGGGCGCGAGGACCTGGCCGCCCACCCGGAGCAGGGTGGCGTGGCCGGCCGGGCGAAGCCTGCAGACGACGGCGGTCAGCGGCTGGACCCTGAGCAGGTCGCCGAACGTCTCGAGATCAGGCAGGTCCAGGTAGACGCGGCCCGAGAGCACACGGAGCCGCCCCCGGGCGACCGGGCGCCGGATCGTCTCGGGCTCCCCCAGGCAGGTCCCGATCGCGCGCAGCCCGTCGTCCAGGCGGCCGCCGCGCCTCGCCAGGGCCTCGGTGAGGATCTCGGTCATCACCGGCGGGGAGATCTCCTTGAACATGATCGACGTCCGGTGGGCGAAGTCGGCGAGCCCGGCGTCGTCGAGAGTGGCCGCGGCGGCCTCGGCGTGACGGAGCTGCGTGGCGCCCACCCAGCGCATGAGAGCCCGCCGCACCTCGGGCGGACGGCCCTCACAGTGCCCGGCGACCTGTTCGGCGTCCGCTAGACGTGCCATGATCCCGTCCTCCTCGAGGGACGGATCGTCCCCGGAGTACGGGGCCTTGACGCGAGCCGCGTCCTGGTCGCGGGCCGGCCTGCAGCAGATCTGGTCGCTCAGCACCAGGCGGCGCGCGTCGAGCATGAGCGCCAGCAGGGCCGGGACGCCATGGGACAGATCGGCCCGTGTGGTCGCCACCAGCTCACGCGCGAAGAGCTTGTTCGAGGCAGGCCCGCCGCAGACGATGTCCGGCGCCTCGGCGACGGAGCCGATGACCCGCTCGCCCAGCGCGAGCTCCTTGCGCCACGCGCAGCCGGGAGCGGTGCCGGCCATGTCACCGACGACCACGTCGGCGTCATGCCGGGCGGCCAGCTCCATCAGGCCGTCGAGCCCTCCGGGCACGTACACGTCGCCGGCGTCGAGGAAGGCGAGATGGCGGCCCTGCGCGCCGGCCACGGCGGCGGTGACGGTCTCGGCCCGGCGCATGGGCTTGCCGAGCACACGGACCTCGTCCGCGAGGTCTCCGCGGGCACCCTCCTCGACGAGGATCACCTCGACGCGGTGGCGGAACCTCTGGACGTCGATGGAGTCGAGAGCGTCTCGCAGCCACCCGCCCGCGTCCCGCGTCGGCAGGATCACGCTCACCTCAGGCTTTGCCATTGTCCCCCCCGGTGTCGCATGCGACAGCGAGTTGAAACGTTACCGTCACGCATAGTGACGGCCGTTTTGCTTTACCAGCTCTTCACGTGCGCGTCAGAAGCGGTATAAGCACGCGTCGCAGAGAGGTGCGGATTGGCCGGGCGGGTTCCCTCTTCCGGCCGTCATGTCCCGTCTCCTGGGGCGGGGCCGGGGCGGGAGCCTCGCGCCGGACGATTCCCCAGGTCTCTCCGGCCTCCCAGAGCGTCGCGAACGTCTCGTGGACCAGATCGTCCAGGTCGTCCCCCGGTAGCGCGAGGCGACGGGCCCGGTTCACGGCGGCCGTGCGCTCCAGCCGGGCGCTGACGACGCCCTCCTGTTCGTCGAGGGCCAGCGACAACACGCCGAGGCCCCTCCGCTCGGCGAACGCGAGGATCGATTCCAGGGTCTTCCGCGAAGGCACCCAGCCCGGCGGGCAGTGGAAGCGGAACGGGACGGGGAGTTCCGGGTCGGGGACGTGCCCGGCGAACGACACCCGGGTCTCGCCCGCGTAGGCGTCCCGGATCATCCGCGCTCCGCCGCGCGGCAGGCCGGCCACGATCACGACGACGTCGGGCAGGTCGCTCGCGAGCAGACCGTCGACCGTGGCCCGCACGTCCTGGACGGCCGCGCCTTCCGCGGGCACGACGGCCTCGACGTACGGCACGAGGTAGGTCCGCCCGGGCCGCCTCCTGAGCCGGCGCATCGACGGCACGCGCTCGGCCAGGTACGACCGGTCGGGCCCGGCGACGGGGCCGCCGACCCGCACGCTCCGTGCACTCCTTTCCGCCACGAATACCGCCCCGGCCTGGGCGAGCCGGTATCCCAGCTCGAGATACTCCTGCGCCGGCTGAATTCCGCCACTCGCGCGCAGCAGGGTCGCCGGAACCGAGGCGGGGGCGCCCCCCATCGCGGTGAACGCCTTCGCCCCCGCCTCCCGCAGATCCGAGGCTCCGTCCCACTCTTGCCTGCGCTCCAGGGCTCCGGACCGGCCCGCGAACCCCTCGACCGACCCGGCCTCGACGGCGGCGAGCGCCTCGGCGTCGAGGCTCCCGCCGTGCGCGCCGGGCACGTGCAGCGGACGGCTCAGGACGACTAGGTGGTCCGCGAGGTGATGCCAGCGCATGTGCGCCTCGATGTGCTCGGGCGGGACGAGCAGATCGGCGTCGAGCAGATGGACGACGTCGCCGTCGCACGCGCCAGGCGTCCACGGCGTTCCCGGCTCCGGCCTGACGACCCGGATGCGCTCGGGCACACGGCCGGAAAGCGAGATCGGCGGTCCGTCACCGGCGTCAACGACGATGACCTCCATCAGATGGCGTGGATAGCTCTGGGACGCGAGGCCGGCCAGGGTCAGCGGCAACGTCCGCTCGCGGCCGCGTGTGGAGACGATCACGCTGACCGTCAGCGTCGGCGTCCACGCACCCGGGTCCGGCGGATCGCCGAGCACTCCGTAGTCGTTGAGCGGGATCCGGATGCCGGCCATCCGCGTCACCCCCGCCTGCCGTACGCGGGGGTGCGCTCCATCAGGGCGTTGAAGACCAGGCCGCGCCACTGCTCCTCGTAGGACGTGAGGAACGACTGCACGGGCGGCTGCCACGTGTGCTCGCGCGCGTTCCGGCGGCGCAGCAGGTAGTTGAAGCCGTGGGAGCGGTAGATCCGTCCCCCTGCGGCCCGCACGGCGTCGAGCAGTTGCCCGTCGACCGTGCGCGGGATGGGCCGGAACCCGCCGACCGCGTCGAACATCGCCCGGGTGATCACCATGGTTCCCCCGGCCACGAAAGGGGCGAACCGCTCCGTGCCGACGCGTCTCCTGATCGTCACGTCGAGGGGCTCCAGGTAGACGAACTCCGGGGCGGAGCCGACCAGGTCCGCACCGGAGTAGCGCTGGGCCAGCAGGAGGTCGGCGAGGTGGTCGGGCCCATACCAGTCGTCGTCGTCGACCTTGGCGAGGAACGTCCCCGAGGCCACGGCGGCCATCCGGTTGAGGACCGAGCCGAAGGGCAGCCCGCCGGGGGCCTCGACCACCGTGACCGGGAGGTCCGTGGCGGGCACCGCGGCGACCGGCAGTCCGTGGAGTCCCACGACGAGCTCCAGCCGTACGCCGCGCTGGCCTTCCATCTGCTCGATCGCGAAGGGGATCATCTCCGGCCTGCGCGTGCACAGCAGGACCGACACCAGCGGCTCGGGAGGCACGGGCAGGCCGGCGGACGAGGCCACGGCACGCCAACGGGGGACGGCGCCGTGGACGCGCAGTGCGATCCTGCGCAGCCGGATCGCGATCTCCTCCCGCCGCTGGTCGGTCGCCAGATCCTCCTCGCACACCGCCGCGACGGCTTGGGCCAGCTCGGGTCCGAGGGCGGCGTCGCGTTCCGCGTCGGGCCTGGCGATCACCGGGACCCCGGCGGCGGCCAGTCCGGCGACGATCCTGGCGGCCGCCCTGGCCGTGGCGGGCCCTCCCTCTCCGGCAGGCGGGATCACCACGCCCCTGACGTCCCTGAGGCGCGCCACCTCGACGTCCGTCAGCTCTCCGCGTGGCCCCAGCCGTACGAGCACGTCCGATCCGCAGATCACGGCGGGGCCGGAGCCGAGCGTCGCGACAGAACCCGTGGGGTGCCGTCTGAAGCCGATGGGGTTGACCACGGCCTCGTCGACGGGCGGCAGCGCGCCGGGATCGACGCGATCACGCCCCAGGTTCAGGTGGGGACCGCCCGCACGCACGTCGGCGCGTTCGCCGTCGAGGCGGAGCAGCAGGTCGCAGCCGGGGGCGTCCCGGCGCTCCGGCGTCCGGAGCGCGCGGTCGGCGGGGGCCGCGTCGGCGTCGCCGGGCCGCCACTCACCGGCGTACTCCCCTGCGAGGCCGATCACCGGCTGGCCCGGCTGGCGGCCCGTCCCGAGAAGGCCCCGCGCCACCGACGCGACCACCTCGCCCGCCGCGACGGGTTCGGTGAACGACGCGTCGAGGTGCCAGCCGGTGGCCGTACGGGTGACCCGCAGGTCGGCGAGCCGCGCCCAGGCGTCCGATTGGCCGGGGACGGGCGTCGGCGGCGGCGCCCACAGGGACGTCTCCGCCAGCACGACACGGATCCGTCCGGCGCTCGGAAGGAGCCCGCGCATCGGGACGAGCACGCGCAGGTCCCGCAACGTCCGGACGGCGACGACCACGCAGTCGAACGGCTCTCGCGGCGCGCCCTCCGCGTCGAGGTCATGCCAAGGACCGCTGAAGCCGTCGACCCGGCCGAACGACTCCGGGCAGTGGCCGAATCCGACGCTCGTTCCCCATGTTCGCGGCGATCGGGGGGTGGAACGGATCAACCGGACCTCCTCCTCGAATCGCGTTGGCCCCGGTCGCCGGTCTCAGGACGGCGACCCGGGACAGCATCGCGAAACGCGCGGACGCCTGCCGTGGTGCTTGGCCGAACGTTTACGGGCCCGCTCCCCGTGTGGTCACCCCTCGGAGGACCCGGTCTGGGGTGACCTCAGCGAACGGCTGATCCGCTTGCCGAGCCGCTGCGCCGGGGCCTCGACGAAGCGGTACGTCAGCCAGCTCAAGGTGAGGAGCACGACCAGATATCCCAGGCTGACCGCCGACTGGAGCGCGGCGGGCAGGCCTCGGAGGTCGCCCAGCAGGGAGTTCAGCCCCCGCAACAGGGGATGGTGGAGCAGGTAGATCGAGTAGCTGATCAGGCCGATCCACGTGAGCACGCCGGGGATCGGGCGGCCGCGCAGCGCCATCGCGAGGGCGAACGTGCCGCCCGCGAGCGCCATCGTCGTGATCCACACGTCCGGCTGCACCCACCACCAGCCCGCCTGGATCGACCACACGGGAGAAACGGCCACCAGGGCGGCCGACACCACGACCGGGGTCAGCCCGCCCGTGCCCGCCTCCCAGCGCTGGATGGCCGTCCCGGTGAACATCACCGCGAGGATGGCCGCGCCGAACCAGGGCACGAAGCTGGCGAACACGAGCAGCACCAGGGCCATCAGGCCGAGGGAGTAGGCGGCGACCATCCGGAAACGGCCCGAGATCAGGCAGGCGAGCCCGGCGACGAAGATCACACAGGTCACGATGGCCGGCCACTCGCCCGGCAGCAGCGGCGCCGACAACACCAGGCCCGACGCGACCGCCACGACGCCGAACGCGATGGCCAGCAGGCCGCTGCGCCGGTGCGCACCCCCCACGAAGAGCGCGGTGACGATCAGGTAGAACACCATCTCGTACGACAGGGTCCACATCGGATCGGCGACCCCGCCCATGTGGACGACGTCGAGCAACATCGACAGGTGGGCCGCCACGGACGACGGATGGCGCGGGACCTCCATGCGCACCGGCACCCAGATCGCCATCACGAGCACAAGCCCGATGACCAGCAGGTACAGAGGGTAGAGGCGGAAGATCCGGCTGATCCAGAAGGCTCTGACGTCTCCCCTGTGCTCCAGGGACGCCGGGATGATGTACCCGCTGACCAGGAAGAACACCAGAACGCCGTACATGCCGAGGTTGAACCAGTACGGTCGCAGCGCGGGCATGAGCCACGGGAGCATGTGCTCGGCCACCACGGCCATCGCCCCGATTCCGCGTAACGCGTCCAGCCAGGCGAGCCGGGTGACCTGCGTGCGTGAGGGTGCGACGGCGACCTGTGTGGCAATCACCAGCCTCAACTTACCGCTGACGCCTGAGCCACACCCTTATGTACGCCTTTTTCACTCCCCGCTGTCATGATCATACATTTCCGCCCCCGTCCCCTTCCATGATCACGCGCGGGAAGGGGGGGTTACTCCCACTCGATGGTGCCCGGGGGCTTGCTGGTGACGTCGACGACCACTCGGTTGACCTCACGTACCTCGTTCGTGATCCGGGTCGAGATGCGGGACAACACGTCGTAGGGGACGCGGGCCCAGTCGGCCGTCATCGCGTCCTCCGAGGTGACGGGCCGCAGGACGACGGGGTGCCCGTACGTGCGACCGTCGCCCTGGACGCCGACCGAGCGGACGTCGGCCAGCAGGACAACCGGGCACTGCCAGATGTCACGGTCGAGCCCCGCCCGGGACAACTCCTCGCGCGCGATGGCGTCGGCCTCGCGGAGGATGTCGAGCCGCTCCGCGGTCACCTCGCCGATGATCCGGATGCCGAGCCCCGGTCCCGGGAACGGCTGCCGCCAGACCATCGCCACGGGAAGGCCCAGCTCTTCGCCGGCCCGCCGGACCTCGTCCTTGAACAACGTCCGCAACGGCTCGACCAGCTGGAACCGCAGGTCGTCGGGCAGGCCGCCCACGTTGTGGTGAGACTTGATGTTCGCGGTGCCGGTGCCGCCGCCGGACTCGACCACGTCGGGGTACAGCGTGCCCTGGACCAGGAAGTCCGCCGGGCCGTCCGCCAGGATCGCCCGCTGCTCGTCCTCGAAGACGCGGATGAACTCCCGGCCGATGATCTTCCGCTTCTCCTCGGGGTCGACCACCCCGGACAGGGCCTTGAGGAACCGCTCGGCGGCGTCCACCACCCGGAGCTTCACCCCGGTCGCGGCGACGAAGTCACGCTCGACCTGCTCGGCCTCGCCCTTGCGGAGCAGGCCGTGGTCGACGAAGACACAGGTGAGACGGTCGCCGATGGCGCGCTGGACGATGGCGGCCGCCACGGCGGAGTCCACGCCGCCCGACAGCGCGCAGATCGCCCTGCCGTCGCCGACCTGCTCGCGCACCGCCGTGACCGCGTCCTCGACGATGTTGAGCATGGTCCACGACGGACGGCACCCGGCCGCCTTGAGGAAGTGCTTGAGCACCGTCTGGCCGTGGGCGGTGTGGAGGACCTCGGGGTGGAACTGCACGCCGTACAGTCCCTGCTCGGGGTTTTCGATCGCGGCGACCGGCGTGGCCTCGGTGGACGCGGTGACGATGAACCCGGCGGGCGCCCCCGACACGGAGTCGCCGTGGGACATCCAGACCGACTGCGTGGACGGCAGACCCGCGAACAGCACGCCGTCGCCCAGCACCTGCAACGAGGTGCCGCCGAACTCCGCGACTCCCGTCCTGTTGACGGTCCCGCCCAGCGCCTGCGCCATCGCCTGGAAGCCGTAGCAGATGCCGAAGGTCGGCACGCCCGTCGCGAACAGCCCTTCGGGGACGGGCGGGGCGCCCTCGGCGTACACGGACGAGGGACCGCCCGACAGGATGATCGCCTTGGGCTTCCTGGCCAGCATCTCCGCCACCGGCATCGTCGACGGGACGATCTCGGAGTAGACGTGGCATTCACGCACCCGGCGGGCGATCAGCTGCGCGTACTGCGCGCCGAAGTCGACCACCAGGACCGTGTCGAACTCAGACACCGGAAGGACCCCCAAAGGAAACGAGCGGTGTCGTCAGTCTATCGGCGCGGTTCCGGCACCCACCCCCCCACACGGTCCGGGCCCGCGACCCCCACACGGTCCGGCCCCGTGACCGGCTCCGATGCGGCCAGGTAAAAATCCAAATGACACTTATTTGTGTTATTTGCGTCATGTCAGTTACCATCGTGGCATGACCACGCCAGACGAGCTCACCTTCACCGACCGGATGGCCCACTTCTACGCACGGGAGTACGGGTTCCCCCCCGTGGCCGGCCGCGTGCTGGGCTATCTGCTCATCTGCCGGCCCCCTCAGCAGACCATCGCGGAGCTCAGCGAGGCGCTGCTCGCGAGCCGCAGCGCGATCACGGGGGCGGTCACCCTCCTGGCCGGCCATCGCGTCGTGCGCCGCTCCCGCTCAGCCGGGCAGCGCGTGGACCACGTCACCCTCGACCCCCGGGCGCTCGACCCCACGGGCTTCGCGAGCGCGACGTACCAGGAGCAGGCCGCGCTCGCGCGCGAGGCGCTCGAGCTACTCGAGGACGGCCCCTCCGAACGGCGCTCGATGCTCGAGGAGGGCGCCGCGTTCTACGACTTCCTCGCCGAGCGGATGCCCGCCCTGCTGTCCGAATGGCACGTCCAGCGCGACACCCTCAGGCGCCGGCCCTGATCACCCCACGGACCGGCACATAACACCGCAAGAAACACAGGTCCCCGTAAGAACCACGGTCCCGAAGACTCCGAAGACGCGCAGGCCCACACGAAAGGCTGGCCCCCCATGTCTCGTCAGCTCACGATCACCGCCGCGGACACCCGTCTCCACGCTGTCGACACCCCCGGAGAGGGACGCCCGCTCCTCTTCCTCAACGGCGGCTTCGCGACGCAGCGGCACTGGAACCACGTCCTCCAGCGCCTCGCCGGGAGGCACCGCACCGTCACATTCGACGCGCGGGCGCGCGGGAAGTCGGGCAGGTCGGCCGACTACTCCGCCCGGGGCGCCGTCGACGACATCGGCCGCGTGATCGAGGCGACCGGGATCGAGCGGCCGGTCCTGGTGGGGTGGTCCCACGGCGCGACGCTCGCGGTGCGGTACGCCGCCGAGCATCCCGACCAGGTCGCCGGGCTCGTCCTCGTCGACGGCGCCTACCCGATCTCGATGTTCGACGAGGCCGGCAAGGATGCGGCGCGCAAGCAGTTCCGCCGGCTCGGCTGGATCATGCGCATCATGGCGGCCCTCGGCCTTTCCGCCCGGATGACGCCCGCCGAGTCGGCCGAGATGGTCATCGAGCTGGACACCGTGAACGGCGAGCTCGGCCCCGACTTCGAGGCACTGCAATGCCCGGCCGTGTACGTCGTCGCCACCGGTCCGCACTCGGGCGCCTCGGACGAGGACATGCGGACGCTGCGGGCCGCCGCCGCCAAGGCCGAGTCGCTGAACGAGCGCGTGTCGGTGTTCGCGACGACGCCGAGCAACCACGTGCAGATCCTGAGCAAGGACCCCGGCACCGTCGTCGCCGCGATCGAGGACGTCGTCGCCCGGGCCTAGGTGATCCCCACGATCGGCAGGCGGAGCGCTCCCGGAGCCGACGCCGGCACCACCGGGTGGAGCGGCACGACCGGCGAGACCCTCGCGTAGGCCGATCCCACCGCCGGGCGGGGATCGGCCTCGCCCTTGTTCGGCCACAGGGCCATGGCCCGTTCCGCCTGCGCGGTGATGGTGAGCGAGGGATTGACCCCCAGGTTGGCGGAGATCGCCGACCCGTCGACGATGTGCAGCCCCTCGTACCCGTAGACCCGGTGGTAGGCGTCGATCACACCGCTCTCCGGGGAGTCGCCGATCGCGCAGCCGCCGAGGAAGTGCGCCGTGGCCGGGATGTCGAACAGGTCGAGCCAGGACCCGCCCGGCATGCCGCCGATCTCCTCCGCGGCCAGCCGCGCGGCCCGGTGCCCCGCGGGGATCCAGGTGGGATTGGGCTCGCCGTGGCCGGGGTCGGCCCTCAGCCGCCGTCCCCGGAGGGAGACCGTGACCGAGTTATTCTTGGCCTGCATGACGAGGGCGATGACGGCCCGTTCCGACCACCTCCGGTGGTTGAACAGCCGGGGCACCAGGTGCGGCCGGCGCAGGGCCGCGCCGAGGAACTTCAGCCAGCGGGGCGCCCTGCCCCCGCCGTCCACGAGCAGCGTGCGGAGCATGCCCATCGCGTTGGAGCCGTCGCCGTACCTGACGGGTTCGATGTGCGTCTCGGCGTCGGGGTGGATCGACGAGGTGATCGCCACCCCGCGGTTGAGCTTGTCCCCCGTGACCTTGAGCCGCTCGAAGCCGAGCAGCGCCTCGGAGTTCGTCCGGGTCAGGACGCCGAGCCGCGGCGATAGCCCGGACAGGGTCGTCGCCCTCAGGGTGTGCAGCAGCCGCTGCGTGCCGTACGTGCCGGCGGCGAAGACGACCTGCCGCGCGGTGAAGGCGCGGGTGCCGCGCAGGGAGCCGGTCCTGCGGGCCGTGACCTCGTACCCGCCGTCGATCGGCCGCACGCTGGTGACGGTCGTCTCGGGATGGACCGTCGCCCCCGCGTTCTCCGCCAGGTGGAGGTAATTCTTGACCAGCGTGTTCTTCGCGCCGTGGCGGCAGCCCGTCATGCATTCGCCGCACTCCAGGCAGCCCCGCCTGCGCGGTCCGACGCCGCCGAAGTACGGATCGTCGACCTCGACGCCGGGGGCGCCGAAGAACACCCCCACGGGGGCGAGGTGGAAGGTGTCGCCGACGCCCATCCGCTCGGCCACCTTCCGCATGACCTCGTCGGCGGGCGTCACCGTCGGGTTCCGCGCCACCCCCAGCATCCGTTTGGCCTGGTCGTAGTAAGGAGCGAGCTCACTCTTCCAGTCCGTGATGCGACTCCACTGGGGGTCGTCGAAGAAGGGGTCGAGCGGCTCGTAGAGCGTGTTCGCGTACACCAGCGAGCCGCCGCCCACCCCCGCGCCGGCGAGGACCATGACGCCGCTTCCGCCGCGCAGCACGTGGATCCGCTGGATCCCCTTCAGCCCGAGCCGCGGGGCCCACAGGAAGTCCCTGGCCCGCCAGGACGTCTTGGGCAGCGTGCCGTCCTCGAACCGCCTGCCGGCCTCAAGGACGCCGACCGAGTAACCCTTCTCCGTCAGGCGGAGGGCCGTCACGCTCCCGCCGAAACCCGACCCGATGACGACGACGTCGTAGTCCATGGCAGTCCTATTTGAGGTGGAGCCGCTTCATCGTCTTGAGGATGCCGGCAAGGGTGTCGGCGTAGGTGTCGTACGACATGCCGAGCATCGGCTCGAAGCCGAGCCACGACGCCTGGCTGGCGACGGTCTGGACCTCGGTGTACTTGAGCAGGCCCTCGGATCCGTGGCGGCGGCCGAGTCCGGAGGCCTTCATGCCGCCCATCGGGGCGTCGTAGGACGCGTAGGCCGAGCCGTACCCCTCGTTGACGTTGACCGTGCCCGCCTTGACGCGGGCGGCGAGCCGCCTGGCCCGCCCGAGGTCGCGCGTCCAGAGCGAGGCGTTCAGCCCGTAGGGCGTGTCGTTCGCGAGGGCGACGGCCTCGTCCTCGTCCGAGAACCGGTAGAGGGCCACGACGGGGCCGAAGGTCTCGTCACGGCACAGATCCATGTCCTCGGTGACGCCCTCGACGACCGTCGGCTCGTAGAACAGCGGCCCGAGGTCCGGCCGCGCGCGGCCTCCGGTCAGCACCTTCGCGCCCTTGGCGACGGCGTCGGCCACGTGCTCGGTCACCGCGTCGAGCTGCCGCCGATGGGTCAGGGACCCCATCTGCGTGTCCCACTCGGACCCGGCGGCGATCTTCATGTTCTCCACCGCGCGGACGAACTTGTCCCGGAACGCGTCGGCGACCGATTCCTGCACGTAAAGCCGTTCGATGGAGATGCACAGCTGGCCGGCGTTGGTGAAGCACGCCCGGATGGCGCCCTGCGCGGCCAGGTCGAGGTCGGCGTCGTCGAGCACGATCATCGGGTTCTTGCCGCCCAGCTCCAGCGAGCAGCCGACGAGCCGGGCGGCGGCCTCGACGGCGATCTTCCTGCCGCCCCTGGTCGATCCGGTGAACGCCACGTAGTCGGCGCCGTCGATCAGCGGCTCGCCCACGTCCTCGGGGTCGCCCAGCACGACCTGCCAGATGTCGCGCGGCATGCCAAGCTCGGCCAGCAGGTCGATCGTCCAGAGGGTGGACAGGGCGGTCTGCGTGTCGGGCTTGTGGACGACGGCGTTGCCCGCGATCAGCGCGGGGACCACGTCGGTCACCCCGAGCGACAGGGGATAGTTCCACGGGCTGATCACGGCGACGACGCCCTTGGGGTGGCGGAGCTCGGTCACCCGGGTGGCCAGCGGGAAGATGCCCCGGCGGCCATGCGGCTCCAGCAGCCCGGGCGCGCGCCTGGCGAAGTAGAGGCTGCAGCCGGCCACGTCGAGGACCTCCTCGAACGCGTGCCGCCTCGCCTTGCCCGTCTCCGTCTGGACGATGTCGAGGATCTCGTCCCTGCGGTCGATCATCGCGTCGTGCAGCCGCAGGAACGGCCTGATCCGCTCGCGGACGGGCAGCGCGGCCCATGCCTCCTGCGCGGCCCCGGCCTTGGCGTACGCGGCCTTGACGTCGCCGGCCGAGGAGATCGGGACGTCGGCGAGGGGCTCACCGGTGAACGGGACGGCGATCTGCCGGGTCTCGCCCTCAGAGGTGACGTGCGCGAGGACTCGATCGACCATGGCGCTGTCGAGCGTCCGAATCGTGGCGGCCATGGCGGAAGAATATTCCGGAGACCTCCCTAAAGCTACTGATTGGTAAAGCCACCTTCAGGCGCCCCCAAGGGAGCGCTCGAACCGAAGCCCGCCACGATACGTCCTAGGGGCATGAGGACATCGATTCGCACGGCGGGCGCCATCGCCCTGGCCGGGCTTCTCGCCACGGCGTGCACGGAGGGGCGCGCGGCTCAGGCACCGCCGCGGGTCGACCTGACCGACAAGGTCTCCCTCGTCTCGTACACGAGCTGCGACGACATGCTGAACGACATCCGGCGCAGGACCGCCGAGAACGTGAGCCCCTGGGGCGTCGGCCCCGCGATGTACGCCGCGTCGGAGGACGCGTCCCTCGCGGCGACGGCCACCGCCAAGGGAGCCGCCCCGGACCAGTCCTACTCGACGACCAACGTCCACGAGGCCGGAGTCGACGAGCCCGACCTGGTCAAGACCGACGGGCAGCGGATCATCACGGTCAGCCAGGGCGTGCTCCGCGTCGTCGACATCGAGAGCCGCCGGGTGACCGGCACCCTGCGTCTCGTCCCCAAGGAACAGGCCTGGGCGCGGGCCGACCTGCTGATCTCCGGAAATCGCGCGCTGGTGCTGTTCGAGGGCATGGGCGGGATGATCCCGCTGGGCGCGATGGCCAAGGTGCGGCCGGGGTCGTCGGGATCCACGTACATGCTCGTCGACCTGTCCGGCGCGCCGAAGGTGCTGGCCACGATGACCGCCGACGGCACGCACGTCGACGCCCGGCAGGTCGGCTCGACCGTGCGGCTCGTCGTCCGGTCCCAGCCGAACATCACGCTCCCTCCGCCCAAGCCCGACATGTCCGAGTCCAGGTTGCTCGAGCGCAACCGCAGGGCCGTGCTGGCCGCACCGGTCAACGCCTGGTTGCCGTCGTTCCAGATCGTGGCCGACGGGGTCACCCGCACCGACGCGGTGAAGTGCGAGCAGATCAGCCACCCGGCCGAGTACACCGGGACCTCGATGCTGACCGTCCACACGATCGACCTGGCCGCCGACCAGACCTTCTCCCCCGACTCGCCGATCAGTGTGGCCGCCGACGGCGACACCGTGTACGGCACGGCGACCAGCCTCTACGTCACCAGCAACCCCCGCTGGTGGGCGCGGCCGATGATCATCGATGACATGCCGATGCCGACTCCCCGGGTGTCGGACAGGCCGCGAAAGCCGGCTCCCACGCCGACGACGCCTCCCGAGCGCACCGAGGTGCACCGGTTCGACATCACCGGCGCGGGCTCCCCCCGCTACGTCGACTCGGGCTCGGTGCCCGGACGGCTGCTCAACCAGTACTCCCTGTCGGAGAGCAAGGGCAACCTCCGGGTGGCCACGACGTCCAACTCGGAGACGTTCGGCGGGACCCGCGAGACGAGCGAGAGCGGCGTCTACGTCCTCGACGCGACCAGCCTGTCCTCCGTGGGCTCGGTGACGGGGCTCGGCAAGGGCGAGCGCATCTACTCCGTGCGCTTCATCGGCGACGTCGGCTATGTGGTCACGTTCAAGCAGACCGACCCGCTCTACGCCCTGGACCTGCGTGATCCTGCCGATCCCAAGGTCACCGGCGAGCTGAAGATCTCCGGCTACTCCTCCTACCTGCACCCCGGCGGGGAGGGGCGTCTGCTCGGCATCGGCCAGGAGGCCACCGAGTCGGGCCAGACGCTCGGCACGCAGATCTCCCTGTTCGACGTGAGCGACCCGGCCAGCCCGAAGATCGTCTCCAGGTTCCTCCAGGAGAAGTCCGCCTCTGAGGCCGAGTGGGACCCGCACGCCTTCGTCTACTGGCCGCAGTCGGGCCTGGCGATGTTGCCCCTCCAGAGTTGGGCCGGCGACTTCGTCCAGGGCAGCTCCGCCCTCGTGCTCAAGGTCGGCGACGGCGGGATCGACAAGATCGGCATGATCAACCACCCCAGCGAGAACCAGGGGGACGGCTCGTTCGCACCGGTCGACAACGGCATCCGCCGCTGCGTCGTCATCGGGAACACCATCTGGACGGTCTCCGACAGCGGCCTCAAGGTCAGCGACGCGACGAGCCTCGCCGACCGGGCCTGGATCCCCTTCGCGTGACCCTGCGTCAGACGCCGTGACCCTCCGGGAGGGCGACCGGAACGATCTCGGGTGCACCGAGACGGATCGCGTCGGCCTCCCGGTCGGTGTCCTGCTCCTGTGAGGCCCGCTCGGCCTCGACCCTCTTGGTGAAGTACTCCACCTCCCGCTTGACCTGCTCGGTGTCCCAGCCGAGCGGCTTGGCCATGAGCTCCGCGGCCTCCTGCGCAACGGCGGAGCCGCGGTGGAAGGTCTCGATCGAGATGCGGGTCCGCCGGCTCAGCGCGTCGTTGAGATGACGGGCGCCCTCGTGGGTGGCCGCGTGGACGATCTCGGCACGCAGGTAGTCGTCGGCCCCCGAGAGCGGCCGGCCGAGCGAGGGATCCCGCTCGATCAGCTCCAGCACCTCGTCGATCACGGAGCCGTAGCGCTGGAGCAGGTGCTCGATCCGCGCGACGTGCAGACCGGACGAGCGGGCGAGCCGGTGGCGGGAGTTCCACAACGCCCGGTAGCCCTCCGCGCCCGCCAGCGGGACCTGGTCGGTGCAGGACGGCGGCACGCGCCGGTCGAGGCCGTGCGCGACGGCGTCGACCGTGTCGGCCGCCATCACCCGGTACGTCGTGAACTTGCCGCCGGCCACCATGACCAGGCCCGGGACGGGGTGGGCCACCACGTGCTCCCGCGAGAGCTTGGAGGTCTCCTCCGACTCCCCCGCGAGCAGCGGCCGCAGCCCGGCGTAGACGCCTTCGACGTCGTCCCTGGTCAACGGCACCGCGAGGACAGAGTTGACGTGGTCGAGCAGATAGTCGATGTCCGTCCGGGAGGCGGCGGGATGGACCTTGTCTAGCGTCCACTCCGTGTCGGTGGTGCCGATGATCCAGTGCCGGCCCCAGGGGATCACGAACAACACCGACTTCTCGGTGCGCATGATGATCCCGGTCAGGGAGTGGATGCGGTCGCGCGGCACCAAGAGGTGGATGCCCTTGGAGGCCTTGACGTGGATCTGGCCGCGCCCGCCGACGAGTTCCTGGACGTCGTCGGTCCAGACCCCCGTCGCGTTGACGACCTGACGGGCCCGAACGTCGAACTCGGTCCCGCTCTCCAGGTCGCGCACGCGGACGCCGGTGACGCGCTCACCCTCGCGCAGGAAGCCGACCGCCTGGACGCGCGACGCCACATCGGCCCCGTACGTCGCGGCCGTCCTGAGCATGGTCATCACGTACCGGGCGTCGTCCACCCCGGCGTCCCAGTACTGCACGGCGCCGGTGAAGGCCGACCGTTTGAGGGCGGGGGCGATGCGCAGCGCCCGCCGCCGCGACAGGTGCCGGTGGCCCGGCATGCCCCGGCTGAAGCCGAAGGAGAAGCCCAGCGTGTCGTAGAGCGCGAGCCCGGCCCCGACGTACGGCCGCTCCCAGCCCGGATGGGTGAGGGGGAAGAGGAAGGGCACGGGCCTGACCAGGTGCGGAGCGATCCGCTGGAGCAGCAGGGACCGCTCCCGCAGCGCCTCACGCACCAGGTCGAAGTTGAGCTGCTCCAGGTAGCGCAGCCCACCGTGGATCAGCTTGGACGAGCGTGAGGAGGTCCCCGAGGCGAAGTCCCGCGCCTCGACGAGGCCGACGGACAGTCCCCTCGTCACAGCGTCGAGGGCGACGCCGGCGCCGACGACACCGCCGCCGATCACGACCACGTCGAGTTCCTGCGATTCCATCCGGTCAAGGGCGGCGGAACGCTCTGTGGGGCCGAGCGCCGCGGTGCCCATCCGCGCGGTCATAGGGCTCCCTCTGTACGGCTTTCGCCTGTGCGGACGATTTCCTACCCGTAGGTCCTGACCAGCAAATCCTACTTCCCTCTCTCCCCAGCAAATGATCTTCATCTGCACGGTAGACGTGGAGGGAACAGGTGTGAAGCAGGGGACCGAGTCCGGATTTTTGCTATAAACGAGCCGTTCGACCTCCCCCATTCGGCGATCCCGGCCCTCGGGCGGAAAGATGGGCGCATGAGCCTCACTGTCTCTGACGTTCGCCTCGTGACGCCGGAAGGGGTCCACGACGGCTGGCTGACCATCGAGGACGGCAAGATCACGCACGTCGGCCGCGGCCAGGCGCCCGGCAACGGCCGGTCGCTGGGCGGCCGGACGGTCGTCCCGGGCTTCGTGGACATCCACACCCACGGCGGCGCCGGGGCCTCCTACCCGGACGGCGATGTGGACAAGGCGGCACAGGCCGCCGCCTTCCACCTCGGGCGCGGCACCACGACCACGCTGGCCAGCCTGGTCACCGCGGCGCCCGCCACGCTGGCCCGCACGGCGTCCGCCCTGGCCGACCTCTGCGAGCAGGGGCTCATCGCGGGCATCCACTTCGAGGGGCCGTACATCTCGAAGGCCCGCTGCGGCGCGCACGACCCGGCGCTGCTGCGCGAGCCCGACCGGGCGGAGTTCCGCGAACTGGTGCGGGCCGGGCGCGGCCACGTCCGCATGCTGACCATCGCGGCGGAGTTGCCGAACGCGCTCGACGTCATCAGGGACGCCGCGGCCGAGGGCGTGATCGCCGCGCTCGGTCACAGCGACGCCACCTACGAGCAGACGATCGCGGGGATCGAGGCGGGCGGCAGCGTCGCCACGCACCTGTACAACGCCATGCCGCCGCTGAGCCACCGCGATCCCGGCCCGATCGCGGCCCTCCTCCAGGACGATCGCGTCACTGTGGAGCTCATCAACGACGGAGTCCACGTCCACCCGGCGATGTTGCGCCTCGCCGCGCACGAATCGGGACCCGGCCGGACGGCGCTGGTCACCGACGCGATGGCCGCGGCCGGCATGGGCGACGGCCGCTACCCGCTCGGCCCGATGACCGTCGACGTCGAGGACGGCGTGGCACGCCTGACCGAGAACGGCACGATCGCCGGAAGCACCCTGACCATGGACGTGGCCTTCCGCCGCACGGTCCGCGAGATGGGGGCCTCTCTCGTCGAGGCGTCCGCGATGGCCTCGCTGACCCCCGCCCGGGTGCTCGGCCTCCAGGACGAGATCGGCTCGATCTCCGTCGGGAAGTACGCCGACCTCGTCGTCCTCGACGAGGATCTGCGCCTCGACGGCGTCATGAGGCGCGGCGTCTGGGTGCGGGAGCCCGCGTGACCACCCGGTCCCGCGTGACCATCCGATCCCTTGTGACCGCCCGGTCCCGCGTGATCACCCGATCACGCGGGACCCGCTGCCGGTGATCAGGGCTGCGGAGGGGCGACGACGACCTCGACGCGCTGGAACTCCTTGAGGTCGGAGTAGCCCGCGGTCGCCATCGTGCGGCGCAGCGCGCCCATGAGGTTCATCGAGCCGTCGGCCACCGAGGACGGGCCGTGCAGGATCTGCTCCAGCGTCCCGATCGTGCCGAACTCGACCCGCCTGCCGCGCGGCAGGTCCGGGTGGTGCGCCTCCGACCCCCAGTGGAAGCCGCGGCCCGGGGCCTCGGCGGCCCGTGCCAGAGGCGACCCGACCATGACGGCGTCGGCGCCGCAGGCGATCGCCTTGGCGATGTCCCCCGAGCCGCCCATGCCTCCGTCGGCGATGACGTGGACGTAACGGCCGCCCGACTCGTCCATGTAGTCGCGGCGGGCCGCGGCCACGTCCGAGATCGCGGTGGCCATCGGCACGACCACGCCGAGCACGTTGCGGGTGGTGTGCGAGGCGCCGCCGCCGAATCCGACCAGCACGCCGGCCGCGCCGGTGCGCATCAAGTGCAGCGCGGCCGTGTAGGTGGCGCAGCCGCCGACGATGACGGGCACGTCGAGCTCGTAGATGAACTGCTTCAGATTCAGCGGCTCGGCCCGCCCCGAGACGTGCTCGGCCGAGACCGTGGTGCCGCGGATGACGAAGATGTCGACGCCGGCGTCGATCACGGCCTTGTGGTGCTGCACCGTGCGCTGCGGCGACAGCCGTACCGCCGTGGTCACGCCCGCCGCGCGGATCTCCCCGATGCGCCGGGCGATCAGCTCGTCCTGAATCGGAGCCGTGTAGATCTCCTGGAGCCGCCGCGTGGCGGCCTCCTCGTCGAGGGTGGCGACCTCCTCCAGCAGCGACGCGGGGTCCTCGTACCGCGTCCACAGGCCTTCGAGGTCGAGGGCGGCGAGACCGCCCAGCCGGCCGATCTCGATCGCCGTGGCGGGCGAGACGACGCTGTCCATCGGGCTCACCACGAGCGGCAGCTCGAACCGGTAGGCGTCGATCTGCCAGGAGATCGAGACCTCCTCGGGGTCACGGGTACGCCGGGAGGGCACGATGCCGATCTCGTCCAGCGCGTACGCGCGACGGCCGTTCTTGCCGCGCCCGATCTCCACCTGAGTCATCTCGCCTGCTCTTTCCCATTCATGTGCGTACGGCTACCGCCGGGCGCGGAAGCCGTACCGTGCCGGTCGCTCCCTAGGAAGCGTGTCTCCCTAATGGCGGTGGTAGTTGGGAGCCTCGACCGTCATCTGGATGTCGTGGGGGTGGCTCTCCTTGAGGCCCGCCGCGGTGATGGGCATGAGCTGCGCCTTCTCGTGCATCTCGGCGACCGTGCGGGAGCCGGTGTACCACATGCCCTGGCGCAGACCGCCGACCAGCTGGTGGGCGACCGCGGCGACCGGGCCGCGGTAGGGCACCTGGCCCTCGATGCCCTCGGGGATGTACTTGTCCTCGCCGGAGACGTCGGCCTGGGCGTAGCGGTCCTTGCTGAAGGAGGTGCCGCCGCGCTCGCGGTTGCGCACCGCGCCGAGCGACCCCATGCCGCGGTAGGACTTGAACTGCTTGCCGTTGATGAAGATCAGCTCGCCGGGCGACTCCTCGCATCCCGCGAGCAGCGAGCCCAGCATGACGGTGTCGGCGCCCGCGGCGAGGGCCTTGGCGATGTCCCCCGAGTACTGCAGGCCGCCGTCCCCGATGACCGGGATGCCCGCGGGTCCACAGGCCAGCGCCGCCTCGTAGATCGCCGTGAGCTGGGGCGCGCCCACGCCCGCGACCACGCGGGTGGTGCAGATGGAGCCGGGGCCGACGCCGACCTTCACCGCGTCCGCGCCCGCGTCGACCAGCGCCTGGGCGCCGGACCTGGTGGCCACGTTGCCGCCGATCACGTCCACTCCGCGGCTGTTGGCCTTGACCTTGGCGATCATCTCGCACACGCCGTGCGAGTGCCCGTGGGCCGTGTCCACGACGATGACGTCGGCGCCCGCCTCGACCAGGGCCATCGCCCGCTGCTCCGCGTCGCCCGCGACGCCCACCGCCGCGCCGACCATGAGCCGGCCTCGCGCGTCCTTGGTGGCCAGCGGGTACTGCTCGCTCTTGGTGAAGTCCTTGACGGTGATGAGACCCTGCAGCCGGCCCGCCCCGTCGACGATCGGCAGCTTCTCGACCTTGTGCTCACGGAGCAGCCGGAAGGCCTCGTCACGGGAGACGCCCGCCGGGGCGGTCACGAGTGGCATGCGGGTCATGACCTCGCGGACGGCCTTGTTCTGGTCCGTCTCGAACCGCATGTCGCGGTTGGTCACGATGCCGACGAGGACGCCGTCGGCATCGGTCACCGGCACGCCGGAGATCCGATAGGTGGCGCACAGCCGCTCGACGTCGGCGAGGGTGTCGTCGGGGGCGCAGGTCACGGGATTGGTCACCATGCCCGCCTCGGAACGCTTGACGAGGTCGACCTGACCGGCCTGCTCCTCGATCGAGAGGTTCCGGTGGAGGATGCCGATGCCGCCCTGACGGGCCATCGCGACGGCCATCCGCGCCTCGGTGACGGTGTCCATGGCTGCGGACACCAGCGGAATGCGCAACACGACGTTCCGCGACAGGCGCGTGGTCGTGTCGGCCTCTCCCGGCTGCAGATCCGAGTACGCGGGAACGAGGAGCACGTCGTCGAACGTGAGCCCCTGTTCGGTGAACTTGGCCATCTTCCAACCCTCCTGCCTGGCGCACCCCTCGCCAGACCCCGAGGTCAGTCTAGTGGGCTCCCCCGGACACGGGTCCGGGGTTCCCTCCGGGGCCCCGGCGGCGCGGACGGGCCTGGACCGGGATGAGGGCCGGAAGGGCGGAGCAGGTGGGCGGACGGACCGCGGGGGGTGGAGCCCCCGCGGCCCGGACCGGGATCGGCTCACCGCACGGGGCCGGCCTCGGGGGCGACTCCGGAGTCGGCCCCCGAGGCGGCTCCGGAGAAGACAAGGTGGGGGGACCGGCGTGCGGTCCCCCCACATGTGCGTCACTCAGGCCACGCCATCGAGCCCCCCTCCGCGCTCGAATGACGTACCGTTCGCTAACGCTGAGTCAAGGATGCGTCACGAAGCGTCCAAGCGCAATGTCGGTCGATGCAACTGCACAAAGTTGCATTTTGTCGGCCATTCGAAACTGCGAACGAAGAAAGCTTTGGAACGTGCATTTGCACAAAACCTCAACCGGCCCTCTTCCGAATATGCGAACGCCCGGCGCGGCCCGGGAGGGCGAGGCTATTCTCGCGACGCGAGGGATCGGACTTCCGCGAGTTCCGCCGTCGGCGTGATCGCGGTTTCGGCGCGAAGCGGAACGACCAACGGAGCGGTGATGATCACGACGCGGAACGCGGACCCTCTCGAATCGCTCGGCCTCACCCAGGAGCACAGGGACCTCTACACCGTGGTGCTGAAGCTCCATCGCGCCACCCTCGCGGAGATCGCCCAGGCCGTCGACGAGCCCGCCGACGACGTGCTCGACCGGCTCACCCGGCTCGTACGGCTGGGCACGGTCGACGAGCAGCAGGGGGAGTACCTCGCCCGTCATCCGGCCGCCGCCATCGGACGACTGGTGGCCGAGAGGCTCGACCGGCTCGCTCGGGAGAGCCGTCAGATCGACGCTGCCCTGGCCTCCGTCGCCCCCCTCACCCACCACTACGACGCCGGCCGCGACTACCAGGACGGCCAGTTCGCCGTCGACCTCGTGAGCGGGGCGGACGAACTCTACGAGAGCGTCGTCGGCCTGGCGCTGCAGGCGCCGCCGGCCGATCTGGTCTCCGCGATCCCGGACCGGCGGACGATGAACGACCTGGTCGAGAAGTACACCGGCCCCTGGACCCAGGCGATGAGGGACGGCCTGCTGTCCTCGCGGGCGGTCATCCCCATCGCGGTGATGGCGGCGCCCGGCGTCCGGAAGGTGTGCGAAAGGCTGACCGAGGCGGGAGCGCGCATCCGCACCCTCGACCGGGTGCCGAGCTGGTTCTTCGCCCTGGGCGACCACACCGCCGGCCTGCCCGCCGAATGGGGTGACTCGCTGCCGGAGCACGGCTACAACTGCTACCTCGTCCGGGCGCCGATCGTGGTGTCCGCGCTCCGCACGCTCTTCGAGGAGTTGTGGGCCAGGGCCGTCCCGATCTCGTCGTACGACAACGGCACGTCCCACGTGCTGAGGCTGGCCGCGCAGGGGCTCAGCGACGAGGGCATCGCCCGCCACCTGGGGTTGTCCGTCCGGACCGTCCGGGCGAGATTCGCGGAGGCGATGGCCGAGCTGGGGGCGCAGTCGCGGTTCCACGCGGGAGTCGAGGCCGCGCGTCGCGGCTGGTTGTGACCACTGCTGAGCGGGCATCTGACACGCTGGGTCCGTTATGACAGCCCAATCAGTAGATGGGGTCCACTTTCACTCACCATGGTGGGTCCTGGTCATAAGGTGGGATGCGTGCTCGAAGACGTCCCCCGCGACCCGTTCGCGGATGACCCGAACGACCCCGCCGCCGAGCTGGGCGAGCCCGACGACCCGGAGCCGCTCAGCGTCGCCGAGCGGGATGAGGCGCTGACCGACCTCGGCGACGTGGAGGTCTTCCGTTCCCTACTGGAGCCCCAGGGGGTGCTGGGGCTCGTCCTCGACTGCCCCGAGTGCGGCGAGCAGCACTACTTCGACTGGGATCTGCTCCGCGGCAACCTTCGCCAGATGATCGACAACGGCCGGCCCCAGGTCCACGAACCGGCCTTCCAGCCCGACCCGTCCGACTACGTCAGCTGGGAGTACGCCCGGGGCTACGTGGACGGGGTGATCGACACCGAGGAGAGCCGCTGACTCTCCACGTCGGCCACGAGCGCGCCCAGCAGCCGGATCGCGGCGTCGGCGCCCGAGGCCACCGGCTCACGGCGGGCCAGCCCGTCGAGGATCGCGTCGGTCCGCAGTACGTCGGCCTCCACGTCGGCGTCGCCGTACGACCCGAGGAAGCGTGCCGGACGACGACGACGTTTCGTGGTCACGCAATCGACTCCAGCTCGGCCAGCTGCCTCAGCCTGGCGAGGGCGCGATGCTGGGCGACCCGGACGGCACCTGGTGACATGCCGAGTACATTACCGGTCTCCTCGGCCGAAAGACCCGACACCACCCGAAGGATGAGGAGCTCACGCTGGTTGTCCGGAAGGCGTGACAGCAGGTCACGGGCGTGCTGCGCCTCGATGTAGCGGACGACGGTCTCCTCCGGCCCGGGCCCCTCGTCCGGCCCGTCCGGCAGGTCCTGCGTCGGCACGGCGGAGCGGACGGAACTGCGCAGCGCGTCGGCCACCTTGTGCGAGGCGATTCCGAACACGAACGACGCGAACGGCCGGCCCATATCGCGATAACGCGGTAACGCGGAAAGAACGGCGATGCACACTTCCTGCGCGACGTCGTCGGCGATGTGGTAATGACCGGAGACCCTGCCCAACCGGGCTCGGCAATAACGCACCACCATGGGGCGCAGATGCCCCAGAAGCGATTCGATCGCTCTGCGATCTCCTTGTACGGCAAGGCTGGTCAGTTCCCTGAGGTCGGACTCATCCGATCTCGTCGCAAGCCTTACCCCAGTTGCGGCGTCGGCGACGCGTCCCTCGGTCACGTTAGGCATGATGCCCGCCACGATCGTGCATGTCGTCATGGTTGACGGCTACGGATTGGTCACATTGACGCGGCGATAACCAGGTGTAATCGACTGAACACAATACCGTTGGAACATTCCAACCAAATGGCCAAATCGTCAGGAATTGTCAGTCGACCGACTTCTATAAAGAAGTACGGCTCCCGCCTCAGTGAGGCGGGAGCCGTACCGCATTCTCAGGCGCCTCCCCCAGGGAAGGCTCGGGTGTCAGTGCCCGTGCCCGTGACCGTGCCCGTGGCCGCCCGCGGCCGGAGCCTCTTCCTCCTCGGGCTTGTCGACCACGAGGGCCTCGGTCGTCAGCAGCATGCCCGCGATGGACGCGGCGTTCTGAACGGCCGAACGGGTCACCTTGACCGGGTCGATGACGCCCTGGGCCACCAGGTCGCCGTACTCGCCGGTCGCGGCGTTGAGGCCCTCACCGGCCTTCAGCTCGGCGATCTTGTAGGTGACGACGTAGCCCTCGAGCCCGGCGTTCTCGGCGATCCACCGAGCCGGCTCGATCAGCGCCTTGCGCACGATCGAGACGCCGGTGGCCTCGTCGCCGGTCAGGCCGAGGTCGTCGAGTTCCTTGGAGACGTGCACGAGCGCGGAGCCACCGCCGGAGACGATGCCCTCCTCGATCGCGGCGCGCGTCGCGGAGATCGCGTCCTCGAGACGGTGCTTCTTCTCCTTGAGCTCCACCTCGGTGGCCGCGCCGACCTTGAGCACGGAGACGCCACCGGAGAGCTTCGCGAGCCGCTCCTGGAGCTTCTCACGGTCCCAGTCGGAGTCCGACTGCTCGATGGCCAGCTTGATCTCGCGGATCCGGTCCTCGATCGCGGAGGCCTCGCCGGCGCCGTCGACGACCGTCGTGGCGTCCTTCCCGACGACGACGCGGCGCGCGGTGCCGAGCACCTCGAGGCCGACGTGCTCCAGCTTGAGGCCGATCTCCTCGCTGACGACCTGGCCGCCGGTGAGGATCGCGATGTCCTGCAGCATGGCCTTGCGGCGGTCACCGAAGCCGGGCGCCTTGACGGCGACGGAGGTGAACGTGCCGCGGATCTTGTTGGTCACCAGGACGGCCAGGGCCTCGCCCTCGACGTCCTCGGCGATGACCAGCAGCTGCTTCTTGGTCTGCGCGATCTTCTCCAGCAGCGGCAGGAAGTCCGCGATGGAGGCGATCTTGCCCTGGGTGATCAGGATGTAGGGGTCCTCGAGAACGGACTCCATGCGGTCCTGGTCGGTCACCATGTAGTGCGACAGGTAACCCTTGTCGAACTGGAGGCCCTCGGTGAACTCCAGCTCGAGGCCCATGGCGTTGGACTCTTCGACGGTGATGACACCGTCCTTGCCCACCTTGTCGAACGCCTCGGCGATCAGCTCGCCGATCTTGGCGTCCTGCGCGGAGATGGTCGCGACGTTCGCGATCTCCTGCTTGTCCTCGACCGGACGGGCGCTCTCGAGCAGCCTGTCGCTGACGGCCTTGGCCGCCAGGTCGATGCCGCGCTTCAGGGCCAGCGGCTGGGCGCCGGCGGCCACGTTGCGCAGGCCCTCGCGGACCATGGCCTGGGCCAGGACGGTCGCCGTGGTGGTGCCGTCACCGGCCACGTCGTTGGTCTTGGTCGCGACTTCCTTGGCGAGCTGGGCGCCGAGGTTCTCGTACGGCTTGTCGAGCTCGACCTCACGGGCGATGGTCACGCCGTCGTTCGTGATGGTCGGCGCACCGAACTTCTTGTCGATGACCACGTTGCGGCCACGGGGGCCGAGGGTAACCTTCACGGCGTCCGCGAGGGCGTTCACGCCACGCTCAAGAGCGCGCCGCGCGTCCTCCTCGAACTCCAGGATCTTGGGCATTCAAGTCTCCTTATAAGCGCACGGGAGCCCCGGGCGCGAACGTCCCGGGGCTCCTCATGCTTGGCGCAGCCTACTTCTCGATGATGGCGAGCACGTCGCGGGCCGAGAGCACCAGGTACTCCTCGCCGCCGTACTTGACCTCGGTGCCGCCGTACTTGCTGTAGAGGACGACGTCGCCCTCCTTGACGTCGAGCGGAATGCGCTTCTCGCCGTCCTCGTCCCAGTTGCCGGGGCCTACAGCGAGGACCCGACCCTCCTGGGGCTTCTCCTTGGCGGTGTCCGGGATGACCAGACCGGAAGCGGTGGTCTGCTCAGCCTCGAGCGGCTGGACCACGATGCGGTCACCAAGCGGCTTAACGGGAACCTTAGTGGCGGTCGTCACGATCGGACCTCCCCTTCAGATTGCGATGAATGAGCTGAAGAGGCGACCAGCGGCCTGCCGTCGCGGGTGTCAGACCTGCCTCGTCGCATGTTGGCACTCTCGATAGGCGAGTGCCAACACGAAACAGTATGCAAGGGGGCCGTGACAGTCAACACGAACCCACGCCGCAGGTCATCTCGCTTTCCGGACGCACCGGACAAGCCCCCTGGGCCACGGTGCTCGCCGTGCGGGCCGCCGGAATCACGGTACCGACCGCTGAGACCGCCCCGCCGACCGCCGGGGCCACCGTGCCGACCGCTGGGTCCGCCCCGCCGACAGGCCGGGACCGCCGGGCGGGCCGTCCTCCCTCCGGTGACCCATGGGCGCGGCGCCGGCCGTACGGCGAGGCGCTAACGTCGGGAGGCGTGGACCTCGTGGCATTTCGCGACCTGCTCGAACCGGCCGGGCAGAAGGCCCTGGCGCAGGCCGTCGAGCTGGCGGAGGCGGGGGCAGATCCGATCGTGGCGGCAACCACTCTCCGTAAAAGCCACCCGCCCGAGCTCACCGCGGCCGCGCTCACCCAGGCCTCGCTGCGGCGGCGGGCGGAGGCCAAGTTCGGCGCGGACGCCGCCGTGATGTATTTCACGCCCCACGGACTGGAGCAGGCCACCCGCACGGAGGTCGCGGCCCACCGCGCCCGTCGCGCCCGCCTGCTCGCCGCGCCCGCCGCCGGCCCCGTCACGGCATCGGCCACCCGGCCGGCCCGGGAAACGGCCGTGGACCCGGTCACGGACCCGGTCACGGACCCGGTCACGGACCCGGTCACGGACCCGGCCGCCGGACCAGCCGAGGAACCGGTCACGGGACCGGCTCCGGAGCCGGTCGCGAGGGTCCTCGACGTGTGCTGCGGCATCGGCGGAGACGTCATCGCGCTCGCCCGCGCCGGGTTCGCCGTCGACGCCGTCGACCTCGACCCGCTGACCGTGGAGGTCGCCAGGGCCAACGCCGAGGCGCTGGGGTTGTCCGCCCTCGTCGGCGTCCGCACCGCCGACGCTCTCGAGACCGATCCGTCCGGATACGACCTGCTCTTCGCCGACCCGGCGAGGCGGGGGGCCAGGGGACGGATCTTCGACCCGATGGCCTACTCCCCCACCTGGCCCGCCGTGCTCGACCTGGTCTCCCGGGCGCGCACGGCCTGCCTCAAGGTCGCGCCGGGCATCCCGCACGAACTCGTCCCCGAGGGGGCGGAGGCCGAGTGGATCTCCCACAGGAGAGAGGTCAAGGAGGCGGCCATCTGGGTCGGCACGCAGGCGAGCGGGCGGCGCGCGACCATGCTGCCGTCCGGCGCGACGCTCACGTCCTCCGGCGCCGAGGCCGAGACGGGACCGGTGGGCCGCTACCTCTACGAACCCGACGGCGCGGCGGTCCGGGCGCATCTGGTCGCCGAGGTGGCCGCGATGGTCGGCGGGCGCCTGCTCGACCCGCGGATCGCCTACATCACCGGCGACGGCCGGGTGGCCACGGAATGGGCGTCCTGTTACGAGGTCACCGACATGATGCCCTTCTCGCTCAAGCACCTCCGGAGCGCGCTGAGAAACCGGAAAGTCGGGAACGTCACCATCAAGAAACGCGGTTCCGCCGTCGATATCGAGCGATTGCGGAAAGACCTCCGGCTTTCCGGTGGAAATTCAGCGGTCGTCGTTCTCACCCGTATCGACGACCGGCCGTACGTGTTGCTGTGCGACACCGCCGACCAGCACTGACCGCATCAATCCCGGCAATTCATCGAGAATTGCGATCTTTTACAGTCCACCCGAAAGCCGCGCCACTCAGGGCCTACAGTTGGCCGCGCGGTCTGTTTCCCCTGTTCGTTCATTTCCGCGAGATCGGGCCGATACCACCGCCTCAGCGAGTGAAGGAGCTTTCGGTGGACCATTCCAGCCACACCCTCCTCCAGGCGGGCAGCCAGACCGCCATCTCCGACCGGATGCGCGAACTCCTGGCCCGCGCGGCTCAGGACCACGTCTACGAGCAGCGGACGCAGGGGGCCGTGCTCGACGAGATCCGGCAGCGTCTGGAGGGCATGGAGTGGCTGCTGCGCGAGGTCCGCGAGCGTGAGCTCGGCGGCCTGAGCGGCGCCGTGGAGAACGTGGCGGGACGGCTCGAGGACATGACCACCCGGCCGCCGGCCTGGGCCGAGGCCCTCGCCCAGCATGTCGAGTCGCTGCGCGAGCACGTGGACGAGGTCAGGGGCCGCACCCAGGACGTCGCGGACCAGATGTCCGCCGTCGGCCAGCGCCTCGGCCAGGTCCACGCGAGCATGGAGGCCGCGGCGGGCCGGTTCACCCGCCTCGACAAGGCCGTCACCGAGGTGGTCCAGCGGGTCGAGAGCCTGGAGGCCGCCGTCCTGGGCCGGCTCGACGCCGTGGACGAGCGGCTGGAGGCGGCGAGCGAGCGCGTCGGAGGGCTGCCCGCGGAGCTCGAGGTCGCCGAGCTGCGCGCCGCCGTCGCCGAGATGGGCGTCGAGGTCGGCGCCACCGCGAGCTCGATCGCACCCCTCCTCGAGGCGATCAGGAACCGGCCCGGCCTCGAAGAACTCGCGGACACCGTCTCAGACGCGACGAGCCGGGTCGTGGAGCCCGTCCACGGCGACGTGGCCCGGCGGCTGGCCGCGCTCGAGGAGACCATGCTGGCGCTCGCCGAGGCCCTGCTGCGCCCCGTTCGCTCCTCCGGCGACTGATCACCGATCGCCCACGGCGAAACCACCCGCGTACGACCGCTGCGCGAAACGATCAGGACGCGCGAGTCGCCTGATGTGAACGGCCGGGACCGGTCAGACGTGGACGGTCGTGATCGGGAGCGACGAGTCCGCGGGGATCTCCAGGGTGGAGGGCGCGGTGCCGGCGGCGACCAGCTCCGATCCCAGTGCGGCCACCATGGCGCCGTTGTCGGTGCACAGTCCCGGCCGCGGGACCCTCAGCCGCACGCCCGCGGCGTCGCACCGCTCCTGAGCCAGTGCGCGGAGCCGGGAGTTGGCCGCCACTCCGCCACCGATCAGCAGGTCCTCGACGCCGTGACGGGCACACGCCTGGAGGGCCTTGCGGGTGAGCACGTCGACGACGGCCTCCTGGAACGACGCGGCGACGTCGTGGACCGGCACGGACTCGCCCGCGGCCGTACGGGCCTCCACCCAGCGGGCGACCGCCGTCTTCAGGCCGGAGAAGGAGAAGTCCAGCGTGCCGTCGTCGTACTTGCCCCGCGGGAAGGCGACGGCCGTCCCGGAGCCTTCGCGGGCCGCGCGGTCGATGTACGGGCCTCCGGGGAACGGCAGGCCGAGCACCCGCGCCACCTTGTCGAACGCCTCCCCGGCCGCGTCGTCGACGGTGGAGCCGAGCGAGACGACCTCCCGCGCCACGTCGGGCACGAGCAGCAGCGAGGAGTGGCCGCCCGAGACCAGCAGCGCGATGGCGGGCTTCGGCAGCGGTCCGTGTTCGAGCTGGTCGACGGCCACGTGCGCGGCCAGGTGGTTGACGCCGTACAGCGGGACGCCGAGCCCCATGGCGTAGGCCTTGGCGGCGGCGACGCCGACAAGCAGTGCGCCGGCGAGCCCGGGGCCAGCTGTGACGGCGACCGCGTCGATGTCCGAGAAGCGCAGGCCCGCCTTGGCGAGCGCGCTTTCCACCGTCGGCGTCATGGCCTCCAGGTGGGCGCGTGAGGCCACCTCGGGCACGACGCCGCCGAACCTCGCGTGCTCCTCCATGCTGGAGGCGATCGTGTCCGCGAGCAGCGTGTGACCGCGGACGATGCCGACGCCGGTCTCGTCGCAGGACGTCTCGATCCCCAGGACGATCGGCTCGTCAGCTCCGCTCATGCCCTGTCCCCTCGCCCTCGAGTTTCTTCATCATCGTGATGGCGTCGGTCCCGTCCTCGTAGTAGCGGCGCCGCACGCCGAGCCGCTCGAAGCCGAATCGCTCGTACATGGCCTGGGCGGGCTCGTTGTCCGACCGCACCTCGAGGAAGACCGTCTCGGCCCCGCGTCGCGCCGCCTCCGCGAGCAGCGCGCTCATCATGGCGGCCCCGACGCCGGAACGGCGGTGCCCGGCCAGGACCGCGATCGTCTGGATGTCGGCCTGGTCCGCGGCGGCCGCCAGCCCGCCGTAGCCGACGATCGCGTCGCCGACGCACGCGACGACGTAGTGCCGCGTGCGCGGCTGGTCGTTCAGCTCCCCGCGCATCATGGACTCGCTCCACGCGTCGGCGGGGAAGGTGGTCCGCTCGATCTCCATGACCGCCGGGAGGTCGTCCAGGGTCATCTGGCGCAACACGGCGCCCGGCCCGCTCACCGTGCCACTCCGTCGATCGTGACGCTCACGCCGTCACCCTCTTGGGCGCGCCCGGCACCTGGGCGTCCGGGCGGCGCAGGTAGATCGGCCGGGGCGGGCCCAGCACGCCGAGCTCGCGCGCCTTCTCCACCGAGTCGACGCGCCCCTCGGGCACGCGGGCGATCGCGGCGGCCTCCTCGTCCGTCAGCGTGGCGAGGCGTCCGGCGGCGAGCGCAGCCAACGCCGCCGCCGACGGGTGTTCGGGGCCCTCGACGCGGCCGGGGCCGATGACGTCCGCGTAGAGCAGGCCTCCCGCCCCCACCACCGGCAGGTCGGCGGGCAGGTCGTGCGGCCTGTCCACCCGGGGCCCGTCGAGGCGCGTCTCGCGGTCGCCGTACCTCGCCCAGAAGACCTCCTTGCGCCGCGCGTCGGTCGCGACCAGGAACGGGCCGGGCGTCTTCGTGGCGTACGCCAGGGCGTCGAGGGTGCACACGCCGAAGGCGGGGATGGCGGCGGTCGCCGCGAGCGCCGTGGCGGTCATCAGGCCGACCCTCAGCCCCGTGTACGGCCCCGGGCCGGTTCCGGCGACGATCGCGGTGAGATCCCGCAGCGTCACATCCGCGTCGCGCAGGACACGCTCGATCGCGGGAGCGAGAAGCTCCCCGTGCCGCCGCGCGTCGATCGTCGTCGACTCGGCCAGCACGCGTCCTCCGTCGTGCAGGGCGGCCGTGACGGCGGGTGTGGCGGTGTCGAAGGCCAAGACAAGCACGAACGTCAAGGGTAGTCGGTGCGCGGGTGCCCAAGGACCGAACGCGGAGAGGGTGACCGCCCAGGAAAGGCACGACCGCGCCGTACCGGGCACCACATCCGTCAGACGGGTGACGGCCTGCGATCTTCGTCGGGCGATCAGACGTCCTTCTCGAGGGACGCGTAGACGATGATGTTGTCGCGGTACTGGTGCGCCGACCAGTCGAAGGCGCCGCCGCAGGTGATCAGGCGCAACCCGTCCTCGGCGTAGACACGCTCGGCCGGGAAGTCGTCCTTGGGCACCCGCTCGACCGAGTCGACGAGGTAGTCGGCGGTCTTGCCGTCGCTGCGCACGACCTTGACCAGCGCGCCCTTGCGGAGATCGCGCAGTTTGTAGAACACGGCGGGCGCGGTCTTGGTGTCGACGTGGCCGATGATCACCGAGGCTCCGGGATTGCCCGGAACCGCGCTGCCGGTGTACCACCCCGCCGTCGAGGGTTTGTCGAACGGCGGAAGCTCGACGTCGCCGGCCGAGTCCAGCCCGAGCTTCATCAGCGGCGCCTTCAGGCTCAGCGAGGGGATGTCGATGCGCCTGGGCACGACCGGGTCGGGACGGGCGGCGGAGCGGGGCTCCTGGGACCGGCCGTTCGCCGCGAACAACGCGAGCCCGGTGACGACCCCGGCCACCACGACCCACCGGGACGAGACCGCCAAATCAGCTCCTTGAGCGCCTGCGGGCCACGCCGATGCCGATGCCGAGGACGGCGAGCAGCGCCACCGCGGTCACGCCCACGGGCAGGCCCGAGTCGTCGGCCGGGCCGCCGGCGGCGGTGCCTCCGCCGCCCGCGTGCGGCGCCCGGGTGGGAATCCGCGTGTGCGCCGGCGTCGGCGAGACGACCTTGAACGAGGCGCTGCCGATGTCGTTGGTGGCCTCACAGCGCACCTGCACCTTGTAGCCGCCGGCCTTCGCGTCCGCCCTGACGGGGGCGCTGCCCGTCAGGCCCGGCACGGCGGGCTCGGCCGTCGGGGAGGCCGAGGGCGAAGCGACCGGGGGCAGCAGCGAGACCGGGCCGGTGAAGGCGTCCGAGCGGGCGACGGCCCGGTAGGCGGTGCCGCCCTGCGGAAGCGGGCACTGCGCCGTGATCCGGACGCTCCTGGTCGCCCCGCCGGTGACCGACGAGGGCTCCACCACGACGTCGATGTCCTGGCGCGGGATCGTGACCGTCGGCGAGGGAAGACCGGGGGTCAGCGTGATCCCCGGGGTCGGTGAATCCGTCTGGGCCGAGGCCGAGCAGCCGAGCGCGCCGAACAGAACGACTCCCGCGACGGCGACCTGCGTGACCCTGCTCATCGGCCAACCCCTCCCACGCCCGGTCATTTACCCAGAAAATCTATGCCAATCCATGACTAGAGATCTTCTTTTCGGGATGATCCACAGGTGGGCAGGTAGGAGTCAAGGACTGCGCAGACAACCGGCCTAGATCGGACGGGACGCGCGGGAGCTCACAGGGCGGCGCCGGCCCATCGGGCGCCGACTCCGCGGAGCCGCACCAGCCGCTGCTCGCCTTCGTCCCCGCGCTCGATGTGGATCTCGAGCCGGTCGTCGGAGAGACCCTCGACGAGGCCCTCGCCCCACTCGACGACCGTCACGGACTCCTCGATCGAGGCGTCCAGGTCGAGGTCGTCAACCTCCAGCGAGCCGCCCAGCCGGTAGGCGTCCGCGTGGACGAGGGCGGGACCGCCGGACAGCGACGGGTGCACCCGGGCGATCACGAAGGTCGGCGAGGTGATCGGACCCCGCACCTTGAGACCCTCGGCGATGCCCTGCACCAAAGTGGTCTTGCCCGCGCCCAGGGGCCCGCTGAGCACGACCAGGTCGCCGGGGCCGAGCAGTGTCGCCAGCCGCGCTCCCACCGCCCGCATCTCCTCGGCGGTCGCCGCATCGATCTCCTGGACGCCGGCCCGCGAGCCGGGTGATGTGGCGCTCACACGTCCTCCCTCTCCGCCCGCTTCAACAGTGCGCGCAGGGCGTCGTTGACTGCTCCCGGCCGTTCGAGCTGCACGAGATGAGAGGTGCCGGACACCGTGGTCAGCTCGGCGGTGGGCACGGCCGCCGCGATGGCCCTGCTGTGGTCGAGGGGGGTCAGCCAGTCGCGCTCTCCGACGATGATCGCCGTGGGCACCTTGTTCAGCACGTCGAGCGCGGTCAGCTTGTCGTGCGACATCAGGGCGGGATAGAAGTCGGCGATCACCTCGCTGGGGGTGGCCCTGATCATCGAGTCCACGAAGTCCACCACGGTGGGGCTCACGCTCTTGGAGTCGCCGAACCCGAGATGGCGCAGGGCGAGGAAGGACAGGTCGGTCCCCGCCTCCCGGCCGCGGTCCACCAGGGCGCCGCTCCTGCGCATGACGGACACCGCGGACGGGACGGCCCGGTGCACGACCTTCGACAGCAGCGCCGGCAGGCCCAGCGTGAGCTCGGCCAGCTTGCCCGCCGACGTGGAGATCAGCGAGACGCCGCGGATCTTGTCGCCGAACAACTCCGGACGCCGGTCGGCCAGCGCCATGATCGTCATGCCGCCCATGGAATGGCCGACCAGCACGCAGGGGCCGGGGACCAGTTCCTCCAGCACGTGCGCGAGGTCCTCGCCGAGGCGGTCGATCGAGCAGTCCTCCGAACGCGCCGACTGCCCGTGGGATCGCTGGTCCCACAACACGAGGCGGTAGGACTCGCGCAGATCCCGCCACTGGTAGTGCCAGGAGTCCAGCGTCAGGCAGTAGCCGTGACACATCACGATCGTGAGCGGCGCGTCCTCCGGTCCGTCGACCTCCGTGTGGATCAGCACGCCGTCCGGCGTCGTGAGCGTCACGGGGCGCCCCCGGAGCTCACCGAAGGGCTCGTTGGCCTCGAGATCCGGACGCAACCGGATGCGGCCCACGGCGTACCTCTTGGCCAGGGCGGCCGCGGCCACGCCGGCCGAGGCCGCACCGACGACCGCTCCGGCGATGCCGACCCTGCGACGTGTGCTCATTACCGCTTCTCCTCGCAACCGCGGCTCAGCGTCCGTCCACGTGGACGCGCGGCACGCGGGACCCGATCCTGGTCACGATCTCATGAGTGATCGTGCCCAGGGAATCCGCCCATTCCTGACATGTCGGCTCACCATGGTCCCCGGGCCCGAAAACGATCACTTCGTCGCCCGCCTCCGCGGGGTCGTCGCCGAGATCGAGCATGAACTGGTCCATGCACACCCGCCCGGCGACCGTCCGCCGCTTCCCGGCGGCCAGCACCTCGGCCCGGTTCGTCGCACTGCGCATGATCCCGTCCGCGTACCCCAGGGGGACGAGGCCGAGCGTGGTCTCCTGCTCGGTGACGTACAGATGGCCGTAGGAGACGCCGGAGCCGGCCGGGACCCGCTTGGCCTGGGCCAGCCTCGCCGTGAGGGTCATGGCGGGGCGCAGCCCGAAGTCGCCGAGTTCGGGGACGGGGCTCAGACCGTAGACGGCGATCCCCGTCCTGACCATGTCGTACCTGGCGCGCGGCACGGTGAGGGTGGCGGCCGAGTTCGCGATGTGCCGGATGACGGTGCTCGCGACGCCCGCCTTGTCCGCGACGGCGAGGGCCTCGTCGAAGGTCGAGATCTGGCTGTCGATCGAGGGATGCCCTGGAATGTCGGCACAGGCGAAGTGGGACCAGATCCCCGTGATCTCGATCCCGCCTCCGGCCTGTACGGCCAGCGCCTTCTCCACGAGCGCGGGCCACTCGGCCATCGGCGCCCCGCCCCGCGAGATGCCGGTGTCCACCTTCAGATGGACCCTGGCGGTCCGGCCCGTGCGGCCCACGGCGGCGGCGATCTCCTCGATCACCCAGGGCGCGCTCGCGGACAGCTCCACGTCCTGGAGCAGCGCCTCGTCGAGCGGTTCCCCCGGCGTGATGATCCACGACAGGATCGGCGCCTCGATTCCCGCCTCGCGCAGCGCGAGGGCCTCCCGTACAAACGCGGTGCCGAGCCTGGAGGCGCCGGCCTCGATGCACGCCCGCGCCACGGGGACCAGGCCGTGACCGTAGGCGTCGGCCTTGACTGCCGCCATCATCGCCGCGCCCGGGGCGCTCGCCGCCAAGAGCCCGACGTTGTGCCGGATCGCGGCGAGATCCACCCGCGCCTCGGCCGGGGTGACCTGGTGCGCTGTCGAGAAGCTCATTTCCCCAGTCTGTCAGTTGGGTCCCGCGCCCGTGACCACGAGACACCCCGCGTCCGCGCGCTTTCCACGCCTCACGGGCGCTTCATCAGAGCATCCGGAGGGCCGCGGGAAGCGCCTCGGCCACGTCGAGAGCGGCGATCGGCGCCTCGCCCCCACCCGCCCCGCCACCCTTGCCCGTCCCGCCGCCCCTGGCCGCGACCCGGGCGGCCAGACCGTGCACGTGCGCCGCGCACGAGGCGGCGTCGTACGCGCTGAGTCCTCCGGCCAGGAAGGCGCCCGCGATGCCCGACAACACGTCGCCTGTGCCCCCCGTGGCCAGCCACGGCGTGCCGGTGGTGATCGCCCGCACCGGCAGGCCGGTCTCGGCGATCAGCGTCGTCGACCCCTTCAGCAGCACGGTGACGCCCAGTTCGTCAGCCGCCCGGCGTACGTGCTCGAGGCGGCGGGCCTCGATCAGCTCCCTGGGCACCCCCAGCAGGCGGGACAGTTCGCCCGCGTGCGGAGTGATGAGCGTGGGCGCCGCCCTGCGCAGGAGAGCTCGATCCGCGGCCACGATCGTGAGCCCGTCGGCGTCCACGAGCACGGGCACCTCGGCCGACAGGACGGCACGGGCCACGGCGTGAGCCTCGGTTCCCGTCCCCATCCCGGGGCCGACCACCCACGCCTGCACCCGTCCGATCGCGTCCAGCGAGACCCCGGAGGCGGTGTCCAGGATGGTCGTGACGACCTCCGGCCAGCGGGCCCGCACGAGCCGGACCGGCTCCGCCGAGCTCGCGAAGCGCACCATCCCCGCGCCCGCACGCACGGCGCCGCCGGCCGACAGCACGGCCGCCCCGGTGTAGGTGTCGCTGCCCGCCGCGATTCCCACGACCCCCCGGCGGTACTTGTCGGACTCCGCCTCCGGCCTCGGAAGCAGGGCCGCGACGTCCCCGTCCGCCGGCGCGGCGACGTCCGGTCCCGGCAGGTGGGGGCGCAGGCCGATGTCCACCAGTTCCACCATGCCCGCGTGCGTGGCGCCCGGATCCACGAACAGTCCCGTCTTGTAGGCGCCGAACGTCACGGTGACGTGGGCCTTCACCGCGGGACCCGCCACGAGTCCCGTGCCCGAGTCGACCCCGCTCGGCACGTCGACCGCCACCACCAGCGCGGGCGTGTCCGCCGTCGCGCTCGCCAGCGTCCCGTACGGCTCCCGCAGCGCGCCGCCGCCTCCGATTCCGACGAGCCCGTCCAGGACGAGATCGGCGTCGCCGACCAGGCCGAGGGCCTCCTCGGTGAACGCGACGGCCCTTCCCCCCGCCGCCAGCAGCGCGGCCAGGCCGCCCTCATGGGTCCGCGAGCCCGCGAGGACCGCCACGACGCGGGCTCCCCTGCGGGCGAGCCGGGCTCCGGCGTAGAGGGCGTCGCCGCCGTTGTCGCCGCTGCCGGTGAGCACGGTGACGCGCGAGCCGTACACCCGGCCGTGCGCCCCCGTGAGCAGACGGGCGCACACGACGGCCAGGCCCGCCGCCGCCCGCTGCATGAGCGTCCCTGCCGGGAGGCCGGCCATCAGCGCCGCCTCGGCGGTCCGGATCTGGTCGGGGCTGTACGCGGTCCGCATGCGTCTGACGGTAACCCGGCGAGTCCGGCGTCTCGATCACCGGCCCGGAGCGACGAGCGTGTCAGGACTCGGCGATCACGTAGGCCACGGCCACCCCGCCGTCGTGGGAGAGCGACACGTGCCAGCGGGCGACCCCGAGTTCGCGGGCCACGTCGGCGGCCCGGCCGGTGATCCGCAGAGTGGGCCGTCCGTCGTCCTCCTTGAGGATCTCGGCCTCGAGGTGGCTCATCCCGGGCGGCGCGCCGAGCGCCTTCGCCACCGCCTCCTTGGCGGCGAACCTGACGGCGAGCGAGGCCGGCGGGAGCGTTCGTTCCGCGTCGGTGAACAGGCGCGACCTCAGCTTGGGCGTGCGGTTCAGCGCCGCCTCGAAGCGAGCCACGTCGACCACGTCGACCCCGATGCCCACGATCACCCGAGCAGCGTACGCGGTGCGAGTGGGGAGGAAGGCCGCTCGCCACGCCGCCGAATTCCGGCGGTATCGGCCAGTCCTTCCCACTTCCTCACATAAGTAATCCATCGATTTTTGTCCACAGGCTGTGCACGACCCGGGATCGATCGACTCCGAAGCGATCGAATACGCTTCCGTCGTGGCAGATGGGAACGGCTACGCCGAGTTCAGCCGGGAACAGTGGCGGGATCTTCGCAGGAACACCCCGCTCACGCTCACCGAGGCCGAGTTGGAGGAGTTGCGGGGCGTCGACGACCCGATCGACCTGGCCGAGGTGACCGACATCTACCTGCCGCTCACCCGCCTGCTCAACCTGCACTTCACCGGATCGCGCCAGCGCGGCGCCGCGGTGGGGGCGTTCCTGGGCGAGCCCGAGGAGCGCGTGCCGTACGTGCTCGGGATCGCCGGGAGCGTCGCGGTCGGCAAGTCGACCACCGCCCGGCTGCTGCACACCCTGCTGGCCCGCTGGCCGGAGCATCCGCGGGTGGACCTGGTGACCACCGACAGCTTCCTCTACCCCAACAAGGTGCTGGAGGAGCGCGGGATCATGCACCGCAAGGGCTTCCCGGAGAGCTACGACCGCCGGGCGCTGGTCGCGTTCGTGGCCGACGTCAAGGCGGGCCGCGCCTCGGTGGACGCCCCCGTCTACAGCCACCTGGAGTACGACATCGTGCCCGGCGCCGCGCAGACCGTCCGGCGGCCGGACATCCTGATCGTCGAGGGCCTCAACGTCCTGCAGCCCGCGCCGCCGGACGCGCTGGCCGTGTGCGACTACTTCGACTTCTCGATCTACGTGGACGCCCGGGTCGAGGACATCAGGAGCTGGTACGTGGACCGGTTCCACCAGCTGCGCCGCACGGCCTTCTCCGACCCCAAGTCCTACTTCACGCACATCGCCGACCTGTCGGACGCCGAGGCCACCGAGTTCGCCAGAAACGTGTGGCGCGACATCAACGAGGTCAACCTCGTCCAGAACATCGCGCCCACCCGGGGCCGCGCGGGCCTGATCCTCAGCAAGGGTTCCGACCACTCCGTCGAGCGGGTACGCCTCCGCCGCACCTGAGGCGGACGTCGACCGGCCACCCGCAGGGGACACCCGGGGCGCCCTCCCCACGAGGAGGTAGGAGACGGGCCCCTGCCGCCCACCGGAGGATGACGGCCGACTCGTCCGTCCGAAGGAGGCCCGTCACGATGCGGGGCCGATAGTGTGCGAATCATGACAGCGAGCGGCATCACCTGCATCGCGACCGAGGGCCTGACCAAACGATTCCCTCGCGTCACCGCGCTCGAGGACCTGACGGTCACGGCGGGAGCCGGGGTGACCGGCCTGGTAGGCGCCAACGGTGCGGGGAAGTCCACCCTCATCAAGATCCTTCTCGGTCTGCTTCCCGCGACGTCGGGACGCGCCCGCGTCCTCGACATGGACGCGGCCACCCAGGGCGCGGAGATCCGCCGGGTCGTGGGATACATGCCCGAGCACGACTGCCTGCCGCCGGACGTGTCGGCCACCGAGTTCGTGGTCCACATGGCCCAGATGTCCGGGCTGCCGCGGACGGCAGCGCGCGAGCGGGCTGCCGACACGCTGCGGCACGTCGGCCTCGACGAAGAGCGCTACCGCCCGATCGGCGGTTACTCGACCGGCATGCGCCAGAAGGTCAAGCTCGCGCAGGCCCTCGTCCACGATCCCCGTCTGGTCTTCCTCGACGAACCCACCAACGGTCTCGACCCGCGCGGCCGCGACGAGATGCTCGCGCTCATCCGCCGCATCGGCGGCGAGTTCGGCATCAGCGTCCTCGTCACGTCCCACCTGCTGGGCGAGTTGGAGCGCGTCTGCGACCACGTCGTCGTCATCGACGCGGGCCGCCTGCTGCGGTCGTCGTCGATCGGGGAGTTCACCCAGGCCACCCAGGCCATCGCCGTGGAGGTCGAGGACGGCCTCCAGTCGCTGGCCGACCGCCTGACCGGGGTGGGCGAGGCGGTCGCCGTACAGGGCCGGACGCTGACCGTCCAGGTGCCGGCCGAGGCCGACCCGGGGCGGGCCTACGACGCGGTGCGCGACGCCGTCTGCGATCTCAACCTCAACCTCGTACGGCTGGAGCAGCGCCGCGGCCACATCGAGGACGTGTTCAAGGAGCCGGCCGCATGATGCCAGAGCCGACCGGTGTCATCCACGACATCGGATACCGCCATTACGAAGGCGCACGGCTGGGCCGTGGCAACGCCTTCATGGCCCTCGCCCTCCACAGCCTCAGGGGCGCCTTCGGTTTCGGCCGCACGGCACGCGCCAAGATCATGCCGCTGCTGCTGGTCACGATCATGTTGCTGCCGGCGGTGGTCTCGATCGCCGTCATGGCGCTCGTGAAGCAGCCGGCCATGCGTTATCACGAGTACGCGGTCATCATGCAGGCCGTGCTCGCCATCTTCCTCGCGGCGCAGGCGCCCTACCTCGTGGCGCCCGACCTGCGGTTCCGGGTGCTTCCGCTCTACCTGTCCCGGCCGGTGGGCGTGCTCGACTACCTCGGCGCGAAACTGGCCGCGATGTCGGTCGCGATGTTCCTCGTGCTGGCCCTCCCGCTCACCCTCCTGTTCGCCGGCGAACTGCTGGTCGACCTGCCCGGCCCGCCGAAAACCGGCGAGTACTTCGCCTCGATGGGCGG
The DNA here is from genome assembly GCF_016863295.1 of Planotetraspora phitsanulokensis. Classification (GTDB taxonomy): domain Bacteria; phylum Actinomycetota; class Actinomycetes; order Streptosporangiales; family Streptosporangiaceae; genus Planotetraspora; species Planotetraspora phitsanulokensis. Next base: position 135,953 of record NZ_BOOP01000026.1, read on the forward strand.
CGCCGTGATCCTGGCCGTGCTGCTCGCCTCACTCGGTCTCGCCCTGGCCTCGTTCACGCCTCGCCGCGGGCTCGGCGTCGCCTCGGTGATCGCGTTCTACCTGTTCACCTCGGCCGTCACTGCGGTGTTCTTCGGCGTGCTCATGTCCATGGGCGAGGACGCCGCGGCCAAATGGTCGATGATGGTCAGCCCGTTCTTCCTGGTCGACTCCGTGCAGGTCGCGCTGTTCGGGACCGACCCGTCCAACGGGGAGGGGTATCCGCCCGGCCTGTGGTCGTGCGTGATCCTGCTCGCGGTGATCGCCGTCGCGTTGTCCGGTCTCGTCCTCCGCTACCGGAAGGCCGCGTCGTCATGACCATGACCACCACCCCGACGACCACCCGCCACAGCGTCGTCGAGCTCACCCAGGTGTCCCGCTGGTACGGCAACGTCGTCGCCGTCAACGACGTCACGATGACGATCGGACCTGGCGTGACCGGCCTGCTGGGTCCGAACGGCGCCGGCAAGTCCACGCTGCTCCACATGATGGCCGGGTTCCTCGCGCCCTCGGGCGGCTCGGCCACGCTCAACGGCCGGCGCATCTGGCGCAACCACGAGATCTACCGGCTCATCGGGCTGGTCCCGGAGAAGGAGGCCGTCTACGGCTTCCTCACCGGATGGCAGTTCGTGCTCTCCGCCGCCCGGCTGCACGGCCTGCCGTCTCCGGCGGACGCCGCGACCCGGGCCCTCGACCTCGTGGAGATGTCGCCGGCGAAGGACCGTCGCATCGAGACCTACTCCAAGGGCATGCGCCAGCGGGTGAAGGTCGCGGCCGCGCTGGTCCACGACCCCCAGGTGCTGCTGCTCGACGAGCCGTTCAACGGCATGGACCCGCGCCAGCGGCTCCATCTCATGGACCTCGTCCGGCAACTCGGCGAGGCCGGCCGGACCATCCTGTTCAGCTCGCACATCCTCGAAGAGGTCGAGCGGGTCGCCCAGCAGATCGAGGTGCTCGTCGCCGGTCGGCACGCGGCCTCCGGCAACTTCCGCGAGATCCGCAGGCGGATGACCGACCGGCCGCACCTGTTCCGGGTCCGGTCGAGCGACGACAGGCGGCTGGCCGCCGCGCTGATCGCGGACGCATCCTCCAGCGCGGTGTCGCTCACCGACCAGGGCGTCGAGGTTCAGGCCGTGGACTTCTCCCGGTTCACCTCGCTGCTGCCCAAGCTCGCCAGGGACCTCGACATCCATCTGTGGCAGGTCTCTCCCACGGACGAGGACCTGGAGAGCGTCTTCTCCTACCTGATCTCCCGGAGCTCCGCATGAACCCGCGGGCGTCCAAGGAAGGCGGCGGCGCGACGGCGCCGTCGAGCAGTCGAGCGGAGCGAGACCGATGAACGCAGTCGTGGCGGATATCACCTATCGGGCGATGCTGGGGCGCAAGCGCATCTGGCTGCTCGCGCTGCTTCCGGCGGCGCTGATCGGCATGGCGGCGCTGCTGAGACTGATCGGCGGCCCGGACGAGCACACGGCCGTGACGCTCATGCAGACGTTCTCCATCGGGACGATGTTGCCGCTCCTCGGGCTCATCGCCGGCACCGGCGTGATCGCTCCGGAGATCGAGGACGGCACGATCATGCATCTGCTGGCCAAGCCGATCTCCCGGCCGGTGATCGCGCTGACGAAGTTCGCCGTCGCCGCGTCGCTGGTGGCGGTGTTCGGGGCGTTGAGCACATTCGTGGCGGCGTTCCTGCTGATCCGCGACGAGTCGGGCGTGGCCTACGGCTTCACGCTCGGCGCCCTGGTCGGCGGCGTGGCGTACGCGGCGGTGTTCATGCTCGTGGGCGTGCTCACCCGGCACGCGGTGACGGTCGGCGTCATCTACGCGCTCGTGTGGGAGGGCCTGGTCGGCGGATACGTGCCCGGCGCCCGGTCCCTGTCCATCCAGCAGTGGGCCCAGTCGATCGCCGACCGGATCTCCTCCTCCGCCTTCCTCACCTCGAACGTCTCACTCGGCTTCGCCGTACCCGCGATGATCATCGTGACGGTGGGCGCGCTCGTGTGGGCTGGCCAGCGGCTGCGGTCGCTGTCGCTCACCGGCGACGAGTGACCTTCCAGCCGAATCCACCGGCGACGGAAAAGGCACGGTCCGCACCCTCCGGGGCGCGGACCGTGCCTTTTCTTTTCAGCGCTTGTTCAGGCGCAGACCGTACGGACGACGTCCGCCAACCGGTGGGCCACGGACGACGCCTGGTCGTGCGACTCCGCCTCGACCATGACGCGGATCATCGGCTCGGTTCCGCTCGGCCGGATGAGCACCCGTCCGGTGTCGCCGAGGTCGGCCTCCGCCTTGGCGACGGCCGCCAGCAGCTCGGGCGCGGACGCCTTCGCCTTGTCGACGTCACGGACGTTCACCAGCACCTGGGGCAGTTTGGTCATCACGGACGCCAGCTCCGCCAGCGACCGCTTCGACCGCGCCACCTCGGCCATCAGGTGCAACGAGGTGAGGAGACCGTCGCCGGTCGTGGCGTGATCCAGCATGATCACATGACCGGACTGCTCCCCGCCGAAGTTGAACCCGCTCTGCTTCATCGCCTCCAGGACGTACCGGTCGCCCACGGCGGTCTCCACCATGTTCAGCCCGGCGTTCCGAATAGCGATCTTGAATCCGAGGTTGGACATCACGGTGGCGACCACGGTGTCCTCGGCCAGGCGGCCGTCGGCGTGCATGGCCAGCGCCAGGATCGCCATGATCTGGTCGCCGTCGACCTCGTCGCCGTCGGCGGTCACCGCGAGGCAACGATCGGCGTCACCGTCGTAGGCGACTCCGAGGTCGGCGCCGCGCTCGATGACGGCCGCCTTGAGAGCGCCGAGATGCGTCGACCCGACGCCTTCGTTGATGTTGAGACCGTCCGGAGTGGCGCCGATGGTCTCAACGACCGCGCCCGAGCGCAGCAGCGCCTCGGGGGCGACCATGTGCGCCGCGCCGTGCGCGCAGTCGACGACCACGCGGAGCCCGTCCAGACGGTGGGGCAGGGTGGACAACAGGTGCGAGACGTATCGATCCGCCTCGCCGTACGCCTCCCGGACCCGGCCCACGGACGGGCCGACCGGGCGGTCCCACTTCTCCCCGAGCCGCTGCTCGATCTCGTTCTCCACCGCGTCGGGCAGCTTGTACCCGCCACGCGTGAAGAACTTGACCCCGTTGTCCGGAGCCGGATTGTGGGACGCGGAGAGCATGACACCGAGGTCGGCTCCCAGCGCGGATGTCAGATACGCGACCGCCGGGGTGGGCAGCACGCCGAGCCGAAGCACATCCACGCCTGACGACGCGAGGCCGGCGACCACGGACGCCTCAAGGAATTCCCCTGAGGCCCGCGGGTCCCGGCCTACGACGGCGATCGGGCGGCCGCGCCGCCCGACGCTGGCGTGGAACGCCCCGGCGTCGCCGAGGACATGAGCGGCGGCCACGGACAAGTCCATGGCCAGTTCCGCGGTGAGGTCGCGACCCGCGACCCCACGTACCCCGTCGGTGCCGAAAAGGCGTCCCAACTTAACGCTTGCTGTACTGCGGAGCCTTACGGGCCTTCTTGAGGCCGTACTTCTTGCGCTCCGTGGCACGCGCGTCACGGGTGAGGAAGCCGGCCTTCTTCAGCGGCGGGCGGTTGACCTCGGCGTCCAGGATGGCGAGCGCGCGGGACAGGCCCATGCGCAGCGCACCGGCCTGGCCGGTCACGCCGCCGCCGTCGATGCGCGCGATGACGTCGAACGCGTCCTCGGCGCCGAGGACGACGAACGGCTCGTTCACGATCTGCTGGTGGACCTTGTTCGGGAAGTAGGTGTCCAGCGAACGGCCGTTGATCGTCCACTTGCCGGTGCCCGGCACGATGCGGACACGGGCGATGGCCTCCTTGCGGCGGCCGGTGCCGTACGAGTTGCCCGTGGTGACGGGCTTGCGCACGGGGGCGTCGCTCTGGGGCGTGGACTCAGTGGTGTACTCGGACGGGAACTCCTCCGCGGAGAAGTCTTCCAGCTCGCCCTCGACGAGCGTCTCGGTACCGGTGGGCTCAGCCACGGTTCTCCTCTTACTTTCCTGGCTCGACGATTACTGGGCGATCTGGGTGATCTCGAAGGTCACCGGCTTCTGAGCCGTGTGCGGGTGCTCGGCTCCCGCATAGACCTTGAGCTTCTTGGCCATCTTCCGGCCGAGGGCGTTCTTGGGCAGCATGCCCTTGACCGCCTTCTCCACGGCCCGGTCCGGCCGCTTCTCCATGAGCTCGCCGTAGGTCACGGCGCGCAGACCACCGGGGTAGCCCGAGTGGCGGTACGCCTTCTTCTGCTCGAGCTTGTTGCCGGTCAGGGCGATCTTGTCCGCGTTGATGACGATGACGAAGTCACCCGTGTCGACATGCGGAGCGAAGATCGGCTTGTGCTTGCCGCGAAGCAGAGTGGCGACGTGGCTGGCCAGCCGGCCGAGCACGACGTCGGTGGCGTCGATGACGTACCACTGACGTTCGACGTCGTTGGGCTTCGGTGAGAACGTGCGCACGGCAGTGCCTTCTGTCGGAATGTGAACTCTCGGTAGGTTGCGCAGGCACGGCGACAACCTCCGTCTCCACTGAACGGGAGAAGGCGCCGGACGCGCCGCGAGCCGGTCTTCTCGCAGACCGGTCCACACACAACGAACTAGCAGACTAACCGACCTCATGCGGCAGGGTCAAAACGACGCCCGCACCGCGAAGATCAGACGGACATCTGACCCCAAGGTAACATTTGAACGTTCAGCAAATACTTTCTCGTTGTCCCCTTCTTCCACATGCCGCGGATCTCTATATTTGACTGCGCTATGTGGCAGACCCCTCACACCCGGCATACCCGGCGGACGCCCCGGCGTGGGACCCGCGTTGGGCTGCTGGCGTGCGTGCTGGCGATCCTGCTCTTCGGTGTCGTGGTCGGCAGGCTGACCATGAACGACGGCGGCGTCGACGAGGTCTACCTGCGCAATTCCCAGCCGTCGCCCAGCGCGGTCGCCGAGAGCCGCAAGGACCGCCCGCCGCTGGAGGCCGTACGGCCGCAGACGCCCGCGTCCCGGGCGGCGACCTCGATCATCCGGCCGTCCGCCACGCCGGCCCCGAGCCCGGGCCCGTCAGACCGGGGGCCGCAACGCAACCCCGGCTTCACCGGCTTCACCCGGCCTCCGTCCCGTGGCAGCGGCGTCCAGATCTTCACCAGCAAGAAGGTCGTGAAGCTGGTCAACGTCGAGCGGGCCAAAGCCGGATGCCGGCCGCTGCGCCTGGACAGGCGTCTGGTCCGGTCGGCGCAGGTCCACTCGGTGGAGATGGCCAAGAGCAACGTCTTCGACCACAACTCCCCCGACGGCGAGACCCCCTGGTCGCGTATGGCCAAGGCGGGCTACAAGGACGGCGGGGCGGAGAACATCGCCCGCGGCTACCGGTCGGCGGATGAGGCCGTGCGTGGCTGGATGAACAGCCCGGGGCACAGCCGCAACCTGCTCAACTGCCGGCTGGTGGCGACGGGGGTGGCGGTGGCCATCGGACCTGGAGGTCCATGGTGGACCCAGGACTTCGGGTATTCGTGACCCTTCCTCATGTGCTCTGATACCCGGCTAATCTCGGGCGCATGGGTTATCCCGGCGACCAACATCCACATCGCCCGCCGTTCACACCTCCCGACCCGCCGAGCTGGCGGGACGCCCCGCCGCACCAGGCCGAGGAGACCTCCTCGCCGTACGGCGGCCCGCACACTCGGGAGCCCTCCCCCTTTGAGACCGGAGAGATCGCCGCGCCATACGGAACGGCGGGCGGATACCGGCAGGACACCGCGCCCTACGGTGCCGGGCCTGGACGCCAGCAGGACTCACCCTTCGGTCCCGGGCCAGGGTTCCAACAGGACTCGCCCTTCGGCGCCGGACCCGGATACCAACAGGACTCACCCTTCGGCGCCGGACCCGGATACCAACAGGACTCACCCTTCGGGGCGACGTCGAACGATCGCCGGCAGAACGACTCCGGCCAGGGCTACGGCGATCCGGGAACCGCGATCGACTCGTTCGGCGCGGGTCCCTCGGCTCCGCCGCCCGGCCCGCCCCCGCCGCCCGAGCCGAAGTGGGACCCTGACGCCCGGGTGCCCCTGTGGCGTCGTCCGCTCGTTTTCGGCATCGCACTGGTCGCGCTGATCGCCGCACTGTTCGCCGGGCTCTGGGTCGCCGCGAAGAACGACAAGCCGACGGTCCGCAAGCAGGTCATGCCGACGCCGACGATCGTCGTGCCGTCGGGTCCCGGCGGCAAGTTCGGCTACGCCGAGTCCCGCGCCACGGACAAGTCGCCGCTGTCCGTCAAGGAGCTGTTCGGCAAGAAGAAGATCACCCTGAACAAGCACTCCTACCAGATGACGGTGTGGCGCACGGAGAAGAAGTGCGCCGACGGCATCTCGGGGGCGAAGATCACGAAGGCTCTGAAGGCGGGCTCCTGCACGCAGATGATCCGCGCGAGCTTCCGGGACGCCAAGGGCTCGATCATCGGCACCATCGGCGTGGCGAACCTCAAGACCTCCTCCGGCGCCAAGAAGGTGGCCTCGGCGGGCGGCGGCGGCGAGCGCACCGACTACCTCAAGCCGTTGCCGGGCAAGGACTCGGTCACCAAGAACCTCGGCTCGGGCGAGGCGTACGCCGGCGGGTGGACGCACGGCCACTACACCGTCCTGCTGTGGTTCCAGTTCAAGGACGGCCACAAGCCGAGCAAGACCGGCTTGAAGCAGCTCTACCAGGCGGCCGTGGACATCACCGATGCGACGGTTTTCCCTGCCCTCGAAACCCGATCGCTCACCGGAGGACATGCCTGACACGGCTGGTCACCAGTGCGTTCATATGGTGATCTTCTCGGACGAACGGCCCCCGGGGTCCCCTCGGAAACGCCCATAGCGACACGGCGATCTCGTCTACGCCGATACGCTTCCGGCTATGCGTGGCCAGGATTCCGGTTCCGAGCACGAAAACGATATGGCATGGACTCGCCGTGAGGCGGACGCCCAGAACTCGGCGGCAGCCGCTACGCCACCGCCGAGCTTCGGCCGTTCGCCCGCCGGGGAGGAGGCGGCGTGGACTCCCGAGGAAGAGCCCGCCTACAACTGGTTCTCACCGCCCCCGGCGGAGGTCCCCGACACCGAGACCTCCGACCGTTTCGAGGACACCAACCAGTTCAGGGCCATCAAGCCGTCGGACTCGTTCCCGCCGTTCCAGTCTTCCGGCGCCGCACCGGCCTCCCACCACGACCGTCCGCACGGCGTTGAAGGCCCGGGGACGACGCCCGCGCCCGAGTCCGCGCTGGAGCCCACGCCCACGTTGGAGCAGGCACCGGGGACCACGCCCGCACCGGATACCGCCCTCGCACCGGGGATCGCGCCGCATGCCCCCGGACCCGGACGGCACACGCTGAGCCGGCCGGCTTCGCTGGGCGCCTTCGCATCCCAGCCCGAGGAGCCGAACCAGCAGCCGGAGCGCCCGTGGTCGGGCGGCACCTGGCCGGAGAGCACCTGGTCCGGCGGCTCCGCCGTACAGGCGGATCCCGTGTGGGAGACCGGCGTCGCAGGCCAGTCCTCCCCCGCCCAGGACGCGCACAGCGCCCAGGACCCCTTCACCGGGCAGGACGCCATCGCGGCCCAGAGCCCCGCAGCCGCCCAGGATCCCCTCACCACGCACGATCCCTTCACGGCGCAGGATCCCGTCGCCGCCCAGGACCTCTTCACCGCGCAGGATCCCGTTCCCGCCCACGATCCCTTCACCGCGCACAACCCTGTCACCACGCGCGAGCCCTTCAGCGCGCAGAACTCCGATACCGCCCAGGACCTCTTCAGGGCCGGAGAGCCAGGCGATGCGGGCGCGCATGCGGCGCACCCCGCCGATCCGCATGCTCTCCTGGAGGAGCCCGGCGGCCACGGCGACTGGCCTCCCCCGTGGACGCCGCCGCCCAACCTGGAGGATCGCTCCCGGCCGTGGAGCCCCGACCCCGGCGTGGACCCGTCAGACGACGCGTCTTTCCGCGACGGCTCCCGGCCCGCCCGGCACGCGGCCTGGCCGGCTCCCGCACCTGAGACGTACGGGGCCTCCCAGCCGAATCCGGCTCCGGAGGCGGCCCCAGCCCAGCCCCATGACGCCTCCGAGACGTACGGCTCTGCTCTGCCGTATGACCCGGTCGATCCCGGCGACCCGCTCGGGTACCGCCGCCACGCGGATAGCGCCGGACCCGCTCACGATGCCCCTGTGCCGGAAGTTCCCGTCTCGGGGGCTCCGGTCTTCGGGGCCCCGGTGTACGAGACTTCGCGGCATGACCTCCCCGGTCACGACGCCCACGTCCTGGACAGCCCCGTCCTCGACATCCCAGTCGTCGGCGCGGCCGGACACGATGTGGCCGCCCACGAACGGTATGGACAGGATGATCTCCTTTCGAGCGCCCCGGTTCTCGGCGCACCCGTCTACGACACGCCCGTCCTGCCGACCCCCGGCCACGGCACATCGGGCGACGCCCTCGACGGCGACGGCGGCATCCCGGGCGGAGACCGGACCGGCGGGGAGCGCGTCGACGGAGCCGAGGCCGCGTCCACCCGGCCCGCCGAGCCCGGGGACGTCCCCGTCTGGCCTCCGCGGCTGACCGGCGAGGAGGTCCCCCCTGCCGATGGCAGGCCCCTCCACCACGAGGCTCCTCCCGTCGAGCACGAGGCCGCCGCCATCGAGGTGGCCGACGCCAGAACCGAGTGGCCGCTGGGCTCGTCCGCGGCGCGGACCGACGCCACGGAACAGCCGCCTCTGCCGGTGGACCCGGCCGACACCCGGACCGGCGTCTACGAGCCGTTCTCGAGCACCGGCCTCCCCGCCGACCTCGCGCCCGGCAACGCATCCGGCATCGCCTCCGACGAGGCTCTCGCGGGGCCCTCCGCCGTCCGCGACGAGGCCCCTTCCGGCTGGGGCTCCGGTGACGGGGATGGCCCTCCGACCGGAACCGTACGATCACTGTGGCCGCGTCTCGAGAACGATCCGTCCGGATCCGGTCAGGGCGCCGACGAGGCGATCGCGCTGGCGATCACGCCGACGTCGGGCTTCCCCCCGCCGGAGACGGGGCACCACGTGCTGCCGATCGAGGAGCCCTCAGGCTCGCAGCCGCCACAGACACCGTCCCCCCACATGACACCTGGACACATGCCCCCCGCTCCAACACCGCAGAACCCTGCTACCGCCCCGACGACCCCCTTCGCGTTCACCCCGGTCACGCCGCCGAAGGCGGCCATGAAGAGCCTGCCCGCCGGATTCGACTCGCTCGGATCAGCGCATGAGATGGACGCCGACGGCCCGCCCACCACTCCTCAGCCCAAGGTCCCCGTTCTCCCGGGTCCGCCGCCTGATCTCCCTCCGGTCTCCCAGGACGACCGCGGCAGGCCGGCCTCCGGAATGGCCAAGAGGGTGCTGCTGGCCGCCGGTGGCGCCGTGGTCATCGCCTGCATCGGCGCCGCCGCGTTCTACGCCTATACGGGCCAGTCGACGACCGGCGCGACCACCGCCGCACCCGCGGCCGCCCCTTCAGCGGCCGGCACGCCGGACGTGGCGGAGGCTCCCTCCCCGAAGCCGGTGGCGGCCACGATCCTCGACTCGCAGAAGACCGATCCCCGGAAGATGTCGCTGACGGAGGCGTTCCCCGTGTCGCGGGTGACCGTCGCCGGGCGCGCTTTCAGACGGGTCAAGGTCGGCAGCACCGACACGTGCGCCCAGGCGGCCAGCGGCACGTTCGCGGTGGCGCTCCAGAAGCAGAAGTGCAGCCGGGTGCTCCGGGCGACCTACGTGGACTCGAAGAAGCAGTTCGCGGTCACGACCGGGATAGCCGTCCTGCCCACCAAGCAGGCCGCGCTGAGCGTCGACCAGAGCAAGAATCTCGGCGGCAACCAGTGGTTCCGGGGCCTCGACGGCACCGCCGAGACGGCGACCGACCGGGTGACGATCTCCGGAGGCTACGCCGCGGGGATGGTCTGGGGCCGCTACATCGTGTTCAGCTACGCCACCTACGCCGACGGCCACACACCCGATCTCAAGGACAAGAGCCTCGGCCCGGTCAGCGGCGCCTTCCGCGACCACACCTCCGAAGTGCTGGAAAAGCGCCTCACGAGTTGAGCGTTCGAACCCGGCGCGTCGAGGCGGCGCGCCGGGCCAGTTCCTCCGCGGCCGGGTAGCGCACCTCTTCAAGCGTCAGGCCGTGCGCGGGGGCGACGTGCACGCCGGAGTCCCTGATCGCGGCGGCCAGCACGTGGCCCGGCCACTCGGCGGGCCGCCTCCCCTCTCCGACCGCGAGGACCGAGCCCACGAGAGCCCGCACCATCGAGTGACAGAAGGCGTCGGCGACGACCGTGGCGCGAATGATCTCGTCCTCGCCTCTCGCCCAGTCGAACCGCTGGAGTTCGCGAATCGTCGTCGCGCCCTCCCTGCTTTTGCAGAAGGCGGCGAAATCGTGCTCGCCGAGGAGCGCCGCGGACGCGGCGTTGAGTTGATCGACGTCGAGCGGCCGGTTGTGCCAAACGACCTCCCGCCGCCGCAGGGGATCCACCCCGCCGGGCGCGTCCGAGAGGCGGTACACGTACCGGCGGGACAGGGCGGAGAAACGTGCGTCGAAGCCCTCAGGAGCCACGCAGACGGCCTTTACCCTGACATCCAACGGCAGAACGCCTGATAGCCGCCTAATGAGCGCAGAGAGCCACTGAGGGCCCTTCTCCTCCCAGGCCTCCAGATCCGGGCCCTTCACGTCCCGGTCGTCCCCGCTCCTGCCCTGCGGACCGTCCTCCGCGCCGCCGGCGCGCCCTCTGCGCCGGGCCGAGACGTCCAGGGAGGCCAGCGACGAGATCGCCAGATCCACGTGGGCCACCTGCCCACGGGCGTGCACCCCGGCATCGGTACGGCCCGCCACGGTCAGCGCCGGAGCCGCCTCCAGCCGCAAAACCCGGCCGAGCGCCTCTTCCAGCTCTCCCTGGACGGTCCGCCTGCCGGGCTGACGCGCCCAGCCGGAGAACTCGGTCCCGTCGTAGGACAGGTCCATCCGCAGCCGAACGTGCCGCTCCACGTCACCCTTCCCGTACGGCCAGGCCTGGGCAGGCCGGCCGCGCCGATCTCCGCGCTGTTCTCCGTGCGGGCAGACCCGAGCCTGCCGTACTCAGACCCGAGCCTGCCGTACTCAACAAGAAAGCGGGCCCGGCACCCCCGTGAGGAAGGCCGGACCCGCTCTCAAATGCCTGAAATCAGGCCTCGTCCTTCTTCGCGCCGTCCGCCTCGGCGGTCTCCGGCTCCGAGGTGGCCTCGGCGCTCTCCGGAGTGGCGTCGGTCGCGGGAGCCTCGGCCTCTTCGACCTTGGGCTCGGGCGCCGGCGCGGCGGCGGGCGTGGTCCGCGAGACCGTGACCGGGCTGAGCTGCTCGGTCACCAGCTCGATGACCGCCATGGGAGCGTTGTCCCCCTTGCGCGGCCCGATCTTCGTGATCCGGGTGTAACCACCGGGACGCTCGGCGAACGTCGGCGCGATCTCGGTGAAGAGGTGGTGCAGGACGCTCTTGTCGCGAACGACCGTCAGCACCTGGCGACGGTTGTGGATGTCGCCCTTCTTCGCCTTGGTGATCAGCTTCTCCGCCAGCGGCCGAAGGCGCTTGGCCTTGGCCTCGGTGGTGCGGATCCGGCCGTGCTGGAACAGCTGGGTGGCGAGGTTCGCCAGGATCAGCCGCTCGTGCGCCGGGCTGCCGCCCAGGCGCGCGCCCTTGGTGGGCTTGGGCATTTGATGCTCCTCATGGAATAACCCGCCCCGGCCGTATCAGGTACCGGGGTCGGGCCGACCGGCGGACCGGTCGTCACTGTCAGTGCCGTGCAGTACCGATCAGTACTGCTCGGTCTCGATGAAACCGCCGTCCTCGTCGTCGTACCCTCCGCCGGCGACCGCGGTGGGGTCGAATCCGGGCGGGGAGTCCTTCAGAGCGAGGCCCATCTCGTGCAGCTTCTGCTTGACCTCTTCGATCGACTTGGCGCCGAAGTTGCGGATGTCGAGCAGGTCCTGCTCACTGCGGGCGACGAGCTCACCCACGGTGTGGATGCCCTCGCGCTTGAGGCAGTTGTAGGAACGAACCGTGAGGTTGAGCTCCTCGATCGGCAGCGCCAGGTCGGCGGCCAGGGCCGCGTCCGTCGGCGACGGGCCGATGTCGATGCCCTCGGCCTCGACGTTGAGCTCACGGGCCAGGCCGAAGAGCTCGACGAGAGTCTTGCCCGCCGAGGCCACCGCGTCGCGGGGCTTCATGGAGGGCTTGGTCTCGACGTCGAGGATCAGGCGGTCGAAGTCCGTGCGCTGCTCGACACGGGTGGCCTCGACCTTGTAGGTGACCTTGAGAACCGGAGAGTAGATCGAGTCGATCGGAATCCGGCCGATCTCCTGTCCCGGCTGCTTGTTCTGCGCCGCGGAGACGTATCCGCGGCCACGCTCGACGGTCAGCTCCATCTCGAGCTTCGCCTTGCCGTTCAGCGTGGCGATGTGCAGGTCGGGGTTGTGGACCTCGACGCCCGCGGGGGGCGCGATGTCCGCGGCCGTGACCTCACCCGGGCCCTGCTTGCGCAGGTACATCACCACGGGCTCGTCGTGCTCGGAGGAGACGACCAGCGCCTTGAGGTTGAGGATGATGTCGGTGACGTCTTCCTTGACCCCGGGGACGGTCGTGAACTCGTGCAGCACGCCCTCGATGCGAATGCTGGTGACCGCCGCCCCCGGAATGGAGGACAGCAGCGTGCGCCGCACGGAATTGCCGATGGTGTAACCGAAGCCCGGCTCCAGCGGCTCGATGACGAACCTGGACCGGTGCTCCTCGAGCGACTCCTCCTGGAGGCTCGGGCGCTGGGCGATCAGCATGTGTTACTCCTGAATCCGGGACAGGCCCGCGTCGCTCCGGGTCTGCTGCCCCTCTGGTTACGGCGGCGCCCGCTATTTGACGCCACTCGCTAACAACCATGATGCCGCACGGCCCGCCAAGAGCGAGCCGTACGGCGTCATCGTCTGATCGAGACCGCTACTACTTGGAGTAGAGCTCGACGATGAGCTGCTCCTGGACCAGCGTGTCGATCTGCTGGCGGACCGGGAGCTGGTGCACGAGGACGCGCATGCTGTCCGGCACGACGCCGAGCCACGCCGGGACGGTCTTGTCCCCGGCGGTGGCGCGGGCCACCTCGTACGGAAGCAGGTTGCGCGACTTCTCGCGGACCTCGACGATGTCGTGCTCACGCACGCGGTACGACGGGATGTCGACCTTCTTGCCGTTGACCACGATGTGGCCGTGACGCACCTGCTGGCGGGCCGCGTCACGCGACTCGGCGAAGCCGGCACGGTAGACCACGTTGTCGAGACGGCTCTCCAGGATCTGGAGGAGGTTCTCGCCGGTCTTGCCCGACTTGCGGTTGGCTTCCTCGTAGTAGTTCCGGAACTGCTTCTCGAGGATGCCGTAGATGCGGCGGGTCTTCTGCTTCTCCCGGAGCTGGAGCTGGTACTCCGACTCCTTGGGACGGCCACGGCCGTGCTCACCCGGCGGGTAAGGACGGATCTCGATGGGGCACTTCGCGGACTCGCACTTCTTGCCCTTGAGGAAGAGCTTGGTCTTCTCTCGCCGGCACAGCTTGCAGTCCGCACCCGTGTAACGAGCCATTTTCCTGTATCTCCTGGACTCAGACGCGACGGCGCTTGGGCGGACGGCAGCCGTTGTGCGGGACCGGGGTCACATCCTGGATGGACCCGACCTCGAGGCCGGTCGCCTGGAGCGAACGGATCGCGGTCTCACGACCGGAACCGGGGCCCTTGACGAACACGTCGACCTTCCGCATGCCGTGCTCCATGGCGCGGCGGGCTGCGTTCTCGGCGGCCATCTGCGCGGCGAACGGGGTGGACTTACGGGAGCCCTTGAACCCGACGTGGCCGGCGCTGGCCCAGGAGATCACGTTCCCGTTCGGGTCGGTGATCGAAACGATCGTGTTGTTGAACGTGCTCTTGATGTGGGCGTGCCCGTGAGCGACGTTCTTCTTTTCCTTACGGCGCACCTTCTTGGGCGCGCCCTGGCGGCTCTTCGGCGGCATTTAAGCGCTGTCTCCTGAAATGTGGCTGCTAGGACTACTTCTTGCCCGGCTTCTTCTTGCCGGCCACGGTCTTCTTCTTGCCCTTGCGGGTGCGCGCGTTCGTCTGCGTCCGCTGACCGTGGACAGGCAGCCCCTTGCGGTGCCGGATGCCCTGGTAGCAACCGATCTCGATCTTGCGCCGGATGTCGGCCTGAACCTCGCGGCGGAGGTCACCCTCGATCTTGTAGTTCGCCTCGATGAAGTCACGCATCGGGACCAGCTCAGCATCGGTGAGCTGGTGGACACGCAGGTCAGGGCTGACGCCCGTGGCCTTCAGGATCTCGTGGGCGCGGGTGCGGCCGATTCCGAAAATGTAGGTGAGAGCGATCTCCAGCCGCTTTTCGCGGGGGAGGTCGACGCCAACCAGGCGAGCCATGGTCGGGCATTCTCCTTTTTTGTGGCGGAGGTCCTGCGCTCCACTTCCCCTCCCCATGCCCCGGGGTGAGGGCCCCGGCCTCCGACCGGGGGTCTCCCGCGGGGTACGGCTTCCGCATGGAAGCCGCCTTCGCGGGTGTGGCACGCGATTACTGTTCCGGCACCGGCCGTCTCACGACGTCCGCACCGGAGGCCCTCGTATGAATGAGCCCGCTACACGAGCGGACTCAGGCGGGGCCGGCTGCGACTAGCCCTGACGCTGCTTGTGGCGCAGGTTGTCGCAGATCACCATGACGCGACCGTGCCGGCGGATCACCTTGCACTTGTCGCAGATCTTCTTGACGCTCGGCTTGACCTTCATAGTCCTTATTCGTTCCGCGTCAGGCCCGCCTCCTGGACGGAGGATGGCCTACTTGTACCGATAGACGATCCGCCCACGACTGAGGTCGTAGGGGCTCAGTTCGACGACAACCCTGTCGTCGGGAAGGATTCGGATGTAGTGCATCCGCATCCGCCCACTGATGTGAGCAAGGACCTTATGGCCGTTGTCGAGCTGCACCCGGAACATCGCGTTCGGGAGCGACTCAACCACAGTGCCCTCAATCTCGATGGCGCCGTCTTTCTTGGCCATGGCCCTCGCGTTTCACTGATCGGTCGTCTGAGGTTTTCGGAACACTAAGCAGCCGCGACCTTCACACCATTCGGAGAGCGCGATCGGCCAGGACCGCCCATGCGCAAAAGGTCATAGTGAACCGACAAAGCAGTGTACGACAGCCCACGCCTAAAAGCGAAACGGCAGCGGGTGTCCCGACACAACCGACTCAAAGCGTACCCCAGAGGCCGGCCGTGCCCGCTGTCGTCTGAATGATCGCGCCCACCCGTCCCGGCACCGCCGATATGCCGGTCCGGGTGGGCACGACTCGATCATCGGGCGACGCGGCACAGCCCAGCTGTGCCGCGTCGCCCGATAGCGATCACGTACCCCTTGGAAAACCGGCCGATGGTGGCGCATCGGTAAAGAGTGCGTCCAACCGAAGAGCTCCCGGCTAATCGGTTGGAATCCGGCTCAGCGGCGGCGTTCCCTGCCGTGGCCGTGACCAGGTCCGGTGCCGAAGACCGTGCCCACGAGAAGGGGGATGCCCCAGAACAGGGTCACCCACAGCGGCCACGGATATGTCGCGTGGCCGGAGCCCATGGAAGACATGAGCCAGATGGCCCAGAGGACGGCGTTCGTCCCCACGAAGCTCGCCCAGGCCGCACGGGTGGCCGTCTGCTTCCGCCCGGCCTGCGCCGGCGGCTCGGCCTGAGGCTTGACCGTGGCCGGAAGCGTGTGCAGATCGATCTCCGGCAGGTCCGACGTGAGCTTCGCCAACTCGCCATAGGTGCGGCTCTGGTAGACCGACTCGAGGCGCTCGTTGAACTCGTCGACGGTGAGCCTGCCCTCTGCCACATGTTCACGCAGAGCCGCGGCGACCCGGTCCCGGTCGCCGTCAGAGGCACGCATCTCCGGGGTTGCCGCCATCACCATCTCCTGTTTGCCGCGCACTACCGACCATTATGAGCCACCGGCACGATCTACGCGTCAGGCCTCGTCCGTCGCGTCGGCGAGGAGCGCCTTGAGCCGGGAGGCGCCTCCGTCGAGTGCGGTGAGCACCAGGGGCCCGTCCTCCGTCACGGCGACGCTGTGCTCGAAATGCGCCGACGGCTTGCCGTCCATCGAGACGACCGTCCACTCGTCGTCGAGCACCTTCGTGCGCTCGGTGCCGATGTTCACCATCGGCTCGACAGCGAAGCACATCCCGGCCTCGAAGCGCGGCCCGCGGCCGGGCCTGCCGTGGTTGGCCACCCACGGGTCCATGTGCATCTCGGTGCCGATCCCGTGGCCGCCGTACTCCGGGGGGATGCCGTACCGGCCCTGTGAGCGGACGTACCGCTCGACGCGGAACCCGATGTCCGACAGGTGGCCGCCGACCATCAGCGCCGAGATCCCCTGCCACATGGCCTCTTCGGTGACCCGCATCAGCTCGGTGAGCTTCGGGTCGACCTCCCCCACGGGAACGGTGATCGCGGAGTCCCCGTGCCAGCCGTCCAGGATCGCCCCGCAGTCGAGGGAGATGATGTCGCCCTCACGCAGTTTGCGGCGATCGGTGGGGATGCCGTGAACGACCTCGTCGTTGACCGAGGCGCAGATGGTGGCGGGGAACCCCTGGTAACCCTTGAAGGACGGGATGGCGCCCTCGCCCCGGATGGCCTCCTCGGCGATGGCGTCGAGTTCGAGGGGGGTGACTCCCGGCTGGACCGACGACCGCAGCAGCTCGAGCGTCCTGCCGACGACCAGGCCCGCCGCACGCATCTTGTCGAGCTGTTCGGCGGACTTGATCTGAATGCCGTGCTTACTCTTCTTGAACACCTGTGCACCCCCTTTCGGGATTGTCCCATAAATGACTGAACGCCACCCCAAGGATAGGGATGGCGTCCATTGCCACGGTAACGGGTCAGTCGGCGAACCGCCGGAGCGCGGACATCGCGCGCTGGGTGACCTCCTCGACCGGCCCGGTCGCGTCCACCCCGACGAGGATGCCCTCATCGGCGTAGAAGGAGATCAGCGGCGAGGTCTGCTCCTGGTAGACCTCCAGCCGGTGCCTGATCGTCTCCTCGCGATCGTCGTCGCGCTGGAACAACTCTCCCCCGCACGCGTCGCACACACCGGCGACGGCGGGCGGATCGAAGTCGACGTGCCACACCTTGCCGCACGACCGGCAGGTACGCCGTCCGGCCAGCCGGCGGACGACCTCCTCGTCGTCGACGACCAGTTCCAGGACGAGGTCGAGCCCGGTGCCGAACTCGGCCAGCATCTTCTTGAGGATCTCCGCCTGCGGCACGTTCCGGGGGAAGCCGTCGAGCAGGAAGCCCTCCTGCGCGTCGTCCTCGGACAGCCGGTCGCGGACCATGGCGACGGTCACCTCGTCCGGGACGAGGTCACCCCGGTCCATGTACCCCTTGGCGAGCTTGCCGAGGTCCGTGCCGCCGGAGACGTTGGCACGGAAGATGTCGCCTGTCGAGATTTTCGGGATCGACAGACGCGATGCGATGAACTGGGCCTGCGTCCCCTTGCCCGCTCCGGGGGGCCCTACCAGGACGACGCGCACTATCTCAGGAAGCCCTCGTAGTTACGCTGCTGCAGCTGGCTTTCGATCTGCTTGACCGTGTCCAGACCAACACCCACCATGATCAGAATACTGGTCCCTCCGAACGGGAAGTTCTGGCTGGCACCGGCCACCGCGAGCGCGATGATCGGGATGAGCGAGATGACACCCAGATACGGAGCGCCCGCGGCCGTGAGCCTGTTGAGCACGAAACTGAGGTACTCGGCGGTCGGCCGGCCCGGACGGATGCCCGGGATGAACCCACCGTACTTCTTCATGTTGTCGGCGACTTCAACGGGGTTGAAGATGATGGACACGTAGAAGTAGGTGAAGAAGATGATGAGGAGGAAGAAGGTGGCCATGTAGACCGGGTGGTCGCCCCTCACCAGGTTCTGCGCGAGCCATTCGATGACCGCGTTCGGCTGCGAGCTGTTACCGAAGATCGTGACGAGCAGCTGCGGCAGGTAGAGCAGCGAGGACGCGAAGATCACCGGGATGATGCTGGCCTGGTTGACCTTCAGCGGGATGTAGGTCGAGGTGCCGCCGTACATCCGGCGGCCGACCATCCGCTTGGCGTACTGCACCGGGATGCGGCGCTGCGCCTGCTCGATGAAGACCACGACGGCGATCATCACGACGCCGACGATCATCACCACGACGAACTTGAACGGGCTGAGCCGGTAGATGTTCAGCAGCTCGGCCGGGAAGACGGCGATGACCTGAGTGAAGATCAGGATCGACATGCCGTTGCCCACGCCGCGGTCGGTCACGAGCTCGCCGAGCCACATGATCACGGCGGTGCCCGCAGTCATGGTGATCACCATCGTGACGATGGTGAAGACGTCCTGGTTGAGCAGGATCTGCTCGCGGCAGCTGGGGAACAGCTGGCCGCTGCGGGCGAGCGCGACGAACGCGGTCGACTGCAGGACGCCCAGGCCGATGGTGAGGTAACGCGTGTACTGCGTGATCTTCGCGTTGCCCGCCTGGCCTTCCTTCTTCAAGGCCTCGAGCCGCGGGATGACCACGGTCAGCAGTTGCAGGATGATGCTCGCCGTGATGTACGGCATGATGCCGAGCGCGAACACCGACAGCTTCAGCAGTGCGCCGCCGCTGAACAGCTGCACCATGCCGTAGATGTTGTTGGCGTCGCCGGCCTGCGCCTGGTCCAGGCAGAGCCGGACATTGGTGGCGTTGACACCGGGTGTAGGAAGCACCGAGCCAAGCCGGAAGAGCGCGATGATGCCCAAAGTGAAGAGCAACTTCTTGCGCAGGTCAGGCGTCCGGAATGCCCGGGTAATCGCGGTTAGCACGGTCCCTCCTGCGCGCCAGAGACGCGGTAACGGTCGGCGATGGTCGGGGGACGTCCATCGACATGTCTTGTTGCCAGTGCGCCGGGCGGGACGCGAATCAAGCCCATTGCCCAGCGAACTCTAACGCACTACGGGCGCGGAGGCTCATAACGAACCCCCGCGCCTCGTACAGCATCATGCCTAAAGCTCGGAAACCGAGCCTCCGGCAGCGGTGATCTTCTCCTTGGCGCCGGCGGAGAAGGCGTGCGCCTGCACGTTCAACGCCACGGAGATGTCACCGGTTCCCAGCACCTTGACGAGCTGGTTCTTGCGAACCGCACCCTTGACGACCATGTCGTCGACGGTGACGTTCCCGCCCTCCGGGAAGAGCTCCCCGAGCCTGTCCAGGTTGACGACCTGGTAGGTCGTCTTGAACAGGGCGTTGGAGAAGCCCTTCAGCTTCGGCAGCCGCCGCTGGAGCGGAATCTGGCCACCCTCGAAGCCGAGCGGGACGTTCGTGCGGGACTTGGTGCCCTTGGTACCACGACCGGCGGTCTTGCCCTTGGACGCCTCGCCACGACCCTTGCGGATCTTGGCCTTGTTGGCACCAGGAGCCGGACGGAGGTCGTGGATCTTGAGCGGAGCGTTCTCAGTCATGACTAGTCCACCTCTTCGACCTCGACGAGGTGCGTCACCACGGCGACCATGCCCCGGATCTCCGGGCGGTCCTCCTTGACGACGACATCGCCGATTCGCTTCAGGCCCAGCGAGCGAAGCGAGTCACGCTGGTTCTGCTTGCCACCGATCTTCGACCGGGTCTGAGTGATCTTCAGCCGCGCCATCGGCTAGCTCACCGCCTTTGCGGCGGCGGCCTCCGCGAGGCCTTCCGCACGCGCCTTCAGCATCGCCTTGGGGGCGACGTCCTCGATGGGCAGGCCACGACGGGCGGCGATCTCCTCGGGCCTGCTGAGGCCCTTCAGAGCCGCCACGGTGGCGTGCACGATGTTGATCGGGTTGTCCGAGCCGAGCGACTTGGACAGCACGTCGTGGATCCCGGCGCACTCCAGGACGGCGCGCACCGGACCACCCGCGATGACACCGGTACCGGCAGAGGCCGGACGCAGCAGGACGACGCCCGCGGCGTCCTCACCCTGCACGGTGTGCGGGATGGTGCCCTGGATGCGCGGCACCTTGAAGAAGTGCTTCTTGGCCTCCTCGACGCCCTTGGCGATCGCCGCGGGCACCTCCTTGGCCTTGCCGTAGCCGACCCCGACGAGGCCGTTGCCGTCGCCGACGATGACCAGCGCGGTGAAGCTGAAGCGCCGACCACCCTTGACGACCTTGGCGACTCGGTTGATCTTTACGACGCGCTCGATGTACGAGACGCCCTTGTCTGCGGCGCCGCCGCGGCGATCGTCACGACGGTCACGCCGCTCGCCACCGCCGCCTGCGCCGCGACGCGGAGCTGCAGCCATCAGTGGTTCCTCTTCTCGTTGCTCATGGGACGGGCCGACATCAGAACTCCAGCCCGCCTTCCCGGGCGCTGTCCGCGAGAGCGGCCAGCCGGCCCGCGTAGCGGTTGCCACCGCGGTCGAAGACGACGGCGGTGATCCCGGCGGTCTTGGCCCGCTGAGCGAGAAGCTCGCCGACCTTCTTCGCCTTGTCCGTCTTGTCACCCTCGGCACCGCGGAGCGCGACGTCCATCGTGGACGCGCTCACCAGCGTGTGGCCCTTGGTGTCATCGACGATCTGCACGAACAGGTGACGCGTGGACCTGTTGACGACCAGGCGCGGACGCTCGGTCGTGCCGAAGACGGTCTTGCGGACTCGGTGGTGCCGGCGGGCCCGCGAGACAGCGCGGGCGGCCGTGTGCTTGCCGAACGCAGTCTTGCCAGCCATGCCTACTTACCAGCCTTTCCGACCTTGCGGCGGACAACTTCGCCTTGGTAGCGCACGCCCTTGCCCTTGTACGGGTCGGGCTTGCGCAGCTTCCTGATGTTCGCGGCGACCTCGCCGACCTTCTGCTTGTCGATGCCGTCCACGTGGAACAACGTGGGCCGCTCGACGCGGAAGGTCACGCCCTCGGGCGCGTCGACGATCACCGGGTGGCTGAAGCCCAAAGAGAACTCCAGCTGCGTCGGGCCCTTGGCCTGGACGCGGTAACCGACACCGACGATCTCCAGGGACTTCGTGTAGCCCTGCGTCACGCCCGACACCATGTTGGCGATCAGAGTGCGCGACAGGCCGTGCAGCGCACGGACCTTGTTCTCGTCGTTGGGGCGGCTGACGGCGATGGTGCCGTCCTCAGCCCGCGCGACCTCGATGGGCTCGGCCACCGTGTGGCTGAGCGTGCCCTTGGGCCCCTTGACCTGGACGTCCCGACCACTGATGGTGACGTCGACACCTGCCGGTACGGGGATGGGCAGCCGTCCGATTCTCGACATGCTGTGGTTCCTCCCCTCTTACCAGACGTAGGCGAGGACTTCCCCGCCCACTCCACGCTTGCCTGCCTGCTTGTCCGTCATCAGGCCGCCGGACGTCGAGATGATCGCGACGCCCAGTCCGCCCAGGACGCGGGGCAGGTTGTCCTTCTTTGCATAGACCCGCAGGCCGGGCTTGGAGACCCGGCGCAGGCCCGCGAGCGAACGCTCACGGCTGGGGCCGAACTTCAGCTCCACCACGAGGTTCTTGCCGACCTTGGCGTCTTCGACGCTCCAGGCCTGGATGTAGCCCTCCTGCTGCAGGATCTCGGCGATGTGCGCCTTGATCTTCGAGTAGGGCATGGTGACGGTGTCGTGATAGGCCGAGTTCGCGTTACGCAGACGCGTCAGCATGTCTGCGATCGGGTCGGTCATCGTCATGGCCGGTGGCCTTCCTCACCGCGGTTTCCATCGCGTGGACCTACGGTGCGGTCATGGACGCCGGCGGTGCCGGCGCCCGGTTGATTTGACTTCAGTTGCGGCGGGTGACCCCGGGCGGGATCTACCAGCTCGACTTGGTGATGCCGGGCAGCTCGCCCCGGTGCGCCATCTCGCGGAAGCACACGCGGCAGAGCCCGAACTTGCGGTAGACAGCGCGCGGACGGCCGCAGCGCGAGCACCGAGTGTACGCCCGGACCTCGAACTTCTGCTTGCGCGCTGCCTTGACCTTGAGCGACGTCTTCGCCATGATCAGGCCTCCTTGAAGGGGAATCCGAGGTGCTTCAGCAGCGCCCGCCCCTGCTCGTCGTTCTTCGCGGTGGTCACGACCGTGATGTCCATGCCCCGCTGCCGGTCGACCTTGTCCTGGTCGACCTCGTGGAACATGACCTGCTCGGTGAGGCCGAAGGTGTAGTTGCCGTTGCCGTCGAACTGCTTCGGCGACAGACCGCGGAAGTCACGGATACGCGGAAGCGCAAGCGACAGCAGACGGTCGAGGAACTCCCACATCCGGTCGCCGCGCAGCGTCACGTGGGCGCCGATCGGCATGCCCTCGCGGAGCTTGAACTGCGCGATGGACTTGCGGGCGCGGGCGACGGCCGGCTTCTGACCGGTGATCACGGTGAGGTCGCGGACGGCGCCCTCGATGAGCTTCGAGTCGCGGGCGGCCTCGCCGACACCCATGTTCACCTTGATCTTGGTGAGCGAGGGAACCAGCATGATGTTCTCGATGCCGAACTCCTCGCGCAGCTTCGCGATGATCTCCTCGCGGTAGCGCTGCTTGAGGCGCGGTAGCGTGCGCCCAGCCTCAGTCGACTCAGTAGTGGTGGCGGTCATCAGTTGTCCTCACCCGTCTCGTCGGCCTCGTCGCTCTTCGCGGCGGCCTTCTTCTCGGGCTTGTCCTTGGGCTTCTCTTCATCCTTGAGCTTCTTGACGTTGCTCACGTGGATGGGGGCCTCCATGGTCTGCACGCCGCCTTCCTTGGCGCCGCGCGGACCCTGGTGGGTCACCTTGGAGTGCTTCTTGACCATGTTCACGCCCTCGACCACCACACGCTCCTCGCGCGGGAGGGCGGCGATGACCCGGCCCTGGGCACCCTTGTCCTTGCCGGCGATGACCTTGACGAGGTCACCCTTCTTCACATGCAGCTTCGGCATTTACAACACCTCCGGGGCGAGCGAGATGATGCGCATGAACCTCTTGTCACGCAGTTCACGGCCGACCGGGCCGAAGATGCGCGTGCCCCGGGGGTCACCGCTGTCCTTGATGATGACCGCGGCGTTCTCGTCGAAGCGGATGTAGGAGCCGTCGGGGCGGCGGCGCTCCTTCACGGTGCGCACCACGACAGCCTTGACAACGTCGCCTTTTTTCACGCCGCCGCCGGGAATGGCGTCCTTCACCGTCGCAACGATGACATCGCCGATTCCCGCGTAGCGCCGACCCGAGCCACCGAGAACGCGGATGCAGAGAATCTCCTTGGCACCCGTGTTGTCGGCGACCTTGAGCCGCGACTCCTGCTGGATCACGTCAACTCCTGTGTGTCGCGCCGGTTCTCACCGTCCGGTGAGCCTGGCGGAACTGATGTGGTCTTGTTCCCTCGGCGACAGCCCTGGGACCGCCGCCGCTGGCGGACCGGACCTTTCGGCCCGGACCCTTGGACACCGTCATGGGGGATGGTCTCCCATCCCCCACGAGGCGCGTTCTTGTTACTTGGCCTTCTCGAGGATCTCGACGACGCGCCAGCGCTTGCTGGCCGACAGCGGCCGGGTCTCCATCAGGAGGACACGGTCGCCGACGCCGCAGGTGTTCTGCTCGTCGTGGGCCTTGTACTTCGTCGTACGGCGGATGACCTTGCCGTACAGGGGGTGCTTCACGCGGTCCTCGACGGCGACGACGACGGTCTTGTCCATCTTGTCGCTGACCACCAGGCCCTCACGGGTCTTGCGGTAGTTCCGCGCCTGCTTCTCGGTTGTCTCGGCTGCCTCAGCCATCGCTCGTCTCCTTCTCGACCGTGACGATTCCGAGCTCACGCTCACGCATCACGGTGTAGATACGGGCGATCTCGCGCCGGACGGCACGCAGCCGCCCGTGGCTCTCCAACTGTCCGGTCGCCGACTGGAAGCGGAGGTTGAACAGCTCCTCCTTGGCTTCCTTCAGCTTCTGGACCAGGACTTCCTGGTCCTCGGGCCGCAGCTCACCGGCGGTCAGGCCCTTAGCCATCACGCCTCACCCACTTCACGCTTCACAAACCGGCACTTCATGGGGAGCTTGTGCATCGCACGGCGCAGGGCCTCACGGGCCACGGGCTCGGCGACACCGGACAGCTCGAACATGATTCGGCCGGGCTTGACATTGGCGATCCACCACTCCGGAGAACCCTTACCGGAACCCATGCGGGTCTCGGCCGGCTTCTTGGTGAGGGGACGGTCCGGGTAGATGTTGATCCACACCTTGCCACCACGGCGGATGTGCCGGGTCATGGCGATACGTGCGGCCTCGATCTGGCGGTTGGTCACGTAGGAGTGCTCAAGCGCCTGGATGCCGAACTCGCCGAAGACGACCCTGGTACCGCCCTTGGCGGCACCGTGACGGTCGGGCCGGTGCTGCTTACGGTGCTTGACCCTGCGAGGGATCAGCATGGTCAGCTCCCTTCGGCACCCGGCTGCTCTGCCGGGCCGGTCTCGGGGGCAGCCTGCGCGGCGGCCTCGGTTCTGGGTGCGCGGTCCGAACGACCGGCGGCCCCGCCACGGCGCGGACGGTCGCCGCCGCCACGACGCGGACGGTCGCCGCCCGGGCCGCCACGACGGTCGTCGCGCTCACGGCGCTGACCGGCGCGAGCGCCCGCCGCCGCGACCGCGGCGGCCTCGCGCTCGGCGCGGCTCGTCGGGGCCTCGCCCTTGTAGATCCACACCTTCACGCCGATGCGGCCGAACGTGGTGCGGGCCTCGTAGAAGCCGTAGTCGATGTCGGCGCGGAGCGTGTGCAGGGGCACGCGGCCCTCGCGGTAGAACTCCGAGCGGGACATCTCCGCACCGCCGAGGCGGCCGGAGCACTGGACACGGATGCCCTTGGCGCCGCTCTTCATGGCGGACTGCATGGCCTTGCGCATTGCCCGGCGGAACGAGACGCGGCTGGACAGCTGCTCGGCCACGCCCTGCGCGACGAGCTGCGCGTCGATCTCGGGGTTCTTCACCTCGAGGATGTTCAGCTGGACCTGCTTCTTGGTCAGCTTCTCCAGGTCGCCGCGGATGCGGTCGGCCTCCGCGCCGCGACGGCCGATGACGATGCCCGGCCGGGCGGTGTGGATGTCGACCTGCACGCGGTCGGTCGTACGCTCGATCTCGACCTTGGAGATGCCGGCCCGCTCCATGCCCTTCTGCAGCATGCGACGGATCGCCACGTCCTCGGCGACGTACGACTTGTAGAGCTTGTCGGCGTACCACCGGCTCTTGAAGTCGGTCGTGATGCCGAGGCGGAACCCGTGCGGGTTAACCTTCTGGCCCACTATCGGGTCCTTCCCTTCGGCTTCGGCTCGCGAGATTCCACGATCACCGTGATGTGGCTCGTCCGCTTGTTGATCCGGTAGGCGCGACCCTGGGCACGCGGACGGAACCGCTTGAGCGTCGGGCCCTCGTCGACCCACGCACGGCTCACGACGAGCGTTTCACGGTCGAGCTTGAAGTTGTGCTCCGCGTTCGCGATCGCGCTCGAGAGCACCTTGTAGACGGTCTCGCTCGCCGACTGGGGAGCGAACTGCAGCACGGCCTGCGCCTCCGAAGCGGGCAGCCCGCGAATGAGGTCCACCACACGGCGGGCCTTCCGGGGCGTGTGGCGCGCGAACCGCGCCTGTGCCCTGGCTTCCATCGCTGTCTCCTCTGATGCTTACTTGAAGGCGCTTACCGCCGGCTGCGGCGGTCTTCCTTGACGTGGCTGCGGAACGTCCGCGTGGGCGCGAACTCTCCGAGCTTGTGACCGATCATCGCGTCGGTGATGAACACCGGGACGTGCTTGCGGCCGTCGTGCACGGCGATCGTGTGACCGATCATGTCCGGCACGATCATGGAGCGCCGCGACCACGTCTTGATGACGTTCTTGGTGCCCTTCTCGTTCTGTGCGTCCACCTTCTTCTGAAGGTGGTCGTCCACGAAGGGGCCCTTCTTAAGGCTACGTGGCATTTTGGCTGCTCCTACCGCTTCTTCCGCTTGCTCCGACGACGGATGATCAGTCGGTCGCTCGGCTTGTTCGCCTGCCGGGTGCGGCCCTCAGGCTTGCCCTTCGGGTTCACCGGGTGGCGACCGCCGGAGGTCTTACCCTCACCACCACCGTGCGGGTGGTCGACCGGGTTCATGGCGACACCGCGAACCGTGGGGCGCTTGCCCTTCCAACGGTTACGGCCGGCCTTACCGAGGTTGATGTTGGCCTGCTCGGCGTTGCCCACCTGGCCCACAGAGGCGCGGCAGCGAATGTCGACCTGGCGCATTTCTCCGGACGGCATACGCAGCGTGGCGTAGCTGCCCTCCTTGGCGAGCAGCTGGATCTGCGCGCCGGCG
This sequence comes from Planotetraspora phitsanulokensis, assembly GCF_016863295.1. Taxonomy (GTDB): domain Bacteria; phylum Actinomycetota; class Actinomycetes; order Streptosporangiales; family Streptosporangiaceae; genus Planotetraspora; species Planotetraspora phitsanulokensis. The sequence continues at coordinate 162,390 of NZ_BOOP01000026.1, forward strand.
CTGCGGCCGAGCTTGGCGCCACCACCCGGACGGAGCTCCACCGCGTGGATGAAGGTACCGGTCGGGATGTTGCGCAGCGGCAGGCAGTTGCCCGGCTTGATGTCGGCGGCGGGGCCGTTCTCGATACGGTCCCCCTGCTTGAGGCCGGCGGGCGCGAGGATGTAGCGCTTCTCGCCGTCGGCGTAGTGCAGCAGCGCGATGCGGGAGGTCCGGTTCGGGTCGTACTCGATGTGAGCGACCTTGGCCGGGATCCCGTCCTTGTCGTGGCGGCGGAAGTCGATGATCCGGTAGGCGCGCTTGTGCCCGCCTCCCTGGTGCCGGGCGGTGACCCGGCCGTGTACGTTACGCCCGCCCTTGCTGTGCAGGGGTGCAAGCAGCGACTTCTCCGGGGTGCTGCGCGTGATCTCGGCGAAGTCCGAGACGCTCGCGCCGCGACGACCCGGTGTCGTCGGCTTGTATTTGCGGATGCCCATCTTTTTCGTTCATCCTTCGTCGGTTCATACCGGTAGGGGTCCGCCTCACGGCGGTCCCCCCGGTGCTGACGTTCCAGGACCGGCCGGCTCGCCTCCCGGCGAGGCGGCCCGTCCCTTCGTGTGGCGGAGTTAGCCGATCTGACCGAAGATGTCGATCCGCTCGCCCTCCGCCAGGCTCACGATCGCGCGCTTGGTGTCAGGGCGCTGGCCGAAGCCGGTCCTGGTCCGCTTGCGCTTCCCCTGGCGGTTGATCGTGTTCACGCTCGTGACCTTGACCCCGAAGATCTGCTCGATGGCGATCTTCACCTGGGTCTTGTTCACATCCTTGCGCACCAGGAAGGTGTACTTGTTGTGCTCATCGATCAGGCCGTAGCTCTTCTCAGAGACGATCGGCTTGAGGATGACGTCCCGAGGGTCGGCGATCTTCTGCATCAGCCCTCATCCTTCCCGCTGCTCGCCAGCCGGGCCACGACCTGCTCGTAGGCCTCCTGAGTGAAGACCACGTCGTCGTGAACCAGCACGTCATAGGTGTTCAGCTGCCCGGCGTCCAGCAGGTGGACCTCGGGAGCGTTGCGCAGGCTCAGCCAGGTGTTCTCGTCGTTCTCGTCGACGACGACGAGCACGCTGCGAGCCTCAGTGATCTTCCGCAGCGCCTGCAGCGCCGCCTTGGTCTTGGGGGTGTCCCCCTCGACCAGGCTGCTCACCACGTGCACGCGTCCGCCGCCGGCCCGGTCAGACAGAGCGCCGCGCAGCGCGGCGGTCTTCATCTTCTTGGGCGTCCGCTGCTCGTACGAGCGCGGCTGCGGGCCGTGGACGACGCCACCACCGGTGAACTGCGGGGCGCGGGTCGAACCCTGGCGGGCGCGGCCGGTGCCCTTCTGGCGGTACGGCTTCTTGCCGCCACCGCTGACCTCGCCGCGGGTCTTGGTCTTGTGCGTGCCCTGCCGGCGAGCGGCGAGCTGCGCGACCACGACCTGGTGGATCAGCGGGATGTTGACCTTGGCGCCGAAGACGGCGTCGGGCAGGTCGACGGTTCCGGTCTTCGAGCCGCTGGCGTTGAGGACGTCAATGGTGCTCACTTGGCAGCCCCCTTCTTGGCAGCGGTGCGGAGGAGAACCAGGCTGCCGTTGGCGCCGGGGATCGCACCCTTGATCAGGATGAGGCCCTTCTCGGCGTCCACGGCGTGAACCTTCAGGCTCTGGATGGTCACGCGGACGTTACCCATCCGGCCGGCCATGCGCAGGCCCTTGAAAACGCGGCCCGGGGTGGCGCAGCCGCCGATGGAACCCGGCGAGCGGTGCTTGCGCTGGGTACCGTGCGAAGCGCCCAGACCACGGAAGTTGTGGCGCTTCATGACGCCGGCGAAGCCCTTGCCCTTGCTCTTGCCGGTGACGTCGATGTACTGCCCGGCCTCGAAGGTGTCCGCGAGGACTTCCTGGCCGATGGTGTACTCGGAGGCGTCGTCGGTGCGAACCTCGGTGAAGTAGCGGCGCGGGGTGATGTCGTGCTTGCGCAGGTAGTCGCCCAGCGGCTTGTTGACCTTCCGCGGGTCGACCTGCCCGTAGCCGAGCTGGACGGCGGAGTAGCCGTCCTGCTCCGGCGTGCGGACCCTGGTCACCACACACGGACCGGCCTCGACGACGGTGACCGGAACCAGCCGGTTCCCCTCGTCGAAGACCTGGGTCATGCCGAGCTTCTTGCCCAGGACGCCCTTGATCTGCTTAGCCATGTCAGTGCGTTCCCTCAGAGCTTGATCGAGATGTCGACGCCGGCAGGAAGGTCGAGCCGCATGAGCGAGTCGACGGTCTTCGGCGTCGGGTCGATGATGTCAATCAGCCGCTTGTGCGTGCGCATCTCAAAGTGCTCGCGGCTGTCCTTGTACTTGTGCGGCGACCGGATGACGCAGTACACGTTCTTCTCGGTCGGCAGCGGCACCGGGCCAGCGACCTTGGCGCCGGTCCGCGTCACCGTCTCGACGATCTTCTTGGCCGAGCTGTCGATGACCTCGTGGTCATACGCCTTGAGCCGGATGCGGATCTTCTGTCCCGCCATAGTGGCCTCGGTGTCCTTCGCTGTCGTCGTATAAAGCTTCATGCGGCCTGTTGCCGCTGTGGTTTCCCCGCGATCGGCGCCGGACGTCGTCCGGTTCTCCGTGATCTGGCAGTCGTTTCGGTCATCACCTGCCGAAACCACTGCGAGATCACGGTCTCGTCGTCCGTGGGACGGGGCCTGGGCCCCTCCGTGGTGCGGCGGTCAGGTCCGTAGGGGCCTGACCGCCACTCCGCGACGGTACTACTTGATGATCTTCGTAACCCGGCCGGCGCCGACGGTGCGGCCACCCTCACGGATCGCGAACTTGAGGCCTTCCTCCATCGCGATCGGCTGGATCAGCTGGACGGTCATCTCGGTGTTGTCACCGGGCATGACCATCTCGGTGCCCTCGGGCAGGTTCACAACGCCGGTCACGTCAGTCGTACGGAAGTAGAACTGCGGACGGTAGTTGTTGAAGAACGGCGTGTGGCGGCCGCCCTCGTCCTTGGACAGGATGTAGACCTGCGCCTCGAACTCGGTGTGCGGGGTCGTCGTGCCCGGCTTGATGACACACTGGCCGCGCTCGACGTCCTCACGCTTGATGCCACGCAGGAGCAGACCGACGTTGTCACCGGCCTGGCCCTCGTCGAGGAGCTTGCGGAACATCTCGACACCGGTGACGGTGGTCGTGGTGCTCTTCTCCTTGATGCCGATGATGTCGACGGTCTCGTTGACCTTGACGACACCGCGCTCGATACGGCCGGTGACGACCGTGCCGCGACCGGTGATCGAGAAGACGTCCTCGATCGGCATCAGGAACGGCTTGTCGGTGTCACGCTGCGGCTCGGGAACGTTGTCGTCCACCGCGGTCATGAGCTCGATGATGCTGTCGGCCCACTTCTCGTCGCCCTCGAGCGCCTTCAGCGCCGAGACGCGGACGACCGGCAGGTCGTCGCCCGGGAACTCCTGGGCGGACAGCAGCTCGCGGACCTCGAGCTCGACGAGCTCCAGGATCTCCTCGTCGTCCACCATGTCGGCCTTGTTCAGCGCGACGACGATGTACGGAACACCGACCTGGCGGGCCAGGAGCACGTGCTCCTTGGTCTGCGGCATCGGGCCGTCGGTGGCGGCGACCACGAGGATCGCGCCGTCCATCTGCGCGGCACCCGTGATCATGTTCTTCACGTAGTCGGCGTGACCGGGGCAGTCCACGTGGGCGTAGTGGCGCTTCTCGGTCTGGTACTCGACGTGCGCGATCGAGATGGTGATACCGCGAGCCTTCTCCTCAGGCGCCTTGTCGATCTTGTCGAACGGGGTCGCCTCGTTGAGCTGCGGGAAACGGTCGTGAAGCACCTTGGTGATCGCCGCGGTCAGAGTGGTCTTGCCGTGGTCGATGTGCCCAATGGTGCCGATGTTCACGTGCGGCTTGTTCCGCTCGAACTTGGCCTTGGCCACTGCTCTGTCTCCTTAGAGATTCTGACTTACCTTGCGTTTCCAACTCAGGCCCCGTACGGCCTGGCACCCGAGAGCGCCGTGCCGTACGCGAAGGGACTCACGTCCCGAGCCTCTCCGGAAACGGGGCGCCGATGTGCGTCGACGCCCCTACCGGAGCGGCGCGGAACTATTCGCCCCGAGCCTTCGCGACGATCTCCTTGGCGATGCCCGGGGGCACCTCCGCGTAGGAGTCGAACTGCATGCTGTAGCTCGCCCGTCCCTGTGTCTTGCTACGCAGGTCACCCACGTAGCCGAACATCTCAGAGAGGGGAACGAGCGCGGTGATGACCCGAGCGCCTGCCCGCTCATCCATCGACTGGATCTGTCCACGGCGACCGTTCAGGTCACCGATGACGTCACCCATGTAGTCCTCAGGCGTGACGACCTCAACGGCCATCATCGGCTCGAGGAGCACGGCGTCGGCCTTGCGCGCGGCCTCCTTGAAGGCCATCGAGCCGGCGATCTTGAAGGCCATTTCCGACGAGTCGACCTCGTGGAAGGCACCGTCTCGCAGAATGACCTTCACGCCGACCATCGAATAGCCGGCGAGAACACCGAACTCGGCGGCCTCCTGGGCACCCGCGTCCACCGACGGGATGTACTCCCGCGGGATGCGGCCACCGGAGACCTTGTTCTCGAACTCGTATCCGTCGTTGCCCTCGCCCAGCGGCTCGAGGTCGATGATCACGCGAGCGAACTGGCCGGAACCACCGGTCTGCTTCTTGTGCGTGTACTCGACCTTCTCCACCTTGCGGCGAATGGTCTCGCGGTACGCGACCTGAGGACGACCGATGTTGGCCTCGACCTTGAACTCGCGGCGCATCCGGTCGACGATGATCTCCAGGTGGAGCTCACCCATACCCCAGATGACCGTCTGCCCGGTCTCCTCGTCCCGGCGGACCTGGAAGGACGGGTCCTCCTCGGCCAGCCGCTGGATCGCGGTGCCCAGCTTCTCCTGGTCGCCCTTGGTCTTCGGCTCGATCGCGACGCTGATGACCGGCGCCGGGAACGTCATCGACTCGAGCACAACCGGGTTGTTCGGGTCACAGAGCGTGTCACCGGTGGTGGTGTCCTTCAGGCCCATGACCGCCACGATGGCGCCGGCGGAGGACGAAGGGAGCTCAGCACGCTTGTTGGCGTGCATCTGGTAGATCTTGCCGATCCGCTCCTTCTTGCCCTTCACCGAGTTGATGACACTGGTGCCGGTCTCGAGCGAGCCCGAGTAGATGCGGAGGTAGGTGAGCTTGCCCAGGTGCGGGTCGCTCATGATCTTGAACGCCAGCGCGGAGAACGGCTCGTTCGGGTCCGCGTGCCGCTCGACGACCTGGTCCTCGTGCCCGACGGCGTGGCCCTTGAAGGCCGGGATGTCGATCGGGGCGGGGAGGTAGGCCACGACGGCGTCGAGCAGGGGCTGCACGCCCTTGTTCTTGAACGCCGTGCCGCACAGAACCGGGTTGATCGCGCTCTTCAGCGTCGCGCGGCGAAGGGCCGCGACGAGCTGCTCCTCGGTGGGCTCGACACCCTCGAGGAAGAGCTCCATGAGCTCGTCGTCGTTCTCGGCGACGGTCTCGACCAGTCTGTCGCGCCACTCGCGAGCCGCGTCGGCGTGGTCGGCCGGGATGTCGACGATGTCGTACATCTCGCCCTTGGCCGCCTCCATGGGCCAGATCAGACCCTTCATCCGCACCAGGTCGATGACGCCCTTGAAGTCGGACTCAACACCCCAGGGGAGCTGGATGACGGCCGGGGTCGCGCCCAGACGGTTGATCATCATGTCGACGCAGCGGTGGAACTCCGCGCCGACCCGGTCCATCTTGTTGACGAAGCAGATGCGCGGGACGTCATAGCGGTCGGCTTGACGCCACACGGTCTCGGACTGGGGCTCAACACCCGCGACGCCGTCGAACACGGTGACCGCACCGTCAAGGACACGAAGGTTGCGCTCGACTTCGATGGTGAAGTCGACGTGACCCGGGGTGTCGATGATGTTGATCGTGTGACCGTCCCACTCACAGGTCGTCGCGGCCGACGTGATCGTGATGCCGCGCTCCTGCTCCTGCTCCATCCAGTCCATGGTGGCAGCGCCATCGTGGACTTCACCGATCTTGTAGTTGATGCCGGTGTAGAACAGGATGCGTTCGGTCGTAGTGGTCTTGCCCGCATCGATATGGGCGATGATCCCAATGTTGCGGACCTTGGCCAGGTCAAGAGCGGTACTTGCGGCCACTTCTCTCGCGTCCTCGTCGTCTCGTCGAAATTCCGCCGACTACCAGCGGTAGTGAGCGAAGGCCTTGTTGGACTCGGCCATCTTGTGGGTGTCCTCGCGCCGCTTCACGCTGGCGCCGAGGCCATTGCTCGCGTCGAGCAGCTCGTTCATGAGCCGCTCGGTCATGGTCTTCTCGCGGCGGGCCCGGGAGTACTGCACGAGCCACCGCAGAGCCAGCGTGGTGCTGCGCGCCGCGCGCACCTCGACCGGCACCTGGTAGGTCGCACCGCCGACGCGGCGGCTGCGAACCTCGAGAGTGGGCTTGACGTTGTCGAGCGCACGCTTGAGGGTGACGACGGGGTCGTTGCCCGTCTTGTCCTTGCAACCCTCGAGGGCGCCGTACACGATCGACTGGGCGATCGAGCGCTTGCCGTCAAGGAGAACCTTGTTGATCAGCGCCGTGACCAGCGGGGAGTTGTGCACCGGGTCAGCGACAAGCTGGCGGCGGCCAGGGGAACCCTTGCGCGGCATGTCAGCTCTTCTCCTTCTTCGCGCCGTAGCGGCTGCGGGCCTGCTTGCGGTTACGGACACCCTGGGTGTCCAGCGAGCCACGGATGATCTTGTAGCGAACACCCGGCAGGTCCTTCACACGACCGCCACGCACGAGCACGATCGAGTGCTCCTGGAGGTTGTGACCCACTCCAGGGATGTACGCCGTGACCTCGATGCCGTTGGTGAGCCGAACACGGGCCACCTTGCGCAGCGCCGAGTTGGGCTTCTTGGGGGTCGTGGTGTAGACGCGCGTGCACACGCCGCGCCGCTGCGGGCTTCCCTTGAGGGCAGGAGTCTTGGTCTTACTGACCTTGTCCTGCCGGCCCTTTCGGACCAACTGCTGAATGGTGGGCACCGCGTCTCCGTTTCGTGCCTTGGCCGGTGATACGTAGTTCCTGGCGCCGGACGCCGTGGCGTCTCGATCCAGGCCGTGCATTTCGCAGGCACTGCCGGTGTCATGACCTGCTGGTTTTTGGTCTCCTTCGGCCCACGCGCTCGGGCGTGTCGCGCGCTAAGCGCGTCCCCGCCCGGAAAGCCCGGCCGATGTGGAGGAGTCACGCGCCGCCCTAGCCTCCCCTTCGGGACGACCTTCGGGCGCACGCATGCGAGCCCATGGAGTCCATAGGCACGAAGACAAAGATTACCCAGCACTGCGCAACACGTCAAAACAGTTGTCGCCGGGTCGTTTGTGATCCGTGCCATGGCCCCCGCGTCCTGCCTTCCTCACAGGCCGCCACTGGGCTCGCAGCGAAGTCTACCGGCACCGGAGGGGTCTTCCTGCCATTTCCGTGCTTACTTGTCCTCGCTCCGCTCGGACGGGCTCGGGGCGCCCCTTGTGGCGATGCCTTCCCTCGTCGTTCGGGGTCGCTCGTTCCTCGCTTCCCCACTCACTCCTCA
>NZ_BOOP01000027.1 GCF_016863295.1 Planotetraspora phitsanulokensis
TCGCGTTCATCCTGGGCTCTGCTCACGGGCTCCGGGGTTGTCGTTCCTTGCTCCCGTTCACGCCGCAGTCCAGGCACCGCCGCGCCCTCGCTCACCCCTCCGCGTCTCAGCCCAGACACCCCCGCGTCCCCGCAGATCCGGCTCGCCACCGACTGAGTCGTCCCGAGCCCGTCCGAGCGGAGCGAGGACCATGAATACGAAAACGCCCGAAGTGGCGGACCACTCCGGGCGTTTCGTGTGTGACGTACGAGCTAGGACTTACCGGCCGTACTGACCGAAGTCGTACTCCTCCAGCGGAACGGCCTCGCCGCTGCCGGAGCCGAACGTGTAGTCCGCCGCGGAGCCGTCGTAGCCGCCGACCGTGTACATCGCGGCCTTGGCCTCCTCGGTGGGCTCCACCCGGATGTTGCGGTACTGGGGCATGCCCGTACCGGCCGGGATGAGCTTACCGATGATGACGTTCTCCTTGAGGCCGAGCAGGGAGTCCGACTTGGCGTGGATCGCCGCGTCGGTGAGCACCCGGGTCGTCTCCTGGAAGGACGCCGCCGACAGCCACGACTCGGTGGCGAGGGACGCCTTCGTGATGCCCATGAGGACCGGACGGCCGGAGGCCGGCTGGCCGCCCTCCGCCTTGGTCTCACGGTTGAGCACCTCGAAGCGCGGCCGCTCGACGAGCTCACCGGGCAGCAGCTCGGTGTCGCCCGACTCCAGCACGTTCACGCGCTTGAGCATCTGCCGGACGATGACCTCGATGTGCTTGTCGTGGATCGACACACCCTGCGAGCGGTAGACCTGCTGGACCTCGTCCACCAGGTGCAGCTGCACCGCGCGGGGGCCGAGGATGCGCAGGACCTCGTTCGGGTTGCGCGCACCGGCGATCAGCAGCTGACCGACCTCGACGCGCTGACCGTCGGAGACCAGCAGCCTGGACCGCATCGACACCGGGTAGGCGATCTCTTCCGAGCCGTCGTCCGGAGTGATGACGATCTTGCGGGTCTTGTCGGTCTCGTCGATCCGCACCCGGCCCATGACCTCGCTGATCGGAGCGACACCCTTGGGGATGCGCGCCTCGAACAGCTCCTGGACACGCGGCAGACCGTGCGTGATGTCCGCACCCGCCACACCACCGGTGTGGAAGGTACGCATGGTCAGCTGGGTGCCGGGCTCACCGATGGACTGGGCCGCGATGATGCCGACGGCCTCACCGACGTCGACCAGCTTGCCGGTGGCCAGCGAGCGGCCGTAGCAGGTGGCGCAGACGCCGATCTTGGCCTCGCACACCAGGGTGCTGCGGGTCCGGACCGTCTCGACCCCGGCCTCGACCAGCGCCGTGACGATCGAGTCGTTGATGTCGGAGCCCACCGACGCGACGAGCTTGCCGTCCACCTCGACGTCCTCGGCCAGGATCCGGCCGTGCACGTTGCTCTCGGCGTTCTCGGCCTTGACCAGGTTGCCCTGGGGGTCGCGCTCGCCGACGTGCAGCGGGACCGCGCGGTCGGTGCCGCAGTCGATCTCGCGGACGATGACGTCCTGGGCCACGTCGACCAGACGACGGGTCAGGTAACCGGAGTCGGCGGTCCGCAGAGCGGTGTCCGCCAGACCCTTCCGCTGGCCGTGGGTGGAGATGAAGTACTCCAGCACCGACAGGCCCTCACGGAAGGAGGACTTGATCGGCCGCGGGATCGTCTCACCCTTGGTGTTGGACACCAGGCCGCGGATGCCGGCGATCTGCCGCACCTGCATCTTGTTACCGCGGGCGCCGGAGTTGACCATCATCCAGACCGGGTTCGTCGCGGGGAACGCGTTGACCATGTCGGTCTCGACGTCCGCCGTGGCGTGGGTCCAGATCTCGATGAGCTCCTGACGGCGCTCCTCGTCGGTGATCAGACCACGGTCGTACTCGCGCTGGACCTTGTCGGCCCGCTTCTCGTACGACTCCATGATCGTCGCCTTGTTCGGCGGGGCCACGACGTCCTCGATCGAGATCGTGACACCGGCGCGGGTCGCCCAGTGGAAGCCCGCGTCCTTGAGCGAGTCGAGCGCGTTGGCGACCTCGACCTTCGGGTACCGCTCGGCCAGCTCGTTGACGATTCCGGAGAGCTGCTTCTTGCCGACCTGGTAGTTCACGAAGGGGTAGTTGTCCGGCAGCGTCTGGTTGAACAGGCAGCGGCCGAGCGTGGTCTCCAGCCGGATCGGCTCGCCGGCCTCCCACCCTTCCGGGGCCTCCCAGCCACGGGGCGGCGGGACGTCCTTGAGCCGCACCTGGATCTTGGCCTGCATGTCCAGCTCGTGGCGGTCGTGGGCCATGAGGGCCTCCGACACGGTGCCGAACACGCGACCGGCCCCCAGGGCGTCGGCCTTGTCCGTCGTCAGCCAGTACAGACCGATGACCATGTCCTGGGTGGGCATCGTCACGGGCTTGCCGTCGGCCGGCTTGAGGATGTTGTTGGTGGACAACATCAGGATGCGCGCCTCGGCCTGGGCCTCAGCGGACAGGGGCAGGTGCACGGCCATCTGGTCACCGTCGAAGTCCGCGTTGAACGCGGTGCAGACGAGCGGGTGAATCTGGATCGCCTTGCCCTCGACCAGCTGCGGCTCGAACGCCTGGATGCCCAGACGGTGCAGCGTGGGCGCACGGTTCAGCAGCACCGGGTGTTCGGTGATGACCTCTTCGAGCACGTCCCACACGACCGGACGGGCACGCTCGACCATCCGCTTGGCCGACTTGATGTTCTGTGCGTGGTTCAGGTCGACCAGGCGCTTCATCACGAACGGCTTGAACAGCTCCAGCGCCATCTGCTTGGGCAGACCGCACTGGTGCAGCTTGAGCTGCGGGCCGACGACGATGACCGAACGGCCGGAGTAGTCGACACGCTTGCCCAGCAGGTTCTGGCGGAACCGGCCCTGCTTGCCCTTCAGCATGTCGCTGAGGGACTTCAGCGGGCGGTTGCCGGGACCGGTGACCGGGCGGCCGCGGCGGCCGTTGTCGAACAGCGCGTCGACGGCCTCCTGCAGCATGCGCTTCTCGTTGTTCACGATGATCTCGGGAGCACCAAGGTCGAGCAGGCGCTTGAGGCGGTTGTTGCGGTTGATGACCCGGCGGTACAGGTCGTTCAGGTCGGAGGTCGCGAAGCGGCCACCGTCCAGCTGGACCATCGGGCGCAGGTCCGGCGGGATCACCGGGATGCAGTCGAGCACCATGCCGCTGGGCGAGTTCCTCGTGTTGAGGAACGCCGCGACGACCTTGAGCCGCTTGAGGGCGCGGGCCTTCTTCTGGCCCTTGCCGCTGCGGATGGTCTCGCGCAGGTTCTCCGCCTCGGCGTCCAGGTCGAAGCTGTTCAGCCGCTCCTGGATCGCCTGGGCGCCCATGCCGCCGCGGAAGTAGCGGCCGAAACGGTCGCGCATCTCGCGGTAGAGCAGCTCGTCGCCCTCGAGGTCCTGGACCTTGAGGTTCTTGAAGCGGCTCCAGACCTCGTCGAGACGGTCCAGCTCGCGCTGGGCACGGTCGCGCAGCTGCCGCATCTCGCGGTCGGCGCCCTCACGCACCTTGCGTCGCTGGTCGCCCTTGGCGCCGGCGGCCTCCAGCTCGGCCAGGTCGGCCTCGAGCTTCTTCTGGCGGGCCTCGATGTCGGCGTCACGGCGCTGCTCGATGTGCTGCCGCTCGACGGAGATCTTGGCCTCCAGCGACGGCAGGTCACGGTCACGCGTCTCGTTGTCGACATGCGTGATCATGTAGGCCGCGAAGTAGATGACCTTCTCCAGGTCCTTCGGGGCCAGGTCGAGCAGGTACCCGAGGCGCGAAGGAACGCCCTTGAAGTACCAGATGTGGGTGACGGGCGCGGCCAGCTCGATGTGGCCCATCCGCTCACGACGCACCTTGGCGCGCGTGACCTCGACGCCACAACGCTCACAGATGATGCCCTTGAAACGGACGCGCTTGTACTTGCCGCAGTAGCACTCCCAGTCCCGGGTAGGACCGAAGATCTTCTCGCAGAAGAGTCCGTCCTTTTCCGGCTTGAGAGTCCGGTAGTTGATCGTCTCCGGCTTCTTCACCTCGCCGTGTGACCACTGGCGGATGTCGTCAGCGGTCGCCAGGCCGATTCGGAGTTCGTCGAAGAAGTTGACGTCGAGCACTTTTGATCCCCTCAGCTTCTAGATCAGACCTCTTCGACGCTGCTCGGCTCACGCCGGGACAGGTCGATGCCGAGCTCCTCCGCAGCGCGGAAGACGTCCTCGTCCGTGTCCCTCATCTCGATGGACATGCCGTCGCTGGACAGCACCTCGACGTTGAGGCACAGCGACTGCATTTCCTTGATGAGGACCTTGAAGGACTCCGGAATGCCCGGCTCGGGGATGTTCTCTCCCTTGACGATGGCCTCGTAGACCTTCACGCGACCGAGCACGTCGTCGGACTTGATCGTGAGCAGCTCCTGCAGCGCGTAGGCCGCGCCGTACGCCTCGAGAGCCCACACCTCCATCTCACCGAAGCGCTGGCCGCCGAACTGGGCCTTACCGCCGAGCGGCTGCTGGGTGATCATGGAGTACGGACCGGTCGAACGAGCGTGAATCTTGTCGTCGACCAGGTGGAGCAGCTTGAGGATGTAGATGTAGCCGACCGAGATCGGGTGCGGGAACGGCTCACCGGAGCGGCCGTCGAACAGCCGCGCCTTGCCGTTCTCGCCGACCATGCGGGAGCCGTCCCTGTTGGTCAGGGTGTTGCTCAGCAGGCCGACGATCTCCTCCTCGTGGGCGCCGTCGAAGACCGGGGTCGCCACCTTGGTGCGCGGCTCGATGCTGGTCAGCCCCTTGTTGCGCAGGCGCTCAGCCCAGGCCTCCTCGACTCCGCTGACGTCCCATCCGCGGGCCGCGATCCAGCCCAGGTGGGTCTCCAGGACCTGGCCGACGTTCATTCGACCAGGAACACCCAGCGGGTTCAGGACGATGTCGACCGGAGTGCCGTCCTCGAGGAACGGCATGTCCTCCACGGGGAGGATCTTGGAGATGACGCCCTTGTTGCCGTGACGGCCGGCCAGCTTGTCACCATCGGTGATCTTGCGCTTCTGGGCCACGTAGACACGGACCAGCTCGTTCACACCGGGAGGAAGCTCGTCGCCCTCCTCGCGGCTGAACACGCGGACACCGATGACCTTGCCGGACTCGCCGTGCGGCACCTTCAGCGAGGTGTCACGGACCTCACGCGCCTTCTCACCGAAGATCGCGCGAAGCAGCCGCTCCTCGGGGGTCAGCTCGGTTTCACCCTTCGGGGTGACCTTGCCGACGAGGATGTCACCCGTGGTGACCTCGGCGCCGATGCGGATGATGCCGCGCTCGTCGAGGTCGGCCAGGACCTCTTCGGAGACGTTCGGGATGTCCCGGGTGATCTCCTCAGGGCCCAGCTTGGTGTCGCGGGCGTCGACCTCGTGCTCCTCGATGTGGATCGAGGAGAGCACGTCGTCCTGCACCAGACGCTGGGACAGGATGATCGCGTCCTCGTAGTTGTGGCCCTCCCACGGCATGAACGCCACGAGCAGGTTCTTGCCGAGCGCCATCTCACCGTTGTCGGTGCAGGGACCGTCGGCGATGACCTGGTTGACCTCGACCCGGTCGCCCTCGGCGACGATGGGCTTCTGGTTGAAGCTCGTGCCCTGGTTGGACCGCTTGAACTTGGCCACGCGGTAGGTGGTGCGCGTGCCGTCGTCGTTCATGACGGTGACGTAGTCGGCGGAGACCTCCTCCACCACACCGGCCTTCTCGGCGCTGATGACGTCGCCGGCGTCGGTGGCGGCGCGGTACTCCATGCCGGTGCCGACCAGCGGAGCCTCGCTCTTGAGCAGGGGCACCGACTGGCGCTGCATGTTCGAACCCATGAGCGCGCGGTTGGCGTCGTCGTGCTCCAGGAACGGGATCATGGCGGTGGCGACCGACACCATCTGCCGCGGCGACACGTCCATGTAGTCGACCTCGGAGGGCTGGACGGCCTCGAACTCGCCGCCCTTGCGGCGCGCCAGCACCCGGGACTCCGTGAAGCGGCCGTCGGGGCTCAGGCCCGTGTTCGCCTGGGCGACGACGTACCTGTCCTCCTCGTCCGCGGTCAGGTAGTCGACGATGTCCGTGACCTTGCCGTCCTCGACGCGCCGGTACGGGGTCTCGACGAACCCGAAGGAGTTGATCCGGCCGTAGGAGGCCAGCGAGCCGATGAGGCCGATGTTCGGGCCTTCAGGCGTCTCGATCGGGCACATCCGGCCGTAGTGGGACGGGTGCACGTCACGGACCTCGAAGCCGGCCCGCTCACGGGACAGACCACCGGGGCCGAGGGCCGACAGACGCCGCTTGTGCGTCAGGCCCGCGAGCGGGTTGGTCTGGTCCATGAACTGCGACAGCTGCGAGGTGCCGAAGAACTCCTTGATCGACGCCACGACCGGGCGGATGTTGATCAGGGTCTGCGGCGTGATCGCCTCGACATCCTGCGTCGTCATGCGCTCACGGACGACGCGCTCCATGCGGGCCAGACCCAGCCGGACCTGGTTCTGAATGAGCTCGCCGACCGTACGCAGACGGCGGTTGCCGAAGTGGTCGATGTCGTCGGTCTCGACGATGACGGAGCCCTCGGGGCCCATCGACTCCTCGCCGGCGTGCAGCCGGACGATGTACTCGATGGTGGCGACGATGTCCTCGTCGGTCAGCGTGCCCTGGGTGATGTCCCCCTGGACGCCCAGCTTCTTGTTGATCTTGTAGCGGCCGACCTTCGCCAGGTCATAACGCTTCGGGTTGAAGTACAGGTTCTCCAACAGCGTCTGCGCCGACTCCTTGGTCGGCGGCTCACCCGGACGCAGCTTGCGGTAGATGTCGAGCAGCGCGTCGTCCTGGCCGGACGTGTGGTCCTTCTCCAAGGTCGCGCGCATCGACTCGTACTGCCCGAAACGCTCCAGAATCTGGTCGGTCGTCCACCCCAGCGCCTTCAGCAGCACCGTCACCGGCTGCTTGCGCTTACGGTCGACACGCACGCCGACACTGTCACGCTTGTCGATCTCGAACTCGAGCCAGGCACCACGCGACGGGATCACCTTCGCGCCGAACAGGTCCTTGTCGGAGGTCTTGTCGACCGAACGGTCGAAGTAGACACCCGGAGACCGGACCAGCTGGGACACCACGACACGCTCGGTGCCGTTGATGATGAAGGTGCCCTTCGAGGTCATGAGCGGGAAGTCGCCCATGAACACCGTCTGGCTCTTGATCTCACCGGTGGTGTTATTGATGAACTCCGCCGTCACGAACATCGGGGCGGAGAAGGTCATGTCCTTGTCTTTGCACTCATCGACTGAGTACTTGGGCGGCTCGAACCTGTGGTCCCGGAACGACAGGGACATGGTGCCGGAGAAGTCCTCAATGGGACTGATCTCTTCAAAGATCTCTTCGAGACCTGACTGGGCCGGAACGTCCTTGCGCCCGGCCTGGCGAGCCGCCTCGACCCGGCCCTTCCATTTCTCGTTGCCGAGCAACCAGTCAAAGGACTCGGTCTGCAAGGCGAGAAGGTCGGGAACTTCGAGCGGCTCCTGGATACGTGCGAACGACACGTTACGGGGACCGGCGGGTACGGCGGAGGCGTTGCGCGAGGCTGCCAACAGATGTCCTTCCGAGGGCTCGCGGACTGACTACACGCACGCCAGACGACCAGAGACTAAGCATTACTCAGAGAGACGGTCGTCAAAGGGCAGCGCAAAGGGGCAGTGTAGCCGATAGGCATACACCTGTCCACTCCGCTCTCGCTCTGCGCTCCACGTTGGTGGCAGCATCACCCGTCTGAGCCGAAACGTCAAGCCCGAGAGCCCACATTTCGCCTAACTGACGGGCACCACGCTGGGTGTTTCCCATCCGGACGACAGACGAACATCATCGGAACCAGTCCCTACCCGGGAGCCGGTCCAGGTAACGTTCCGTCACACGGACGGGCCAACGCTGACCATCGGTCTACGCCACCGTGCCGAACATCTGCCCGCGATCGAAGCGCCCCAAACGCAACCTTTGCTAACAATTGAATAACCCGGGTCATCGGGCGGGCGTGTCACCGAGCAGGGTGGACAGGTCCGCGACCCGCCAGCCGTCGCCGTCCGTCACCATCAGGAGCCGGGCCCTCCCCTGGCTGACCTGCTGCTCCGGCCCGTCGCCGCCCGGTTCGGAACTGCTCCGGGTCATGTTGACGAACAACACCACCCGGACCTCCTCAGGCGTGGCGGTCTCGACCCCGGCCGCCGCCACGACGGCCTGCTGCACGAGCCTGCGACGCCGGGCCTCCGCGGGAAGCGTTTCCGCCAGTTCGCGATAGCGCCGCACCAGCGTCCCCGTGGCCCGGCTCTGCGCCCTTTGAAGATCCTGATCGATCGTACGGTAGTCGTACGACAACATGTCGGGGGCCAGCGCCCGGGCGGCGGCCAGGCCGGCCGCGGCGGATCTGTCGCCGTCCTGGATGCGCCGTAGGTCGAGCCCGGTCCGAACCGCCGTGACGGCGAGGAAGAGCGCCGAGAGGGCGATCAGAGCGATCAGCAGGCGCCTCATTGGACGAGCTCCGCCTTCGAGACCAGCCAGGCCCCGCCGGCCTTGGTGACCTCCATGCGCCATCGGTAGAAGCGCTCCTCGGGAGCGGCGTCCCTGCCGTCCTCCCAGTGGATCACCGCGTCGGCGACGATCAGCACTTCGGCCCTGCGATGGTCCGCGGCCATGGACGCCAGGCCGGTCGCCCTGAGCACGCCGGTCTGGACCACCTTGTTGTCGACCGTGGCCTTCTTGAGGGCCGCCTCGTTCCTGGCGTACTCCTCGCGCTCCTCGCCGGTCGACGTCGCGAGGATGCGCTTCATGTCGTCGTCGACGGTCCTGTGGTCGACGGACAGCAGACTGACCGCGTGAACGGCCGCCGCACGCGCCGCCGACCGGCGATCGTCCTGAGCGGCCCTGGCCGCGTCACGGGCCCCTCCTGCCCACACGACCGCCCCCGCCAGCGCGACGGTGACGAGCAGGAGGCAGACGACCAGCGCGCGCCGCACCAGGCCCACCCCCGATCATGCCGCCGGACGCCGGATCCCCTCCCGCAACATAGATCAGGCGGCCGTACCTGCCCATAGGGTGTTCGATCCCGGTACCGGATCGACCCCGGACATGCGAAAGGGCGGGCCCCACCCGGCACCTGGGTGGACCCGCCCTTCCGGCGAGGTGCTACTTGACCGTGACGGTGGCGCCGGCGCCCTCGAGGGCCGCCTTCGCCTTCTCGGCCTGCTCCTTGTTGACCTTGCCGTCGAAGACGGACTTGGGAGCGCCGTCGACGAGGTCCTTGGCCTCCTTGAGGCCCAGGCTGGTCAGAGCGCGGATCTCCTTGATGACCTGGATCTTCTTGTCGCCGGCGGCCTCGAGGACGACCTCGAACTCGTCCTGCTCCTCGGCCTCTTCGGCGGGAGCGGCAGCGCCGCCACCAGCGACAGCGGCGACCGCGACCGGGGCGGCGGCCTTGACGTCGAAGGTGTCCTCGAAGAGCTTCACGAACTCGGAGAGCTCAAGGAGGGTCATCTCCTTGAAGGTGTCGAGCAGCTCGTCAGTGCTGAGCTTCGCCATGATGGTGTTCCTCCAGTGGATCTAGCAAAACGTTGAAAAGGGACCGCGGTAGCGCGCTTCCCCCGCCCGCCTGCGCGGGACCTACTCGCCGGCCTCTTCGCGCTTGGCGCGCAGAGCCTCGGCGAGTCGAGCCATGTTGGTGGGCAGCGCGGCGAAGGTGGCGGCAGCCTGGGACTGCTTGGCCTTCAGCGCACCGGCCAGCTTCGCGAGGAGCACCTCACGAGACTCGAGGTCGGCAAGCTTCGTGATCTCGGTGGGGCTCATCGACTTGCCGTCGACGACGCCACCCTTGATCACCAGGAGGGGGTTGGCCTTGGCGAAGTCACGCAGACCCTTGGCCGCCTCCACCACGTCGCCCTTGACGAACGCGATGGCGGTCGGGCCCTTGAGCAGGTCGTCCAGGGCGGTGATCCCGGCGCCGTTGGCCGCGATCTTGGTCAGCGTGTTCTTCGCCACGGCGAACTTCGCATGCCCACCGAGAGAAACGCGCAGCTCCTTGAGCTGAGCGACGGTGAGACCGCGGTATTCGGTCAGAACGGCGGCGCTGGAGCCTTCGAACTCGTTCTTGAGTTCGGCAACCGCACCGCTCTTGTCCGCCTTCGCCATGGGCCTCCTTCCAGATGTGCCGCCGGCGAAGGACTCCCCTCAAACGAACAAGCCCCGGCGCAGGCGCACGGGGCTTGGAAGGACGATCTAATCGTCCCAAGCTCTCTCCACACCTACGCGGGCCGTCCACTCACGTGGAACCTTCGGTCGCCGAGCTACGAAACAGCCCGGCGACGACCGGCGGTCTTTGGCAGGAGACAGAATACGTGTCAATCCCTAGGACGCCAAATCAGCCGCCCAGAGGCACGTTCGTCGGCATCTCGGCGACCTGGCTCGCCGGCGGGGCCTTGATCGTGAGCTTCTCGTTGAACGACTTGAAGAGCATGGTCATGTCCATGGCCATGGTCTTGGCCTGCTCGGCCTTCACCGCCATCTTGCGGGGCAGACCCTCACCGTCGATCCAGACGTCGAACTTCATGTCCTTCATCCCGGTCATCTGGGTCTCGGCCTGCTTGCGCGCCTCGGCGGGCAGTTGCTTCAGCGCCTCGGACACCGGGTAGCTGCCCGCGAAGTGCGTGGTGTCGACGCCGCCGACCTTCTCGCTGCCGACCGACTTGATGTCCTTGGACGCGGTCAGCATCTTGATGTTGGTCCGCAGGTCCATCTGGTTGGCCTGACCAAGCAGCTGGTCCATGTCGAGACCCGCCTGGGCACCGGCCTTCGCGAGGTCGATCTTGACCCAGGCCTTGTCGCCGCCCATGAGGGCCTTGAGCATGTCCATCTTCATGTATGCGACGCGACCGTCGAGGATCATCCGCATGCCGCCGGGGATGTCCTGGCCCGCCGAGCTCATCTTGTCGAGCGTGAGGTCGAACGCGGCCGTCGGAGCCGTCTGAGCACGCATGGTGCCCTCGATGTTTCCGGTCTCGCCGTTGGGGCCGGTGATGTCCATGACGATGTCCGCGGCGTAGGACGTGACCTTGTCGGTCTTCTGCGCCGTCTCCTGCAGGACCTCGGCCGCCGTGAGCTCGTGATTTTCCAGCGACGGGGTGGCCGTGGTCGAACCGCATCCCGCTGCCGTGATCGTGACCGCCACTCCGGCGGCCACCAGAAACCGGCGCATGCCTACATTCCCTTCGTTTCCCCCAACAAGTGCTCCCCGACCCTACGCGGCCGGAACCCCACGCGCGCAGATAAGGGGAAAAACGCCATCAGATATACACGATTCCTACACATTCCGAACGCGCACCCTGACACAGAAAATACGAAAAATACATAAAAAGGGTCCATGCGTGTTAAGAACACCATGGAAAGGGCGGGGAGTCGGGGACGACGGCGATGCCGCACCAGAAAAGGCCAGGTCACACGGCTCGTGCCGGATGGGTGCTGCATGACCATAGAAGGCCACGCATCGGGAAAGGCGACGTGTCGGCGCTCCCGGCGAACGCCTGTCCCATAAAGAGAGAAACCCCTGCCCATTCGGGCAGGGGTTTCTCACGAAATCCGATTCCGGGCCTGAGATCAGGCTCGGATCAGGCGGTACCTCAGGCCTCGGCCTCGGTCATCGCACGCGTGACGTTCGGGTCGACCGGGATGCCGGGGCCCATCGACGTCGTGAAGGTGACCTTCTTGAGGTAGCGGCCCTTGGCGGCCGACGGCTTGAGACGCAGCACCTCGTCGAGGGCGGCGGCGTAGTTCTCCACGAGCTGACGCTCGTCGAAGGACGACTTGCCGATGATGAAGTGCAGGTTCGAGTGCCGGTCGACCCGGAACTCGATCTTGCCGCCCTTGATGTCGGTGACGGCCTTGGTGACGTTCGGGGTGACGGTCCCGGTCTTCGGGTTCGGCATGAGACCACGCGGACCGAGCACACGGCCCAGACGGCCGACCTTGCCCATCAGGTCAGGGGTCGCGACGACGGCGTCGAAGTCGAGACGGCCCTTGACCACCTCGTCGATGAGCTCGTCTGAGCCCACGATGTCGGCGCCCGCGGCGCGGGCCTCCTCGGCACGGTCACCGGTCGCGAAGACCAGGACCCGGGCGGTCTTGCCGGTGCCGTGCGGGAGGTTGACCGTGCCACGGACCATCTGGTCCGCCTTACGCGGGTCGACACCCAGGCGCAGGGCGACCTCGACGGTGGCGTCGAACTTGGTGGTCGCGGTCTGCTTGGCCAGCCGGACGCCGTCCAGCGGGCTGTACAGGGCGTCGCGGTCGATCTGTGCGGCCGCGTTCTTGTAGCTCTTGCTGCGCTTCACTTTCCGCTCCTCGTGGAGTTCGTGGTGCGGGCCGCGCATCGGGCCCTTCCACTGCGTTTGATCGCCTCGCTGCGCGAGGCTGTTCGGGTCGCGGTTGAGGCGAGGACTTCCCTCGTCGCGCCTGGTCGCTTCGCTCCCGTGCGCTCCTCAGTCCAGTCTCTCGCCGCGACCCTCACGGGGTCACTACGCCGTGTCCGGCGACGCGACTAGTCGGCGATCGTGATGCCCATCGACCGGGCGGTGCCGGCGATGATCTTCTCGGCCGCCTCGATGTCGTTGGCGTTGAGGTCCTGCATCTTCGTCTCAGCGATCTGACGCAGCTGGTCCTTGGTGAGCTTGCCCACCTTTTCCTTGTGCGGGACCGCGCTGCCCTTCTGCAGACCGGCGGCCTTCTTGATCAGCTCAGGCGCCGGGGGCGTCTTCGTGACGAAGGTGAAGCTGCGGTCTTCGAAGATGGTGATCTCGACGGGGATGATGTTGCCCCGCTGGGCCTCCGTCGCGGCGTTGTACTGCTTGACGAAGTCCATGATGTTGACGCCGTGCGGACCGAGCGCGGTACCGACCGGCGGCGCGGGCGTGGCCTGGCCAGCGGGAAGCTGGACCTTCACCAGGGCCGCGACTTTCTTCTTTGGAGGCATCTGTCCTTCTCCGGGTCCTTTGTCCTACAAAACCCTCACACCGCGACGAAAGCCGGTTCTGCGACCGGCTTTCCCTTTGCGCGCGTGAGGACGACTAACGAGTCTATGCGACGTGCTCAGATCTTCGAGACCTGGTTGAACGACAGCTCGACCGGGGTCTCGCGACCGAAGATCGAAACGAGCACCTTCAGCTTCTGCGACTCGGCGCTGATCTCGCTGACCGTCGCCGGCAGCGTCGCGAAAGGACCGTCCATGACCGTGACGGACTCGCCGACCTCGAAGTCGACCGTCGCGGCGGCGGCCTTGGACGTCGCCTTCTTGACTTCCTCGCTCGGCTCGGGCGCGAGCAGCTTGGCGACCTCGTCCAGGTTCAGCGGACTCGGCTTGTTCGACAGGCCCACGAAACCGGTGACACCGGGCGTGTTGCGGACGGCGGCCCACGACTCGTCGGTCAGGTCCATCCGGACCAGCACGTAACCGGGAAGGACGCGCTCCTTGATCGGAGTCTTCTTGCCGCCCTTGAACTCGGTGATCGTGTGGGTCGGCACCTCGACCTGGAAGATGAAGTCCTCCATGTTGAGGGACCCGGTGCGGCTCTCGATGTTCTGCTTCACGCGGTTCTCGTAACCGGCGTAGGAGTGAATGACGTACCACTCGCCGTACTGGCCGCGGAGCTGGCGCTTGAACTCCTCGATCGGGTCGACGTCGGGCAGGATGTCGCCGTCTTCGTCGACCTCTGCCACGGCCTCGGTCGAGTCGGCTTCACCGTCAACACCGTCCGGGTCGGCGACGGCGTCGTCGACCTCTTCCACGGCTTCTACGGCCTCGTCCGGCTCGGACTCCCATTCGTCACGGGAGCCATCGACCGGCAGCGGAGACTCGGACACGGGACTCTTCCTTCTTCGATCGGTGAAATGACGTGCTGCCACGCCTCGGACTGGATCAGGATCCGCCGAAGACCGCCAGCACCACCTTCCCCAGCAAGGAGTCGATCCCGAACACGATCCCGACCATGATCACAACAAAGACGAGAACCACGGTCGTGTAGCTGATCAGATCGTTACGCCGGGGCCAGATGACCTTGCGGAGCTCGGCGACGACCTGACGATAGAAAACAGCGGGAGAGGTGCGCTTGGCCTTCTTCTCACCGCTCGGCTTGCCTGGCTTTCCAGCGGTCTCGCCGCGGGTGTCGATCGCCACAGTCCTCACCTGATCCGTCGTGTCCATCGCATCTTGCGGCGCGCTTCAACGCCATTGGTGCGCGGACCGCACTCCGCAGGGCACGAGGGACTCGAACCCCCAACCGCCGGTTTTGGAGACCGGTGCGCTACCAATTGCGCTAGTGCCCTAAGCCGTGCACCACAATACCCGAGAAACGCGTGAGTTCAGCCGTGCGTTCCCCGTCATGGTCCACTAGTCGGTGCAGTCTACGGGGGAAAGCCCCCTTCGTCGAACCACATTGGTCCACGCGGCTCAAAGGTATCGCGTGGAAGTGTCCGGATCCCGGATACCGAGGGGAAACCGCCGGGCGGGTCTGGAACGATGGGGGCCATGACCCGACCTCGCATCTCCGCGCGTATCTCCGCGATCTCCGAGTCCGCGACGCTCGCCGTGGACGCCCGGGCCAAGGCCATGAAGGCCGCCGGTCGCCCGGTCATCGGCTTCGGCGCCGGCGAGCCCGACTTCCCGACCCCCGACTACATCGTCGAGGCGGCCATCGAGGCGTCCAGGAACCCCCGGTTCCACAAGTACACGCCGGCCGGCGGTCTGCCCGAGCTCAAGCAGGCCATCGCGGACAAGACGCTGCGCGACAGCGGGTTCCAGGTCGACGCCTCCCAGGTCCTGGTCACCAACGGGGGCAAGCAGGCCGTCTATGAGGCGTTCGCCACACTGCTCGACCCGGGCGACGAGGTTCTGGTCATCGCCCCCTACTGGACGACCTACCCCGAGGCGATCAAGCTGGCGGGCGGCGTCCAGGTCGACGTGGTGACCGACGAGACCACCGGGTACCTCGCCTCCCTCGAGCAGCTCGAGGAGAAGCTGACCGACCGCACCAAGGTCCTGCTGTTCGTCTCGCCGTCCAACCCGACCGGCGCGGTCTACACCCCCGCCCAGGTGGAGGAGATCGGCCGCTGGGCGCTGGACAAGGGCCTGTGGGTCGTCACCGACGAGATCTACGAGCACCTCGTGTATGGCGACGCCGTCTTCTCCAGCATCGCCACCGCCGTGCCGGAGCTTCGCGAGCGGGTCGTGGTGCTGAACGGCGTGGCCAAGACCTACGCGATGACGGGCTGGCGGGTGGGCTGGCTGGTCGGCCCGTCCGACGTCGTCAAGGCGGCGACCAACCTGCAGTCGCACGCGACGTCGAACGTGGCGAACGTCTCGCAGGCCGCCGCGCTCGCCGCCGTCACCGGCGACCTGTCGGCCGTCGCCCGGATGCGTGAGGCGTTCGACCGCCGCCGTCAGACGATGGTCCGGATGCTCAACGAGATCCCCGGCGTCCTGTGCCCCGAGCCGCTGGGCGCGTTCTACGCCTACCCCTCGGTCAAGGCCCTGCTGGGCAGGGAACTGCGCGGCAGGCGCCCGCAGACGTCGGCCGAGCTCGCCGAGCTCATCCTCGAGGAGGCCGAGGTCGCCCTCGTCCCCGGCGAGGCGTTCGGCACGCCCGGCTACTTCCGCCTGTCCTACGCGCTGGGCGACGACGACCTGGTCGAGGGGGTCAGCCGGGTCGCCAAGCTCCTCGGCGAGGCCCACTGATCACCCGCTGATCACACGCTGATCGCACCGATCGATCACCATGGGAGGCCCGGGCACGGCGCCCGGGCCTCTTCGCTGTCCGCGAGCCCTCGGCCCGAGGTTTCGGCCGGCCTCTTCGAAGCGCCCGGCTTCGTCTTCCTCGGTCATGAGCTCCCCTCTCGCTCGTCTACAACGCGTGAGGCGGGCATGAGCTTGAGAAGCGGATACGGCAGGATGTGGAGATGCCGCGCCCACTCGACAAGCTCCCCAAGGCTCACCTGCACCTGCACTTCACCGGCTCGATGCGGCATTCCACGCTCATCGAGCTCGCGCGCGAGCACGGCGTCCATCTGCCCGACGCCCTCGAGCAGGACTGGCCTCCCCGGCTTCGGGCGACCGACGAGCGGGGCTGGTTCCGGTTCCAGCGGCTCTACGACATAGCCCGGTCGGTGCTCAGGACGCCCGAGGACGTGTACCGGCTGCTGCGGGAGGCGGCCGAGGACGAGGTCGCCGAGGGCTCGCGCTGGCTGGAGATCCAGGTCGACCCGTCCGGATACGCCCACCGGTTCGGCGGGCTGACATCGACGCTGGAGCTCTTCCTCGACGCCGCCGACAGGGCGGCCGCGGCGTCGGACCTCGGCATCGCGGTGATCGTGGCGGCCAACCGCACGCGCCACCCCCTCGACGCCCGGACCCTCGCACGCCTGGCCTCGCAGTACGTCGGGAAGGGCGTGGTGGGCTTCGGGCTGTCCAACGACGAACGCCGCGGCCGCGCCAGGGACTTCGACGGCGCGTTCCGCATCGCCAAACGGGCGGGCCTGCTGGCCGTACCGCACGGAGGCGAGCTCCTGGGAGCGGCCAGCGTCGCCGAATGCGTCGACGATCTCGACGCGGACCGCGTCGGCCACGGCGTGCGAGCGGCGGAGTCGCCGCGCCTGATGGAACGGCTCGCCGACCGGCAGGTCGCCTGTGAGGTCTGCCCGCTGTCCAACGTGGGGCTCGGCGTCGCCGAGCGGCCGGAGGACGTGCCCGTGCGCCGGCTGTTCGACGCCGGGGTCCCGATCGCCCTCGGCGCCGACGACCCGCTGCTGTTCGGAGCGCGGCTGATGCCGCAGTACGAGCTCGCCCGCGAGACGTACGGCTTCAGCGACGCGGAGGTCGCCGAGCTGGCCCGGCAGTCGATCCGGGCGTCGGCCGCCCCCGACTCGACGAAGAAGGAGCTGTCCGGCGAGATCGACGCGTGGCTCGCGGCTCCTCCGGAGTGATGACCTGCCGCGGCGGGCGGGCCGCGGGAGAGGTCACCGGGTCGAGTTCGCGATCCGGACGGCTTCTTCCCTGTTCGCGCCCTCCAGCCGGAGCCCGACGCCGCCGAGCTGCCAGATGAGCGTGGGACCCGCGACCCGGTCCTCGCTGGGCGGGCCGCCGTTCTTGGGCACGTAGGAGACCTCGTGCGGCTGCTGGATCCACCATCCCCGGATGGTCGGGACGTCCTCGGGCCAGGGCTCACCGAGATCCTTGCGGAACACCACGTTCAGGGTCCCGTCGTACTCGTCGAGCCGGAGGCCCGGCCACAAAAGCGTCACCACCCGCCCGCCGTCGGCCACCCGCACGTCGGCCGGATCGCCCAGCGCGGACGGAACCGCGATGGGGAAGGCGACCGCGCGCCGCGCCTCGTCGAGCGTGACCCGCCTCTCCGAGGGAAGCGGGCTCGGCACACCGGTCGGCAGCGGCCCGGGCTCGCCGACCCTGATCTCCACCCCGGCGAATCTGAGGATCGACACGACCGCGGCCCGGCCCTGGGGCGTGGCCCCGATCAACACGGCGAGGAACACCATCACGGCGGCGACGGCCTTACGCGGTGAAAGCCGTAGCCGCGGAAGGAGGCCCGGCCGGCGCGAGAGGGCGCCCTTGGGCCTGGGAGCCTCCAGGCGGGCCCGTACGGCGCGGGCGGTGGCGTCGGGCGACGGGGTGGAAACGTGCAGCGTCTCGCCGAGCGCGCGGAGTTCGGCTTCCAGCTCGTCGAAACGATCGTCCGCGCCCGGACGGTCATGGGAGGAGCTCACGGTCCACCTCCTCTCGCAGGCGCCGCAGGCCGCGGGACGTCCGCGACTTCACCGTGCCCAGCCGTACTCCGAGGACTTCGGCGGTCTCCGCCTCGGACAGCTGTAAGAAATACCGGCAGACCACCGCCTCACGTTCCCGATCAGGCAGTCTCCGCACCGCGGCGAGGAGGCGGGCGCCCCCGTCTGCGGCGACCACGATGCCCTCCGGGCTCTCCGGCCCGTCCTGCTCCCGCTCCTGGCCGAGGCGGACCGTGAGATCGGCCCGGCGGCCGCGGGAACGGGTGAGATTGTGGGTCTCGTTCGCGACGATGCGCAGCAGCCACGGTTTGAAGGCGGCCTCACGCCGGAAACTCCCCAGATGGCGGAACGCCTTGACGAACGCCTCCTGGACGACGTCCTCGGCCTCGTCACCCGCGCCGAGCAGGGCCGACGTACGGTGTGCGGCCGCGCTGTACCGGGCGACCAGCACCTCATAGGCGTCCAGGTCGCCGGCCAGGGCTCGTGTTATGGCCTCGTCGTCATCCATCGGTCAACGTTCGCGAAATGACGTTGAAGCCTAGTACGACGAATCGAACTGTGGCTAATGGGAGGGCACTACACTTTCCAGAACCCCGTCAGACCGCGTAAACGAGGATCGAATGTCTGGGTATGACCGTGTAGTCCAACCCGCCGCCGGAGACGAGGCACTGGAGAACCACCTGGGTGGGGACGAGGCCAAGAACTACCGGCAGTACGAGTTCGACATGGTCGCCCCCCATGTCGGACGGTCGATGCTGGAGATCGGCTCGGGCCTCGGTCACTTCGCCGAGCAGTTCCTCCCCCGGCTCGACCGGCTCGTCGTGAGCGACTTCGACCCCTACTGCGTCGAGCAGCTCGGGAAGCGGTTCGAGGGCCGCGACGACATCTCCGTCCTGCAGTTCGGCCTGCCGACCGAGATCCCGCTGAACGACCCGGTGGACACCGTCGTCATGATGAACGTCCTCGAGCACATCGAGGAGGACGTCGAGGCGCTCAGGTCGCTCGCCAAGGTCACCGCGCCCGGCGGCCGGATCATCATCTGGGTGCCCGGATACATGCAGCTTTATGGGGACTTCGACCGCAAGGTCGGCCATGTTCAGCGGTACACCCCCAAGACCCTAGCGGCGACGGTCGCGGGAGCCGGTCTCGAGGCCGAGGTCCTCAAGCCGATCAACTTCCTGGGCGGCATCGCCTGGTGGGCCGCCGTGCGCCGCGGCGGCGTGGGCTACCCGGACCCCCGGCTCGTCAAGATCTACGACCGGACCGTCGTGCCCGCCACACGTTTCATCGAGCGCCTGATCCGGCCCCCGTTCGGCCAGACCGTCTTCTGCGTCGCCCGCGTCCCCCAGTGAGCGTGCGGTAATCCGGCCTATACCAGAGCTGGCTACTCACGAGTAGTAACCAGGCGTAACGTCATAGTCATCAACAGCCTCCGGAGGCCGCGATGACCGACTACGCCAAGGCACGGGAAGTCGCCGAGCAGGCCCGTGAGAAGGAGTGGACCAGGCCGAGCTTCGGAAAGCAGCTCTTCCTCGGGGACTTCAGGCTCGATCTCGTCCACCCGGCACCACGGCTGAGCGAGCAGGAGACCGAGAAGGGCGAGGACTTCCTCCGCGCGCTGCGGAGCCTCCTGCAGGACAAGGTCGACCCCGCGCTCATCGAACGGACCGCCGTCATCCCCGACGAGGTCGTCAAGGGCCTGGTCGCGCTCGGCGCGTTCGGGATGACGATCGACGAGGAGTACGGCGGGCTCGGGCTGAGCCACACCTACTACACGCGGGCGTTGCAGCTGACCGCGTCGTACTCCCCCGCGCTCAGCGCGCTGCTGTCCGCCCACCAGTCCATCGGCGTGCCCCAGCCGCTGCGGCTGTTCGGCACGCCCGAACAGAAGCAGCGGTTCCTGCCTCGATGCGCCCGGGGCGAGATCTCCGCGTTCCTGCTGACGGAACCCGACGTGGGCTCCGACCCGGCCCGGCTCGCCACGACGGCGGTACGCGAGGGGGACTCCTACGTCATCGACGGCGTCAAGCTGTGGACGACCAACGGGGTCGTGGCCGACCTGCTCGTCGTGATGGCCAGGACGGGCGCGAAGATCTCGGCCTTCGTGGTCGAGGCCGACTCTCCGGGCATCACCGTGGAGCGCCGCAACTCCTTCATGGGCCTGCGCGGCATCGAGAACGGCGTCACGCGGTTCCACCAGGTCCGCGTGCCCGCCGCCAACCTCATCGGCCGCGAGGGCCAGGGCCTGAAGATCGCACTGACCACGCTGAACACCGGCCGCCTCTCACTCCCGGCCACCTGCGCCGGCACCGCGAAGTGGGCGACGAAGATCGCCCGGGAGTGGGCGTCGGAACGCGTGCAGTGGGGCCGCCCCATCGGCGAGCACGAGGCGGTCGCGCAGAAGATCTCCTTCATCACCTGTACGGCCTACGCCCTCGAAGCGGTCGTCGAGCTGGCCGGCCGGCTGGCGGACGACGAGCGCAACGACATCCGCATCGAGGCCGCCCTCGCCAAGCTCTACGGCTCGGAGATGGCCTGGCAGGTCGCCGACGAGTTGGTGCAGATCAGGGGCGGCCGGGGCTACGAGACCGCCGAGTCGCTCCACGCCCGCGGCGAGCGCGGGGTCCCCGCCGAGCAGATGCTGCGCGACCTGCGGATCAACCGCATCTTCGAGGGCTCCACCGAGATCATGCACCTGCTGATAGCCAGGGAGGCCGTGGACGCCCACCTGTCGGTCGCGGGAGAGCTGATCGACCCGAAGGCCGATCTGCGGGCCAAGGGCCGGGCGGCCACCAAGGCGGGCGGCTTCTACGCCAAGTGGCTGCCGAGCCTGCTCGCCGGTCCGGGCCAGCTGCCGACGGCCTACTCCGAGTTCGGCGTGCTCGCCCACCACCTGCGCTACGTCGAACGCACCAGCCGCAAGCTGGCGCGGGCCACCTTCTACGGCATGTCCCGCTGGCAGGGGAAGCTCGAGCACAAGCAGGGCTTCCTGTCCCGGATCGTCGACATAGGCGCCGAGCTGTTCGCGATGACCGCGGTGTGCATCCGCGCGCAGGAGGACGGCGCCCACTTCGGCCGCCGGCCGTACGAGATCGCCGACACCTTCTGCGAGCAGGCGCGGCTGCGGGCCGACAGCCTGTTCGCCCGGCTGTGGGACAACTCCGACTCCCGGGACGTACGGCTGGCCAAGCGCGTCCTTGACGGGCGCTACGCGTTCGTGGAGGACGGCATCCTCGATCCCTCGCTCGAGGGTCCCTGGATCGCCCCTGCCCGGCCCGGACCCGCCGAGGTCCAGGACCTCCACCGGCACGTCCGCTGACGCCCCTGCGACCGCCTCGCGAGCTCGGGGCGGCCGCAGGGCGCGCATGGCCGTACGGAAAAACCAGTTGGTGGCGACCGGTGGGCTTGTTACGGTCTGACCCATGTGGATTTCGCACCGCGACCGCTGATCAGCCCGAGTCGGCTGATCACGCGCGACTCAGCTCTCTGGCCCTGTCCTTCTTGACGCGGCAGCTGAGTGAACGGCACCTCGGTGCCGCGTTCTCGACGTCCGAGGAGATCCCACATGCCTATCCGACCGTCCGGCAAGCAGGCCAAGAACCTGCCGAGCCCATCTCAGCCGCAGCGTGGCCGGCCGCCGGCGCCCGCTCGCGCGCTGCCGCCCCGGCAGCCCGTCCGCCCGATGCGGCAGCCGCGCCGGCTGCCGCGGTCGAAGTGATCCACCCGTGAAATGAGTGAAGGGCACCCGCCGACCTGGGTGCCCTTCACGACTGGGACACGGCCACGCTACAGCCGTATGGAGATCAGAGGCGCTCGATGATGGTGACGTTCGCCTGTCCGCCGCCCTCGCACATGGTCTGCAGGCCGTAACGGCCGCCGGTGCGCTCGAGCTCATGCAGAAGCTTGGTCATCAGGATCGCGCCGGTGCCGCCGAGCGGGTGCCCGAGGGCGATCGCGCCGCCGTTCGGGTTCGTCCGCGCGGGGTCCGCGCCGATCTCCTTGAGCCATGCGAGAGGCACCGGGGCGAACGCCTCGTTGATCTCGATGACGTCGATCTCGTCGATGCTCAGCCCGGCCTTGCTCAGGGCCTTGCGGGTCGCCGGGATGGGCGCGGTGAGCATGTAGACGGGGTCGTCACCCGTGAGCGCCAACGTGACGATCCGGGCGCGCGGGGTCAGACCGTGGTCGCGGACCGCCTGCTCGGAGGCGATCAGCAGGGCGCCGGAGCCGTCCGAGATCTGCGACGAGGTCGCCGCGGTGATCTTCCCGTCGGGACGGAGGGTCTTGAGCTCGGCCAACTTCTCCAGCGTCGAGTCCGGCCGGGGGCCCTCGTCGTCCTCGACCCCGTTGAGCGGCGCGATCTGCTCCTTGAAGTAGCCGTTCGCGACGGCCTTGGCGGCCCGCTGGTGGCTTTCGTAGGCGTACTGGTCCAGTTGCTCGCGGCTCAGGTCCCACTTGTCGGCCATCAACTCCGCGCCGCGGAACTGGCTGATCTCCTGCTTGCCGTAACGCTCGACCCACTTGTCGCCGAAGGGGAACGGCATGCCCTTCTCCAGCGCCATCGTGATGCTCGCCCCCATCGGGACGATCGACATCGACTCGACGCCTGCGGCCACGACGAGGTCCTGCGTGCCGGACAGCACGCCCTGGGCCGCGAAGTGGATCGCCTGCTGTGAGGAGCCGCACTGCCTGTCGATGGTGACGCCGGCGACGTTCTCCGGGAGGCCGGCGCTCAGCCAGGCGTTGCGGGCGATGTCCATCGACTGCGGACCCACCTGCATGACGCAGCCCATGATCACGTCTTCAACCGCGGAGGGGTCGACGCCGGTGCGCTCGACGAGTGCCGAGAGCGTGTGCGCGGCCAGATCCGTGGGGTGGACGGTGGAGAGCCCGCCCTTCTTCTTGCCGACCGGGGTCCGGACCGCCCCGACGATGTACGCCTCTGCCACAGTGCCCTCCAGAAGAAACCGAGCATTGTTCGGTTACTGAGAGGTTACCTCAGAACCATCATCGACGGGTGTCTGACTCCACCAGGTTTCGGTTGGATAAGCATGGTTTGGGCTGGCCGCGCACGTGAGTCACTGGTGAACGGCGTACCGCCCCGGAAGGACGTCCTCCGCCTCGACGAGCTGGAATCCGCCCTGGTCGGTGGCGATTCCCTGAAGGCGGTTCGCGAGGACGAGCGCCACGGCGGCCCGCTCGACCAGCGCCGTGTCGTCGACGTCATCCTCGGCGCTGTCGCCGGCCCTGTCGTCGGCGCTGTCGGCATCATCCTCGTCGTCGGCGCCGGCGCTGCTGTCGGCCTCGGCGGCAGCGATTCCGTCCGCGACGTCGTCGGCCGCGGCGGTGTCGTCCGCGTCGCCGCCGGTCTCGGCGTCCTGAGGCTCGGCGTCTCCGGTCTCGGCGGCGTCGGCCTGGGCAGTGGCCGTGACCTCGGATCCGGATCCGGACTCGGTCGGGGCCTCGGCCTCGGCCACGCTCTCGGTTCCGGTGTCCGGCTCGGCCTCCCCGGCGTCCGCCGTCTCGTCACCGGACGACACCGGCGCCTGGGCGTCGACCGCGGACAGCCGCACGATCACGATCTCCGTCAGGTACGGCCAGTGCGCCTTGGCGGCGGGCGGGATCCTGTTGCTCTCCTCGATCGTGAGCATCATGTCGGCGCCCGCGTAGACGTCGGTCACCGCCCCGCCGTCCACCGTGACGTGGACGACGCCCTCGGACAGCTCACCGTCGGGCCACCTGTCGGCGTCCACCGAGTCGACCGGGCGGATCACCTCGCCGAGCAGCGCCACGACCTCCTCGGGAGACGGCGCGGCAGGCAGGTAGACGCGGACGGCGCGCAGGTCACTCCCGGCGAGGTCGGTCGGCTCCCCCCGGCACAGGGACCATCCGCCGAGGCGGTAGGCGACGCCCTCGGACAGGCTCTTGTCGAAATAGTCCATCGGCAGCGGGCCTTCGGCGGACAGGCGGCAGGCCCACAGCCGCTCCTCGCCCGTCACGCCGAGCTTGCCCAGGATCTCGCCGTCCAGCTCGGCCGCGGCGAGGATCCGCGATCCGCCCACCACGATGTCGTCACCGTCGAAACGTGCGTCCGGATCGGCCAGCTGGGCGATCGCCAGCAAGGTCTTGGGATCCGGCCGTTCGGGCAGCAGCGCCGTAGGTCCCGTACGCAACCGGCCCGGAAGCATCAGATTCGTCAACCAGCCCACAGGGCCCTCCTCGTGAAGATTCGAAGAGACGATAGCCCCCGGGAATCGTGTCCCACGGGCCCTTACCGGAACCGGCCAGCGCTCAGGACTTCCCCGCAGCAGGGCGCGTGCCGGTCATCAACGCATAAACGATGATGTTATCCACGTAATGACCAGTCGTCTGGTTATATGTGCCGCCGCA
This sequence comes from Planotetraspora phitsanulokensis, assembly GCF_016863295.1. Lineage (GTDB taxonomy): Bacteria > Actinomycetota > Actinomycetes > Streptosporangiales > Streptosporangiaceae > Planotetraspora > Planotetraspora phitsanulokensis. The sequence goes on from NZ_BOOP01000027.1 coordinate 24,247, forward strand.
CGTGATGAGTCGCAACTCCGCGTCGTCCCTCGGCCCGTACACCCGGTCGGTGGGGAAGGTCTGCTTGTTCGCCTGCTCCACACCGCCCACCGTGAAGATCGCCGTGGTCCCGTCGAGACGGACCACCTCGATCTTGTCGCCGTTGCGGATCTCGTGGAGACGGGTGAAGACGGCCGACCGCGTGGTGGTGTCCTTGTGCCCGAGCATCACGGCGGGTCCGGCCTCCCCCGCGGTGGGACCTCCCCGGTACCAGCCCACGAGGTTGGAGTCGTTGATCGACGGCGTCTCGATGGCGCCGTGCTTGTCCGTGCCGACCGACTCGACGGGAGCGTTGACGCCCAGCCTCGGAATGATCAGCCGCTTCGGCGTCGACGGCTGCATCGGCGGGACCGCGGGCTCGGCCGGGCGAGGCGGCGGCGCGGTCGCGTCCGCCTGGCTCAGCGGACCCGACCCCCCGGGCCCCACCGTCGGAGCCAGCGCCTGCACCTTGAGCGCGGACCGAGCCGGAGACTCGTACTCCTCGGGAGACCTCAGAATGAGCACGAGCCCGAAGACGATGGTCACCACGCCTGCCACGGCGGCGAGGATGAGCGCCCCGCGCACGGCCGAACCGCCGCTCGACGCCCCGTCGGGCCCGGGCCAGGGATCCTGCGGGGGCAGGATGACGGGCTGGAAGAACTGCGGCGGCGGGCCGTAGACCGGGGTCGGACGATCGGCCGTCGACCACGAATCCGCCGAAGGCCCCGAGTGCTCTGCCGGGCTCCCCTGGGGCCCTTCCTGCGACCCGCTCATGATCCGCGTTTCCGCCGCCGTGTGCCGCTAGTGCCGTACGGCACGGCGGCGGGTGCGCAGCATGAGCCCGCCGCCCGCGGCGGCCAGAACGAGAGCCGAGCCCGTGAGGATGAAGACGCGCCCGTCAGGCCCCGCGTCGGCGCCGCCGCCCGTGGCGGCTCCGCCTTCCGGCGTCTGGCTCACCTGGGCGGTGACCGTCTCGTAGACGGTCCGGGTCGTCCGCGGGCTGACCTTGATCGACAGGGACGCGGGGCTGGTGTTCGCCGCGGCGGTCGTCGACAGCGAGCAGTCGTACCAGGTCTCGGGCGTGCCGTCGGCCGGGCCCACCTTCAGGGTGAACGCGTCGGCCTTGACCCCGACCGTGCCGGTCGCGGTCGGCGTGATCACCGCCGTCAGCGTCGGCAACGGGACGGGGGATCCGCTCGGGATCCCCTGGTCCGGCGTGCCCGTGGCGGTCGCCTGGATCGTCTTCTTCGCGCTGGAGCCCGGCCCGGAGACCACGAGGTCTCCGACGATGACGATGCGGTCCGTGGTGGCGATCTCGGTGGGCGCCGTGATGATCTCGTCGGCGCCGGAAGGCTGCTGGTTCGTCCAGGTGAGCGTCACCGCCTCGGAGGGCGTGGCACTGGCCGGCCCGCTCAGCGCGGCGGTGAGATCGGGCGAGGCCGTCGCGGTCGCCGGGGCCGACGGAAGGCAGACATAGGCCACGGTCCTGGTGTCGGCGCTGGCGCCGATCGCGGACAGACCGCCGACGAGGACCACGGCGCCGACCACTCCGGCCGCGGACGCCCCGATGACCGTTCGACGTCGTGCCTGTGATCTCCGCACTGACCCGTCTCCCATCCAGCGCTCCGACAGCCGCACCGGGATTTCACCGTACGGTCATGACTCGGTAGAGATCCTATGTACTGCGCGTCCGAATCGCCGCCCCCCACGGCAAATCCGACCCGCATTTCCTCATGATCAGGTCAATTCGGCCTCCGTGTCCGTGGAACCTTCGAGAGGGCCCGGGTGTATCAACACCGGAGGTGCTCAGATGAGACGACTATTGGTGGCACTCGGCGCGCTGGCGATGGCCTTCGCCACAGCTCTTCCCGTTCACGCGGAGACCCGGGCGGGGGGCTGGGCGACGACCGAGCTCGATCCGCTTCCCGACAAGCTCGTGGCCAACAAGGCGTACACGATCGGATACTGGGTCCTCCAGCACGGGACCCATCCGTTCGACATCGCCGGGGAAGACCTCGGCTCGACCGGTCTGCGCCTGACCAGCACGTCGGGCGGAACGACTCTGAACTTCACCGGCACGCCTCTCCCCGAGCCGGCCCACTACGCGGTGACCATCAAGATTCCGGACGGTCAATGGCGGCTCCAGGGCATCCAGGGAATGTTCCTGCCGTACGAGATCGGAACTCTGGACGTCCCGGGCGGGCTGACCCCGGCCCCTCCGAAGGCTCCGATGAGCCTCGGGATCGGGATCGTGGACTACTGGGGAACGATCAAGCCTCCGGGCTTCCCCTGGGACGGCGAGGTCACCTCGTCGCAGCCGCCCGCTCCACCCGCCACCGCCGCACCAGCGGCAGTCGCGCAGCCCGAACCCGCGGCCGCTCCGGCGGCACCCGCGTCTCCCAAGGCGACCGTGGCCACCGACGGCGACGACACCCCGCCGTACCTGCCGGTGGCCGTCACAGCCGTACTGGCCATCGGCGCGACGCTGCTCGCCCAGCGCCTGGTCCGGGCACGGGTACGGCCTGGCCACCCGGCGGACTCCGGCCCCCAGGACGGCGCGGCCTCGGATGACGACGACTTCTCGGACGGCGCGCGCATGCCTGACCGCGAGGACGAGCCGGGCTCGCCGAGCCGCGCCGAGGACGTGATCACCATCGGCAGGGAGTGACGACGGGCAATCGACCCGCCGGTAACAGAATCGTATTCTGGTGACGGAATGACACCCCGAGCCGGAAGGCGTACCGATGCGGCGAGACCTCTTCGACGAGGAGCACCTGCTCTTCCGCGAGACCGTTCGTGAGTTCCTGACGCGCGAAGTCGTCCCGCACCACGCCCAGTGGGAGAAGGACGGCATCGTCCCCCGCGAGGTCTGGAAGAAGGCGGGCGAGCTGGGGATGTTCGGCTTCTCCGTGCCCGAGGAGTTCGGCGGGGCCGGCATCACCGACTTCCGCTACAACGCGGTCGTGCTGGAGGAGATCACCCGCATCGGCGCGACCGGCCTGGGCTTCTCTCTGCACAACGACGTCATGGCGCCCTATTTCGTGGATCTGACGAATGACGAGCAGAAGCAGCGCTGGTTGCCCGGTTTCGCGTCAGGAGAGCTGATCACGGCCATCGCCATGACCGAGCCCGGGGCCGGAAGCGACCTGCAGGGCATCAGGACCACGGCCCTGCGCGAGGGCGACCACTACGTGGTGAACGGGCAGAAGACGTTCATCACGAACGGCATCAACTCCGACCTCGTGGTGGTCGTGGCCAAGACCGACCCGGCGGCGGGCGCGCGGGGCACCACGCTGCTCGTCGTCGAGCGTGGGATGGAGGGCTTCAGCAGGGGGCGGAACCTCGAGAAGATCGGCATGCACGCCCAGGACACCGCCGAGTTGTTCTTCGAGAACGTCCGCGTACCCGTCGCCAACCGGCTCGGCGACGAGGACGGCCAGGGCTTCGTCCAGCTGATGCACAACCTCCCGCAGGAGCGCCTGTCCATCGCGGTCGGCGGGGTGGCCGCCGCCGAGTCCGTCCTCGAGACGACCATCGAGTACTGCAGGAACCGCAAGGCCTTCGGCAAGAACATCGGCCAGTTCCAGAACACGAGGTTCCTGCTGGCCGAGCTGGCCACCGAGGTCGAGATCGCCCGCCACTACGTGGACAAGTGCATCGTCGCCCTGAACGCCGGAGAGCTCACCGCCGTGGACGCGGCCAAGGCGAAGTGGTGGACCACGGAACTGCAGACGAAGGTCATCGACCGCTGCCTCCAGTTGCACGGCGGCTACGGCTACATGCTGGAGTACCCGGTGGCCAAGGCATGGCTGGACAGCCGCGTCCAGACGATCTACGGGGGCACGACGGAGATCATGAAGGAGATCATCGGCAGGTCGTTCGGCTTCTAGACCGGCCCGTACGGCTCCCGCTCAGCGGAACTGCTGGCCCCATATGGCCAGCATGACGAGCACGAAGACGATCATCACGCCCGCGTAGGCCACCTGGCTCAACCGGAAGAACTTCCGCACCTTGTTCAACAACCAGGCGAACAGGAACGCCAGGAAGACCAGAAGGATGAGTCCGGAGTCCATGCCGATCAGTATGCGTCGGTTCCTCCGTCCGTGCGGACGCTAGTCGCGACTGCTATCGAGGATGACGCGCGCCACGAGGGCGGGATCGTCGCTCATCGGCAGGTGACCGCACCCCGAGAGCAACACGACGCGCTCCTGCGCCCACCGCGCCGCCCGGACCGCCTGGCGGCGCGGCAGCAGACGGTCGTGCTCGCCCCAGGCGATGGTGATCGGCACCTTGGGCGGCGGAGGCGGCCCCATCCAGGCACACGCGTCGAGGGTGTCCTCGAAGCCCACGCATCCGCCCAGAGCCTCGACGGCCGCGCGTATCGCGTCGGCGGGGACCTTTGACGGCCTGGCCATCAGCAACCCCAGCGCGACCGTCCTGCCCGCCTTCGTGGAGGCCAGCGCGGCGGCGGCCTCACCCCGGGTCGCCGACGCCGAGGCGCGCAGCAGGCGCAGGGCCGTCCGCGCGTACAGGTGCTCGGTCCGCGACCAGAACCCGGCGGGAGACAGGGCGGCGGCCGTGCAGACCACCCCACGGGAGGCCATGTCCAACGCGATGTACCCGCCGAGCGAGTTGCCGGCGACGTGCGGGTCCTTCACCCCGAGCCAGGTCCAGAACTCCTCGACCGCCGTGCCGAGCGTCTCCGTGGTGTACGGCAGGCCCGGGGGCAACGGCGGCGACTCCCCGAAGCCGGGGAAGTCGACCGCGATCACGTCGTGCCGCTCCGCCAGCAACTCGAGAACCGGCTGCCATCCCTGCCGGTGATGCCCGAGGCCGTGGAGCAACACCAGCGGAGATCCGCTGCCGCGCCGGTCGTAGGCAAGCTCCATACCTGCGAGTCAAGCACCGATGGCAGCGCGGAACCAGTAGGCGGACGCCGGGAAAGACATCCTGTACAGGCACGATGACCTGCGATGACGTAAACCCGCCCCGACTGGGCCCATCCGGAGTGACATGCTCCGCGCCCGGATCACGAGCCCAGGCGCCGCCGACCGGCTCAGCGGCCGCCGATGGGGATCTCGAACCAGACGGCCTTGCCCTCACGGGTGGGACGGGAGCCCCAGCGCTTGGCCAACTGGTCGACCAGGTAGAGACCACGCCCGCCCTCGTCGTTCTCCCCCGCGCTGCGGATACGGGGCAGGCGGAGATCCTGGTCGAAGACCTCGACCCAGATCGAGTCCCTGCCGCGGCGCAGGCGGAGAGTGAACTCCTTGTCCCCCGCGGCGATCTCCTCCTCGAAGCCCGGGACCTCCCAGGACTCGTCGAAGGGCAGCGGCGGCCCGTCCAGCACCAGTTCCCTGCGGGGGATGCTCGCGCTGGCGGCGTGGAGCACGACGTTGGTGACGACCTCGGACACGAGCAGGCAGGCGAGGTCGGCCCGCTCGTCCGGAACCTGCCAGTCGGCGAACGCCTCGGACGCCATCCGGCGTGCCTCGCTCACCATGATCGGCTGAGCGGGGAACGTGCGCTCCTCGACCTCGAGCTCCATCGCGACCGACCGGACGACCAGGATCGCCATGTCGTCGTCGATCTCGCCGGGAACGGCCGAGGTTGCGGCCTCGGCTATCCGCTCGACGGGCTCACCGGAGAGCTTGGCGACCTTCTCGGACAGGATCCGCAGCGCCTCGTCATCGCTGAGCGAGGGGGTCTCGGAGCCCCGCATGGGCCGCCGGTCGACGAGCCCGTCGGTGTAGAGCAGCAGCGTCGCGCCCGGCGGGAGCGTCCGCGTCTCCTCCTTGTAGACCAGGTCGGCGTGGACGCCCTTGGCGCGGACGCCGAGCGGCTGGCCGACCTCCGTGATGTCGAGCTCGGCGACGTTGCCGTCGACGATCAGCAGCGGTGGCGCGTGGCCGGCGTTGGCGAACGACAGCTGGCGCGACCACGCGTCGTACACGAGGTACTGGCAGGTCACGAGCGGAGGGTTGGTGATGTCGGCGCCGAAGTCGTCACGCTCGGGATGGGCGACGACCCTCGTCCACTCGTCGAGCCGGGCGAGGATGTCCGCCGGCGGCTTGTCGTCCTGCGCGAACGCGCGCAACGCGGCCCGGAGCTGGCCCATGACCGCGGCGGCCTTGGCTCCCCTGCCCTCCACGTCGCCGATCACGATGCCGACGCGGCCGGCCGACAGCGGGATCACGTCGTACCAGTCGCCGCCGACCTGGGTCTGGATGCCCTGGCCGTGCGAGGCCAGCGGCGCCGCGGGGAAGTAGCGGACGGCGATCTCCAGCCCGTCCAGCGCGGGAAGCTCACGCGGCAGCAGATGCTTCTGGAACGACTCGGCCGTGTGCCGCTCCTCCTCGAACAGCAGCGCGTTGTCCACGGCCACCGCGACCCGGGTCGCGATCGCGCCCACAAAGTCGCGGTCGAAGGCGTCGTAGTGCGGCGAGCGCCGGTCGGTGAGGTTGGACAGGCCGAGGTACATGAGGCCGAGCGTCTCGCCGCGGGCGCACAGGGGCGCCACGATCGCGGAGGTCATCCCGACCTCGCCGCAGATCCGCGCCGCGCCCTCGCTGGGAGAGGGGTAACTGACCTGGGAGAAGTCCTCGACCAGGATGGTCTCCTGGCGCGTCTGCGCCGTCTCCGCGTAGTGGCCGGGCGGATACTTGATCTCCTCGCCGACCGGCTTCCACGTGCCGGCGGGCGGCGACCAGCCGTTGACGTGGGTGGAGACCTTGCGGATGAGCCGGTCGTTCTCCATCAGCTCGATGAAGCAGTGATCGGCGAACTGGGGGACCAGCATCTCGGCGACCCGGTTGAGCGTCTCCTCGACGTAGAGCGAGCCCGCGAGCCGCTCGCCGATACGTTCCAGCAGACCGAAACGGTCCTTCTCCCGCTCGTTGCTCCGCATCGCCTCACGCGCGGTGATCACGATCCCGGTGACGGATCCCGACCCGTGCCGCAGCGGCACGGCCTGCGCGCGTACGTAGATCATCGTGCCGTCGGCACGGACGACGTCGAAGGTCCCCTCCCAGACGCCGCCGCGCAGCACGTGCTTGGCGAGCTCTGCGGCGAGCGGGTGATCCTTCTTCATGATGCCGAGGGACAGAAGGGACTCCCGGCCGGAGGAGGCGCCGGGTGTGCCGAACAGCCGCTCGGCGAAGGGGTTCCAGTAGAGGACGTTGCTGAAACGGTCGGTGACCACCACCGCCATCTCCGCCTGGTCCAGGACGGAGGCCGCGGTCAGGTGGTCCGCGGTGTCCTGCGTGAGATCCCCCCAACGCTTCATCCCAGCACCACCCTAGGGAGTGCGACGTCTGTCATGCCGGCCACGGGCGCTCCTGGGGGGGTGGGGTGTCGCGGGAGAGGAGGGGCTCCCGATGGGGATTCAACCAGTCTCGACTCTTTCCGTCATCGTCTGGTGACAAAAACATGCGACGCGACATCACGCGGAAGTTCCGCGGAAGTGCTGTCCGCATCGCAGTCCCCTGTCACCCGCACACCGTCGTCGCTAGCCGCGAGCGTCACCTCGCGTCCGGGTTGTATCCCAACTTGCTTGAGTTTAAGCATCAGGGCGGGATCGCTTTGCACTTGTTCGCTAATTCGGCGAACGACAACCGGAACCATCGCCGGACCTGCGAGATCTGCCATGGGAGACATGGCCTCATCCTTGGTCAAACCGGACTGTGCGGCGCCGAGTTCACCGAGTTCGCTGAGACCGGGGATGGGGTTGCCGTGCGGGCAGACGGTCGGATGATCGAGCAGTTGGAGGAGCCGGGTCTCGACAGACTCCGACATCACGTGCTCCCAGCGGCAGGCCTCGACGTGGACCTCTTCCCACGGGAGCCCGATCACCTGGATCAGCAGGCACTCGGCCAGGCGGTGTTTGCGCATGACCCTGATGGCGAGTTTGCGGCCGAGATCGGTCAGGCTCAGGTGGCGGTCGCCCTCGACCTTGACCAGGCCGTCACGCTCCATCCGCGCGACCGTCTGGCTCACCGTGGGCCCGCTCTGCGTCAACCGTTCCGCGATACGCGCCCGCAGCGGGACGATTCCCTCTTCTTCCAACTCGAAGATCGTGCGGAGATACATCTCCGTCGTGTCGATCAGGCCATGTGCCGTCACGGTTCCTCCAGTTCTGTATCGATGCTACGACCTCCCGAGGCGTTCGCAGCCGACTGTGTCTGGGAAGCGATCCTAGGGTGACAAACATCGGAGCAGGACGATTCCTTCCGGCCCGGCTCAGCCTGCCGGCGCTGAGGGAGGCGGCTCGCTCCTGCGAGGGCTGTGATTTGTACAGGAACGCCACGCAGACGGTGTTCGGGGCGGGCATGACCCACGCCACATACATGCTCGTGGGCGAACAGCCTGGTGATCAGGAGGACCGCCAGGGAGCGCCATTCGTCGGACCGGCGGGGCGCATCCTCGACAAGGGCCTCGCCGAAGCCGGGATCGATCGTGAATCCGTTTATGTGACGAATGCGGTCAAACATTTCAAGTTCGAGCTGCGGGGCAAGCGGAGGATCCATCAGAGACCGTCGGCTGCGGAGATCGACGCCTGCCGGCCGTGGCTCGATGCCGAGATGCGTCTCGTGGATCCGGTTGTGACGGTGGTCCTCGGCGCCACGGCGGCCCGCGCCCTGCTCGGGCCTGGATTCCGGGTCACCAGGGAGCGCGGCCGTCCCGTCCCTCGGCGCGAGGGCGCGTTCTACGTCGCCACCATCCATCCGTCGGCAATCCTCCGCGCCCCGGACCAGGACGAGGCCTACGAGGGCTTCCTTGAGGATCTCAAGGCCGCCGCGGCGCTCGGGCCGCCGACGCGGTCCCGTCCGCCCGATGGCTTGTCGTAACTGGGGACATACCGGGAAAATCATGTTTTGTGGCGGACACTCCCTCAAGGGGCCGATCGCTCTCAAGGGGCCAATCGCTCGCGCAGCCAGACTGCGTTCGGGCCGGTGCCCCCGTTGAGGCGGTAACGGATGCGGTCGTGCATGCGGTCGGTCTGCCCCTGCCAGAACTCGATCTCGGAGGGCAGCACCCGGTAACCGCCCCAGAAATCCGGGACCGGAGGATCGGTGGGCCAGCGTTCCGCGAGCTCGCGGTAGCGGGCGTCGAGCTCCTCGCGCGACCGGACGACGGCCGACTGCCGCGACGCCCACGCGCCGATGCGGGAGCCGTACGGGCGGCTGTTGAAATAGGCGGCGGTCTCCTCCCGCGAAAGCCGTACGGACCGGCCTTCGACGCGCACCTGACGCCGGATCGGATGCCACGGGAACAGAAGGCAGGCACGCGGGTTCTCGGCCAGGTCCCGGCCCTTGCGGGACTCGTAGTTGGTGAAGAAGGTGAAGCCCCGCTCGTCGAACCCCTTGAGGAGGACCGTCCGCGCCGAGGGCCGGCCCCCCGACGAGGCGGTGGCGAGGATCATCGCGTTCGGCTCGGGAAGGCCTGCGGCGACGGCGTCCGCGAACCACAGAGTGAACTGCACGAGGGGATCGTCCGAGAGGTCGGCTTCGAGCAGCGGCTGGCCTTCGTAGCTACGCCGGAGACCGGGGAGTTGCGATGCGCTGTCCACGGAACGATATTGTTGCGCGCTTGGCTGGTGTCGAACGCAGCACCCCCTACCTGGGACAACGGCGTTTGAGAGGGACCGGGGGCAGACCAGTGACGCCCTGAGGGTTAAATTGACCCGCCGGTATCTCGACATCAAGGCTTTGGACTTCACAAGAGAGAGGCAGCCGAGAATGTCCGACTTCAAACCCGGTCTCGAGGGCGTGGTGGCGTTCGAGACCGAGATCGCGGAACCGGACAAAGAAGGGGGCGCCCTGCGCTATCGGGGCGTCGACATCGAAGAGCTCGTCGGCCATGTCTCTTACGGACATGTCTGGGGCCTGCTCGTCGACAACGAATTCCAGCCGGGCCTCCCCCCGGCGGAGCCGTACCCCGTTCCCGTCCACTCGGGCGACATCCGTGTCGATGTGCAGAGCGCGCTGGCCATGCTCGCTCCCGCCTTCGGCTTCCGCCCGCTCCTCGACATCGACGACGACCAGGCCCGCGACGATCTCGCCAGGGCCTCCGTCACCGCCCTTTCGTTCGTCGCCCAGTCCGCTCGCGGCCTGGGCCTTCCCATGGTCCCCCAGAAGCGCGTGGACGAGGCGGAGAGCATCGTCGAGCGGTTCATGGTCCGCTGGCGCGGCGAGCCCGACCCCAGGCACGTCAAGGCCATCGACGCCTACTGGACCTCGGCCGCCGAGCACGGGATGAACGCCTCGACGTTCACCGCGCGGGTGATCGCCTCCACCGGCGCCGACGTGGCCGCGGCGCTGTCGGGCGCTGTCGGCGCGATGTCCGGCCCGCTGCACGGCGGCGCTCCCGCCCGGGTGCTCCACATGATTGAAGGCGTCGAGCAGATGGGTGACGCCAAGCAGTACGTCCAGAGCCAGCTGGACAAGGGCGAGCGGCTCATGGGCTTCGGCCACCGGGTCTATCGCGCCGAGGACCCCCGCGCCCGGGTGCTCCGCCGTACCGCCAAGGAACTGAACGCGCCGCGCTACGAGGTGGCGGCCGCGCTGGAGACGGCCGCGCTGGAGGAGCTGCACGCTCGCAAGCCCGACCGGGTCCTGGCGACCAACGTCGAGTTCTGGGCGGCGATCATCCTCGACTTCGCCGAGGTTCCCTCGCACATGTTCACGTCCATGTTCACCTGCGCGCGCACGGCCGGCTGGGCCGCGCACATCCTCGAGCAGAAGCGCACGGGCAGGCTGGTCCGCCCCAGCGCCACCTACGTCGGACCGCCGCAGCGCTCGGTCCACGACGTCTCCGGCGCCGCCGACGTGGTCGGCAGGGTCTGACCCAAGGCGCCTCCCCCGCATGACCGATGGCCCGCTCCTCACGAGCGGGCCATCGTCGTTCGGAGCCCATGTCAGCCGGCGCGTCGGTCAGGTGCGCGGAGCGGGCCGTAGACGAACGCCGTGGACGGCGTGGGGCTGTCCGTGCCACATCTCCCGTGTCGCGAGCGCCGCGTAGTAGACCCGCACCCTTCTGAGGTCCCTGATCTCGCCCGCGTGGTCGGCGACCACCTTGACGGCGCCCGCGATGACCTTCACCGCCCACGGCCCGCAGGACTCGCCCTCCAGCGCCCTGAGGAAGCCGAGGAACTCCGGCATCCGCCCCGCGCAGTAATAGGACGTCGGGCCGCTCCTCGCAGGACGGAGACGCCTCTCTGGGAGCGGATCCGAGGGTGTGTCCCAGTGGAGAGGATCAGATTCGCATCCGGACCGCCGCATCGCCTATAGATCGCGTATTTCTCACATCGCGGACCCGTCGAACGACCGCGGGCCAGGCTAACTACCCTTGGTTAGGTGGCTGACATCGTGATTCCCGCTGACATCAAACCCGCTGACGGCCGTTTCGGCTGCGGGCCCTCGAAGGTGCGCCCCGAGCAGCTGGCGGCGCTCGCCGGAGCCGGCGCGAGCGTGATGGGCACGTCCCACCGGCAAAAGCCCGTCAAGAACCTCGTCGGCCGAGTGCGCGCCGGGCTGTCGGACCTGTTCTCCCTGCCCGAGGGGTACGAGGTCGTGCTCGGCAACGGCGGCACCACGGCGTTCTGGGACATCGCCGCCTTCGGCCTCATCCGGGAAAGGTCCCAGCACCTCGCCTTCGGCGAGTTCTCGTCCAAGTTCGCGACGGTGGCCAAGAAGGCCCCGTGGCTGGGCGAGCCGACCGTGATCAAGGCCGATGCGGGCGCCCACCCGGTCGCCGTGGCCGAGGAGGGCGTGGACGTCTACGCGCTCACCCACAACGAGACCTCGACCGGCGTCGCGATGCCGATCAAGCGGGTCGTCGAGGACGACTCCCTGGTGCTGGTCGACGCCACGAGCGGCGCGGGCGGCCTTCCGGTCTCCGCCGAGGAGTTCGACGTCTACTACTTCGCTCCGCAGAAGAGCTTCGCCTCCGACGGCGGCCTCTGGCTCGCCCTCTTCTCGCCCAAGGCGCTGGCCCGGGTGTCGGAGATCGCGGACAGCGGCCGGTTCGTTCCCGAGTTCTTCAGCCTGCCGACGGCGATCGACAACTCGGTCAAGGACCAGACCTACAACACCCCCGCGGTCGCGACGCTCTTCCTGCTCGCCGAGCAGCTCGACTGGATGAACTCCCAGGGCGGCCTGGCCTGGACGACGGCCCGCACGGCCGACTCCGCCTCCCGGCTGTACACCTGGGCCGACAAGACGTCGTACACCACGCCGTTCGTCGCCGACCCGGCGCAGCGCTCCAACGTGGTCGGCACGATCGACTTCGACGACTCGGTGGACGCCGCTGCGGTCGCCAAGATCCTCCGGGCCAACGGCATCGTCGACACCGAGCCCTACCGCAAGCTGGGACGCAACCAGCTGCGCATCGCGATGTTCCCGGCCATCGACCCGGCCGACATCGAGGCGCTGACCGTCTGCGTCGACTACGTGGTCGAGCGGCTCTAGTTCCGCTCCCGTCCCGCCGTACGGCCCGGCTCAGGCCCCGCGGTACGGCCCTTCTGGGGCGTCCGCCTGGAATCACACGCGTGGGCCGCGCCTGAACGAGGCGCGGCCTCGCGAACCGGATAGGAGTGCGGCCGGCCGTCTACCGCTTGGGAGCGGGCCGGGTGTCGGCTTCGAGGTAGACGGTGTAGGAGATGACCGACGGGATCGGCACGCCCAGTCTGCCCGCGCTCTCGGTGAGCGTCTCCTCGTCGTCGACGATGCGCCCGTCGGCCGGGTCGACGATCAGGGTCTTCCGGTTCGGAAGGCCGCCGTGGTCGCTGTCCAGGGAGAACGCCTTGCCGGTACGGCCGGCCCGGTCAGTGGTCGTGCCCTCGTACTGAAGGCCGGGAACCGTGGCCAGCACGCGCAGGACCGCGGCTCGCTCCGGAGCGCTGAGGACCCGCTCCCCGACCAGGTCGGTGATGGCGACCAGTGTCTCGGCCGGTCCGTTGTCCGCCGGATGTCCCTGCTCGAGCCAGGTCTTCAGGGCCTCGGGGTCGGTCGGGGGCCGGTCTTTCCACATCCGGCTGTCGGCTCCGGCCGGTGTGTCGCTCACCTCGGGCCTGCCTGGCTTCGTGGACCAGCCCTGCTTCTTCCAGTGGTCGAGGGCCTTCGTCGTGGGGAATTCCGGTGCGCCGGCGCGCCTGACGGAGTGTGCGGAACCGTCGGGGGCGGTCCACGTCTCCCGTTCGGTGGGGACCACGGCGGAGGTGGTCTTGCCGTCCTTGACGCTGCTGTTGAGGTACCAGCCCCGAGTCTTGAGGTGCTCGGTACCCGCGACGGCCGTGTCCGGCTGCCGGGCGGCGGTGTCGGCAAGCCCGTTCAGGATCTCGGGGGCGTCCTGGGCCGGAGCGTCCTGGACGTAGGTCAGCAACTTGGGCGTGGCCACGGCGGCGGCGGCGGGGGTGGGGGCGGGGCCGGTCCCGGGCATCGCCAGGGTCACGCCGACGGTGAGCGCTCCGACCATCGCGACGGTTCCGGCCAGTGCCAGTCCCCGTCGGCGGAACCTCCGGGGCGGCCTCCCGCCTCCGGCCGGTTCGTTCGCGGTGGCGCTTTCCCCCGTCTGCAACAAGCTGGTCATCAGGTGTTCCTCACGCTGGTGTCCTCGGCCGGGCGGAAAGTCCCGTTCGGCGGGCACCGGCAACATCCGGCGCAGCGCCCGCAGGTCGTCGTCTGGACCTTGCGTCATCGGTGCTTCCCTTCATCAGGCCGGACCGCACTGTCGCGGTCACCTGTTAGCTGCCAGCCTGCGGGCGAGGGTTCCCTGTTCTGGCGAAGATTCTTCTCGGCGAACTTCTCCAGGCGGCGGCGAGCCCGTGACAGGCGGGAGCGGACCGTGCCGACAGGGACTCCCAGTGCCTGAGCAGCGGCGGCGTAGTCGAGCCCCGCCCACGCGCACAGAGCCAGCACGTCACGATCGGCCTGAGGCAGGCGCTCCAGGACCTGGTGTACAGCGGCGATCCTTTCCTGGTCCTCCAGGCGGCCCACCACCTCGTCGGCGAAGTCCGGCAGAAGCTCAGGGGCCGGCATCCGCTCCATCAGCGCCCGGTGGCGGCGGGCCACCCGGCGACGCCGGTGCACCACGTTCGTGGCGATCCCCAGCAGCCAGGGCAACAGGCCCGAGCCCTCCGGCTCGACCTTCTCCCGTAAGCGCCACGCTTCCAGGAACACAAGTGAGGCGCAGTCCTCGGCCACCGACCAGTCGCCGGTGAGCCGGAAGCAGTGGTTGTACACCGCCGTCCCGTGCTCCCTGAACAGGACTACGAAAGCGGCCTCGTCACCCGCCCGAACACGGGCACGGAACCCAGGATCCATATCTAGTTCTGCCAACCGCGCACCGCCGGTTCCTATGACATCGCTCACACCGGAGCTGTGCCTCATCGAGGACCCCACGGGCGATCACGCATCGATCGAGGGCGGCGGGGTGCGGGAGGACCACCTCGCACCGCTCCAGAAGACGTCCCACACTAACCCTGAGCAGGGACGGAACCGACAGGCTGGTGCGCTCCCCGCCCGGCCGTACGGCCAGGCGTGTCTCGGTCAGACGACGCCGCGGCGGCGGCGCAGGAACCAGGCGGCGACGATGCCTCCGATGAGGCCGAAGAGGTGGCCCTGCCAGGAGATGCCCGGCTGGTTCGGCAGAGCGCCCCACAGTATCGAGTAGTAGAGCACCGCGACGATCACGCCGAGGACGATGTCCAGGGCCCGGCGGTCGAACAGACCTCGCCCCACCACATAACCGAAATACCCGAACACGAGGCCACTGGCCCCGACGGTCAGCGTGTTCGGCGGGCTGGTGAGCCACACACCCGCACCGCTGACCAGGATGATCACGAGACTGGCGGTGAGGAACCGGCTGATCCCCCGGATCGCCGCGAGGAAGCCGAGGATGAGCAGCGGCACCGAGTTCGCCATCAGATGGGCGAAACCGGCGTGCAGGAACGGGGCGAAGAGGATCCCCGGCAGCCCGTCCGGGTCGTGCGCGATGATCCCGTAGTGGTCGAGCCGCCCGTTCTGGATGTAGTCGAGGACCTCCAGGCCCCACATGACGGACAGCATCACGATCATCACGATCGCGCTGCCGAGCGCCCCGTTGAGAAGCCGCGCCGAACGGTCCTTCATCGACTCGCCGGACGGGGGAAAGCCGCTTCCGGAATCGCTCATGGCTTCACCGTAATGAGTTCTGCGCACGAGTGGGGAAACTGCCCGGTCCCCGCCTGATCATTCACGCGGGGACCGGGCGGTTTCGCCTATTCGCCCGTCCAGGCGGGGGGCCGCTTCTCGGCGAAGGCCGCGGCGCCCTCCATCGCGTCCTTGGAGCTGAAGACGGGGCTGATGATCGCGCCCTGCTTCTTGAACATCTCCTCGTTCGACCAGTCCGCCGACTCGACGATCACCCGCTTGGTCGCCGCCAGGGCGAGCGGCGCGTTGG
Organism: Planotetraspora phitsanulokensis; assembly: GCF_016863295.1. Taxonomy (GTDB): domain Bacteria; phylum Actinomycetota; class Actinomycetes; order Streptosporangiales; family Streptosporangiaceae; genus Planotetraspora; species Planotetraspora phitsanulokensis. The sequence continues at coordinate 39,703 of NZ_BOOP01000027.1, forward strand.
CCGCGATCGTGGCGGCGAGCTCGCGTGCGCCGCTCAGCGCCTCGCCTTCCGGCGTGAGCCGGTTGACCAGCCCCAGCTCGTAGAGCCGGGACGCCGGATAGTGGTCGCCCGTCAGGGCGATCTCCATGGCGACGTGGTACGGGATGCGGCGCGGGAGCCGCATGATCCCGCCGGCGCCCGCCACCAGCCCGCGCTTGGGCTCGGGCAGGCCGAACGTGGCCGCCTCGGAGGCGACGACGATGTCGCAGGCCAGGGCCAGCTCGAAACCGCCGGCGAGCGCGTAGCCCTCGACCGCGGCGATGACGGGCTTGCGCGGAGGCGCCTCGGTGAGGCCGCCGAAACCGCGTCCCTCGACGACGGGGAAGTCGCCGGTCAGGAACCCCTTGAGGTCCATGCCGGCGGAGAACGTGCCTCCGGCGCCCGTGAGGACGATGACGGCGACGTCCTTGCGCTCGTCCAGCTCGTCGACGGCCGACGCGATGCCGCGCGCCACGGCCCCGTTGACCGCGTTCCTGGCCTTCGGCCGGTTGATCGTGATGACGGCGACCCCGCCGTCGACCTCTAGCAGAACCTCGTCAGACATGACGTCTCCAGACTCGGGACTTACGGCGATCAGGCTGGTCTCCCGACGGCGCCCGGCCATCGGCGGGCATCCTCCGACGCACGGAGGAACCAGAAGGAATCAGCGAGCTACGGCGATCACGCTGGTCCGCCGACGGCGCCCGGCCATCGGCGGGCATCCTCCGACGCACGGAGGAGCCGGAAGGAATCAGCGATGCGGCGAGCAACATGAACCTATTTGGGCTGGAAGCGGATGCCGCCGTCGAAGCGGATCACTTCGCCGTTCATGTAGTCGTTCTCGATCAGCGCGCGGACGAGGTGCCCGAACTCCGACGCCCGGCCGAGCCGCTTGGGGAAGGCCACCGGCCCGATGAGCTTGGCCTTGAACTCCTCGGCGTTCTTGTCGCCGATCTTGCCGTAGATCGGCGTGTCGATGATGCCGGGGGCGATGGTCAGGACGCGGACGCCGATCGCCGCCAGGTCCCGGGCGGCGGGAAGGGTCATGCCGATGATGCCGCCCTTGGAGGCCGAGTACGCCACCTGGCCGGTCTGGCCCTCGATGCCCGCCACCGAGGCGGTGTTGACGACGACTCCGCGCGCGCCGTCGGCGTCGACGGGCTCGGTCTTCGCCATGGCGGCCGCGCCGATGCGCATGAGGTTGAAGGTGCCGATCAGGTTGACGTCGATCACCTTGCGGTAGGTGGCGAGGTCGTGAGGCGAGCCGTCCCGGTTGACGGTCCTGGAGGCCCAGCCGATGCCGGCGCTGCTGACCACCGCGCGCAGCGGCTTGCCCGTCGCCACCGCGGCGTCGACGGCGGCCTGCACCGAGGCCTCGTCCGCCACGTCGGTCTGGGCGAACACGCCGCCCAACTCGTCGGCGAGCGCCTTGCCGCGCTCCACGTTCAGGTCGGCGATGACGACGGTCGCGCCGAGGCCCGCCAGCTCGCGGGCCGTGGCCTCACCGAGGCCACTGGCGCCGCCCGAAATGATGACTGCTGCTCCGTTCAGGTCCATAGCCGGACCTTAACGCGAGAACCGAATGAAGTTCTACTCGGGATGGCGCAAAATCGCGGTGTCGACGTCGGGGTAGACCTTGATGCGCCGGTCAAGACCGGTGGTGCGCAGGATGCGGGCCACCGGCGCCTGCGGTGAGGCCAGGCAGACGCCGCCGCCCTCGCTCGAGGCCAGGCGCCAGGCCTCGATCAGCACGCTGAGCCCGCTCGAGTCCATGAACGACAGGGCGGCGAGGTCGAGCACGAGCGTGGGCCCGTCCTGCTTGATCGCGTCACGGACCTCCTCGCGCAGGAACGGGGCCGTGAACAGATCGAGCTCGCCTTCCACCGCCACGACGACGGCGCCTGAGGCCGATCGGCGCGCGAGTCGCAGCTTCATCGTTGAACCTCCTCCGCGAGGCCCACTTTACTTGCGCATCACCGTGGGAGAGCAGACGGCGCGAAGCCGTACGGCAACTCGAGCCGATGGGCGGCCAGCAACTCGTCGTCGGCGAGCAGGGAGCGGGTGGCCCCGTCCGCGGCGATCACCCCACGGGAGAGGATGAGGGAACGCTCGCACAGTTCCAGCGCGTACGGAAGGTCGTGCGTGACCATCAGGACCGTCACGTCCAGATTCCGCAGGATCTCGGCGAGCTCGCGTCGCGAGGCGGGGTCCAGGTTCGACGACGGCTCGTCGAGCACGAGGATCTCCGGCTCCATCGCCAGCACGGTGGCCACCGCCACCCGGCGCCGCTGCCCGAACGACAGATGGTGCGGCGGCCGGTCCGCGACCTCCAGCATGCCGACCCGGTCCAGCGCGTCCCGCACCCTCCGGTCCAGTTCCTCGCCCCGCACGCCCAGGTTGGCCGGCCCGAAGGCGACGTCCTCGCGCACGGTCGGCATGAACAACTGGTCGTCGGGATCCTGGAACACCAGCCCGACCCGGCGGCGGATCTCCCGGAGCGTGTCGGACCGGACGGGGAGACCGGCCACCTCGACCGTCCCGTGACCGGCGGTGAGGATGCCGTTGAGATGCATGACCAGGGTGGTCTTGCCCGCGCCGTTCGGCCCGAGCAGCGCGACGCGCTCACCGCGCCTGATGGTCAGGTCGACGCCGAAGAGCGCCTGCGTCCCGTCCGGATACGCGTACGCGAGCCCGCTCACCTGGAGCGACACGACGGTTCCCGAGTCCCCCGCGGATGTCATGCCAGGCTCCGCGCGACCACGGCCGTCGTGAGGGCCAGCACCGGCAGGACCGCGGCGACGGCCCACTGCCGTCGCGACGCCGGCAGATCATGGACGGCGGGCATCTGACCGGTGTAGCCCCGGCTCAACATGGCGAGGTGCACCCGCTCTCCCCTTTCGTACGATCGAATGAAAAGCGCGCCCGCCGACCTGGCCAGGACGGGCGCCTGACGGATGTCCCTGGCGACGAATCCCCGCGACTCCCTCGCGATCCGCATCCGCCGCGCCTGGTCGAGGATCACGCTCAGGTAGCGGAGCATGAACGTGGCGATCTGCACGAGCAGCGACGGCAGGCGGAGCCGCTCCGCCCCGAGGAGCATCATGCGCGGTTCGGTGGTGGCCGCCAGCAGGATCGACGCGACCACCCCGAGCGTCGCCTTGGCCAGGATGTTCCAGGCCGCCCAGAGCCCCGGCAGGCTCAGGGACAGGCCCAGCACCTCGACCCGCTCCCCGAGGCCGATGAACGGGATCGCGACCGCGAACAACACGAACGGCACCTCGATGACCATGCGGCGCAGGACGAGGCCGAGGGGGACCCGCCCGGCCGCGGCGACAGCCGCCAGCAGCAGCGCGTCGACGGCGAACGCCCCCCAGGCCTCGCGCGGTGTGGCCACGACGGCCACCGCGAATCCCACCGCCGCGATCAGCTTGCACTGCGGGGGCAGGCGGTGGACCGGGGTGTCCCCCGGTAGGTAGAGGGCGTGATGATGGCCCGCGCTCACGCGGCGGCCTCGTCCCGACGCCTCCGCCGCACCGTGAAGAAGATCGCACCGCCGGCGAGGACGGTGATCCCCACCCCCGCGATCCCGGCAAGCCCGCCGGAGAGCCGCTCGTTCTCGACACCGCTGACGCCGTATCCGGCCAGCGGCCCGTTCTCGAGGTCGTGGGGCTTCTCGTTGGCGTTGAACCCCTTGTCGGCCGCCACCTTGTTCAGGCCGTCGGGCGCGCTCGAGGCGTAGAACGACACGACACCGGCGAGCAACAGGGCGACGAGCCCTCCGCCGACCAGGACCGGCCGAATGCCGAGCTTCGGCGCGGGCGAGGGCGCGGGATTGTCGACCGGAATCTCGCCGTCGGCGGTGCGGAGCACCAGGGGCGCCCTCAGGCCGCGGGCGCCGTACACCAGGTCGGGCCGCACGGCCAGCACGCTGCTCACCGTCAGCGCGGTGATCAGCCCCTCGCCCAGTCCGATCAGCACGTGGACGCCGCCCATCGCGGCGGCCACGGACGACACCTCGATCGGCGCGGTGCCGCCGAGCCAGAACAGGACGGTGAACGCGAGCGCGGCCGCCGGCACGGAGACGAGCGCGGCCAGGAACGACCCCACGACCACGGCGGTACGGCTTCGCGGCGCGGTACGGCTCACCAGCCGGAAGACGGTCCAGCCCACGACGGCGGTGACGATCGCCATCAGGGAGATGTTGACGCCGAGCGCCGTCAGGCCGCCGTCGGCGAAGAAGAAGCCCTGCACGAGCAGGACGACGGCCACACATAGGACGGCTGTCGCCGGACCGACGAGCACGGCGGCCAGCGCCCCTCCCAGTAGATGGCCGCTGGTGCCCGCCGCGACGGGGAAGTTGAGCATCTGCACGGCGAAGATGAAGGCGGCCACGAGGCCCGCCATCGGAGCGGTGCGGTCGTCCAGTTCCCGCCTGGCCCGTCGCAGGCAGACCGCGACACCGGCGGCCGCGACCACGCCCGCTCCGGCGGACACGGGAACGTCGAAGAACCCGTCAGGGACATGCATGGACAAGCACCTCCGAAGTGGCGGAATACGCCCTCACCTTAGAGGAGCATGTCGCAGTTGCAAACAACTGGCAATTAACTTGCGCCTAACTTACGCATCGCGGAACCCAGCAGGGTGAACGGCGTGGAAACGTGCACCGACGTGCTGAGGCGCCGGTTCACCGCGGTGGCGTACGGACGGACGGTCCATCTCATCAGCCCGGACCACCAGCGCATGGTCCCGTCGAGCTCCTCCGGCCTGTCGACCTTGACGGGGAAGCGGGTGAGCGGCCCGCCCACGTCGAGCTCGAGGTAGGCGTCCCACGTCCCGGCGGAGAAGCCTCCCGCGTCCGCGGCGAAGGTGTGCGAGCCGGTCGCTACGACGGGCTGGCGCCGCTCCCGGCCAGAGGCCCGTTCACGCCAGATCAGATGCCGTACGGCCACGGCGCCCGGCGTGGCGCCCACGTGCACCTGGCCTTCGACCCGCAGCCGCCTGCCGGTCCACTCGGCGCGTGCCAGCCGTACGGCGCCGGGGACCCGCAGGAGGTGGCCGCCGACGTCGAGCCCGAGGTAGCCCTGCGAACGCGTGAGGAAAGGCACCGCCACGACACCCGAGGAGAAGTGGGCGTCGGGCGCGACCAGGACAGGGTCGGCCCGAAGCCGGGCCAGCCTGCGGACCCCCTCGCACTCCACGGCCACGTGGACGTCCCATATGCCGGAGGTGAGCGAGGTCACCTCGATCGAGGCGCCGAACCGGTCGGCGATGCGAGCCACGGGGACGCTCCGCTCCCGCTGCGAGGTCCGCTCACGCAGGACGAGGCGCACCTCCCCGTCGAACCCCGCGAGCGAGACGCTCCCCGACACCCCCAGCCGGTCTCCGATCCAGGCCAGCTCCAGGAGCCGATGGCGCATCGACGCCGTCTCGACATGAGCCAGCCGCACGAGGCGGTCGTGGTCGTCCAACGACGCGGCGCGCAGCCGCTCGACGTCGCCGAACCGCGCGCGGACGCCGTCGGTCAGCCATTCCGCGCAGATGTCGGCGACCTCCATGACGATCTTCTCGCGCGCGGCATCGCACGCGGCCAGGAAGGGGGCGCCGAGTTGGGCGAACACGTCGAGCCGGAAGTGCCGCAGCAGCAGGTGGTCGCGGAGCGCGCCCGGGGGGATGTGCCTGGCCATCAGCTCGAGGGGCGTGCGGATCATCCGCAGCCAGGCGAGCGGGTCCCGGCCGGCCGCCTCGGCCATGGGGTGGCCGCCGCCCCGCCGGGGGGTCAGGTGATAGCAGTCGTGGCCGGCGACCACCGAGATGACGCCGGCGTGGCAGTACGCGTGGACGGTGAACGCCAGGTCCTCGCCGACGGTCAGGCTCTCGTCGAACTGGATTCCGTGCCGCTCGAGCGTCGCACGGCGGAACAGCTTGAAGCAGGAGAGGCTTTCGTAGGCGCCGTCGAGCAGGGTGACCATGGCAGCGTCGTCGCGGAAGGCGAACTCGGGCAGGCGGACGGGGTGGCCCGCCGACCGGCCTCGGCGAACGATCTTGCCGAGGACGATGTCCGAGGAGTTCGCGTCGGCCGCCGCGACCATCCGGCGCAGAGCGTCGGGCCCGAGGTGGTCTCCCCCGTCGCAGAAGAAGACGTACCGTCCCGTCGCCTCGGCCAGGGCTCGGTTGCGTAAGCGGGCGGGCACCGTCCGGCGATCCTGACGGATCACCTTGATCACTCCCGGGTGGTGCGCCGCATAGAGATCGAGGAGGTCCCGCGTGCCGTCGGACGAGCTGTCGTCCACGACGACGATCTGCTTGCCGACCCGCTGGACGAGCAGGGAGGTCAGGCAGCGGTCGAGGTGCGCGCGACAGTTGCGCGTGAGCACCAGCACGCTGACATCGACCCTGTGGTCACTCTCCGTCTCCATCGAAACCCATTATGTGACCATCGAGACCGTGCCCGAGCCGCTTCCCTCCGCCGGGCAGCGGAGCCCCCGTCGCATTGGACCAGGTTCGTACGGCTATCGCCCCGGCCGCGATCGGAAGGATGTGTCAGGCGGCGTCGCTGGAGCGCAGGAACAGACCCAGCTGCGCGTAGTGGACCAGCTCGTTGAAGTAGACGCGGTAGCTGACGATCATGCCGTCCTCGACCGTGCTGACGCTGCATCCTTGCAGGAGGATCCGGCGATGGGTCGGCTCGATGGTCTCGCCGTCGGGCGCCAGGAGCGGGCCGCGATGGGTGGCCGTCAACCGCCACTCGGTCACCGTGGTGTCCTCTTCCGTGACCTTGTTCTGCACCTTGTAGTGCATGTCCGGATACGCGGTGAGCAGGTAGCCGTAGTACGCGCGAATCTGGTCGTGACCCTCCGCCGTGCCCCCGACGTTGAAGTAGACCGCCTCGGGATCGAAACACTTCACCACGGCGTCCAGGTCGTGGTCGTTCAGAGCGGCCAGAAGACGATCGGTTACCTCCCGTGCAACTGACACCAAAACCCCCTTTTCCGGTCAGTATCGGTCACGGTACCAAGGGCTCGGTCAAGCATCCTTCGATCGCCATCTCGCCGCGCCAGTCGTCCACGCACGCCGGCCGTCCACGCACGCCAGTCGTCCGGCCGTGTCAGGCGTCCGGGCACGTCGAAGGGGGGCCATGAGCGGACCAGCTCGCGGCCGGATCCGCCCGGTGACCCCCCGGGATCGGCGTACGAGGTCAGGCGACGGGGACGTCCCGGCGCCTGAACGCGGCCAGGCCCAGCGCGAGGAGCGCGCCGGCGACCGCGACGAGCACCACCAGGGGCACCCCGGCCAGATCGCCACCGGGGATCTTCGGGATGTGCGTGAAGGGCGACACGTCGAGGACCGCCTGGCTCAGCTGCACGGCCGCGCCGATCAGCCCGAGGAAGAGGCAGACGCCGAGGCCGGCCCATCCCACGGCGGGCGCGAGGCGGGGCCGCAGGCCGTACAGCGCGGTCGTGAGCCCGGCCAGCACCCAGATCGCGGGAAGCTGCACCAGCGCGGCGGCGAGGCCGCGGGGGATCTCACGGCCGGGGTCGCCCACGCTCACCCCGTAGACGAGGCCGGTGACCAGCCCCTCGACCGCCATCGCCACCAGCGGCCCGAACAGCGCGAAGACGAGGTGGCTCAGCGCCCATGAGACGCGGCCGACGCTCGTGACCAGCACCGGCTCCGACCGCAGTCCCGCCTCCTCGGTCCGCATGCGCAGCGTGGCCTGGACGGCGTAGCCGGAGGCGATCAGGGCGGAGATGCCCATCGTGCCGACGATGACGACGTCGCTGAGCGCCGATTCTCCGCCCATGCGCTCGAAGATCTCCATCAGCTGCTGGTTGCCGGCGAGCATGTCCTGCGCGGACTTCGCGACCCCGCCGAACACGGCGCCCAGCACGGCGAACCCGGCGGTCCAGCCGATCAGGCTGCCGCGGTGCAGCCGCCACGCGAGGGCGAGCGGCGTCCGCAGGCCCGCCGAGGCCTCCGCGGGGCCGAGGCGCGGCGGAAGCAGGCCGGCCGCGACGTCACGACGGGCCTGCAGAGCGAACGCGACAGCGACGAGCAGAGCGATGAGCGCGACGGCCGGAGCGAGGACCCACCACTGCTCCTGTCCGAAGGCGCGCATCTGGCTCATCCAGCCGAGGGGAGACAGCCAGGACACCCACGAGGGGTCGGCCCCCTCGCCGGCGACGTCGCCCACCGCTCTGAGCAGGAAGGCCGCGCCCGCCACCGTGACGCCGACGCCGCGAGCGGCTCCCGCGCCCTCGGTGAGCTGGGCGACGAGCGCCCCCACGGCGGCGAAGATCCCGCCGGTCGCCGCCCAGGCCAGTCCGGCGGCGAACGACCCGCCGGCCGGCAGCCCGAGACCCGTCAGGCCGAGCGCCAGCAGCACCGCGAGCACGAGGTTGGCGCAGATCGTCGCGATGAGGGCCGCGGCGAGACCGGCGTGCCTGCCCACCACGGCGGATCCGAGGAGCTCGCGGCGACCGGCCTCCTCCTCCACCCGCGTGTGCCTGATGACCACGAGCATGCTGATGATCCCGATGATCAGCATGCCGCTGCTGGCACGCCAGAACGTCACGCCGCCCAGGCTCGTGTCATAGATCCGGCCGTAGAGGACGATGAAGGTGGAGTTGCCGAGGTTCTCCCTCGCGTACTCGCCGACCGCGGCGGCCGTGGGGTACAGCTGCTTGATCGACGATCCGAGGAACATCGGCACGAGGGCCATCAGCACGACCCACAGAGGCATGAGGAACCGGTCGCGGCGCAGGATCAGCCGGACCAGGGCGCCGGTGCCCGCGAGGGTGTTCACCGCGCCACCTCGGCCTTGACCTCGCCGTTCGTCTCGGTCTTGTAGTGCCGGAGGAACAGTTCCTCCAGCGTCGGCGGCCGGCTGACGAGGCCGCGCACCCCGGCGGCGGTGAGCTGCCGCAGCGCGGCGTCGAGCTGGGGCGTGTCCACCTCGAAGCGGACCTGGGTGCCGTCGACGTGCAGCTCGTGGACGCCGGCGAGGTCCGCCAGGCCGTCGGGCGGGCTCGCGAGCTCGGCGGTGATGGTGGTGCGGGTCAGGTGGCGGAGCTCGGTCAGCGTGCCGGTCTCGACGGTGCGGCCGTCGCGGACGATGCTCACCCGGTCGCACAGCGCCTCGACCTCGGAGAGGATGTGGCTCGACAGCAGGACGGTTCGCCCGTCGCGGGCCTGCTCCTCCGCGACGACCTGCCGGAACACCTCCTCCATGAGGGGGTCGAGTCCGGAGGTCGGCTCGTCGAGCAGCAGCAGTTCCACGTCGGACGCGAGGGCGGCGACCAGCCCGACCTTCTGCCTGTTGCCCTTGGAGTAGGCCCGGCCCTTCTTCTTCGGGTCGAGGTCGAAACGCTCGAGCAACTCGTTCTTGCGCTTGTTGTCCAGACCGCCCCGCAGACGGCCGAGGAGGTCGATCACCTCTCCTCCGGAGAGGTTGGGCCAGAGCGTGACGTCTCCGGGGACATACGCGAGACGCCGGTGCAGCGAGGTGGCGTCGTTCCAGGGGTCGCCGTCGAACAGGCGGACCGTGCCCGCGTCGGCCTTCAGCAGGCCGAGAAGGACGCGGATGGTGGTCGTCTTGCCCGCGCCGTTCGGACCCAGGAAGCCGTGAACCTCGCCGCGGCGGACCTCGAGGTCCAGGCCGTCGAGCGCACGGGTACTGCCGAAGTGTTTCCGCAGGCCCGAGGCGGTTATGATGTTTTCCACTCATCAGAAGCTACATTAGTTTCACAAAACTGTGAATACTGACCAGGGACTCGACGCGTAGAGAATGTGTGAAGATCGCAGCAGACCGGGAGGGAGCCGAGGTGACCGGACGACACCATGACGCCGAGGGCGGGCGCGACGAGGACGCGGTCCACGACTACGTCGAGCAGATGGCCATGACCTTCGCCAGGTTCGGCTTTCCCCGGATGGCCGCCCGGGTGTTGTTCGCGCTGACGACCTCCGACGACGCGTCGATGACAGCGGGCGAGCTCGCGGAGCGGCTCGAGGTCAGCCCGGCCGCGGTCTCCGGTTCCGTGCGATATCTGATGCAGCTCAACATGCTGGTCCGCGAGCCCGTCCGCGGCTCCCGCAGGGACCGATACCGGCTACCGGACCACGCATGGTACGAGGTGACCGCCAGTAACGGGCAGATTTACGAGGAGATCGCGAAGCTCGCCCTCACCGGCGTGGACGCCCTCGGCGGTCCCGGCACGCCCGCGGGGAGCCGCGTCGTGGAGATGGCGGACTTCCTCCGTTTCCTGCAGGGCGAGATGGTCGCCATCCTCGAGCGGTGGCGCCTGACGCGCCTCGGCGCGCCCGAGGACGCGTCGCCGGGTCCTGACCCCGCAGGCTCCGTCTGACCCGCCGAGGCTTCCGCGAACCACCGCCTTCCCACCCGACCCGGCGAGACTTCCGCGAGCCGTCGCCGTTCTGACAGAACGCCTCGACCGAGGCCGCGGAGAAAGGTCTCCCACCGAACGCCCCAGCCGTACTCTTCCGTTCTAGC
>NZ_BOOP01000028.1 GCF_016863295.1 Planotetraspora phitsanulokensis
GCATCCCCACCGCCATCGGAACCCGCCTGGGCGTCAGCGTGGCCCGGAGCGTCCGACCCGGAGGAGGCCTCACGTGATGACTCGGCGTCCGAGGGTGACTCCCCCGACCCGGCGAAACGCAACACGGAAAACGGCAAACGGGCGGAGGCCCGGCGAGGGGTTCCCGATCCGGAAGGCGACATCCCTGAAGCGCCCGACGACTCCGAGCGCGCACTAGAGGAATCCTGGCGCGGAGAATTCAGGGGAGAAAACGGCACAGAGTCGTTCCGCGAAGAATCCGGCCGAGAAAACGACGAAGAATCCAGCTGATGGGAATCGAGCCCGAACAAGTCGAGGGCCGCGGTGCCATCGGACGGCCGTGACCCGCCCCTGGCCACCACCTCGGCCCACCACTCCGGGCCGCAGGGCCGCTGCACTGCCACACCCATACACCTCCTCGAACTGGTGTATGAATCATGGCATGCGGACCCGTCGATTCGCCATTATTTTCGAATCAGAATCTCACAGAATTGCGTCATAACATATCCGGACATTCGATCCATCTGTTTAGCGGTTTCCAACAAAGAAACCCAGGTGCCCCGCACTAGCCAATACAAATATCAATAAAAAGCCGGACATATAATCCGCGTCCCCACTGCCGGGCGACAACCGGAACGGCGCCTGCAGAGCTCAGCGAACTCCGGCAGGCGCCGTCCCTCAAGCTCCCTGAAGCCCGGCTCGCATGCGGACACGCGCCTCAGGAAGGCGCCAGCCGGGACACCCCTTCCGGACACGAGACGGCCGCCAGGGGCCGTTTGGCGAGCACGTCACGAGCCTGCGCCCTGGCCAGGTTCCACCCGTTCCAGGCGTCCGGCTCAGCCAGGTGGTTGACGGACACCACATCGCGAAGCACGCAGCTGCGAGTGGGCTCGGGCAAACGATCCAGAGTCGGTACGGCTTCCGCCCCCAGGTCACCCAGATAATCGTGGTCCAGCCGGTAGACGCCCCGGACCGTCAACTGGGTCTCGGCGACCCGGACGTCGGGATTCCAGACCGCGAACGCGAGCAAGCAGATCCCGGTGACCATGACGAGCGTGCGAGGCAACCACCGCAATCCCCGGTTCGAGAGCCATACGGCCCCCGCGACCAGAACCAGGACGAACACGGCGGCCAGCCACCAGATCGTCGCCCCGACCGAGGCGCGCAAGCGGGACCAGCCGTACGCGCCGGTGTAAAGACCGAGGCGGTGCAAGGCGGAGGCGAGGATGACAAGCGTGAACGCGCACAGCAGGCCCAGCAGCACAGCAAGCAGTCGCTGGTCCTTGCGGGCCTTCGGCCCGAACAGGCCCACCGCCGCCACGACGATCCCGAGCACGAAGACGCTGACGGTCACGAGCTCGAAGAAGCCCGATCTGGCGTACTCGGCATAGGTCAGCCCGGCCGTGGACAACACCCTGCGGTTGCCGCCGAACAACACGGTGATCTGTACCGCGACGAAGGACGCGAACAGCAGGTTGAGGCCCACGAGCGGGATGACCCAGACCGCACGGCTGACCGATATCCGCAGGTCGGGACCGTCGGTCTCGGCGGCCGGCCGGAGAGCCACGAGTACGGCCGCCGCCGCGCCCACCGCGAACACGAAGAACAGGAAGATCCGTGCCGGCAGACTCGACGCCCAGTCGGGGGCCTGGAGCACCTCGTCTGCGAACTTGGAGAAGACCGCGTCGGCGGAGACGAACAGCAGTCCGAAGACCAGAAGCAGCACGATCGTGATTCCGACGCTCGCCAGGAGCGGAACCACCCTCCTGTGCCTGACCAGCCGCTTCATCGGCGCTTCCAGGAACCAGGGCAGCGGAAAGACCGCGAGAACGACTGACAACCCCCCTCGCAGGGCACTGAGCCAGCCGGCTCCCGCGCCGGAGATTCCGAGTGCCGCGATGCAGAACGCCGCCAGCAGCAACGGCCAGACGAGCCAGTCCGCGTCGCGGAACAGTGCGACCGACACCAACGCGTACGCCATGATCCCGAATGCCACGGTCCACGGCGTGATGCGCTCACGATTCGTGCCGAGCAGCGCCGGGAACACGCCCGCTCCGAACGCGACCGCTGTGATCACCAGGCCCGACCCCGTCGCCGCGTACGGCAGGGCCAGAGCGGCTACGAGTCCGACGGCACCGGCTGCCAGGAGCAGCCACCGCGGCGCGTCAGGCAACGCCGGCCGCGGGAACAGCGGGGGTGGCACGTAAGCGGGCGGCGGCGCGTTACGAGCGCCACCCGGTGACGGCGGACCATAGCCGGGCGGCGGCGCGTTACGAACGCCACCCGGTGACTGCGGCCCTCCGCCAGGCGGCGGAACTTCACGTATGCCCGCCGGCGGACCGTATCCAGGAGGTGGTGGCCCGTGGTGGACTCCCCCGTACTGGTGCGGCCCGTAATGGGGCGGCGGGTAGGGCGCGCCTCCATACGGAGGCGGACCGTACGCGGCCGGCGTCGGGTGCGGGCCCTGTGCCGCCGCGGCCAGATCCGCGGACCTGTCGCCAACCGGCGCGGGTTCTCTCAGGTCAAGGCCCTTCGCCTTGGCATCCCCGCGCTGGGGACTTCCCGCCGCGGCGGCCCCACGCTCGACGCCTCCCGCCGTGGCGCCCCCACGCTGGGGACCTCCCGCCGCGGCATCCCCACGCTCGACGTTTCCTGCCTTGGAATCCGTCGTTCTAGGACCGGCCGACGCATCCGTCTGCTCGGCTGCTTCCGATCCGGCGTTCCTCTGCTCAGGACCGGCCGACGCATCCGACCGCTCGACTCTTTCCGGCTCGGCGCCCCTCGGCTCGGCGCCCCTCGGCTCGGCGCCCCTCGGCTCAGCGTCCTGCGGCTCAGCGCCACCCGACGGATCCGACCGCTCGATTCCCTCCGGCTCGGATACGCGCTCCGGCCCGGATCCGCCACCGGCGCCGATCGGCGCCGGAGCGGAGTCGGCCGCGTTCGCCTCCTTGCCCGCGGTGTCCCCTGCGACTTCCGCCGTACCCTTCTCCCCGCCCTGGACCTCGTCCGTCGATGCCCCCGGTATCCCATCCCTCATGTCTCCCCTTGCCCTTCCCGCGCGCCCGGTGGCTCCGGTCGCGTCCCGTCCCGCCGCCCCCGTCTCGGCAGTCGTCTGAAGCTCCCCCGTGAGCGCCCGTACCGTCAGACCGGTCTGCGCGACGGCCGCGACCGCGCGACCGCCGACGGGTGCTTGTGCCGGCCCCTCTGTCGGCGCAAGCGTCGGCCCAGGCCCGTGAACAGGTCCCGACACCGGTCCTGGCACAGGTCCCGGCACCGGTCTCGACACGGGTCCTGGCACAGGTCCCGGCACCTGTCTCGACACGGGTCCCCGGACAGATCCAGGTGCAGGGCCCGTCGATCCCTTCGTCCTGTTCGTGTCACCCGATTCCTGCACCCCCGAAGGCACGCCGACGAACCTCCCGGGAAGCGCGACGACCATGCGGCAACCCCAGCCGCCGCCCTGCCCGTCAGCTGCCGGATCCGCTGCCGAATCACCCGATTCCGGCTCGGCCGCGCGGATCGAACCCCCGTGAAGCTCGACGATCTCCCTGGTGATCGCGAGGCCCAGCCCCGCGCCTCCCGCGTCGGCCGCGCGTCCGGCGTCCAGCCGTGAGAACCGTTCGAAGATCCGCGTACGCTCCGCGTCCGGGATGCCCGGTCCCCGGTCGATGACGCTGATCTCCAGATCGGTCCCGGACGACCGCGCTTCGAGCCGTACCGTCTCGCCGGCTGGGCTGTGCCGTACGGCGTTGTCCAGCAGGTTCGCCAGAACCTGGGCGAGCAGCGCGGGGTCGGCGAGGACGGCAGTCCCGTGCGGCACGTCGCTGTCGACCCGCACCCCCTCCCGCGCGAGGGCGGCCTCGTTGGCGGCCTGCCGGCACAACGACGCGAGGTCGAGCACCTCGGCCTCCATCGGACGGGCTCCGGAGTCGAGCCGGGAGAGATCGAGCAACTGGGCGACCAGGCGCCCGAGACGCTGGGTCTGGGCCAGCGCCGTACCGAGCGTGTCGATGTCGGGCTCGGACACCCCGTCGACGACGTTCTCCAGGACGGCCTGCAACCCGGTGATCGGTGTCCGCAACTCGTGGCTGACGTTGGCCACCAGTTCGCGTCGCTGCCGGTCCACCTCGCCGAGGTCGGCGGCCATCGCGTTGAACGCCCTGGCGAGCTCTCCCACCTCGTCCCTCGACGTCGCCGACACCCGCATGCCGTACCTGCCCTTGGCGACCGTCTGCGCGGCGGCGGCCATCTCCCGCAGCGGCTTGGTCATCCCCATTGCGAGCAGCTGCACCATGATCAGCGCGAGCACGGCGGCGATCGCGATGCGCACCTCGCGCGACAGCCCGGCGTTGATCCCGACCTCGTTGACCACGAAGGCCGTCACCACGGCGAGCACGATCACGATGCCGAGCTTCACCTTGATCCGGCCGAGGAAATCGAGGGGCCGCATGCCCCACCTCCATCTCAGCGGGCGATCACGGACGCACGAGGGCGTAGCCGACGCCATGGACGGTACGGACGACGTCGGGGCCGAGCTTCCTCCGCAGCGCACGGACGTGGCTGTCCACGGTCCGCGTCGCGGCCCCCTCTGCGAACCCCCAGATGTCGGACAGCAGGCGCTCACGCTCGAACACCTGGCCCGGACGCTCGGCGAGCCGTCTGAGCAGGTCGAACTCGGTCCTGGTCAGCTGCGCCTCCTCGCCCCTGACGAAGACCCGCCGTTCGGCCGTGTCGATCTCCACCTCGCCCACCCGGATCACGGCGTCCTCATGGGCGAGCTGGCTGGCGCGCTCGACCCTGCGCAGCAGGGCGTCGATCCTGGCCACCAGCTCCCGCATGCTGAACGGCTTGGTCATGTAGTCGTCCGCGCCCACGCCGAGGCCGACGAGCACGTCGGTCTCCTCACCGAGCGCGGTCAGCATGAGGACCGGCACCGGGCGGGCCGCCTGCATCCGGCGGCAGACCTCGAGCCCGTTCAGTCCGGGCAGCAGCCGGTCGAGGACCACGACGTCGGGTTCCGCCTGGGCGTAGGCCGCGAGCGCCTCCTCCCCGTCGCCCGCGACGCGCACGTCGAAGCCCTCCGCGACCAGCCGGATCTGTACGGCTCTCGCGATCGTCTCGTCGTCCTCGACCACGAGGACGCGACGTTGTTGGGGGGTGGCCATGGCGACAGCGTAGGCCGACCCTGTGCACGGACTCCCTAGGGAAATGTGAAGATCCTGTGCAATCACCCCCACCCACCTCCGACAAAACGGATGGTTTCGGTCTCTAGTTACGGGTAGTCCGAATATGACCTGAAGGGGGCAGGATGGACCGTCAGACCAAACCCGAGCTGATGCACGAGAACGATGTCATCGACTTGCTGATCCACCAGCACGGGCTCATCAGGAATCTGTTCGACGAGGTCGCCCGGACCCAGGGAAGGGAACGCCAGGAGGCGTTCAGCCGTCTCGTCCGGCTGTTGGCCGTCCACGAGACCGCCGAGGAGGAGATCGTTCATCCATATGCGCGGCGGAAGCTGATCGGCGGGGACACGATCGTTGACAACCGTCTCCAGGAGGAGGAAGAGGCCAAGGAGATGCTCAGCCGCCTCGACGACATGGACGTGACGAAGCCGGAGTTCTCCCAGGAGCTGGAACGGCTCCGCGCGGCCGTCTTCGCCCACGCCGCCGCCGAGGAGCGCTACGAGTTCTCCGAGCTCAAGGCCGCGACCACGGAGGCCGAGCGCCGGGCGATGGCGGTGGGCGTCAAGGCCGCCGAGGCCGTCGCCCCCACCCACCCGCATCCCGGCACCGAGTCGGCGATGAAGAATCTGATGCTCGGCGGACCTGTCGCGATCATGGATCGTGCGCGCGACGTGATCCGCAAGGCGATGGGAAAGCCCGAGTCGGGCCAGAGCTGACCAATACGGCCGGCGAGCCGGCGGACCTCGCGTCCGTCCCGACCGGGGGCGGCGGGAATCGGACGTCGTGCCTGTGCAGGGGGCGGCCGCACACCGCACAGGCGAGGACGGGTGTGAGCGCGGCGCCACAGGGCCTGTGGGTGATGGTGAGCCCGGAGCCCGGCGGCGCCGCGAACTCCCCCTGTGCCCAGTGGACCAGGAACGCGACGACCTCGAAGAATGCCAGCCCCTTCTCAGTGAGCCGGTAGTCACCGTCCGCCTGACGCAGGACTCCCAGTTCGACGAACCGGCGGAGCCGGTCGGTCAGCACCGACGGCGCCGCCCCCAGTTCGGACTGGAACGCCACGAAGCGCCGCGTGCCCAGGAGTGCCGCCGCCAGGACCATCGTGCTCCAGCGGTCGCCGAGGATCTCCATCGAGTCGGGACGGTAGCCGAGCGCGTCGAGATCGGCGTCCGGCCGGGCCGTCCTGCGGCGGCGGCGCGGGAGTCCGATGCCGACGAAGGTGGCATGCGGCCCCCGGACCGTCTGGGTGTCCCGGGCGCTCATCGGCTCGCCGCACGCGCCGCACACGAGGTACGGCCTGGCCTCCCCGCCGCAGGACTCGTGGATCAGCGTGGGGCAGTCCCGGCGGGCCCATTCGCGTTCCCAGGAGTGGATCGCGACGATCAGCGGCCACACCCCGGACCCCCGGGCGGTGAGCCGGTATTCGTGCCGCGTGCGACCGTCCCGGTGGGCGACCGGCGTCAGCATGCCCGAGCCGACCAGGTCCTTCAGCCGGGAGGCGAGGACGGATTCGGAGATGGGCAGCGTGTCGCGCCAGCCCGCGAACGTCCTCACCTCGCGTACCAGGGCCCGCTGCAGGATCAGGAGCACCCACCGGTCGCCCAGAATCGCGAGAGCCTGCCCGATCACGCTCAGCCGGTGATTCGGGTCCTCTTCCATGGTTCGGGATCCTCTTTCCGGCCGGCGTTCTCCGTTCGACTCTCCGGTCGCCTGAGCGTCGCATCCGCGTTCGCCTCCGCGTGTGCCTCTGCGTTCGGCCCTGCGTGCGGCTCTGCGTTCGGCGGCCTTGACGCCCAGCCTGCCCCAGAGCGGGCCTTCGCGCGCAGATCCGCCGGGGCGGACTCTCCGGGAACAGACCCTGCGGCGACGGGACCCTGCGGGGGCGGGCCCGTCCGACGGCTGGAACTAGGACGCGGTCCCGGACGTTCTTGTTGCGACGCACTCCGGCAGCCGGGGGCTGCTGGACGCTCCGACAATGAAAGGCCCCACGATGTCGCCACTCGGCAAGTACTACGTAGGCGCGGCGATCGTGTCCGTGCTCGCCCTCTTCGTGCTTCCGCTGCCGTCGATCCTGGCCTGGCTGATCACGATCGTCGCCCTGGGCGCGCCGGTCGCGGCCTACTTCATGCTCGACGAATCGCAGCGCGCCCGGCTGCGGAGGGCCCGCCGCCGCGGCATCGGCCGCTGACCGGGCGAGAAACCGGCACTGACACCGGCACTGACACCGGCACCGGCGTCACGCGGCCGGCGCCCAGGAAGCACGGAAAACAACGCGCCCGCGGTCTCACGACCGCGGGCGAACAGTGATGCGTCAGGCCGTGGCGGCAGCAATCGTCTGGCGGACGCGCTCGGTGACGCTGCGCTCCAGGACGAACGACAGGAACGGGATCGTCCCCGCGAGCAACACGAGCAGCAGGTAGCCGATGGGCCACCGGACCTTGAGCCCGAGGTTGAGGGCGCCCACCAGATAGATCATGTAAAGGAACCCGTGGATCGGGCCGACGACGGCCACCATCGCACCGTCGTCGAAGCCGTATTTCACGACCATGCCGGCACAGAGCAAGAGCAGCATCACGCCGACGACGTACGCCATGACGCGATAGAACTTGAGCGCGGATTCCACGTCGATCATTACCTCTGCTGGGAAACGGTCCTCACACGATATCCGTGTCCCCCGCCGCTCCGTCCGGCGGTGTCACCCGGAGCGGCGGCTACGAGCCCTCGGCGACCGGAGCGGCGGACCTCCGGCCCTCCGTCCGCTCGTTCCGTACGGCGTCCCGCACGAAGTGGAACCACATGAAGACGGCGAACACCGCGAAGATCCACCACTGGGCCGCGTAGGCCAGGTTCCGCCACGAGAAGCCGATCCCCTCGGTCGGGGGCGGCACCGCCACCGCGCTCACGCCGGCGGGCGGGGCCGGGGAGGTCGCGACGACGAACCCGTCCCGCAGATGGGCGTCCGACCAGACGTTGACGAGCTCGGCCGTCGAGACCGTCGCCACCTGCCCGTCGGGGAGCGGGCCGCTCCGCTCCACCGCGTCGGTCTGCTCGGAGGGACGCAGCCGGCCTGTCACCGTCACCGGGCCCGGCGGCACGGCCGCCGCGGAATCGCCGGCCGACGGCACCCAGCCGCGGACGATCGGGATGGTCGTGCCGTCCGTCAGCCGCAACGGCGTCAGCAGCCAGAATCCCGCGCCTCTCGCGGCCCTGCCGCCGACGGCTTCCACGTCGGGGTGACGATCGGCGACGAGGAGCTGGCCGTGCGCGTCGAACGTCCCCGTGGCCGTCACCCGGCGGCTCGCGACCTCCCCGGTGACGTGCCTGCCCACGGTGGCGAGCTCCGTGACCGTCACCGGCGCGGGGTCGGGGGCGAGCTTGGGCTCGCCCGACGACTCGAAGACCCCGAGCTGCCATCGCCCCAGCAAGGTGAAGGAGATCAGCACCCCGATCACCAGCAGGTGCAGGGCCACCAGCCGGGGGGCGAACAGGGTACGGAGCATGACTCACACGCTATCCGCCGATGCGGCCGCCCTCGCACATGGAGGCCCCGCACCTCCCCGCCGGGCTCGTCGACCGTGCGCACGGAGGCCCCTTGCTTCCCCGCCGGGCCCGGCGATCGTCCGTCTCGGCCACATGCGAACGCAAATCCGACAATTCAGCATCCCGGGCGCCTCAAGTGTCGCTAGAGTTTCCGCCATGTCAGAACCTCAGATGGACCCGGCCGGGAACACACAGGCTTTCCGGGCCTTCGCGAACGATCAGGACCCCGAGGCGGCCCAGAAGGAGCCCTCGCGCCTGCCGATGTTGATCGCCGTGGGCGTGGCGGTCGTCGTGGTGCTCGCCGTGGTGATCTACTTCGTTAGCTGACATCCCTTGACTTGCCGCCGACGACCGCGCCCGTCGGCGGCTTGTTCGCGTTCGGCTGGATCTGGACCCGCCGGCCGCCGGTGACTAGTTTGGACGGTGAGTCGATCAACTGGACTCAGCCGCCCGCCGCCGGGGAGACCACATGCCGCATCCGGCCATCACGATCATCGGCTCGGGTTTCGCGGGCCTGTGCATGGCGATCAAGCTCAAAGAGGCCGGCTGGCACGACTTCGTGATCCTGGAGAAGGCGGACGACCTCGGCGGGACCTGGCGGGAGAACACCTACCCCGGGTGCGCCTGCGACGTCCCCTCGCCGCTCTACTCCTTCTCCTTCGCGCTCAACTCCGGCTGGTCGCGGCTGTTCTCCCCGCGCGAGGAGATCTGGGACTACCTCCGGGCCTGCGTCGACAGGTACGGCCTCGCCCCCCACCTGCGTTTCGGCAAGGCCGTCCGCATGCTGGAGTTCGACGACGACCGGCGGACATGGCGGGTTTCGACGGCCGACGGGGAGTCCTTCGAGACCAACGCCGTCGTGTCGGGCATCGGCGCCCTGCACATCCCGAGGCTCCCCGAGATCGCAGGACGCGAGCGGTTCGCCGGCCCGGCCTTCCACTCGAGCGAATGGGACCACTCCGTCGATCTGACCGGCAAGCGGGTGGCCGTCATCGGCACGGGGGCCTCGGCGATCCAGTTCGTTCCCGTCGTCGCGGAGCAGGCCGCCCGGCTCCACGTGTTCCAGCGCACGCCCCCGTGGGTCCAGCCCAAGCCCGACCTCGTCGTCTCCGACCGCATGCGGCGGGCGCTGCGCGTCCCCGGAGCGGCGAGAGCCGTACGGAACTCGATCTACTGGCTGCTCGAGACCCGCGCCCTGGGGTTCACGGTCGATCCCGCGCTGATGAAGGTCCAGCAGCGGGTGGCCGAGCGGCACCTGGCCCGCCAGGTGACCGATCCGGTGCTGCGCGCCAAGCTGACCCCCGACTACACGATCGGCTGCAAGCGCATCCTGCTGTCCAGCGACTACTATCCCGCCCTGACCAGGGACAACGTGGAGCTCGTCACAGACGGCGTCAAGGAGATCAAAGAGCGGTCGATCGTCGACGCCGCGGGCGTCGAGCGCGAGGTGGACGTGATCGTCTACGGCACCGGCTTCAAGGTCGTGGACGCCTTCGACGACCAGCGGATCGTCGGCAGGAACGGCCTGAAGATCCAGGACGCCTGGCGTAACGGGGTGGAGGCCTACCTCGGCGTCAGCACGGCCGGCTTCCCCAACCTGTTCTTCCTCCTGGGCCCCAACACCGGGCTCGGCCACACCTCGGTCGTGTTCATGATCGAGGCGCAGGTCCGGTACGTCATGGACTGCCTGCGCCTACTCTCCCGGACCGGAGCGCGGGCTCTGGACGTCCGGGAGGAGGCGCAGCGGGCCTACAACGAACGGCTCCAGCAGCGGCTCGACCGCCTCGTCTGGCACAGGGGCGGCTGCACGAGCTGGTATCTGGACGAGCACGGCAAGAACCGGGCGACCTGGCCGGGCTTCACCTTCGAGTACTGGGCGAGGACCCGGAAGGTGAAGCCCGAGGTCTACGAGCTCATCGGCCCTTCCCCGGCGAAGGACTGAGCACCAGCGCGCTGCCTCCTCCGCGCCTCGCCGGCTCGGCGACCGCCTGAATCTTGCCGTGGCCGAGGAACTCCAGTCCGGTCGCCGCACCGATCTCCCCCACCGGCGGGCCGGGGACCAGGGAGAACGTGTGGCCGAGCGCCGTGAGCTGCGGGCCGTACCGGTCGATGAAGGCCTGCTCGGCCTGCGTGGTCGGGGTGTTGCGCTGCGAGGCCCTCGGCGCGGCGATCGCCTGCGGCAGGGTCATCCCGAAGTCGAGCCGGTTGACGAGGATCTGCAGCACGGTCGTGATGATCGTCGCGCCGCCGGGCGAGCCCACGGCCAGCAGCGGCCTGTCGTCCTTCAGCACGATCGTGGGGGCCATCGACGAACGCGGCCGCTTGCCGGGCGCCGGGAGGTTCGGGTCGCCGGGCGCGGGGCCGAAGGTGAAGTCGGTCATCTCGTTGTTCAGCAGGATGCCGCGGCCCGGCACCACGATCCCGGCGCCGCCGGTCTGCTCGATCGTGATGTTGTAGGCGGCCACGTTCCCCCAGCGGTCGGCCGTGACGAGGTGGGTCGTCTCCGGCCCTTCGGCCTTGTCCGGAGCGGCGGCCGGACCCGCGGGCGCGGTGCCGGAGCAGCCCGAGTAGGAGCCGTCGGGCGAGCCGGGCAGGGCGGGGTTCGGCATGGCCGTCGTGCCGATGAGGCAGGCCCGCTCCTTGGCGAAGCCGTTGGACAACAGGCCGTCGAGCGGCACGTCCACGTACGCGGGGTCGCCCACGTAGGCGTTGCGGTCGGCGAAGGACAGGCGTGAGGCCTCGAGGTACTCGTGCAGCCCCACCCGGTGGCCGATGCTCGGGACCGCCTCGAGGATGTTCAGCGCCTCCGCGACGGTCGAGCCGCCGGACGAGGGGGGCGCCATGCCGTACACGTCGAGCCCCCGGTAGGAGATCTTCGTGGGCCGCCGTTCGAGCGCGCGGTACGCCGTGAGGTCGGACAACTCCATCAGCCCCTGCCTGACGACGCGCGTCGAGCCGGGGGTGACGGGCGGCTTCTTGACCGTCGCGACGATCTCCGCGCCGAGGCCTCCGCCGTACACCCAGGACGGGCCGCGCTTGGCCAGCTCGGTGTAGGTCCTGGCGAGGTCGGGGTTGCGGAAGACGGATCCGACCGGCGGCGGCTGGCCCCCGGGCAGGTAGAGGGCGGCCGTGGACGTGAAGTCGGCGAACCGCGCCGCGTTCTGCGCGGTCTGGTCGTAGAACGTCTGGTCGACGACGAAACCGTCCCTGGCCGTCTCGATCGCCGGGCGCAGCGCCTGGCCCAGGGACAGCGTGCCGAACCGGCGCAGCGCGAGATCCCACTGCGCGACGCTTCCGGGCACGCCGACGGAAAGTCCGCTGGTGACGGCGTCGGCGAAGGGGATGCCCTCGAAGACCGTGGAGGTCATCGCCTTCGGCGCGGTCTCTCTGCCGTCGATGGTGGTGACGCGCCTGGTCCGCGCGTCGTAGTAGACGATGAAGCCGCCTCCCGCGAGCCCGGCCGAGTACGGCTCGGTCACTCCCAGCGTCGCGGCCCCTGCGACGGCGGCGTCCATGGCGTTGCCGCCCTGCCTGAGCACGCCGAGCGCGGCCTTGCTGGCGTCCAGGTCGACGGTGGACACGGCTCCGCCGTACCCCTCGGCGACCGGCTTCTTGACGTCCCATGAGGTGGTCGTCCTCGGGGGAGGACGTTCCCCTTCGGCCTGGGCGGGCGGCGCCACCAGGCTGATCAGCACGGCCAGCCCCAGCGACGCGACGACTGCGCTCCTCATGTGCGACCTCCACGACGTGGGCGATCACTCCAGCATGACTGACGACGTCAGATACCGGATGGAAATGTCCGCATCCGGACGTGGGCCGCGACTACTCCTCCCGTCGTACGAGGCGGTGCCGCACCGGGAGGATGTGCTGGTCAACCGGATGGCCTAGCGTGCGTGGTGTGCGTTCCGAGTCCCCGTGGCCCCGATGGGCCGATCTCGTCCTGGCCGCCGTCGTCGGCGTGGTCCAGGTCGCCGGGACGATGGGCGCCCAGCACGTGCAGCTCTCGATCGCCGACCTGGGCCGCGTGCCGCTGGACTGGCGGGGATACGCGCTGCTGCTCGCCGGTCCCCTGGTGATCGCCGCCCGACGCCGCATACCCGTCGCCGCGTTGGTGATCGCGCTCGTCGCGACCTGCGTCTACCTCCTTTTCGACTTCTCCTACGGGCCGGTCTTCCTCAGTCTGGTCATCACCCTGTTCACCGCGGTGACGTCCGGCCACCGGCGGGCCGCGTGGCTGGGGGCGGGCGCCTTCTTCCTTTTCATTGTGGTGTACGCCGGCTGGCTCATCCCGAACCCCCGCGGCTGGTTCCACGACACGGCGTTCGCCGCGTTCCTGCTGCTCACGATGACCGGCTCGGAGTTCGTCCGGATCCGGCGGGAGCGCCTCGCCGAGCGCGAACGCGTGGCGCGGGAGGAGTCGAGGCGTCAGGCCAGCGAGGAGCGGCTGACCATGGCCCAGGAACTCCACGACGTGCTCGCGCACAACATCTCGCTGATCCACGTGCAGGCGGCCACCGCCCTGCACCTGCTCGACGACCATCCCGAGCAGGCGCGCACCGCGCTCACCACGATCAAGCAGGCGTCCAAGGACGTCCTCACCGAGATGCGTGGCGTGCTGAGCCTGCTCCGTGAGGGCGCTCCCCGATCCCCCACCGCCGGGATGGACCGGGTGCACGAGCTCGCCGAGCGCAGCGGCCTGCCGGTCGAGGTGGAGGTCAGCGGATCGGTCAGGCGGCTTCCCGCGGGAACCGACCGGGCCGGGTACCGGATCGTCCAGGAGTCGTTGACCAACGTCTCCCGGCACGCCCCCGGCGCCGGCGTGACCATCCGCCTCTCGTACGACCCCCGGGCGTTCCACATCGTCGTGGAGGACGACGGGGCTGGGGCGGCTCCGGCCATCTCCGGCCTCGGCAGCGGGAACGGCATCCCCGGCATGCGTGAGCGGGCCGCGGCGCTCGGCGGATCGCTGACCGCCGGACCGCTGCCCGGCGGAGGTTTCCGTGTGGAGGCCGTCCTTCCCCTGCCCGACGACCCGGCGATGGAGTCCATGTGATCAAAGTGCTGCTGGCGGACGACCAGGCCCTCGTGCGGGCCGGCTTCCGCGCCCTGCTGAACGCGCAGGAGGGCATGACCGTCGTCGGCGAGGCCCCCGACGGGGCGGAGGCCGTACGGCTGGCCCGGGAGTTGCGGCCCGACGTCGTGCTGATGGACATCCGAATGCCGGGCATGGACGGCCTCGCCGCGACCCGCCGCATCGGCGAGGACGCCGACCTCGACGCCACGAAGATCATCATGTTGACCACGTTCGAGCTGGACGAGTACGTCTTCGAGGCCCTTCGCGGCGGGGCGAGCGGCTTCCTGGTCAAGGACACCGAGCCCGCCGAGCTGATCCAGGCCGTCCGGGTGGTCGCGTCGGGCGACGCGCTGCTGTCCCCCGGCGTCACCCGCAGGCTCATCGCGGAGTACGCCTCCAAGGCGAAGGAACCGGGCGTCGGCGGCAACCTCGACGTTCTCACCGATCGGGAGCGGGAGGTCCTGTCGCTGGTCGGCACCGGCATGACCAACGACGAGGTCGCCGCCGCCCTGTACATGTCCCCCGCCACGGCCAAGACCCACGTCTCCCGGGCGATGACGAAGCTTCACGCCCGGGACCGGGCCCAACTGGTCGTCATCGCCTACGAGTCCGGCCTGGTCAAGCCCGGCTGGCTCTGATGCACGGGCGCCGGGTGAGCGAAGTGTTACTGGTCGCCCCCGGACCGCCACGTTACGTTGCGGGAAACGCCCCGGTTCGAGGAGGACCACGTGAAGTCCATCGCGCGATTCTGCGGCAACTGCAGCTGTGGCTGCCCCGAGCTTTTCGTAGATCTCTCGGCGCCGGCCGAGCGGCAGGTCGTGATCACCGACGACTTCGGGCAGCGGGTCGAGATGAGCCTCGACCAGTTCGGCTCGATCGTGGAGGCCGCGAAATCAGGGACTCTCGACGATCTGGCCCTCGTCCACTGAGGACCGTCCACGCCCCCTCGCCCGCGGGAGACGTCCATCGGGCGCGCGGGGCGTTGACAAAGGACTTCCTAATTACGCTCCGTAGTTGCAACATCACGTGCCACCCTGACTCCCATGACATTACTGGGAGCCATGAAGGCGGCGGTCCCGTGGCCTGACGTCCCGGTCCCGCGCAGCCCGGAGCCCGCGGATCCGTTCGAGGCGAAGCTGCTCTCGACGGCCCGGGCGGGTGACCCGGACGCCGCGCACCGTCTCGGCCGCCTCTACGCCGAGCGCGGCGACCGGTCCGCCGCCCGGTACTGGTGGGAGCGGTCCGCCCGGATGGGCAACGTCGACAGCACCTTCAACCTCGGCCTGTGGCACCAGCGGCACGGCACGACCGAAGAGGCGCTGGCCTGGTTCGAGCTGGCCGCCGCGACCGGTGACGCCGAGGCCGCGATCTATCTGGCCACGCTGCTCCTGGAGCGCCGCGGCGACGTCGCGGGCGCCCGGACCTGGTTCGAGCGGGCCGCGGCGGACGGCTCGTGTGTGGCGGCCCGGCGGCTGGCGCTGCTCTGCGAGGACATGGGCGACGCCATCGGCTCGCGCGACTGGCACCGCCGGGCGGCGACGGAGGGCGAGCTGGAGTCGGCCTACGACCTGGGCTTCCTCGGTTATTCGGCGGGCGACGAGGGCGAGGCGCGCCACTGGTGGGAGTACGCGGGACGGGCCGGCCACGCCGACGCGGCCTACCACCTCGGCCTGCTCCTCCACGCGGCGCGCGATCCCGAGGCCGCCGCGACGCTCTACCAGCTCGCCGCCTGGCAGAACCACCCCCGGGCGGCCTTCGCGCTCGGCGGGCTGGCCCTGGCCAAGCGCGATCTCCGTACGGCACGGGCCTGGTTCGAACGGGCCGCGCACGCCGGTCGCGTCGACGGCCAGCGGATGGCCGGGTTCGTGTGCGTCGAACTGGACGACCGTCCGGCAGCCGCTCACTGGTTCGCGCAGGCGGCCGCCGCCGGCGACGCGGAGGCCGCCTACGACTACGGCCTCCTGCTGATCGCCGAGCACGACGACCTGGACGGCGGACGGCACTGGCTGGCCCAGGCCGCGGCCGCCGGCCACCACAGGGCGGCGGCGGAGCTGCGAACTCTCCAGGCCATGACCGGCGGGCCCGAGCAGCCTGAGGACGTGCCGCACGACGCGCCCTCGTGCTGGGACCACCCGACGGACCCCGAACTGGCGGCCCGGGCCGAGCTCGCGGTGGCCGCCGGCCGCCGCAGGGGCGACGCGGTGGCCGATGCCGCGGATCTGATCGAGATCCTCGGCACGTGGGATCTGATCACGCGCGGCCTGGCCGAACGGCACGATCCGGTCAGGTGGCTGACCGAGACGAGTGGCCTGCACGCTCCCGCCGTCGAGCATCTCTGCTCGGTGCGGGCGACCCTGCTGAAGCCGGGCACGGCTCCGTGGCCGGCTCCCGCCGAGGTCGAGCACGTCCTGGCGACGGCGCGCGACCTGCGCAGGCGCCTCGGCCTGCGCTAGGTCGCGTCTTACCAGGTCGTATGCCTTGAGCGGCTCTTACCAGGTCGAGTGGCCTGAGCGTCCGAGCCGCTCAGGCCGGGGCCCCTGCCGCTCGGACGCCGCTCTTGCGGCGGGCCCGGCTCAGGCGGCGGCCCGGCTCAGGCGGCGAGGACGTCGGCCACCGGGGTGAACGCGCTGCCGTGCGCGACGGCCACCGGCTCGTTCGTGAGCACACCCGCGTGGGTGTTGAGCCCGAGCTGGAGTGCGGCGTCCGCACGCAGCGCCTCCCGCCAGCCCCGGTCCGCCAGCTTGACGGCGTAGGGCAGCGTCGCGTTGGTCAGCGCGAACGTGGAGGTGTTGGCCACCGAGCCCGGCATGTTGGCCACGCAGTAGAAGATCGAGTTGTGCACCGTGAAGGTGGGGTCGGCGTGCGTGGTCGGCCGCGAGTCCTCGAAGCAGCCGCCCTGGTCGATCGCGATGTCGACGAGCACCGAACCCGGCTTCATGCGCGAGACCAGCTCGTTGGAGACCAGTGTCGGAGCCTTGGCGCCCGGGATGAGGACCGCGCCGATGACCAGGTCGGCTTCGAGCACGGCCTGCTCGAGGGCGTACGCGGTGGAGACGAGCGTCTTCAGCCGGCCCTGGTAGATCGCGTCGATGAAGCGCAGCCGGTCGATGTTGACGTCGAGGATCGTCACGTCGGCGCCCATGCCGACGGCGATCTGCGCCGCGTTGAGCCCGGAGACGCCGCCGCCGATGACGACGACCTTGGCCGGGGCGACTCCGGGGACCCCGCCCGGCAGGACGCCGCGGCCGCCGTTGAAGCGCATCAGGTTGTACGCGCCGACCTGGGGAGCCAGGCGACCGGCGACCTCCGACATCGGGGCGAGGAGGGGCAGGGTGTTGCCCACCTGCACGGTCTCGTAGGCGATCGCGGTGGTCCCGGCCGACAGCAGCGCGTCGGTGCAGGGCCGCGAGGCGGCCAGGTGGAGGTAGGTGAACAGCACGAGGTCCGAACGGAGCCTGCCGTACTCCTCGGCGATGGGCTCCTTGACCTTGAGCACCATCTCGGACTCACCCCAGACCGCGTCGGCCGTGTCGAGGATCTTGGCACCGACCGCGAGGTACTCCTCGTCCGTGATGTGCGATCCCAGACCCGCGCCACGCTGGACGTGGACGTCGTGTCCGTGACGGACGAGTTCGTGCACGCCCGCCGGAGTGGCGGCGACACGGTACTCGTGGTTCTTGACCTCGGCAGGGACGCCGATCTTCATGGGATGAATCCTTTCAGGCTGACTCGGTACGGCCAGGCGCCGCCTGGCCGTACCGAGTTTGTCGGTCAGAGACGGGCCCAGGCCTCGGTGAGGACGGACCGGAGGATCGACTCGATCTCGTCGAACTCCTTGGGGCCGCAGATGAGCGGCGGAGCGAGCTGCACCACGGGGTCACCGCGGTCGTCGGCCCGGCAGTACAGGCCCGCTTCGAACAGGGCCTTGGACAAGAATCCGCGCAGCAGCCGTTCGCACTCCTCGTCGTTGAAGGTCTGCTTGGTCGACTTGTCCTTGACGAGCTCGATTCCGTAGAAGTATCCCGCCCCACGGACGTCGCCGACGATCGGCAGGTCGAGGAGCTTCTCGAGCGTGGAGCGGAAGACCGGCTCGTTGGCCGTGACGTGGCCGAGCAGGTCCTCACGCTCGAAGATGTCGAGGTTGGCCAGCGCCACGGCGGAGGCCACCGGGTGCCCGCCGAACGTGTAGCCGTGCGCGAACGTCTCGTCGCCGTGCCGGAACGGCTCGAACAGCCGCTCGGACGCGATCATCGCACCGATGGGCGCGTATCCGCTGGTCAGACCCTTGGCGCAGGTGATGATGTCGGGCACGTAGTCGAACTTGTAGCCGCCGAACATCGTGCCGAGGCGGCCGAAGGCGCAGATGACCTCGTCGGAGACGAGCAGCACGTCGTTCTCGTCGCAGATCTCGCGCAGCCGCTGGAAGTATCCGGGGGGCGGCGGGAAACACCCTCCGGCGTTCTGCACCGGCTCGACGAAGACGGCGGCGACGGTGTCCGGGCCCTCCATCTCGATGGCCTTGCCGACCTGGTCGGCGGCCCAGCGGCCGAACGCCTCGGGGTCCTTGTCGAAGCCGGGGAAGCCGGAGATCTCGTCGGCCCGGTAGAGGTTGGTGTTGGGGACCTTCAGCGCGCCGGGGACCAGCGGCTCGAAGACCTGCTTGAGGCTGGGGATGCCGGTGAGGGAAAGGGCGCCGTGCGGGGTTCCGTGGTAGGCGATCGAACGGCTGATCACCTTGGTCTTGAGGGGCTTGCCCTGGGTTTTGAAGTACTGCTTGGCGAGCTTCCAGGCCGACTCGACGGCCTCGCCTCCGCCGGTCGTGAAGAAGACCCGGTTCAGGTCGCCTGGGGTGAGCTCTGCGAGTCTGGCCGCCAACTCGGCGGCCTTGGGATGGGCGTACGACCAGAGCGGGAAGAAGGCCAGCTCCTTGGCCTGCTTGGCGGCCGCCTCGGCGAGCTCGGCGCGGCCGTGGCCCACCTGTACGACGAACAGCCCGGCGAGACCGTCGAGGTACCGCTTGCCGTGGATGTCATAGACGTAGGCGCCCTCGCCCTTCACGATCATCGGCACTTCCGCGCCGTCATGGGAACTGTGCCGGGTGAAATGCATCCACAGGTTGTCTTGTGCGGCTTTGAGAACGTCCGGGCGCGTCATCGCAACCTTCCCTCAGGCGATAGGTGCTGTGCACAGTGTGCATGTCGTTATCGCATTTTGCCAAGTGATTACGTGGTTGCAGTATCCGAGAAGTTCGGAATCCGTGATATCGACATGTAACCACAACGAAATCCGTGAGCCTTGATTCTGCGATCCCGCCGCCCGCGCGGCGGCCGCCGACCAGCGGATGTGGTCCAATGGGCAGACCCAACGGCCCAGCAGGCCCTAAATCACTACATTCTGGAGAAATCGCCGTGACCCCTGCGGAGATCGAAACAGCCGTCGAGGCGGGAATGCCGCAGGCGATCGAGGACCTCACGAAGCTCGTGTCGATCCCGTCCGTCGCGTTCCCCGGGCATCCGGAGGCACCGGTGCACGAGGCCGCGGCGGCCGTAGCGGACCTGCTGCGCTCGGTCGGCCTCCCCCACGTCGAACTGATTCCCGTCGAGGGCAGCTTCCCCGCCGTCTACGCCACGGCCCCCGCGCCGGCCGGCGCCCCGACCGTGCTGCTCTACGCGCACTACGACGTGCAGCCCTCCGGCGACGTCGCCCTGTGGCGTACCCCGCCGTTCGAGCCGACGCTGATCGGCGGCGCGATGTACGGCAGAGGCGCGGCCGACGACAAGGGCGGCCTGATCGCCCACATCGCGGCACTGCGCGTCTTCCAGGGCGACTTCCCCGTCGGCCTGAAGGTCATCGTCGAGGGCCAGGAGGAATACGCCGGCGAACGGCTCGAGTCGCTCGTGGAGGCCCGTCCCGAACTGGTGGACGCCGACGCAATGGTCATCGGCGACGTCGGCAACCCGAAGGTGGGCGACCCCGCGCTGACGACCATGCTGCGCGGCATGGCCGCCTTCACGGTCGAGGTGCGCTCGCTCGGCGACGCCGTACACAGCGGATCGTTCGGCGGCGCGGCCCCGGACGCCCTGTCCGCGCTGATGCGCATGCTGACCGCCATGCACGACGACGCCGGCGACGTCCGGGTGCCGGGCCTGGAGCGGGGGACCTTCCCCGGCGAGAGCTCCTCCGAGAAGGAGTTCCGTGCGACTGCGGGCGTTCTCGACGGCGTCTCCCTGGTCGGCTCCGGATCGATCGCCGACCGGGTCTGGGCGTCGTACTCCATCACCGTGACCGGGCTCGACGTGCCCAGCGTGTCCGGGGCGATCAACGCGGTCCAGGCGGTGGCCCGGGCCCGCGTCACGATCCGCATCCCTCCGTCGGGTGACGCCGCGACGGCGCTGAAGACCGTGACCGCCTTCCTCGCGGAGGTCGCGCCCTGGGGCGTCCAGGTGTCGTTCGACGACCTGGTCACCGGTTCCGGCTTCCGCGCCCCCGAGGGGGGTCCGGCGCGGGCGGCGATCGAGAAGGCGATGGAGCACGCCTTCGGCCGCGCTCCGCGCGAGGTCGGGCAGGGCGGGTCGATCCCGCTGGTCGCGAAGCTGGCCGCCCTCCACCCGCAGGCGGAGATCCTGCTCTACGGGGTCGAGGACGAGGACGCCTCCATCCACGCGCCGAACGAGCGCGTGATCCTCGACGAACTCCGCCGCATCATCACCGCCGAAGCCCTCTTCCTGTCCACCTACCTCCACCCGTGATCATGCACAGGTTCGGAACAAGGGTGCCTCACCTGCGGCAACGCTGAGTGTGATCATGCACAACCTCGGCCGGAGGGCGTCCCACCTGCGACGCCCCATAGGGGTGGGGTTGTGCACATCACACTGACGGGCTGACGTTTCGGGACGGGCTGAGGAGTAGGCTCGTTTTTGTACCGACTGGTCAGTTCAAAGGATTGCGATGACAGTCCAGGACGCCGCGAAGACCGCGGCCTTCATGGGAGCCGACGCACGCGCCGACAGGCTCTCCCTCAACGGGCCGCACGGCTGGGTCTATCGCGACGTGTCGCTCAGAGCCGCCCCCGGGACGCTCACCGTGATCGAAGGGGAGGCCGGCAGCGGCCGCACGAGCCTGCTGCTCACGCTGGCGGGACGGATGAGGCCGACCGAGGGCATGCTCACGGTGGACGGCCTCACCTCACGGCACAAGATCCAGCGGATCGCGGCGCTGGGCCTCCTCACCGAGGTCAACGCGTTCGACGACGCCCTGTCCGTACGGGAGCACCTCAACGAGAGGCTCCGCTTCCGGCGCCGCAGGAACACCGACGTCGTCAGAGCGGCGTTCGCCCGCGCGGGCCTGGACCCGGGCGCCCTTCCCGACGGCGACCGGACGCTGGTCAGGCGCCTCATGCGGGACCAGACGGTACGCCTCGGGATCGCCCTCGCCCTGCTCGACGAGCCTCGCCTTCTCGTGGTCGACGACACCGACTCCGGCCTGCCCGAGGACAGGCGCAGGGCACTGTGGCGGACTCTTCGCGAGCTCGCCGACGCCGGGCTCACGGTCATCGCGACCTGCACCGACACGCGCATGGCCGGTTGGGTCGCCGACGCCGTCGTCACGCTCACACCCGCCGCCGACACATCCGCCATCGACACAGCCGTCACCGCCACATTCGCGGCCGGCGCCTCCGTGCCCGGCGCGCTCCAGGGGGAACAGTGAATCTCGGACGGCTCGAACTGCGGCGTTTCATGCGGTCGCGGCTCACGAGGATCGCCCTGGTGGGCGTGGTGACGCTGCCCCTCCTCTACGCGGGCCTCTACCTGTGGTCGTTCTGGGACCCGCAGGGCAACCTCAAGCACCTCCCGGTGGCCCTGGTCGTCGAGGATCAGCCCGCCACCGCCGACGGCGAGACGATCGACGCGGGCCGCGAACTGGCCGCCGAACTGAAGGAGCGCGACGTCTTCGCCTGGCATGACGTCGACGCCACTGGGGCGGCCCAGGGCGTCGAGGACGGCACCTACTACCTCTCCCTCACCATCCCCAAGGACTTCAGCGCCGACCTGGCCTCGCCGTCCGGCGACGGGGACCCGACCCCGGCGAGACTCGGGGTCCGCGTGGACACCGGGCGCAGCTACATCGTCCGTTCGATCTCCGACGCCGTGTTCGAGGAGGTCAAGCAGGCGGCCGGCCAGAGCGCCGTCCACGGCTATCTCGACCAGATCTTCCTGTCCTTCGGCGACCTGCACGACCAGACCGCCGAGGCCGCCGACGGGGCCGGGCGGCTCCACGACGGGACGGCCTCCGCCAGAGACGGCGCGGCCACCCTGCGCAGCGGACTCGGGGACGCCCAGGACGCCGCGGGCGGCCTCTCAGCCGGAGCCGCGACGCTCCACCGCGGTTCCCGGACCCTGGCCGGGGGCCTGGACGACGCCGCCGGCGGCGCACGCGACCTGACCTCCGGACTCGCCACGGCCGACAAAGGCGCGGCCGATCTCCGCAAGGGGGTGTCGGCCCTCGACAAGGGGTCCGCCACGCTCGCCAAGGGGAACAAGCAGGCCTACGACCAGGTGCACGCCCTGTCCCCCACCGTCAACGAGGCCGCCGACACCTTCGCCCCCGTCCTGACGGCGAACGGCGAGCGGGTTCGGGGCGCGGCCCTTCGCCTCGCCGACGACGCGGACCGGCTGGCCGACAAGGCGGACGCCTCCGAGTCGCAGGAGCTGCGGGACCTCGCGGCCGAGGCGCGGGCCGTCGCGGACGGCGCCCGCCAGGTCGCGGACGCCGCGCCCGAGCTCGGGACCCGGCTCGATCACGCGCGGGACGAGTTCAACGACCTCGACCACGGCCTGAAGCGGCTCTCGGACGGCGCGGCGAGCCTGCACCGGGGCACGGGCGAGGCGCTCGACGGCGCCACGTCGCTGGCCGGCGGACTCGGGACCCTGCACGACGGAGCCCGCGACTTGTCGGCGGGGCTCGGCAGGCTCGACGCCGGCGCGGGTTCGCTCGACGCGGGTCTCGGCACCCTGGCCTCCGGAGCCGACCGGCTCGACGGCGGCATCGACCAGCTGTACGGCGGGGCGGGAAGGCTCGACACCGGCCTGGTCAAGCTGACCGACGGCGCGAGCGACCTGGCCACAGGTCTGAGCGACGGCGCGGCCAAAATCCCGGATTACGGGACGGCCGACCGCGGCAGCCGTACGGGCATGATGAGCGATCCCGTCCGGCTGGACACCGAGGTCGACAACGGGGTGCCCAACTACGGCACGGGCTTCGCGCCGTTCTTCGTGCCGCTGGCCCTGTGGGTGGGCGCGATGATCACCTACATGGTCCTGCGCCCGATGAACCCGCGCCTGGTCGCGGGATCGGCTCCCGCGTGGCGTACGGCTCTCGCGGGCTGGCTGCCGGGGCTCGCGCTCGGGGCTCTGCAGGTCGCGGTGCTGCTGGCCGTCCTCCGGCTCGGCCTCGGACTGTCGGCCGAACACTGGGCCGGGGTCGCCGCGTTCCTCGTGCTGACGGCCGCGGCCTTCCTCGCGATCGTCCAGGCGGTGAACGCGCTCCTCGGCCCGCCCGGGCGGGTCGCCGTGCTCGCGCTGCTGATGCTGCAGCTCACCTCGGCCGCCGGCACCTACCCCATCGAGACCTCGCCGGGCTTCTTCCAGGCCGTCTCCCCGTGGCTGCCGATGAGCTGGGTGGTCGCCGGAATGCGGCGGCTGATCAGTGGCGGCGACCTGACCGTGGTGTGGCAGGGTGGCGGCGTGCTCACCGCCTTCGTCGTCCTCGGCCTGACGGTCACCGTGCTGGCCGTCCGGAAGGGCCGCACCTGGACCGTGCAGCGTCTCAAGCCGGAGCTGGCGCTGTGACCGGCGCGGCCAGGCCGGCGCCCGCCGAGCCGGGAGGGCGACGCGGCGAGACGCGGCAGAAGATCTATCGCGCGGCCGTGGAGCTCATCGCCGAGCAGGGGTTCACCGCGACGACCGTCGACGCCATCGCCGACAGGGCCGGAGTCGCCAAGGGCACCGTGTTCTACAACTTCGGCAGTAAGGAAGGCCTGTTCGCCGAGCTGCTCGGCCACGGCGTCCAGCGGCTCGCCGACACACTGGCCGAGGCGGCCCGCCCCGAGACGGCGCGCTTCGAAGCGACGCGTTCCGAAGCGACGCGTCCTGAAACGACACGTGCCGAACCCGCGCGGGCCGGCCGGGCGGGCGCGCTCGAAGCGCTCGACGCCGTGGTGCTCGCGCAACTGCGGTTCTTCGACGAGTACGGCCCGTTCGCGCGTGTGCTGGTCGCCGAGATGTGGCGCGAAGCCTGGCAGGAGGTCGTGATCCGGCTTCGCGCGGGCGCGTTGGGCGTCTACCAGGGCGTCCTCGACGACGCGGTCGCCGCGGGAGAGCTCAGGAGCGGACTCGACACCGGCACCGCCGCGACCGCGATCTTCGGCATGGTCCTGACTGTGGCGATCGAGCGACGGGCGCTGCATCCCGAATCACCGTTGGAGGACGTGCACGCGACCCTCACCGAGCTGATCCACGGACGGATCTCCGGCCCGGGTACGGCGCCGCCGAACGGATGATCGCGCGTTAGCCGGACGAGATCATCGGAAACTAACGTGGATCGCGAAACGTCGGGAAAGATGTCGGCGATTCCGTCTGCAACGCCGACCTCTCGGGAGGAAGCGTGTACCCCCCAGCGCAGCGGCGTCGCCGCGGCTTCGCCCCGTTCATCATCGCGATCGTCGTGGCGGGCGCCCTCATCGTCGGCCTGCGGGCGCTCTTCGGCGGCACGGACGCCGGCGGCTCGGGAGGCTCATCGAGCTCGGAAGGCTCGGGCACAGGACAGTCGGCCTGCGGCGACGACGGTGTGAAGCTGAACATCGTGGCCTCGAGCGAGAAGGCGGCGGTCCTGCGCACGATCGCCGACGCCTACAACGGCCGCGAGGCCGCCGGGCGCTGCGCCGAAGTGGTCGTGACCACCAAGGCGTCCGGCGACGCGATGCAGGCGCTCGCACGCGGCTGGGACACCCGCAGGGACGGCCCGAAGCCGGACGTGTGGACCCCCGCGAGCGCGGGTTGGGTCAGCCTGCTCCAGCAACGGATGCCCGCCGCGGCGGACAGGGCCGCTCCCGTCCCCGCACAGAACCCCACCATCGCCGCGTCTCCCCTGGTCATCGCCATGCCCAAGCCGATGGCCCAGGCGCTCGGATGGCCGTCGAAGAAGATCGGCTGGACGCAGATCCTCGATCTGGCCAACGACCCGAAGGGCTGGGCGAAGTACGGGCATCCCGAATGGGGTCCCTTCCGCCTCGGCAAGACGAACCCGAACTACTCCACATCCGGGCTGAACG
Source organism: Planotetraspora phitsanulokensis (assembly GCF_016863295.1). Taxonomy (GTDB): domain Bacteria; phylum Actinomycetota; class Actinomycetes; order Streptosporangiales; family Streptosporangiaceae; genus Planotetraspora; species Planotetraspora phitsanulokensis. The sequence goes on from NZ_BOOP01000028.1 coordinate 25,148, forward strand.
CCACGATCGGCGCCTACTTCGCCGCCACGGGGCTGTCGGGGGACCTGACGAAACAGGATGTGGCGAACGCGAAGACCCGGAAGTTCATCAGCGGAATGGAACGGTCGATCGTCCACTACGGCGACATCTCGCTCACCTTCCTGTCGAATCTCCAGCACGCGGACGACGCCGGCACAGCCATGTCGTACATCTCGGCCGTGACCATCGAAGAGAAGTCGGTCTGGGACTACAACCAGGGCAACCCGTCGGGCGACCCGAAGACCCTCGGGCAGCACGCCAAGCCGAAGGTCCCGCTCGTGGCGATCTATCCCGCGGAGGGCACGCTCTTCTCCGACCATCCGTACGCCGAGCTGACCGGGCTCGACCCCGCCAAGAAGGCCGCGGCCGACGACTTCCTCAAGTACCTGCGGTCGGAGGGCCAGCGCGAGTTCGCGAAGTACGCCTTCCGGTCGTTCGACGGCAAGGCCGGCGACCTGATCACCGCGGAGAACGGGCTCAACCCCAAGGAGCCCGCCACCACGCTGAGCGTCCCGGCTCCCGCCGTGCTCGACGAGATCCTCAAGAGCTGGGGCGAGCTGCGCAAGCCGGCCAACGTCCTGATGGTCATCGACACGTCCGGCTCCATGGGCGCGGACGTCCCCGGCACCGGTAAGAGCAAGCTCGACCTGGCCAAGCAGGCCGCGATCAACGCGTTGTCGCAGTTCGGGCCGAACGACAAGGTCGGCCTGTGGATGTTCTCCCTCAACCAGGACGGCGCCAAGGACTACCGGGCGCTGGTCCCGGTGAAGAAGCTCGCCAAGGGCGAACTGACGGACCGCATCCGCGACCTGATCCCCAACGGGGGCACGGGCCTGTACGACACCGCGCTGGCGTCCTACCAGGACGTGATGAGCCGCAGGGGCGACGACACGATCAACGCGGTCGTCCTGCTCACCGACGGCAAGAACGAGGACAACAACTCGATCACCCTCGACGACCTCCTCCCCGACCTGCGCACGGAGGCGGGGCAGGACACCGTCCGCCTGTTCACGATCGCGTACGGCGCGGACGCCGACCTGGACGTCCTCAAGCAGATCTCGCAGACCACCGACGCCGCCGCCTACGACTCACGTGAACCGGGAAGCATCGATCAGGTGTTCACGGCCGTGATCTCCAACTTCTGAGCCCGGGAGCCCCCCTTGTCCCGCTTCAGTGAGGAACTGCGCGACCCCTGGGGACTGCTCATGGGCGCCACCGCGGGCGGCGCGGCGTGGGCCGTCAACGTGCACCCGGCCGGGGCCGTCGTCGTGGGCGTGGCCGTGTGGCTGGTCAAGTCGTTCGCGTCGGCGTGGCAGGCGACCGGAGGCGAGAGCCGTACCGGGCCGGTGGAACCGCCGGTCACGAAGGGCAGCCCGGAGGAGGCGTGGTTACGGCGCGCGGAACGTGCGGCGGACGGCTTCGGCGACCTGGCGGCCTCCATGCGGGGCCGGATCCTGCTCGACCGGATCGCGTCCATGCGCCCCCAGGTGGACGACACGGTCGCGACGTTGCGCCGGCTGGCCGGGCAGGCGTCCGTCACCGGCGCGGCGCTCGCCCGCTTCGACCCCGCCTTCCTGCGGGAGGAGCTGGCACGGCTCGAGCGGGCCCGCGCGTCCGCGCCGGCCGACGTGGTGGGCGACCTGGACCGGTCGATCGCGTCGCTGAAGTCGCAGCGGCAGGTCCACGACCGGTTGTCGGCGACCCGGGCGCAGGTGCTGGCCAGGCTCGAGTCCGGTGCGATCGACCTCGAGGGCCTGGTCGCGCGGGCGGTCGAGGTGTCGGCGATGACCGCCACCTCCACGGCCGACAGCGGGACCCGCGACCTGGACGACCTCGTATCCGAACTGGAGCTGACCCGGCAGAGCCTGCACGAGGTCGAGGAGGCCGCCCGCCAGGATCTCGGCCAGACCCCCTGATCTCCCCGGCTCAGGCGGCCAGCAGCCGCTCGAGCTCGGCCGGCCCGGCGTTCGCCCCCGTGCAGACCACGGCCACCTCACGACCGGCGAACTCCTCGCGTACGGCGAGCAGCCCGGCGAGCGCCGCCGCTCCCGCGCCCTCGGCCAGCGTGTGGGCCTCCGCGAGGAGCATCCGCTGGGCGCGCCGGATGTCGTCGTCGCCGACCAGCAGGAAGTCGGCCAGCCCCTCCCGCATGACGGCCTGGGTCGTCGCGAAGGCGGAACCGGTCGCCAGGCCGTCCACGACGGTCTCGCACGGCCGGGTGACGAGCTCCTTCGACGCCCAGGAGTCGTGGGCTGCCGGCGCCGAGGCCGACTGCACGGCGATCACCCGGCAGCGGGGGGCGAGCGCCCCTGCCACGAGGCACGCGGCGGCCGCGCCCGTGCCGCTGCCGACGGGGACGAAGACGGCGTCCAGGCCGGGCCGCGCCGCCAGCATCTCGAGGTAGAGCGTGGCCACTCCCGCGATGATGTCCGGCTCGTCGGCCGGGCTGATCAGGCGTCTGCCCTGGTCGTCGGCCATCGCGCGAGCGTGGTCCGCCGCCTCGACCATGGTGGCGCCCGCGACGGTCACCGTCGCCCCGAGCGCCTCGACGGCCGCGACCTTGGCCGGATTGGGGTTCTCCGGCATCACGATCGAGCACGCGACGCCGTACAGCCGGGCGGCGTAGGCCACCGACTGCGCGTGGTTGCCGGTGGAGTAGGCGACAACTCCTCGCCGCCGATCGGGCATCCGGGCCAGCAGGTTGATCCCCCCGCGTACCTTGAAGGCGCCCGTCGGCTGCACGTTCTCATGTTTGACGTGGACGCGCGCCCCCACGATCGCGTCGAGGACGGGATAGGACCACATGGGCGTCTCGGGCAGGTGTCCGGCGATCAGCCGCCGGGCCTCCAGCACGTCGCGAAGCTCTGTCACGGACTCCAGCGTGGCGCTCCTCCATGGCATAGGTCCAACTGAAGTCTTCTCATCGACCGATAGAAGACATTGATAAGTTGCGCGCATGCTCGACGTCGTGAGGCTGCGGGTCCTGCTCGCCGTGTCGAGGACCGGCTCGGTGACCGCGGCGGCCCGGGAACTCAACTACACGCAGCCCTCGGTCAGCCACCACCTCTCCCGGCTGGAGGCGGAGACCGGGGCGAAGCTCGTCCAGCGGGCAGGCCGCGGCATCCGGCTCACCGAGGCGGGCCGGATGCTGGCGGAACGCGCGGCCGAGATCCTCGGCCGGATCGACTCCGCCTCGGCCGAGTTGGCGGCCCATGTCGGGCTCCGCGCCGGCCGGGTGCGACTGGCCGCCTTCCCCTCCGCGCTCGGGACCCTCGTCCCCGAGGCGGCTGTACGGCTCGCGCACGATCACCCGGGGCTGGACCTGCGCCTGACCGAGGCGGAACCGCCCGAGGCGCTGCGCATGTTGCGCGCCGGGGACGTGGACGTTGCGGTGGTCTTCCAGTACGGCCCGGCGGGCGTTTCCTCCGAGGGCTCGGGCGGTCTTCGGATGACGCCGCTTCTCGACGAGCCGAGCCTCCTCGTCACCCCCGGCGGATCGCCGTCCGCGACTCTGCCGGACCACGCGGAGTCCCGCTGGATCGCGGGCTGCGACCGATGCCGCGCCCACCTGCTCGATCTGTGCTCCGACTCCGGATTCGAGCCGAGCATCTCGTTCACCACGGACGACTACGTGGCGGTTCAGGCCATGGTGGCCGCGGGCCTGGGAGTGGCCGTCCTGCCGCGACTGGCCCTGTCTGCGCATCGGCATCCCGGCGTCCAGGTGACCGAGATCCCCGGGTCGACGCGGCGGGTGTTCGCGGCGACGTACGGCGAACCGCCCGATCCCCCGGCGACCGCGGCGCTGCTCGCCGCCCTCGCGGGCGGCTGAAAATCGGGATGCCCCGGCGGGCGGTTACTTCGTACCATCACGAACATGCCACCCATGACGACGCTCGCCCTGTTCGCGGCCGCGACCCTCGCACTGCTCCTGGTGCCGGGCCCCGCAGTGGTCTACATCGTGACCCGCAGCGTCGCCCAAGGCCGCGCGGCGGGGCTGGTGTCCGTGCTCGGAGTGCACGCCGGCTCGGTGGTGCACGTGACCGCGGCGGCGCTCGGGATCAGCGCCCTGCTCGCGGCGTCGGCGACGGCGTTCGCGATCGTGAAGTACCTGGGTGCGGCCTATCTGGTCTACCTGGGGGTCCGCAAGCTGATCAAACGGTCCGCCGAGGAGGAGCCCTTCGAGATGCGGCGGGCGTCCCGGTCCCGGCTGTTCGGTGAGGGGTTCGTCGTCAACGTGCTCAACCCGAAGACGGCGATCTTCTTTCTGGCCTTCCTGCCGCAGTTCGCCGACCCGTCGCGGGGACCCGTGGCGCCGCAGATCGTGGTGCTGGGGCTCATCTGGATCGTGCTCGGGATGGTCAGCGACGGCGGGTACGCCCTGCTGTCGTCGGCCCTGGCCGGGAGGCTGCGCGGGTCGGCCCGGGCCCGGCGGCGCCTGGACGTCGGCAGCGGCGTGGTCTACCTGGGCCTCGGAGCCGTCGCCGCCCTCACCTCCGACTCGGTGTGATCATGCACAAGCTCAGCATGCCCAGGCATGCTGAGCCCGGGCGGCTCGGCACGCCCAGGCCTCACCACTTGTGCATGATCACCCCTCGTGTTGGGCGGACTCGGCCACCTGCTTGGCCCATCGGTAGTCGGCCTTGCCGGCCGGCGACCGGAGCACTTCCTCCACGAAGGCATAGGTACGGGGAACCTTGTACCCCGACAACAACCCCCGGCAGTGGACGTCCAGTTCCTCCCACGTGGGAGCCGTTCCCTCGTACGGCTGGACCACGGCGGCCACCCGGGACCCCCATCGGTCGTCCGGAATCCCGGTGACGACGGCGTCGAACACCGACGGGTGCCCCTTCAACACCGCCTCGACCTCCTCGGGGAAGACCTTCTCCCCGCCGGTGTTGATGCACTGCGAGCCACGGCCGAATATCTGGATCGTCCCGTCTTCCTCCACCATGGCCAGGTCGCCCGTCAGCAGCCACTTGGTGCCGTCGCCGTCCGTCACGAACGTGCGCTCGGTCTTGTCCGGGTCGTTGTAGTACCCGAAGGCGATGCGCCCCGACCTCGCGACCATGCCCATCACGCCCGAACCCGGCTCGACGGGCCTGAGCTTCTCGTCCAGTACGGCGATGCCCGCATGGGCGTTGGGCTGGTACTTGAGCCCGGCCTCCGGCGACGAGCCGGCGACCCCCGACGCCGTGTAGCCCGACTCCGTCGAGCCGAAGCTGTCCATGATCATCGTGTTCGGGAGCAGCTCCTGCAGCCGCGCCCGTACGGTGCCGCTGAGGATCGCCCCGGTCGAGCTGACGACGACGAGCGACGACAGGTCGTACGCCCCGGTGGCGATCTCCTCGGCCAGCGGGCGCGCCATCGCGTCGCCGGTGATGTTGATGCTCAGGACCTTCTCGCGTTCGATCGCCCGCAACACCGCGACCGGGTCGAACTTGCGGACGTAGACCATGGTGGAGCCCATGCACCAGCACAGGAACGTCCCCATCTGCGCCGCGCCGTGCATCAGCGGCGGCGCGGCCATCATGACGATCGGGCTGGCGTTGCGCGCCTGCTCGATGACCGCCTCCGGCGTCTCCAGCGGCGCGCCGTACGGGTTGCCGGCGCCGAACGCCATGAACAGGTCCTCGACCCGCCACATCACGCCCTTGGGCATGCCGGTGGTCCCGCCGGTGTAGATGATGTAGACGTCCTCGCCGGTCCGCGGTTCGAACCCCCTCGTCGCGGGTTGCCCTGCCAGCGCCTCGCCGTACGGCACGGCTCCCGGGACGGCGGAGTCGCCGCCGACGGCGACGAGGTGGCGCAGCGCCGGCGCTTCGAGTGAGGCGGCGGCGACCCTCCCGTCGAACTCGACGTCGAACAGCAGCGCCACGATGTCGGAGTCGCGGTAGAGGTAGACGAGCTCCGCCTCGACGTAGCGGTAGTTCACGTTGACGGGCACGGCCCGGATCTTCAGCGCCGCCAGCAGGGCGGTGATGTACTCCAGCCCGTTGTAGAGCTGGATCCCGACATGCTGCCCGCGCCGTACGCCCTGGGCGGCCAGGTGGTGGGCGAGCCGGTTGGCCTGCGCGTCGAGTTCGGCATATGTCATACGGGCGTCGCCGCAGACGACGGCCACCCTGTCCCCGATCGTGTCCGCGAACCCTTCGAAAAGGTCGGCGTGGTTGAACTCCATACGAGTGACCTCTCTCCCGGGAGGGCTGACCGATCAGGGTTTCTGCGCTCCGACGATCCACATGGCGAAGAATTGCGCCCCTCCGCCGTAGGCGTGGCCGAGGGCCGTGCGGGCGCCGTCGACCTGATGTTCACCGGCCATGCCTCTCACCTGCAGCGCCGCCTCCGCGAACCGGATCAGGCCGGAGGCGCCGATGGGGTTGGAGGACAGCACTCCGCCCGAGGCGTTCCACGGGATGTCGCCGTCGAACGCCGTGCAGCCGGCCTCGGTGAGCTTCCATCCCTCGCCTTCGGCGGCGAAGCCGAGGTTCTCCAGCCACATCGGCTCGTACCAGGAGAAGGGCACGTACACCTCGGCGACGTCGATCTCCCTGCGCGGATCGGTGATGCCGGCCTGGCGGTAGACGTCGGCCGCGCAGTCCTTGCCGGCCTGCGGACTCACCGTGTCGCGATCGGCCCGCGCCATCGGCTCGGACCGCATGGCGGTGCCGTGCACCCAGGCGGGCGTCCCGGTCACCTTGTCCTCGGAGGCGAGCACCATCGCGCAGGCGCCGTCCGACGACGGGCAGGTCTCGAGGTAGCGGATCGGCTCCCACAACATCGGCGTCGACTCGACCATCTGCCGGTTGATGCCGGGGATCTTCAGATGGGCGTAGGGGTTCTTCAGGGCGTTCTGCCGGTCCTTGACCGCGACCAGCGTGCCGATGTGGTCGGGCGCGCCCGACCTGCGCATGTACTCGCGGATGTGCGGCGCGAAGTACCCGCCCGCGCCGACGACGAGCGAGGCGTTGAACGGCAGGTGCGTGGACAGCGCCCAGGTCGCGTTCGACTCCGACTGCTTCTCGAAGGCGACCACGAGCACGCGGTCGTGCACTCCGCCCTGGATCAGCGACGCGCCGACCAGCGCCGTCGACCCGCCGACCGACCCCGCCGTGTGGACGCGCGTCATCGGCTTGCCCGCCGCGCCCAGCGCGTCCGCGAGGTACGCCTCGGGCATCATCACGCCCTCGAACAGGTCGGGGGCCTTGCCGATCACGACGGCGTCGATGTCCTTGAACGTCAGGCCCGCGTCTTCGAGCGCGCGGAGGGCGGCCTCCCTGACCAGACCGGCGATGGAGACGTCCCGCCGCTTGGTCTGGTAGCGCGTCTGGCCGACGCCGATCACGGCACAACGGTTACCCACGGCAGCACCTCGATTGCATGATCACGATCGACGACTTCCCGGCTCAGGGCGTGAATTCACGAACTTGTGCATGATCACGCCAGGGGTTTTCGCAGGTGGGCGGCCCTGATCACGAACCTGTGCATGATCACGGCCAAGGGCGGGGGGCGGGGGCATGAGCGGTCACGCCTCCAGGACGGTGACGAGGTTGTGCTGGAGGCAGGGGCCCGACGTGGCGTGGGCGACGGTGCGGCCGGCGCCGCCGTCGAGGATCCGCGACGCTGCCTCGCCGATGCGGATCAGCCCCGTCGCCATGACGGGGTTGGCCGCGAGCGCCCCGCCCGAGGGGTTGACCACCGTCTCCGCCGGCAACTCGAGCGCCTGGCGGAGGATGAGCTCCTCGTGGCTGAACTGAGCGTGCAGCTCCGCGACGTCGACCGGCCCCTTGCCGACCCCCGCCGCCCGGCCGGCGGCCTCCGCGGACGGCGACCGCGTGAGGTCACGCATGCCGAGGTAGTGGGGCTCGATCCGGTGGGCGATGCCGGTGATCCAGGCGGGGCGCTCCGCCAGCTCCCGGGCGAGGTCGCCCGCGGCCAGCACGATCGCGGCGGCGCCGTCGGTGATCGGCGCCACGTCGTACGGCCTGAGCGGCGCGACCTCGAACTCCTCCCCGGCGGGGTCGCCGAGGTCGAGCGCGTGGGGATTGTTCCGGCCGTCCGCGCGGCTGCGCCGTACGATCTCGTCGAGCTCGGCCCGGCCCGCACCGTACGCGCTCGCCTGCAGGGCGGCGAAGGAGACCTGGTCGAGACCGAGCGGCGCCAGATAGTACGGGTCGAGCTGTAGGGTCATGATCTCCCGGAGGTCGCCCATGGACGACTTGCCGAAGCCGTAGACCAGCGCCGAGTCCACGTCTCCGTGCTGGAGCCGCACCCAGGCCTCGTACAGGGCCCACGCGGCGTCCATCTCGACGTGGCTCTCCGAGATCGGCGGCCAGGCTCCGATGGAGTCCAGCGCGGAGACGAAGGAGAACGGCGCACCGGCCAGGTAGTCGCAGCTCCCGGAGCAGGTGAACCCGAACCTCGACAGGCCGGTACGTTCCTTGACCTCCTGGATCACCGGGTGGATCAGCTCGAAGTCGGTCAGTCCCTCGTCGTGGTCGGTGTGCTGGGTCTGGGCGAAGGCGATGACCGCCACCTCACGCATACGGCTCCTCCCCTCACAGCTCGACGTCCGGCTCGCCCGTGGGGGCGAACCATCGGATGTTGGCCATCGACATCGTGCGTTCCTCCGGCGGCGCCCAGACGGCCCTGACGCGCATCCCCTGACGCACCTCGTGGGCCGGCACGTCGCCCATCAGCGCGATCATCGGGACGTCCGCCCCGTCGAGCAGGATGTAGGCCGACACGAACGGCACCTCGGGCGCCCGCGGGTCGGGGAGGTTGTTGATCGCGAAGGTCGTCACGGTGCCGGTGTCGGGCAGCTCGACCTCTTCGGAGATCGCCGAGCCGCACTCGGGGCACGACGTCCGGAAGGGCATGTAGACCTTGACGCAGCGGGTGCAGCGCCCGCCCAGGAAGACGCCATCGCGGACGCCCTCCAGGAACCGGGCGAGCGACCGGCCAGGCCGGACGCGGTACTCCATGCGGATGGGCGCGACCATCGCCGTGACTTCCGGAACGAAGCACGAAATATCGGTTATGTGGCCGATGCGGTCCGCCTCCGGCTTCCATCGGGGACGGACGCGCAGCCCCGGATGCATCGCCTTCGCCCCGTCGGCGCCGACCGCGTGGACGAGCGCCGTGTCCGCGCCGTCCAGCTTGATCAGCGCCCACGCGAACGGCCGGTCCAGCGGGTGGCCCTTACGCGGCGCGTCGACCCAGGCCCAGCTCATCACGGTTCCGGCCGGGCCGACCTCGACGAAGTCGCCGGTCACCGGCTCCCCCGTCTCCGGCTCGTACTCCAGCGGCGGCACGAGCACCCGGCCCTCGGCGGTGCGCACCCCGACGACGCGGCCGTCGCGCAGCTCCGTGAGGAAGCGCCCGATCACCGGCCCCGTCGTCCGCGTGTATCCACCGGGGAACTCGAGCGCGTGCTCGGCGACCAGCGGTTCAGATGGCACGGTCACGGCCCTCCCAGTACGGGTCACGGAGTTTGCGCTTGAGGAGCTTGCCGTTCGGTTCGCGCGGCATGTCCTCGATGAAGTCGACGGTCTTCGGCCACTTCATCCGCGACAGCCGGCCTTCGAGCGAGCCGAGGATCTCCGCGGCCAGCTCGGGTCCGGGGTCGTTGCCGGGCATGGGCTCGACGACCGCCTTGATCTGCTCACCCCACTCGTCGTCGGGGATGCCGAAGACGGCGACGTCGGCGACCTTGGGATGGACCATCAGCTCGTTCTCGATCTCGGCCGGATAGATGTTGGTCCCACCCGAGATGATCATGTCGGCCTTGCGGTCGCACAGGAACAGGTAGCCCTCTTCGTTGAGATAACCGATGTCCCCGACAGTGAAGTAGTCAGTGTCTCCACCGACCCCCCTTCGGGCACCCGCCCCCGCCGCGAGCCTGTTCGCGGCGGTCTTCTCGGGATCGCCCTTGTACTCGAAGGCCATCCCCATCTTCATGTAGATCGTGCCGGGGGTCCCCACGGGAACGGGTTCATGGTCGTCGTCCACGATGAGCAGCTCGCTGATCGGCCAGGCCGTGCCGACCGTGCCCGGGTGCTTCTTCCAGCCGTCCGGGGTGGCGAGGGTGCCGCCGCCCTCCGTGGCCGCGTAGTACTCGTAGACGCAGTCGCCCCACCACTCGAACATCGCCCACTTGACCGGGACGGGACAGGGGGCGGCCGCGTGGATCATCCACCTGAGCGAGGACAGGTCGTACCGCGACTTGACCTCGTCGGGCAGCGCGAGCAGGCGCTTGAAGTGCGTCGGGACCATGTGCGAGTTGGTCACGCCGTGCTTCTCGCACAGCCGCAGCGTCTCCTCTGCGTCCCACTTGTCCATGTAGACCAGCGTGTGGCCCATGTGCAGGGCCGTGCCGCCGAACTGCGTCACGGCGGTGTGGTAGTTCGGCGAGGTGACCAGGTGGGCGTTGGGACGGCCGGGCGTCACGCCGAACAACGTCAGCAACCCCGTCATGAGCTCCGCGGCGTCGTCCGGATCCAGCCCGGTCAGGCCCCGCCTGACGCCCTTGGGACGGCCCGTCGTACCCGACGTGTAGTGCATCGTGGCGCCGGCCGTACGGTCCTCGGGAGCCGAGTCCGGCTGGCCCTCGGTCAGCTCCGCGACCGGCCGGAAGCCGTCGATCGTCCCGAACGAGAACCGGCGCTCGGGCTCGATCTCCTCGGCGGCCCTGACGGCCTCGGCGGCGTACCGCTCGTGGGCGAAGAAGGCCTTGGCCTCGCTGTCGGCCAGGATGTAGGCGATCTCGGGACCCGTCAGGTGCCAGTTGACCGGCGTGTAGTACCAGCCCACCTGCAACGCCGCCAGGTAGAGCGTGAGCCCGTCCACCCCGTTGGGCATGAGGCCGCAGATGCCGTCCCCGGCCTTCAGCCCGAGCGCGCGCAGACCGTGGACCAAGCGGTTGGCCCGCGACAGCACCTCGCCGGCCGTGTACTCGGCGCCGTCGGGATCGATCGCGGCGATCCACCCAGGATCCGCCTGCGCAAGCCTCCAGAAACCCAGCGAGCCCATCGGAACTCCCTTGTCCGGTGCGTACTGACTTCCCCCGGATCGCCGCAGTGAAGCACGTTCTCGTTCTATCGACAAGCCCTGGCATTACTGGGGGGTTACGAACAAGAATCTGTTCTAGTTCGTAGACGCACACTAACCCGGGCCGCCCCTGCCGAGCAATCGCTTGATCAATTTGGAGAGTCTCCATGGAGCTCCTGTCAATCAGCACGCCGCACTGCCGCGTCGAGCGCGACGGACATGTCGTCGTCGTCACGATGGACCGCCCTGAGGCCAGGAACGCCCTCTCCATGGACATGCTGGTCGGCCTCGCCGACGCGTGGGCCTACATCTCCGCCGAGCCGGACGTGCGCGTGGGCATCCTGACGGGTGCGAACGGCACGTTCTGCGCGGGCGCCGACCTCAAGGCCATGGGCACGCCGTCCAGCGACCCGCGCGTCCTCCAGCGTGCCCAGGAGATCCCCGACGTCCACTGGAAGGGCCTGTTGCGCGGCAGCGGGGCCCTGCCCACCAAACCGATCATCTGCGCGGTGGAGGGCTACGCGGTGGCCGGCGGCACGGAGCTGCTCGTCGGCACGGACCTGCGGATCGTGGCCGAGTCGGCGACACTCGGCCTGTTCGAGGCCCGCCGGGCGCTGTTCCCGATGGGAGGAAGCGCCGTACGGCTGCCGCGTCAGATCCCGTACGCGTTCGCGATGGACGTGCTGCTGACCGGGCGGGCGATCACCGCGCAGGAGGCGCTGTCGATGGGCCTGGTCAACCGGGTCGTGCCGGACGGTGAGGCGCTCGCCGCCGCCCGTGAGACGGCCGACCAGGTCGCGGCGTGCGGTCCGCTGGCCGTGCAGGCGATCCTGCGCACCTACCGCGAGACCCTCGGCATGGCGGAGGAGGAGGCGCTCAAGGTGTCGGACGCCATCGGCTGGCCGGTCATCGGCTCGCAGGACGCCAAGGAGGGGTCGCTCGCGTTCCGCGAGAAGCGCCCGGCCGTCTACCGAGGCGAGTAGGCGACACGTCCCACCCCGGATCGGGTCAGGCCCGGCCCTGGATCAGCGCCCGGGTACCCGTCGTACGCCACCGTTCCCCCGTCGCGTCGAGCGCGGCCGTCACGTCCGGTGCGACGCCGACGAGGACGTCCGACTTGAGCGTGCGCAACGCGACCACGGGCCCGGGGAAGTACGCGGTGACCTCGGCGAACGGGATGTCCGACGGCCACAGCCTGTCGCCGACGAGCCTGCGGTAGTTGAGGTCGCCCTTGGTGAGGGTCAGCGACGCGTCGGCGAAGTCGTCCCGCAGGCTGTCCGGCATGTCGCTGTAGGGCAGCGGAGCGCACGCGAAGGGGTGGGTGCGCAGCACGAGGCGCCCCGACCTCAGGGCCTGCCGGAGACGCACCCCGGCCTTGCCCGCCTCGCCCGGCGCTCCGGCCAGGCGCCGAAGGCCGGCAAGGACGTCCGCGGGCGTGGCGTCGGACACGAAGTACGGCTGCGGCTTGACGTGCAGCACGACCTCGGTGGCCAGCCGCCGGGCGAGGAGATGGTCGATCAGGGCCAGGTCGGGCAGCAACTCGCGGCCGGCGTTGTCCGCGACGAAGACGATCCGGCCGGGAGGGCCGTCGTGCACCAGAGACCACAGGAGCGCGCTGTCGTCGGCGACGAGGTCGGCCGACTTGTCGTCTCCGAGCTCACCGGTGATCTGGAAGGTGAGGTCGGCGCGGTTCCCCCACAGGGAGGCGAGGAGCAGCGCCGTCTCCTTCTCGGCCTGGGACGCCGAGGCGACCGTGTCCAGGCTCGCGAGTTCCTCGTCGACGACCGAGCCCGCGAGTTCGGCCTGCTTGAACGGCTCGAACGGGTCGACGCCCCGCCACGGCCCGTCCGCGAAGTACCCCGTGGCCTCGAGCACCCTGCGGTAGAAGAAGCTCTCCGCCCAGAGGAAGGGCGCGTCCGTCCATCGTCCGCGAAGGTAGGCGCGTCCCCAGGTCAGCCAGGCCGCGAAGTCGTGGGCCGAGGCCTCGAGAGGCTGCATCGTGTCGGAGATGGCCTCCTCGAGCAGCCGGTCGAGCGCCTCGAGCCGATCAGGCGAGTACGGCAGGGCATCCCTGACCTGCCTGATGAGGGCCGGATGCCGGTCGCGGAAGACGCCCAGCGCGTAGGCTCCCGGCACGTTGCCGAGGATCGGCGGGGCGCTCACGGCCGTCCCCCGCCGCTCGTGCTCCGCGTCGCCGGCCGCCGGCGTCCTGTCGCCCATCTCTCCACAGCCCCCCAGTCCGGCGCCCAATGGTCAGCTTGCATTCCATCATCACCGGACCGGCGGACCCGGCACCGCCCTCACCGGCGCCGTCCCCCTCCAGCCTCATCGGCGCCGCGAGGCCGGGGAGGTCACGACGGCACCGGCGCCGGGTCGCCGACGGCGACGGCCTTCACGCAGATGCCTCCGTTGACGGAGAGCGGCAGCGATCGGACGGCGGAGCGCACGGGGAAGTACACGACACCGTCCCCTCTCTTCATCGGCAGCGTCACCAGCCGCCCGTCCACCGTCGCGGTCGCCTCCGTGTCGCCCAGCGCGGCGTAGCCGATGCCCGCGACGGTCACCGGCCCGCCGTCCGTGCTCAGCGGAAGGTCGACCACGTCGCCGGTCGCGGGGAAGCACGGCAGGCCCGCGGGAGGACCGAGCAGGCCGCCCTTGATCGTCATCTTGACCAGCCGGCCCTTGTCGTCGAAGACGCGGGGCTCTGTGGACGGTCGCGGTGCGCGCATGCTCTCGACGGCCCACTCCGGGGCCACGGGTGCGAGCACGCGGGAGGTCAGGTCGGTGAGGCCGGTCGCCGGGATCGGCATCTCCAGCGGCACGTCGCTGGGGAAGATGACCGTGCCTGCGGGCGCCGCTGCGAGGGCGCGGGCCGCGTTGCCGATGTACGCCCGCTGCTCGGTGGTGTCGATCAGCCCGCCGAAGGAGCTGATCGACAGGATCGACAGCGCGGCCATCACGCCCCCGAGCACTCCGGCCGCCGCCTTGACGGCCGGCCCGGACGGCGGCCTGATCAGGTAAGTCCGGCGACCGTTCTCGGCCAGGTCGCGGACGGGGAGGAAGGCGAGGGCCAGACACACGGCGACCACCGGCGCGGCGTCCGAGACGTACCGCATCTCCCGGCCGGACCACTCGGTGGCACGGCCCAGCCAGGTGAACAGGGTGTCGGCCACCAGGAGCCACGTCAGCAGGACGAGCCAGGCCCGCCACGCGCCCCGGCGGAAGACCATGCTCGTCACGAAGGCCAGCGTCCAGACGATTCCGGCGACGACCACGAGCGCGACCGGTGGCGACGCGTTGGCGAAGTGGCCGGCGCCCGGCTGCCAGGCGGCGGGGCCGCCGATCGCGCCCGTGAAGAACGTCGCACCGATCAGCCGCCCGGCGTACGGCAGCAGGCCGATGCCGCGTTCGACGCCCACGGCCACGTACGAGCTGGCCGTGGCACCCGAGACGAGGTAGACCGTGCCGTACCCGGCGAGCAGCAGGCCGTGCAGAACAAGAAGCAGGCGCCGCCGCAGGAGCAGCCGGAGCGCGTCGCGGACGCCGCGGACCCCGGAGACGAGGATCGGGGCGGCGACCACCGTCACCACCACGAGCAGCAGCGGGATGACGGCCGCCTTGACGAAGAAGAACAGGCCGAAGGCCGTCCAGGCCACCGCTCGCAGACCCGGCCCGAGAGTTCCCTCGCGAAGGTGGCGGACGTGGGCGTACAGCGCGCCCGCCACGGCGAGCTGGAGGGGGACGCTGAGCACGGCCGCCGAGTACCAGGCGACCGCGGGCACCGTCAGCGGCGAGAACAGGTAGAAGGCGAGCGGCGCCAGGATCGCCGGCCTGTCGCCGAACAGCAGGCGCAAGGTGCGCAGGACGTAGACGTACGCCCCGACCTGCAGGAGGAGCACCACGGACCAGGTCAGGACCCAGTTGTATCCGGCGGCCCAGGTGAGGATCCAGGTGAGGAGCAGGCCTCCCGGCATGTGCTGGCCGTACACCGGCTGGGTCAGGTAGGACCAGCCGGGCGGTCCCTCCGTGGCGAGGGCGACGAAGCGGAAGTCGTCGACGCTGTACCAGGTGGCGCGCAGCGCGACCACCTGGCAGACGACGGACAGGGGGATCATCGCCCAGGCCGCGGCGGCGATCCTCTTCCCGTGCCGCCACGCCGGCAGCGCGATCCTCGGTGACACTGGGGAGCCTCAGCCTTCCGTGGCCGGCACGGCGACGCCGACGACGCCGCCCGTAACGCAGATGTTCTGCGTCGTGGTGATCTGCATTTCCGTGCTTTTCGCGCGCGTCATGAAATACATGTTGTGGTTGCCGGCGGGAAGCGTCAGGTCGACCCTCGTCGTCCCCATCAGCACGGTCGCCGGGCCGCCGGCCGCGTCGAGGTAGGAGAACCCGGCGAGGGCGTAGTCGCCCTTGGTGGCGATCGGGATCGTCATGGTGCCGCCCATGCGCGGGAAGCACCGCGCACCTCCAGGCGGCCGCGCCTGGCCGGCGAAGGGCCGCATGGCCGTCAGGTTCCCGTCGGAGTCCAGGACCTTGGGGTCGACCGACGGCTGCGGGTCGCGCATCATCGCGCGGACGTCTGGAGGCGCGAGCGGGCCGAGCACGTGCGCGCTGAGGTTGGCCTCCCCGAACCCGTAGAACAGCACGTCGTCGGGCAGCGCGTGCGGATACAGCTGGGTGCCCGGCGGGAGGGTCGCGAGAGTGCGCTGGGCGGTCGCCAGGTAGGTCCGGTCACGATCGGCCCTCGCCTCGAAGCCCGACGTGAAGCGCTCGACGGATACGACCGACAGGAGCAGGCAGGCGCCCGCGAACACGCCTCCGGCGGCCGCCGCCCTGCCCGCGGGGAACGCCCGTCTGTACGGCTCCCGCTCATCCCGAACCGGGAGCGTGGCGAGCGCGAGGCACAGCGCGAGCGCGAGCGCGGCGTCGGCGAGGTACCGCGGTTCGAGGGCCTGCGAGGCGTAATGCCCGCGTCCCAGCACGACCGGCACGAAGTCGACGACGAGCAGGTAGGCGATCAGGCCCGCCCACGCCCAGCCCGCGGCTCTGCGGCAGCGCAGGGTCACCACGATGAGCGCGGCGAAGACCAGCCACGACGACACCAGCAGCAGACCCGGAGGGACGGCCCAGCCGCCGTACCAGTCGATCGGACCGCCCAGAGCGAGCGTGGGGAACACCTTGCCGAGCAGGGTCCCGGCGAAGGCGGCCGTCTCCGAGAAGGAGGGGAACCCGACGGGCTGGTCCGACGTGTCGAGCCCGAGCGCGAAGAACACGGCGCAGGCGGCGAGCACCGCGGCGTAGACCAGCCAGGCCCTCAGGTGGCGGACCACGGCCGTCCGCACGCCGCCGAAGTATCCCGCCGTCACCACGAGGGCCAGCAGGGGGAAGGCGCCCGCGGCCTTGAGGAAGAACGACCCCAGGGCCATGAGGAACCAGAAGGCCGCGGCCGCGACGTGGCGCATGCGCCCGCTGCGCAGGTAGAGGACGTGCGAGGTCAGGGCGAGCGCGAGCGTGAGCTGGAGGGGGACGGCCTCGAGTCCGGCCGCCCACCACAGCAGCGCGGGCACCGTGAGCGGCGTGAAGAGGTACAGCCCGAACGGGACCAGGATCGCGGGACGCGACCCGAACAGCACCCGCAGCAGCCGGTAGACCGCGAACGACGCGGCGACCTGCAGGACCAGCAGCGCCGACGCGGCGAGGACCCAGTTGTAGACGTCCGCGCGGGAGACGGCCCAGACGACGGCGAACCCGACGGGGAGCAGCTTCGGGCCGTACAACGACGTGAGGTAGTCCCAGTCGAAGGGGTGCTCCATGGCCCTGACGATGTAGGCGTAGTCGTCGCCCCAGAAGAAGCTCCGGCCGAGCAGCACGCCCTTCCACACCAGCTGGACCGTGACGAGCACCGCCGCGACCAGGCTGAGCCCGTGACGCCGTAGGAAGCCCGCGCCCATCCAGGAGGGGAGCGCGAGCTCCACGACGACCTCTCCCCCACCCGCGGCCTGCTTCGAGGTCGCCACGTGACTCCCGCCCGTTTCACCGAATAATCGTCCAAAGACGATTTAGTCGACTCCTGTGCTCACGGGCGAGCACACGGGGATAACGTTTGGCCTCGCACGCCGCGGACGGTCAGTCGGCCGTGATGCGGTCGAGGCGCTCCATCGCCTCGATGTACTCCTCGACCATCTCGAAGACGACCTGCCGGGCCGTCTTGACCTGGTTCATCGCACCGATGATCTGCCCCGCGGGGAAGGTGGCGAGCTCCGCCGCGTCGGAGTTGCCGATCCGGCGCAACGCGGGCGAGACCAGCATGTACTGCAGCGGCATCGGCAGCGTCCCGGGAGAGTCGGCGGACTCCCAGGCGTCGGTCCACTCGTTCTTGAGCAGCCGCGCGGGCTTGCCGGTCCAACTGCGCGACCGGACGGTGTCACGCGAGGTGGCCTCCAGGATGCGCTTCTTGGCCATCTCCGGAGTGTCTGCCTCCTCCACGGTGAGCCAGATGGACCCGGTCCACACGCCGTCGGCTCCGAGCGCCATCCCCGCGGCCATCTGACGGCCGCCGCCGATGCCTCCCGCGGCCAGGACGGGCACGTCGACCGCGTCGACGACCTGGGGGATCAGCACCATCGTGGAGATCTCCCCGGTGTGCCCGCCCGCCTCGGTGCCCTGCGCCACGATGACGTCCACGCCCACCTCGACCTGCTTGATCGCGTGACGCGGAGTGGAGGCGAGCGCGGCCACCTTGACGCCCTTCGAGTGGGCGAGCTCGACCACGTCGGCCGGCGGCGGGCCGAGGGCGTTGGCCAGCAGCGCGATGGGGTGCTTCAGCGCCACCTCGACCTGCGGACGCGCGGTCGCGTCCGTCCAGCCGAGCAGCACCTTCCCGGGATCGGACCCGGTCAGGGTCGGCACGTTGTGCTTGGCGAGCAGGTCCTCGACGAAGGCCCGGTGCTCGGGTGTGATCATTCCCTGTAGCCGGGCGACCAGGTCGGCCGGAGAGTCGAGGCCGAGGTCGGAGCCGGCGTAGGACGCCGGCATGACCACGTCCACGCCGTACGGCCGGCCGCCGACGTGCTCGTCGATCCAGGCGAGCTCCACCTCGAGCTCTTCCGGCGTGTAGGCGAGGGCGCCGAGCACTCCCATGCCGCCGGCGCGGCTGACCGCGGCGACGACGTCCCGGCAATGACTGAAAGCGAAGATCGGCAACTCGATGCCGAACATGTCGGTGACACGGGTCCGCATGCCTCGACTGTACGACCGGATGCCACGAAACTGCAACGCGTTCTACAACGCCGATTTTCATCGGTCCTACCACCCGGTAACCACACGGGATCACCATGATGATCAGCTGACAAGAACACGTTTCAAACAACGCTCCGGACCTGCGGATCGACTCCGCGGACAATCGTCCCGACTCAATGGCGAAATCCCCGACGAATAAGAGTCAGATTTCATGACATAACAGCATTGCGGGCATACCACTGCGGTCGTAGTTTCCCGGTATGGATCTGGAGCTCCGCCACCTCAAGATCGTGCGAGCGGTCGCCGAGTCCGGCAGCGTCACCAAGGCCGCCACCCGGCTCGGCCTGGCCCAGCCGTCCCTGACCGCACAGCTCAAACGGATCGAGCGCACGCTCGGCGGTCCCCTTTTCGAGCGTGACCGCAACGGCGCGCGGCCGACGCCCCTCGGCGAGATGGTGCTCTCGCGCGCGCGGGTCCTGCTGCCCGCCGTGCGCGAGCTCCAGGAGGACGCGGTGCGGTTCGCCAACACGTCCGAGGACATCCCCGGGTACCGCATCGGAGCCACTCACGGGCCGATTCTCGGGGGGCTCGTCGAACGTCTGACCTCCGCTTATCCCACGACCCCCGTGACCACGCGCACCTCGTGGTCGGCGCGGGAGCTGACCTCGCTCGTCACCTCGGGCAGACTCGACTTCGCACTGGTCGGGACCTGCGGCGACAGCCCGCCGCCACAGGCCGAGGCGATGAGCTGGAGCACGGTCGCCGCCGATCCGGTCTTCGTCCTCCTGGCGGAGAACCATCCGCTCGCGGGAGAAGACGAGCTGGAGTTGTCCCAGCTCGCCGGCGAGTGCTGGGCCGTCGCGCCGGGAGACGGGTGTTTCGCCGACTGCTTCGCCGGCGCCTGCACGCGGGCGGGCTTCGTCCCCCTGTCCATCTACGAGACCGACGTCGCCACGTGCCTGCACCTGGTGGGCGTGGGAAAGACCGTCGCCCTCTGCCAGGCGACCTTCCAGCTGACGGCCGGTCTCGTGATGATGCCGCTGGTCGGCGCGCCGCTGCGCTGGCGTCATCTGCTCGGCTGGCACGACGACTCCGTCGCCTCGCGGGTCTCGTCCTCCGTCGTCCACCACGCGCGCGCCGCGCACGCCGACACCGTACGGCGAAGCCGTCGTTACGCCGACTGGCTCATCGCCCATCCCCGATTCAGGGCCGTTCCATAATTCGGCGGTAGGGGCCATCTGATAGATCCACACGCGGCAGCGGCTCGGTTACTTTGGCGGCACCCCCCACCACCCGAGGAGAGCCAAATGCCCCGCAGACGCACGGTCACCGCCGTATGCGCTCTGGTCATCGGCGCCATCACCGTGATGGCGTCTCCCGCGGCCGCCGCGCCCAACCCCGGCGCCGCTCCCGGATTCTCCGTCTCCGCCGTCAAACCTCCGCCCGGCATGGTCGAGGCCATGACGCGCGACCTCGACCTCAGCACCGACCAGGCCGAGGTCCGCCTGGTCAACGAGTCCCGGGCCGGTGCGGCCGAGTCCCAGCTCCGCAAGGACCTCAGCGACTCGTTCGCCGGCTCGTGGGTCGCGGGCGACACCTCCTCGACGCTCGTGGTCGCCACCACGGACGCGTCCAAGGCGGCCTCCATCACCGCGTCGGGCGTCCAGGCCAGGACGGTCGACTACAACCTCGCCACGCTGAACGCCGCCAAGCAGGCGCTGGACCTCAAGGCCGCGTCCGCGCCAAGGACCGCGCCCGTCTGGTACGTCGACGTCCGCAGCAACCGCGTCGTCGTCCTGACCTCGCAGCCCGCCCAGGCCGAGGCCTTCGTCGCCGCCAGCGGCGTGGACAGGGCTCTCGTGAGCGTCCAGTTGTCCAACGAGCAGCCCCGCACGTACTACAACGTCCGCGGCGGCGACGCGTACTACATCAACGGCTCCTCGCGTTGCTCCGTCGGCTTCGCCATCACCCGCGGAACCACCAACGGTTTCGTGAGCGCCGGGCACTGCGGCCGGGCGGGCAACTCGACGACCGGCTACAACCAGGTCGCGCAGGGCACCTTCCAGGGCTCCTCCTTCCCCGGGAACGACTACTCCTGGGTCGCCGTCAACAGCAACTGGACTCCCGTCCCCTACGTCAACAACGGCAGCGGCGGCAACGTCACCGTCAGCGGCTCGACCGTCGCCGTCGTCGGCGCCTCGATCTGCCGCTCCGGCTCCACCACCGGCTGGCACTGCGGCACCGTCCAGCAGCTCAACACCAGCGTGACCTACTCCCAGGGCACCGTCTCCGGAGTCACCCGCACCAACGTCTGCGCCGAACCCGGCGACTCCGGCGGCTCCTTCATCTCCGGCAGCCAGGCCCAGGGCGTCACCTCCGGCGGCTCGGGCAACTGCACCAGCGGCGGCACGACCTACTTCCAGCCCGTCAACGAGATCCTGTCGACCTACGGCCTCACCCTCGTGACGTCCGGGGGCGGCGGTGGCGGCGGCACGTGCACCGGCTACCAGAGCACCTACACCGGCAGCCTGAGCAGCGGCGCGAGCGCCTACCAGCCGAACGGCACGTACTACACGACGACCGTCACCGGCACCCACCGCGGCTGCCTCGACGGTCCGACCGGTGTCGACTTCGACCTCTACCTGCAGAAGTGGAACGGCAGCACGTGGGTCGACGTCGCGCAGGGCACCTCGTCCGGCCCTGACGAGACAGTCACCTACACCGGCACCGCCGGCCAGTACCGCTACCGCGTCCACGCCTACAGCGGATCCGGCTCCTACTCCCTGGGCGTCACCAGGCCGTAGCGGCGGACCCCCGGAACCGGCCGTGATCAGCCGGCCGTGAACCACAACACGCGACAGGCGCCGCCGTACACGTGTACGGCGGCGCCTCCGTGTCCCGCGGATCATCCGCAGGTAGATTCGGCACCGCTCCCCCCGGACCGTGAACGGCGACGAGACGAGGAGAGAGCATGCTCCGCAGGCGTACGGCGACCGGGGGATCCGCCCTGGTGATCGGCATCATGGCCATCTGCGCCCTGATCACCGCACCCGCCGTCGCCGACCCCGAGCCCGAGACGGCGGACGCGCTCGCCTCGCAGGCGTTGCTCGACGCGATCCAGCACGACCTCGGCCTCAGCGCGGACCAGGCCAGGACCCGGCTCCGCAACGAGGCGCGTGCGAGCGCGTCCGAGGCGGTCCTGCGAAACAGGCTCGGCGACAGCTACGGAGGCGCGTGGGTCACCGGGCCGGCGTCCGAGACGTTCGTCGTGGCGACGACGGACGCCTCGGAGAGCACGGCCATCACCGAGTCGGGCGCGACGCCTCAGGTCGTCAAGCACAGCGTCGCGGAGTTGACCGCGAGCAAGGAGGCGCTGGACCGGCACTCCTCCACCGCCCCCCTCAGCACCCCCGTCTGGTACGTCGACGTCCGCGGCAACCGCGTCGTCGTCCTGACGTCCCAGCCCTCGGAGGCCGACGCCTTCGTCGCCAGGAGCGGCGCCGACATCTCGCTCGCCGACGTGGAGCGGTCGGATGAACGACCGCGGACCTATCTGGACGTGCGCGGCGGGGACGCGTACTACATCAACGGCTCCTCACGCTGCTCCGTCGGCTTCGCCATCACCCGCGGAACCACCAACGGTTTCGTGAGCGCCGGCCACTGCGCCGACGCGGGCAACGCGACGACCGGCTACAACCAGGCCGCGCAGGGCACCTTCCAGGGCTCGTCCTTCCCCGGGAACGACTACTCCTGGGTCGCCGTCAACAGCGACTGGACTCCCGTCCCCTACGTCGGCAGCGGCGGCGGCAACGTCACGGTCAGGGGCTCGGCCGTCGCCGTCGTCGGCGCCTCCGTCTGCCGTTCCGGCTCCACCACCGGCTGGCACTGCGGCACCGTCGAGCAGCGGGACGCGAGCGTGGCCTACTCCCAGGGCACCGTCTCCGGAGTCATCCGCACCAACGTCTGCGCCGAGCCCGGCGACTCCGGCGGCTCCTTCATCTCCGGCAGCCAGGCCCAGGGCGTCACCTCCGGCGGCTCGGGCGACTGCACCAGCGGCGGCACGACCTACTTCCAGCCCGTCAACGAGATCCTGTCGGCCTACGGCCTCACCCTCGTGACCGGCTAACACGGCGGTCCGACCCCGGCGAACCGGCACTCGGGTCAGCGCGGCAGGCGCCGCCACACCGCCTGGGGCAGCACGCGCATGACCGCGAACACCGGACGCAGCCTGCCGGGCACCCAAACCGTGCGCCGCCCGGACCGCAGCCCGTCGATGACCGCGTCGGCGACGGCGTCCACCGTCACCGACATCGGAGCCGGGGTCATGCCCTCGGTCATGCGCCCGACGACGAAGCCGGGCCGGACGACCACCACCCGGGCGCCGGAGCCGTGGAGCGAGTCGGCGAGGCCCTGGGCGAAACCGTCCAGGCCGGCCTTGGCCGAGCCGTACACGAAGTTGGCCTTGCGGACGCGCACGCCCGCAACGGACGACAACACGACGAGCGTGCCGTGGCCCTGCTCCCGCAGCCGCCGGGCCGCGGCGAGGCCGATCGACACGTGCCCGCCGAAGTTGACCGCGACGTCGCGCGCGGCGGCGACGGGGTCCACGTCGTAGACGGACTGGCGGCCGAGCACCCCGAAGGCCGGGATCACGACGTCGAGGTCGCCCAGCTCCGCGACGGCGTGCTCGATCAGCGCGGCGTGCGTCTCGGGCCGGGCGGCGTCGAAGTCGGCCAGATGAACGTCCGCGCCCAGCTTCCGCAGCTCCTCCGCCGGTGCGGTGCCACCCCGCGCGGCCAGCATGACGCGGCGCGCACCGGCTCTGACCAGGCGCTCGACGATCGCGAGGCCGATCTCGCTGCGGCCGCCGAGGAGCAGGACGGTGTCGACGGAACCCAGGGCGTTCTTCATTGTCTCCCCCTCACAGGCACAACCTTCTCGCGAGGTCGGAGCGGAACACGCCATCCGGGTCGGCGCCGTCGCGGATCGCCCGCCACTCGTCCAGACGAGGGTAGGTCGAGGCCACCATGGCGGCCGGCATCCGGGAGTCCTTGGCCAGGTACAGCCTGCCTCCGGCGGCGGCCACCCACTCGTCGAACAGGGTCAGCATCCCGGCCAGCCCTCGTTGTCCCACCGGGATGTCGAGCGCGAGCGTCCAGCCCGGCATGGGGAAGGACAACATCCCCGGCGTCCCCTGTCCGAACCTCTTGAGCACGGTGAGGAAGGACACCACGCCCTCGTTCGAGAGGCGCTCCACCACGCGGCGCAGCGTCCCCTCCGCTCCGAACGGCACGACGAACTGGTACTGCACGAATCCGCGGGAGCCGTACATGCGGTTCCAGTGGGCCACGCCGTCCAGCGGGTGGAAGAACGGCGCGATCCCCTGGACGAGCCCACGTTTGGCGGCGGGCGCCTTGCCGTACCAGGCGGCGTTGAACGCGCCGACCGTCGCCCGGTTGAGCAGGCCCGGCGGCACCCACGGCGGCGCGGACAGGCGGGGCCGCGGCGCGAACGCGAGGGGATCGCGCCGCATGCGGACGGGAAGGTCGTCCCTGGCGGCGTGGTCGCCGCGTGTCAGCACGCTGCGGCCCATGCGGCCTCCCCGGGCGAGCAGGTCGATCCAGGCGACCGTGTAGCGGTACCGGTCGTCGGTCGCGGTCATGACCTCGAGGGTCTCGTCGAGGTCGCGGGTGCGCTCGACGTCGACCCGCATGCGCGAGGTCTCCACCGGAACGCACGCGAAGGTCGCCTCCACGACGACGCCGGTCAGCCCCATGCCGCCGACCGTGGCCCAGAACAGCTCGTCGGCGGGGGTGAGCACCCGCAACGATCCGTCCGCGGCGAGCAGGCTGAGCGACCGCACGTGAGCGCCGAACGAGGAGTCGACGTGGTGGTTCTTGCCGTGGACGTCCGCGGCCACGGCTCCGCCCACGGTGACGTGGCGCGTGCCCGGCGTCACCGGCACGAACCAGCCACGCGGGACGAGCTCGGTCATCAGGTCGTGCAGGCTCATGCCCGCGGACGCCGTCACCAGCCCGGTCGCGGGGTCGTGGGCCCACGACGGGGCGAGGGCCGTGCAGTCGAGCACCAGCCCTCCCGAGTTCTGGGCGGCGTCGCCGTACGACCGGCCGAGACCTCGCGCGACGACCCCGCGTCCGGTCGCCGTCCGCAGGAGTTCGGCCGCCTCCTCCACCGATTGCGGGCGCGACAACCGGGCGGGCGTCGGGGCCGTACGTCCCCACCCCGTCAGGAGCGTCGTGTCGAGCGTCATGTCGGGGAGCTCACGTCAGGTAGACCCCGACGGCCAGAGACAGCAGCAACAGCCCGATGAAGACCTGCAGCGGACGGTCCCGCAGGGCGAGTTCCTCCGGTTCCTCCCCCACACCCCGGTCCACGAGCAGGGCGTGCCGCAGCACGACGAGGACGAACGGGACGATGCTGACGGCATAGGGCGCACGGGCGAGGCCCTCGTGCTCCTGCAGGGCCCACAGGCAGTAGGTGACGATCATCGCGCCCGACGCCATGACCCGGACGTGCCCCAGGTAGGCGACCGTGTACGTCACCAAGGTGGCCCGGGTGCCGTTGCCGCCCTGGGCGCGCAGCTCCGCCTCCCTCTTGCCCGCCACGAGCAGGAGGGACCCGAGCGAGATGACGACGAGGAACCAGCTCGTCACCGGCACGGCCACCGCGACCGCACCCGCGTAGGCCCGGATCACGTGGCAGCCGGCGACGGCGACCAGGTCCACCACCGGCTGCCGCTTGAGCCAGAACGTGTAGGAGGACGTCAGCGCGATGTAGGCGGCCACCACGGCGGCCAGCCGCCAGCCGCCGGCCCAGCCGGTGAGGAGACCGGCGGCGATGAGGACCGCGCCGACCAGACGCGCGAGCCGTACGGACACCACGCCGGAGGCGATCGGCCGCGACCGCTTGCGCGGGTGCCGCCGGTCGGCCTCAACGTCGGCGGAGTCGTTGAACAGGTACGTGCCGCTCGCCGTCAGGCAGAACGCCGCGAACGCGACGAGCGAGCCGCGCATCCCCGCGCCCGTGGTGAGCACGCCCGCGGCCGCCGGAGCGGCGAAGACGAGCGCGTTCTTGAGCCACTGGCGGGGACGGCAGGCGCGGAACAGCCCCGCCGCCACCGAGCGCGCGGAGCCCGCGCTCGCCGGTGAATCGTCCACCGGCGAGCGGAGAGCCGTGCCTTCGGGGCTCATCGCCGCCGTCCCGCTCGCGTCACGGCCGGCGTCGGTCCGCGCGTCCGTGTCTCACTCCGTGTCGGCCGCGGACGCCGTCGCCGGCACGTCCTTGGACGCCGCGGAGGAGGGAGCGCGCAGGAGCACGAATCCCGCGATGCCGAGGATGAGGCCGACGATGAGCGACAACAGCGGGAGGGTCGTCTTGATGAGCGCGATCTGGTCCATGCTGTCCCTGGCGGTCTTGACCAGTTCGGCGGTGGTCTGCGGGGTGAAGGCCGCAGTGGCGATCAGCGCGGGCATCCGCTCGACCCCGTCGGCCGTCTTGAGCACCTCGTGACGCTGCTGCTCCTGCCTGACCGGCGCGCCCGTCGTGGGCTCCACCCAGAAGGTGACGACGCCGTCGTAGACGCGGTCGACCTGGACGTCGCCCGGGTCGGTCATGCCCAGCACCGACGCGGGCGCGGTGAGCGTCTGGACGACAGTGGGATCGATCTTCTGCTGGAACTTGTAGACCTTGAGCCCGTCGACGGTGTCCTCGCCCACGAAGGCCGCGTCCCAGGCCTTGCGGGTGGAGGTGTCGAAGACCTTGTAGGTCTTCTTCTCCACGCCGAAGGGGAACAGGAAGATCTGGCCCTGCAGCTGGACCGGCTGCTTGTCCACGCTCACGCCGCAGCAGTTGACCCCGGCGCCGTTGTACGCGTTGAACGCGCTGCGGAACTCCGACAGCGAGATCGACGGCCTGCCGTTGGTCACATCGTTCACGGCGGTGAACTGGTCCCAGACGACGCGGTCGTCCTTCGACTCCGCCACGTCGCCCCGAGTCGTGACGGTGATGTCGAGGTTGCCGGTGAGGACCTTCAGGTCCTGCTGGCTGAAGTACTGCGCGTTGTCCGCGGAGAGCTTCGAGACGGAGTACTGGTCGGACGGAGCCTTGATGACCTTGCCCGCCACCTGGAATCTCAACAGCGGGGCCAGAACGACAAGGAACGCCCCGACGGCTAGCAGAACAACTCCGGTGGCGCGGCGCATTCGCTCCTCCTGGGGCATCCCGCACTGGGGGGTGAGAGACTGTGAAATTGTGGGTGTTATGTACTGAAACAGGTTTCTATTCCGCGTTATGTTAGTCGCGCACGTGACCCACGTCACCAGGGATGCGGAAAAGTGACCGAAACAGGTTCTAGCGAGATGCCGGCGGACTCCCCGCGAACGGAGAATTCCCGTCTCGTCTCCCCCGGCCTGTCGGCCACCGGCGGGCGTCAGGCGTCCCTGGACGGGCTGCGTGCCGTCGCCGCGTTCGGCGTGCTCCTGTTCCACGTGTCGATCGAGACCGGGACCGCGCTCCGCGAGGGGTTCCTCGGCGGCATCCTCGCCCGCGGCGAGGTAGGAGTGCCGATCTTCTTCACTCTCTCCGGCCTGCTGCTGTACCGGCCGTGGGCGCGGGCGGTGCTGGCGGACTCGCCCGATCCCGACACCAAGGTCTACCTGTGGAAGCGCCTGCTCCGGATCATGCCGGCGTACTGGCTGGTCGTCGTCGTGGCCCTGCTGCTGTGGGCGGACGGCCACCGCGGCGACCTGTGGACGTGGACCGAGATGTTGCTCCTGCTGCACAACTACGACATCGACCACTGGTGGTACGGCCTGGGGCCGCAGGGCCTCGGCCAGATGTGGAGCCTCTCGGTCGAGGTCGCGTTCTACCTCACGCTCCCCATCATGGCCGCGGCCCTGCGCGCCTACGCGACGCGAGGCGGCGCGCCGGTGGCCGTCCGGGCGAAGCGACTGCTCATCGGTCTCGCCGCATTCGGCGCCGTGTCCTACGTCTACACGGTCTTCGAGTTCCACCCCGACTACCGGCCGTGGATGAACATCTGGCTGCCGCGCTCGTGGACGTTCTTCGTCCCCGGCATGATGCTCGCCGTCGTCGCCGCGTGGGCGCGCACCGGCGCCGAGTCACCGCGGCGCTTCAGCCGCGCCGTCCACTCGTCCACGGGTTCGTTGTGGCTGGTCGCGGCCTTGGCCTACGTGATCGCGGCCACGCCGGTGACCGGCGCCCGGTTCGTCGGCATCGACGGCATGTGGGCCGGCCTGGTGGAACAGGTCCTCTACACGACGGTGGCGTTCTGCCTGATCGCCCCCGCCGCCCTGCAACCGGAACGCGGCGGGCTCGCCGGGTCAGTGCTGGGCGGCCGCGTGATGAGTTATCTGGGCCGGGTGTCCTACAGCGTCTTCCTGTGGCAGTTCGTCGTGCTCTACCTGTGGCGGGACTTCACCGGCCAGAAGACGTGGACGGGCGACCTCGTCCTCAACTTCGTCCCGGTGGCCGGGCTCACCCTCCTGCTGGCGCACCTGACCTACCGCTACGTCGAGGAGCCCGCCCGCCGGCTGATCCACTACGTGACACCCCGTCCGGATCCGGCGACGGACGCCGCCCTTCAGCCGGCCCCCTAAAAGACCTCCACTCCGTAGGTCCCCTCCAGCGGCCCGGACAGCGAGGCCCGGACCGAGCGGCTCACCTCGTCGGCCAGCACCTCCTGGCTCCCCTCGAGCAGTGCACGCATGGTCTGCTCCGCGACGTCCTCCGGCGCGATCTTCGGGGCCGTCGTCCACGCGCTGAGATCGGTGTCGACGTAGCCGGAATGCACCCCGACCACCAGCGTCCCCTGCTCGGCCAGCCCGACGCGCAGTGCGTTGGTCAGCGACCACTGGGCCGACTTGGCCGCCGCGTATCCGGGCGCCAGAGGCATCGCGCGCCACGAGACCAGAGAGAGCATGTTCACCAGGGCCCCGCCCCCGTTGCGGGCGAGCACCGGCGCGAACGCCCGGGAGACCGCCCAGGTACCGAGGTAGTTGACCTCCATCTCGTGCCGCGCGCCGTCGAACGATCCGTCGAGCAGTCCCGTGCCGCCGGCGACGCCCGCGTTGTTGATCACAATCGTGACGTCACCGGCGAGCTCCGCCGCTGCCGCCACCTGGTCCTGGTCGGTGACGTCGAGCCGCACCGGGATCAGGCCGGCGTCCTTCACGGCCTCCGGGTCCCGCGATCCGGCGTAGACCTTCGCCGCGCCGTGCTCGAGCAGGGCCAACGCGAAGGCCCGCCCGATTCCGCGGTTGGCACCGGTGACCAGAGCCGCCGCTCCCTTGATCTGCATGGTCGTTCTCCCGTTCATTCCATCGGTAGACCGATCGGTCGATTCACTATAGATAGACCGAGTGGTCTATAGTCAAGTCGTGGACACGACGAAGACCCAGAAGGCCGCCCGGGGCGAGGGCCCGCGCGAGCGTCTGCTGCGCGCCGCCGGCACGCTGACCTACCGCGAAGGGACACACGTCGGGATCGACGCCATCCTCACCTCGGCCGACGTCGCCCGCCGATCGCTCTACCAGCACTTCGGCGGCAAGGACGGCCTCGTCGCGGAGGTGCTCAGGGAGACCTCCGAGCGCACCGAGCAGGGATACGCCGACGCCCTGGCCTCCGGTGGAGACGATCCGCGCACCCGGCTGCGGGCACTGTTCGCGCACCTCGAGAAGCTGCCGGACGCGCCCGGATACCGAGGCTGCCCCTTCGTCAACGCCGACCTTTCGCTCGCCGATCCGGCGCATCCGGCGCATGACGTGATCCGCGCCCACAAGCGGCGCCTGCGCGCGCTGATTGAGGCCGAGCTGCGCGCCGCCGGGCACCCCGACCCGGTCACGGCGGGCGTCCAACTGGTGCTGCTGATAGACGGCGCCGCCGTCACCGCGGCCTCCCGGCCCGACGAACGGCCGGCCGCCGCCGCCAGCGCGCTGGCCGAACTCGTGATCTCCCAGACGGCCCCGGCGAGCTAGATCTCCGTCAGGGGCCGGGAACGACCGCGCCGAACGCCACGGCCTTCAGGCAGAGGCCGTCGGGCACGGTGACGCGCATGCCCTGCCCGACACCGGGGTGGGGGAAGTACACCGGCCGCTCCTGCGCGGTCGCCGGCAGATCCATGCGAGTGGACGCCGAGCCGAGCGACACCTCGACCGTGACCGGACGTTCGCTGGTGTACCTCAACCACCCGACCGCCTCGGGACCGCCCAGCGACTCGACGGGAAACGAGACGGCCCCGTCCTTCAACGGATAGCACGAGCCTTCTTCGGCTCCGTCGAGATAGCCGTAGATCCCCTTCACGGGGACGAGCCTGCCCGTGTCGTCGATGACGTACGGCTTGTCCGTCGGCGCGGGATCACGCATTCTCCGCCGCAGTCCCTCGTCGGCGAGAGGGGTGAGGACGCGTGAGGTGAGCCGCCGCTCGCCGTTCCACGGCAGCACCGCGTAGTCCGGGACCGGCCGCGTATAGATCTGCGCTCCCGCGGGGACCGCCGCGAGCGAGGCCCGCGCGGTGTCCAGATAGGCGCGGATCCGGTCGCCCACCACGAGCGTCCCGCCGTACGACGTGATGGACGCGATCGACATGCCCACCACGGCGAACGTCGCGAGCGCCGCCACCAGGGGCATGACGTCGGGGTACGGCCGGCGCATCGCCCGCTCCTCTCCCCGGACCGGCAGGAAGGCCAGCGCGAGGCAGATCGCCGCGATGAGGGCCGCGTCGGCCACATAACGGGTCTCGGCGCCCACCAGGTCGGTGTACCGGCCACGGGCGAGCACGGTCGGCGCCGCGTCGGCCACGAGGACGAAGGCCGCCGCGATCAGCCAGGCCCGCCAGGCGTGCCTGCGATACACGCAGGTGAGCGCGATCACGACGGCGATCGTGAGCCATGACCCGACCACGAAGGGGGACGAGGGATCGGAGAGCCCGCCGGTCCCGGCCAGACCTCCCCAGTTGAGCGGGCCTCCGACGACGCCGGTGGGGAACGTCTTGCCGAGCATCCATCCGAGCAGCCCGGCCGTGACGTCCCCCTTGGGCGCTCCCGCACCCTCGTCGCCGGCCGTCCCCTGCTGCGCGAGATAGAGCACGGCGTAGGCCGCCAGGACCCCCGCGTAGGTCAGCCAGATCCGGGTGTGCGTCCGCACCTCCCGCACCGTCGACCGCACCCAGCCCCCTTCGGAGCCGAGGTAGGCCGTGACGACGGCGAACGTCACGAACGGCAGGAAGACACCCTTGGTCGAGAACGCCATGCCGAACAGGGCCCAGTACAGCCCACGCCAGGCGTGGCGCGTGTCCCCGGTCTGCGCGAACCGCACATGGGCGGCCAGCGAGAAGACGATCGCCACCTGCAGGGGGACGGCGTTCAGCGCCGCCGACCACCAGCTCAGCGCCGGCACGGTGAGGGGCGCGAAGACGTAGACGGCCAGTGGGATCAGGATCCCCGTTCGCCCGCCGAAGAGACGGCGCAGCAGCACCAGCATCCCGGCCGACGCCGCGGCCTGCAGGGCCAGCATCACCGTGCAGACCAGGAACCAGTTATAGGCGGCCGCCCGCGACACCACCCAGACCAGCAGGAGGGCGCCCGGCATGAGGTGCCCCTTGTGCACCCGCATGAGGTAGTCCCACGTGAGGCCGTGCTCGTGGGCGTCGCCGACGAACAGGAAGTCGTCCTCGATGAAGTAGGACCGGGAAAGGACGTGGGCCTTGAAGACCAGCGACACGGCGATCAGGGCGAGGGCCGCCAGCGTCACCCGGTCGGGCCGCGGGGCGGCGAGGCGGATCCGGATCGTTCCCGGCCGGCGCACGTGCTCGATCTCGGTCTCCGTCACGGTCGTCCCTCCACCGCTTCGCGGATGCAACGTGTTCTATATACCGTGTTAGGCTCCGCCGGATGGAGACCCCCGAGGCGTTCCGCGCGGACCTCGCGCGGTCGGTCCGCCTGCTCGGCGCCTTCCGCCTGGAGCAGAGCGATCCGAGCTTCTTCTACGGCCTGCTGGCCAGGGACACGGTGGCCCAGCTGTCCGCCTACACCGATCTGAACGGCGCGCTGGTGGCCGACATCGGCGGCGGGCCGGGCTACTTCGCCGAGGCGCTGCGCGCCGCCGGAGCCCGCACGGTCTGCGTGGACTGCGACGCGGGCGAGATGCGCGCGCGTGACGGCGTCATGCCCGAAGGCGCACTCCTGGGCAGCGCGCTGGAGATCCCGCTGCGTACCGGGTCCGTCGACGTGAGCTTCTCCTCCAACGTGCTGGAGCACGTGCCCGACCCCCTGACCATGGCCGACGAGCTCGTCAGGGTGACCCGGCCGGGCGGGCTCGTCTATCTGTCGTACACGTCGTGGCTGTCGCCCTGGGGCGGCCACGAGACCTCGCCCTGGCACTACTTCGGCGGCCACCGTGCGGCCCGTCGCTACGAACGCCGGTACGGCAGGCCGCCCAAGAACGTCTACGGCGAGAGCATGTACGCCGTGTCGGTGGCGCGGATGCTGAAATGGGCGCGACGCCAGGCGAGCGCCGAGGTGCTCGACACGATCCCCCGCTACCACCCTCGCTGGGCCCGGCATGTGACGCTCCTACCGGGGATCCGCGAGATCGTCACGTGGAACCTGCTGCTCGTCCTGCGCAGGCGCTGAGCGGGGCCGCCGCCGAGACGCCCAGATCCCCGCGCCGATGAGCAGCAGCCCGAAGCCGGCCGCGCCGATCGGCAGGATGGTGCGCAGCCATCTGCTCCACGTGGCGTAGGCCGCGGCCTCGGCCTCGTTGAGGGCGATCTCGTTCGCGGGCGTCCGCAGGTCGGCGGCCAGCACGACCAGCCGTTCCACCCCGTCGGCCGTGCGGAAGGCCTCCCGCCGGTTCTCCTCGGACTTGACGGGCACGCCGCTCACCGGCTCGACCCAGACCGTCCGCTCCGTCTGCGCCCACCTGGTCACGGTGAAGCTCCGGTCGCCCCGCAGGCCCAGCGTCGTGCCCGGGATGCGGATCGCGACGTCCTCGACCTTCGTCGCCGGCACGTGTTGCCTGTACCGGTAGGTCGTGACGCCGTCAACGGACTCCACCCCGTCGAACACCATCGGCAGCGTCCGCTTCATCTGGGGGTCGAAGTACGCGTAGTCCTGTTTCCGCGCGTCGAACGGCCAGCGGAACGCCAGGCCCGACTGGCGGGCCGCGGGATCGTCGTCGACGTACTCTCCGCAGCAGTTCACGATCGCGCCGGTGCGCCGGTCGAAGGCGACCTTGCGTTCGTGGTAGTCGATGCGGTCGCCGTCCCCGGTGTCGAGGGAGCTCGACTCGAGCCAGACCGCGCGGTCGTCGTCGCCCGCCGCGGCGTCCCCGTTCAGCGCGCGCGTGAGCACGACCGGGCCGGTTCGCGACCGCATCGCGGCGGTGTCGAAGTAGGTGGCCGACGCGGTGTACAGGTGACTGGTCGACGAGTGTTCGAGCGGCATCCGGATGACCCTGTCGTGCACGAAGCCGCGCAGCAGCGGGACGAGGGTGAGCAGGAACGCGCCCGCCCCGGCCAGGGTGAGCGCCGCGGCGCGGCGCAGGGACGCGCGACCCGGAACGGAGGCCCGCCGGCCCTGGACGGCGGTCACGACGCCGGCACCGCTTCGCCGACGGAGACGTCCCCGAAACAGATCTGCGCTCCCATGGGCAGGCCGGACACGAGGACCTTCGGCAGGTTCGCCGGGGCCGTGAAGAGGATCCGGCCCAGCCCCTGTCCGATCGTCACGTCGTATCTCCTGTCGCCGAGATAGAGGACGGCGGGGGCGCTCGCGGCCGAGGAGTAGCCGATCCGGACCACGTCCCCGGCCTGCGGGACCTTCTGCAGCGGGATCTCCACCCCTGCCCCGGCCACGGGATAGCAGCCGCCGGGCGCGGCGGTCCGCTCCCCCGACCCTTCGGCCGCACGCAGACGGCCCTGGTCGTCGACGACCAGGACGTTCGTGGACGGCGCCGGATGGCGCATGCGCTCGCGTTGTGCGGGCGTCGCCAGCGGGGCCAGGACGCGGGAGGTCATGGCGTACTCGCCGTAGGCCGCGTCGATCACGTCCCCGGGGGCCCGGCGGTCCAGGATGACGGCGTCCTGCGGGGCCGTACGCAGCGCGGCGGCGGCGGTCGTGAGATAGGCGTGCGCCCTGTCGTTGCCCAGATAGCTGGACAGGACGCTGACCGAGGCGAGTGAGCCCACGAGGAAGCCGCCGAGCAGGAGCCCGCCCGCGCCGGTCACCAGGTCTCTGGGCGGACGCGCGCGATAGGGCCGGTCCTCGCCGGTGAACGGCAGGAGGGCCGCTCCCACGGCGAGCGCGAGCACGGGGGCCGCGTCGACGACGTACCGCGTCTCCATGCCGTGGAAGGCCCCGAGGATGTGGACGCGCCCGTAGTACGTCGGCACGACGTCGGCGACCACCAGGTAGCCGAGCAGCAGGCCCCAGGCCCGCAGGGCGCGCCGGCGGTAGCGGGCGGTGACCACCAGCAGGGCGAGGGCGACGACCGCCGCGAGGCCGACGAGCAGGGCGGGCGGGCTGGCGACGGCCCGGTCGGGACCGGAGAACCACTTCCAGGGGCCGCCCAGCGTCGTGCCGAGGAAGGTGTCGAGGAGCAGCTTCTTGATGAAGCCGAGCCCCTCCGGCAGCGTCGGCCATCCGCTCATGTCGGCGGTGTCCCGGCCGGCGACCAGGTAACCGGCCACGTACGCCACGACGACGGCCGCGTACGCCGCCCACAGTCCCGCGTGCCTGCGCAGCACCCCTCGCACGCCGCCGCCGTCCGAGAAGTACGCGAGCGTCAGCGCGAACAACAGCGGCGGCAGCGCCGCCGCCTTCAGGAAGGAGCACAGACCCACGACGAGCCACGCCGTCGCCGCCACCGCGTGCAGGAGGCGGCCGTCGCGCAGGTGGAGGACATGGCTGGTGATCGCCATGGGGATCGCGACCAGCAGCGGCACGAGGTTGAGCGCCGCCGACCACCAGGTGAGCGCGGGCACGGTGAACGGCGCGAACAGGTAGACCGCGAGCGGGACCAGGATCGCCCGTCTGCGCCCGAACAGCACGACCAGCATGCGGAGGACGGCGAGGCCGGAGACCGTGAACAGGACCAGCATGCTGCCCGCCGCCAGGCCCCAGCTGTACGGCGCGATCCGGGTGACGAACCAGGCCAGGGCGAATCCCACCGGCATGAACTGCCCGTAGTGGACGCGGGTCAGGTAGTCCCACGAGAGGGGGCCGTCCACCGCCCGCGCGGCGAACTCGAAGTCGTCCTCCTTGAAGTACGCCAGGCTCACGACCTCGGCCCGCCACCACAGCTGGAGCACGAGCAGGACGACCGCGGCCAGCATGACGCCGTTGCGCCGGACGAACGCGCCCCAGGCCGACAGCAGCGCCACCGTCTCCGCGGGAAGCGTGATGCGGATCCGCGGCGGCTCGGGCCGCGGAGTGACATCCGAGATCACCTTGGTCACGGCACTCCAGAAAGGTGGGTGTCCCTGCGGGCCTCAGACGCCGCCAGCGGCGCCTGCCCAACCGGATCAGGGATCCGCGGCGCCCGCGTCCCCGCCGGGTCGTCGGGCACGTTGGCGAACAGGCGGGCGAGGAGCGGCAGGCAGAGCAGTTGCGGCACGAGGTCGCTCAGCGGCTCACCCCAGGCGGTGTTCTCCGCGAGCAGCAGCGCCGTGCCCACCGCCAGGCTCAGCCCGGCCAGAGCCAGCGAGGCCAGCGCGGCGGGGGCGGACGAGAGCGCGCGCGAAACGGCCACGACGACGGTCCCCCGCCGGGCGTGCTCGCCCGCCGAGACCCGCCGGAACAACACGGTCGCGGCGAAAAGCGCGCTCAGCACCGCGAGGCCCGTCAGGCCGCCGATCCAGAACCCGTAGAGCGGCACGAACGGCCACAGCCACTTGACCCGCATCCCCCGGGGGCCGACAGGCGGATGGGCGGCACGGCGCCGAACGGGGACCGCGGCGGCGGCCACGACGAGCAGCACCAGCACCGCACCGACCGCCAGGCCCACGCGGTACACGCCGTCCGGCCGGTAGCTCATGGTCACGGTCCCGGTCGTGCCCGCGGGCAGGATCCACGCCTGCCGCCACCCGTCGAGCCGCGCCGGAGCGAGTTCGCGCCCGGCCACGGAGGCGTGCCATCCGTTGTTGTAGTTCTCGTTGACGACCAGATAGCTGGCCGCGGTCGCGTCGACCTCGACGCGGCGCTCCCAGCCCGTCCACTCCTTGACGTCCACCGGCCGGGTCACCGTCGGCGCCGCCGCCACGGCACCGGGCCGGCGGATGACGGCCGTCCGGATCCGGTACGGGTCCTGCGGCGACGCGGACAGCCGCGTCTGCCCCGGCAGGACGTTGAAGTTCTCGCAGGCCTCGTACGTGAGCGGCCTTCCGGCGAGGACGTCGGCGAGCGTCCCGCCGACGATCCTGGTGTGCACCGGAGCACCGTCGACCGACAGCGTGGGACCATAGCCGCACGGCAGCCGCAGCGGGTAGCCGCCGAGCGCCCCCAGGGGCTTCACGCCGGGGATCGTGACGTCGTTCACCTCGATCGGCCGCGAGCTGGACGCGGTGAACACGATCGAGAGCTTCCCGGTCTTCATCGGCGGGAACTCGATCCAGCCGTCGCGGCCGACCCAGCCCTCACGCGTGCCGCCGTCGCCCCGCAGGGTCAGGCGCACCGGAGGCGGCCCGATGGAGGAGTCGGGGAACACCACCTTGATCCGGGAGAGGGTGACCGG
Organism: Planotetraspora phitsanulokensis; assembly: GCF_016863295.1. Taxonomy (GTDB): domain Bacteria; phylum Actinomycetota; class Actinomycetes; order Streptosporangiales; family Streptosporangiaceae; genus Planotetraspora; species Planotetraspora phitsanulokensis. Next base: position 61,223 of record NZ_BOOP01000028.1, read on the forward strand.
ACGGGCCATGGTGACGTCGAGCGTGGGCGAGCGGTCGAGCGGGTCGGCGTACCAGACCGTCGCCGGATCGCCGTCGAAGGCGGATCGCGCGATGGTCGCCGGGTCGTCGGTGTACGTCGAGGACGAGGTGACGGTGAGCGGCTCGCCGGGGAGCGTGGTGACCCGCTCGATCTCCGAACGGGAGGTGAGCACGGCCTGCCCGGTGAGGGTCCGCTCGCCCGAGCCCTGGGACTCGTAGGCCCGGTTGAAGCCGTAGGCGTCCTCGCCCTGGATCTCGAGCCCGTTCGAGCAGGCCCAGACGTACGACCCGCGCATGCAGGCAGGCACGTCCCCGTTCCTGCTGAAGGAGACGACCGCCTCGCCGCGGGGGTCGCCGGGAGCCTGCGGGACGACGATGGTCCTGCCGGGGGTCACCCCGGGGATCGTGAGCTCGGCGATCCCGACCCGGCTGCCCAGCTTCGTCTTGGGCTCGTAGGCCAGCTTCGTGATCCGGATGCGCACCCGCGTGGTCGGCCCGGGCGGCACGGCGAGGCGTTGCGGCTCGGCGGTCGTCCTGACGGACTGGAGCAGGCTTCCCGTGTCGGTCTCGACGGCGACCTGCGAGGGCGGCGGCCCGATGTACCCCTGGTCCAGCGCGAGCGTCACCGACGGGAGATCGGTGGGCTTGGTGAGCGTCACCTCGAGCCACTCGCCCAGTGAGCCCTTCCATCCGGCGGACCGCCAGCCGGTCCGCCTGTCTCCGTCGACGGCCGCGAAGGGCTGGCGCCCGGGATCGCGGGAGCCGGGCATGGCGGTCGCGTCGGCCTCCGACGACGACGCCCGCACAGCGGCGATCTCCAGCAACTGGGCCGTCGACTGGAAGGGCTCCCAGGAGGGGTCGGTGAGGTCAGGACCCGACGCGGTCTCCCCGGGCGTGAGGGTGGCGCCGGCGACCTGTCTCAGGTCGCTCAGCTCGACGTCGGTCTTCCTCAGCGTGTCGGTGAGGACCGTGTCGTACGCGGGGATCGCCGAGGCGCCGGGATCGTCGCCGAGGACGACGGGCCGGTCGTCGGGCAGCAGGCCCTGCTCCGCCAGGTCGAGGACCGCCTCGGGGGCTCCTCCCACGCGCAGGGCGCCCGCCACCGGCACGGTGCCGATCAGTGGGGCCGCCTTCTCCACCCGGTAGATCTCCAGGGCGGTGTAGGGCTGGTCGAGCCAGCTCGAGGCGATGGTGCCGAGCCGCTCTCCGACTGCCGGGCCGAACCGTTTGACCAGCGTGATCCCGGGTGAGTCCTCGATGGCCTGATGGACGCGCGCGGGCCAGGCCGTGCCGATGGTGCGGCGCTCGAGGTCGTTGCGCACCACCAGGTAGCCGACCCCGATCCGGCGCAGCGTCTCGGTGAGCCCGGCCGAGCCCTGTCCCGAGGCGAAGCGGTCGTCGATGGCCGCCAGCAGCCTGCTGGATCCCGCCGACCCCCAGGGGACGATGGTGTGCGTCGCCCATCGGGCCGTGAGTAGCGGCTGGAGGGGCTCGTCCAGCGGGCGTCCCCACTGGTACTCGCCGCGTTTGGAGCCGGGAACGGCCAGGACCATCTGGTCGCCGGCGTTCTCGTCGAGCCACGTGGTCGCCTGCTTCCAGTAGCCCGGGATCTCCGTGAACGACCCGGACGGCGCGAGCCCCTCCGCGACGATCGGCACGCAGGTCACCGCGACCATCGCCGCGCCGGCGGCCGTCAGCGGCAGCCGGGCGCGCGGCCTGACCAGGCAGAGCAGCCCGGCTAGCCCGAGTACGACGGGCAGCCGGATCAGCGCGTCGAACTTGTGGAGGTTGCGGAACGCCGCGAGCGGCCCGTCGAGCGCCTGCACGACGGCGTCGTTCAGCGGGCCCGCGACGGCGCTCGCGTGACCGGCCGCCACGATCGCCACGCCCACGAGAAGCGTGATGAGCAGAAAGGACCGTTCCGGCAGGCTCCGCATGGCCAGACCGGCCAGCCCGAGCCCCGCGAGCAGGACGGTGACCACGATCAGCCACGGGCTGAAGGCCTGCTGGTAGGCCCCCGCCATCCACGGCTGGCCGTCCACCGACAGGAACGCCAGCCAGCTCGAGGTGCCGCGCAGGACGTTGGTCAGCGACGTCACGCCGGTCGTCGCGGTGGCGTTCTCGATGAACGGGAGGAAGGAGAAGACGTAGCGGCCCATGACGAGCAGCGGGACCGCCCACCAGAACGACACCGCCGCGATCAGGACGCACCACCACGCCATCAGCCGGCGGCGCAGCGGCCCGCGAGCCCGGGTCAGCAGATAGAGGGCGGGCGCGACGAGGACGGCGAGCTCCGCCGTGGCGTTGACGCCGCCGCAGAAGAGGAACGCGACAGCCGACAGCGCGGCGGCCCTGCGCGGTCCCGTCGTCCCCTCCGCGCCCCGGACCAGCGGAAGCATGATCCACGGCATCAGGGCGCTGGGCAGGAACTCGGAGGAGTTGATCCCGATCAGCGCCTGTGCGTGCGGCGCCAGCGCGTACGCGAGACCGGCGAGGATGCGTGTGTTGGGCGTGCCGATCCGCAGCGCCCGGGCGAGTTGTACCACTCCGAGGAAGGCGGCGCAGAGCACGAACGACATCCACAGCCGCTGAACGTTCCACGCGGGCATGTCGAGCTTGAGCCACAGCGCGTAGAAGGGCCCCATCGGGAACAGGTAGCCGTAGGCCTGGTTCTGCAGGTGACCGAAGTAGTCGTCGTCCCACAGGTGCAGCGCCCGGCTGAGGAAGCGCAGCGGATCGACCGCCATGTCGAGCTTGGTCTCGGCGATGATCTTCTCGGTGGCGGTGTTGAACGCGATCGCGCCGAGGAGCAGGCATCCGGCGAGCAGCCGCAGCCGATGCCGGAACCGTTCGGCGTACGAATCCGCCTTCTCGGGCGCCAGCTGGCCGATCCAGTTGGCAACCGTCACTGGGCCGCTCCGCGGGAGGGGGGAACAGAGCCTCGTACGTCCAGCTCTGTGGCAATTAGTGCAGTCATGCTAGCGCCGGTCTTCCCCCACGTGAACTCACGCGCCCACATCCGGCATGCGGCCCCCATGCGCGCCCGCGTACGGGGGTCCTCGAGCTCCTTCAGCGCGAGCCTGACGACGTCGGCGAGGGTCTCCCCGTCGCGGACCAGCCAGCCGGTGACGCCGTGCCGCACCGAGTCGCGAAGGCCCGCGACGTCGTAGGCCACTGTGGGCACGCCGAGCGCCGCCGCCTCGATGACGGTCAGCCCCCAGCCCTCGAACTCGGACGCGGTGACGTTGAGACGGGCGCCGCTGAGCACGGCGTTCTTGTCCGCCTCGGAGAGGAAGCCGCGCAGGTGCACCCGTCCGGCCACGTCGGGCTCGTCGGCGCGGGCCGCGAGCGGGCCGGACTCGGGACCGCGCCCGACGACGTGGACGTGCAGCCCAGGCCAGTCGCCCGCCAGGTCCGCCGCCAGCGCGACCACCCGTTCCACGCGCTTGTGGCCGACCAGCCGGCCGAGGTAGACGACGGCCGGGTCGCCCGGCACCTCGTCACGGGCGACGGGCCGGGCGACCGGGCTGCCGTTCGGGACGATCTCGATCGGCGCGAGCCAGCGCAGCCGTTCACGCAACTCGGCGGCCGACGACTCCGACACGGTGACGGTGCGGCAGCGCCGGTAGATCAGCCGGGCGATCGGCCCCTCGATGAAGCATCCGATCCGGGCGATGCGGCGGGAGAAGAACGCGTAGAACTGGCGGTCGTGCACGTGGTGGATGAGGGAGATGACCCGGGTCCGGCGCGACACCACCACGGGGGCGAAGAACGGGATGCCGTTCATGCAGTCGATCACCAGGTCGAAGCGCCTGCGCCTCGCCAGCAGCCACAGCGGGACGAGCAGGTAGACGAGGTAGCGGTTGCCCATCCTCCGCAACTCGACGCCGTCACGGCGCTCGGAGCGCGGCTGCCCGGGCTCCCGGCTCGTCGCGAAGTGCACCTGCGCGCCCTGGCCGACGAGATGGATGGAGATCTGCCAGGCGTACTCCTCCGCGCCGCCGGCGACCGACTGGCCCGGCTCGCGGAAGTTCAGCAGGGCGACGCGCACGCCGCGGAGCGAGGGCGCGGACTCGGATCGGCCGGCGGTCAGCTGAGGACGGTCGGACTGCGGCGGAGACGAGGCGCGCCCCACGGGCTTCGCGTTCGCCTCCTGTGCGACCACTACCACTCCTTCGGGTGACACCTCGCGGGGCGATCCAGTCGTGGTCGCGGGTTGCAAGGACGCTGAAAAGGACGGAAAACGGCGGCGGCGACCCGGATCCGGGCATGACGGAATGAGGACCCGGCATGACCGGGTCCATCCGCCGGTGACTCATCGGCCGTCCGCACCGCCGCAGGGACGGCGGGCGCGGCCCGTCAGGGTGGGCCGCGGCTCAGTGAGGGAGGGCCCCCGGGGAAGGAGGGCCCGCCGGCTCATCTTTCGCCGTAGTTGTAAAGAGGCTTGTTCGGCGGCGCCGGGGCAGGCGAAGCCACGTTGACAACCGCCACTGAGGCGAGGCCGGCGAGCACAGCCCCGACCACCAAAGCGGCTAGCACCTTCAACACGAATGCTTCTCCCTCCACGTGCGGAATCCGCAGTGGGCCGAGACTAGAACGTGATCCAGGTCATAATCCATAGCATTCGTCAAACCGTGATGAAAAACGTTACTCACGGGTATTGCACATAAAAACGGTGGGAACCGCCTCACAACCGCATCAAGAGCAGGTCGTCGTCCCGCCAGACGGGAATCGCTCCAGGTAGCCGAGATAGAAACGCGTTCTGGTTTTGTCCTTCCACCAGGACAAAACGCACGCCCTCTCCGGCGAACGCCGCGGTCAACGGACCCCGCCCGGCGACCAGGGCCCCGATTCTGCGGTTCAGCGGATCCTCCGAGTCCACCCGGATGCGCCCTCCACCGGGAAGGCCCACCACCAGCGCGTCGTCCCACACCACCCGCCGCGCGAACGACTTGGTCGCCGGGTCGAGCACCACCCGGCCGCCGTTCCAGCCGAACGCCCGGTAGGCCCCCCACGGCAGCGTCACCAGCGCGCCCGGCGCCGGATCGCGGTTGACGATCGCCTGTACGGCCCGCCAGCCGTCCGGGTACTCGGCCGAGCCGAGCCTCCCGAAGGCCCCCAGGGCGAAGGTCGGGAGGGCGAGCACGGGCACGACGACCGCCGCCACGGCGAACCGGCCGAGCACGGCCCGGTCCAGCCAGGCCACCGCGGCGGCGAACCCGACGGCCAGCAGCAGGGCGAACGGCGCGATGTACAGCTGGCCGTCGCGGAACGGCCCGAACCCGGACCACATCCCCATCAACCCCCGGAGGACGCCCGGGGCGAACGCTCCCGTGCACGCGATGACCAGCCCGGCTGCCGCGGCGACCGCGAGGCCGCGGGCGTACGGCTCGCCTTCCTGGGCGCGGTCGCGGCGAGCCTGCCGTACGAACCCGGCGAGGGCGACGGCGGTCAGTGCGAGCCGGACGGCGGCCGTCCCCCAGGAGTCCTGCCCCGGGACTCCGGCCTCGGCGTTCCAGATGCCGCCCAGCGAGAGCAGGCTGCCCAGCGTCCCGAACGGCCCGTCCGCCCTGGGTGCGAACGCCGCGACCCCGGCCGGGTCGGCGACCGCGTCCGAGCGCAGGGCAGGCACCAGCCACGGCAGACTGAGCACCGCCATCGTGGCCGCGCTCCCGGCGAGCCGGCGCACACGGGCCCGCCATCCGTCCGCGGTTCGGAACGCCGCCACCGGCAGCACGGCCACAGCGGTCACGAGCATGGCCTGGAAGCCCCCGACGGCGGCCGGGAGCAGCGCGGCGGCCAGGCGAAGCACCCCGCCCCGCGCCGCCGCCCGCACGGCCCAGGGAAGGCCCGCGAAGCCGAGGAGCAGCGCCCACTGCCCGAGCAGCAGGCGCTGGGCGAGGTAGGCGTTCCAGGCGTAGAACACGGCGGCCGCGAGGCGGGCGGCCGTCCTGTCCGCGGGGACGAGAGCCGCCGCCCCCGCGGCGGCCAGCACGAAGATCCCCAGCAGGACGGCCTTCTGCACGACCTGCCCGGGAAGGATCGCCGACAGGAGCGCGACGACCTGGTCGCTCGGCACCGCCCGGGGGAACCCCCCGCCGTGGGACCCCCATACCGGGTCGGGCACGAACACCATGTCGTAGCGCAGCGTGAAGCCCGGCCCCAGCGCCGGCCCCAGCGCGAGCAGGCCGAGGACGAGCCCCAGTGCGGCCGGTGCGAGACGCACGAAAGGGGAGGACGGCCGCATGCCGTACAGGCTAGGGCTCATCCCCTCAGAACAGGCCATGACGGATGTATCACGGCGGTCACGCGGCCGGAAGAGGGAAGACCCGCCGCGTGACCGCCGAGACTATTTGCCGGGCTCGGGGTCGCGCGGCAGGCCCAGCATGCGCTCGCCGATGATGTTGAGCTGCACCTCGGTCGTTCCGCCGTAGATCGTCATCGCGCGGGTGGCGAGGACGGCACGGTTCCAGTAGCCCGCGTCGCCGAGCTTCCAGTCGGCCGCGATGACCGCTCCGGAGCCGAGCAGGTCGACGGCCGTCTCCGACACGTGCTGCGCGTGGGAGGTGGACAGCAGCTTGCGCACCGACGCGTCGGCGCCGGGCTCCGCGCCCGCGAGCTGCTTGAGCGTCACACGCAGGGACAGCGCGTTGATCGAGTGCCCCTCGCACACCACGGCGGCCAGTTGCCGCCGCTCCACCGCCGTCAGCTCCCGGCCGAGCCTGCCCACCAGCCCGAGGAGGTCGGGCACCGAGGCGCCGGTCCCGCCGGAACCCGCCGACAGCGACACACGCTCGTTCGAGAGCGTGTTGCGCGCCACCTTCCAGCCTTCGTCGACGTTGCCGACCACGAGGTCGTCGGGCACGAAGACGTCGTCGAGGAAGACCTCGTTGAACAGGTTCTCCCCCGTCATCTCGGTCAGCGGCCGGACGGTGACGCCGGGCCCCTTCATGTCGACGAGGAAGTAGGTGATGCCGTCGTGCTTGGGCTTCGAGCCGTCCGACCGGGCGATGCAGATGCCCCATTCGGCCACGTGGGCGACCGACGTCCAGATCTTCTGGCCGTTGAGCTTCCAGCCGCCCTCGACCTTCTCGGCCTTCATCTGCAGCGAGGCGAGGTCGGAACCCGCGCCGGGCTCGGAGAACAGCTGGCACCAGACCGTCTCGCCGCTCAGCGTCTTGGGCAGGAACCGCTCCTGCTGCTCCGGCGTGCCGTAGGAGACGATGGAGGGGACCACCCACGCACCGATGATCATCTGCGGCAGCTTGATCTTGGCCGCGCGGATCTCCTGGTGGATGAGCACCTGCTCCAGCGGCGTCGCGTTACGGCCCCACGGCTTCGGCAGGTGCGGCATGACGAAACCGGCGGCGGCCAGCGCCCGCTTCTGCTCGACGCCCTCCAGGGCCGCGATCTCGGCCAGCTCGGCGCGGATGTCGGCCCGCAGCGCCTCGGCCTCCTCGGGCAGGTCGATCTCCATGTCGCGCGTCACCCCGTCCAGCGCGAGCGAGGCGACGGTCTCGGCCCAGTCCGCGGACGTCCCCAGCAACGCCCGGATCGTGAGCGCCCGCCGGTAGTAGAGGTGCGCCTCGTGCTCGAAGGTGTAGCCGATGCCGCCGAAGATCTGGATGGCGTCCTTGGCGCACTGCACCGCCGCGTCGGGAGCCGTCACCCCGGCGATCGCCGCCGCGTAGGCGAGCTCGTCCCCGGTCGCCCTCGTGGCGTCCCAGACGGTCGCCCTCGCCTGCTCGAGCGCGACGAGCATCCGGGAGAGCTTGTGCTTGACACCCTGGAACTGCCCGATCGGCCGGCCGAACTGGACCCGGACCTTGGCGTAGTCGGCCGCGGCCGCCACGCACCAGGCCGCGACGCCGATCGCGTCGGCGCCGAGGACGATCGCCGCGAGGTTCAGCACGTCGGGGCCTTCGAGCCCGTCGAGGATCCGCTCCTCCGGTACGGCCAGCGCCTCGACCTCCACCTTCGCGACACCGCGGGTGAGGTCGAGAGGTCGTGCCGGAGTGACCGTCGCCTGGGCGGCGTCGATCGCCACCCACTCCTCGCCGAGGTTCGTCGAGACCGGCAGGACGAGCACGTCGGCGAGAGCCGCCCCGAGGACGGGCTCGGCGGCGCCGCTGATCGTCAGCGTGCCCCCCTCGCGCACGCCCGTCAGGGAGCCTCCCAGCGCGACCGCGCCGGTCAGCGAGCCGTCCGCGAGACCGGGGAGCAGTTCGGCGTGCGCCTTGCCGCTGGACGCGAGGATCGCCGCACCCGCCAGGACGGTCGGCACCAGCGGCCCGGGGGCCACCCGCTCGGACAGCGCCTCGATCACGACGGCGGCCTCGAGCAGGCCGTAGCCGGAGCCGCCGTGCTCCTCGGGGATGTGCAGCCCGAGCAGACCCTGGTCGGCGAGGCCCGCCCAGAAGGCCGGCCGCTCCTCGGTGCCCGAGCCGTTCAGGTCGCCGACGGCGCCGCGGACCACCTCGACGGGAATGTTCCGTTCGGCCCATCCCGCCACCGACTCGCGGAGCGCCTCGTGCTCCTCGCTCAGCCCGATCGCCATGTGATTCCTCCACCACTAGACCCTTATAGAACCATATTCTAGAACTAGGTTCGCGGGCTAGATCGAGCGGACGCTCACCCCTGAGCGTTCAGGTCGCGGAGCAGGGCCTCCCCGTGAAGGCGAGCGGATCACGTCACGAAAGGCGGCGATCGCCGGCCCCCGAGTCACGCTTCGGCCACCTTCCACCGATGTTCGCCGAATGCCCTCGCGATGGAACGGGCCAGGTCACCGCCATGTCCACCCGGGCGCGTTGCGTGGATACCCGTCGCCTGCACGGATAGACAGGGACCATGGATTTCTCACGGGGGGCCGCCCGCGTCGCGGCGGCGCTGACGATGGTCGCGATCTCCTCCTGCGGAGGCGGCACGGACAGCCTGGAAACCGCTCCCGCCGCACGGTCGACGGCCACGTCGATTCCGCCGGGCGCCCCCAACGCGGTCGCGCTCGAAAACGCCATCGAGCAGGTGATCAAGAAGGTCCTCCCGTCCATCGTCCAGATCACCACGGCGCAGGGTCTCGGGTCCGGGATCGTGTACGACACGAAGGGCCACATCGTGACGAACGCCCATGTCGTGGGCACGGCCCGCGAGTTCCAGGTCACGCTCGCGAGCGGCGGCCAGCCGAGGAAGGCCACCCTCGTCAACACCTTCCGCGCCGGCGACCTGGCGATGATCAGGGTCGAGGACGCCCACGGGCTGACCCCCGCGTCCTTCGGCCGCTCGGCGCACCTCCAGGTCGGCCAGATCGTGCTCGCCATGGGCAACCCGCTGGGCTTCTCCGGCAGCGTGACCCAGGGCATCGTGTCCGCCCTCGGGCGCACGGTGTCCGGCCGGGGGCCGAACGGCACGCCCGGCGCCACGATCACCAACGCCATCCAGACGTCGGCCCCCATCAACCCGGGCAACAGCGGAGGGGCGCTCGTCGACATGGCGGGTCAGGTGATCGGCATCCCGACGTTGTCGGCGGTCGATCCCGAACAGGGGGCGGCGCCCGGCATCGGGTTCGCCATCCCCAGCGACACCGCCACCGACGTCGCCGGCCAGATCATCAAGTACGGCCGGGTCGTCAACAGCCGCCGCGCCGCTCTGGGCGTCCGCGTGGGCACGGCCGTCGACACCGGCGGGAACCCGATCGGGGCCGTGGTGGGCGCGGTGACGCCGGGCAGCGGGGCGACGAAGGCCGGGATCAAGCCGGGTGACGTCATCGTCAGCATCGACGGCACCCCCACGCCGACCTCCAACGCCCTCTCCCAGGTGCTCGCCACGCTGAAGCCGGGGAACCGGGTCAAGGTCCAACTCCTCCACCCGACCGGTCAGATCACCACCGTCACGGTCGAGCTCAGCGAGCTGCCGTCCAGCGGCTAGGCCGAACGGACAATCCTGACAAAATAGTGCGAGAAACGACGATTTCGCTTGGTGAGGGGCCAGGCGCCCTTGTTACGGTCGTGCCGTGCTCACCCCTGAAATCACCCAGTTCATCGCCGGGCTGCCCAAGGCCGAACTGCACGTCCACCACGTCGGCTCCGCCTCCCCGAGGATCGTCGCCGAGCTGGCCGCACGCCACGAGGGCTCGACACCGGTTCCCGCCGACCCCGCCCTGCTGGAGAGGTTCTTCGACTTCCGCGACTTCGCCCACTTCGTCGAGATCTATCTGGCGATCGTGGACCTCATCCGGGAGCCCGACGACCTCTGGGCTCTGATCTACGGGGTCGGCCGCGACCTGTCCGACCAGCGGGTGCGTTACGCCGAGCTCACCGTCACCCCGTACACGCACCTGCTGCGCGGTTTCGCGGACGCCGAGTTCTGCGAGATCATCGAGGACGCGCGCAGGCGGGTGGAGGCCGACTTCGGCACGGTGTTGCGCTGGTGCTTCGACATTCCCGGGGAGTCCGGCGTCCCCGGCGCCGACCGCACGCTGTCCGTCGCGCTCGACCAGCGGCCCGAAGGGCTGATTTCCTTCGGCCTCGGCGGCCCGGAGATCGGCGTGCCCCGCGGCCAGTTCGTCCCGCACTTCTCCGCCGCCAGGGCCGCCGGCCTGCACTCCGTGCCGCACGCGGGAGAGAGCACCGGCGCGCAGACGGTCTGGCACTCCATCCGCGACCTGGGCGCCGAGCGGATCGGCCACGGTGTGCACAGCGTCGAGGACCCGGCCCTGCTGGAACACCTGGTGACCAACGGCATCACGCTGGAGGTCTGCCCGACCTCCAACATCCGCACCCGGGTCGTGCCCACCCTGGCCGAGCACCCCCTGCCGGAGCTGGTCAAGGCGGGAGTCCCCATCACGATCAACTCCGACGACCCGCCGATGTTCGGCACGACCCTCAACCAGGAGTACGCGGTCGCCGCCGAACTGCTCGACCTCGACCGGGACGGGATCGCCGACCTGGCGCGGTCGGCCGTCCGCGCCTCCTTCCTCGGAGCCGAGGGGAAGTCCGCCCTCCTCGCCGAGATCGACGCGTACGCGGGTTAGGGAGTCAGAACTCGTCGGCGCCGGTCACTTGGACGATCGGGAAGACGTGGCGGGACGCGGCGCACACGGTCTCCAGGACGTGGATGGGCACGTCCTCGGCCGAATACCCCGCACGGACGATCTGCACGACCCATTCGCCGGGGTCGAGTTCCAGGACGGCGGCCTCGGCCTCCGTGGGAGGCCGCGCGGTCAGCTGCTCCTCGGCCCGGCCGAAGCGGTGCCCGAGCGCCTCGATCCCCGCCTGCAGGCTCGGCCGTACGAAGCCGGGCTCACAGAGCGGGGTGCCCCCGAAGACGTCCAGCCGGAAGTAGCTCGTCGCGACGCGTACGGGCACGTCGTCGGCCAGCATCATCTTGCGCCGGGCCAGGATCTCGGTTCCGGGCTGGACGCGCAGGGCGAGGGCGACGTGCTCGGAGGCGGGCTCCGGTCCCACGTACACCATGCGCCGGTCGGCCCGGATCCCCTGCCGCCCCGCCTCGGTCATGAACAGGGAGGCCGAGCCCCGCACCGCGGGCTCGGTGGGAAGCGCGCGTCGCACGAGGACCCGCGGCCGGCCTCCCGCCCTGTCACCTGGAACCGTCCCGCCTCGCACCCGTTCGTCCACAGCCGCCCGGTCTCCTTCCGTCCGCGGACCACCACAGCGACTCTAGCCAGGGGCCGGAACCCGGCCACGCACGAGGGCACGGGACCCCATAAAAAGATCAAGGGCGGCCGATCCGGCGGGACATCACCGAACCGACCGCCCTTCAGGCGATCCGCACGTCTCGAAAAGACGCGCACGTGGAGGTGGCGGGAATCGAACCCGCGTCCTTCAACACCAAGACAAGGCTTCTCCGGGCGCAGCCTGTTACGTTTTTCTCAGCCCCGGCAATCTCACAGGCGAGTCGCCGACGGGCTCAGTCACTGTTTGGTTTCCCGCTCGACCCCGTGACCGGGTCGGTCGGTTGAGCCTCCTAGCGATGTCAGATCCGGGCCGGAGGCGCTCCCGGGCTGACAGAGGTCACTCGCTGCTTAGGCGGCGAGAGCCAGGGAGTCCTGGCCGACCTCAGTGCGCATGTTATTGGCACTTATTGGTTTGCGGTCACAGTGTTAACGAGGTTATGTCCGCAGTCCTCGGCCCGCTTCCCTTGACTTGCAATGCCGAAGTCGAAACCGATCACCCCCTGTTGAGTTGTCAATCCCCCAGCTCCAAGAGCCGGGAAATGAACCCTACATTCTCAACACTCGCGGCGCGAACCGAATTCCAGCCGGTCCGGCATGGGACGGCGAAGCCCCCGGGACGCGGCATAGCACGCGCCCCGGGGGCCGACCGGCAGGGTCGAGCCGGTCCGGACGGAAGGGCTCCCCCCGAGATGGAGCCCTGATCTCATCACGGTGACCGGGACCGCAACCCCCCAAGCGGTGCCCAGTCACTGAGAAAGACGCCACGGACGGCCTCGATGGTTGCCTGTGGGACGGAAATTTTTCAGGTCTGCGTCTGCGCCTGCGTCTGCCTCTGCAGATAGCTGAAGAAGTCCCCCGCGATGCCCGCGGACGTCGTCGCGTCGGCGCTGTGGGAGAGCACGGCGACGGCCACGTCGCCCTGCCAGCCGACGAACCACGACAGGTTGGTGCGCTTCTTCTTCACGACCTGGGTCACCTCAGAGGCCACACCGTGCACGGGACCCCCCCGCGCCGCGGCGCTCTTGGCGGTGCCTTTCGTGACGCCCCAGCGCATCAGAGTGCGCAACGTCCCGACCATGGCGGGGTCGAGCACCTTCGGCGGCATCGGGGCGGCCGGAGGCGCCTCGGCCGAGGCGTCCGGCGTGGAGGGCGAGGTGACGAGCACGGGAGGCCGCCAGGTGCCGGAGTCGACCGCCGCCGCCACCAGCGCCATCGACAGGGGGCTCACCTGAACGCTCGTGCCGGCGATCAGCCTGGCCACGGCCGCGTCGGTCGTCGCCTCAGGAACCGACCCGGTGAAGGTCTTGAGCGGCAGGCCCCAGTCTCCGCCGATGCCGAACTCGGTGGCGCTGTCGGCGAGGGCGCGCCCGTCGACCCGCCTGGCCAGGGAGGCCAGCGCCGTCACGCACCCCTGCGCGAAGTCCCCCGAGAACGTGGGGGTCGCGGGCGACAGCAGTCCGGGCTGGACGAAGCGCGCGCCGCCGACCGTTCGGTCGGCGCTGCAGGGCACCTTCTGCGACGGGGTCAGGCCGTTCTCGAGGAGCGCGTCGGAGGCGATGATCGAGAACGTCGTGCCGGGCGGGTACTTCCCGGCGAGCGCGTCCTTCTCCTGGTTGAGCTGGTTCGTCGAAACCGCGAGGATCTCGCCCGTGGTCGCGTTCACGGCGACGAGGGCGGTCGGCCGGGAGCCGGCCACGGCGCCGTCGCCGGCCTTCTGGACGCGGCTGTCGATCGTCGTCCGGACGGAGTCGTTCTTCCGCCCGGGCCAGGCCTTGAGCTCCTTGACCTGGTCTGACGTCTTGGTGTCCAGGATGACGACGCGGGTCTCCGTCGAGCCCGTCAGCTGGTCCTGGTAGGCCTTCTGGAGGCCGTCGCGGCCCACGGTGTCGCCCGCCCGCTGCGGCCCGCCGAGTTGCTGCTCGGCCTCCGGCGTGATCGCCGCGACCCGGCCCACGATCTGGACGGGCGACTTCGGGGCGACCGGCGGGGTGTCCGGCTGGATCTCGAGGTCCTTGATCACCGCCAGCTTGGCCTGGATGCTGGCGTACTTGGTGCCGCCGAAGGTCGCGAGCGGGACGAAGTCGCGCGGCGGCGAGGAGAGGATCCGGCTCAGCAGCCGGTCCTGGGCGAAGCCGGTGATCTTCGAGAGCTGGTCGCACAGCCGGCCCGGGTCCTTGACCTTCGCGGGATAGACCCCGGCCACGTAGAGCTTGGTCTCCTCCTGCAGCGGGTTGCCCTGGTTGTCGAGGATGGGCTTGCGGCCCTCCGGCACGGTCGCCACGGCGAGCCGCTGCCCCGCGTGCAGATCAGGATGGATGATGCTCGGCGACCAGCGGACCTTCCACACGCCGTCCACCAGGTGCAGCGGCAGGGCGCCGTCGTACTCCCACAGCGGGTTGTTCTCCCCCAGGTCGACCTGGGCGTGGAACTCGGCCCGGGCGTCGTCGCCGTTGCGCTGGATGCCCTTCATCGAGAACCGGATCGAGGCGGCGTCGAGCTGCACCTCGAAGCTCTGCAGGGCGCCGCGCACGGTGGCCGGATCGCCGTCGACCCGCTGGGCGGCGTCGGCGTAGTCACCGGTCTGCCACCCGACCAGGAAGTCCCGGACGGCCTCGTGCGGTGACGGTTCCTCGAAGCAGCCGGTGAGCATCGGCGTCACCAGGCCGATCGCCAGCGCGGCGCGCAGGACTCTCGCGTGCACGGACACGGCCTAGCGGCCCCCCCGGCGGCGGACCGCGTTGGACATGGCGCGGGCCATGTCCCGGTTCGCCTGCTTCTCCATCAGGGTCTGCCGTTTGTCGTAGTCCTTCTTACCCCGGGCGACGCCGATTTCGATCTTGGCCTTCCCGTCCTTGAAGTACATGGCGAGCGGGATCAGGGTCAGGCCCCGCTCCTTGAGCGTGGCGCTGATCTTGCTGATCTCCTTGCCGTGCAGCAGCAGCTTGCGCGTGCGCCGTGCGGCGTGGTTGGTCCACGTGCCCTGGCTGTACTCCGGGATGTACACGTTGATCAGCCACGCCTCGCCGTTCTCCACCGAGGCGTAGCCGTCGGTGAGGTTGGCCTTGCCCGCGCGGAGCGACTTCACCTCGGTGCCGGTCAGCACGAGCCCGGCCTCATAGGTGTCCTCGATGAAGTACTCGTGCCGGGCACGCTTGTTCTGGGCGATCAGTTTTCGCCCGATCTCACGTGGCATACAGGGAGCCTACCGTTGACGCGGGGGGCGGAAACGACGTGCGCGTACGCTCGGGAGACCGCCCACCGGTCACACGCGCAGGTAACGACGGAGCGTGATGAACGAGGCGAGAACACAGATCACCACGCCGACGGCCATGGTGAAGGTGATCACACCCGCGACCGTGTTCCATCCGAGAGGGATGGCCATGTAGGTCTGGATGCCCTCGAACAGCAAGATCTTGGTGACGATCAGCAGGACCGCGGCGAAGACGCCGCCGATGAGGCCCGCGATCACACCCTCCATCACGAACGGCAACTGGATGTAGATGTTCGACGCGCCGACCAGCCGCATGATGCCGGTCTCCCGTCGCCGGTTGTAGGCCGACAGGCGGACCGTGTTGCCGATCAGCAGCGTCGCCGCGAACACCATCAGGATGGCCACACCCAGGGCCATGTTCCTCAGCTTGCCCAGGAATCCGAAGTAGGTGTCCAGGATCTGGCGCTGGTTGACGATGTTGGAGACGCCCTCTTGACCCGTGATGCTCTCGGTGACGGCGCCGGCGTTGTTGGGGTCCTTGAGCTTGACGCGGAAGGACTCCGGCAGGTCGTCGGGCTGCACGACCGACAGCAGCAGGCTGTTGCCCTGCTGCTCCTGAAAGTTCTTGTACGCCTGGGCCTGGTCCTCGAAGTCGACCCGCTCGACCTCGGGCATGCCCGAGATCGTCTGCTTCAGCGCCGCCTTCTGCTCGTCGTTGAGCGGGGGCTTGTTCTTACAGGACGGGAAGACGTCGTCCTTCTTGCACAGGAAGACCGACAGTTCGACCTTGTCGGTCCAGTAGCTGGTCATGGACGAGACCTGAGAGTTGATCATCAGCCCGATGCCGAGCAGTGCCATGCCGACCGCGACCGTCACGATGACGGCGATGGTCATCGTGAGGTTACGGCGAAGGCCGATCCAGACCTCGGAGAAGATGAAGTTGGCCCGCATGCTCGCAGTTACTCCTAATAAGCCTGACCGTAGACGCCACGCGACTGGTCGCGGACGATCTTTCCGTCCTCCAGCTCCACCACGCGCTTGCGCATGGAGTCGACGATGGCGGCATCGTGTGTGGCCATGAGGACGGTGGTGCCGGTCCTGTTGATGCGGTCGAGCACCTTCATGATGCCGATGCTCGTCGCGGGGTCGATGTTTCCGGTGGGCTCGTCGGCCAGCAGGATCATGGGCCGGTTGACGAAGGCCCGAGCCATCGCGACGCGCTGCTGCTCGCCGCCGGAGAGCTCGTCGGGCATACGGTGCGCCTTGCCCTCGAGGCCGACCAGCTCGATGACCTCCGGCACGACCTTGCGGATGAACCGCCGCGGCTTGCCGATGACCTCGAGCGCGAACGCCACGTTCTCGTAGACGTTCTTGTTGGGCAGCAGCCGGAAGTCCTGGAAGACGCATCCGATCCGGCGCCGCAGGTGGGGAACCTTGAAGTTGGACAGGCGGGAGAGGTCCTTGCCGGCGACATGGATCGCCCCGGAGTTGGGCCGCTCCTCCTTGAGGACCAGGCGAAGGAAGGTGGACTTCCCTGATCCGGAGGGACCGACGAGGAACACGAACTCGCCCTTGTCGACGTCCACGCTCACGTGGTCGAGGGCAGGCCGGTTTTGGTTCGCGTAGACCTTGCTGACATTATCGAAATGGATCACGGGCGCATCACGGCAAGCCAGTCTAGGGGGTTGGACATCCAACACGGAGGGAGACCGTAAGTTTCGATCGACGTTCCGGTTGGCCGTACCTCAGTGTAGGGGTAACACTGGCATGGAACGTCCATAACGGAAACAAAACGATTAGGCCTTGGATCATAGGATGGTAAGGGTGCTATGAGCTGCGAACATCTGATCTGCGCGGCCTGCGCGGGCCCTGTGGTGGAGGGCCGGTGCCCCGTCTGCCGCGAAGGACGCGCCAAGCTTCACCACCACGGGTTCATGGGTCTTTCGCCCGTGCTCATCGCACTGGCCGTACTGCTCGCCGTCGCGTTGCTGGCCCTGTCCCACATCAGCGGGTACTAGACCCGCCGACCCGCGTCAGCGGGCCGCCGGGCCCCGCTCAGTGCGCCTCCTGGCGGCGCATCCACCGGATCTCGCCCTCGATGAACTCGTCGAGGTCGCCGTCCAGGACGGCGCTCGGGTTGCCCGCCTCGACCCCGGAGCGCAGGTCCTTGACGATCTGGTACGGGTGCAGCACGTAGTTGCGGATCTGCGTGCCCCACGAGGTGGTGGTCTCGCCGCGAAGCTCGTTCATCGCGGCCGCCTCCTCCTGGCGCTTGCGCTCCAGCAGCTTCGCGGACAGCACGGCCATCGCGGAGGCCCGGTTCTGGAGCTGGGACCGCTCGTTCTGGCAGGACACCACGATGCCGGTCGGGATGTGGGTGATCCGGACGGCGGAGTCGGTCGTGTTCACTCCCTGACCGCCGGGGCCCGACGACCGGTAGACATCGACGCGGAGGTCGTCCTCGTTGATGTCGATGTGGTCGGTCTGCTCCACGACCGGGACCACGTCCACTCCGGCGAAGGAGGTCTGGCGGCGGCCCTGGTTGTCGAACGGGCTGATCCGGACCAGGCGGTGGGTCCCGTGCTCTCCCCTGAGCGTGCCGTACGCGTAGGGCGTCTTGATCACGAAGGTGGCCGACTTGATGCCGGCCTCCTCGGCGTAGGAGGTGTCGTAGACCTCGGTCGAGTACCCGTGGCGCTCCGCCCACCGCAGATACATGCGGAGCAGCATCTGCGCCCAGTCGGCCGCGTCGACGCCGCCGGCCTGGGAGTTGATCGTGACGAGCGCCTCCCGCGAGTCGTACTCGCCCGCCAGGAGGGTCCGGACCTCGAGCGCGCCGACGTCGGACTTGAGCGAGGCCAGTTCCCTCTCGGCCTCGGCCAGCGCGTCCTCGTCGCCCTCCTCGGCCGCCAGCTCGAACAGGACCGGCAGGTCCTCCAGGCGGCGGGCCAGACCCTCGACGCGGTTGATCTCACTCTGCAGGTGGGACAGCCTGCTGGTGACCTTCTGCGCCTGTTCAGGGTCGTTCCACAGGTCAGGAGCGGCAGCCTGCGCCTCCAGATCGACGACCTGCTTGCGCAGGGCGTCGAGGTCGAGCACATCCTGGATGCCCCTGAGTGTGCCGGTAAGCTCGCCGATCTCTTCGGCCGGATCGATGACTGCCACGTCTGTAAAGGGTACGCGAACCGAGGACGTCATCGGGTCTCGCACCTCGGCTAGCATGTGGATCCTTGTCCTAGGAGGCTGGCGTGAACGGGGTCGTCCGGAGTGCGCTCGCCGTGGCGCTGCTCGCCGGCACGGTTGCCGCCTGCACGAGCGCTGCGCCGCCGACGCCGTCGGCGAGCCCCGCCGCGGCCACGTCGAGCGCTCCGGCGCCGAGCCCGAGCCCCGAGCCGCAGGCCGTGACGATCAAGGATGCCGAAAAGGCGTTCGAGGGTTTCATCGCCACCGACGAGGTCCTCAGGGTGGCGGGCGCGGACAGGTGGGCGCTCTCACTCGCCCGTGACGCCCAGCGCCCCATCACGGCGGCCCAGATCCACTCCTCCGGCGCCAAGCCGCCTCGCTACACCTGGTCGCACCCCAAGGTGTTCGTGCCCCGGCAGAGCGCCAGAGCGGGCCTCCAGTGGTTCGCCGCGACGGCCCAGCGCCGCACCTCGAAGGGCGACGTCCGCATGGCCGTGTTCGCCTTCACGCGGCCGGACGCGGCCTCGCGGTGGCAGAACAGCTTCGAGTCCCTGATCTACCCGGGCGACGAGCCGCCGGCGATCGCCACGGACGCCGAGGGCTATGCGACGGCGCTCGACTCCCGTGACGGGAGCATCGCGGTCAGCCCCAACCTGATGGGTCCCCTGCACGCCACGGTCGCCGAGGAGGGGCAGGACGGCTACGCCTCGGGGCTGATCGCTCCGGGCCCGCAGACGACCGGCTTCGCGGCGGCGATCACGGCCGACCAGGACAGGGCCAGGGACAAGGACTGCATGGACTACCGGTCCATCTTCGCCATCGCCGCGAACTATCCGATCTTCGCAATGCGCACCGTCAACGGGGGCGGCCTCGTCTTCTACACGCTGTCGCGCACCTCGACGTGGACGCCCGAGATCAAGTGCAGCGAGGGCCGCCCGGTGCTGATCCCCCCGGCGGCCCGCTGGACTCTGAAGAACCCGTTCATCAGGAAAGAGCGCCGGATCGAGGAGACGCAGCAGTACGTGAGCGCGGTGCCGTCCAAGACGTCCACCGCGCCCGCTCGTGTCATCGCCTACGACAGCGTCGTCACCAGGGCCACCGCGACCTGATCACCGGCCTCACGACTCGGCGTGCGGCAGGTTGCTCGTCGCGACCAGGGTCCGGACGGCCCGCAGCGCCACCGAGAGCGTCGCGAGGTCGAAGGTGTCGCTCTCCCAGATCTCCGACAACGTCTGCCTCGCCCGTTCGACGGCGGCGTTGTTCGCCTCCGACCAGCTGGCCAGCCGTTCCTCGGGCGACAGTCCGGGCTTGCTGTGGATCAGCACGTCACGGGTCAGCGTGGCGTGGGCCGCGTACAGGTCGTCCCGCAGCGCGGACCTGGCCATCGAGTTCCACCTGCTGTCCCGCGGCAGGTGGATGACCCGCTCCCTGAGCCGCGCGAGCTGGAGCCGGTCGGCCAGGTCGAAGTAGACCTCGGCCACCTCGTCCACCGGCCGCCCCGTGAACGAGGAGATCTCCACCAGGTCGAACGTGGAGTACGCGGGCACCATCGAGGCCACCCGCTCGGCCAGGTCGTCCGGCACCCCGCGGGCCGCGAAGGAGTCCCGCCTCTCCTCGTACGCCACCAGGTCGGGGCCGGTGAGGAGCTTCGGAAGGTGCGGAAGCAGGCCGTTGGAGCCCTCGATGAACGCCTTGGCGGTGGACGCGAGGTCGAGCGGAGGCCGGCGGTTGCCGAGCAGCCAGCGGGTGCCGCGCTCGGACAGCTTCCTGGCCTCGAAGAGCATCGCGAGCTGCGTCGCCGTCTCGACCTTGTTGTCCAGCGACTCGACCTGGCGGCGGAAGGCGGCCAGGTCGAACACCTCACGGGTCACCAGGTACGCCCGGACGACGTCGGCCGTCGAGGCGCCGGTCTCCTCCCCGAAGCGGAACACGAAGCTGGTCCCGCCCGCGTTGACCACGTCGTTCACGACGCGGGTGGTGATGATCTCCCGGCGCAGCGGGTGGGAGTCCATGTACGCGCGCAGGCGCTGCCGCAGGGCCGAGGGGAAGTAGGACACGAGCCACGACGCCAGGTACGGATCGTCGGGGATGTCCGAGGCGAGCAGCTCGGCGTCCACCACGTGCTTGGTGTAGGCGAGCAGGACCGCGAACTCCGGCGCGGTCAGCCCCAGGCCGGCCTGCCGGCGCTCGGCCAGCATCTTGTCCGACGGCAGGAACTCCAGCTGGCGGTCGACCAGTCCCGCCCGCTCCAAGCGCCGCAGGTAGCGGGCGTGGATGTGCAACATCGAGGACGCCTGGGCGCGCGAGGCGGCCAGCACCACGTTCTGGGCGTAGTTGTCGTCGAGCACCAGCTCGCCCACCTCGTCGGTCATCTCGAGGAAGAGCTGGTTGCGCTGCTTGTCGGTCATCTCGCCGTCGCGGACGACCTGGTTCAGCAGAATCTTGATGTTGACCTCGTGGTCGGAGGTGTCCACCCCGGCCGAGTTGTCGATGAAGTCGGTGTTGACCAGCCCGCCGCCCAGCGCGAACTCGATCCTCGCCAGCTGGGTGAGGCCGAGGTTCCCGCCCTCTCCCACGACCTTGCAGCGCAGGTCGGCGCCGTTGATCCGGAGGGCGTCGTTGGCCTTGTCCCCCACGTCGGCGTGGGTCTCGGACGTGGCCTTGACGTAGGTGCCGATGCCGCCGTTCCAGAGCAGGTCCACCGGGGCCTTGAGGATGGCGCTGATCAGCTCGTTGGGGGCGAGCGCGGTGACGCCCGCCGGAATGCCGAGCGCGGCCCGCATCTGCGGGGACACGGGAACGGACTTGGCGGTCCGCGGCCACACGCCGCCGCCGCTCGAGATGAGCGCCCGGTCGTAGTCGGCCCAGGAGCTGCGCGGCAACGCGAAGAGCCTGCTCCGCTCGGCGAACCCGCGGGCGGCGTCGGGCGAGGGGTCGACGAACACGTGCCGGTGGTCGAACGCGGCGACCAGCCGGATGTGCTCCGACAACAACATGCCGTTGCCGAACACGTCGCCTGACATGTCGCCGACGCCGACGACGGTGAAGTCGGTCGTCTGGACGTCGACGCCGATCGTGCGGAAGTGGTAGCGCACCGACTCCCACGCGCCCTTGGCGGTGATGCCCATGGCCTTGTGGTCGTAGCCGACCGAACCGCCGGAGGCGAACGCGTCCCCGAGCCAGAAGGCGTACTCCTTGGACACCTCGTTGGCGATGTCGGAGAACGTCGCCGTGCCCTTGTCGGCGGCCACCACCAGGTAGGTGTCGTCGCCGTCGTGCCGTACGACGTCGGGCGGGGGCACGACCTCGCCGGCGACCAGGTTGTCGGTCAGGTCGAGCAGGCCGGAGATGAACTGGCGGTAGCAGGCGATGCCCTCGGCCAGCTGCTCGTCGCGTCCGCCCGCCGGGGGACGCTTGACGACGAACCCGCCCTTGGAGCCCGTGGGCACGATGACGGTGTTCTTCACGGTCTGGGCCTTGACGAGGCCGAGGACCTCCGTGCGGAAGTCCTCCATGCGATCGGACCAGCGCAGGCCGCCGCGGGCGACCTTGCCGAACCGCAGGTGCACGCCCTCGACCCTCGGCGAGTAGACGAAGATCTCGTACTTCGGCCGCGGCAGCGGCAGCACGCTGATCGCCTGCGGGTCGAACTTCAGCGCCATGTACGGCTTGCGCCGGCCGGAGACGAACCGGCTGCCGCCCGCTCCGGCGTCCCTGCCCTCGGCGCCGGCGGTCTGGAAGACGTTGGTCCGCAGGGTGGCGGTGATCATCTCAAGGTAGGCCCTGAGGATGCGGTCCTCGTCGAGCGAGACCACCTCGTCGAGCGAGGCGAGGATCTCCTCCGTGAGCGCCTCGCACACCTCGGTTCTGCCGTCGTCGGGCCGCCTCGGGTCGAGGCGCGCCTCGAAGAGCCTGACCAGCAGGCGCGCCAGCCGGACGTTGCCGAGCAGCACGCGCTCGATGTAGCTCTGGCTGAACGTGGTGCCCGCCTGGCGGAGGTACTTGGCGTAGGCCCGCAGGATCTCGGCCTGTTCCCAGGTCAGGCCGCCGGCCAGCACGAGCGCGTTGAAGCCGTCGTTCTCCACGTCTCCGCGCCACAGCGCGCCGAACGCGTCCTGGAACAACTGCTTGAACTCGTCGCGGTCCACGTCGTCGGCGGGCGCGTACCGCAGGCCGAAGTCGTAGATCCAGGCGTCCTGGGTGTCCTGGTCGTGGTCCCGGTCCACCTCGTACGGGCGCTCGTCGACCACCTCGACGCCCATCCGCTGGAGCAGCGGCAACACGCGGGACAGCGAGATGGGCGCGCCCATCCGGTACAGCTTGAAGCGCCGCTCGCCCTCTGCCGCGCCGTACGGCTCGTAGAGGTTCATGCCGATCTCGGCCGGGTCCTCGGCGAGCTGCTCCAGCCTCCTGAGGTCGGCCACCGCCGTACGCGGCGGGAAGTCGGCCTTGTACCCCTCAGGGAAGGCCGTGCTGTACCGGCGGATCAGCGCGGGCGCCTCCTCCTCCGTGCACAGCTCGTTGATGGCGGCGGCCAGGTCGTCCTCCCAGGAGCGGGTGACGGCCGCGAGACGCGTCTCCAGCTCCTCGACGTCGTCGGGGAGGTCGCCGAGCGGTTTGCCGCGCTCGCCGCGGATCACCACGTGCAGCCGGGCCAGCGCCGACTCGCCGATCATCGCGCTGTAGTCGAGCGTGGTGCCGCCGAGCGCCTTGAGCAGGAGCTGCTGCATGGCCAGGCGGACCTTGGTCGTGTAGCGGTCGCGCGGCAGGAAGATCAGGCAGGAGATGTAGCGGCCGTAGTCGTCGCGGCGCAGGAAGAGCTTGACCTGCTTGCGTTCGCGCAGCCTGAGGACGCCGAGCGCGATGCGCAGCAGCTCGTCGACGGAGGTCTGGAAGAGCTCGGCGCGGGGGTAGGTCTCCAGGATCTCGATGAGGTCCTTGCCGTCGTGGCTGTCCGGGGGAAGCCCCGCCCGGTCGAGGACCTCGCCGAGCTTGCGCCGCAGCACGGGGACCCTGGAGATCGACTCGTTGTACGCCACGTGGGTGAACAGCCCGAGGAACCGGCGCTCACCGATCACCTCGCCGTCCTGGGAGAAGAACTTGACGCCGATGTAGTCGAGGTACTGCGGGCGGTAGACGGTCGCGCGGCTGTTGGCCTTCGTGACGATCAGGACCTGCTTCTCCCTCGCCTTCGCCCGCATCGCGGGCGGCATTGCGGCGAAGCTGTCCGACCCGGCCTTGTCGGCCCGCAGGATGCCGAGCCCGGTGCCGGGGACGGCCCGCAGATTCTCTCCCCCCTCGGTCTCCACCAGGCGGTACTCCCGGGTGCCGAGGAAGGTGAAATGGCCGTCGGCCAGCCATCGGAGCAGCTCCTGGCTGTCCTCGACGCCGGCGGGGTCGAGCGGAGGCGGGGCGGCCGACAGCTCGTCGGCCGTCTGCACGGCCAGCGCCCGCATCTTGGCGAAGTCCTCGACGGCGCTGCGCACGTCGAGCAGGACCCGCTGCAGATCGACTTCCAGCTGCTTGAGCACGGCGGGGTCGGACTGGCGGTCGATCTCGATGTGCATCCACGACTCGCGGAGCGACTGGCCGGTGACCTCCGCCCGCCCGGCGACGTCCTCCTGGCCCGCTCCGGCCGCCAGCGCGCCGGTCACGTCACGGCGCACCTGCATCTGCGGATGGACGATCAGGTGGGTGCCCAGCTCGTGCCTGTCGATCTCGCTCGTCACCGAGTCGAGCAGGAAGGGCATGTCGTCGGTGACGATCTGGACCACGGAGCGGCCGGGATCCCAGCCGTTCTCCTCCAGCGTCGGCGTGTAGGCCCGGACCACCGCCCGGCCCTGCGGCCGGTGCTCGGCCAGGTGCCGATGGGAGACGGCCGGTCCGAACACGTCCACGGGATCACGGTCGGCCAGGTCCTCGACGGGGACATGGAGGTAGTACCGCCGGAGGAAGGCCAGCACCTCCTCCACGTCGCCCGGCGCACCGGGTGCGTGGGCGCACCTCTCGGCTGCGGTACGGAGAAGCTCGTCCAGCGCTTCCTGCGAATTTTGCGCCATATCGAGCGGCATGTCGCTACTCACCCCTTTGTGAGCTTTTAGGTTTACAGCCAGGCCCTTAATTCCCACAGGAGGGGAAAGAACTGCATTCGTGTGCGCCCGCGGAGGTACGGCGCCCCTGACGAGCCGCCCGTACCCGATTTGGTGCCGATCTGGCGCTCGACCATCTGAACGTGACGCATCCGCCAATGGGCGGTGGTCTCGTCGTGCGTCAGCAGATCTTCGGCCAGTTCCCACAGATCGTCGTACGATCCGCGGTCCCTGGCCACGGCCAGCAGGGAGTCCATGATCTCCGCATCGGAGACGGCCAGGCCACGCTGGGAGAGTGCGGTGAGGTAAGCATCCCACAGCGTGGGTTCGGCCAGCCGCCGCCTGAGCCTGGCGAGTTCCGCGTCGTCGGCGTCCCGGAGCCGGGCGAGGTAGGCCTCGTCCTTGACCCCGGAGAGGAACTCGAGCTCGCGGAACTGGACCGACTGGAACCCGCTGGCCGGCGCGAGCACCGAGCGGAACTCCAGGAAGTCCTGCGGGGTCATGGTCTCCAGCACCTGGACCTGCTCGACGAGGACCCGCTCGACGGCGTGAACCCGGCGGAACAGGTGCCTGGCGTGCCAGAGCTCACCGCCGGCCATCGCGTCCCTGATGCGCTCCAACTCGTGCAGGAGCAGCTTGAACCACAGTTCGTAGACCTGATGGATGGTGATGAAGAGCAATTCGTCGCTGGCGCCCGACTGGGGCGCCTGCTGGGCGAGAAGATCTCTCAGTCGGAGATAGTCGCCATAGGAGAGGCGAGCGCCCTCCTCGCCGAAACTACGCGGAGGAAGCGAGGCGTCCGCGGTCCGGGCTCGTTGATCCGGCGTCGCAGCCATGCACCACTCCTTTGGTGGCGCACCATCTCCCGGTCCCCATTGACAGGAAGAGCGGCACCACCGCACCCGATATCACCCGAAAAGGCCCCATACGTCAACTTAACGTACAGGCGACTCAGGGGCGGGTCCGCTCGGGGGACACGGAGTCAGCCTTGACCGCGTCGAGCATACCGGGAACGTCCTGGCTCTCCAGCAATTCCGACCGGCACTGCGCGCAGTCGTCGAGATGGCGCTCGAACGCCTCGACGTCGTCGTCATCGAGCACTCCAAGGGCATAGGCGGCCACATCGAAGTGTTCCGACGACGCGGACATCAGCTGGCCACCCCCCTTTCCTTCAGTGCCGAGCGCAGAGCGCGCAGGGCATAGAAGAGCCTCGATTTCACGGTACCCGGCGGAATGCCCAGAATCTCAGCCGCTTCGCTTACCGTACGGTCCCGTAAGTATGTCTCTTCGATAACTTCTCGGTGCTGAGTGGACAGTCCGCGTAATGCGTCGGCGACCACGATCGCCGACAGTGTGCGGTCGGAGCCGTCCGGCACGGCGATGGTGTCCTCTTCCGGGGCCTCCACCTCTCTGGGGCGGACGCCCCGGCGCCGGCGCCCGTCGATCACGATGCGACGGGCCACGGTCAAGAGCCAGGCCCACAGGAGGCCGGGTTCCCAGGTCAGCTTCGCGGAGTTACGCCACGCGCGAACAAGCGTCTCCTGGACCACGTCCTCGGCCCATTGCAGGTCGTTTCCGGTCGTCTTCCGCACCTGACGCAGTAGCGGACCGCCGAACTCCTGATACAGCTCCCTGATCAGATGATCGTCCCGATCAGGGTCGCCGTAGGAGTCCTGACGCACGAACCGGCTGTCGAGTTGTCGACGCACGGGCACATGTTTGCATCAGTTTTCCTCGCCTGTACTCGACTCCGCCAACTCCAGTCATTTCTGACTATTTCCTGAACCTCCCGCCACACCTCCGCGTACCTCCCACCGAAGGTCACGAAAGGAGGCACGATGCGGTTCCGGTTTGGGGAACTCCTGGTGTTCGGCGTCTTCCTCTTCGCCGCGGCCATCGCCGTGGTCGTGGTCGTCCCTCGAGGTGAGGCGGCCCAGGCGGGTTGGACTCAGACGCAGTGGGGCCCCCTCAGCCCGGCCGACCGCGACCTGCTCGTGCGGGTCCGGTGGGCAGGACTCTGGGAGATCCCCGCCGGCCGATGGGCCCAGGATCGCTCGAACAGCGACAAGGTCAAGGACGTCGGCATGCACCTGGTGACCGACCACACCAAGCTCGACGCCGAGGTGCGCGCCCTGGCCGACAAGCTCGGCGTCCTGTTGCCCAACGAGCCCAACCCCGATCAGCAGGGATGGCTCGACGAGATGTCGGGAGCCAGGGGACCCCAGTTCGACCAGATCTTCGTCGACCGGCTCAGAAACGCCCACGGCAAGGTCTTCGCGGTCGTCGCCGCCGTACGGGCGGGAACCCGAAACGATCTGGTCCGCGAATTCGCCACGACGGCGGTCAACGTCGTCATGAAGCACATGTCCCTACTGGAGAGCACAGGCCTCGTGGATTACTCCACGCTTCCCACTCCTACGGTCTAGTCAGGTTCAGGAGCTACCAAACATGCGAAAACGGCTGATGCTTGCCGGCGCCGCCCTCCTGCTGAGCAGCACGCTCGTGGGGCTCGACGTGCCCGCCGCCTCCGCCCACTGCGACCCCACGGCGCAGGGACACGAGTGCGAGGACGTCGGCCCCTTCCTGGAGGACTTCGTCGACATCCGGAAGGTCCCCCGCGGGAACACCGGCGTCGTCGCCGGTCGCGGGTCGTTCATCTCCCGCTGCGGCCGCAACGAGAACGGCCATCACAACTCCGACAACCACATCGTCGCCCCCGGCGTGTCGAACGGCGCACACCACATCCACGACTACGTCGGCAACCTGACGACCAACGGGTTCTCCACGGACGAGAGCCTCGCCGCGGGCGGCACCACCTGCCGCCTGGGCGACAAGTCCACCTACTTCTGGCCGGTGCTGAGGAGCAGGACCGGAGAGACGGCCATCAAGAGCCGCGCGGAGGCGGAGGCCGCGGCTGCCGCGGCTGAGGCCGCCGAGGCTGAGGAGGCCGCGGCCGACGCGCCTCCCGCCACCGAGGCTCCGGCGGACCCCGCGGCCGTCGAGGGCGCCGAGGCCTCGGCTGACCCCGCGGCGGCCGAGCCCGGCGCTCCGGATGACGCGACGACGTCGCCGGGCACCGAGGCGGATCCGGCCGCCCCCGCCACAGGGGACGCGGCCCCGGCCCCCACCGCGTCGGCGTCGGCCCCAGCCCCGGCGGACCCGGGGCACGGCGCGGAGGGCAACGTCGGGACGATCCTCCTGCCGAAGGTCGTGACGCTGCAGTTCCGAGGCAACCGGTTCAGCCGGGTCGTGGCCATGCCGCGGTTCCTCCGGTTGATCACCGGTGACGCCAAGTCCGCCACCAACGGACCCGCGAACGCCCGCGCCCAGTGGACCTGCTCGGGATTCACCAACCGCACCACCACCAAGTACCCCCTCTGCCCCAGAGGCAGCATGGTGATGCGGGTCCTGGACTTCCCGAGCTGCTGGGACGGCACGAACATCGACAGCGCCAACCACCGGACCCACGTCGTCTTCCCCGCCGCCAACGGCCGGTGCGCCGCGGGGACCAAGGCGATCCCGCAGCTGCGCATGACACTCGGCTACTCGGTGCCGCGCGGCGCGTCGTTCGCCGTCGACGCCTTCCCCGAACAGCTGCACAACCCGATCACCGACCACGCCGACTTCGAGAACGTGATGCCGGCGCGCCTGATGAACACGGTCGTCAACTGCATCAACCGCGGGCGCCGCTGCTGATCGCGCCACCCGGGAACCCAGGACGTGCCGTTCCCCGTCCGATCCCTCGCGGTCCACCCCGCGTGAGGACGGGGAGCGGCACCCTTCCGCGTCCTGAGCCCCGCACCCCCGCGGCGACCTCGTCCCCCACCCCGAGATCGCCGGAACACCGATCACAGTTCTCCGACGGAGGAACCCTTGCCCCACCGACGGGCTCCACGGCACACCCGGCCAGACGAGGGTCTGGATCTCAACAACCCGGGCGTGCGCATAGGCCTGGGCGCCGCGGTCACCGTGGTCATGACCGGTGCGCTCTTCGCCGCCTACAACGGGATCGGCACACCGCTGCTGGACGCGGCCCAGTCCTTCCTCACCTACTACGCGGGTGTCATCTCCCTGGTCGCCCTCACCACGACAGTCGCCCTCGGGCTCGCCGCCAGCGATCGCGTGGTGCTGCCGATCCCCCACCGCGTCCGCGCCCAGCTCGTGCACCGGGCCGCCGCCCTGATCGGCGTCGGCTTCCTGGTCACCCACATCGGCATGAAGATCGCCGCCGGGCTCGTCCCCGCGTACGGCTCGGTCCTGCCCAGCACCTCGCTGTACATCGGGATGGGCGCCCTGGCGTCCGACCTCATGATCGTCATCGTCGCGACGGGCGTGATGCGCGGCCGCTTCGCCCAGGCCGAACGCCCTTGGACGTGGCGGGTCCTGCACGACCTCGCCTACCTGGCGTGGCCGCTGTCCATCCTCCACGGCCTCATGGCCGGGCGGACCCCGGCCGCATGGGTGAGCTGGAGCTACATGATCTGTCTCGTGGCCGCCGGCTCGGCCCTGCTGATCCGGGTCATGGCCGCCTTCCGGCCCGCCCTCGAGACGGGCGTGGCCGACGCCGTCGACATGACGCAGACGCAGCCGATGCCGCGTGCCGTACCCGAGTCGTCCCCGGAGCAGACTCCCCGGACGATGCCGGAGCCGGTTCCCCTGCTCGGCCGCACCGGCACGGACGCGACGCCGATCGGACGGGCGGCGCGCCGGTCACAGGACACCAGACTCCGGAGGATCGTGTGATTCCCTACCGCGTGTCCCAGATCAGACGGCTCGGCCCCGCACGGCTCACGGCCGGGCTCGACCAGCATCGCCGGCTCGATCTCGACGCCCACCGCTCCATCCACGGCGAGCTCGGCACCGAGTCCGTCGACACGCTCATCTCGATGGCGGAGGACGTCGACCTACGGGGGCGCGGCGGCGCGGCCTTCCCGTTCGCGCGCAAGCTGCGCGCGGTCGCCGCCCGCGCCCGCGACTCCGAGACCGTCGTGCTGGTCAACGGCGCCGAGGGCGAGCCCGCCAGCGTGAAGGACAAGATGCTGCTCACCCGGACTCCCCACCTCGTCCTCGAGGGCGCCCTGCTGGCGGCGGGCGCGCTCAACGCACGGCAGGTCGTGGTCGCGGTGGCCGCGGGCGACATGGCGGTGGCCTCCATGACGTCCGCCGTCGCCGAGCGGGGCGCCGAGGACTCCGTCCGCGTCGCCGCCATCCCCGAACGGTTCATCTCGGGCGAGGGCGGCGCCCTCGTCAAGGCCGTGAACGGCCAGGCGGGCATCCCGCCCGGGCGCAAGGCCCGCTCCTCCGACAGCGGCGTGGACGGCCTGCCGACCCTGCTGTCGAACACCGAGACCTTCGCCCAGCTCGCCCTCCTCGGGGAGCTGGGCCCCGAGGTGTACGGCTCGGTGGGAACCGTACAGGAGCCGGGGACGATCCTGCTGACCGTCGGCGGCTCGGCCGTCTTCCCCGCCGTCGTCGAGGTCACGCCGGGTGTTCCCCTGGCCTCCGTACTCGACCTGTGCGAGGCGGCCGTCGGTGACGGCGTGCTGGTCGGGGGGTACCACGGCGCCTGGCTGTCGGCCGCCCAGGCGTACGGGGCCGTCGTGTCCCGCCGCGGCATCTCGCAGGCCGGCGGGTCCCTGGGCGCGGGCATCGTGGTGCCGCTCGGTGGCGAGACCTGCCCTCTCGGGGAGACCCTGCGCGTCGCGAACTACCTGGCCGCGCAGTCGTCGGGCCAGTGCGGGCCCTGCCGGCTCGGCCTGCCCGACCTCGCCCGCGCCGTGGCCGAGGTGTCGGGAGGCTCGACGCACGGCATCGAGCTCGTACGGCGGGCCGCCTCGGCCGTACGAGGGCGTGGGGCGTGTTCCCACCCCGACGGCTCGGCCCGGTTCGTCCTGTCGGCGCTCGAGGCGTTCGCCGACGACGTGGAGGAGCATCGCATCCACGGGACCTGCGGACGGCCGGTGCTCGAGATGTTGCCCCTCCCGGCCGCCGAGACGCGCGAGGCCGAGCTGATGGTCGACTGGTCGCGTTGCCAGGCCCACGGGCTCTGCGCGCACGTGGCTCCCGGGCTGGTCAAGCTCGACCAGCACGGCTTCCCCGCCATCGAGGAGGGCGGCGTCCCCCCATGGCTGCGTGCCGAGGCCCGCAGAGCCGTTGAGATGTGCCCCGCCCTTGCCCTCCGCTTCCCCCCCGCGTGATCAATCACGCCCGACGAAGTGACGCAGGACCTCCGGGTTGGCCATGGCGTCGGGGTTGGCGGCCTGCTCGACGGGCGTGCCGAGAAGGATCTTCCGTACCGGGATCTCCAGCTTCTTGCCGGACAACGTCCGGGGGATGCCGGGGACCTCGTGGATCTCGTCGGGCACGTGCCTGGGGGACAGCTCGCTCCGCAGGGCCGTCCGGAGCCTGCCGACGAGATCGTCGGAGAACGTGCTCCCCTCGGCCAGCGTGACGTACAGCAGAAGCCGGCCCTCCTGGCCGAGCCGGCCGGTGTCGATCACCAGGCTGTCGGCGACCTCGTCGAACCGCTCCACGACGCGGTAGAACTCGCTGGTGCCCATCCGGACGCCGCCCCGGTTGAGGGTCGAGTCGGACCGGCCGTAGATCACGCAGCTTCCGTCGGCGTCGAGCTTGATCCAGTCGCCGTGCCGCCAGACGCCCGGATAGTCGGCGAAGTACGACTCGCGGTACCGGTCGCCTGACGGGTCGTTCCAGAACATGACCGGCATCGAGGGCATGGGCTGCGTCACCACGAGCTCGCCCACCTCGCCGATCACGGACGCACCGGACGGGTCGAACGACTCGACCTTCGCGCCGAGGCACCGGCACGGGATCACGCCCGCCCTGACCGGCAACGACGGCACCCCGCCCACGAAGCCCGTGCAGACGTCCGTGCCGCCGGAGAACGACCCGAGCTGGACGTCGGCCTTGACGTCGGAGTAGACCCAGGCGAACCCCTCCGGGGGCAGCGGAGATCCGGTCGAGCCGATCCCCCGCAGCCGCTCCAGGCCCGTCGGCCGCAACCCCGCCTTCATCGAGGCGACGATGTACGGCGCGCCCGTGCCGAAGTAGGTGACCCCCTCCTCGTCCGCCAGCCGCCACAGGGCGTCGGGCCCGGGATGGGCCGCGCTGCCGTCGTAAAGAACGACGGTGGCGCCCACGAGGAGGCCGCCGATGAGGTAGTTCCACATCATCCAGCCGGTCGTGGTGTACCAGAAGAACACATCCTCGTCGCCCAGGTCCTGGTGGAAGGAGAGCGACTTCAGGTGCTCGAGCACGATCCCGCCGTGCCCGTGCACGATGGGCTTGGGCAGGCCGGTCGTCCCCGACGAGTACAGCACCCACAGCGGGTGCCCGAACGGAACCGGCTCGAACGTGAGCTCGCCGGCCTCGCCGTGGAGGTCGTCCCAGCTCAGGTCACCTTCGGGCGCGGGCGCCTCGGCGTCCAGGTAGGGGATCCACACGGTCGCGGCGAGGGTGGGCAGCTTGGCCGCGATCTCGCGGACGACGCCCGAGCGGTCGAAGGCCTTGCCGCCGTACCGGTACCCGTCGACCGCGATGAGCACCTTGGGCTCGATCTGGGTGAACCGGTCGATGACGCTCGGCGCGCCGAAGTCCGGCGAGCACGAGGACCAGATCGCCCCCAGCGAGGCGGTGGCCAGGAAGGCGATCAGCGCCTCGGGGATGTTGGGGACGTACGCCGCCACCCGGTCGCCGCGCCCCACGCCGAGCCTCTCCAGCCCGCCGCGCACCCTGCCGACCTCGTCGCGCAGTCGCCCGCGCGTGTACGTCCGCCGATTTCCCGCTTCATCGCGAAAAATCACGGCAAGGTGGTCGGCGTCGCCACGCAGGGCGTTTGCGGCGTAATTGACCGAGGCTCCGGCGAACCATTGGACGTCCGGCATCGTTCCACTGATGACGGGCCCGTCACCACGCTCCCCCACGACGCCGAAGTAGTCCCACACCGACGTCCAGAAGTCGGCCGGACGGTCGACCGACCACTTCCACACGTCCTCGTACGTCCCGGACCGGCCGAGCCAGTCCGCGAAGCGAGTCACCCGGGCGTCACGGACGATCTCCGGCGTGGGTTCCCAGAGCAGAGCGCCTTCCTCAACCATGTGTCCATCCTTACGACGCGGACGCCGGATGTCACCGTCACCGCCCACATAGAAACGGGCCCCCTCATGTGTGCGCCCTCAGGTGGTCGATCGCGATCCGGGCCGCGGACCCGATCGCGGCGTCGGCACGGGGCTGGTTCTGGGCCGTGCCGAGCGAGCGGGTGAAGACGGCCGCCGCGTAACGGCCGCCGTCGGGATACTCGACGACGCCGATCTCGCTGCGGATCGTGGGCAGCGTTCCGGTCTTGCCGCTGACGGCCACGTCGTCGAACGGGAACCCGGAGGCCAGCCGGTGCGGCCACACCTGCAGGCCCATCAACCGCCGTACGGCGGCGCACGACTCGGGCCGTGCCGCCTCGTCACGCCACACCATGCCGAGAAGCCGCGTCATCTCACGCGGGGTCCCGCGGTTGGTCCGCCCGGGGACGAGCGCGCCGAGACGGGCGACCACCTCGGGGTCGGCACACGCCTGGGTGAGCTCCGCCGGGGCGTCCACGCCGGCGTCCCTCATCATGCCGGCGAACAGTTCGCGGCAGTCGTGCACCACCTTCGTGCCGGGCAGCCCCAACTCGGCGAGCAGGGCGTTGACCGAGTCGAGCCCGACCCTGGCGAGCAGCACGTCGGCGGCAGTGTTGTCACTCACCGCCATCATCAGGTAGGCGATGTCGCGCAACGACATCGCCACCTCGTCGTTCATGGCGGAAAGCCCGGTGCCGCCCGCCGTCCTGCCGTCCGCGGGCACCCGGACGGGGTCCGACAGATCGACGACGCCGCGCTCGGCCTGCCGGTACAGCGCCAGCAGCAGCGGGAGCTTGAAGACGGACGCGAGGACCACGGACTCGTCGGCGCGGACCGCCACCTCGTTCCCCGAGTCGATGTCGGCCACGTGGATCCAGCCCATGACCCCCGCGGAGCGGAGGACCTGCTCGATCGCGTTCATGCCAGGAATCCCGTCGCCGGCCGCGGAGCCACGCGGAGTGCGGGGACCGAACCCTCGGCGACCAGTCCGGCGTCCTCGCGGAGCACCCGCAGAGCCACCGCCGCGAAATCCTCGACCTGCGGCGCGGGCTCCCCGCGCCACGCGGTGGAAAGACGCCAGGCCAGCGGCGCTCCCGCGAGCGGCCGCCACACGGTGCCCGGCGGCGCCGCCGGTGGCCCGAAGGCGACGGCCGTGCCCGACAGGACGAGTCCCAACGTGAACTCGGCGGTGCCCGCCGCGATGACGTCGGCGGGGACGAACCCGTTCCGTCTGCAGCCGGCCAGCGTCTCGTCGTACAGGCCGGGCTCCGCCTCGCGAGGGGACAGGACGAGCGCACGTCCGGCGAGGTCCGCGAGGTGGACCGTCGCCCAGGCGGCGAGTTCGTCGTCCTCCGCGAGCAGGACGCCCGGATGCTGGGTCAGGATCGCCCCGAACCCGAGCCCGGCCGCCGCGACCGGATGGCGAAGCAGCCCCACATCGAGCTCGCCCTCCAGGAGCGCCGCGACCTGCGCGGCCGTCCCCATCTCCGCCGGCGACAGCCGTACCTCGGGGAGGCGTGCCCGGTAGGCGGCGATCAGCGCGGCGAGCACGGTGCCGCCGAGGTCCGAGGGGAAGCCGATCCGGACGGTCGTCCCGTCCTCGTGAGCCGATCCCGTCATCAGGTTGCGGAGCCGCTCCACCCGGGCGACGAGGTCCTGCGCCTCCGGCACCAGCAGCCGCCCTGCCGGCGTCAGCGTCACCCGGCGGCTGGACCGCTCGAAGAGCTTGACTCCCAACTCGTCCTCCAGCCTCTTGATGCGCTGGCTGAGGGGCGGCTGTGCCAGCCCCAGCCGCGCGGCGGCATTGCCGAAGTGCAGTTCTTCAGCGAGGACCAGGAACTGGCTGAGATGCCGAATGAGGTCCATGACCAGCAATGATACGCAAATACCTATTAATCGGAGAACGATATCGATATTGGACATATTGGCGCGGCATCTGTTCCTCTGTTCGAGCACTCGACCACCTGGGGGAACTCATGCGCCGCACACCACCACCGCACGGAGCACGGAGAAGGCGCCGCTGGCCCATCGTGGTCGCCGTCCTGCTCGTTCCGGTCCTGACCGCCGGCGGGGTGATATGGGCACTGCGGACCAAGGGCTCACCCGAAGAGACGGCGGCCCGCTTCCTGGCGGCGTGGTCGCGGTCGGACTACTCCGCGATGCGCGCGCTCACGGTCGACCCTCCCGCCGACTTCGACAGCAGATACCGCGCGTTCCACGACGACCTGAAGCTCTCCTCGCAGCGGTTCCAGGTCACCCGCGTCTCCAAGGGAACCGTCGGATTCCACGCCACACTGACCGGCCCCGTCGGGTTCTCCTACGACGGCACCCTCCGACTGGTGGAGCGCGACCGGGCCTGGCGCGTCGCCTGGACTCCGGCCGCGATCCATCCGCTGCTCACCGACGGGCGCCGCTTCACGCTGACCACACGGCGCGCCGATCCGGCTCCCGTCACCGCCGCCGACGGGACCAGGATCGACACACCGGATTCGCCCGGTTCGGTCCAGCAGATCGTCGAGGAGCTGCGCAAGCAGTACGCCTCACGCCTCGCGGGCGGGCCGTCGTCGCAGATCGACCTGGTCGACACGGCCGCCGGCACGACAGTGTCGACGGTCGCCCGCCATGCGGAGCGCCCGGGCAAGCCGCTGACCACCACGCTCGACCTGAAGGTCCACGAAGCCGGCGCACACGCGCTCGAAGGCGTCGACAAGCCCGCGTCGCTCGTCGCGCTGCGGCCCTCGACGGGAGAGATCCTCGCCGTGGTCAACAAGCCCGGCGGCTACAACCGGGCACTGCTCGGGGCCTATCCCCCGGGTTCCACCTTCAAGGTCGTCACCGCGTCCGCCCTCGTCGCGGGTGGTGTCACCGCCGGGCAGACCGTGCGGTGCCCCGCCGAACAGACGATCGGCGGCTTCGCGTTCCACAACGCCGAGCACCACGACTACGGCACGCTGCGCTTCGTCGACGCCTTCGCCCACTCGTGCAACACGACGTTCGGCGCCATGGCGGTCGACCGGCTCGGCCCGAGCCGCCTGAGCAAGGTGGCCGCCGACTTCGGCTTCGGCGCGCGTATCAAGATCGGAGTGCCGGCCGTCGACGCCGCCTTCCCCACGCCGAACGGCGCGACCGACCTCGCGTCGGCGGCCATCGGCCAGGGCCGGGTGCTCGCGAGCCCGCTCAACATGGCCGCCGTGGCCGGGGCCATCGCCGACGGCACGTGGCGGCAGCCGCGTCTCGTCCCCGCCTCCCTCGTGCCCGCCGGCGCGTCCGCTCCGCGCAGGCTCGAACCGGGCGTGGTCACGGCGCTGCGACGGCTCATGCCCGCCGTCGTCAGCGAGGGCACCGCGAGCGGCGTCGCCTTCCCCTCGGGTACGGCCGGCAAGACCGGCACCGCGGAGTACGGCTCGGGCGCGGAGCCCCCCACACACTCGTGGTTCATCGGCTATCGGAAGGATCTGGCGTTCGCCGTCATCGTCGAGGGCGCCGGCACCGGCGCGGCCGTCGCCGCACCCGCGGCGGCGCGCTTCCTCGACGCGTTGTGACCCCGCTCAGCCGGCCTTGCGGTCGGCGGGGCTGGTGAGGCGCGCGACGGCGGCCACGACCTCCGACGCGTTCGTCAGGTCGGGGAGCACGATGTCGGCGCCGGCCTCGTGCAACTCGGCCGCCATGGAGCGGCCGGACGCGACGGCGATCACCGCGGCCCCGCCGATCCTGGCCGCCTGCACGTCGCGGGTCGAGTCGCCGATCAGGACGGTGTTCTGCGCGGTGAAGGGCTCGCCGTACTTGGCCTTGGCCCTTCCCTGTGCCACCTGGAGGAGGGTCGCCTTGGGATAGACCTCCTCGCCGTATCCGCCCACCTCGAAGTCGACCCACTTGTTCAGGCCGAACGCCGTCAGCTTGTGGACGGCGTTGCCCTTGATGGTCCCGGTCAGCACGGACTGGACGGCCCCGCCGAGCCGGGAGACGGCGGCGAGCGCGTCCTTGGCGCCGGGCATCATCCGCCCCTCCTTCGCCAGGCGCTTGTGCTTGGCGGCGAAGCTGACGGCGAGCGCGTCGAGGAACTCGGGCAGGTGCCGGTCCTCGACCACGATGCCGTTGATTGCCAGCGTCTCGAAGATGATCTCGGAGTCCGGACGGCCCATGGCCGGGGCGAGCTTGACCAGCGGCCGGCCGGTCACCATCCGGAACGCGTCCGCGTAGGCCTCGCGGGTGACGATGGTCGCGTCGACGAGCGTGAGATCGACGTTCCAGAGGACGAGACGGTTGATAGCGGCCTCCGTGGGGGATTCGGCATGGCTCGTGCCCAAGGGTACGACTATCACCCGGTCATGAGGACCTGTCATACCGAGGTTGTAGCCACCCGGCCCGATCTCACACCCTTGGTCACGCACGAGATCGCCCAGGGGTGCGAAGGAGAACGGGCGGCGGCCCGTCGCAGGTCAGACGACCCTGCCGAGAGCGTCGGCGAGCGAGTCGACGACCGGGAAGCCCAGCGCCTCCAACTCCGACCGCCTGGTCATGCCGCCGGTGTAGAGGATCGCCTGCGCGCCGACGTGCTGGGCCGCGTGCCCGTCGTCGACGCTGTCCCCGATGACCACCACGGTCTCCGGATCGAGCCCGAGAGCCCGCAGGTGGGCGACCATGTGCTCGGCCTTGGTGCCGCCCGATGCGGAGCGCAGCCCGTCGACCCGGGCGAAGTGCTCGCCGATGCCGAACTCGCCGACCTTGGGAACCAGCCGGTCGTGGGCCCACATGGACAGCAGCGACTGCGTCCGGCCGGAGCCCTCCCATTCCCGGAGGCAGGACTGCGCGTCCTTCGCCAGCTCACAGGCCAGCATGAGCCGGTGGTAGTGCTCGTGGAACGCGACGTCGAGCCGCTCCCACTCCCCCTCGTCGAGCGGGCGGCCGAGCATGCGCTCGTAGGCCACCCAGATCGGCCGGGTGTAGACCTCGCGGAAGGACTCCACGTCGAAGGGGGCGAGCCCGTAGGGGAGGAAGACCTCGTTCGTGGCCCCGACCACCGCGTCTATGTCGTGGAACAGCGTGCCGTTCCAGTCCCAAACTATGTGTCTCATATCGCTCTAGAGCTTAAGGGCGACCTGCGACAAGTCCGTGAACGCGCGAGGTCAACTCAGCAAGTCGGGGATTTCCTGCGTGGCGTACCACATCAGTTCGTGGTCCTCCGCGCCGTCCACGAGGAACTGCGCGTCGTCGTCCCCGCGGTCGGCGGCGGACAGGGCGGAGATGGCCGCCTCGACGTCGGCGCCGGCGGACACGTCGTCGACGTGGATCGACGCGAGTTCGGCCATCGGCACCGACTTCAGCAGGCGTACGCGCGCGCGTTCCTCCAGGTCGGTGCCCATGTTCACGGCGCTGTCCGGAATCTCGGCCGCGACGACGACCCGCCGCGGGGCGACCTCGACGCCGTCCGCCCGGTCGGCCGCCAGCATGCGCAGGGACGCGCGGGCGGCCTCGGTCAACGCGACGTACTCGAGTTCCTCGGTGTCGCCCGAGACGTACCACTCGACGAGTGCCGGGGTCACGGCATAGCCGGTCAGCGGGGCCGGTCCCAGCTCTCCAGCGGCGACCACACGGGCCAGCGCGGGGAGCGTGCACGGCAGGTACACGCGCATGTGTTTCTCTACTTCCTCCCGGCTCACGCCCGGAACGGCAGGCTGAAGAGCTTCTCCATCTCGCTGATCGTGGTGCCGGCCTCGCGGTGATGGATGCCGACGATGCCCAGGGCGCGGGCGGCCTCGATGTTGGCCTCGATGTCGTCGATGAACACGCACTGCCGAGGCTCGAGGGAGATCAGCCCGAGCGCGTGGTGGAAGATGCGCGGCTCAGGCTTGCGCATGCCGACCTCGCCGGAGATGACGACGGCGTCGAACAGCGCGTCCCAGTCGTCGCGGGGATAGTCGTTGGCCCACGAGTTCGACAGCAGGCAGGTGGCGAGCCCGGCGGCGCGGGCCAGCCGCACCATCTCGTTCATCTCCTCGACCGGCCGGAACCCGGCGAACATGCGGGTGAGCAGCCCGTCCGCCTCCGGGGGCACGCCGTCCACCGTCAGCAGCCGGGCGGCCAGGACCCGCTCGAACTCGGCCGCGGAGACCTCCCCGCGCTCCAGCGCGTGAATCGGGTTCTCCCCGTCGCCACCCGCGTTGTACGCGTGCATGACGAGCTCGCTCATGACGCCCCGATAGTGCGAGGAGTCGATCCGGTCGGCTTCGAGCCATTGCACGATGGAGTCGCCCAGGCTCGTGGTGAGGACACCGCCCCAGTCGATCAGCACGCCCTTAAGCACGGCACCTCCCGTTGACACGCGTTACAGGAT
Organism: Planotetraspora phitsanulokensis; assembly: GCF_016863295.1. Lineage (GTDB taxonomy): Bacteria > Actinomycetota > Actinomycetes > Streptosporangiales > Streptosporangiaceae > Planotetraspora > Planotetraspora phitsanulokensis. Next base: position 99,883 of record NZ_BOOP01000028.1, read on the forward strand.
ATGCGGGTCACCGCCGGGAGCGAACCTTTCAGCGCGCGGCCGCCTTGAGCCGCTTGGCGACCCGGAGGTGTTCGCTCGACTTCAGCGCACCGGGATCGGTCTCGATCGGGCCGAACATGCCGCGGGACTTCTTCAGCCGCAGGATGCGCAGGACCGACTCGTCGAGCCGCTGCTCGGTGATGCGCCCCGTCTGGACGGCCTTGAGCAGCGCCTTGTACGCCGTGGGGAAGTCGGGCGGCATCAGCAGCACGTCGGCGCCGGCGAGGATCGAGCGCACGGCCACCTCGGCGTCGCCGTACTTCTTCCTGACGCCCGCCATGTCGAGCGCGTCGGTGGTGACCACTCCGTCGAAGCCCAGCTTGTCGCGGAGCAGGCCGGTGAGGATCTTGTGCGAGAGGGTCGCGGGATCTCCGGAGGGGTCGAGCTCCGGCATCACGACGTGGGCGGTCATGATCGCGTCGACGCCGCGCTCGATGGCCTCACGGAACGGCGGCGCGTCCAGCTTCTCCCACTGCGCCGGCGAATGCTTGATCACGGGAAGCCCGGTGTGGCTGTCGACCGAGGTGTCGCCATGGCCGGGGAAGTGCTTGGCGACGGTGGCGACGCCCGCGTCGTGGAACCCGTCCACGGCCGCCCCCACCATGGCCGCGACCTTCCGCGGGTCGGACCCGTAGGCCCGCGGCCCGATCACCGGATTGCGCGGGTTGATGTTCACGTCGGCGACCGGGGCGAAGTCGACCGAGATGCCGAGCGCCTTGAGCTCCTCGCCGGTCACCCGGGCGGCGTCACGCGCGTTGGCGGGATCGCCGGTCGAGCCGATCTCCATGGCCCCGGGCAGTTCGGTGATGAGCGGGGACAGCCGGGACACCAGGCCGTTCTCCTGGTCGACCCCGATCATCAGAGGGGTTTCCGAGGCCTCGCGAAGCCCCGTGGTGAGCGCGGCGACCTGCTTGGCGCTGGAGACGTTGTCCGCCCAGTTGAACAGGATCACGCCGCCCGGCCGGTACTTCCGCACGACCTCGACCGGGGTGCCGACGCCGTATCTGGCCTGGTTCTCCTTCCTGGCGGAGTCGGCCCGCTGGCCGTACACGACGGCCACCAGCAGTTGCCCGACCTTGTCCTCGTCCGTCATCGCGGCCACGGTCGCCTCGAGGTCCCCCGGTGACGGCGCGGGGCTCACGGCCGGGGACGGCGGAAGCGAAGGCGAGGGCGAGGGGGCGGCCGGAGATCCGGAGGGCGCGGCGGCCGGAGACGACGGCGCGGTGGCTCCCAGCCCGGCCGAGCACCCGGTCACCAGAAGAGCCGCCAGACCAACCGCACCAGACCGCAGCTTTAGCATGTGTTTACGTTATCGGCGCTCCCGCGCCGGTCGTGCGCGAACGCACATCGGGGACCCCACACGGAGGTCCCCGGCGTGGATCCCGGCTCACAACGCCAGGGAATCGAGCTCCGGAAGCCGCTCCCGGGCGGCGGTCCTGGCCTCCGCGGGCGACGTCGCCGCCCGGGCGGCCGCGGCGGCCTGCCGGCACTGCTCACGCGTGTGCCGTGCCAGGACGGCCCGCACCGGCGGCAGCGCGGGCGCCGCCATGGACAGGGACGTCACCCCCATGCCCACCAGCACGCAGGCGAGGACCGGGTCGGCCGCCGCCTCTCCGCAGACCCCGCATCCCTTGCCCGCGTCCGCGGCCGCCGACGCCGCCATGCCGATGAGGTCGAGCACGGCGGGATGCCATGGGTCCTGGAGCTCGGCCACCTCGCTGACCTGCCGGTCCGCGGCGAGCGCGTACTGCGTGAGGTCGTTGGTCCCGATCGAGAAGAAGTCGACCCTCTCGATCAGGTCGGCGGCCCTGATCGCCGCCGACGGCACCTCGATCATGATCCCCGCGTTCTCCAGCCCCGCCGTACGGCAGGCCTGGGCGAACCACGCGGCCTCCTCCGCGGTCGCCACCATCGGAGCCATGATCTCCACGGTGGCGGACGTGCCCGCGGCGGCGCGCGCGAGAGCGCCGAGTTGGTCGGTCATCACGTCCGGATACCGCCGGAACAGGCGGACGCCGCGCTCGCCGAGCGCCGGGTTGGGCTCCTCACCGTGCGGAGGCAGGAACGCCAGCGGCTTGTCGGCGCCGGCGTCGAGGGTCCTGACCACGACGCGTCCTCCGGGGAACGCGTCGAAGACGGCCCGGTACGCCTCCTCCTGCTCCTCGGGCGTGGGCGCCGCGTCGCGGTCCAGGAAGAGGAACTCGGTGCGGTAGAGGCCCACTCCCTCCGCGCCCGACGCCAGCGCGGCGTCGAGGTCGCGCGGGCCGCCGATGTTGGCGAGCAGGGGTACGGCATGGCCGTCCGCGGTGGCGCCGGGCCCGGTGACCGCCGACAGCACGGCCCGCCTGGCCTCGTCGGCGTTCCGCGCGGCCGCGACCTCGCCCTCGTCGGGCGAGAGCCGTACGCGCCCGGACGCGCCGTCGACGAGCACCGCCGTGCCCTGCGCGACGGCGGTCGCGCCGGCACAGCCGACGACCGCCGGCACGCCCATCGAGCGGGCGAGGATCGCGGTGTGACTCGTCGGGCCGCCCTGCTCGGTCACGAACGCGGCGACGACGTCCTTGGACAGCAGGGCCGTGTCCGCGGGGGCGAGGTCCTTGGCGATCAGCACGAACGGCTTGGCGGCGCTGGTGGGGACGCCGGGCAGCGGAAGACCGGTGAGCAGGGCGATCGCCCGGTCGCGGATGTCGTCGAGGTCGGCGACCCGCTCGCCGAGGTATCCGCCCGCCGCCGACAACAGTTCCCTGTACTTCCCGAAGGCCTCGAAGACGGCCCGGGGAGCGGCGACGCCCTCGGCGATCAGGCTGCCCACCTCTTCGGCGAGCCCGGGGTCGCGGGCCATCATGGCCTGCGCGCCGAGCACCTCCTCGGCCTCGCCGCCCGCCCGGGCGCCTCTGGACTCCAGGTCGGCGGCCACGTCGTCCAGCGCCTGTTCGGCCCGGCCCCGCTCGGCCTGCGCGTCGCCGTCGTGCCGCGATCCCGGCGCGGGCTCGGGGATGTCTCCGATCACGAGGTACGCGGGGCCGTACCCGGAGCCCGGGCTGACGCCCGTACCCGTGAGCAGCCGGGGAGCCTGCTCCTGGGACTCCGAGAGGGGGTGCCCCGTCTCGCGCCGGTCCATGGGGTCAGGAGGCCGCGGCGATCTCGGCGAGCCGGTCGAGCACCTCGTCGGCGCCCTCCCCCTCCGCCGAGATGACGATGGACTCGCCCTGCCTGACGTCCAGCGCCAGGACGGACAGGATGCTCTTCGCGCTCACCGGGGTGCCCCCCGCCTTCGCCACGGTCACATCGAACGGCGCCTTCGCCGCGGTCTGCACGAACGTCGCCGCGGGGCGGGCGTGCAGCCCCACCTCGGACTCCACGCTGACCTTACGCTCAGCCACGATCTCCTCCTTCAAACGAACCTAATAACGCGGTCTAGACCAGCCTATTCCTGTCAAGGGCCAATCAATACCCGACAGATCGCTGATTACCAGATCCGCGTGCGACAGTTCATCGGGACGGTGTGTGGTGGCCACCCCGACGCATGCCATGCCGGCCGCCTGCGCGGCGGCGATCCCCGCCAGCGAGTCCTCGAACGCGACGCACTCGCCGGGCTTGACGTCGAGGCGGAAGGCGGCCTCCAGGTAACCGGAGGGGTCCGGCTTGCCCACCACGACGTCCTCGGCGGACACGATGGTCTGGACCAGGTCGGCGACCCCCACCTGAGCGAGCCGCTCCCGCGCCCACGCTCGGCCCGCCGACGTGACGAGTCCGATCGCCGAGCCGTGGGCGGCCACCCGGCGCACCAGTTCCGCGGCTCCGGGGACGGGAACGACGTCCGGCAGGCCCTGATGGTCGTGATAGGAGTGCACCTCGTCCAGCAGGGCGCGGACGTCTCCGTCAGGGAAGAAGTCGGGCAGCACGTCGGCGCCCCTGCGGCCCATGAACCGCCGCAGCAGCACGTGGTCGTGTTCCACACCGTGGTTGTCCAGCAACATCGCCCACATGGCGAGGCTGCGGCGCTCGGTGTTGATCAGCGTGCCGTCCAGATCGAACAGGGCCGCCCGCATCACGACCACTGGAAGAGCTCGTCGCCGGCCTCGACTCTGCCGGAGGCCACCTCGGTGATCGACTCGGCTGCGGCGTCCAGCGCCACGACGGGGCAGACGGGTGAGCGCCCGCCCGCCTCGACCACGGCCGGGTTCCAGCTCACGACGGGCTGCCCCGCCTCGACGTGGTCGCCTTCGGCGGCGAGCAGACGGAAGCCCTCGCCCTTGAGCTGCACCGTGTCAATGCCGAGATGGACGAGGACTCCTCGGCCGTCCGCGCCGACCACCACGTAGGCGTGCGGGTGCAGCTTGACGATCGTGCCGGTGATCGGGGCCACGGCCTGGCCGGGTGCCCGCTCGGGATCGATCGCGGTCCCCGGCCCCACCATGGCCTGGGAGAACACCGGGTCGGGGACGGCGGCCAGACCGATGGCCGAGCCCGGCATCGGCGCGAGAACAGTCGTCAAGGTGAAGCGCCCTTCCTCCGGCGCGCGACGCCCGGCCCGCCATGAGCCCGATCGCCGCGACGCGGGGCCCGCGCCCGCGCGAGCCCGGCGATCAGCCCGGGCTCGCGCGTACGGCGGACTCAGCCGATGATGTCCTCGATGTCGCTGGCGATGGTGTCGGCCTCGGGGCCCACCACGACCTGAACGACGTTGCCCGCGGCCATCACGCCGTGCGCGCCGGCCGCCTTGAGGGCCGCCTGGTCGACCTTGGAGGCGTCATGCACCTCGGTGCGCAGCCGCGTGATGCACGGCTCGATCTCGATGATGTTGTCGGCGCCACCGAGTCCGGCGACGATCGCCTCGGCGTCTGCGGCCATGGGGGTTCTCCGTTCAGTCGGTCTGGGTGACCTTGTTCAGACCACGGGGTGCGTCCGGGTCGATACCGAGCCTGCGCGCAAGCGCCTCGGTCAGCAACTGTCCCGGAACGATGAGTCCCATCGGGGCCACCCATTCCGGCAGATCGGGGCCGTTCAACGCGGCCGTGGACGCGGCGGCCAGCGCGGTGCCGCCGCCGACGCCGAAGGCCGAAGCGCCCGCGCCGGTGACGCGCTCGGCGAGGGCGACCGTGCCCGCGAGCGTCGGGCCCTCGCCCGCCGCCACCAGGATCGCCGGGGTGTCCTCGTCGACGACCGCGATCGGGCCGTGCAGCAGGTCGGCGTAGGAAAGGCCCATGGCGTGCAGGTAGCACGCCTCCTTGAGCTTGAGGGCGAGCTCCAGCGCCGTCGAGAAGGCCAGGCCACGTCCGGAGACGACCACTCCGGGCTTGTCGGCGAGCCCGTCGACGAGCGCCTGCAGGTCACCGGGGTCGGAGATCAGCTTCTCGACCGCGTCGGGCACCCGCCGCAGGTCACCGGGGTCGACGTCGGCGCCGAGGCCCAGGGCCAGCACGGCCAGGGCGGCGAGCTGGGTGGTGTAGGTCTTGGTGGCGGGAACCGCCTTCTCCTCACCGGCCAGCGTGCACAGCGCGAGATCGGCGACCTGGGCCAGCGGCGAGTCCTCGCCGCCGTTGGTGACGGCGACGGTCTTCGCCCCGCACGCCTTGGCCCACTCCATGGTCTCGACGATCTCCTCGGTGCGTCCCGACTGGGACAGCCCGACGGCCAGCACGCCCTCGAGATCGAGCTTGCGGCGGTAGGTCGTGGCGATGGAGGGAGCGCCCAGGGCCGACAGCCGTCCCGCCCGGGCCTCGATCAGGTACCGGCCGTACACCGCGGCGTTGTCCGAGGTGCCGCGTGCGACGAACAGCGTCTGACGGGTGTCTCGCGCCAGCGCCCGGATCTCGTCGGTCCGGGGCAGCAGGGCGTCGATCGTCGCCCTCAACGCCGCCGGCTGCTCGGCGATCTCGCTGCGCATCTTCGTCGTCATCCGGTGCTCATCCTCGTTGGCGAATGGGGGCCGTTATCGATCCGACGCCGGCCCGTTCATTGACACATATTTCCGGCCTATGGTCTAGTCCGGACTAGACCAGTAAGAACCTTAACTTATTTCACATGATCAGAACGAGAGGGGAGGGATCAGTGGCGCAGATCGATCCGGACAGCCCGGTGCCGAAGTACTTCCAGTTGAGGGAGATCGTGCTCGACCTCATCGAAAGCAACGAGCTGCCGATCGGCGCGGCGATCCCCTCAGAGCGAGAGCTCTGCCAGCGCTTCGGCCTGTCCCGTATGACAGTACGGCAGGCCGTGGACCACCTGGTGTCGGAGGGACGCCTGCACCGGGTTCCCGGCAAGGGCACGTTCGTCGCACGCCCGAAGATCGAACTCGCACTCCAACTCACGTCCTTCAGCGATGACATGCGGGCACGCGGCATGGAGCCGGGATCCCGCGACCTGGACCGGCGTGTGGTCCGGGCCAGCGCGCATCTGGCACGGGAACTCGGCATACAACCGGGAGACCCCGTGCACTTCATCGAGCGGTTGCGCACGGCGGACGGGGAACCGCTGAGCATCGAGCGCGCCCACATCCCGGTCGTGCTCGCACCCGATCTCGATGACTATGACCTGTCCGGCCGATCCCTGTACGCCCTGCTCGAGTCCCGCTACGGGCTCGTGCTGGACGCCGGGGAGCTCACCATCGACGGCGGAATCGCCGATCCGAGTGACGCCGACCTGCTCAAACTGCCCCGCGGGGGGGCCGTGCTGCTTCTGCAGCGCCGGTCCTACGCCGGCGGGGTCTGCGCCGAACTCGGGGTCTCCACCTACCGTGCCGACCGCTACCAGCTCCGGACTCTCCTCGAGATCCCCACCCGACGCTCTTAGCGGTCTCCTCCCGCACCCCCACTCCTGGAGGACACCATGTCATCCTCGTCCGCAGACGCGGGTCTGCCCGCTGCTCCAGCGCGCCAGTCCGCCGTGATGGCCGTACTGTCCCGCATCGGCCGCTCGCTCATGCTCCCGATCGCGGCGCTTCCCGCCGCGGCCATCCTGCTCCGCATCGGACAGGACGACCTGCTCGGCCGTACGGACAACGCGACGCTCGACAAGATCGCCCAGATGGTGGGCGGCGCCGGCGGCGCGCTCTTCGACGCCCTGCCGCTGCTGTTCGCGGTCGGTGTGGCGGTCGGCTTCGCCCGGCGCTCCGACGGCTCGACGGCGCTGGCCGCCGTGGTCGGCTACCTCGTCTGGGACCGGGTCACGCACCTGATGTTCTTCGACGCCTCGGCCGACTCCGCGGTCCACACGAAGGTGGTCCAGAGCGTCGTCGGAGCGGACGGCAAGCCCACCGAGGCCCTCAACCTCGCCTCGGCCAACCCCACCGGGGTGCTGGGCGGCATCCTCATCGGCCTCACGGCGGCGATCCTGTGGCAGCGGTACTACCGCATCAAACTGCCGGCCTGGCTCGCCTTCTTCGGCGGCCGGCGATTCGTGCCGATCATCACCGCTCTCGCCGCGCTCATCCTCGCCGTCATCTTCGGCCTGGTCTGGCAGCCCATCGGTCAGGGTCTCAGCAGCTTCGGTGAGTGGCTGGCCGACAACTCCACCGTCGGCGCCGGCATCTACGGCGTGGTCAACCGGGCGCTGATCCCCTTCGGCCTGCACCACTTCGTCAACTCGATCGTCTGGTTCACCGTGCCCGAGTGCACCGTGGGCGCCACCCAGGCCGCGGGCGACCTTAACTGCTACTTCGCCGGCCAGGACGGCGCGGGCGCGTTCATGGCGGGCTTCTTCCCGGTCATGATGTTCGGCCTCCCGGCGGCGGCGCTGGCCATCTGGCGCACCGCCCTCCCCCACCGCCGCGCGGCGGTCGGCGGCATCATGATCTCGGCGGCGCTGATCTCCTTCGTCACCGGCATCACCGAGCCGATCGAGTTCGCGTTCATCTTCGTGGCCCCCATCCTGTTCGTCGCGCACGCCCTGCTCACCGGCATCTCGATGGCGGTGGTCGCGGCGCTCGACGGCCGGCTGGGCTTCGGCTTCTCCGCGGGCGCCATCGACGCCGGGCTCAACGCGACGAAGGACAACACGCACAACTTCATTCTGATCATGGTGATCGGCATCATCTACTTCTTCGTCTACTACGGGGTCTTCACCTTCCTGATCAAGAAGATGAACCTCAAGACCCCCGGCCGCGAGCCGGAGCCCGACGTGGACGCGGGTGAGACCGCCGAGACCACCCCCAGCCGCGCCTGATCCACCCTCACAGACCCCCGCGTCATCCTCCCAGACGCGTATCGGGGAAGGGGCGCCCGGTGATCCCGGGCGCCCCTTGCGCTTTTCCGGAGCCGATCCTGTGCCCGCGGCACCGTTCCGGCCGGTGGGAAACATCCCGCCCTTGGGTCCGTAACGGCCGGGACGCGCCCGCCGCAGGATCCAACCCGCGGGAATCTTCTCCAGCGAAGGCCCCCATAACGACCTCTTGATCGGCAAAGTTGGCGGCCGTTGTATCAGCCCGCCGGACCGGAACCTCTATTAGGGGTCAGGTCAGACGACGACAAGGGAGTCCCGATGCGCAAGCCGATCCCCCTGCCGAGGCTCGCCTCCGTCCCCCCGGCGGACCCTCCGTACGACGACGAGCGCGGCCCGTACGCGGGCCCCGCCACGTACGGCTCGCTGGCCCTGGCGCGAGAGCCCGCGGAGCCCCGTGACACCCGTGATCCCGGAGAGGGGACGTCCGGTCCCCGCGGCGCGCTCATCCTCTCCCCGAGGGGATCCGTCCCGGACGAACGGCGGCTGCGCGGCCTGGGACAGGCGATGGCCGAGATCCTCGCCGGTCGCCGGCCGCCTGAGTCGGTCCAGAACCGGCTGTCGGAGCGGGCCTACCGCGGGCTGGTCCGGGCCGGGAAGATGATCGACACCCAGCGGCCGCCGATGGTGGGGTTGCCCCACGTCCAGCAGCCCGTCGAGGGCGTCGTCGAGATGTGCGTGCTCGTCCATTGCGGCGACCGCAGCCGCGTGCTGGCCCTGCGTCTCGAGCGCTTCGGCGTGCAGTGGCTGGTCACCGACTTCGAGACCGCTTGAAGCCTCCCCCGGACGCCGTGAAGGGCGCCCGGAGACGGCGAACCCCCGCCGGGACCGGCCCGGCGGGGGTTCGGCGCACTACGTCACGCCTGGGCGTTGCGAGGATCGCCGTGGCACCGCTTGAACTTCTTGCCCGAGCCACACGGGCAGGGCGCGTTGCGCTCGACGTTGCCGTACGCGGCGCGCTGCTCCGGTGTGGAGCGGACGCGGCTGACCTCGACCTCGCCGCTCTCCCCCGGTGCGGAGTAGACCATCTCCGCGGGCCGGGCGGGCCCGCGCAGCGCCTGGGCGATGATGGCGCCGGCCTCGGCGACCGCCACGTCCTCCTCGGCGTTCTCCTCCACGATCGGGTTCGACTGGACCTGCACCTCGAGGTTGTACAGGAAGCCGACCGACTCCTCCTTGATGCCGTCGAGCATCGCGGAGAACATCTCGAAGCCCTCACGCTGGTACTCGATCAGCGGGTCCTTCTGGGCATAGGCGCGCATGCCGATGCCCTCCTGGAGGTAGTCCATCTCGTAGAGGTGCTCACGCCACTTGCGGTCGAGCACGTGCAGGATGATCTGCCGCTCCAGGTCGCGCAGCGGCTGGGAGCCGATCTCCTCCTCGCGCCGGTCGTAGGCCGTGAGCGCGTCCTCCTTGACCTTCTCCGCGATCAGGTCGGCGCCGACGTCCTCGCGGGCGCCGCCCGCCTCCTCGACGAGCTGGTCGACGGTCACCGAGATCGGGTAGAGCCTCCTGAAGGCCTCCCACAACTTGTCGAGGTCCCACTCCTCGGCGAAGCCCTCGCCGGTCGCGCCCTTGACGTAGTCGTCGACCACGTCGGTGACGAACGTGCGCATCTGGTCGTGGAGGTCGGCCCCCTCCAGCACGCGGAGACGCTCGCCGTAGATCACCTTGCGCTGGCGGTTCATCACCTCGTCGTACTTGAGGAGGTTCTTGCGGATCTCGAAGTTCTGCTGCTCGACCTGGTGCTGGGCGGAGGCGATGGCCTTCGACACGATGCCGGACTCGATCGGCACGTCGTCCGGGATGTTGAGCCGCGTCATGATCATCTCGACCCTGGCCGAGTTGAACAGGCGCATCAGGTCGTCCTCGAGGGACAGGTAGAACCGGGACTCGCCCGGGTCGCCCTGACGGCCGGAACGACCGCGCAGCTGGTTGTCGATGCGGCGCGACTCGTGCCGCTCGGTGCCCAGGACGTAGAGGCCGCCGGCGGAGACGACCTCCTCGTGCTCGGCCTTGACGTCGTCCTTGGCCTTCTCGAGGGCCTCGGGCCAGGCCTTCTCGTACTCCTCCGGAGTCTCCGACGGCGACAGACCGCGCTGCTGCAACTCGAGGTCGGCGCGGAACTCGGGGTTGCCGCCGAGCATGATGTCGGTGCCACGGCCGGCCATGTTGGTGGCCACCGTCACCGCGTGCTTGCGGCCCGCCTCGGCGATGATCGCGGCCTCACGCGCGTGGTTCTTCGCGTTCAGCACCTCGTGCGGCACGCCCTGGCGCTTGAGCATCCGGGAGAGCTTCTCGGACTTCTCCACGCTCGTCGTGCCGACCAGGACCGGCTGACCGTTGTCGTACCGCTCCTTGATGTCGTCGACGCAGGCCTGGAACTTGGCGTCCTCGGTCTTGTAGACCACGTCCGCCTGGTCCTTGCGGATCATCGGGCGGTTGGTCGGGATCGGGACGACGCCCAGCTTGTACGTCTGGTGGAACTCGTTGGCCTCGGTCGCCGCCGTACCGGTCATGCCGGCGAGCTTGGAGTAGAGGCGGAAGTAGTTCTGCAGCGTGATCGTGGCGAGAGTCTGGTTCTCGTCCTTGATGTGCACGCCTTCCTTGGCCTCGATGGCCTGGTGCATGCCCTCGTTGTACCGGCGGCCGTGCAGCACGCGCCCGGTGAACTCGTCGACGATCAGTACCTCGCCGTCGACGACGATGTAGTCCTTGTCCTTCTTGAACAGCTCCTTCGCCTTGATGGCGTTGTTGAGGAACTGCACGAGGTGGGTGTGCTCGGGCTTGTACAGGTTGTCGATGCCGAGGACGTCCTCGACGCGGTCGACGCCGGACTCGAGGACGCCGACCGTGCGCTTCTTCTCGTCGACGACGTAGTCGCCGGTGCCCTCCTCGCCGTCCTTGCCCTCGGCGCCGCGGCGCAGTCTCGGGACGATCTTGGCGAACTCGGTGTACCACTTGCCCGACTGCTCGCCGGGGCCCGAGATGATCAGCGGGGTCCGCGCCTCGTCGATGAGGATGGAGTCGACCTCGTCCACGACCGCGTAGTTGTGACCGCGCTGGACGCACTCCTCCTGCTGCTGGGCCATGTTGTCGCGAAGGTAGTCGAAGCCGAACTCGTTGTTCGTGCCGTAGGTGATGTCCGCGTTGTACTGCCTGCGCCGCTCGTCGGGAGCCATGTTGGCGAGGATCACGCCGACCTCGAGGCCCAGGAAGCGGTGGATGCGGCCCATGGTGTCCGCGTCGCGCTTGGCCAGGTAGTCGTTGACCGTGATGACGTGGACGCCCTTGCCGGACAGGGCGTTCAGGTAGGCCGGCAACGTACAGGTGAGGGTCTTGCCCTCACCGGTGCGCATCTCGGCGATGTTGCCGAGATGCAGGTTGGCGCCGCCCATGATCTGCACATCGAAGTGCCGCTGGCCGAGAACCCGGCGGGCGGCCTCGCGCACCGTGGCGAAGGCCTCCGGCATCAGGTCGTCGAGCGACTCCCCCTCGGCGTGACGCTGCTTGTACTCGTCGGTGAGCGCGCGCAGCTCGGCGTCCGACATACTCTTGAAGTCGTCTTCGATCGAGTTGACCTGCTCGGCGATGCGCTTGAGCTTACGCAGAGTCTTGCCTTCGCCCGCGCGAAGGATCTTGTCAAGAATTGCAGGCACTTTCGTGAGCTCCTCGCAGGTCCACCCCGGCGGGTCGGCCGGGGTCTGAGGACGAGATACTTCCCCGCTGCCATCGTAGGCGGTTCCATCACCAGACACAGCCACCGGCAACCGGACGGAGCGGCGCGTCCCCGGTCGCTTGTTCTCAACGGGAAAACGGCGTCCCAGGTTCCCCCAGTGTGCGGACCGAGACGTTCATCAGGTAGAAATCGGGTATGGCAGAGAGCGCACATCAAGGCAGCCACGGCGGAAGCGCCAAGTCCTGGCTGGCGGTCACCGTGATTTTGATCGGCTTCACGGTGGGCGGGGTCGCCCTCACCATCGGGCCCGACTGGTTCCTCTTCTGGGTCGGTGTGGGAGTCGTCGCGATCGGCGGCCTGCTCGCCCTGGCGTTCGACATCTTCTCCGACGTGATCGTCGACGCCCCGCGCGACATGCCGTCTCTGGAGCACCACTCGCCCTTCGAGCAGCGGCACTGATCATCCGTTTCCAGCGGCGGAAACCGCTGTAAGCGTTTTGTCGGTCACGCCGTCTAGCATCTGCGGTGTGACCGACCTGACCGCCGACGAGGCCCGCCGCATCATCCTGCGCGCCCAGGGGTTCCTCGGCGCCGGCTCGCGGACAGGCGGCGTGCCCGCCATGCTCCGCCGGGTGGGCGCCGTCCAGCTCGACACCATCTCCGTGCTCGCCCGTTCGCACGAGCTGATCGCCTACGCGAGGCTCGGGGCCGTCGGCCGGGCCGCCGTCGAGCGCGCCTACTGGCGCGATCCGGCGCGCGCCTTCGAGTACTGGTGCCACGCCGCCTGCATCCTCCCGCTGGAGGACTGGCCCCTGTACGGCTTCCGCCGCCGGGCCTACCGCGATCGCCGGTACCGCTGGCACGAGGTGCCGCCCATCGTGGACAAGCTCCTCGAGCAGGTCCGCGCCGACGGTCCGCTCATGACCGGCGACATCGGCGGCGCCCGGGTCGACCTCGGCGCCTCCGGCACGACAGAGCCGGCCGGATGGTGGGACTGGTCCGACTCGAAGATCGCCATTGAGTTCCTCCTCGACATCGGCGAGGTCGTCTGCACCAGGCGGATCGGCTGGCGGCGGGTCTACGACCTGGCCGAGCGGGTGATCCCCGAGCAGCTCCTGGCCGACGACCTTCCCGACGCCGAGGGCGTCACGGGTCTCACCTCGGTGGCCGGGCGCGCCCTCGGCGTGGCGACCCGGGCCGACCTGGTCGACTTCACCCGGGTGAAGGGCAAGTACGCCGCGCTGCTGGACGACGCCCTCCTGAGCGGGGCCGCCGGTCTGGTGCCGGTGCACGTCGCCGGGTGGCCGTCACCGCGGGCCAGGCGTGGCGAGAGCGCCTCCTCCGCGCCGAACGCGTGGGCCGACCCGGCCGCCCTGGAGTCGGAGCCCCGCGGCCGCCACCGCACGACGCTGCTGTCCCCCTTCGACTCGCTGATCTGGGAGCGGGCGCGCGCAGAGCGGATCTTCGGGCTGAACCACCGCCTGGAGGCCTACGTGCCGAAGGACAAGCGGATCCACGGCTACTTCGCGATGCCGGTGCTCGCCGGCGGGCGGATCATCGGCCGGGTCGACCCGGCACGGGAGGGGGCGACCCTGATCGCCCGTCAGGTCGGATTCGAACCGGGCAACGGCGGCCCGGCCAAGGTGGCCGCCGCGATGAGCGACGCCCTCTGGGAGGCGGCGAGCTGGGTGGGCTGCACGGACGTCCGAGTGGAGCGGGTGACCTCACCCGCGCTCGAAGGGCCCCTGCGCGCCGAGCTCGCTAGGTGATCTCCAGAAGACGCTCGCGCACGGCGTAGACGACCGCCTCCATGCGGGAGTGGAGCTGGAGCTTCTCGAGGATGTTGCGGACGTGGTTCTTCACCGTGTTCTCGGAGATGAACAGGTCCTTGGCGATCTCCCGGTTGTTCATGCCCTTGGCGACCAGCCTGAGGACCTCCATCTCCCGGTCGGTCAGCCGGGGCACCGGCAGCTGCGGCGGCCGCTCCGCCTCCTTGCGGCTCATGTTGGCGAACTCGCTGATCAGCTTGGCGGCCATCGCCGGGTTGATGAGCGACTGACCCTCGTGCACGCCGCGCACGGCGTCGGGCACCTCGTCGATCTGCACATCCTTGAGCAGGTAGCCGGTCGCGCCCGCCTTGATCGCCTCGAAGAGGTCCTCCTCCTCGTCGCTGACCGTGAGCATGATGATCCGAGTGCTCGGCACAGACTCCTTGATGCTCCTGGTCGCCCCGATCCCGTCCTGCCGCGGCATCCGGACGTCCATCAGGACGACGTCCGGCAGAAGGCGGTCGGCCAGGCCGACCGCCTCCTGCCCGTCGCTCGCCTCGCCGACCACCTCGATGTCCGGCTCCGCGGCCAGTGCCAGTTCCAGGCTGCGGCGGATCAGCGCATGATCATCGACGATCATCACGCGGATCGGCTCACGACCGGATGCTCGGGCCGCCTCGTCGGGTCGGGTCACGGAACCTCCTTGCGGGGGCCAAGGACGCTGGATCGCCATCATTACACGGGTTTCGCGCTCAGTGCTGATCTTCGTCATGCCGATTGCGCAGATCCGTGGATTCCGCACGGGTGGTCTACGGGGGGACGGCTAGCTCTCGATGAGCCTCAGCACACCGTAGTCGTAGCCTCGCCGCCGGTAGACGACGCTGGGCTGGCCGCCTTCCTTGTCGCGGAACAGATAGAAGTCATGACCGACGAGCTCCATCTCCAGGAGCGCCTGCTCGATCGTCATGGGATCGGCCTCGTGGAACTTCTCACGGACGACGAGCGGACCGTCACCGTCCATCTCGATGGGAACGACGGCCTCGGCGGGGCTGCGCCGTTCCTGGGCGAACTCGACCGCGGTCGCCGGCGCCGTACGCCCGGTCGCCTCGATCGTCTCCATTCCGCCCTCGCCCATGAAGGCCGTGATCTCGGCCACGGACGGCGGGCAGCTCTTGCCATGGTGGATCTTGCGCCGGTCCCCGAGCCTGCGCAGGCGCTCGACCAGCTTCCCCAGCGCGATGTCGAGTGCGGCGAATCGATCGTCCGCCGCCGCTTCCGCGCGGATGGCGGGACCACGCGAGTGGATCGTCAGCTCCACCCGTTCTCTTTGGCCGCTCACGCGGTTGCCGGCCTCCTTGGAGACCTCGACGTCCACGCGAATGAGCTTGTTGTTCAGTCGCTCGATCCTGGCCAGCTTGGTAGTCGCATGATCGCGGAATCGGTCACTCACTCCGGTGTGCCGTCCCTTGACGATGATGTCCACACAAAGCCCCCCTTCGCATATCGACTGTGGTTCTTGCGGCACCCGCCCGTCCGACCTGGTCTTCGTCCCCACATCCGCCTGCTGAGGGGTTCGCAGCTCAGTCGCCACTACTGCCCTTCTCTCCTTGCGGGGGACATCTGGACCCCCGGGAAGGCAGGACTTACCTCTAAGCCGCACCGTGATCGGTCGACCAAGAGTCGCCTTACGTGGACCGTTTTGCCTGCGGCTGGCATCGGCTAGCCAGGCCGATCCCCCGAAGGAGAGAGGCCCGGTGCAACCACGGACCCGGACGGGTGCCATGTCTGCACGCTAGTCCTTGCGGGGCCGAATGTCAGCCAGGAGATCCGCCAAACGATCACCGTCTGTGATGTTGTAACGGTCCCCCACTCCGCCGAAGATGATCACCCGACGATGGAATCCCCGCGCGCGGCGCGCTCCTTCCTCCTGGTGAGCTGGCTGGATCTCGAAAGAAGGTCACACAGGTGTGGCCAGGTGGTCAGCATGAGAATTGGCCAACCTTTACTCTCCGTTACAAAGAGAGACTTGACGATCCCGGCGTGTCGCCGTTCGACCCCGCCGTCGGCTCGTCGCCGGATGCGGTGCAAGCGCGGCCGCCCGACGGGGCGCGTCAACGCCGCGGCGCCGCCGTACGAGCGGCTCCCGGCGGGGCGGACCAACCCGGTCGCGCCGCCGTACGAGCGGTTCCCGGCGGGAGCCCGCCGGCCTGTGGGTAGATCGCCGACCGGCGGGGCGTCGCGGCGACCGTGATCGCCAGAGCGGAGGGAACCCCGGCGGCCCCGAGCGCCCGCGCGGCCTCTGCCAGTGTGGCGCCCGTCGTGACGACGTCGTCGACCAGCACGACGCGAGCGTGCCCGATCAGGCCGGAGCCCCCGTCCGCGACGCCGTAGGCTCCCGACAGATTCCGGGCACGCTGGGCGGAGCCGAGCCCCGCCTGATCGGCCACCCGCCTCTCCTGCCGCAGCACCGGCGCGGAGGTCGCCTGGATCCCCTGTTCGCGGAGCCGGACCGCGGCCGCCGAGGCGAGCGCCCTCACCGGGTCGTGCCCGCGCCTGCGTGAGGCCGCACGCGCGCTCGGGACCGGCACCAGCACCAACGGGCCCCTCCGGCCGCCGAGGGCCTCCAGGGCCGCTACGGCCACGGCGGCGAGGCTCGCCCCGAGCACGTGGGCGAGAGCCGTACGGCCGCGCTCCTTGTAGGCGAGCACCATGCGCCGGGCCGCGCCGTCGTAGCCCGTCGCCGACCAGCACTCCGGCAGCCCGGGCGGCGCCGGCGAGGGAGGGCGGGACGCGGGCGCCCTGACCAGCTCAGCGGCGCACGAACGGCACGCCATGGATCCCGGCTCGCCGCAGCCGGCGCAGCGAGCAGGAAGGATCAGGTCGAGGAGCGCCGCGAGCACGGGGCAACCCTGCCAGCCGCCACCGACAACCAGCGGGCGGCCTCACCCCGGCCGGCCTCACCGGGCCCACTCAGCCGAGAGGGTAGACCGGGTTGGCTGCGCCGTCCTTCGCGATGGCGATCCACGCCTTCTTGTCGACGTTGTAGGTGCGCACCTCGCCGTCGGAGTCGGCGAGCACGTGGTCGGGCGGCGCGCCGACGATAGACCCGATCGCGGCCTGCGCGTCCAGCTTGATCGCGGCGTCGGGGACCTCCATCCCCTCCATGACCGACCATGTGGACAACTCCTGGCCGGCGTTCCCCTTGGAGAGCACGAGGAGGCTGGCCGCGTCCTGCCAGGCGATGTCCACGATGTCCTGGCCGGTGCGCGGGTCGAGCCGCTGGACGTTGGTGATCGCGGCGTCCTCTCCGGTCCTGACGATCGTCCCGATCTCGACCGCCTGACCCGCGCCGTCCTCGGTGATCATCGCCACCCGGGCCCCGTCACGGGACACCCGGAGCGCGAGGACGCGGCTGTCCTCCAGGTCCTTGCCGATGTTCACGCGACGGGCCTGGCCCGCCAGCGCCCGCCAGACCCGCGTCTCGTGGTCGCCGACCCGCTCCGCCGTCCATACGGCGCCGTAACGATCCCACGAAGGCGGAGTCAGGTTCTTGGTCCTGCCCGCGATCCATCGTTGCCACTGGCCGTCGAGCACGGTGGTCGTCACCCAGACCCCCTCGTCGCCGACGAGCGCGGCGACCCGGGGCGAGGGCTCGCCGGAGATCGCGGGGTCGGAGAACTTCGCGTCCGCGGTGCCCGCGGCACCGTACACGAGCTCGCCGCCCTTCTCGCCCTTCGCCCGATACAGCTTCCCGTCCTGCATGTAGTACGACTGCGGCTGGGAGGGCAGCACGTTGGGATCGAACTGCGAGTAGTCCCGGGGGTTGAAGCGCAGACCCGTCCCCCCCCGGAAGGCCTCCCCGTCGACCCGGATCTCGACGGTCCTGCCCGTCACCAGGTCGCCCAGTGTCCAGGAGAGCTGCGCCTTCATCGCGTCGATGCGGTCGGCGGCGACCGACTCCACCGGGGAGGTGAAGTCGACCACGACCGTGTCGCCCTCCACGGTGATCTGGTTGAGATCGGTCCCGTCGGGGAAGGCGGTGCTGACCGAGTTCCTGATCGACGCCGTGGGGCCGGCGAGCAGCCTGCGGACCACCGTCTCCGGCACCCCGGTGCTGGGGTTGATCGGCACCCACACGCGGTCGACGACCAGGCCCTCCGAGTGGGTGGCCGGCGGGTAGTAGAGGTCGACCTGCCGGTAGTCCCGCTTGAGGTCGTCGGTCGACAGCAGGCGGGCGTCGGGCGGGGCGTCGATACGCCACTGCGCGCCGTCCCCCCGGGCCAGGGTGAACTGCTGAGCCACCGACCCCGAGGCCGGCGTGTAGCGCCCCTCGGAGTCGATGGTCGCGACCGCCGTGCCCTTGAGGGTGACCGTGGTGTCCTTGGCGTCCTGGAGGTTCTGGCCCGAAGGTCCCTCGGGCACGAGCTTGCTCTCGAAGACCGTCGTCTGCCGCCAGGGGTCCCACTTCCGCGCCGCCGTCTCGGTGAGGTACTGCCGCGCGACGGCGAGCGTCGGATCGTCGAAGCTGGCCATCGCGGCCTGGAAGCCCTTGACGATCTCCTCCGGCGAAGCGTCCTTCAGCGGCGGCGTCGCGATCATACGGACATACGGCTGGTTGAGCGTGTCCCTGCTGTTGTCCTCCTCCGCCGCGCGCGGGCTGCCTGTCGTGGGCACGACGGCGCACGCGCCGGCCATGGCCACCAGGGCGAGCGTCATCGCCGCGAAGACCGCGGCGCGGCCGGCCACGAGACGACCGCGCCGTCCTCCCGATCCGGGGCCGTCAGTCCACATCGAAACCGCCCGCGTCGGCGTTCTCCAGCGACCGCGCGCCGACCTCCGCGACGGCCGGGGCCATGACCGGAGTGGCGTGGCCGCGCCAGGCGCGCCGGATCTCGACCTCGGGCGGCACCAGCGGAAGCGGCGAGCCTCGCAGCTCGGTCCCGGCCAGGCGGGGCAGGGACAGCCGGAACTGCGTGCCCTCTCCCGGCGACCCCCAGGCCTGGAGCCAACCGCCGTGCAGCATCGCGTCCTCGCGGGAGATCGCCAGGCCGAGGCCGGTGCCGCCGATCGTGCGCGCGCGTGACGGGTCGCCTCGCCAGAAGCGGTCGAAGACCAGGTTCTCCTCCCCCGGTTTCAGCCCGACGCCGTGGTCGCGGACGGCCACGGCCACCGCGTCGCGGTCGGCGCCGAGGGTGACGACGATGTCCCTGCCCTCACCGTGCTCGATGGCGTTGAACAGGAGGTTGCGCAGGATTCGCTCGACCCTGCGGCTGTCCACCTCGGCCATGCAGTGCTCACTGGGGAGCCTGAGCTCGAACCTGGTGGCCTGGCGCTCGGCGAGCGCCTCGGAGTCCCCGACCGCGCGCAGGACGACGTCGCGCATGTCGACGGACTCGACGTCGAGGGTGGCCGCGCCCGCGTCGTACCTGCTGATCTCGAGCAGGTCGGCGAGCATCGACTCGAACCGCTCGAGCTGGTTCTGCATGAGCTCGGCGGACCTGGCCGCGGCGGGATCGAAGTCCTCCCTGCTCTCGTAGAGCAGGTCGGCGGCCATCCGCACGGTGGTCAGCGGGGTGCGCAGCTCGTGGGACACGTCGGAGACGAACTGCCGCTGGACCTGCGACAACTCCTCGAGCTGATGGATCTTCACGGCCAGGTTGGAGGCCATCTCGTTGAACGAGGTGGCCAGCCGGGCGAGGTCGTCCTCGCCCCGGACCTTGAGCCGCTCCTCCAGCCGTCCGGCCGCCAGCCGTTCCGCGGCCTGGCGCGCGAGCCGTACGGGGGTGACCACCTGGCGGGTGACCAGGTAGGCGATCGCGGCGAGGAGCAGGACCAGCGCGACGCCGACGCCGATCAGCACCCGCTGCACGGCGAGCAGCGTCGTCTCCTCCGAGTTGAGCGGGAACAGATGGTAGATCTCGTAGGAGTCGTTGACCTTGCCACCGATGGCGAGGCCGCTCTCGGGCGCCTTGGTGCCCAGGTAGCGCAGGGTCACCGGCTGGGTGTAGAGGACACCCTCCTCGCTCGCCTTGACCTTGTCCCGCAACCGCGCGGGGATGCTCGCGTAGTCGATCTTTCCTGAGGCCCGCCCGTCGCCGATGCCGTCCTCGTTGAAGACGACCACGTCGTAGCGGCCGCCCGACCGCTCCGTGAGCGCCGAGACGGCGGAGTCGACGGGATTGGCGGCCTGTCCGCCCGACCCGCCCTCCGGTGACGCGTCGGCCACCTCGGCGGTCTGGGGGGCGAGATATCCGCTCGCCGTGGCGATGTTGGCCCGCGACTCCTCTACCGCCGCCAGCTCGCGGCTCTTGAGCACCGACGTCGCGATCGACTGCATGAGGAAGACGCCGAGCACGGCCACCACGGCCATCGAGATCACCAGCGTGCTGGTGACCACCCTCAGCTGGAGCGAGCGCCGCCAGATCCGCCGCACCCTTCCGGCGGCGCGCCGGGCACGCCTGCGGACTCCCCGCGCTATCTGACGCGGGGTCCTGCGGCGAGGCTTCTTCTTCGCCGGGGCGGCAGCGGGCATCGTCGGCGCCCTGGCGTCAGGCCGGCCCGGCCTTGTAGCCCACGCCGCGGACCGTCACCACGATCTCCGGGTGCTCGGGGTCCTTCTCGATCTTGGCGCGGAGCCGCTGGACGTGCACGTTGACCAGCCGGGTGTCGGCGGCGTGCCGGTAACCCCAGACCTGCTCGAGGAGCACCTCACGGGTGAACACCTGGCGCGGCTTGCGGGCCAGGGCGACCAGCAGGTCGAACTCGAGCGGCGTGAGGTTGATCGTCTCGTCGGCGCGCTTCACCGAGTGGCCCGCGACGTCGATGGTGATGTCGCCGATCTGGAGAATCTCGGGCGTCGGCTCGTCCGTACGGCGAAGCCGGGCGCGGACCCGGGCGACGAGTTCCTTGGGCTTGAACGGCTTGACGATGTAGTCGTCGGCGCCGGACTCCAGGCCGAGCACCACGTCGATGGTGTCGCTCTTCGCGGTCAGCATGACGATCGGCACGCCCGACTCCGCGCGGATCCTGCGGCACACGTCGATGCCGTCGGCGCCGGGCAGCATGAGATCGAGGAGCACCAGGTCGGGCCGGGTGTCGCGGAACGCGTCAAGAGCCTTGTCCCCGTCCGCCACGAACGACGGCTCGAACCCCTCCCCGCGCAAGACGATGCCGAGCATCTCGGCGAGAGCGGCGTCGTCGTCGACGACCAGCACACGACCTTTCATGGGCCCTCATTCGTTTTGCACTACCGGGAGATTTGGGCGTTTGTCACGGGTTCATCCGAAGGTTACCGGTGGCTGCCACTTACGTGTTACACGACCATGACAAAGGATGCAGTTTAAGGGGCCGGGGAAGAACGCGCGATGATCTGACCAGATGCGGCCACAACGGTGGGGATCGCTTCAGAGATGACACGTTCCAAGTCTGCGCCCGGAGAGGTCGTTTCTGCCATCCCCGTAACCGGCTGATCACCGCCCGGACACGCCGCCCCGATCGGCCGGGGGCCACTCAGGCGATCACCGTGCCATCAGTCCGTACATCATGCCAGGATTGGGACATGACAGACGGCCCTGGCCCCACCCCCGACGTGCCACCCGGCTGGGCTTCCGAGCAGCCGCCACCGTACGGACAAACCGACGGGGCCTGGACCGCTCCCGGAGCCTCCGGCGGACCCCACGCCCAGGGACAGCCCGGGCAAGCCGCGCCGCCGCCCTCCGACCCGCAGTACGGCGGCCAGCAGTACGGCAGCGGCCAGTACGGCGGGCAGCAATACGGAAGCAAGCAGTACGGCGGGCAGCAGTATGGAGGGCAGCCTTCCGGCCAGCAGTACGGCGGGCAACAGGGATACGGGCCGGCGGGGCCCTACGGCGCCTATCCGCCCGCACCGTACGGCTATCGCCCGCAGGCGCCGCGCCCGGGCATCATCCCGCTGCGCCCGCTCGGCCTCGGGGACATCCTCGACGGCGCCATCAAGCTGATCCGGTCGAACCCCCGGGCCACGCTCGGCCTGTCGGCCATCATCGCGGCGATCGCCATCGTTCCCCGGACGATCGGGCAGGCCGTCTACTTCCAGTCGTTCAACGGTCTGATGTCCGATCCGGACAGCCTGGACACTCAGTCGATGATGACCGGTCTCTTCGCACAACTCGCCGGTGCGGTCCTCTCTCTCGTCATCTCCTACGTCGCCACGACCATCCTCACCGGCATCCTGATGCGGGTGCTCGGCAGGGCCGTCTTCGGCGGGCGCATCACGGTCGGCGAGGCCTGGCGGCTGGCGAGGTCGCGGATTCCGGCCCTGCTCGGGCTGGTGCTGCTGCAGACGCTCATCATCGTGGGGCCGCTGCTCGTGGTGATCGGGGTGTTCGTCATCGTCGGCCAGTCGGGGGGATTCGACGGTCTCGCGGACGGATCCGGCGTGGGGGCCTTCATCGGGCTCATACTGCTGCTCTTCATCGCCTGGATGGTCTACGCCGTTTTCTTCACCACCAAGTTCGCGCTGTCCGCCCCCGCCGTGGTGCTCGAGCAACGCGGGGTCACCGACGGGTTGCGCCGCTCCTGGGGACTGGTGAAGGGCGACTCGTGGCGTGTGCTCGGCATCCTGGCTCTCACCGGATTGCTCGCAGGCATCGCCGGCGCGGTGCTGTCGGTGCCGTTCACGATCGCCAGCTCGATCCTCGGGGTGGTCAGCCTGGGATCCGGCGGCGGTGCAGCAATCGGCGCGGCCGTCATCTCGTCAATCGGCGGCGTGCTCAGCGCGATGATCGTTTATCCGTTCCAGGCGGGCGTGAGCGGGCTGCTTTACGCCGACCGGCGGA
This sequence comes from Planotetraspora phitsanulokensis, assembly GCF_016863295.1. Taxonomy (GTDB): domain Bacteria; phylum Actinomycetota; class Actinomycetes; order Streptosporangiales; family Streptosporangiaceae; genus Planotetraspora; species Planotetraspora phitsanulokensis. The sequence goes on from NZ_BOOP01000028.1 coordinate 122,405, forward strand.
TGCGGGCCGAGGCGTTCGACCTCGTGCTGCAGACGGCGGCCGGGCGGAACCAGCAGCAGGGCTGGGTGCACGAGAGCGTCGACGACTACTGGCACCCCTCCTACGCGGCGTCGGAGTCCGGCGTCCAGTACGGCACGGGCACGTACGGGACGGGCGCCTACGGCGCGAGCGGGCCGCTTCCGCAGTACGGAGCGCAGCACGGAACGGGCACCACGCACCCCTACGGCACTCCGGGAACCACTCCCTACGCGGCCCCGGGCACACCTGCTCCGCCGACCACGCCCTACGAGTCTCCGGGGACGCCGTCTTCGGGGAGCGCGGCCGGGCCCGCCCCCGGAGATCCCGGGACGCCGCAGCAGGGCTCCACGGAGACCCCTCCACACGAGCCGCGGCCGTGACCCTCTTCCTTTCGTCGTCCCTCGTGCTGCTCGGGGCTCCCGTCGACATCGGGCGTGACCAGGCGCAGCAGGAGGCGGCGAGGGAACTGCTCAAGCCCGGCTACCAGCAAGAGGGCTTCTTCGATCGGATCTACCGGGTCGTCAACCAGTTCATCGGCGACCTCCTGAGCGTCCGCGGGGGCGGGGCCGGCAGCGTGGTCTCTCTCGTCGTCATCGTCGTGATCCTGGCGGTCCTGGTGGCCCTCCTGGTGTGGGCGATGCGCCGCATGTCCCGTGGCCGCCGGGTCGCCGGCACGGTGTTCGGCGCCCAGGAGCGGACGGCCGAGCAACATCGAGCGGAAGCGGAGCGGCTCGCGTCGGAGGGCGACTGGACCGGAGCCGTCCAGGAACGCCTCCGGGCGATCGCCCGAGGGCTCGAAGAGCGCGCCATCGTCAGCCCGCTGCCCGGCCGCACCGCCCTCGAACTGGCCGAGAGCGCGGGACAGGCCCTGCCGTCCCACGCCTCCGACCTGCGAGCGGCCGCCCGGGTGTTCGACGACGTGACCTACGGCGAGGTGGCGGGGACGCCGGAGGCCTACGCCGTTCTCAAGGACCTCGACGAGAGCCTGATGGCCGCCCGCGTCGTGCTGGAGGCCTCCGCATGACGCTCCAGACGGCCGAGCGGTCCTTCTCCGTCTCGCCCACGGCCCGCGGCATCTGGCGGCGGGGACGTGCGATCGTGCTGGTCGGCGTGATCGTCGTGATCGCGGCGGTCGTGCCGGTGCTGCTGCCGTCCGGGTCGTCCGGTGGCGGCGCCCTGCTCGACCCCGGCGACTCCTCCCTCGTCGGCAGCCGGGCTCTGGCCCAGGTGCTCGGCGCGCACGGAGTCGAGGTCCAGCGGGTGGACGACGTCGCGACGGCGCTCGCCGCGGCCGGCCCCGACAGCCAGTTCCTCATCACCGAGTCGGCGCTCCTTACGGAGCAACAGGCCGCCCGCATCGCCGCCGCGCCCGCCGACAGGCTGATCGTCGGGGACGTCCGGCACTTGGACGTGCTGGCCGGCGGCCTCACCGCTGAGATCGGCGGCACCCCCTCCCGCTCGCGATCGCCAGAGTGCGCGCTGCGCGAGGCGACGCTGGCAGGCGACGCCTACATGGGCGGCTCGGCGTTCACCGCACCCGCGGGATCGACCGGCTGCTACCCCTCGGGAGGCAAGCCGACCCTCGTCCGCTACGTGGCCGACGGCCGTACGGTGACCGTGGTGGGCGACGGCCAGTTCATGACGAACCTCCGGCTGGCCGAGGACGGCAACGCCGCTCTGGCCATGAACCTCGCGGGCGCGAAGCACCGGCTCATCTGGCTGGTGCCGCCGGCCCAATCCGACGAGACCTCCGAGCCGGGCGGGTCGGGCGGGTCGGGCGGGTCGGCTTCCGAACCGAAGACCATCGGCGACCTGATCCCCCAGGGAGTGGGCTGGGCGGTCCTCGAACTCGTCATCGCGGTGGGCCTGGTCGCCCTGTGGCGCGGGCGGCGGCTCGGCCCGGTCGTCGCAGAGCGCCTCCCGGTGGTGGTGCGGGCGGCCGAGACCGTGGAGGGCAGAGGACGCCTGTACCGGGCGCGCCGCGCACGGGACCGGGCGGCCCTCGCGCTGCGCGCCGCGACGATCGACCGCATCGCCCCGCGCCTCGGGCTTCCCCGCACGGCCACGCCCGACGAGATCGTCACGGCGGTGGCCGCGCGAACCGGAGAGGATCCGGAGCAGATACGGCCAGCGCTGTTCGGCGGCGCTCCCGCCGACGACTCCGGGCTCGTCGCCCTGGCCGGATACCTCGACACACTCGAAAGGCAGGTACAAGACTCGTGACGACACCTGGATCCGGGGCCTTCGCAGCCGGAGCCCCGCAGCCGTCCACGCCGGGGGCCGACGCGGCGCGGGAGGCGCTCGCCACGTTGCGGGCCGAGGTCGGCAAGGCCGTGGTGGGGCAGGACTCCATCGTCACCGGCCTCGTGATCGCCCTGCTGTGCCGTGGGCACGTGCTGCTCGAAGGCGTCCCCGGCGTCGCCAAGACGCTCATGGTCCGCGCGCTCTCCTCCACCCTGTCGCTCGATTTCAAGCGGGTGCAGTTCACCCCCGACCTGATGCCCGGCGACGTGACCGGCTCGCTGGTCTACGACGCCAAGTCGTCGGAGTTCGAGTTCCGCGAGGGGCCGGTCTTCACGAACCTGCTGCTCGCCGACGAGATCAACCGCACGCCGCCGAAGACCCAAGCCGCTCTGCTCGAGGCCATGGAGGAGCGCCAGATCAGCGTCGAGGGATCGGCCCGCGTGCTCCCCGACCCGTTCATCGTGGCGGCGACCCAGAACCCCATCGAGTACGAGGGCACCTACCAGCTCCCGGAAGCCCAGCTGGACCGGTTCCTGCTCAAGCTGACCGTGCCGCTGCCTCCCCGGGATCAGGAGATCGCGGTGCTCGAACGCCATGCGCTGGGCTTCGACCCCCGTGACCTGACACACCTCAAGCCCGTGGCGACCGCCGCCGACCTGGAAGCCGGGCGGCAGGCCGTCAAGCAGGTACACGTGGCCCCGGAGGTGCTCGGCTACATCGTCGACCTCGCCCGGGCGACGCGGCAGTCTCCGTCGCTGCAGCTCGGCGTCTCGCCTCGAGGCGCGACGGCCCTGCTCGCCGCCGCCCGGGCGTGGGGCTGGCTGTCCGGCCGTACGTACGTCACCCCCGACGATGTGAAGGCCCTGGCCAGGCCGGCGCTGCGGCACCGTGTCCAGCTGCGGCCGGAGGCGGAGCTCGAGGGCGCCACTCCTGACGGCGTCCTGGACGGCATCCTGGCCTCGGTCCCCGTCCCCCGCTGACCTTCTGGCGTGATCATGCACAGGCTCGCGAACAGGCCGCCTGACCTGGCATCACTCCGGGCGTGATCATGCACAAGTTCGCGATCAAGTGGGCTGACCTGGGAAGATGGAGTTCGTGATCATGCACAGTGTGGCGGGAGCCGTACGAGAAGGAAGGGCGGCACCATGGCGCTGACGGGACGCGCGGGACTGCTCGCGGCCCTCGGCGCCCTCGTGGTGCTCTTCGCGCCGCGGCCGGGGCTCGCGGTGCTGGGCGTCGTGCTGCTCCTCGCCTGCCTGATCGTGGTCGACCTGATCTTCGCGGGCGGGATTCGCCCCTTGCGCTTCAGCCGTGAGGGCGAGCGGCTGGTACGGCTCGGCCAGTCGGTCACCGTCGGGCTGATTGTGGAGAACCCCGGCCCGCGCCGGGTCCGCGGCGTGCTGCGTGACGCCTGGCCGCCCTCGGCGGGAGCCGCACCCCGGCGACTCGGCGTCGACGTGCCGCCGGGAGAGCGGCGGCGCCTCACCGTCACCCTCACCCCCACCCGGAGAGGCGACCGGGAGGCGGTCACCGTGACCGTCCGCTCGCTGGGGCCGCTCGGCCTGGCCGGACGTCAGGGGACGCATCGGGTCCCGTGGTCGGTGCGGGTGTTGCCGCCGTTCCTGAGCCGCAAGCATCTGCCCGCCAAGCTGGCCCGCCTCAGGGAGCTGGACGGCCAGCACCCCGCTCTCGTGCGCGGCCAGGGCACCGAGTTCGACTCGCTTCGCGAGTACGTCGTCGGCGACGACGTGCGGTCCATCGACTGGCGCGCCAGCGCGAGGCGGCGCGACGTCGTCGTGCGCACGTGGCGTCCGGAACGTGACCGCCGGGTCCTCATCGTGCTGGACACCGGCCGCACCTCGGCGGGCCGCGTCGGCACGGCTCCGATCCCCCTGGCGTCCGAACCGCCCGAGGGCGACCGCCGGGACCGGGGAGACGCCGCGCGGCGTCCGGCTCCCGGATGGCCCCGCCTGGACTGGTCGATGGACGCCGCGTTGCTGCTGGCCGCCCTCGCCGCACGCGCCGGCGACCGTGTCGACTTCCTCGCCTACGACCGCGCGGTACGCGCCTGGCTCTCGGGGCAGGCGCGGACCGAGTTGTTGTCGTCCCTGGTCAACGTGATGGCGCCGATCGAGGCGGAGCTCGTCGAGGCGGACTCGCCCGGCATGGTGGCGGCCGTCCTCGCCAGGGCGAAGCGCCGCTGCCTGGTGGTGCTGCTGACCGACCTCAACGCGACCGCGATGGAGGAGGGTCTCCTGCCCCTGCTCCCGCAGCTGTCCTCGCGGCATCTGGTGCTGGTGGCCGCGGTCGCCGATCCGCGCGTCGCGGCCATGGCCTCTGGACGGGGTACGGCGGAGCAGGTCTACGACGCGGCGGCGGCCGAGCAACTGCGGGGCGAGCGGCGGCGGATCACGTCTCTGCTGCGCCGTCACGGCGTCGAGGTCGTGGACGCCCTCCCGGAGGACATCGCCTCCGCGCTGGCGGACGCCTATCTCGCGCTGAAGGCGGCGGGCCGTCTCTGACGCGTGCGTCAGCTGGTGGGAGCCAGATCCGGGGCGAACTCGATGTCGCCCGTCTCGTTCCGCCGCACGGCCCTGCGCCCGAAGACGATCACGTAGGTGAGGAAGAGGATCTCGGCCAGTGCGCCGATACCGATTCGCGCCCAGGTGGGCAGCCCGGACGGCGTGACACCGGCTTCGATGAGCCCCGAGACGAACAGCACGGCGACGAGACCCAGCGCGACGCTCATCACGGCCCGCCCCTGCTCGGCGAGGGCCTCACCGCGCCTCCGCGGCCCGGGGTCGATGACCGTCCAGCCGAGGCGCATCCCGGCCCCGGCCGCGAGGAAGACGGCGGTGAGCTCCAGCAGCCCGTGAGGGAGGATCAGTCCCCAGAAGATATCGGCCTTCCCGTTCGCCGCCATCAGGCCGCCGAGGAGGCCGCCGTTCGCCGCGTTCTGGACGAGGATGTACGGAATCGGCAGGCCCAGCAGGACCGCGGACGCGATGACCTGCATGCTCACGTACGCGTTGTTGATCCACACCTGTCCGGCGAACGACGCCGCCGGATTCTCGGAGTAGTAGTCGGCGAAGTCGTGGTCCACCAGCTGCTTGATGTCCTCGGGGGTCCCGATCGCGGCCTGGACGTCGGGGTTCTTGGCAATCCACACGCCGATGACCCACGCGACGACCAGCGAGGCGAGCGTCGCCCCCAGCCACCATCTGCGCGCCCGGTAGGCGACAACGGGGAACGACACCGTGAAGAACCGGACGACCTCGCGCCAGGCCGGGCTGTGCGCCCCCGTGACGGCGGAGCGGGCCCGCGCGACCAGCGAGGAGAGACGGCCGACCAGGATGGCGTCCCGGGAACCGGACCGGACGATGGACAGGTGCGTCGAGGCCCGCTGGTACAGCTCGACCAGCTCGTCGACCTCCGCGCCGTTCAGCGATCGACGCCTCCGCACCAGGTCTTCAAGCCGGTCCCAGCTCGGCTTGCTGGCCGCGACAAAGGCATCGATGTCCACAGATCAAACCCTATCGACCGGCGCACAGTAGGGTGCGAGTGTGTCAGAAGTCGTGACGGGTGATGCCGTCGTCGTCGAGGTACGGATCGCCCAGCTGCCCAGCCGTGCCGGGGCCTTCATCATCGACTGGCTGGTGCAGACGGCAGCCCTGATCGTGATCTCCCTGCTGCTGGCCAACGCCTCCTTCATCACCGACGACGCGTTGTCCGCCGGACTGACGATCCTGTTGACCGCGCTCGTTCTGGTCGGCTACCCGGTGATCTTCGAGACGGTCAGCAGGGGACGCAGCCTGGGCAAGCTCGCGCTCGGGCTCAGGGTCGTGAGCGAGGACGGCGGGCCCGAGCGGTTCCGCCAGGCGCTGTTTCGCGGGCTGGCCGGACTGGTGGAGTTCTGGGCGTTGTTCGGCGCTCCCGCGCTCATCACGTCGCTGATCAACCAGAAGGGCAAGCGGCTCGGCGACATCTTCGCCGGCACGATCGTCATCGGCGAGCGCGCGCCGCGACAGGCGCCGCCGCCCCCGATGCCGCCCCAGCTCGCCGGCTGGGCCTCCACGCTGGAGCTGTCTCAACTCCCCGACGAGCTGGCCAACACCGCCCGGCAGTACCTCTCACGCTGGCACCAGCTGTCCCCGTACGCGCAGCACGACATGGGGATGCGGATCGCGGGCCAGGTGAGCGCCTGTGTCGCGCCCCCGCCCCCGCCGGGCGTCCCGCCGCACGCCTACCTCGCCGCCGTGCTCGCCGAGCGCCGTCATCGTGAGCAGGTGCGGCTCGCGCAGACCCGGCGACCCGCCGCGCCGTACGGCCAGGCTCCCCAGTGGGCCGCGCCGCCATATGACGGCGCGCCGGGGTCACCCGCCTCGCCGTACGGTGGAGCGGCTCCGTACGGCGGGCACTCTCCGTACAGCGGAGCGATGCCGGGAGCCGGTGGGGAGGCGGCGCCTCCCGCCCCGAACCCGCCGTCACCTCCGGCGGAACCCTCCGGCCCGACCTCGGGAGGATTTGTCCCCCCCATGTGAGGTGTAGAGCCCGATTAGGGGGGCATGGGTTCCGAGGCAGGTCATGGGGCCATGCCTGCTAATGGGGTTGAGGTGAGGCACGACCATGTGCGGAGGAGAGGCCGCACGGGTCGTGCCCACCGTCCTTTATGAGCCTTTTCAAGCGCCCTTCCTCGACGCCGAGGAGCTCAGGAGCCGACCCGCCAGGAGTGCAGGTAGTCCTCCTGCTCGGAGGTGAGAGCGTCGATCTCGATGCCCGTCGCCCCCAGTTTCAGCCTCGCCACCTGGACGTCGACCTCCGCCGGAACGTCGTAGACGCCGGGAGTGAGCCCGGCCGCCTCCTGGGCGAGCCACGCGACCGCGAGGGCCTGGGCGGAGAAGGACATGTCCATCACGGCCGCCGGGTGCCCCTCGGCGGCGCTCAGGTTGACCAGGCGGCCCTCGGCGAGCAGGAGCAGCCGCCTGCCGTTGTCCAGGACGTACTCATCCGTGTTCGGGCGTATCCCGAAATGCACGGTCTGGGCCATCTCTTCCAGGGCCCGGACGTCGATCTCGACGTCGAAATGACCGGCGTTGGCGAGGACCGCGCCGTCCTTCATGACGGCCAGGTGCTCGGCCCGGATCACGTCGCGGTTGCCGGTGACCGTCACGAACACGTCGCCGATCTCCGCGGCCCGCCCCATCGGCTGGACGTCGTATCCCTGGAGCGCGGCGTCGAGAGCCTTCACGGGGTCGATCTCGGTGACGACGACGCGTGCGCCCAGGCCCTTGGCCCGCTCCGCGACGCCGCGGCCGCAGAACCCGAAGCCGGCGACGACGACCGTACGTCCGGCCAGCAGGAGGTTCGTGGCCCGCATGATGCCGTCGAGGGTGGACTGGCCCGTGCCGTACCTGTTGTCGAACATCCGCTTCGTACGGGTGTCGTTGACCGCGACCATGGGAAACCTGAGCGCGTTCTCGGCGGCCATCTGGCGGAGCCGGATGATGCCCGTCGTGGTCTCCTCGCAGCCGCCGGCGACCTCGTCGAGCAGTTCGACCCGTTCCGTGTGCAGGATGTTGACCAGGTCGCAGCCGTCGTCGAGCACGAGGTTCGGCGTGATGTCCAGCGCCTGGTGGATGTGCCGGTAGTAGGTGTCCCTGTCCACACCGGCTCTGGCGTGCACGGCGATGCCGTACGTGGACAGCGCCGCGGCGACGTCGTCCTGAGTGGACAACGGGTTGGAGGCGGCCAGGGCGATCTCGGCGCCTCCCGCCTTGAGCGCGCCCATGACCACCGCGGTCTCCGCGGTCACGTGCAGGCAGGCGGCGATGCGCAACCCTTCCAACGGCCGGTCCTGGGCGAACCTCGCCCCGATGGCCTCGAGCACGGGCATGGACCTGGCGGCCCAGCCGATCCGCCGCTCCCCCGCCTCCGCCATCCCGCCGTGATCATGCACAGATTCCTCGATTCCCGCCGCCACCTGCGCCGACAACCCGCGTGATCATGCACGCATTCGGCGGCATCCGCAATGACCTGGCCCTTCACTGAACGTGATCATGCACAGATTCGGCGGCGACCCTCCTGAGCTGCGGCGGGAGAGTTCGTGATCATGCACCGCTGTGGCCGCACCCAGTACGGCCGTACGGCACTGCATGATCACGAACCTCATAACCCCGGCTCACGCACCACTTTCACGAATGTGCGCACGATCACGATCGATGATGTGGCTGCTCAGCGGCCACTCACCCGAGGGGGTGCATGATCACCCGCAAAGGGTCAGTAGCGGTAGTGGTCGGGCTTGTAGGGGCCCTCGACGTGCACGCCGATGTACTCGGCCTGCTTCTTCGTCAGCTTGGTCAGCTTGACCCCGAGCGCGTCGAGGTGCAGGCGGGCGACCTTCTCGTCCAGGTGCTTGGGCAGCACATAGACGCCGACCGGGTACTCCTCGGTCTTGGTGAAGAGCTCGATCTGGGCGATCACCTGGTTGGTGAACGAGTTCGACATCACGAACGAGGGGTGGCCGGTGGCGCAGCCCAGGTTCATCAGACGGCCCTCGGCCAGCACGAGGATGGAGTGCCCGTCAGGGAAGATCCACTCGTCGACCTGCGGCTTGATGTTGTTCTTCACGATGCCGGGGATGCGGCCCAGGCCGGCCATGTCGATCTCGTTGTCGAAGTGGCCGATGTTGGACACGATCGCCTGGTGCTTCATCTGCGACATGTGCTCGGCGGTGATGATGCCGAAGTTGCCGGTCGTCGTGACGAAGATGTCGGCGATGCCGACGACGTCCTCCAGCGTGGTGACCTGGAAGCCGTCCATGGCCGCCTGCAGCGCGCAGATCGGGTCGATCTCGGTCACGATCACGCGGGCGCCCTGGCCGCGCAGCGCGTCGGCGCAGCCCTTGCCGACGTCGCCGTAGCCGCAGATCACCGCGACCTTGCCGCCGATGAGCACGTCGGTGGCCCGGTTGAGACCGTCGATCACCGAGTGGCGGCAGCCGTACTTGTTGTCGAACTTCGACTTCGTCACCGAGTCGTTGACGTTGATCGCCGGGAAGAGCAACTGGCCCGACTTGTGCATCTCGTAGAGCCGGTGCACGCCGGTGGTCGTCTCCTCGGTGACGCCCTTGATCTCCTGGGCGATGGCGCTCCAGCGCTTCTCGTCCGTGACCGTACGGCGGAGCGTGTCGAGGATGATCGCCCACTCCTCCGGGTCGTCCTCACCGGCGACCGGGACGGCTCCCGCCTTCTCGAACTCGGCGCCCTTGTGGACGAGGAGCGTGGCGTCGCCGCCGTCATCGAGGATCATGTTCGGGCCGGAGCCGTCGGGCCACGCGAGCGCCTGCTCGGTGCACCACCAGTACTCCTCCAGCGTCTCGCCCTTCCACGCGAAGACCGGCACGCCGGAGGGGTTGTCGGCGGTGCCCTCGGGGCCGACGACGACCGCGGCCGCGGCGTGGTCCTGCGTGGAGAAGATGTTGCAGCTCACCCAGCGGACATCGGCGCCGAGCGCGACCAGCGTCTCGATGAGCACCGCGGTCTGGATCGTCATGTGCAGCGAGCCCATGATCTTCGCGCCCCTGAGCGGCTGCGAGGCGGCGTACTCCCTACGGGTCGCCATCAGGCCCGGCATCTCGTGCTCGGCGAGGCGGATCTCCTTGCGGCCGAACTCCGCAAGTGCAAGGTCGGCGACCTTGAAGTCCATTTTCGTGTCCCTCCATTGTCCGTCGCAGCGAGTCTAGGCCGCTCGTACGGCACGGCGCACGCCCGGGAGGCCGAACTTGACACGAGAATGTGAGAATTGGCCGCAAGGGGCTGCCAAAGGGCCTCCTGACTGTCTAGCGTGGGCGCAGACGGGGCGTGAAAGGGGCAGGGATGCGGATAACGGAAGCCGCGCGACGACTAGGTGTGTCGCCGCGGATGTTGCGCTATCGCGAGTCCCTCGGCCTCCTCCCGCCTGTGCGCGACCGGGGCTCGCACCGCAGGTTCGGCCCCGACGAGCTCGCCGCCGTCAGCCAGGCCATGGATCTGGAGCGCCGTTTCGACATCTCCCCCGCCGAGCTGGCGTTCGCCCTGCGGGCGCTGTCCGACCCGGCCGTGGCCCAGGCCGTACGCGATCTGGGCGTCAGGATCGGCCGCATCCAGGCGCCGCGCCGGGCGCTCGACTTCGAGAAGGAGAAGGCCCTGCGGCTTCTGCGGCCCCGGTGATCCCAGCAACCCCGGTGATCCCAGCAACCCCGGTGATCCAGCGGTGGACCCCGGTGATCCAACGGTCGCGCGATCCAGACGTCGCTCTCGGGAGTGACGACACCTCACTCACGGTCGGCGGACAATTCTCGGCGTGAACCTGACGACAGGAATCGACCAGGTCGAGCGGAGCCTGGGCTCCTTCGACCTCCGCAGGGCCCTGAGCTCCCGGGTGGACCTCCTGCTGGGCGCGGCGCTCACGGTCCTCGCGCTTCTCGGCACCGCCGGCACGACCTCGGCGCCGCTGGATCTGGTGGGCGTGCTCCTGGCCACCGCGCCGCATGTGATGCGCCGCGCCTACCCGTGGCTGACCGTGACGCTCACCCTCGTCGGCGCCGCCCTCATCATGATGTCCCCGCCACGGCCGGGCGCCTGGGCGATCCCGGTGCTCGCGTCGGCGGCGCTGTCGTTCTACACCGTCCAGCGCCTGCTCGAGCGCAGGGCGGCCTGGATCTTCACGGGCGGCATCGGCGCGTTGCTCGCGGGCGTCGCAGGCCTCGTCTATCTGGCTCCGGGACCGATCAGTTTGTCCCAGATCGCAGTGGCCTGCATGGTCGCGGGTGCCCTCCTGGTGGGGATCACCATGGTGGCCGACGTCCGGCGGAGCCGTACGGAGGTCAGGGAGGTGCGGGCGGACAACCTGGAGACCCTGCGGGAGCAGGCGGCCATGGCCGAGCGCGCCAGGATCGCCAGGGAGATGCACGACGTCGTGGCCCATTCCATCTCCATGGTCGCGGTGCAGGCCGAGACGGCGCCGTACACCATCAAGGATCTGAACGACGCGGCCCGGCAGGAGTTCGCGGAGATCGCCACGGCGGCCCGCGCAACGCTGACCGAGATGCGGCGGCTGCTCGGCGTGCTGCGCGCGGACGTCCCTCCGGAGACGGCGCCGCAGCCGGGGCTGGGGCAACTGCCCGAACTGCTCGAACATCACGGCGGCGACGTGGACCTCGACATCGTCGGGGAGGAGAAGGAGTTGCCGCAGGCCGTGGACGTGTCGGCCTACCGGATCATCCAGGAGTCCCTGACCAACTCCAGGACGCACGCCCCCGGAGCCCGGGTCTCCATCGAGATCACATACCGGCCTACCCTCCTCGCTCTCCGGATCGCCGACGACGGCCCGGGACCCACGGCGCCGGGGGACGCCCCGGGCGGACCCGGCGAGGCTCCCGGGCACGGGCTGATCGGCATGCGCGAGCGGGCGGTCGCCTTGGGCGGCTGGTTCGTCGCCGGTCCCGGTCCGGCCGGAGGGTTCCTCGTCCAGGCAGGGCTTCCACTCGAATGATCAAGGTTCTCGTGGCCGACGACCAGCCGGTGGTGCTCAGGGGCTTCACCGCCGTGCTCGCCGCCCAGCCGGACATCGCCGTCGTGGGAGCCGCCTCCGACGGTGGAGAGGCGGTACGGCTCGCGCACGCCGAGCGGCCCGACGTCGCCCTGCTCGACATCCGCATGCCGGTCATGAACGGCATCGACGTGGCCCGGGCCGTCACCGACCTGGGCGTCAAGGCCCTCATGATCACGACCTTCGACCTGGACGAGTACGTCTACGAAGCGCTCCTCGCGGGGGCGAGCGGCTTCCTTCTGAAGGACATCCGGGCCGAGGAACTGGCGGAATCAGTGCGAATCGTCGCGCGTGGGGACGCGCTGCTCGCACCGAAGGTGACCAGACGGCTGATCGCCGAGTTCACCGGGCGACGGCGTGCCACGGCGGCCACGCTGCTCACACCCCGGGAGTCGGAGGTCCTTCAGCTGATCGCCCGAGGGTTGTCCAACTCCGAGATCGCGGCGGAACTGGTCGTGACCGAGCACACGGTGAAGACCCATGTGGCCCGCCTGTTGTCGAAGCTCGGCCTCCGCGACCGCACGCAGGCGGTGATCCACGCCTACGAGACCGGCCTCGTCCGGGCCGGCGGCCGCGACCCGGCCTGATCACCCGGTGGTCAGGGCGCGACGACCAGCCGCAGGCCCTCCGTCTGGAGGGAGTCGGCCGTGACGTACGGCCGCTCGCTCACGATGTCGGTCATGGTCAGTGGAAGATCGAGCCTCGGCACCAGCTTCAACGCCCTGACCAGGACGTTCGGGTTCTCCGCCGTGAACTCCTGGCGCAGGCCGAGGAGCGTGCCGGTCATCTTGGTCGTGTAGATGTCGACGTTCCCGGTGAAGGTGAAGGTGCTCCCGGTCAGGGTGGCGCGCCCCATCGTCTGCCGCGGTCCGGACAACACCGCCCGGTCCATGGTGAACCACAACATCTTGACCATCCCGGTCGCGCTGGGCAGTTCCACGACGCCGTGGAACTTCATCCCCGTCATGGTCAGCGAGGGAGCGCTCACGGACGCCGCCTCGGCCGCCACCACCGGGGCCTGGGACGCGCCGGCCGCGTGCAGGGCGGCTCCCGACATGAGGATCATCGGCAGCGCGGCGATCGCGAGCGCCCGTCCGCCGGGGCCCGGCTTCTCGTCGGGTCCGGCGCTCGAACCGCCGCCGGAACCCGGTGTCGCAGGTTCGCCGTCACCGTCCGGCCTGTCCTTGACCCGCCCGATCCACACGCCGGACGCGCCGCCCTTGGGCTCGTCCGGCGAGGCGGGCGGGGTGTTCGCGAGTTCGTCGCCGCTGACGACACGCCGCCGCGAGAACGTCAGGCCCGTCGCCGGCGGCGGGCCCTGCGCGTCGTCCGGCCCGTCCGCGCCGGACTCGGGCGTCCAGGCGGCCGCGAGGGCCCCTCCGACGAGGCCCAGCATCATGCCCAGGACGAATCCGCCCAGGTTCGCGTAGACGAACGACGCGAGCGACACGAGCACGGCCACCACGCCCAGGAAGATCCGCTGGCTGGGCTGCCACCACAACAGCAGGCCGACGGCGATCAGCACCAGCGCGATCAGATAGCTCGCGCCGACCGTGCCCGACTGGACGACCAGGGGCAGCGCCTGTGAGGCGAACGGGATGCTCAGCAACTCCACGCCGCCGAGCAGGACCAGCAGGCCGCCCCAGAAGGGCCGGGTCCTGCGCCACGGCGTCGTCTCGCTCACGGACGCCTGCCAGACGTGGCCGGAGCCGCCCAGGAGGCCGGCATCAGAAGCACTCGTGCTTGCCGGGCTCGACGGTCAGCTTGAGACCGGGCAGCTTGAAGGTCGCCGCGTTGACGGCCCAGGAGACCTGCTTGAAGCCGGTGATCGAGACGGCACTGGCCTGCTGGCCGAACATCCCCGAGGAGCCCGCTCCGCCGGAGACCGGGACCGCGTCGAGGGTCGCGGCGTCCCTGCCCACCTGGATGCGCGTGAAGACGGCGTTGCCCTGAAGCTGGGACGCGTCGACGATCATGTTCTCCGCGACCACCGGATTCTTGCCCGTTCCCGCGGTCAGCTTGATGGTCACCGCACCCACCGGCGAGTCGACCAGCACGGTCTGGCACATGTTCGTGAGCGTGGCGTGCCGGATGCCCGACACCGCAACGGGGATCTTCTGCCCCTTCTTGTTCTGGACCAGGCTGCCGTACTGGACGAACCCCTGCCCCGTGAGCTTGTCGGCGGAGACCTTGAACGTGTCGCCCGAGACCACGAACGACGCTCCGATCGCGCCTTCGGCGGTTGCTCCGATGAGCACCGACGCGACCGCGAGCGCGGGCACGAAGACCAGCGCGAAGCGCTTCCACCGCACGCGTCCCTGCTTGACCATGGGCACCTCCCGCGAGGTCAAATGGGTAAAGCCCAAGTTACCCACGAGTACAAGCAGGTAAAGGAAACACGCATCACATTTTCGTCACGCCGTCACCCGCCGCGCCGTGCGGCCATCGCGTACGACCGGCCGTGATCCGCCGAGATCAGGCGAATCCAGGAAGAAGGCCACCGCCCCCGGCGGAGCGCCGAGGACGGCCGGTCACCGCGCCGACGAGGACGCCTGCTCGGCCCGGTCGAGGTCGGGCTCAAGGTAGATCACCCTGGCTATCGGCACCGCGGCCCGGATGCGCTGCTCGGCCTCGTCGATGCCCCGGGCGACCTCGGCCGCCGTGTCGTCGTGCGCGACCGCGATCTTCGCCGCCACGAGGAGCTCCTCCGGGCCCAGGTGCAGCGTGCGGAGGTGGATCACCTTGGTGACCTCGGGGGCGCCTTCGAGCGCCGCGCAGATCTGGTCCTCGACCTCAGGCGCCGCGCTCTCCCCGATCAGGAGCGACTTGGTCTCCAGCGCGAGGACGATCGCGATGACGGCGAGCAGCACCCCGATCATGATCGTCCCGATGCCGTCCCAGACGGCGTCGCCGGTGACCACGGCCATCGTCACGCCGAACAGGGCGAAGATGAGGCCCAGCAGCGCGCCGAGGTCCTCCAGCAGCACGACGGGCAGCTCGGGCGCCTTGGCCCGGCGGATGAACCTCACCCACGACGCGTTGCCCTTGTGGGGCAGCGACTCCTTGATGGCGGTCCTGAACGAGAAGCCCTCGGCGATGATCGCGAAGATCAGCACGCTGAAGGCCCAGATCGGCGACTCGACGGGGTGCGGGTCAGCGATCTTGTGCCAGCCCTCGTAGATCGAGAACAGCGCGCCGATGCTGAACAGCACCAGGGCGACGACGAAGGCGTAGAAGTACCGCTCACGGCCGTACCCGAACGGGTGGGTGCGGGTCCGTGCCCGCTCCGCCCGCTTGCCGCCGAGGAGCAGCAGGGCCTGGTTCCCGGAGTCGGCCACCGAGTGGACGGACTCCGCGAGCATCGACGACGATCCCGTGAAGACGAACGCCACGAATTTCGCCGCCGCGATCGCCAGGTTGGCGCTCAGCGCTGCGATGATCGCCTTGGATCCGCCACTCGCACTCACAAGAACTCCTCAGGATTCGGCCAAAAAGATCCTAGAGCGAAATTCAGGCCCTGAGTTCCGTGACGTCCGAAAACGACTCCGGGTCAATGCCATAGCCCAGCGCGGCGTAGACGGCCGCGTAGTCGCTCAGACCGGTGAGCGTCGCGACCCGCTCCAGCGGATGGACGCCCTCGGCCACGACCTCGGAGATGGGGACGCCCCTGTCCTCCGCCAGTGCGACGGCCGCCGTACGGTGCCTGACGACCTGCTCGGGCTCCTCCGTGTCGCGCAGCAGCACGAGACGCAGCCTGGCGCCCTCGCCTCCCGGCTCGTCGGCGAAGGGGTCGGCGAAGATGTCCCGCCCGGCGAGAGGGCCGGTGAACGCCGCGAGCTGGTGGCGGCTCTCCGGGATCTCTCCCCAGATGGCCGGGTATCTGGCGATCTCGTTGAGCCGGAACGCCAGCCATCGGGCCGCGGCCGCGGCCAGGGGCGAGGTGCCCCAGATCATCGGGATGCTGCCTGCGAGCTCGGCCGCGAGGGTCTTCCCGGGGTTGATGAACGACTCGCTGGACGGCCGGCAGCGGTGGGCGATGTCCTCCAGTCGCACGGCGGCGGCCTCGAACGCGTCCTCGCGGGCCTCCACCAGGCCGAGCGCCGAGGCGGCGACGACCAGCGGGACGGCGATCTCCCACAACGTCCCGCCCGCTTGCCCGGGCTCGGTTCCGAACGGCACGTACGGCCCGCCCGCCCGCGTCACCACGGGCTCGAGCGGAGAGCGGGCGGGTCCGACGCCCATGATCGAGGAGCCGCGCCGCGCGGCCTCGGCGGCCGGGGCGAACGTCTCCTCCGCGTCACCGGGACGCGAGACCGCCATGACGATGTCGGCGGCGCCGACCCAGCCCGGCAGCCGGTTGCCGCGGACGGTGACGATCGGCAACGGCGCGCCGTACCCGATGACGGCGTCGAGCACGTCGCCCGCCACGGCGCAGCCGCCCGAGCCCACCACCACGATCGCCCGGGGACGGCCGAACCGCGCCAGCGAGCCGACCTCCGCCTCGACGGAGGCCCGATACGCGGTGCGCACCCGAGCGGCGGAGGACGCCACGGTGCGCAACACCCCCGAGGGGTCGCCCCCCACCAGATGTGCCTGGTCGTCGAGGCGATCCGGATCGAACACCGTGCCGGGAGCCCCTCCGGCATCGGTCATGCCTTGCGGGCCTCGTCGACCAGGAGGACCGGGATGTCGTCGCGGACCGGGTAGACCAGCCCGCACTCCGAGGACGTGCAGGCGAGCTCGTCGGTCTCGCTCTCCACGCGCAGGGGGGACTTGCACGCCGGACAGGCCAGAATGTCCAGCAGCCAGTCGTCGATCTTCAACTCGGGTCAGCTCCTTACCACAGCGAGCACTTCGTCGCGCACGGTGGCCATCGTGTTCTCGTCGGTCGCCTCGGCGTTGAGCCGCAACAGCGGCTCGGTGTTGGACGGGCGCAGGTTGAACCACCAGCCGGGGCCGGTCACGGTGAGACCGTCCAGCTCGTCGAACCTAACACCCTCTCGCCCTGAGAACGTCGCCCGAACCCTGTCGACCGCCGCACCCTGGTCGGAGACCGTGCTGTTCAGCTCGCCGGACGCCGAATACCGCGCGTAGCGCGACAACGTCTTCGACAGCGGCCTGTCCTGTTCGCCGAGGGCGGCCAGCACGTGCAGCGCGGCCAGCATGCCGGAGTCGGCGAACCAGAAGTCGCGGAAGTAGTAGTGGGCCGAGTGCTCGCCCCCGAAGACGGCGCCGGTGCGGGCCATCTCGGCCTTGATGAACGAGTGCCCCACCCTCGTGCGCACGGGGACGCCGCCGTGCTCGGCGACGATCTCCGGGACGCCCAGGGAAGTGATCAGATTGTGGATGACCGTGGCGCCGGGGTGCCGGGCCAGCTCCCGCACCGCGACCAGCGCCGTGATCGTGGACGGGGAGACCGACTCGCCGTTCTCGTCGATCACCCAGCACCGGTCGGCGTCGCCGTCGAAGGCGAGCCCGATGTCGGCCCCCCGGTCGACGACCGCCTTCTGCAGGTCGCGCAGGTTCGCCGGCTCGAGCGGGTTCGCCTCGTGGTTGGGGAAGGTCCCGTCGAGCTCGAAGTAGAGCGCGGTCAGCTCGATCGGCAGCCCCTGGAAGACCGAGGGGACCGTGTGCCCGCCCATGCCGTTGCCGGCGTCGACCACCACCTTGAGCGGCCGGATGCCCGACAGGTCGACCAGCGACCTGAGGTGCCCGGCGTAGTCCGCCAGCAGGTCCCGCCGCGTCACCTCGCCCTTGCCCGGGACGCCGCCCAGGCCGGAGGCCAGCAACTCGGCCGCGCGGTCGCGGATCTCGACGAGCCCCGTGTCCGCGCCCACCGGCACCGCGCCGGCCCGGCACATCTTCATGCCGTTGTACCGCGCGGGGTTGTGGCTGGCGGTGAACATGACCCCGGGGAGCCCGAGGGCGCCGCTGGCGTAGTAGAGGAGGTCCGTCGAGCCGAGACCGGCGTTCACGACGTCCGCGCCGCGTGAGGTCGCCCCACGCGCGAAGGCCGCGGCCAGCGGGACCGACGAGGGCCGCATGTCGTACGCGATCACCAGTGACGAGGCGTCCGTCACCTCGGCGAACGCCGCTCCGACGGCCTCGGCGGCCTCCTCGTCGAGCTCGTCCGGCACGACGCCTCGCACGTCGTACGCCTTGAAAATCCTGCTGAGATCGGCCACGACTGTTCCCGGACTCCTTGATGTCTTGCAAATGAGCCTATAGCGCCTGATCGTTGCGTACGGCGGGGCGAGATCGCGGTGCCGTACGAGGAGGTCACCGCTCCCGGTTGGGCTGGGCCGACTTCAGGACCCGCAGATGCCCCCGCCGGCCCACCTCGACCGCCTGGCCGATGGGCTCCCCCGCAGCGGGCGCGGGGCGGGCGGCCTCGCGGACCGCGTTGGCGAGCGCCTCGAGATCGTCTCCACTGGGCGATCCGGCCTCCGACGGAAGGCGGACGACCTCCCATCCCCGCGGCGCGGTGAGCCGTTCCGCATGCTCGGCGCACAGGTCGTAACAGTGCGGCTCGACGTACGTCGCCAGGGGCCCGAGGACGGCGGTCGAGTCGGCGTAGACATACGTGAGTGTGAAGACGGCAGGCTGCCTGCAGGCGGTACGGGAACAGCTGCGGACGGGGCTCACGGAGGGACCGTATCCGGTCCGCGTGCACATTGCCACCACCCCGAAGCTCTTATCGAGCGTGTCGCCACAATTCGGACAGCAGCGATACGGCCCGTCGCGCGTCACGGGCGGCGCTTTAAGCTGACTCCGTGACAGAGCCGAGCGAACGCGGCGACATGCCGCAGCCGAAGCGACGCGTGCGCCGACGTGATCGGCACGGCCGCGGGATGCGCGGCCCACTGGCCCCGTCGCACGTCCCCCTAGCCAAGTCCCGCGGGGAGCGCTTCGACGATCTCGTGCTCGAGGCGGTCGAGCGGCTCAAACCGCGCTGGGGCGCCCAGCTGGCCACCGTGGAGTTCGCCGTCGAGGAGGTTCCTCCGGCACACGAGCTGATCGACGGGCCCGCGAGGCTGTCCTCCGACCCCATCCCCTTCGGCAGGGCCGATTCCGCTGGCGGCGGGGACCCGGCCGCGGTGGTCATCTACCGCCGCCCCCTCGAAGCGCGTGCCCGCGACCGGGATCAGCTGGGCACGCTCGTCTTCGACGTCGTGGTGGAGCAGGTCGCCAGCCTCCTGGGCCAGACCCCCGAGACGATCGACCCCGGATACGACGACCGTCACTAAGGGAGTCTCACGCCCCTCGCGTCACGGCAGGACGGCGCTCGGCGAGTCGGCTGTGGGCGGGACCAGCGCCCAGATGGTCGCCGGCGCGAGAGGCTGGACCGTGACCAGCTGCCCGCCGGGAGTGTCCTCGACGAGCGCCCGCCCGCCGTACACGGGACCGGACCCGGGCTGCGGCTGAAGAACGACGCTGAACCCCGACTCGCCTCCGGGCGGCGCGGCCAGCTTGATCTCCTTGGTCCGGGCCGCGGGGACCTTGACCTCGACCGGCTCCGGCGCGGCGCCTCTCTTGGGCACCAGCTGGAGCTTGAGCGTGGCCGCCGCGAAGGGGGCCGAAAGGACCAGGCGGGACTCCTGCTTGCGCGCGACCCGGTTGTCCGCCACGACGCTGCCCAGATCGATCGGCGACGCCCCCGCGGCGAAGGCGACGTCCTGGCTCAGGCCCGTCCCGGTGATCTTCATCCCCGCGATGATCGGGACGTCGGAGGTCAGAACGAGGGCGGCGGGCTGGCCGCCGATTCCCGTGGACAGGTCGAAGGTGCTCGTCGAACCCGCCAGGACGTCCACGGTCTCCTTGTTCTTGAGAGCGTACGAACCGTCCTTGAGCACGGCCTTCACCTGGACGACGGTGTCCTGCTCGCCCGGCGCCGTCACGTAGAGCTCTCTGAGCCCGGCCATGCCCGGGATGCCGGGGACCACGACCTGGGTGGCCGGGGGCGCGGCGGCGGGCAGCCAGTCGACGCCCTTGTCCTTGCCGAGCACCGCCTTGATCGCCGCGGCCACGCGGCCGCCGCTGGTGCTGACCTCCACGGCCATCACCAGCGGGGAGGGGGCGAGGTCGCTCAGCTTGACCGTACGGTGCTCACCCGGCTGGAGGACCATGCCGCTGCCCCGGTCACTGAGCACCGGCCCCTCACCGGCATAGATCATGACCTCCACGTTGGCGGGCGCGGAGTCGGCGTTGGTGAGGTAGAGCGTCATCGCGGCAGCGGCGGGGCCGGGCCCCACGAACCAGGCGTCGGACCCCGGCTCGGCGCAGCGCACGGACGCTAGGCCCCGCTGGGTCCCCGCGTCCAACCGCGCCGTCTGCGCGGCCTCCAGTCCGGCCGCCATCGAGCCCGCGCCCGCGACGACCAGTGGAGCGGTGCCCGCCTTCACGTCCTGCTGCCACAGGACGCCGGGCTGCTCGAGCCGCGTGGGCTCGTCCGCCGCGCCCTTCTTCGGTGCGCCCTTCTTCTGGGCGTCCTTGTTCGCCGCGTCCCCGCCCGAGGCGTCCCCGCCCGAGGCGTCCGCGCCCGAGGCGTCCTCGTCGGCGGCCGGGGCCCGCGTGACCTCGCCCACGGTGGCGCTCCCCTTGCCCTGGGCGCCAGGCGGCGTCACCACGCTCACCCTGCTGCCGCCAGGAGACGGGCAGACGGTCGTCAGCGACTCCATGAGGGCCCGGACGGGCTTGGACGGCGTGTGCGCCACCGGCGCGGGTCGGCTCGCGTAGGCGACGCCGTACAGGGCGCCCAGCGCCACCAGCACCAGCACGAGCAGGCCGAAGCGGTTCTCGATCAGACTTTTCACACCGGCACCCGATCCTCACCAGCCCGGCGGCGTCCCCGGGGTTCCTCCAGGGGGGCGTCGGCGTACCGCTCCTCAGCCTCGGCCGCGCGGGCGCCCGGCGAGGCCAGGATCACCACGACGATCAGGAGGGTCGCCTGCGCCCACAACCAGATCCTGTGCGCTGAATCGCCGCCCGGAGGAGGCGGAGGCGCCGGGGCGGGCTGGGCCAGCTTCCACAACCCTCCGCCCGCCGACAGGCTCATCCGCACCAGGGCGGGCTCGGAGTCCAGCGTGCGGTGCAGCGAGGCGTCGACGGGGCCGGGCACGCTGATGAACTGCACGCCGTACTGGGCGAGCGTCTGGGCGTAGGTGCCGCCGCGGCCGGAGGCGAGGCCGGCCACGGCCGTGCCGAACCGCTTGGTCGCGTCCGCCGGCGGCTCTAGATCGGACTCCCCGATCAGTGGGGCCCTGCCGCGAAGGACGCTGTAGGTGACGACGCCGTCTCTCGGGCGCAGCACCAGGGTGCCCTGCCCCTTCGCCGATCCGACTGCGGCGAGCACCGGCATGGGGTCGCGCACGCCCCGGCGAAGCGGGTCCTCGGCGCCGGACTTGATCCACATCGCCGCCGCCGCGAGAGGCGTGGCGAAGGCGACGACGAGGATCAGCCCCGCCGCGGCGCGGCGGAGAATCCCGGTGGCGGCGAACTCCCCGATCCAGCGGGCCGGGCGGGCGGCCGCGACGAGCAGTCCGGTGGCGGCGAAGGCCAGGGGGACCCCCGGCCAGGCGGGGACGCCGTGGACCGTCAGGCGGCCGACGACGATCGCCACCAGGACGCCGAAGACCATGACTCCCCAGCCGATCGCCACGACCATCTGGTGACGGCGTACGAGCAGGGCCGCCAGCGCGACGGCGACCAGGCCCGCGGTCACCCAGACCGGCGGCGTGCCTGGCCCGCCGGGGCTCAGCATCAGCAGGTTCTCCGCCCCCAGCCGGGCGTCGGAGAGCGCGATGTCGTGCAGGCCCGACTCGAGCAGGATCCGCCCGGGATCCCCGACGAGTCCGGCGAGCCACGGGAACAGCAGCACGAGCGGGGTGCCGAGGCCGATCGCGAGCGCCACGCCCACTCCCCTGCGCACACCGGCGAACGACACCGCCGCCAGCCCGCCCAGGATGGCCACCAGCACGTACAGGAGCGGGACGAAGGCCGTGCCGACCGCGAGGAGCAGGCCGAACCCCCACGCCGCGCGGCGCGAGCCCGCGACGATCCTGGTCGCGAGCGCCGCGTAGACGGGGAGCAGCACGAACACGATCGCGGTGCCCAGCCGCCCGCTCGCGATCGCCCCCGTCGCGACCGGCAGCAGGGCGTAGGTGGCGGCGAGCCACACCCTCGCGGGCGTGTAGGAGATCATCTTCTTGGTCGCCGCGAACGCGGAGAAGCCGGCCAGCGGAACGCAGCCGAGGAGCAGGACGGAGACCGCCAGCCACGTCTTGCCCAGGAAGATCGTGGAGACCAGGGCCAGCAGCGCGACGTACGGCGGGGCCCAGGTGTCCGAGCCGAGGCCCGTCACGTGGTGGCTCTCGGTGTAGAGCCGCCACAGGTCGGAGGCGCCGCCGGTGATCGGCACCAGCGAGCCGCCGCCGAGGAGGCCGCCGTACACCAGGGATCGCTCGGCCGCCACGGTGACGGCCAGGAGAGCGAGGCAGAGCAGGACGCCGGGGCTCGTGAACAGCCGCTGCATCAGCCCGGAGTCGCTGAGCAACTCCTCGCCGTCCTCCTCGCCCGGTTCGGCGGCCGCGTGGTGCCGGCCGGCCGAGTCGACCGGCCCGGCGCCCGCGATGAAGCTCTGCACCATGTCGGCAAGCCGCCGGAACGCCGCTCCCGAGGGGGTGAGCAGGCGCGCGACGGCGGGATATCCCTGCTTGCGCCCCTGTCTGCGCCGCCTGCGCGCTCGTCTCAGCCGTCCGGGACGGCCGATGAGGGAGCCCAGCGCGACGACCTCGTCGAGGGCGTTCGCGGGTTGCTTGGCGACGAGGAACAGGACGGTCCGGAGCAGCGATCCCAGGATGTTGCGGAAGACCGACCGGATCAGCGCCGCGAACGGCAGGTTCGCCATGATGACCAGCAGCGCGTTGCGCCGGTCGAGCCTGCGGGGGTGCTCGTCGGTCACCGCGAGGCGCCTGCGGCGGCGGCTCGCGGCCTCGGCGTGCCAGGCCACGGCCTCCGGCACGTTGAGCACCCGGTGGCCCGCGGCCCGTGCGCGCCAGCACAGGTCGAGATCGTCGCGGAACAGCGGGAGTTCCGGGTCGAGGCCGGACAACTGCTCCCAGACGTCCCGCCGGATCAGCATGCCCGCCGTGGAGACCGACAGCACGTCGAGGAGGCCCTCGCCGTCGTGCTGGCCCTGGTCGTACTCCCTCGGCTCGAGGCCGGTGTCCCGCATCCCCGAACGGCTGACGGTGACGCCCATCTCCAGCAGCACGCGCCTGTCGAGCCAGTCGAGGAGCTTGGGCCCGAGGATCGCGGCGCCCGGATCGTGCTCCGCGGCCCACAACAGCGTCTGCAGCGCCCGGGCGTCCGGGGCGCAGTCGTCATGGAGCAGCCACACCCACTCGTCGGCGCGCGGATCGTGGGGAAGCCTGCCCAGCACCTCGTGGACGGCCTCGCCGAAGCCGGTGGATCTCGGCATGGTCAGCACGTTGGCGCCGCCGAAGGCCTCGGCGAGCAGTTGTCCGCTGCCGTCGCGGCTGCCGTTGTCGACGCCGACGACGCGGTCAAGCGGCCGGGTCTGGCGGCGGACCGCAGCCAGCGTCTCCTTGAGCCAGCGTGCGCCGTCGTGAGCGACGACGATCGCGGTGACCGATTGCACGTCAGGTCCTTGGGGGTCGTTCGGCTGAGCGCCGACCACGATACGGCAACCCCAGGACGGCCGATCACACGTGCGCCGAACCGTTAGATCGGCGCAACCCCGTCCAGAACCGGCTGATCACTCGGGTGAAGCACTGGGCGGGGGTCACGCGTTCCGGTTCGGAACGTGTGGCCCCCGCCCAGTGTTCACATCGTGGTTCTCAAGATGGTTCAAACAGCCTGACGCTTGATCCTGCGCCTTTCCCGCTCGGAGAGCCCACCCCAGATGCCGAAGCGCTCATCGTGCTCGAGCGCGTATTCCAGGCACTCCGCTCGCACCTCGCACGAACGGCACACCTTCTTGGCTTCTCTGGTGGAGCCACCCTTCTCGGGAAAGAACGCCTCGGGGTCGGTCTGAGCGCACAAGGCGCGCTCCTGCCACCCAAGATCCTCACCATCGAGCGCCTGTGCCATGACCGGATCGGCCATTGCACACCTCCCTGTCGCTCGCCCGCCCACTATGGAGCCCCCCAAAACGCCTCCCCCGTACCCACCCTCGGGGAGGCGTAACAACACGTCTGTAATTACACGCGCGTGCCGCGTGTGGCGTCAAGCGGCATAACGATACCCGGGGAAAGACGCGCTTGCCCCGGTTCGTACGCCCAGTTGTTCGGTCCTATCAGCGTTCGGAACCATACCAATGGGGGCTGGTGTCGCCGCTGTGCCCTGCCTGATCAGTGCCGGAACCTTCCTCATACTTTGCCTGGGCCCGTTCGGGGGCGTAGATGGCCGTCGGGTCGAGGGGTTCCTCCCTCCTGCCGGGGCCGCTGAGCGCGTCTCCCTGGTAGGCGGGCGGGTCGAGGCGGGTGGTCTGCTGGTCGGAGGGCGCGGCGGCGGGGGCCGTGTAGGACTCCTGCTGAGGGTGGCCCAGCGGGTTGCCGAAGTAGTCCGCCGCCGGGGGCGCGGCGGGTGTGGGGGGGTAGTCGGTCGGCGTCCCGAGCTGCTGGTAGCTCTGCGCCTGCTGGTAGGCCTGGGCGAGCTGCTGCTCCCGGGGGTCGGCGGCCTGCTCGTAGGGGGGCTGGGACTGCGTGTCGGCGCCGGCCGCGAACTGCGGGCCCGAGTAGCCCGAGAACGGCGACCCGCCCTGCTGGCCGTACTGCTGGGCGGGGTCGCCCTGGGCGGGAGCGGCGGCGTGCGATCCGGACTGGCCGAAGCCGGAGTCCTGGTAGGCGCCCTGGGCGAACCCGTGGCCCTCGGTTCCCTGCGCCTGGGGGAAGCCGCCACTGCCCTGCTGGCCTCCGACCGGCTGCTGCGAGTAGCCGCCGGCCTGCGGCTGCGGCTGGGTGCCGTAGCCGTACTGGTCGTAACCCTGGGGCTGGGAGTAGCCCTCGTACGACTGGCCGGAGGCCGTGGAGTCGGGCTGCTGCCCGTAGGGGTCGGCGCCGGGCGCGTTCGTGCCGAACCCCTGGCCGGAGGCGGACGCCTGTCCACCGGACTGGTCCTGCTGCTGGTAGCCCGCACCGTACGGGTCCACGAAGTGCGCGCCCGTCTGGAAGTCCTGCTGCTGCGGTTGCGCGGGCGTTCCCTGCGGGGTGGCCGACTGCGAATACGCCGCCTGCGCGCCGTACCCGTCCGCCTGTCCGGCAGGCGTGCCGTAGCCCTCCTGCGCGGGGGCGTACAGCGACCCGTAGGGGTCCTGGGCGGCGTACTGCGGGTCGACCGGAGCGGACAACTGGCCGTACTGCGCCGCGCCGTCGGAGGCCGCCGGCTGCCCCTGGGGCGCCTGTGCGTATCCGTGACCGCCGGCGGCGTACGGGTCCTGGGGATAGCCGCCGCCCTGAGCGCCGTAGAAGCCCTCCCCGCCGCTCATGCCCGGGCGGGCGGCCGCAGGGACCCCCGCGGTCGAATTGGTCACGAAGACCAGGGCGAGGAACACCAGGCCGGCCGACGGGAGGCCGATGATCAGGTTCTCGAACTTGTCCCTGAACGTCAGGACGTCACCGAACAGCACGCCCAGCACGGTGACGAAGCTGAACAGGAGGCACAGACCCAAGGTTCCGGCGGCGATGCGACCGACCAGTTGAGCCCGCGGCGTCCGGTCACCGAACCTGGTCACGAGCAGGACCGCGATCACGATGAGGGCAATGAAAGTGGGCGAAGCGAAGATCTTCAGTGCGGTGGCGGAGCGAAGCCCGAAGGAGTTCGCCGACGCCCCGGACCCGACGGGGATCAGCAGCCGCGCGAGGTTGTTGAGGATGTTCGTGATCGCGACCACAAGCATGAGCAAGGCGGCCGGCTCACGCAGCCGCCCGGTTTCGACCTTGAGCACAACTACCCCCATCGGTCCAAAAGGCAACCAGGGCAGTTTCCCACATGCCAGACATTGGTGTCGGCTGACCCAAGAACCTCATTCTGCCCGGAAGACGATATAACCACATTTGCCACACAAATCCGGGGGTGGGTGTTCGCGATCCGCTGAACCGCCGGTGGAAGACTGTCGGCATGCGCATCGTGTCCCTGGCAGGAGGAATCGGCGGCGCCCGCTTCCTCCGCGGCCTCAAGGCTGCGGCCCCCGGCTCCGACATCACCGTCATCGGGAACACCGGTGACGACATCACCCTCTTCGGCCTCCGGGTCTGCCCTGACCTGGACACCGTCATGTACACCCTCGGCGGCGGGATCGACGAGGGGCAGGGCTGGGGCAGAGCGGGTGAGAGCCACGTCGTCAAGGAGGAACTGGCGGCCTACGGCATGGAGCCGCAGTGGTTCGGCCTCGGCGACCGCGACTTCGCCACCCACATCGTGCGGAGCCAGATGCTCGCGGCGGGCTATCCGCTCTCGCAGGTGACCGAGGCGTTGTGCGACCGCTGGCAGCCGGGTGTGCGGCTCCTCCCGATGTCCGACGACCGGACCGAGACCCATGTGGTCGTCTCCGACGAGAACGGCCGGCGGGCCGTCCACTTCCAGGAGTGGTGGGTCAGGCTGCGGGCGTCGGTCCCGGCCGAGCAGATCAGCCTGGTGGGCGCGGACGAGGCCACCCCGGCCCCCGGCGTCCTCGAGGCGATCGAGGAAGCCGACCTGGTGATCCTGCCCCCGTCGAATCCTGTGGTCAGCATCGGCACCATCCTCCAGATCCCGGGCATCCGGCCGGCGCTGGAGGACAAGACGGTCGTCGGCGTCTCCCCGATCATCGGCGGCGCGCCGGTGCGCGGCATGGCCGACGCCTGCCTGACCGCGATCGGCGTCGAGACCAGCGCGCAGGCGGTGCTCGAGTTGTACGGCTCCCGCCTCATCGACGGGTGGCTGGTGGCCGAGGAGGACAAGGGCGTCGCCCTGGACGGCGTGACCGTCGAGGCCAGGCCCCTTCTCATGGACTCCCCCGAGGCCACCAAGGAGATCGCCGCCGCGGCCCTCTCCCTCGCCCACACCCTCCGCACGTGATCATGAACAGGTTCGGAGATCAGCCTCCCCACCTGCGAAAACCCCGATCATGATCATGCACGTTTTCGGTGGCGGGCCCACCCGCCAGCGAAAACGCATTTCGTGATCATGCAGAGAAGACCCTCTGCCGAGAACATGCTCTGAGAGGAACCCGTGGCCATCACCATCACCGGCATTTCCGGACTGCCCGAGGTCCAGGCCGGGGACGACATCGCCCGTCTCGTTGCGCGAGCCGTCCCCGCTCTCGAGGACGGCGACATCCTCGTCGTCACCTCGAAGATCGTGAGCAAGGCCGAGGGCCGCGTCCGCGAGGGCGACAGCCGTACGGCGGCGATCGAGGAGGAGACCGTCCGCGTCGTGGCGCGACGCGGCGAGACGGTCATCGCGCAGACCAGGCATGGTTTCGTCATGGCCGCGGCCGGCGTCGACGCCTCGAACACCTCGCCGGGCACGGTCCTGCTGCTGCCCGAGGACCCCGACGGCTCCGCCCGGCGGATCAGGGACGGGCTGCGCGAGACGCTGGGCGTCGAGGTCGGCGTGATCGTCTCGGACACCTTCGGACGGCCGTGGCGGCACGGCCTGACCGACGTGGCGATCGGCGCCGCGGGAGTGCGCCCTCTCGACGACCTCCGCGGCCGGACCGACTCCTACGGCAACCCGCTCAACGCGACCGTCACCGCGCTGGCGGACGAGATCGCCGCGGCCGGCGAACTGGTGAAGGGCAAGCTCGGCGGTGTCCCCGTCGCGATCGTGCGTGGCCTCGCCGAACTGGTCACCGCCGACGACGGTCCCGGCGCCCGCGTCCTCATCAGGCCCGCCGACGAGGACATGTTCCGGTACGGCTCGGCCGACGTCGTCTTCGCCCGCCGCACGATTCGGGAGTTCTCCCAGCAGGAGGTCGATCCGGCGGCCGTACGGCGGGCGGTCGCCGCCGCCGTGGCCGCGCCCGCCCCGCATCACACGACGCCGTGGCGTTTCGTGCTGCTGGAGACCTCGGGGGCCCGTACGGAGTTGCTCGACGCGATGCGGGCGGCCTGGATCGACGACCTGCGCTCCGACGGCTTCAGCGAGGAGTCGATCGCCCGGCGGGTCAAGCGGGGTGACGTGCTGAGGAACGCGCCCTACCTCGTGGTCCCCTGCCTGGTCATGGAGGGTTCGCACACCTACCGCGACGAGCGCAGGAACGCGTCCGAGCGGGAGATGTTCGTGGTGGCCACGGGCGCGGGCGTGCAGAACCTGC
This sequence comes from Planotetraspora phitsanulokensis, assembly GCF_016863295.1. Lineage (GTDB taxonomy): Bacteria > Actinomycetota > Actinomycetes > Streptosporangiales > Streptosporangiaceae > Planotetraspora > Planotetraspora phitsanulokensis. The sequence goes on from NZ_BOOP01000028.1 coordinate 150,573, forward strand.
TCGTTCAGCTCGCGGTGGAAGGCCTCGGCTCCGCATGGGTGTCGTCCACGATGTTCTGCCGCGATGTCGTACGCAAGGTGCTCGATCTGCCGCAGAACTGGGATCCCATGGGAGCCGTCGCCGTCGGCCATCCGGCCGGGCCGCCCCGGGAGCGCCCCAGCAGAGAGGCGGGCGACTTCATCGCCACCCGCTGACGTGACCTCCCCGAAGTGCACCGGCAAGACCCGCGAGTCTTCGCATCTGCGAGATTCGGGACCGCGGACACGGTCCCGCTCGTACGTTTCTATGCCCGGCGGGCCAAGCGACTGCTGCCCGCCGCCGGCGTCGTCCTGGTGGTCACCGGTTAGGCGACGGATGACCACCACTCTGCGGCCCCCTCACTTGGGGCGGCGTGTCAGGCCCCAAGCGGTGACGCGCCAGAGCGCCTCGATGACGATCGCCCGGCTCATCTTGCTGACCCCGTGCTCGCGTTCGACGAACGTGATCGGCACCTCCATCACGCGGAACCCGCCGCCGACCGCGCGCCGTGCCAGGTCCACCTGGAAGCAGTAGCCCTGCGACTGCACCTCGTCCAGGCGCAGGCCGGTCAGTGTTGCGGCCCGGAAGGCCCGGTAGCCGCCCGTAACATCGCGGATCGGCAACCGGAGGATGAAGCGCGAGTACGCGCTGCCGGCGCGTGAGAGCCACTCCCGGGACTTCGGCCAGTTGACCACCCGGCCGCCCGCCACCCAACGCGACCCCAGAACGAGGTCGGCCCCCTCCAGCGCGGTCAGCAGCCGCGGCAGCTCCTCCGGACGGTGCGAGCCGTCCGCGTCCATCTCCACCAGCACGTCATAGCCGTGCTCGATACCCCAGCGGAAACCCGCCAGGTAGGCCGCGCCCAGCCCCTGCTTGCCCGGGCGGTGCATGACATGGATGTGCTCGTCCTCCCCAGCCATCTCGTCGGCGATCTTCCCGGTGCCGTCCGGGCTGTTGTCATCGGCTATCAGCAGATGCGCCTCCGGAACCGAGGCGCGCAGCCGGGAGGCCACGACTGTGATGTTGTCCGCTTCGTTGTACGTAGGGACGATCACCAGGATGCGACCCAGGGGGCTGTCGCTACTCATATGGGCATGGCCTTTTCTTCCGTTCTACGGAACTTCGCGGCCCCTTATTACTACAAAGTTGTAGGGGCCTCCAAGCCCGGGGTGCCCCGAGCCGTGACCTGTATCCGACGTGCCCAGGCGGACGGGTGCGGTGCCGCGGGAGGCCGCAACGCGATGCGTACCTCTGACAGCACCGCACAGGACGGTTGGGGAAAGTCGCCACTCACCAGGCTCAGGTTACGGACAGTAGCCATATCACCGAAATTCGGCACATTGCGAGGTGCCTCAATAAGCCGCGATAATCCCGTAAACCACTCAAGTCGCCCATGCGTCACTTGTCGGTGTGTTAGCCCAGCGGCGTAGAGCACCCTTGATGGAGATAGAGCACCCTTGATGGAGCCTGAGATCACAACCCCAGCCTTCGGCACCGGACACACCCCCTTGCAGCGGGTCGGGCTCGAACCCCAGGTGAGCCGCTCGTCGGTCCAGGAGGCCCCGCGCGTGCCGGAGAGCCTGGGGGCCGCGCTCGACGACACACCTGCCTCCGTCGTCCCTGAGGTCGACCGGGCCGGTCACCGACGCGCCTGGGTGTACCGAGCTGTCCTCGCCCTCATCATGGTGGTGCAGGCACTGCTGTCGGTGCGACTGAACAACACCGCCTTCATGGACGAGGCGTTGTACATCTACGCCGGCCACGAGGAGTTCGCCCACATCTTCCACGGGGCTTGGATAACCACCACGTACAGCAGCAACTTCTCGGGTTCACCCGCGCTGTATCCCGTACTCGCCGGGGCCATGGACTCTCTCCACGGCCTGACCGGGGCACGCGCCCTGAGCCTGTTCTTCATGCTCGCCTGCACAGGCTTCCTCTATTTGCTGACCCGGCGCCTCTTCAACGAGCGCGCGGGCCTGTTCGCAGCCGTCCTCTTCGCAGCCTCCCAGTCGACGATCATCCTGGGCTGGTTCGCGACCTTCGACTCCGCGGCCCTGTTCCTGTTGGCCTTCGCCGCGTGGGTCGTGGTGCGCACCGACCGCGCCAATCCGTTCGCGGTCCTGTTCGCCGCACCGATCCTGGTCCTCGCCTTCTTCACCAAGTACGCCGCCGGACTCTTCATCCCCACGGTCGTCGTCCTGGCCGTCATCGTCGCCTGGCCGCATCGGGGCGCCCGCGCGCTCTGGCGCGGGGTGCTGCTGTCAGCCGGCGTGGGAGCCATCGGCGGCACGGTGCTGTACGGCAGTTCCATCATGGAGGGCCTCCAGCACACCACCACCTCCCGGGCTCACGGCACCAACTCCATGAGCGAGCTGATCGGCTTGTCCGCCGACTGGATAGGGTTGGCCCTCGCCGTGGCGTGCCTGGGGGCACTGTCGTACGTGTGGCTCGGCCGGCTCAGCGATGTCACCTCCGCGGCCCAGACGACCACTGGCAAAGAGCCCGGCAGGATCTGGCGCACGATGTTGTGCCTCCTGCTCTGCGGGACGGGTCTGCTGGCCTCGGCCTACCAGATTCACTTGTCAACCGGCGTGTCCCTCTACAAGCACGTCGGGTTCGGCCTCTTCTTCTTCGCACCGCTGGCCGGGCTGGGTCTGTCCAGGATCGTCGGCCCGCATTTCCGCCGCACCGCGATCGCCCAGCGTTTCCGCGTCGCCGCGATCGGTCTGATGATCGTCCGCGCCGCGATCGGCCTGCTGATCATCGTGTTCGCGTTCTCCTCGGGCATAACGGAGTCCGATTACCGCTACGCGACCTGGCCGAACTCGACGCAGCTCGTCAACGTGCTCCGTCCACACGTGAACAGCAAGGGCTCGTACCTCTCGGACGTCGCACAGGTCCCCACTTACTATTTCCACAACGTCACCAATTCGAAGCAGTGGCAAGGCACCTACCACCTCGCCTACACCGACCCCAAGGGCGTCAAGCACAGCGGTACGGATGCCTTCACCGCGGCCATCGATGACGCCCGCTACAACCTTGTAGTGCTGCAGAAGCCCGGAGGCTCGGCGATTCAGCAGGCCATCGCGAAGGCCCTGCCGAGTAGCGGCAAGTACCGCCTTTACGCGGACCTGCCATTCACCAGCACCTTCGGGGATGGCTCCTACCAGGTCTGGATGAGGACATCGGCGTCGCGTTGAGCGTCAGGTGATCAGCGTGGAGGGGCACGTCATGCTGGAATCAAAGTGATCGCGCTCAATCCATACTGACAGCGATGAACCACACCAACGATCACGGCGACGGCCGACAGGTCGGGTGGCACAGGCGCCGGGCCAGGGCGGAGACGAACACGTCGATGATCTGGCCCGGCTCCCGCGCGACGTAGAGCTGGCCGTTGGTCACCGAGACGATCTCGTTCAGCGCCCCCTGGTCGGCGCCCTCGCCGAACGCGACCACGATGACCTGGACGGGCCGGTCCGGATTCCACTCCTCTCGCAGCGTCTCGACGAGCCGCTCGCGGGAGACTCCCTTCCCGTCGTCGTGGCCGGCGGTCAGCAGGAGCAGCGAGTTGTTCATCAGCGGGTCGTAACCCTCGGACACCGAGCGGAAGCCCTGGAGGATCGCGTCGTAGAGCGAGCTCGACCTGTGGGCCGAGGCCGTGGTCGCCTGGACCCTTCGCAGCAGCTCGGTCCGCCGGATCTCCTGGCCGCTCGCCGGCTCCGTGATCGGGCCGAGGCTGACGAGTTCACGCTCGTCCCTGTCACCGTCGAGGTCCCTGGCGAACTCCCACAGCCCGAGATCGGTCCCGTCGGGGAACAACTGCAACCCGACCGTGGCGGCCTCCACCGCGACGTCGTGCCGTGTGCTGCCGCCCTCCCGGATGGGTTCCGCGGTCTCCTTGGACGCGTCGGTGAGGACGAGGATCCGGCTCGGCGGGGCCAGGCGGCTCCAGGCGTCCAGCGCCTCGTCGATGACCTCGGGCGTGATCGACGGCCGGGGCTTGGGCTGCTCCACCGGGATGTCGGTGCCCGGCCAGTACGGAGGCTCCTGCCCGTCCGCGGTCCGGAAGCCGTCGTGCCGCATCTCCTCCTGGACGGCGGGCGTGCGCAACCACTGTGCGAAGAGCCGGGAACCCTCGGCCCTGTCGCCGTCCGCCGCCGTCACCACGTACGGGTAGTCGAGGTCGATCGTGCCCTCGGTGGGCTGGAGGGCGGCCACGGGTTCGATCGTGACGTCACGGTTGTGCGCCCAGACCGTCTGCTCGGGGACGATCGCGACGGGTCGGCTCCACAGGCCCGAGTCGCCCACCGCGGCCAGCGTGCTCCTGTAGTCCGGAGCCGACCCGGCCTGGGCCATCCGGACGAAGGCGGTGAGGTCCTTGTCCGCCTGCTCCCCCGTCCCCACGAGGTCGCGGGCGGCGGCGACGGTCGCGATGCCGGCCCCGGACGTCGACGGATCGGGGATCCGCACGATGTCCGGCTCGTCCTCGGTCGGCTGCAACCGCCCGTGGACGGTGGCCGGGAAGACCATGTTCCAGCTCATCGCCGTACGGCCCGCCGCGAACTTCCTGGCGAGCGCCCGCGTGGTCGCGAACACCAGCGGCGAGGTGGCGACGACGGTCTCCCCGTCCGCGAGGTCCCTGGCCCCCTGCTTGCGGGCGAGCCGCACCCAGGCGGACGAGTCGGCGACCCAGCCGTCCGGCCGACTGGAGAGCACGCCGGCGCGCTCGCCGATGAGCGTCCGCAGGACCGGCGCGGGGGGCTGCTCGGCCACCTGGACCCGCACGCAACGGCCGTCCACTCCCGCGTTCGACGCGTTGAACCCGTCAGCGGCCTCCATCACGGGGGGTGCGACGTCGACCGCCGACGCCACGCTGACGATGATCGGATCCCGTGCGGAGCACGCTCCCCCCGACTTGTCCACGACGGCGTAGACCGCTCCCGCCAGGACGGCCACGACCGCGACACTCGACACGGAGCCCCGCCACATGGCCTGCCGGCGGCGCCGTTCGGCGGTGAAGCCGGTGCGGTGACGACCGGATCGCACGGTGACCATCCCTCACAACGTCGGTCAAGTTTCCTTACTCGAAGGCATGATTGTGTCAAGCACCACCACATCGGGCGCAAGGGCCATCGACCGGAAACGTAGAACTTGTTATAACCCAGCCGGCCGCGACGCCGTGCCCGGACCGAAAAAGCGATGGGCGCGGCGTCGTCCTGGACTGAGGAGTGAGGGGGCGGGGAACGAGCCTCCGAACGACGAGGGAAGACGACGCCTCAAAGGCGCCCCGAGCCCGCCTCGCGCAGCGAGACCAGGGGGATCGTGCGCCGGACGCTCCCGCACACGCCGTCGCTCCGCCGGGCCGCCTCGACCCGCTCGGCGCCGGGCATGCCGTACGAGGTGGTGCGCTGCCGCAGCGGCCGCCCGGTCGGGGCCACCATCTCGGCGATCTGGCTGATCGTGCGGTAGGACCCGTTCTCCGATCCCGCCATTCGGCTGATCGTCTCCTCCATCAGCGTCCCGCCGAGGTCGTTGACGCCGCCGTCCAGCACCGACCGGCACAGGTCGTCCCTGAGCTTGACCCACGAGCACTGGATGTTCCCGATCGCGCCGTGCAGCATGATCCTCGCCAGCGCGTGGACGGCCCGGTTCTCGCGGGAGGTCGGCCCCGGCCGCGCGATCCCGGCGAGGTAGATCGGGGCGCTGGTGTGGACGAACGGCAACAGGACGAACTCGCTGAAGCCCCCGGTCTCCTCCTGGATCGACCGGATCAGCCTGATGTGCCGCACCCAGTGCTCGTGGGTGTCCACATGGCCGTACATCATGGTCGACGTCGTCGGGATGCCCACCTTGTGGGCGGTCGTGATGACGTCCACCCACTCCCGCGTCGGGAGCTTGCCCTTGGTGAGCACCCATCGCACGTCGTCGTCGAGGATCTCGGCGGCGGTGCCGGGCAGGGAGTCGACTCCGGCCTCCTTCGCCGCGTGCAGCCACTCGGCGATCGACAGGTTCGTACGGCTCGCGCCGTTGATGACCTCCATCGGCGAGAACGCGTGGACGTGCATCTCCGGCGTGCGCTCCTTGACCGCGCGGGCGATGTCGAAGTACGCGGTGCCCGGCAGGTCGGGGTGGATGCCGCCCTGCATGCAGACCTCGGTCGCGCCGGCCTCCCACGCCTCCTGCGCCCGGTCGGCCACCTCGCTCAGCGACAGCGTGTAGGCGTCCGCGTCGGTGCGGCGCTGCGCGAACGCGCAGAACCGGCAGCCGGTGTAACAGACGTTCGTGAAGTTGATGTTGCGGTTGACGACGTAGGTCACGTCGTCCCCCGCCGCCTCCCGCCGCAGGCCGTCCGCGATCCGGGACAACTCGTCCAGGCCCGCGTCGTCGGCCCCGGCCCCCGACGGGTCGCCGGCCAGGTCGAGCAGCGCGAGCGCCTGCTCGTCGGTCAGGCCGGCGGGGTCGCTCTCCGCCTGCCGGAGGGCCTCCCGCACGGTCCCGTCCACCCGTCCCGTACGGCTCTCGCGCGGCAGGCGCTCGCGCAGCGCGTCCCAGTCGCCGTAGACGTTGTCGAAGTCGTCACGGCGGTCGTTCGTCCGTCCTTCGGAGTCGATGGCCGTGTGCAGGTCCGACCGGCCCGATGTGCGCAGACCGCCCTCGAAGCCGCCGTCGGGCTCCTGCCACGGGCGCCCCTCGAGCACGGCGTCCGGCCTCGCGAGGCCCGTCTCGGGATCGGCCAGGGCCGCGACGTGCGCGAACAGGCGCGGATCGAGCCAGGGCTCACCCGCGAGCACGTACTCCGGATAGATCGTCAGGCGTTCGCGCAACTCGAACCCGGCGTCGGCGGTCCTGGCGGCGAGGTCGTCGATCTGGGGCCACGGGCGTTCGGGGTTCACGTGGTCGGGCGTCAGCGGGGAGACCCCGCCCCAGTCGTCGATGCCCGCGCGCAGCATCAGCGCGAACTCCTCGCCGATCAGGTTGGGCGGAGCCTGGATGCGCACCTTGGGACCGAGCACGAGACGGGCCACGGCGATCGTGGCGGCCAGCTCGTGGAGGTCGGCGTCCGGCATGCCGCGCATCGCCGTGTCGGGCTTGGCGCGGAAGTTCTGGACAATGACCTCCTGGATCCCCCCGTACTCCCGCGCGACCCGGCGGATCGCGAAGATCGACTCGGCCCTGTCCTCGATGGTCTCCCCGATGCCGATGAGAATGCCCGTGGTGAACGGCACGTTCGACCGTCCGGCGTCCTCGAGCACGCGGAGCCGCACGGCCGGGTCCTTGTCCGGGGAGCCGTAGTGCGCCTGGCCCTTCTCCGTGAACAGCCGTTCCGACGTGGTCTCGAGCATCATCCCCATCGAGGGGGCCACCGGCTTCAGCCGCTGGAGGTCGAGCCAGGTCATCACGCCGGGATTGAGATGCGGGAGCAGCCCCGTCTCCTCGAGCACGCGGATCGCCATCGCGCGGACGTAGGACAGGGTGTCGTCGTAGCCGTGCGCGTCGAGCCACTCGCGCGCCTGGTGCCACCGGTCCTCCGGGCGGTCGCCCAGCGTGAAGAGGGCCTCCTTGCAGCCCATGGCCGCACCCTGACGGGCGATCTCCAGGACCTCGTCCGGCGAGAGGAAGGGGCTGTCGAGCTTGTGCGGCGCGGTGGCGAACGTGCAGTAGCCGCATCGGTCCCGGCACAGCCGCGTCAGCGGGATGAACACCTTCCGGCTGTAGGTGACGATCCCCGGCCGTCCCACCGCCGACAGCCCCGCGTCCCTGATCCGCGAGGCGTGGTCGAGCAGTACCTCGAGGTCCTCGCCACGAGCCTGAAGCAGGATGGCCGCCTCGGCGACGTCGAGCGTCTTGCCGTCCCGGGCACGCGCGAGCGCGCGCCGAGTCCCGCTGTCACCGTGCATGGCCTTGTGTCCCGTCATACGCGCACCCTACGACCCCCTGAGTACGCCGCCTTTACTCAGCCCCCGCCCCAGCGATGATCCCGCCGTGATCATGCACGACTTCGTGGCATACGGCCTCGCGTCAGAACGAGCGGTAGTCGCGGGCGGGCATGCGGGGGCCGCGGGCCGGAGGGCGCAGGCCACTGAGCTCGATCAGCCTCACGACCCGATGGCGGTGGCCGCGGAAGGGCTCGAGGAGTTCGAGCATGCCCGCGTCATCGGTCTTCTCGCCGGTGAACGCCCAGCCGACCATGCCCGGTATATGGAAGTCCCCCACGCTCGGCGCGTCGGGATCACCATGGCTCCGCTGGCGCACCTCAGCCGACGTCCACACCCCGATGCCGGGAAGCGCCCGCAGCAGCCGGTCCGCCTCCGCGGAATCGGGACCGTCGAGAGCGGTCGACTCCAGCTTCTCCGCATGATGGGCGGCGTTGATGATCGTCCTGGCCCGCACGGCCTCGGCCCCCGCCCGATGCCAGTCCCAGGACGGGATCGTGCGCCAGACCTGGGGCGGCGGCATCACCGCCATCCCCTCGGGCGCGGGCCCGGGGGCCGGCTCGCCGTACTTGCGCATGAGCCAGCGCCACGCGCGCCAGGCCTCCCTGCCGACGACCTTCTGCTCCAGCACGGCAGGCACGAGCGCCTCGAACACCCGGAGCGTCCGCCCGATCCGCAGCCCGGGATGCCGAGCGGCCAGGCCGGCGACGAAAGCCGCGGCGTCGGCCTGCGGCGTGGAGGCGAGCGCCCGAGCGAATCCGGAAACATCGTCGTCCACGCCTAAAGCCTGCGGAAGCGTATCCAGCAACCATTCCGCCCCGGGGCCCCATGCCTGGCCGTACACCTCTCCGAGGCGTTCAGCGACACGCAGTGTGCCGGGCCCCTCAGGCGTACGGGACGTCCGCCAGATCGCTCCGTCAGGCGTACGTCGCCACGCGGGGTCGCCTCCCCCTCGCCGATGCGGCGACAGCGTGAGCCCCACGTCGACCGGGGTCGACGGGGTCCACCTGCGTTCCCTGACCCCGGTCACGGCGCCGGCTGACGTCATCGACCTCGCCTCCCTCATCCCAGCATGCCGCCGGCCAGGAGCCGGGGGAACCGGGGCGGCGCCGTCACCGATCGGCATGCTCAGGCGTCGCTCGAGAACCGCACCGAGCACTCGGGCAGGGACACGCCCGGCCAGATGCGCAGGCCCGACGTGAGCTCGTTGCGCTCGCCGATCCGCGCGCCGTCGCCCACGACCACTCCACGCAGAACGGCCCCGGGCGCGACATGCGCCCCGGCGCCGACCACCGAGTCGACCACGACGGCTCCGGCGGCCACGAGGGAGTCGTCGGCGAGCACGCTGCCGCGCACGCTGGCGCCGGCCTCGACCGTCGCGCGGGCGCCGACGACCGTGCCACCCGTCACCTTGGCCTCGGGCGACACCACGGCCCCGTCCAGCAGGAGGCACTCGCCGGCCGCACCGGGAAGGGCCGGAGACGCGAGCCTGCCCTGGACGAGGTCGGCGGAGCCCTGCACGAAGGCGGCCGGCGTGCCGACGTCGAGCCAGTAGGACGCGTCGGCGTAACCGAGCACCAGCTGGCCCGCCTCGATGAGACCGGGGAAGGTCTCCCGCTCCACCGACACGACCTCACCCTGGGGAATCATGTCGATGACCGACCGCTGGAACACGTAACACCCCGCGTTGATCCGGTTGGTCACCGGATTGGGCGTCTTCTCCAGGAACGCGGTCACCACACCGTCCGGGGTGGTCGGCACACAGCCGAACCTGGAGGGGTCCTCAACCTCGGTGAGGTGCAGCGTCACCGCCGCGCCCCGGGAGCGGTGGAAGTCCACCTGGGCCGAGATGTCGTGTCCCGACAGGATGTCGCCGTTCAGGACCAGCACGGGAGCGTCCTGCGGGCAGGTGAGCGCCTCGGCGGCGTTGCGGATGGCGCCCCCGGTGCCCAGCGGCGTCTCCTCCGTCATGTACTCGATCTCGAGCCCGAACGGCGCACCGTCCCCGAACGCCTCGGTGAACATCGAGGCGCGGTAGGACGTGGCGAACACGACCCGGCGCACCCCGTGCGCCCGCGCCTTGGCGAGCTGGTGCGCGAGAAAGGGAACACCTGCGGTGGGAAGCAGTGGTTTGGGCGTGTGCAACGTCAATGGTCGCAGGCGGGTCCCCTGACCCCCCACGAGCAGGATCGCCTCAAGTGGCTCCGGCGACCGCAAAGAACTCTCTCTCACAGCCGCGAGGTTAGCCTAGCTCTCGATCGCCCGCTGGTATGACACGAGATGGGCATCCGCCGATAGCCGCCAGGTGAATTCTTGGGATCTGGCGAAGCCCGCCGACGACAGCGTCTCCCTTCGTTCGGGCTGCTCCAGAAGTGCCCGCAGCGCGTCGCCGATGGCGTCCGCCTCAGGCTCGGTGTAGGCCACGGCGTCGCCTCCGACCTCCGGCAACGAGGTCCTGTGGGTGGTGAGCACCGGCGCCCCGCAGGCCATCGCCTCCAGCACCGGCAGCCCGAAACCCTCGCCCCGGGACGGGAACGCGACGACGAGCGCGCCGCCGAGGAAGCCCGGCAGGTCCGCGAAGGGCAGATAGCCGGGCCGGACGACCCGGATCTTCGCCGGCAGCTCCGCGACGACTGCGTCCACCTCGTCGTCCCAGCTCGGGCCGCCCGCCAGCACCAGCGCGGGCGGCTCGTCCAGATGTCGTACGGCCCTGGCGAAGCCCCTGATCAGGTTGGGGACGTTCTTGCGGGGTTCGATGGCGCCGAGATAGGCGACGTACGGATGTCCGTGGATGCCGAACCGGTCGGCCACCCGCTTGGTCTCGAGCTCGGTCGGCCGGTGGAACAGCGCCGGGTCCACGCCGTGGTAGGCGACGTCGATCCTCGTGGGGTCGGCGGCGAGCACCCTGACCAGCTCGTCTCTCGTGGCCTTGGACGGCACGATCATCCGGGTGGCGTGGCGCACCGCCGTACGGGTGGCAGAGCGGAAGAACGAGGCGTTGACGGTGCCGTGCTGCTCGGCGTCGGTGAAGCAGGTGGCGTCGTGGACGGTCGCCACGGTCGGCAGACCGGACCTGAGCGGTATCGAGTAGAAGGGGGCGTGGATCACGTCGGCGCCCACCTGGCGGGCCAGGACGGGCACGCTGGTCTGCTCCCAGACGAGACGGGCGCCGCGATTGGTGATGGCGGGCGGGCCCGGGAGGATCCGGGCGGATGGGGCGAGCTTGCCGTACCTCTCGGCGTCGGACCGCTGACAGACGACCGCGAGGTCGGCTCCGGCCTGATGGAGGGCGGCGACAAGCCCGTCGACGTACCGGATCAGAGCGCCACGATCGGTGGGAACGGCCGCCGCGTCGACGACCACACGGGGTTTCAAGAAGATCGCTCCCCTCAGCGCGGCTCGCGATCAGGAGTCTCCTGATCGACCTGCCTCTCTGCCAGGTGTCACCCCGGAGAGAAAGGCCTGAGGGCGGGAACTCCCGTCAGCCAACGGGTGCCTCCTTCCCCCGGGCCACCCTTCAGCGTTCACTCTATGGCTGGCTTCCCCGCAACCGTGAGGGATATCACGCGCCTATCCGGGTCACTCTGGGGAAATCAACGGTGAATTCGTACCTGCTACACGAATTGCCAGTGTTGATCAGTGCTTTTCGGCAGGTTGGCCGGTTTGGGGGACCGAACCTCGCGCCGCGGCGCCGGCGAGTGCCGCACACACCAGATCGCCCACCGAGACGATCAGCCGCGAGCACAGCGCCGCCGCGATGGCGGAGCCGCGGTCGAGCACCGGAGCGAGCGCGGCCACCATGGCGACCTCGCGAACGCCCGCCCCGGCCGGGAAGACGATCGCCAGGGTGCCCAGGCACCAGGCCAGCGAGAAGGCTCCGAAGCTGAGGACCACCGCGTCGACCCCCGCGGCGCCGAGGCCGTGGACGATCAGCGCGAGGTGCACGCCGTACGCCGCCCATCCGGTGAGCGCCCAGCCGACGGCGACGAGGATGCCGCGGCGGGTCAGCGGCCGTTCGAGGGGCGGCCTGCGCAGCTTCCTGAGGCCGAAGGCGATCACCGGGTTCACGATCGCCGGGTGGAGGGCGACGACGAGTACGGGGACGAGGAGCAGGAGCCAGGCGTAGCGCGCGACCGAGTCGCCGCCGAGCACGGGGAGCGTGACGACCCCCACGAGCAGGCCGCTCGCCAGATAAATCGGATATGTCAGGAAGAAGGCGGCCGCGCTGCGGGATCGCGGGATGCCGTGGTCACGGCCCATCTCCATCTGGGCGAGCATCACGTGCACCGCCGAGCCGGGGATGTACTTGCCGAGCTGCCCGAGGAAGAAGATCTTGGCCGCGGCGGTGAGCGACAGCGGTGAGCCGAACTCGGAGAGCAGCGAGCGCCACATCATCATCCCCGCGGCCAGTGCCCCGAGGACGGCGACCAGCGCCCCGGCGAGCTCCGGCCACGACAGTCGCGCGAAGCCTTCGGAGACCGCCCCCCACTGCCCCGCGATGCTCCACGCGCCGAAGCCGAGGGCGAGGAGCAGGAACAGCAGCCGTACGGCCTTGCGGCGGTTCATCCCACGCCTGAGGTGCGGACGGGCTCGGGCGGCTGCGGGAGCGCGGCGCCGAGCGGCCGGCCCGGCGTCTTGGTCGCGATCCAGAGGTAGGTGGGGACCACCGGCCGCAGCGCGGCCAGCGCGGGTCGCGGCGTCCGCTCGAGCACGCCCTTGGCCGCGCGGCCCACGGCGCCGGGGAACAGCTCCCCGCCGGCGAACCGGTCCGGCGAGGCGAGCACCGGGAAGGTGTAGTCCCACACATGGAACCCGGAGAGCATCCGGCGCAGCCCGCCCCGCGTGCGGAAACGCTCGTAGTAGTGGTCGGCCCGGCCGAACGCCCGCACGTACCGGTCGGCGGCGGCGGGCGGCAGATACGAGAGGAAGGGCAGCTTGTAGTGCGGCTCCATGACGCCGAGCCGGTTGCCGAGCCCGAGGTAGAGCACGCCGTCGTCGGACAGCACGCGGCGCATGTCCGCGATCACCGAGTCGGGGTCGACCACGTGCTCGTAGATGTGGTTGAAGACGAGCACGTCCACCGATCCGTCGGGGAACGGCAGGGCCTCGCCGTTCGCGCAGACGAACTCGACCCGCTCGCCGAACCTCTCCGACGCCTTCTTGAGGCCGGGGACGTCGATGTCGACGCCGAAGGTCCGGCTCGCTCCCGCGCCCGCGAGCTCGTCGGCGATGAACCCGGCCGAGCAGCCGATGTCGGCCACGGTCAGCCCCGACAGCACACTGCCGGGCTCGGCCGCGTCCCTGCCCAGGTAGTGCGCGAGCACGGCGAGGATCTTCGCGGCCTTGCGGCGCCTCTTGTCCTCGTCGAGCATCGCGCCCTGGAACTCGGAGTACTCCAGCTGGGCGGCACGCTCTCCGCTCACCGGTCGATCACCGCCATCTCCGTCCGTGCCACGGTGCCCAACAGTACCGCCGACGGGCCGCGGGGCCGGTCCCCGTGACCGATGTGGGCCTACCAGCGGGTAGCTTCCACGCCCTACCATCGGCGGATGCCGAGCCACCCCCCGGTAGCCGAGACCGGCTCACCCCCCGCCACCCGGCTGGAGCGGCTGCGGGCCGCGCGCACGCCGAGATTCCTGCTGGTCCTGGTCGCGCTGGGCTTCCTCGTGCGCGGCGTGGCCGGGAACTGGTCCGAGACCTCCGCCGCCCTGTCCCGCCTGTCCTGGTGGACGCCGGCGCTGAGCTTCGCCGCCGTCATGGCCGGCCTGGGGTTCATGCTCCTCGCCTGGCGCGAGATCCTCTCGGGCCTCGGATCCCCGTTGCCGCCGGGGGTGGCGGCCCGGGTGATGTTCGTCGGCCAGCTCGGCAAGTACGTCCCCGGAGGAGTCTGGGCGTTCGCCGCGATGATCGAGCTGGCCCGCGACCACGGCGCCCCACCCCGGCGCACGTTCAGCGCGACCGCGCTCGGCCTGGTGACCTCGCTCGGCTGCGCGCTCGCCCTCGCCGCGGCCACGCTCTCCGGCCAGATCCTCGAGGACGGCTGGTACCTGGTGGCCCTCATCCCGATCATCGTGGTCGGGCTCCACCCGCGAGTGATGACCTGGGGGCTGAACCTGGCGCTGCGGATCGCCAGGAAGGAGCCGCTCGACCAGACGCTGGGCGGGGCGCACATGGCCAGGGCCGCCGGTTGGACCGTGATCGGCTGGCTGGTGTACGGCGTGCACCTGTGGGTCCTGGTGGCCGGCATGCGGCCGGGCGGCGCGTCCCTCTACGCGGTCGCCGCCGGGGCGTACGCGCTCGCCTGGGCGACGGGCATCCTGACGGTCGTCGTGCCCGCGGGGATCGGCGTGCGTGAGGGCGCGATGGTCATCGCGCTGGCGCCGGTCCTGGACGCTCCGAGGGCCCTGGTCGTGGCCGTGGTGTCCCGGGTGGCGTTCACGCTCGCCGACGTCGCCTGGGCGGCCCTCGGCATGATCCTGCACAGGCTCGCCCGTACCTCGTCCGACGTCACCGCCGGTCAGGCTCCCGTCAGATGACGGCGGCGAGGAGGGTGCCGAGATAGACGGCCCAGAACGGGTCGGGGTCGACCGCCTTGACGCCGCCCCGCAGCCGCGCGGGCGTGCCCGGCTCGTAGAAGCGCTTGAGCGCCTCGGCCAGCGCGCCCACCGAGCCCGGCTCGACGAGCAGCCCGTCCACGCCGTCGTTCACGTTGTCCGCCAGCGCCCCCACCCGGGTGGCGATCACCGGGACCCCGTGCTCGTGGCCCAGCCACACGTTCTGGCTGGCGGTCGCGGAGCGATAGGGCAGCACGAGGGCGTCCGCCTCGGCGAACAGCCCCGTGACGTCCTCCGCCGCGACGTACCCCGGGCGCAGGTCGACGCGGTCCGTCAGCCCCAGCTCGGCGATCAGCGCCCTGGTCTCCTCCAGCCCGCCCCAGAACTCGCCCGCGACCGTCAGGGCGACGCCCGGAGTCTGCGCCAGGGCCCGGAGCAGCAGGTCGAGCCCCTTGTACGGCCGGACGATGCCGAAGAACAGCAGCCTGCCGTACGGCTCGGGCCCCGCGGAGGCCCCGGCCGCGCGGGCGGGCAGGTGCGGAGCGAGGCCGGCCACCCGCACCGGGGCCGAGGTCAGCCCGCGGGCCATGCCGGCCTGCTCCTCGGAGTGGACGAGGACTTCGTCCACCCTGCCGAGCAGGGCCTTCATCAGCGGCCGGTCGTACGGCTTGCGCTCGTGCGGCAGCACGTTGTGGCACAGTGCGACGACCCTGGCCCTGCGGCGCAGGCCGTACAGGATGCCGAGGTAGGCGGGCACCTGCACAGGGCTGAGGACGGCGAGGACGACGAGGTCGAAGCCCCGCAGCCGTCTGCCGCAGCCGATCCATCCGTCGGGCCTGCGCCAGTCGAGCCTGCGCAGGGTGTCCGGGTACGGCTCGCCCTCCGGCGCGTCGATCGTCTGCTGCCCCGGGTAGAGGAAGCCCGGATACTGCGCCCGCCACGACTCGATCACGACCTCGTGGCCCTCGGCGCGCAGCCTGCGGGCCAGCTCGGTCGTGTGGTGGGCGCCGCCGCCCTTGTACGGATACGTCGGGCCGACGATGGCGATCCTCATCGACGCGGGCCGCCTACTCGCCCCGGGACCGGACGATGAGGTCGGCCAGGAGCGCGAGCGACCCGATCAGCAGGCCGGACAGGAAGATCACAATGGTGTTGCTGGTCAGGTAGAAGCCGTAGCGCACGACGTCGTACACGCCCTTGACCAGCCCGATGCCGACCAGCCAGAGCGCCGGGGGCATGAGCACCTTGAGGGGATTGAAGTACATGACCATCCGCAGAACCTGCAGGATGTAGCGGTAGGCGTCGGAGACGAAGCTGAACTTCGACTTGCCGGCCCGCTTGGCGTACTCGATCGGCAGGTAGTGGACGTCGTGCTGGTTCGACAGGAACGCCAGCGTGATCGTGGTGACGCAGGAGAACCCGGGCGGCAGCAGCCGCAGGTACGGCTTGGCGACCGACTTGCGGAACGCCCGCAGACCCGAGTTGAGGTCGGGGATCCGCTGCCCGGCGAGCCGCTCGGCGACCTTGCGGATGAACCACTTGGCGGGCACCCGCAGTAACTTGTGCGAGCCCTCCTCGGTGGTCCTGGCACCGACCACCTGGTCGACGGTGTGGTCCTTCTCGAGGATCTGGACCAGCTCGGGGATCCGCTCGTTGGGATAGGTCATGTCCGCGTCGGTCCACACGACGATCTCGCCGCGGGCCTCCTGGGAGCCGATCCTGCGGACCGTGCCCGAACCGCCGTTGCGGTGGAACGCCTTGATCCGCATGTTCGGATAGTTCGGCGCCGCCTCCTGCAGACGGGCGAGGGTCTGGTCGCTCGAACAGTCGTCCACGGCCACGAGCTCGTAGGTGTAACCGCTCGCGTCCATGGCCGCGCAGATGCGCTCGACCTCGTCGACCACGTGATCCTGCTCGTTGTAGCACGGCAGGACGATCGTCACGTAAGGGTTCTCCGCGGTAGTCACAGCGCTTCCAAAGTCTCGGGCGTGGTCACGTCCGGTTAGGGTACTCTGCCCAGCCGAATCGCGACCCAACATCTCCGACTCCTACGGCCCGCGGAGGAGCCCTCCGGATCAGGCCGGCATGGTCATCCAGACGTCGATCGTGAGCGACCAGGTGCCGTTGGGCGGGTCCACGAGGGAGCGCTCGTCCTGGCGGCTGCGCAGTTTGAGCACCTGCGTCGGCGGGCCGTACGGCCAGAGCTGGCCGGGCTCGGCGGCGAGCAGCACGGGGAGGCGCCCCGTCCCCCTGACCTTGTCCACCAGGCGCTCGATGTCGGAGTGCAGGGGCACGTCGCTGTGCTGGGGATAGGCCACCCGGGCGGTCGGCACGCCGCACACGCCCCGGACGAGCTGGGTGATGCGATCACCCGTCGCCCGTTCGACGATCAGCACGGACGCGTTCGGCGGGATCGCGGCGCACAGTCCCTTCACGGCGGCGGCCTCGCCCCTGTCCACGGGGGTGAAGGCGGTCCCGATGGAGGTGATCGCCGCCGGCACGACCAGCAGCACCGCTCCCGCGGCCACCAGCAGGCGTGAGCCGTACCCCCAGCGATGCGCCCGGCGCCGGACCCAGCGCAGCCCCCACACCGCGAGCAGGATCATCCCCGGGATCACGATCGGCACCAGCCGCCTCGACGCCCACGGGTGGTCGGGCGTGATCGCGGGCCGCCAGAGCGTCGTCACCGTCGTCCAGCCGATGATCGCCAGAGGCAGGAGCCAGCCGAACTCCCTCCCCTTGGCCATCCGCCGTGCGAGCACGGCCGTGGCGAGCGTGGCGAGCACGACGACGGGAACGCCGACGTACCAGACCACCCACCACAGCGAGTCCTCGTAGTAGAGCCGGGTCTGGTCGATCGGCAGGTGGTTGACCTGCTGTGTCTTCCCGATGAAGTTCGCTGTCAGCTGGTCCTCCGGCGTCACCGCGACGCGGCGCACGGTCTGCACCCACGGCCGTACGGCCAGGCCCGCGACGACGAGCACGACGAGACCCGCGGCGACGTCCGGCAACCGGCGGGCGAGCCGTCCGCCGGAGAGCGCGCCCACCCGTCCCGCGATCCACGGCGCCAGCGCCGCCGCCACGACGGTGAGCACGAGCACCGCCGCGCAGATGGCGATCAGGGGCTTGAGCGAGCCGGACAGATAGCCGAGATAGGGACGGGCGATCGTGAGGCAGGCGGCGAACCCCAGCCCGGCGCCGGCCGCGAGCCCCAGGAGCAGAGGCGGTCCGAGCTTCCCTTCGGGGGCGCGCTCCTTCATGGCGTCACGGGCGCGTGACAGCCGGGCCAGGGCTATGAGCAGGCCGGCGTAGGCCAGCACCGGCAGCACGTCTCTGAGCCCGTCGACGCGGACGAGCACCGTCAGCCCGAACGCCAGGCCCGCGAACGCCGCCATCAGGCGGGCGCCGCCGGGCTGCGCCCTGCGCGCCGTCTCCACGGGCGTCGCCGACGCGAGGAAACCGAGGCCGAGGAGGCCCGCGCGCAGGCGGAAGCGGGCGTCGAGCAGCAGGCTCATGGCCCCGAGAATCAGGATCAGCGACGGGATCTCGCTGAACGTGGTCCGGGACGTGTACAGCACCGGCATGCTCACGGCGAAGGCCAGTGCGGCCAGGGGCGCCCAGCGGGCGCCGACGAGACGGGCCGCGGTCCCCCCGACGGTCAGCACGGCGAGGGCCCCGAGGATCGGCGGCACGAGCACGAGCCCGGAGACGCCGCCGAGCCAGTAGCCGATCGCGTGGATCATCGGCGGCCCGGCCATGAACTGCGGGACGATCCCGCCGTCCCACGCGTAGAAGCCCATGCTCACGAACCGCAGGGCGGGATCGGAACCGCCGAAGTCACCCAGGGGGATCGGCAGCGAGCCGTGCCGGGCCAGCCAGACTGCGTACTGCGCGTAGGTGGCGGGGTCACGCCGGACGATCAGCTGCTCGCCGTGGAGGAGCCCGTTGAAGATCCCCGAAGCGGCCGCGATGCCGAGGACGGCCACCGTGGGCCACGCCCCCGACTCCACCACCTCAGGCAGACGGCGCAGGCCGTACCAGCAGAAGACGAGGGCGAGCCCGCCGCCGGCGAGCACCATGGGCAGCGGCCTGAACCAGCCGAGCAGCAGCAGCGGCAGCCCCGCCACCAGCCATCCGCTCAGCGCGAGCGCGGGCATGGCGGAGGCGACGGCGAGCGTCCGGCCCGCCGATGGCCATGTCGTCCGCCAACGGGCGAGATCGAGAGCGTTCTTCGGAATGAGGCGAGCGTAGCCGTCCCGCCCGGCGATCGCCCTCCGCGGCGGCAATCTGATCATGCGACGCCGCGCGGGCGCAGGTCACGACCGGCCCCCGGGAGCCGGTAACGTACGCGGGAGACCTCCGGCAGCGGGAGTGGGCGTGGCGCAGATGGGGCGCATCGCGGCGTGGACCCGGCGACACGGGTGGTTTCTCCCGGTGTTCGCGCTGGGGTCGGCGCTCCGGATCGTGACGATGGCCGGCTACCGGCCGGCGCTCTGGTTCCCCGACTCCTACACCTATGTCGTGACGGCCATGCGCCCGCGGCCCGACCTGGTCCGCCCGGCCGGCTACTCGATGTTCCTCCGCCTGCTCGAGCCGTTCCACAGCTTCGCCGTCGTCACCCTGGTGCAGCACCTGACCGGGCTGCTCGCCGGCGTCCTGATCTACGTGACCGTGTGGCGGATGGGCGGGAGGGCCTGGGTGGCGGCCCTGGCCTCGGTCCCGGTTCTTCTCGACGCCTACCAGATCCAGCTGGAACACCTGCTGGTCTCCGACTCCCTGTTCACCCTGCTCGTCGTCGCGGCCGGCTGCCTCGTCGCGCGCGGTCCGGCCGTCTCCCCGCGTACGGCTCTCGCCCTGGGCCTCCTCCTGGCCGCCGCGACGCTGACCAGGACCGTCGGCCTGCCGCTGATCGCGGTGTTCGGGCTCTACGTGCTCTGGCGCGGGCTCCGCGAGGGCGGCTGGAGACGGCTGCCGCGTACGCTCGGCGCCTTCCTCCTGGCCGCCGTCGTGCCCATCGGCGCGTACGGCGGCTGGTTCTACGCCACCTACCACCGGGTGGGCCTGGTGGGGTCCAACGGGGTGTTCCTCTACTCCCGGACCATGATGTTCGCGGACTGCGCCGTGATGAAGCCTCCCCCGGACCTGGCGGTCCTGTGCGACCCGCGCCCGCCGTCGGCTCGCCCTTCGCCTCCGGACTACATCTGGAACCCGGAGTCGCCTCTGGCCAGGCAGCCCGGCATCACGTTCTCGCGGGCGAACGACGCCCTCGCCAACCGGTTCGGCATGCTCGCCATCAGGAGCCAGCCGCTGGACTTCGCCGGGTCGGCGCTGACCGAGTTCGCCCGGTCCTTCACCCTCGGCAGGCCCGTCTACCCGGACAGGGCGACCTACGAGTCCTACGAGTTCCCCGTCACGCCCCCGCCGCCTCCCGACAGGGATCCGGCGATCACGGGGGCCGCGTTCGCCGAGCAGTACGAACAGGGGCCGCTCACCGTGACGATCGCCGAGCCGTACGCGGGATGGATGCGGGCCTACCAGGATGTGGCCTACCTTCCCGGGGCGTTCCTGCTCATCCTGCTGCTCGTGCCGCCTGCCGCCGCCCTGTCGCGGCTGCGCCCCCGCGGACGGCGTGGACCCACGGGCGACGGCGGGTCCCTGGCCGCCTGGGCCGTCTGGCTGACCGCGGTGGCCCTGCTGGCGGCGCCCGCCGCCACGGCGGCGTTCGACTACCGGTACGTCCTGCCCGCGACTCCGCTCGCGTGCCTGGCCGCCGCCCTGGCCGTCAATCGGGCGCTCAGCGGCCCCCGCGAGACGCCTCCTGAGCCCGTCGAGATGCGCAACGATCAGGCCGTTTTGTGAAATCCCAGTAAACCCGGAGTTTGCTGCATACCCTGAAATGTCCTGGTTTTAGTATGCTCGGCCCTCACACCATTCCGGTGCGGAGCACCGCGATCAGGGCTAACGACTCACCCGATCGGGGCGCCTTGTGTGCTTCCGTGACCTAATCTCGGAGCGCGACAAAGTGATCGCCTTACAAGGAGGACACGTGTGTAGGCGAAGCAGTAGTCCCTCCCGCTGTTCGCCCGCCGGTCCGATGGTCGACCCGGCGAAGGAGGCCCTGTGAGCGATCGTCGTCGCGTCTCCCCCGGCGACCCGACGCCCCCCTCCGGTGACCAGAGGGTCTGGGGCGATCCTCGTGGCGGCCAGGATCACTTCGGCCAGGAGTCGTACGGCTTCGGCGCCGGCTCGTTCGAGGCCGACGGCCGCGGTTCGGGCTTCTTCGGATCCGATTCCTACGGCGACGACTCGTTCGGCGCCGACTCCTTTGAGAAGGCTCCGCGCGGCCGGCGCTCCGACGACGTGCCCGCCGCCAGGGACGCGTACGACGACCTCTACGAGGACGAGGCCCCCAAGCGGGGCCGTCGGCGCGGACGTGTGGAAGAGGACGAGTTCGCGTCCGCCGGCGTCGGCGCCCGGTCCGGCCGCGCACGCGGCAGAGGACGCGGCGGCGATTCGGCCGAACCCGCGCTCGCGACGGGATACGGGGGCGGCTCGGACGGCTTCGAACCGCCGGACGGCAAGTCCGGCGACGACGCGAAGCGCCGCCTCGGCGTGGTCGGGTGGGTCAGCATCGTGCTCACGAGCCTCCTGGTCCTCGGCACGCTGACCGCGTACAAGGTCTACCGGGACACGTTCGGCCTCATCAAGCGCGGGGCCTCCACCGACGACCTCGACAAGAACCGCCCCGTCAACCAGACCGGCGCGATCAACGTGCTTCTGGTGGGGTCGGACTCCCGGGCCGGGGACAACAAGAAGTACGGCCAGAAGCTCGTCAACGACGGCGAGCGCACCGACACGATCATGCTCCTGCACGTGGCTCCCAACCGCGACGGCGCGACGCTGGTCAGCTTCCCCCGCGACTCCATGGTGACGATCCCCGAGTGCCACAACGTCAATACGAAGGCCGTCAACCCGGCGCACGAGGGGATGATCAACTCGGCGTTCAACGACGGCGGAATGATCTGTACGCGACGGACCATCGAGACCCTCACCGGGATCCACGTCGACCACTACGTGAAGGTCGACTTCACCGGCTTCAAGAACATCGTCAACGCCCTCGACGGCATCCAGATCTGCCTGCCCCAGGCCGTCAACGACAAGGACTCGAAGCTGAACCTGCCCGCCGGCAAGCAGATCGTGAAGGGTGAGGCGGCTCTCGCCTACGTCCGGCTCCGCCACATCGGCAACGGCAGCGACATCGAACGGATCAGGCGCCAGCAGGTCTTCATCTCGCAGGTCGTCAAGAAGGCGACCAGCAGCGCGATGCTCACCGACGTCGGCAAGCTGAACGACTTCATCAAGGCCACCGCCGAGTCCGTGACGATGGACGACGCGCTCAACGCGGGAGAGATCCTGCAGATCGCGCAGAGCGCGCAGAAGCTGAAGGCGAGCGGTTTCAAGGCCACCACGGTGCCGTGGGAGCCGTACACCGCCGACCCCAACCGGGTGCAGTGGAAGCAGCCCGACGCGAACAACCTGTTCAACGCGATCAAGGGTGACACCGTGGTCGCCAGCGCCACGCCGAGCCCCGCCAAGGCCCCCGCGACCACCGGCGGCACGAGCACCGGCGGCACGGGCACCGGCGCGACCGGCGGCACCACCGGCACGCCGGCGGACGCCCCCGTCACCAAGCCCCAGCAGGTGAGGGTGGCCGTGTACAACGGCACCGACACCGGGGGCAAGGGCAAGGAGGTCGCGGACGAGCTCACCGCACAGGGCTTCAAGGTCGTGAGCATCGGCAACGCCACGAAGGCGGGCGGCGGCGACCAGCCGAAGACCCTGGTCCGCTACGAGGGCGCGGGCGCGGCCTCCACCAAGATCCTCACCGAGAAACTGCTCAACGAGGTGACCCCGGAGATCGGCAACGTCACGGCGAACGGCCCGTCGACCAAGTACACCCCGTCCACGCCTCCCCCGGGCCCGAAGGCCAAGGCGAGCGGCCCGACGATCTCATTGGTCGTCGGCGCCGACTGGAAGGGCATCCGCATCCCGCTCAAGGTGGGCACCGACGCGGTCACGTCCAAGACCAACATCTGCGCCGGCTGACGAGGGCTCGCCGGGCGGGACACCACCCGCCCGGCGAGTTTCCTTGACCACTCCAGTCAACCGGTGTCAGATGGGTCACGTTTCAGCTCGTGCGCGACATCCGATCCGGGGGACGTTAAGGTAAAGAACCGGTGAACGCGCCCTGTTCACCCATTCGGCTGATCCGCTAGGGCGCCTTCGCTAATGTCCGACACGGGCCGCGCGCCGCGGATCTCCAGGATCCGCCCCGCATGAGCAACCGCCGATCCCCCGACAGATAGCAGAGCGTTTCTCTCGTGAGTGACTCCCGCCACCAATCTCCGGTTCAGCCTTCGGGATCAGGCGTCACCCCCGATGCCGAAGACGGGCCCACCGGCGTGATCAGCCGCATCACGGGCGATCGGCCGCCGTCGCCCGCTCGCGACGCCTCCGCTCCGATCGACAAGCCACCGCTGCCCGTACGGCAGCCGCGCAAGCGGGGAACCTCCGCGGCGGCCGGCCCGGGGGATCAGCAGACGCCCGCTCAGGGGTTCGACTACTTCGCCGCCTCCAACCGGAACGGCGGGGCGGACACGCGCTCCGCGGAGACGTCGGGACCGTGGGCCCTCCAGGGCACCGGACCGCACGCCGTCCCCGCCCCGTCCCGCCCCCAGGCTCGGGATCCGCGCGGCATGCGGTTGCCGGAGACCCAGGAGGAGGGTGCGCCCGCCGGCCAGTGGGACCCGTGGAGCAGGACGGCTCAGGACGGGAACGGCGGCGCCCGGTCGGCCTTCGACGCCGGAACCGCGGCCCCGGAAAGGCCCGCCCGCGAAAGGCCGATGCGGGACAGGCCCATGCGCGACCTGCCCGCCGAGGATCCCTCCCTGTCTCCGTGGGCGCCGGTGCCGGCCCAGTCGGCCACGGGGACGGGACCGCTCCCCCAGGAGTTCTCCCATCAGCGGCCCCGCCCGGCCGCGGCGGCCGGATGGGACGGGCAGGAGACCGAGCAGGACTCCGCGCCCGCGGCCGCGCCTCAGGGCAAGCGGCCGCGTGAGCCCTTCCTCGACAACGTCAAGTTCGTCCTGATCGTGCTCGTCGCAACCGGCCACTCGCTCGTCCCGACCCTGGCGGCCGACTCCTCCCGCGCGGCCTACCTGTTCGTCTACGTCTTCCACATGCCGCTGTTCGTCATCATCAGCGGCTACCTGTCCAGGAACTTCTGGAACTCCAGCACGAAGACCACCAAGCTCATCGACAACTTCCTGATCCCGTACGTCGTCGTCGAGATCGGCTACGCCGGGCTCCGGACGGCCTTCGGCCACAAGTTCAGCATCTCGATCACCGATCCCGCCTGGCTGAACTGGTACCTGCTCGCCCTGCTGCTGTGGCGGCTGTCGACGCCCGTCTGGCAGCGCGTGCGCTTCCCCCTGTTCATCGCTGTGATCATCTATGTGGTCGCCGGCATGACCGATCTGTCGGGCGACTTCAGCATCGACAGGTTCTTCGGGCTCCTGCCCTTCTTCGTGCTGGGACTGGTGATCAAGCCGGGCCTGTTCGAGTTCCTCGCCCGCACCTGGGTCCGCGTCCTGTCGGTCCTCGTGATCGCGGGTGCGGCCGCCGTGGCCGTCTACCTGGTCAAGAACTACTCGATCAAGCTCGGCCCGATCTACTACAGCCACAGCTACGAGGACCTCCACCTCGTCTGGTGGAAGGGCATGGCGCTGCGGATGGCGCTCCTCGGCGCCGCGCTCACGATGTCCGCCGCCGTGCTCTCGCTGATCCCCCGATCCGAGACGTGGTTCTCCGACCTCGGCACGCGCACGCTGTACTGCTACCTCCTGCACGGCATCCCCGTGATGATCGCGAAGGAGATGGGCTGGCTGAGCGCCCCGTGGCTGTTCGGCCCGCTCGGAGTGGCGGCGATCGCGAGCGCCTGCTTCGCCCTGGCGATCGTGTTGTGCATGCCCATCACGCGCACGTTCTTCAAGTGGCTGCTGGAGCCCCGCGTCAGCTGGCTCTATCGGAGGTCCGAGCAGTCGGCGTGATCCTCTGGGGACGCCCACGGGCGGCAGCCGGAAATTAAGCAGCAGTTCGGCGGCCATTCACCCGGCGCATTCAGACACTTCGGACCGAACGGTAAGCCTCCCTCTATGAGGGTATGTGTCGGCACGATTGTCCATCATCCGGAGGACGCACGGATCACCCATCGGCAGATCCGTGCACTGCTCGACGCAGGCCACCAGGTCACTTTCATCGCGCCCTTCACCCACTGCAACGTGACACCGCCCCCGGAGATCCGGCCCATCGACGTCCCTCGCGCGGTGGGGCTGCACCGGAGGAAGGCGATCAGAGCCGCCCGCGCGGCGCTGAAAAGAGGGGTGAAGGACGCCGACATCCTCCTCATCCACGACATCGAGCTGCTGCTGGCGCTGCCCCGCAAGAGGCCGCCGACCGTCTGGGACGTCCACGAGGACACCGCGGCGGCGATGGAGGCCAAGACCTACCTCCCCGACCCCATACGGAACGTCCTGCCTCCGCTGGTCAGGAGCATGGAGGGCCGCGCGGAGCGCCGGATGCACCTGTTCCTCGCCGAGGAGTCCTATCGGGAACGCTTCGCGGGCGACCATCCGGTGATCCCGAACCTCACGTACGTGCCGGACTCCCCTCCCCCGGCACCGGGCGACAACCGGATCGTCTACATCGGCCACCTCGCCGAGGCGCGCGGCGCGATCGAGATGATCGAGATCGCACGGCGGCTGCGCCCCCACGGGGTCCGGCTGGACCTGATCGGCCCCGCCGACGCCGACGTCCGGCCCCTGCTGCGGGACGCGCAGAGGGAGGGCGTCCTCGACTGGTTCGGCCACGTGCCCAACCAGCACGCGCTCAGGATGGCCGAGGGCGCGCTCGCGGGCCTGTCCCTGCTGCACGACCTGCCGAACTACCGGGGGTCCACGCCCACGAAGGTCATCGAATACATGGCGCGCGGCATCCCAGTGATCACGACCCCGCTGCCCAGGGCCGCCTCGCTCGTCGGACGCGTCGACTGCGGCACCATCGTCCCGTTCGGCGACGTGGAGTCCGTGGTGGGCGCGGTGACGCAGGCCGTGCTCCGCCTGCGCGACAACCCCGAGCGTCGCAACGCGATGGGCGCGCGAGGGTACTTCGAGGCGTTGCACCACTACCACTGGCCTCTGGTGTCCGGCGAGTTCGTCGGTCACCTCGAGCGCTGGGCCGAGGCGCCGGACGCGTCGCAGGCCCGCCAGCCGGGCCGCGTCCTCCCGGTCTGACCTCGCCCCCGGACTGACAGCATGGCCTGACAGCATGACCTGGCAGCACGGCGGCTACCCTCAGGTCACCCGCGCTTGCTGTACTGGAAGCATGGCAAGCCATCTCATCCTGGGCCGCCGGGTCGACATCCCGCTGGAGATCCGCGATGCCACGGTGTGCAGCGCGACCTATCTTGTACGGGCCGACGCCGCCCGTGCCGTCCTCGCGTACTCGGGGATGGACGTCACCGAGCTCCTGCCCGGCAAGGCGGCCTGCTCACTGGTCTTCGCGGCGTACCGGGACTCGGCCCTGGAGTCCTACCACGAGTTCGGCGTGCTCTTCCTGGTACGGCCGCCGGAGGCGCAGGCTCCGCCGCCGCGCGGCCCCCTGGCGGGCGTCAGGGACATGCGGGGATCGGGCTTCGGCACCTTCGTCCACTGGCTGCCCGTCGACCGGAGGCTGACGCTGGAGGCCGGGCGGTCAATCTGGGGTTTCCCCAAGGAGCTCGCCGAGATAGACGTCCGGCTCGACACGCCGTACAAGCGGTGCATCCTCCGCAAGGACGGACGGCTGGTCCTCGATCTGCTGATCCGGCCGGGCATCCCGCTTCCGGGGACGGGCCCGATCCCGATGGAGGCCTACGCGCATCTCGACGGGGTCACCCGCCGGGTGCCGTGGTCGATGCGGCCCCGGGGGATCCGCGCCAGGCTCGGCGGTGCGCTGATCCGGCTGGGAAACCATCCCGTCGCCAAGGAGCTGAGCGAACTCGGGCTGCCCAAGCGGGCGTTGATGACGAGTTCGATCAGCCATCTGTCGATGTCGGTGGGCGAGGCCCGTCCGCTGCCGTCTCCGCGGTCGCCGGGCGCCTGACCCGCGGTCCGCCGCAGCGGATCTAGACGATCGGCGGGCGGCCGAGGCGCAACATGCGCCAGGCGGTGCGCCAGGCCATCGGGCGGCGCTCGCCCGCCGGCTGGCGCAGCCCTTCCGCGAACCCGCGGAACCATGCCTTGAGCGCGCTCGTCGCCCGCACCCGGGCGACGGTCAGCGCGATCCAGTTGAACAGGTAGAGGACGGCCAGCGGCCACGGCAGGTTCCGCCTGGCCAGCCAGACCCGGTTGCGGGCGTTCATCCGGTAGAACTCGGCGTGCCGGCTCGGCGCGACCAGAGGGTGGTACATGACCGGCTCGGCGTCGTATTCGATGCGGTAACCCTCGCCGAGCAGCCGCCAGGCCAGGTCGGTCTCCTCGTGGGCGTAGAAGAACTTCTCCGGCAAGCCGCCGACCTGCAGGTAGGCGGACTTCCGGATCGCGCACGCGCCGCCGAGGAACGTCGTGACGGGCGAGGACCGTTCCGGATCTCCCGCGCGCAGCCGGGGGACGTGCCGCCGCTGCACCGAGCCTCCCTCCGGCTCCATGACCCGGAAGGAGATGACGGCGAGGTCGTGCTCGTGGGTGAATCTCTCACGCACGTGCGCGGCGACCTTCTCGTTGGCGTACCAGCCGTCGTCGTCGAGGAAGAGGACGACGTCTCCCGAGCACTCCTGGACGCCTCGGTTGCGCCCTTCGGGGATGCCGACGTTGTAGGGGAGCCGTACCGTCTTGACCACGGCGGCCGATCCCGACAGGGGCGCGGCGGCCAGTTCCGGCACGTCGGCGCCGTTGCCGACGATCACAACTTCGACGTCGCCGTCGGTCTGGGTCAGGGCGGACTCGACCGCCCGGTCGAGTTCGGCGACCCTGTTGCCCATGGTGAGGATGACGCACGAAAGCTTCACCGGGGTCATCGCCTCAGCATCGGGACGGCTACATACGATTTCATGATCACCGAGTCTGTATGGCCGGGCAATCCGGAATCCGCCTTATTTACTGCAAAATAAGAGTATCGGAACTCCCGGGAAACCCCTACCAAACCGCACATGTACGGACGACCGGTTTTCTCCTGGCCGTCGGTCCGATTTGTGCAGGCGGGTCCGATCACGCGAGCCGCCTCGAGGCGAGGATGCTCACCAGATGCAGGATCAGCTGGACGACGGCGATGATCGCACACGCGACGACCAGAATCCGCGTCGCGGGGAACCAGAAGTCCAGCACGGCGGCCACCACGACGATGATCGACAGCTCGATGGCCTGGATGACCCGGTGGAACCGGAGCGCCCCGACCACCTTTCTGGCCAGGCCCAGGCGGCTCGACGTGAACTCCCCCGCCGACGTCTCGGTCGCCGCGACGAGGCCCGAGCGGGCCCTGGCGACGTCCACGAGGTCGGTCTCCGACTTGATCAGGATCGCGCCCAGCGCGGCGGCGAAGCCGAGGATGGTGTACCAGTCGGGCACGGTCTCCGAGGCCCGGAAACCCAGGCCGATGAGCAGCGCGGCCTCGGCGAAGTAGTGGCCCACCCGGTCGAGGTAGATCCCGGTGATCGACGTGCGGCGCGTCCATCGGGCGAGCTCGCCGTCCGAGCAGTCGAGGAGGAGGTAGAGCTGGATCAGCACGGCCGCCGCCAGCGCCGCCCACAGGCCCGGCAGGGCGAGGACGGCTCCCGCCGCCACTCCGGCCACGATCATCAGGCCGGTGACCTGGTTGGGCGTGATGGGCGTCTTGGCCAGCAGCCAGGTGGCGTAGATGGACAGATGCCTCATGTAGAGCAGGCCCGCCCAGTGTTCGCCACTGCGGCGGTACATCGTGGTCTGCGGTTGCGCGACCGCGCGAAGTTCAGCGACCGACGGCGTGGACATATCCCTCAACTTTCGCGCGGACCTCGGTCTCCGAAAGCCGAAGGTGCTCGAGGATGGTGTAGCGGCCAGGCCGCGTGCTCGGAGCCAGCATCACCGCGTCGGTGAACTGCTCGAGGGTCAGGCCGACATCCCCCGGGACGACGGGCAGGTCGTGGCTCCTGAGGCAACCGGCGACGTCGTCGAGCCGGCGGGAGTCCTCGCGGAGGTAGAAGCAGAACGCCGCGCCGATCCCGGCCAGCTCGCCGTGGTTGGACGTTCCGGGGTAAAGCTGATCCACAGCATGAAGGATCTCATGATCACCGCCACTGCTCGGGCGGCTTGACCCTGCGATGACCATAGACATGCCGGACAGAATCAAAGACTCGGCGAGGACGGTCAGAAAGGCGTCGGATTCGATCGAGTCCGTCCGCCCGAGCACCGCCTCCGCCGCGGTGCGCGCCATGGAGATGGCCAGCCCGTCGATGGGCTCGCCGCGCTCGGTGGCGCCCAGGTGCCAGTCCTCGATGGCCGACAGGTTGCTCACCACGTCGCCGACGCCGCTTCTGACCAGGGCGGCCGGGGCGTCGTGCACGAAGTCGAGATCGACCATGATCGCCAGCGGCATGGGCACGCCGAACGAGCCCTTCCCGCCCTCGTGGACCAGGGACGCGACCGGCGAGCAGATGCCGTCGTGCGAGAGATTGGTCGCCACCGCGACCATCGGGATGCCGGCCAGCGAGGCGGCGTACTTGGTCGCGTCGATGGTCTTGCCGCCGCCGACTCCGACGACGGCCTCGTAGGCGCCCTTGCGCAGGTCCGCGCCCAGCGAGACGGCCGCGTCAACGGTGCCGTCGGGCACCCGGAAGACCCGCGCCTCCCCCAGCGAGGGGGCGATGACCTCCGCGATCCTGTCACCCTGGCTCGTGCCCACGGCGACCGCGACCCGGCCGGAGGTGGCGACCCGGCTGTCGGCGAGCAACGCGCCCAGTTGCGCTATCGCGCCCCGCCGGACCTCCATCGTGAGGGGGGCGGGGAGCATCCTTGCCAGAATCGGCATGAGAACTCCTCAGGCGGCGAGAATGTCGTGCGCGCGGGGTCGGGGAGCCGGACGGCCCTGTGGTCCTAGTAGCGGCATGCGATCTCACGGGCCTTCGCCAGGTCGTCGTGGTTGTCCACCTCGACCCAGTCGACCTGGCCGATCGGCGCCACCGCGATCTTCTCCCCGCGGGCGACCATCTCCTGGTAGCCGTCCTCGTAGTAGAGCTGCGGGTCGCGCTCGAACGTCGTCTTGAGGGCGTCGGCCAGCCGCTCCGCCGCAGCGGGCCTGATGAGCGTCGCGCCGATGTACTCGCCGTACGCCTCGGCCGGCTCCATCAGCTTGGTGATCCTCTTGAGGCTGCCGTCCTCGAGGGTGACCTTCATCTCCTCGTCGCCGAGGGACTTCACGTCGTCGACCGCGAGCAGGATGTCCCCGCCGTCGTCGGCGGACAACAGCGTCTGCTCGACGGACACCGGATGGACGGTGTCCCCGTTGACCAGCAACGCGCCCTGCCCGAAGTAGTCGCGCGCGCACCACAGGGAGTACGCGTTGTTCCACTCCTCGGCCTTGTCGTTGTGGACGAGCGTCAGCGTGACCCCGTGACGGCGCTCGAGATCGGCCTTGCGCTCGTGCACGGCCTGCGCCTGGTAGCCCACGATGACCACCACCTCGCGGAGGTCGACCTGGGCGAGGTTGCGCAGGGCGATGTCGAGGATCGTGGTCTCACCGTCGACCGGCACCAATGCCTTGGGCAGTGTGTCGGTGTACGGCCGCAGTCGGCGTCCCGCCCCCGCTGCCAGCACCATTCCGAGCAATTTGTCGCACTCCTCGAGGTCGACCGTCAGACAGTAACCTCAAAGGTTAGTTGGCTTTTGGTCCTGATTGTGTAAGCCGGAGTTGGCTTGTAGTTAACCACGCGCGCCGCACCGGTGCGTGCGGGGAACCCGGCTCAGCCGGGCTCCATGGCACCCGCGACCTCCGCCCGCCGGGGTGCGGCGAGCCAGGATGTGAGGCTCTCCCAGAGGAACAGGCCCCACAGATAGACCGCGAGGATCCAGAAGTCCACGGTCACGGCGCCGAGCAGGCCGCCCGCGGCGACGACCAGCATGCGGCCGTCCCAGCCCAGCCCGGCAAGGGCGAGCCAGTGCGGCGGATAGATGTGCTGCCGCACCCGGTAGACGGTGTCGTAGTGATGGAAGGCCATGGCGCCGAGCACCGCCATGATGAGCAGCGGCGGCACCGACCGGGCGAACCCGATCGAGGCGACGAAGCCGTATTCGGTGAGGCGCAGGATCGGCGGCACGAGCCAGTCGAGCCGCCCGTCGTGCCGGTGGGAACTGCCCGCGCCGGCCAGCAGCAGGGCCGCCGCCGGTGCGAACACCGCGACGTCTTCGACGCTCGCCACCCCCATGACCAGGAGGACCCCGGTCACGAAGGCTCCGACGAGCGCCGGGAAGAGCGGGGGCAGCTGGCCGACGACCAGCAGTCCCATGCTCCTGGAGAGCAGCCCGTCGTCGCGGTAGGCCACCACGGCGCTGCGCGGCACGGGTGTCATCTGAACTGAGATCATGAATTGCCTCGCATCATGCGAAGGACCTCGCGATCCGGCCCGCGAGCGTGTAGAGGAGCGCGCCGCCGCCCCAGATGAGCAGGGCGAGGAACGTCACCCGGGCGTCGAACAGCGCCGCCGTGACGGCTATCAGCGCCACCCGCTCCCCGATGGGCAGCACGACGATCTTCTTGAGCCAGTAGGCCACACCCGAGTCGAGCCGCCGCGACAGCGCGACGACGGACGCGGCCCCGGTGGACGGGGGACGCGTTCCCGGCGCCCCGTCCCAGGGGACGCCGAGCGAACGTTCCTGTTTCAGGTCGTCGGCCGCCTTGGCGGCGTCCGCCACCGACCCCGAGTAGGAGAAGTCGACGAGGTGCCGGATCGTCTGGAGGATCATCACCGCGACTGCCGTCGCCCAGATGCCGCGCGGCCCTTCGGGAGCGGCGGCGTAGCCGACGGCGAGTCCGGCGTACACGACGTACTCCTTCACGCGGTCGGAGATCGCGTCGAGCCAGTTCCCCAGCGGTGAGAACGTCCGGGTGTAGCGGGCGAGCTGACCGTCGACGCAGTCGAGCACGAAGGACAGATAGAGGGCCAGGGCGCCGACGAGCAGGGCGAGCCGGTGGCCCTCGGAGAACCAGACGGTGGCGATGGCCGCCAGGCCCAGGGACATGCCCGTGACCGCGTTGGGCGTGAGGCTCAGCCGGGCGGCCGGCCGCACGAGGTGCCGCGACCACGAGCTGACGCAGTAGGTCGCGAAGAAACCGTCACCGGTCTTGACCGCCGCGTCCAGCCGGGCCGCCTGCTCGTCCACCTCTGCGAGCCGCTGGACGGCCGCGTCCGCCGCGATCTGGCCGGCGACCCTCTCGCAGTGCAGCGGGCCGACGGCGGCGGCGCGTACGGGCACTCCCGCGCGCACGAGACCGGTCAGCAGCAGCTCGGCCACCTCGGTGTCCCCCGCGCGGCCGAGCCGCCGGGTCTGCGCGAGCTCCGCGAGTTCGTCGGCCACGTCGGCGAGGCTCGCGAGATGCGCCTCCCCCACCTGGAGGACTCCCCGGAAGGTGCCGTTGGGCCACTCGACCTGGTGGAAGGAGTTGCCCGCGGAGACCACCGTGCTCCACTCGGTCCTGACGGGCGGGCGGAGCGGTCCCGCCTCCCCGTTGCCGACGATGGCCCCGGTGCCCCTCGACGGATGTTCGAGGAGGGCGGCCAGCGCCTCGGTGTGCGCGACCACGTCTCCGGAGAGGACGGCCACGGCGCTCGTCGACGACCTGGCCACCCTCGCCACGATCCGCAGGTCCTCGGCGAGCCCGTCGCTGGCGGTGACGGTGTGCCGGAACTCGGCCGCGCCGTCCAGGCCCGCCATGCCGTCCAGCCCGACGAAGCTGTCGTCGTCCCGCGTCACCACATGGACGTCCCGGACCGGCAGCAGGATCAGCTGGCGGGTGAGGCGGCTGAGGAGGCTTCCCCCCGCGCAGGCCAGGCCGGCGAGAGGAGTGGTGGCCAGGACCACCGCCACACTCCGGGCGGCCTCCGCGCGAGACACCAGATTGTTCGAATTGTCCGAGACACCGTGCCTGGTCAGATCTGCGCCCATCACGTTCCCGCTTCCCAGCTCGACCACCCCCCCGAGAGTCACATCGCAACGTAACCGAGTGATCACGAGGTGGCAATCACCTTGCCCTTCTCCTGACGCGGGTATGGTCAGGTGGGGAGGAGATCATGATCGCGGAGTCACGCCGTCGGACGGTCGGAGTGGTGCTCGCCGGAGGCATCGGGCAGCGGATGGGCCTGAACACGCCGAAGCAGCTACTGAAGATCGCCGGCAGGACGATCATCGAGCACACGCTCGACACCTTCGACGGCCATCCGGAGATCGACGAGGTCGTGGTGCTGATGGCACCCGGCTTCGTCGACGAGGCCGCGGAGCTGGTGCGCAGGAACGGTTACGCCAAGGTGACCAGGATCCTCGAAGGCGGCGCGAGCCGTACCGAGTCGACGTGGCGCGCCCTGCAGGCGCTGGGCGACGAGGAGTGCGACGTGCTGCTGCACGACGCCGTCCGGCCGTTCGTCGAGCCGCGGGTGATCAGCGAGTGCGTCGCCGCGCTCGCCGGCCACGAGGCCGTGGACGTGGTGATCCCGTCGTCCGACACCGTCCTGGTCGCCGCTCCGGGACCGCACGGCGAGATCGTCCGGGAGATCCCCGACCGCTCCCTGCTCCGCCGGGGTCAGACGCCCCAGTGCTTCCGGTTGTCGGTCATCCGGGAGGCCTATCGGCGGGCCTTCGCCGACCCGGGCTTCGCCGACAGGCCCGCGACCGACGACTGCGGCGTCATGCTGCGCTACATGCCGGACGTGCCGATCCATCTGGTCGCGGGCAGCGAGCAGAACATGAAGGTCACCCACCCGGTCGACGCGTACATCGCGGACGGGCTCTTCCGGCTGCGCGGGCGGTCGGCCCCCGCGCTCACCGACGACGAGTGCCGCCGCGGCCTCGACGGCCGGACACTGGTGGTCTTCGGCGGCGGGCACGGCCTCGGAGCCGAGTTCGCCGACCTCGCCAAGGGCTACGGCGCGACGGTCCGCTCGTTCTCACGGAGCCGCGGCGGCGTGCGCGTGGAGGACGCCGGCGCCGTACAGGAGACGCTCGCGCGCGTGCACGCCGAGACCGGCCGCATCGACCACGTCGTGAACGCCGCGTCGGCCGTGCACGTCGGCAGGCTGGCCGACACCGGCGAGTCCGCCCTCGCCGAGATCGTGGCGGTCAACTACCTCGGCCCGGTCACCATCGCCAGGGCCGCGCTCCCCTATCTGGCCGAGTCCCGCGGACACCTCCTGCTCTGCGCTCCGTCCGCGCACTCCCTCGGGCGGGCCGGCCACAGCCTCCAGGCGTCCACGACGGCCGCGGTCGTGAACCTCGCCGAGGCGCTCGCCGACGAATGGGCCGCCCAGGGCGTCCAGGTGAACTGCCTGAACCCCGACCGGGCGGTCACGGCCGCCCCTGTCACGCACTCGGCGGAACCCGTCGAACCGATCGCGCCGGAGGCCGTCGCCCGCACCGGCCTCGACGTCCTGCTGTCCGACCTCACGGGACAGGTGGTGGACGTCCGCCTCACGCGATGACCGCATGCGGCTCGTTGGAGCATGTCGGCCGCAGAGCTCGTTCTGCGAAAAGAACAGTGCGAAAAGAACAGCCTGCCCGCCGCGAACTGCGCGCTCGCGTGCCGGGCAGGCCGTCGGTGTCGGCTGAGGGTCAGTCCTCGAACAGGTCCTGCAGGCGTGCCCGCTCGGCCTCGGGCCGGGTCTTGCTGAGCCGGGACGGGCTGGTCAGGAAGCCGGTGCCCCAGGACAGGTGCATCGTGGCGTAGACGAGGGGCAGCCGAAGGAGCGCGGCCGGGGACAGGCTCCGCCCGGTGAGCACCGACCCCGCCAGGATCGCCACGATGTAGGCGGCGGGAATCAGCAGTCCAGGCCAGAAGAACGGCGAGACGACCAGCCCGAGGACGATGCCCAGCACCGCGGCGGGCGGAGCGAGGTAGCGCAGGTTGATCGTGCCCTTGTGGGTGCGCGAGACGACCCGCCGCCATCGGCCGTAGTGGAAGTACTGCTTGGCCAGGGCCCGGGCGTTCGGACGGGGTCGGTAGGAGACCCGCATGCGCGGCTGGAACCACACCAGGCCGCCGGTCTCCCGGATGCGGTGGTTCATCTCCCAGTCCTGGGCGCGCTGGAAGTGCTCGTCGTAGCCGCCGACGCGGTCCAGCGCCGCACGCCGGAAGACGCCGAGGTAGACGGTGTCCGCCGGGCCCGCCTCACCACCGGTGTGGAACCGCGCGTTGCCGACGCCGATCTTGGAGGTCATCGCGCACGCGACGGCCTGCTCGAACGGGCTGATCCCCTCGGCGGCCATGATGCCGCCGACGTTGTCGGCGCCGGTCTCCTCCAGGGTCTCCACTGCCGCGCTCAGATAGTCGGACGGGAGCATCGCGTGCCCGTCGACCCTGGCGATGATCGGATTGCTCGACGCGGCGATCGCCGCGTTCAAGCCGTTGGGGGTTCGGCCGGTCGGGTTGGCCACGACGGTGACGCGGGGGTCCTCGGCGGCGATCGCGTCGGCCACCTCCTGCGTGCGGTCGCGGGACGGGCCGACGCTGATGACGACCTCGATGGGACCGTCGTACTTCTGGTCGAGGACCTGCATGACGGCATCGCGCAGGTGCCGTTCCTCGTTGAGCACCGGCATGATCACCGATATGGGGGGCCAGTCGCGCGTGGGGGCCTGGCCGGTTTGGCGCGAGTCGGGAAAGGGCTTCATGGCTGCGCTCACGCTACTGTACGGGGGGGTGGAGTCGGCAACCGAAAGGGTGACCGCGAATGCCTGGCGACGACGATGAGATCGGCGACTCCGGCGTCCACGTAGGGGGAGACGCCTACGGCGGGATCAGGATCGCGACCCGTCGCGCCCGTCGAAGCCGGACGAACCTCCGCTCTCTTCTCATCTCGGGCTCGTTGTCCAGCGTCGTCCTGCTCGGGTCCGGCGTGATGTGGCTGGTGCCCAATTACGCGGCGAGCCAGATCCAGTCCGTCGACGCGGGCACGACCGACGTCCCGGCCAAGGGTGCGATGAACATCCTCCTCGTCGGCGTCGACAAGCGCGACGACCTCAGCCGGCGCCAGCAGATCCAGCTCCATCTCGGGCGCGAGGCGGGCGAGCGCAGCGACACGATGATGGTCGTCCACCTTTCCGAGGACCACAAGAAGGTCACCGTCGTCAGCCTGCCCAGGGACAGCTGGACCGACATTCCCGGCAACGGCACCCACAAGATCAACGCGGCGTACCAGTTCGGCGGGGCCAAGCTGGCGGTCAAGACGGTCGAGCAGGCCACCGGGCTGCGCATCAACCACTACGTCGAGGTCAACGTGCTCGGCTTCATCGACGTCGTGGAATCGCTGGGCGGCGTCACCGTCTGCACGCCCATCGCCATCGACGACCCGAAGACCCGGCTCGCGCTGCAGCCGGGCACCTACAACCTCAACGGGGTCGACGCGCTCGCGTACGCGCGGACGCGGGCCACCGCCCGGGCCGACCTCGACCGCATCGACCGGCAGCAGCAGGTCATCTCCGCACTTCTCGGCAAGGCGCTCAGCGGCGACACGCTCACCAATCCGGTCAAGCTCACCGGGCTGGTCAGCTCGACGCTCAAGACGCTGACCGTGGACAAGGCCCTGTCCGAGGACCTGCTCGGGCTGGCCAACCAGCTCAAGGACGTCTCCACCGACGACGTCTCGTTCGCCACCGTGCCGCTGTCCGACGTGAACTACAAGGCGCCGACGGGCGAGTCCGCCGTGTTGTGGGACAAGCCCGCGGCCCGGGAACTGTTCCGGCGGATCGCCACGGACGAGTTGCAGGCCGGGCCGGTCAAGCGCCGCTCCCCCGCGCCGTCCGCGTCGGCCTCCGCACCCGCCTCCGCGGGCGCGACGCCGTCCGCTTCGCCGACCGCGCTGACCATCCCCCCGGGGCGCATCGCGGTCCGCGTCCTCAACGGCACCCTGATCACGGGACTGGGCGCCAAGACCAGGTCGAGCCTGCTGGCGGCGGGCTTCATGGTCCCGTCGAGCCCCGGCGACGTGCCCGAGCGGAACTTCACCAACACCGTGATCCGCTATCCGGCCGGCCGGGAGGACTCCGCCCGGACCGTGGCCGCCGCGTTCCCCGGAGCCGAGCTTCGGGAGAGGGACGACCTCAAGAGCATCGAGGTCGTCCTCGGTCAGAAGAACAACACGGTCAAGCGGGTGAAGGTCGCGACCGGCGGGACGGATCCCAAGCCGGCGGCGACCCCCTCGGCCCGTACGGCCACGCAGAACATCTGCAAGAACCAGGCGGCCAACTGACGATCGTCCACTGACGAACGTCGCTGCCGCATGCCCGAAAACTACTCACTTCCGTCATAGATCTTGTCGAGAATGTAGTAGAAGTACTACATTCTCTCGCATGGATACTGTGATCAGCGTCCGCGGGCTGCGGATGTCGTACGGCGAACGCCAGGTCCTGCGCGGGCTGGACCTGGACCTGCGACGCGGCGAGACCGTCGCCCTGCTCGGCCCGAACGGCGCCGGCAAGACGACCACGATCGAGATCCTTCAGGGACTGCGGACCCGGGCCGCGGGCGACGTCGAGGTGCTCGGCGAGGACCCGGCGCGCGGCGCCGACGCCTGGCGGGCGAGGCTGGGCACGGTGCTGCAGGACTGGCACGACCACCCGCGCTGGCAGGTGCGGACCCTGCTCGACCATGTCGCCGCCCACTACCCCGCTCCGTGGGACACCGACGAGTTGCTGCGGACGCTGGGGCTCGAGGGCCACGCGACCGCCAGGGTCCGGGAGTTGTCCGGCGGCCAGCGCAGACGGCTCGACGTGGGGCTGGGCATCGTCGGCCGGCCCGAACTGCTCTTCCTCGACGAGCCGACCACGGGCTTCGACCCCGAGGCCCGCAGGGAGTTCCACGAGCTCATCGAGAGTCTGGACATCACGATCCTGCTCACCACACACGACCTGGCCGAAGCCGAGCGGCTCGCCGACCGTGTCGCCGTGCTGCTCGACGGCCGCATCGCGATCTTCGGCACTCCGAAGGAGGTGGCGGCGGCCGTACAGGCGCCCTCCCTGGTGCGGTGGCGGGACGGATGCGAGCGGACGGACGACCCGTCCGGACTGGCCTGGCGGCTGCACCAGCGATACGGCGGACCGGTCCCCGAACTGGAGATCCGGCGGCCGACCCTCGAAGAGAGCTACCTCAACCTGGTGGAAAGGAGCGCGGCGTGAACACGATGGCACTCGGGATCAGGCGCGGCCTGATCGAGCAGAACTCCATCCTGCGTGACCGCAAGGAACTCGGCACCAACATCGCCGGCCTGGTCATGTACCTGATGCTCATCCTCTGGATCGGCCGCAACCCCGCCGGCGGAGGCGTTGACATGACCGGGTTCATGACGGTCGGATTCGTCGCGTTCACGGTGTTCTCGGCCGGGGTCATGACGTTGCCGATGCTGATCGCGGCCGACCGGGAGGAGGGCGCGCTGCTCCGGCTCCGCATGCTCCCTCGCGGCGTGCCCGTCTACATCACGGGCAGGACGGTGTCGCTGACGCTGCACATCGCCGTGCACTCGGCGCTGATGCTGGCGATCGGCGGCGCCATCGGCGGGGTCGCGCTGCCCTCCTCCCTGTACGGCTGGGCGACGCTGATCTGGGTCCTGGGCCTGGGCGCGCTGTCGGTCATCCCGCTCGGCGCGATGATCGGGGTGATGCTGCCCACGGCGAAGGCGGCCGCCGCGGCCGTCGGCCTGCCCACCATGCTGCTGATGATCGCTTCGGGGGTGATGATCCCGATGACGATGATGCCCGCGCCCGTGCAGTGGATCGCGCAGATCTTCCCGCTCTACTGGCAGGGGCACGGACTGCGGGCGGCCTTCTTCGACTCCCCCGGCGGCGAACTCCACAAGACGTGGGAGCTCGGAACGGCCGCGATGGTGATGGGCGCCTGGGCGGCCGCCGGTATGGTGCTGGCACCGTGGCTGCTGCGCAGGGTCACACGCAAGTGAGGATTCCCGGTGTCCAACGAGATCGTCTACAACAGGATCCCGATGCTGAGGGCGGAGCGGGGGATCTCCCGCAAGGATCTGGCCGCGGCTCTGGGCGTGCACTACCAGACGGTGGGCTATCTGGAGCGGGGCGAGTACAGCCCCTCGCTGTTCCTCGCCCTGAAGATCGCCGAATACTTCGAGGTACCGGTGGAGGTCATCTTCTCTCTCCATCCGTTCGCCAGACTGGGGTCGTCATGAGCAGCACGTGGGAGAAGCGGCGGGACCGCCTGGAGAGCCTCCCGGCGAACCGGCTCTGGGCCACCCGGCCCGCCCGGCGGCGTCTGGTGGCGGCGGGCGCGGCCGCGCTGGTCGTCCTCTGGGCCGGACTGGTGGTGATCGCCCAGTACGCGCCGAGCGATCTGGCCCGCAACGTCTACCTGTCGATGTTCGGCGTCGGCCTGGTCGTGGGACTGCCGGTGATCAGCTGGCTGCACGCGGCCACGCGCGGCGCCATGTACCTTCCCGAGCAGTACCTCGACGAGCGGCAGCGAACCGAACGGCACCGGGCCTACACGTCGGCGCACGGTGCGACCACCGCCGTCCTCGCCCTGCTGTTCGTCCTGGCGAACTTCGTGAGCTGGCAGCAGGACGGGCCTCTCTCGATCACCATCCCGCTCGCGCTCATCGGGCCGACCGCCCTGACGCTGGCGGCGACCCACTACACGATGCCGCTGCTCATCGCGGGCTGGCGGCTGCCCGACCTGCCGCCCGACGACGAAGACGAGTACGAAGACGCGTAGAAGCGACAGCGTCACGAGGCCGCGCCGGCGGCAGGATCGCCGGACACGGCCTCGCGCCATATCGGCGCCGGGCGACTACGGCGTCACTGGGGAAGGTCGGGGAGGATGTCGGTGTTGGTCCGCGCTCCCATCGTCATCATGCGCTCGATCTGCTCCTCGGTCGGCGGCCCGGGCAGCTCGCCGGGCACGGCCTTGGGGAAGAGGTCGATGAACCCCTCGTCCGGTCCGCCGGGGGTGAACAGGAAGATCATCTTTACGGCGTGCAGCCCGTTGTTCTTGAAACGATGGCGGGTCCCCCGGGGCACGTGGATGAAGTCCCCGGCGCGCGCGGTGAACGTGTCGCCGCCGTCGAGGAACTCGAGTTCCCCGGACATCAGGAAGAACGTCTCGTCGTGGTCGTTGTGGACATGCGCCTCCGGCCCGCCGCCCGGGGGCACCGACGCGTCGATGAAGCCGAAACGCCCGCCGGTCTGCGAGGCCGTGGCCTTGATCGTGTAAACGTCGCCGGCGGCCCAGATGGTGGGGCCCTCACCGGCGGGCACGTAGAGCGCGCCGCGCTTGGTGTATCTCGGGTCCTCGCCGGGCGTCTGGAGGGGAAGGCTCATCATGCACTCCTGGTCTTCATCACGTCACCTGATGTAGTCGCCTCGGACCGCGGTTGTCCGGCATGCGGTGATGCGTCGACGTGAGGGAAATACGCGCAAGTCCGGACGGACTGCGCGCGTCGACGACTTTGATGACGACTTGATACGGTCCGAGAACCAGGAATCAGGTTGTCGGCACGTCCACCCACCGGCAAGAAGGCAGTTGGATGTGCCCTGGTACCCCGGAGGGAACCGGCATGGCCGATGCGTTAGAGGGCGCGGCGCAGCCGACGGCGGAGGAGCTGGAGGAGCTGGACCCCTGCGACCTCGTCCGGAGCATCCTGGGCCGTGTGGGAGACAAATGGACGGGCGTCGTGATGGACGAGCTCGCGGCGGAACCGCGGCGCTTCAACGAGTTGCGGCGCCTGCTCAGCCCCATCACCCAGCGGATGCTGACCGCGACCCTGCGCGCCCTGGAGGGGGACGGGCTGGTGACGCGAACGGTGCACCCCACCGTCCCGCCTCAGGTCGAATACGCGCTCACGGACGCCGGCCGGGCGTTGCACGCCATCATCAGGAACGTCGCGACCTGGGTTGACACCTATCTCGGCACCGTCCACGCGGCCAGGTCGGCGCGCAAGGACTCCGCGAGCTGAGCGACGCCCGCGCCGATCACGACCCCACCTCCCGCTACTCGCGGTGGAAGCGGGCGTGTATCGTGGCTCGCCGTCAGCCATGAAGGGGGGTGAGTCCGGTGAACACCCATGTCACGTCTGGGCGCTCCACCCGACCACCTACCAGCTGACCTCGCGTCGGGGAGCGCCCTCCTAACCGGAGGAACAATGACCTTCTCCCCCTTCCGCATCGACGTATCCGACGAGGTACTCGACGACCTGCGGGCCCGGCTGGCCCGTACCCGCTTCACCGCCCGCAGTGGCGATCAGCCCTGGCAGGCCGGCACCGACCCCGGCTACCTGCGGGATCTGGTGTCCTACTGGATCGACGGGTTCGACTGGCGCGCCCGGGAAGCCGAGCTCAACGCGCTGCCGCATCACCAGGCCCGGATCGACGGCCGGATCGTGCATTTCCTTCGCGTGCCCGGGGTGCGCCCGGCGGACGCGCCCGCATCACTGCCGCTGATCCTGAGCCACGGCTGGCCGAGCAGTTTCGTGGAGATGCTGCCGCTGGTCGATCGCCTGACCGACCCCGCACGGTACGGAGGCGATCCGGCCGACGCGTT
Organism: Planotetraspora phitsanulokensis; assembly: GCF_016863295.1. Lineage (GTDB taxonomy): Bacteria > Actinomycetota > Actinomycetes > Streptosporangiales > Streptosporangiaceae > Planotetraspora > Planotetraspora phitsanulokensis. The sequence goes on from NZ_BOOP01000028.1 coordinate 191,908, forward strand.
CGACGTGGTGGTGCCCTCACTGCCGGGCTTTCTGTATTCGGAACTGCCCGAGGGTCCGCTGACGCGCGCCGCGATGGCGAAGACGCTGCATCTGCTGATGACCGACGTCCTCGGCCACCGGCGCTACGGCGCCTTCGGCGGCGACATCGGCGGCGTGGTCACCGGCTGGCTGGGCGCCCTGTACCCCGAGCAGGTGGCAGGCATCCACATGATCCACCCGCCGTTCCCCGCCACCTTCGACTCCCGCCCGCTCTCGCCCGCGGAGCAGGCGTATCTCGACGTCGAGGCGGCGTATGACGAGACCGATGGCGGCTACAGCGCCATCATGGGCACCCGGCCGGACACCGTCGCCGCGGCGCTCAACGACTCCCCGGCCGGACTGGCCGCCTGGCTCATCGACAAGTACCGGGACTGGAGCGACAACCACGGGGATCTGGAGAGCCGTTTCGACCGCGACACCCTGCTCACGATGATCACCCTGTACTGGGCGAGCGGCACGATCGGCTCATCGTTCCGGCAGTACTTCGACTTCGACCGCAACAGCCCGCGGCCGGACATCACCGTGCCCGCCGCGTTCACTCTGAGCACCGAGCCCTCGCATGCCGGCTTCCCCCGCGAGATCGCCGAACGTGCCTGCACCGACATCCGGCACTGGAGTGAGCCGGGCAGGGGCGGACACTTCATGCCGCTGGAGGAACCGGACCTGCTCGCCGACGAAATGCGGCAGTTCTTCACGTCGCTTCGCCCGTACTGATCGGGAGGGGAGGCCGGTCCACGCCCGGGCCGGCCTCCCTGCCCGTCATCATGGGCAGGGCCTGTCCTGGGATGACAGGGACGATCACTCTGAAGAGTGAGGACGGCGGGGCCGACGAATCCGAATAATGGACGGATGTTCGCGGCGGGCCGGCTCGGCAGGGCGGTAGACGGGGCGCTTGCGGTGTGCGTGGTCGTCGCCACGGTCGGCCCGCTCGTCCTGCCCGATCCCAAACCGTGGTGGATCATCGGTCTGGGGCTGCTGGCATCGGTGCCGGTGTGGTGGCGCAGGCGGGCGCCGATGGTGGTGGCGGTGGTGGTCGGCGCGGCCATGTCCGTGATGGTGATGTGGGAGAAGCCGTTCCTGCCCTTCGGGCCGCTGCTGGCCGTCTACACGATCGCCGACCTGAGCCCCACGTGGAAGAGGCTCGCGTCGATTCCGGCGATCGTGGTGGCCGTGGGAATCTCGCTGGTGTTGCCGGGAGAGAACGACGAGACGTTCCGGCTGATGGGGACCGCGTTCGCGGCCGCCTACGCGCTGGGCACCAGTGCCAGGGCGAGCCGCTCGCGAGCCGCCGAACTGGCCGAGCGGGCGCGGCGGCGAGAGCAGGAGCACATCGCGGCGGCGGCCGAGGAGCGCACCCGGATCGCGCGCGACGTGCATGACATCGTCACCCATTCCGTCGGGCTGATGGTGGTCCAGGCCGAGGCCGGGCCGGTCGTGGTGCGCAGCGACCCGGACAAGGCCGAGGAGGTCTTCGACGCCATCGCCGGCACGGGAAGGAGCGCGCTGACCGAGCTTCGGGGGGTGCTGGCCGCACTGCGGACCCCGGGCGAAGGTGGTGACCGCGCGTGGGGCCATGCCGGCGAGTCGCTGTTTCAGCCCCGCCTGGCCAACCTCCCCGCACTGCTCGAACGCAGCGGACTCGATGTGGTGAGCACGACCGTCGGCACTCCGCGTCCGGTCGCGGAAAGCGTCGAGGCCGCCGTCTACCGCATCGTTCAGGAGGCGCTCACCAACGTGCGCAGGCACGCCGGCACGCGTGCCGTACGCCTCACCGTGACCTGGCGGGAGAGCCTGGCGGTGGAGGTCGCCGACGACGGACGGGGGCCGGGCGGCGAGGGCGGCGGGTATGGGCTGGCCGGGATGCGGGAACGGGCGGCGGCATGCGGCGGCACGTTCACGGCCGGCGTGGGACGGGACGGCGGATTCAGGGTGCACGCCGAATTTCCGCTTGAATAGCCGCGTGTTGCGAGTGCTCATCGCCGACGACCAGGACCTCTTCCGCGCGGGATTCGGGCTGATCCTGAGCGCGCAGCCGGACATGGAGGTGGTCGGCGAGGCGGCCGACGGTGAGGAGGCGATCGCCGAGGCCAGGCGGCTCCGGCCGGACGTCGTCCTCATGGACGTGCGCATGCCGGGCACGAACGGCATCGAGGCGACCCGGGAGATCTGCGCGACCACGGCCGCCAAGGTGCTCGTGCTCACCATGTTCGACCTCGACGAGTACGTCTACGACGCGGTCCGGGCGGGAGCGAGCGGCTTCCTGCTGAAGGACATCCGGCGCGACGAGCTCGCCCACGCCGTGCGCACCGTCGCCTCGGGTGAGGCCCTGCTCGCCCCGGCGGCGACCAGGCGACTGCTCGAGGACCTGGTGCGCAGGCCCGCCCACGGCGTCGCCCCTCGGTTGGCGGCCAGGCTGGACGCACTGACCGACCGCGAGCGCGAGACGCTGAACCTGGTCGCGCGCGGCCTGTCGAACGCGGAGATCGCCGCCACGCTGGTGGTCACCGAGCACACGGTCAAGACCCACGTCAGCCGCATGCTCACCAAGCTGGACCTGCGGGACCGGGTCCAGGCCGTGGTGCTGGCCTACGAGTCCGGGCTGGTGGTCGCCGGTGAGAGTGACAATGGAGATCGCACCCGAGACTGACGCGCCGGCGAGGCGGGGAAAAGCACGATCCTCGGCATGGAACGCATCCTCCTCACCCTCGCCTCCGCCGTACTGATGCACTTCGGCACCGGTCTCCACCCCGTCTGGTGGCTCACCTGGCTCGCACCGCTGCCCGTCCTGGTCCTGGCCCGCCGGGCGGGCAGGGGTACGGCCTTCGCCGCCGGGACACTTGTCTGGCTCGGCAGCCAGACGCAGATGTGGCCGTACTTCACCCGGACCCTCGAGATGCCGCCCGCGCTCGCCGCCGCTCTCATCGTCGGCCCCGCGTTCTGCTACGGCCTGGGCGTGCTGCTCTTCCGCACCCTGCTCGTGCGAGGCAGGCCGCTCCTGGCGGCGGCAGCCGTACCGGCCGTATGGGTCACCACCGAGTACGTCATGAACCTCGCCGGACCGCACGGGGCCTGGTGGAGTCTGGCGTACACCCAGGCCGACTTCCTGCCCGTGCTGCAGACCGCCTCGGTCACCGGGGTCTGGGGCATCACCTTCCTCCTGCTGTTCGTGCCCGCCTCGATCGCGGTTCTGCGGCCACGCGCGGCGGTGGTCTCGGGCGTGCTGGTCGCGCTCACGCTCGGCCATGGGTTCGTACGGCTCGCGACGCCCGCCGACACCGGAGGACGGAAGGTCGCGCTGGTCGCGACGGACAACTCCGAGGATCTCGTCCGCCGGTACGGCGAGGCCGTCGACGCCGCGGTGGCCCGAGGTGCGGAGATCGTGGTGCTGCCCGAGAAGGTTTTCAAGACCGCCGACCTGCCGTTCGCCCGCCCGGGCGTGGAAGTGGTCGCGGGAGTCGCCATGGAGACCAACAGCGCGGTGAGCTACCCCTCCGGCGTGCGCTACGACAAGCACCACATGATCCCCGGGGTGGAGCGCAAGTTCCGGCCCGGCACCGGCTTGGCCTTCCTCGACGGCAATCGGCTCGGCCTCATCATCTGCAAGGACCTCGACTTCCCCGGCCTGGTCAGGGAGTACGGCAAGGCCGGCGTCGCCGCGCTGCTCGCGCCCGCCTGGGACTTCGACGAGGACGCGTGGCTGCACAGCCGCATGGCGGTGGTCCGCGGCGTGGAGAACGGCCTGTCGGTGGCCCGCGCCGCACGCCAGGGGTGGCTGACGGTCAGCGACGACCGCGGCCGAATCGTGGCCGAGCGCTACAGCGACAAGAGGGGCATGACCACGGTCACGGCCACCCTGCCGCGGGAGGGCTCGGCCACGCTCTACACCGCCCTGGGCGACTGGGCCGCGTGGGCCTCGGCCGGGTTGCTGCTGCTCGCACTCGGTGCGCTGGTCCGTCCGGCGACCGGGAAGACGCCGATGAGCAGGCCGGCCAGAGCGGCGACCACTCCGGTGCCCACCACCGCCGGCCATGCGCCGCCCGCCCAGGCCAGTGAGCCGAGCAGCGACCCGAGCGCGATGCCCAGGAAGCGCAGAGTGAAGTAGAGGGTGTTCAGGCGGTTGTGCGCGGCGGGATCGAGCGTGAACAGGACCGTCTGGCAGACGGCCTGACTGCCCCAGACGCCCACATCGAGGACGAGCACGCCCGCGGTCAGCCACCAGAGGCCGGTGGCACCCGGCAGCAGGATCAGCCACCCCACGATGACCAGGCCGATGAGCGCCGCCAGGGCCGTCCGCCGCCCGAGGCGGTCGGCCATCCTCCCGGCGTAGGGCGAGGCGAGGGCGCTGGCCGCGGCCACCAACCCGAACAGCCCGATCCTCGTCGAGCCGAAGTGGTACTGCCGCTCCAGCAGGAACGTCAACGTCGTCCAGAACGCGCCGAACGCGATCCCGACCAGCGCCCCCGAGATGGTGATCCGCCGGATCAGCGGCTGGGAGACGAACAGCTTCGGGAGCGACGCCAGCGCGGCGCGGTAAGAAATGGCCACGGCGGTCGGAACGTACGGCAGAGCTCGCCGCAGAACGACCACGAGCACAAGGGTGAGCGCGCAGGAACAGCCGTACACCGCACGCCACCCGGCCAACTCGGCGAACGCCCCGGAGTATGCCCGGGAGGTGAGCACGCCGACCAACAGGCCGCCTTGTACAACGCCGACGATCCGCCCTCGGGTCCGTCCCCTGTCCTCTCTTCGAACCAGTGCGACGGCGAAGGGCGCGACCAACTGCGGGACCGGAGACAGCAGGCCGAGGGCGAAGCTTGACACGATCAGCCACCACACCGAAGGAGACAGGGCGCAGGCGGCGAGCGCGAATGCGGACGCTGTGCAGAGGCCGAGGATCAGCCTGCGCCGGTCGTGTCCGTCGCCTGCCGGAACGAGCAGGAGGATCCCTGCCGCATAGCCCAACTGCGTCGCGGTGGGAACGGCCCCGAGGGTGTCGGGGCCGGCTCCCAGCGAGGTGGCCACGGCTCCCAGCAGGGGCTGGTTGAGGTAGACATTGGCCGCCGTGACGGCGCTGGTGGCGGCAAGCAGCACGGTCAGCCGCCCATCAGCGGCCGGAGCGGGGTGGGGTTCGATCACATGGGTCGACGCTAGGCCGACCTCCTACTGGCATACTTTCGTGGCCACGCCATCATCCATCGAGATTGCGCCATGTACGGCAAGAGCGAGAACCGCGACGACTATCAGCACGTTCCGAGGCCGCTTGCGGCGATGGCACGTGATCTTCCCGACGGCCATCACATCCCCGCTCACCACCATCGGCGCGCTCAGCTGATCTACGGCACGACGGGGGCCATCACCGTCGTGACCGACCACGGCGTCTGGGTCGTTCCCGCCACCCGGGGAGTCTGGGTCCCCGCCGGACTCACCCACGCGATGACCTGCGCGGGGCCGGTCGCCATGCGCACCCTCTACATCGAGCCTCAGTCAGCCTGGCGCTTGCCCGAGATCCCCACCGTCGTCTCGGTCTCCCCGCTGCTGCGCGAGCTCATCGACGAAGCGACCCGGCTCCCCGCGGAGTACGAGCGTGAAGGCCGCGAGGGCAAGGTCGTCGAACTGCTGCTCCTCGAGCTCGCGCCGCTCCCTGTCCCGGCGCTGCACCTCCCGGCTCCCGCCGACGCCCAGCTCGACGAGCTCTGCGCGGCGATCCAGCAGGAGCCCGGCGACCGGTGGGCGACCGCGGACGCAGCGGCCTACGCGCACATGAGTCCGCGCAGCCTGCAGCGCAGATTCACCGCCGCGACCGGTATGAGCCTCGCCCGCTGGGTGCAGCAGGCCAGGCTCATACGTGCGGTCACTCTGCTCGCCAAGGGCACACCGGTCACCGTCATCGCCACCGGTCTCGGCTACGCCACTCCCAGCGCCTTCACCGCGATGTTCAACCGCACACTCGGCACGACCCCCTCGGCCTACTTCGCCGACCGAGAACCCGGCCCGAGTGCCGGAAGGTTCACGGCCGCCTGATCGACCGGTGGTGCAGCCGTCCCTCCCGACTTGGTCTGAACGATCTGAACTAATCGTTGCCGTGCGCGTGACGCCACCGCAGGATAGGGATCTCCACCTGACGACGGATAGGACATCGAATGCGTTTGCTGATCTACACCGCCTTCGTCTCGCTGGACGGGGTCGTCGACTCTCCCGGCGGCGGACTCCCCTCCGAGACCCACCGCAGCGGCGGCTGGACCTACAAGGACATCGAGTTCCTGCCTGAGGCGTACGAGATCAAGGGTCGGGAGATCGAGGAGTCCACCGCACTGATGTTCGGCCGGACCAGCTACGAGGCCTTCGCGCCGCTATGGCCGGACATGGAGGACTTCGCCGCCCTCAAGGAACTGCCGAAGTACGTCGTCTCGACCACCCTCGGCGAGGACGCCCTCGTCGACAACTGGGGGGACATCACGATTCTTCGTTCCCTCGAGGACGTCGCGAAGGTCAAGGAGACCGACGGCGGCCCCATCGTCATCCACGGCAGCGCCACCCTCGCTCGCAACCTCTCCGACGCCGGTCTGATCGACCGCTACCACCTGCTGGTGTTCCCGGTGCTGCTCGGAGCCGGCAAGCGGATGTTCAGCGACACCGACAAGGAGAAGCAGATGCTGAAGGTGGTCGAGTCCGAGACGTACGCCAACGGCATCACCAAGCTGGTCTATGACGTCGCCCGCTGAGATGGCCACCATGTCTCGCCCATCGATGAGGGAAGGGCTGCTCGCAGCGCACGAATGACCGCCGTGCAGCGTGAAAAAGGGCGCCCGCCCGGTCCGCGGGCCGGGCGGGCGCCCAGACATGACGAACCCCGCCACCCGCACGAGGAGAAGCGGGGTTTTCGCATATCAGCGGCCTACTTGAGCTACTTGAGGAGCTGGCGGGCCATGACCATGCGCTGGATCTGGTTGGTGCCCTCGTAGATCTGGGTGATCTTCGCGTCGCGCATCATGCGCTCAACGGGGAAATCGCGCGTGTAACCGTACCCGCCGAGCAGCTGGACGGCGTCGGTGGTGATCTCCATGGCGGCGTCGGACGCGGCGGTCTTGGCCGCGCTCGAGAAGAATGTCAGATCCTTGACGGGCGTGCCGTGGATGGCGAGCTCCGACTTCGCGGCCGCGGCGTAAGTGAGCTGACGGGCGGCCTCGAGCTTCACCGCCATGTCCGCGATCATGAACTGCAGACCCTGGAACTCGGCGATCGCCTTGCCGAACTGCTTGCGCTCCTTCACATAGCCGATGGCGAAGTCGAGCGCGCCCTGCGCGATGCCGAGGGCCTGCGCGGCGATCGTGATCCGCGTGTGGTCGAGCGTGGCCAACGCGGTCTTGAAGCCGGTGCCGGGCTCACCGACCATCCGCGACTCGGGGATGCGGACGTTCTCGAGGATCACCTGGCGGGTCGGCGACCCCTTGATGCCGAGCTTCTTCTCCTTGGGACCGAAACCGACCCCCTCGTCGCTCTTCTCGACGACGAAGGCGGAGATCCCGCGGGCGCCCGCCGACGGGTCGGTCACCGCCATGACCGTGTAGTACTCCGAGACACCCGCGTTGGTGATCCACATCTTCGTGCCGTTGAGCACGTAGTGGTCGCCGTCCTTGACCGCGCGGGTCTTCATGGAGGCCGCGTCCGACCCGGCCTCGGCCTCGCTCAACGCGTAGGAGAACATCGCGTCGCCGCTCGCGACGGGCGTCAGATAGCGCCGCTTGACCTCTTCGGACGCCGACAGCAGCAGCGGGACCGTCCCCAGCTTGTTGACCGCCGGGATGAGCGAGGACGACGCGCACGCGCGGGCGACCTCCTCGATCACGATGACCGTGGCGAGCGCGTCGGCGCCGGCTCCGCCGTACTCCTCGGGGATGTGCACGGCGTGCAGGTCCGCCGCGACGAGGTCCTTGTAGACCTCCCACGGGAACTCCTCGTTCTCGTCCGCCGCGGCGGCACGGGGAGCGATCTTTTCATCGGCGATGGCCCGGACCGTCTCGCGGAGCATCTCGTGCTCCTCAGCGGGCGCGTACAGAGGGAAGCTCATAGCGCGATACTAGGTCGGCCGATCAGATAGTTACCAACCAGTACGGCTCTGCGCGGCATGCCGCCCCCGACGCGCGCCGGGCCGGCGCACCCTCGGCGGGGGGTGGCAGCGCCTTGATCCTCGGCACCCCCTACGGTTGGGGCCAGAAACAGTTTGCCTGCCCGATACCTGGGGCAGTTGACGGCCCCAGTACTATGCCAGATCACAAAGAGTGGGTAAGAGGGGAGCATGCCGTGCCTTACCGCCTCACCGTGCTCGGCACCGGATATTTGGGTGCCACACATGCGGCATGCATGGCCGAACTCGGCTTTGAGGTTCTCGGCCTGGACGTCGACCAGAGCAAGATCGACATGCTCGAGCGCGGCGAACTCCCGATCCATGAGCCCGGCCTAGAGGATCTCCTGCGGCGCAACCTGGAGGCGGGACGCCTTCGGTTCACGACCTCCTACGAGGAGGCGGCCGCCTTCGGCGACGTCCATTTCATCTGTGTGGGCACCCCGCAGAAGAAGGGCGAGTACGCCGCGGACGTCTCCTACCTCGACGCCGTCGTGGAATCCCTCGCCCCCTACCTCGACCGCGAGTGCCTCGTCGTCGGCAAGTCGACCGTCCCCGTCGGCACCGCCGAGCGCCTCGCCGAGAAGCTCGTACGGCTGGCACCCGCCGGCGCCCAGGCCGAGATGGCCTGGAATCCGGAGTTCCTCCGCGAGGGCTTCGCCGTGAAGGACACCCTGCACCCGGATCGGATCGTGCTGGGGGTCGCCTCCGAGCGGGCCGAGAAGGTGCTGCGGGACGTTTACGCCCCGCTGGGCGAGGTTCCGATCGTGGTGACGGACTTCCCCACCGCCGAGCTGGTCAAGTCGGCCGCCAACGCCTTCCTCGCCACCAAGATCTCCTTCATCAACGCCATGGCCGAGGTGTGCGAGGTCGCCCACGCGGACGTCAAGCAGTTGTCGCTCGCGCTGTCGTTCGACGACCGCATCGGCGGCAGGTTCCTCAACCCCGGGCTCGGCTTCGGCGGCGGCTGCCTACCCAAGGACATCCGGGCGTTCATGGCCCGCGCGGGCGAACTCGGGGCCGACCAGGCGCTGACGTTCCTGCGCGAGGTCGACGCCATCAACATGCGGCGTCGCGCCAGGATGGTGGACCTCGCGCGCGGGCTGGTCGGAGGCTCGTTCACCGGCTGCACGGTCGGCGTGCTCGGTGCGGCCTTCAAGCCCAACTCCGACGACATCCGTGACTCGCCCGCACTGGACGTCGCCGTCACCATCGGCCAGGAAGGCGGCGCGGTCACCATCTACGACCCGGTCGCCCTGGACAACGCGCGGCGCGCTCATCCGCACCTCGGATACGCCGACTCGGCTCTCGAGGCGGCCCGTGGAGCCGACGTCATGCTGCTGCTCACCGAATGGCAGGAGTTCGTCGACCTCGACCCCGACAAGCTCGGGGCCGTCGTCTCCGCGCGGAACATCGTCGACGGCCGCAACGCCCTCGACGCCGAGACCTGGCGCTCCGCCGGTTGGCACTACCGCGCCCTCGGCCGCCCCTGACCGTCTCCCTGCTTGGGGCCTCGTGACGTCGGCGGCTTGCTCGACGTCACGGTGTCCTGATGTGTCCGGTTTTGTGCGACCGTTTTTCGCGTGACCGGTTCCAGTACGGCCTGTTCCAGTACGGCCTGTTCCAGTACGACCTGTTCTGGTACGGCCCGTCCAGGTGCGCCATTTCTTACACGACCGTTTGAGGCGCGGCCGTTCTTGTGCGGCCATTTGGGGTGCGGCCGTTTCTGCGGCAGTTTCGGGCGCGCCGGACGGCGCAGACTTCGGGCGGCCCGGCACAGTCGGCCGGGGACAGTTGATGCCCCGCCGCCGCCCCGATGACTTCGGCTTGGATTGACGACCTTCCCGCCGTTTTGCCACGCGCTTCGGATCGAAGAAGGACTACGGCCAGCCCGGGCCCCGCGAGCACCGAATCGCAACTCCAACCTGCGGCGACCCCTCACCCGAGATGCGGCGTTCGTCTTCCTCGAGCTCTGACACACCCTGCCGATCAGGCCTCGATACAGGCTCCCGACCAGGCCCGGAGGTGACCTCCCGGCCAGGCCCGGGTGGACTCCTGGCCAGACCTCGTGCGGCTCCCTGGCCCCTGACATTGCCCGCCCACTGCAGGCCTGACGCGTTCCGTGCGTCGCACGTCTCATTCACTCGCAGGACGCACACCCACTATCGCAATTCCGACATTTATTGCTGATACGAAAAACGCCCATAGGGCTCGTATTAAATATCGAATTTCTCCGAATCAGGCGTTGCTCACTCTCTGTAGTTGTGAGATTATTCAAACAGATTTTCTAATCTACTTATGGAGGTGAACCCGTGAGCGAGCTATTCGAGATCGTTGATCCGGTGGGGCGGGCGCCGGGTGCGGGTGGCGATTGGGTGTCTGGGGTGGGGCGTTCGTCGGGGTGGTGGTCGGATGGTTCGGCTGCTCGTGATTTCGATCCCGCCGATGCACCGCCTGGCGATCACGGCAATGACGGGCGTGCCGGTCGTCCGTCGTGGGTGTTGGTGGCGGGGGTGGTCGACGCAGTCGGTGAGCTGGCTGTGGGTGAGGTGCCGGAG
>NZ_BOOP01000029.1 GCF_016863295.1 Planotetraspora phitsanulokensis
CCGGCGTGCCGGTTCCATAACCGCGACCGCTACCGCCGCCCCCACCACTACCAACGCCGGAAAGCCGGCAAAGACCGCTGGACCTTCACCTACACCGGACGAACCACCGGACCACGCATCAACCACCCCACGCGAACATGACCAGCACACCCAGCCGGAACCGACGCCGGAAGGCCCGGCAAACGCCGCCGACCGGGGATGACTCCTGCCCCGAGCGCGGAGACGAAGACGTCAGTCAGTGAGGATCGCCAGCTTTGGGAAGTCTCCTGTGTGCCAGGTGGAGCCGGAGGCCGTGACGGCGAAGGCCTCGAAGCCTTCCAGTTCTCGGACCCAGTCGCGGGCGGCGTCTCCCATGGCGAAGGCTGCCGTGGCGTACGCGTCGGTCATGGTCAGGCTCTCTCCGATCAGCGTGATGGAGGCGAGCGCCGTCGCGGGGCGGCCGGTGTGGGGGTCGACGATGTGCGCGCCGCGCTCGGCCGTGCCCGAAGTGGCGACCGCCAGATCGCGCCCCGTCACCACGGCGGCGAGCTCGCCTGGACGCAGGGGATGGGCGATGCCGACCCGCCAGGGACTGCCGGAGGCGGCGGATCCGGTGAGCCGCACGTCGCCGCCGCCGTTCACGCAGTGGTTCGCCGCTCCCGCCCGCGTCAGGATGCGTGAGGCCCGTTCGATCGCCCAGCCCTTCACGACGGCCGACGGGTCGAGACGGCCGCCGGGGTGGGACGTGAAGTATCCGCGGGACACGCGCGACGCCTCGTCACACAGGCGCAGGACCTCCGCGACCTCCGGTGGGCAGCCGGCCAGGGTGATCTCACCTCTGTCCAGCCGGCTGACCACGCTCTCCGGCCGGTAGGTCGAGAATGTCTCGTCGACCCGGTGTAGCCACTCCACGGCCTCGGCGATGGCAAGTTCGACGCCTTCGAAGCCACCGTCCCGGACGTCGAAGGAGAAGACGGTGCCCATCACATGCTCGACATGTCGGGTCACAGGCCGGCCCGGTCGAGCGCGCTCTGCAGGGACTGGACGTAGCCGTCGCTTGTGTAGGTCGCGCCGGAGACCGTGTCGATCTGAGCGGACTGGGCGGCCAAGGCCTCCTGATCGAGGATCGGCAGTGCCTCGCTGTTGATGCTGAAGTCCCTGCGGCTCTCCTGCGGGGCCTGGAGGACCTGCACTCCCGTGATCTTCGCGTCGGAGAGTACGAGCTGCACCTGAACGGGACCGAACCGTGTGTCGGCGACAGCGCCGCCGACGACCTTCTCGCCGGCCGTCTCGCCCAGGCTCGCGCCGTCGCCAGACCAGCTTCCCGGGCTCGCCGTGACCTTCGGTGCGGCCTTTCCGGCGCCCGACGCCGTGCCCTTGCCCTTGTCTGTGCCCGAGGCCGTCCCCTTACCCGTGCCCGTGCCCTTCTTGCCGGACGTCGCCGGAGCCTCGGCCTGACCGTTCGCGTCGCCGGCTGGAGGGTCCGACACGACGCCCGGGCGTTCCGCGGCCGCAGTGACGTTGTGGGGCTTGAAGGACAGCAACAGCACAAGGCCGGTGGCGGTGACGATCACGGCGAATATCGCTCTTCGCATGGGCGCCCTTCAGAACTCGAACGATTCGTGGTGGATACGACGGCGGGGCACGCCCGCGGCCCGGAGCGCGGGGATCACACGGCCGGTCATGCCGGTCGGCCCGCAGACGTAGACATCGTGGTCGGGCAGGTGGGGGACCAGCGCCGTAAGCGAATGAGGAGTGAACGGGTCGCCCACCACGCTGCGGGGCCCGACGCAGTAGAGGAGCCCCGTGCCCCGTCTCGCGGAGATCTGCTCAAGTTCGGTACGGAACACCAGGTCCTCGGACGTCCGGGCACGATAGAGCAGCGTCAGGTCGCCGGGCGCCGCGGGGATCGACTCGAACAGAGCCCGCAGCGGCGTGATGCCCACTCCTCCGGCGATCAGAAGCACCTTGCGCCTCGTACGGCGTCTCGCGGTGAACGAGCCGTACGGCCCCTCCGCGAGGACTCTGGTCCCCGGGCGTATCCGGGCCAGCCCCCTGCTGTGGTCACCCAGGTCCTTCACGGTGATCCGCAACTCGCTGCGGCGGGGGGCGGCCGACAACGAGTAGGGATTGGCCGACCACCACAGTCCGCGGGTGAGAAACCGCCAGCGGAAGAACTGACCCGGCTCGATCTTCAACTTGTCGAGGCGGCGCCCGGCGATGTGGATCGAGATGACCCCTGGAGCCTCCTCGATGACCCGGGTCACCGTGAACCGGTGCAGCAGGGCTTGCCGTATCGGGGTGAGGAACCGGTACCACACCAACACCAGGGCGACCCCGATGTAGAGGGCGTACCACGCGAGCTGAGCCGGCCGGTTCCCGATGAACTCGTTGCCGTCGGCCAGAACGTGCCCGAAGGCCAGCCATGCGGCCAGGTAGGTGTAGAAGTGCAGGTGGAACCAGGTCTCATAGCGCAGTCTCGGCCTGATCGCCCGGGCGGAGACGATCCCGACACCGACCAGGAGAAGCACGGCCACGGTGGCCTTGAGCACGTCGGGGTAGGTCAGGTTCAGCGTGACGGTCTCGCTGACGACGCCGGTGCCGTCGGTCACCGCGTAGCCCCAGATGATCAGAAGCGTGTGGCTCACCGCCAGGCACACGACGTATCGCCCGCCCATCGAGTGCCAGCGGGCGAGCCGGTCGGAGCCGACACCGTGCTCCAGCACCGGGATGCGTGCCATCAGCGCGAGCAGCACCGTGATCGCGTACCCCGCGAGCAGACCGGTGATCCGGCCCGCGCCGGTCAGCCATCCGTCCAGGCCCACCACGGCCGGGGTGTTCGCCCACCACAGTCCCAGCACCGCCACGGCGCCCGCACCGATGGCCGAGATCGCGGCGGCCGGGATCGCGCCGGTGGTCATGTCGCCGGTCATGCCGGCGGTCATGTCGCTGCTCACGTCGCTGGTCATGTCGCCGGGCGCGTCGGTGATCACGCGAACGCCTCCCTTCTCGGTTGAACCGTCGAGCCGTCTCCGAGCGAGAGCCTGGCTCGCCGGAGTGCCTGTCGGATCACCACCGTGCCACCCGAACCTCTGAGTTGCCCTTGAAAAGGGGCAAAACGGATTATTCATAGGATTCTCAGAGACAACACAGAGAGTAGGCAGGGTGACCAGGAAGGACCCTTAGAGGCCATGCAGCCCGTTTCCCTCCCGCTTCCGAAGGTGCTCCGCCCCGACGGCACCCCTGTCAGGGTCCTCGTCGTCGATGACGAGCCCGATCTGGTCGAGGTCCTCAGCGCGGTCCTGCGCTACGAGGGCTGGGATGTCCGTGCCGCCGCTGACGGCCTGAGCGCCGTGACCGTGGCCCGCGACTTCCGGCCGGACGCGGTGCTGCTCGATGTGATGCTGCCCGACATCGGCGGTCTCGAGGTGCTCCGGCGACTGAGGTCCGAGGCGCCGCAGGTGTGCGTGCTGTTCCTCACCGCCAAGGACGCCGTGGAGGACCGGATCGCCGGGATCACCGCGGGCGGCGACGACTACGTGACCAAGCCGTTCAGCCTGGAAGAGGTGCTTGCCCGGCTGCGGGGGCTGCTGCGCCGCGCGGGCATGGCCCAGACCGCGGTGGGCACCCCACTGGCGGTGGGGGATCTCGTGATGGACGAGGACGCGCGGGAGGTGACCCGTGGCGGAGAGTTCGTCGAGCTGACTCCGACCGAGTTCGAGTTGCTGCGCTTCCTGATGCGCAATCCGCGCCGGGTGCTCAGCAAGGCGCAGATCCTGGACCGGGTCTGGTCCTATGACTTCGGCGGTCAGGCCCATGTCGTCGAGCTGTACATCAGCTATCTGCGCAAGAAGATCGACGTGGGCCGCCCGCCTCTCATTCACACGGTCCGGGGTGTGGGATACGTCCTCAGACCACCGGAAAAGCCATGAAGCCCTTGAACGCCATGAAGTCCTTGAACGCCGTGAGGCCACGCACGCTTCGGGCCCGTCTGGTGGCCGGAGTGCTCGTGTTGCTCGCACTCGCCTGCGCGGCGGTCGGCGTGGCGACCTCTCTCGCGCTCAGGGGGTTCCTGCTGCAGCGGGTGGACCAGCAGTTGTCGATGACGGTCGGCAGGTTCGCCGCCAGCCTGGAGCACCACGATGAGAACGGCGAAGACGGGGACAGCAGGGGGCAGTCGCGAGGCACGCTCGGAGTCCGCCTCGTGGGCGGGCACGTGACCGACGCCGCCGTTGTGGCGTCCGGGACCGTGCGCCTGACCCTGTCCGCGGCCGACGCGTCCGTCCTGGCCGGTGTGCCGCTTGACGGCAAGGCCCACAGCGTGGACTTGACGGTTCTCGACGACTATCGCGTGATGGCCGTCGCCGGCGCCGACGGCGACGTTCTGATCAACGGGCTCCCGATGGAAGGCGCCAACGCCACGCTTCACCGTCTTCAGCTCGTCGAGGCCGTCGTCTTCGCCGCTGTCATGGTGGGCACGGGGGTCGCCGGCACGATCTGGGTACGGCTCTCGCTCCGCCCCTTGCAGCGCGTGGCGGCCACGGCCCGGCGGGTGACCGAGTTGCCGCTGGCCAGCGGGGAGGTGGAGCTTCCCGAGCGGGTGCCGTACGACGACGACAGGACCGAGGTCGGGCAGGTCGGCGGGGCCTTCAACCGCATGCTCTTCCACGTCGGCGACGCGCTGGCCAGGAGGCACGCGAGTGAGCAGCGGATGCGCACGTTCGCGGCCGACGCCAGTCACGAGTTGCGCACGCCGCTCGCGACCGTCCGTGCGCACGTCGAGCTGGCCCGGAGGGACGCCGCCCCCGTTCCCCCTGCCGTACGGCACGCCCTGGAGCGGATCGACGCGGAGTCCGCCCGGATGCGGTCGCTCGTCGACGACCTGCTGTTGCTGGCCAGGCTCGACGAGGGCAGGCCGCTGGCCCGGGACGAGGTGGACCTCAGCCGCCTGGTCATCGACGCGACGGGAGACGTACGTGTGTACGGCCCGGGCCACCGGTGGCGGCTGGAGCTTCCAGAGGAGCCGCTGACGGTGACCGGGGACGTCGACCGGCTCCACCAGGTCGTCGCCAACCTGCTCGGCAACGCCCGGCTGCACACTCCGGAGGGCACCACTGTCACCGTCGCCCTCCGGGTCTCCGGCACGGGGGAGGCCAGGAGGATCGAGCTGACCGTGGCCGACGACGGGCCGGGCATCCCGGAGGAGCTGCAGAAGGAGATCTTCGAACGCTTCGTCAGGGTGGACAAGGCCCGTTCGCGGGCGTCCGGCGGCAGCGGCCTCGGCCTGGCCATCGTCCGGGCGGTGGTCGCCGCCCACGGAGGGACGGTCGACCTGGAAAGCCGTCCGGGTCGTACGGTGTTCCGCGTGTTCCTCCCGGCCAGGGATCCGGCCGTTTCTTGACCGAAACTTTCATCTCCCTCCGGGTGGGTTAGGGCTCCGGTCTGCGGGTAGGCCGCACCCCATCGCTGGAAGGGAGGCATGTCATGACCGACCAGATGATCAGGCAGACCGAGACGCCGTCGACCGGCGAACTGGTGCGACGCCTTTCCGAGGACGTCTCCCGGCTCGTCCGAGACGAGCTGCGCCTGGCCAAGGCGGAGATGACCCAGAAGGGCAAGCAGGCGGGCCGGGGCGCGGGGCTGTTCGGCGGGGCGGGAGCCATGGCCTTCTACGGCGGGGCCGCCTTGGTGGCCGCCGCCATCCTCGCTTTGGCGCTGGTGCTGCCCGGATGGGCGAGCGCGCTCGCCATCGGCGTCCTGCTGCTGATCGTGGCGGCCGTGCTGGGCATGCTCGGCAAGGGACAGGTGTCCCGGGCGACGCCGCCGACGCCCGGCCGGGCGATTCATGGGATCAAGTCCGACATCGACGCCGCGACACCGCACAAATCGTATCGATGATCCGCGGGGGTCATCCGAATACGATTCCAGTGTGACGGTGCATGAGGCCCGGATCGGGCGCTACTACGAGGATTTCGTGGTCGGAGACGTCTACCAGCATCCCCTCGGCCGGACCATCGGCGAGGCGGACAACACCTGGTTCACGTTGCTGACGATGAACACGAACCAGAACCACTTCAACGCTCATTTCGCGGCCAACGCGCCGGTCGGGCGGATCATCGTCAACTCCGGCCTGTCGGTGGCGATCGTGCTCGGGTTGTCGGTCATCGACGTCAGCCAGACCGCGATGATGAACCTCGGCTGGGACGAGATCAAGCTCACCCATCCCGTCTTCGTGGGCGACACGCTCTACGCGGAGTCGATCGTGATCGAGGCGCGGGAGTCCAGGTCGCGGCCGTACGCCGGCATCGTGACGTGCCGGACGCGCGGGCTCAACCAGGACGGCGACGAGGTCATGTCCTGGCGCCGTTCCGTCATGGTCTACCGGCGGGACGCGCCGCACGACAAGGGCTACTTCCCGCGCGCCAAGACCGGCCCGCTGGAGGCGTGATGGACTTCGAACTGAACGAAGACCAGCGGCTCTTCCAGCGGACTCTCCGGGAGTTCGTCGAAAAGGACATCGTGCCGGTCGCCTCCGAATGGGAGCGGTCCGGGCGCTACCCCGCGGAGATCGTCGAACGGTTCCGCCAGATGGGGCTGTTCGGCATCACGGTCCCCGAGGAGTACGGCGGGCTCGACCTCGACCGGGTGTCGTTCGCCCTCGTCTTCGAGGAGATCGCCCGGGGCTGGATGGGGGTGGCCGGCATCCTCGGCTCGCACTCGCTCGCGACCTGGATGATCGCCCGGCACGGCACCGAGGAGCAGCGCGCCCACTGCCTTCCCGACCTGGCCACCGGTGCCCGCCGTACGGGGATCGCCCTGACCGAGCCCGGCGCGGGGACCGACCTGCAGGGCATCCGCACCCGCGCGGTCAGGGACGGGGACGAGTACGTCATCAACGGCACGAAGACGTGGATCACCAACGCCCGGCACGCCGACCCGCTGCCTGTGCTGGTGAAGACCTCCGAGGAGACCCCCGCGCACCGCGGCATGTCGGTGCTGCTCGTCGACGGCTCGCGGGAGGGCCTCACGATCAGCAGGGACCTGCCGAAGCTCGGCTACAAGGGCACCGAGACGTGCGAGGTGGTCCTGACCGACGTGCGCGTCCCCGCGTCCTGCCTGCTCGGAGGCGTGGAGGGGCGGGGGATGCAGCAGGTGTTGTCGGCGCTCGAGCTCGGCCGCATCAACATCGCCGCGCGGGCCGTGGGCGTGTCCCAGTGCGCCTTCGACGCGGCACTGGGCTACTCGCGGCAGCGGCAGGCCTTCGGCCAGCCGATCGCGGACTTCCAGGCCGTCCAGCTCAAGCTGGCCGACATGGCCACCGAGATCCAGGCCGCCCGGCTGATGACCTACTGGGCGGCGGTGCGGTCGGAGGCGGGCGCCGTCGCCAGCGAGGCCGCCATGGCCAAGTACTTCGCCTCGGAGGTCGCGCTCAAGGCGACGATGGAGGCGATGCGGATCCACGGCGGCTACGGCTACTCCCAGGAGTTCGTGGTCGAGCGCCTCTACCGCGACGCGCCGCTGATGGCGATCGGCGAGGGCACCAACGACGTGCAACGGCTGGTGATCGCCCGGGCGCTCGTCCAGGGCACCGCCACCCTCGGCTGGTGATGGACAATACCGAGATGCCGAATGCGGGGCCGTACGTGCCCGGATGCCTGTTCTGCGAGATCGCGGCCGGGGAGCGGCCGGCCCATGTGGTCTTCTCCGACGAGATCGCGGCGGCCTTCCTCGACGCCCGGCCGGTGTTCAAGGGCCATGTGCTCGTCGTCCCCCACGGGCACATCGAGACCTTGACCGACCTGCCGGTCGAGGTGGTGGGCCCCTTCTTCGAGCGGGTCCAGGCCGTCGCGCGGGCGGTCGAGGAGGGCATGGAGGCCGCCGGCTCCTTCGTGGCCATGAACAACCGGGTCAGCCAGAGCGTCCCGCACCTGCACGCCCATGTCGTCCCCCGCAACCGCAAGGACGGCCTGCGCGGCTTCTTCTGGCCGCGCATGAAGTACGCCGACGACGCGGAGGCCGCCGAGATCGCCGACCGCATCCGGGCGGCGCTCAAAAAATCTACATCGTAAAGGACCGCGCATGGACGTCCTCCGCACCCCCGACGAGCGCTTCACCGGTCTCCCCGGCTTCCCGTACGAGCCTCGCTACGCCGACGTGGGCGACGGGCTGCGGATGGCGTACGTCGAGGCGGGTCCCGCCGACGGGCCGCCGGTTCTGCTGCTGCACGGCGAGCCGAGCTGGTCGTTCCTCTACCGCCACGTCATGGAGAAGCTCGCCGCGGCGGGACTGCGGGCCGTCGCGCCCGATCTCATCGGCTTCGGCCGGTCGGACAAGCCGGCACGGCCGGAGGACCACTCCTACGCCCGTCACGTGGAGTGGACCCGCGCGCTCGCCTTCGACGTGCTCGACCTGCGCGGCGTGACGTTGGTCGGGCAGGACTGGGGCGGCCTGATCGGCCTGCGGCTCGTCGCCGAACATCCCGGCCGGTTCGCCCGGGTCGTCGCGGCCAACACGGGTCTGCCGACCGGCGACATCCCCATGCCGGAGGTCTGGCACCGCTTCCGGGAGGCGGTCGCCACCGCGCCCGTCCTCGACGTCGCGAGGTTCGTGCAGTCCGGCTGCGCCACGACGCTCTCCGACGACGTACGGCGGGCCTACGACGCGCCCTTCCCATCGGAGGAGCACAAGGCGGGGCCGCGGGCCATGCCGGGGCTGGTGCCCATCACGCCGGACGACCCGGCGTCGGAGGCCAACCGGGCGGCCTGGGCCACGCTGACGACTCTGGACCTGCCGTTCCTGGTGGCCTTCTCCGACGGAGACCCCATCACGGGCGGGATGGCGCCGATCCTGAAGAAGTCGATGGCGGGAGCCGCCGGGATCGACCACCCCGTCATCAAGGGCGCCGGTCACTTCCTCCAGGAGGACGCCGGTCCCGAGCTGGGGGAGATCGTGGCGGCCTTCGTACGCGAGTAGGCTCCGGCGGCGTGGAACCGCTCGTCGCCGCCCTCGTCGTCGTGGCACTCATCGCGGTGCCGGCCATCGTTCTGTGGCGGGTCCTGCGCGGCCGCCGCGACCTCGGGAGCAGTCCCGCCGAACGGGCCACCTTCGAGACCCTGCACACGGCGTCGCTGGCCGCACCGCCCCTTCGGGCCGGGCTGACCCCCGCGGGGGCGCTCAAGGCGTCCCGCCACCTGCGCGAGCTGCTCGGCTCGCGCGCCGTCGCCATCACCAACGGCGAGGAGCTGCTGGTCTACGACGGCGCGGGGGAGCACCACGCGCGGGAGGCGTTCGCCCACGCGGCGGAGACGTTGGAGGACGGCCGCACGCAGGTGCTCGCCCTCGACTGCGGGCTGCCGGAATGCCCGATCCGGCAGGCCGTGGTGGTCCCGCTCACCACGGACGACCGGGTCATCGGCTCGCTGGCGGCGTACGGCGACCACACCTCGGCGGGGCTCGTCCGGGCGGCGCAGGAGGTGGCCCGCTGGGTCGACTCCCAGCTCGAACTGGCGGAGCTCGACCGGTCGCGGACCATGCTCATGGAGGCGGAGGTTCGGGCGCTGCGCGCGCAGATCTCGCCGCACTTCATCTACAACTCGCTCACCACCATCGCGTCCTTCGTCCGCACGGATCCCGAGCAGGCGCGGGAGCTGCTGCTGGAGTTCGCCGACTTCACCCGTTACTCGTTCCGGCGGCACGGCGACTTCACGACGCTCGCCGAGGAGCTCCGGTCGATCGACCGCTACCTCACCCTCGAACGGGCGCGCTTCGGCGACCAGCTGCAGGTGACGCTCCGCGTCGCGCCCGAGGTGCTGGCGGTGGCCGTGCCGTTCCTGTGCCTGCAGCCGCTGGTGGAGAACGCCGTACGGCACGGCCTGGAGAGCAAGCCGGGCGTCGGCCACGTCACGATCATCGCCGAGGACGCCGGAGCCGAGTGCGGCATCACCGTCGAGGACGACGGCATCGGGATGGACCCTGAGCACCTGCGCCGCGTGCTCGCGGGGGAGGACAGGTCGGGCGCCGGCGGCATCGGCCTGGCCAACGTGGACGAGCGGCTGCGCCAGGTGTACGGCGACGAGTACGGCCTCGTGGTCGAGACCGGCCATGAGGCGGGGACGAAGGTGACCGTGCGCGTCCCCAAGTACCACCCCGGAGTCTCGGTCCACTGAGAGGGCCACCGAGAGGGTCACTGAGAGGGCCACTGAGCGGGCCACTGAGAGGGGCCGTGCGGGCTCCACTGTGATCCGGTCGTGATGGCGGGAAGCGTTGACTTTCCGATGTCCGGGTCATCACTCTCTAGGGGATTCGTCGGTGAGAGGGGTGGAGCTTGACCGGCCTCCGGGTCCTGGCGGTGGACGACGAGCAGCCCGCTCTGGAGGATCTGTCGTACCTGCTGCGGGCGGATCCGCGCATCGGCGACGTCCTGACGGCCCGTGACGGCGCGGCGGCGCTCAAGCTGCTCGACCGGGCGATCGCGGACGGGCGGCCGGTCGACGCGGTCTTCCTCGACATCCGCATGCGCGGTCTGGACGGCGTGGTGCTCGGCCGCCTTCTCACGCAGTTCACCAGCCCGCCGAAGGTCGTGTTCGTGACGGCCTACGAGGACCACGCGGTCGACGCGTTCGAGCTCAAGGCCGAGGACTACCTGCTCAAGCCCGTCAGACCGGAACGCCTGACCGAGGCGATCCGGCGGGTGTGCGGGAACCGCGACGTCAGCGAGGCGGGGCCGCGGGCCGACACGATCCCGGTCGAGCTGGGCGGCGTGACCAGGTTCGTCGCCAGCACCGAGGTCAGGTACGTCGAGGCCCAGGGCGACTACGCCCGGCTGCACACGGCGACGGGAAGCCATCTGGTGCGCATCCCGCTCGCCGCGCTCGAGGAGCGATGGGCGTCCGCGGGGTTCCTCCGGGTCCACCGCAGCCACCTCGTCGCGGTCAAGCACATCGAGGAGCTGCACATCGACTCGGGCAAGTGCGTGGTGCGGGTCGGCGGGGCCGAGATCCCGGTGAGCCGCCGTCACACCCGTGAGCTTCGCGACCTCCTCGTACGGCGGGCCCGCAAGGTCAAGCGGGAGGACGCGGAGTGACAGAGCGATGACCGGCAAGCCGCGAAGGGTCGTGGTGACCAGCCCCCGGACGGCCGCCGCCCGCAGGCCGCGCCATCCGCTGACCCGCGAGATCGACGAGCAGACCCGTCTCGGCGAGGTCTACATGCGCTCGCTCGTGCGCACGCAGTTCCGCCTCGCACTGTTCGTCTGCACCCTGCTCGCCTGCCTGGTCGGCGGGCTTCCGCTGCTGTTCCTGCTGGTCCCCGACCTGCGCTCGGCCCAGTTGCTGGGCCTGCCGCTGCCGTGGGTCGTGCTCGCCGGGCTCATCTACCCCGCGTTCATCGCGGGCGCGTGGCTGTATGTGTGGCAGGCCGAGCGCAACGAGCGTGACTTCGCGGACCTGGTGGAGCGCCAGTGAGCATCGCCGCCATCGTCGTCGTGGCGCTGGCGACCATCCTCATCGGCGCGTTCGGGATCCGGATGTCCCGCACGACCTCGGACTTCTACGTCGCCTCGCGGACGGTGTCGCCGCTGTGGAACGCGTCGGCGATCGGCGGGGAGTACCTGTCCGCGGCCTCCTTCCTCGGCATCGCCGGCCTGCTCATCACCTACGGCGCCGACATGTTGTGGCTGCCGGTCGGCTGGACCGGCGGCTACCTCGTGCTGCTCGTGCTCGTCTCGGCGCCGCTGCGCCGTTCGGGGGCCTACACGCTGCCCGACTTCGCGGAGGCGCGGCTGGAGTCGATGGCGGTCAGACGGGTCTCCAGCGTGCTGGTCGTGCTGATCGGCTGGTTCTACCTGATGCCGCAGATCCAGAGCGCCGGGCTGGTCTTCCGCACGATCACGGGCGCGCCCGAATGGGCTGGAGGTCTCGTGGTCGCCGCCGTCGTCGCGGCCAACGTCCTTTCGGGCGGGATGCGCTCGATCACGTTCGTCCAGGCGTTCCAGTACTGGCTGAAGCTCACCGCGCTCGCCGTGCCGCTGGTGTTCATGCTGCTCGCGTGGCGGTCCGACGGGTTCCCCGGCCTGCCGCCCGGCGATCCGTGGGCGCTGCCGCTGCACGGCCGGGAACATCCCCTCTACGAGACCTACTCGCTGATCCTCGCCACGTTCCTCGGCACGATGGGCCTGCCCCACGTGCTCGTGCGCTTCTACACCAACCCCGACGGCCGCGCGGCCCGCCGTACGACCCTGGTCGTGCTGACGCTGCTCGGCGCGTTCTACCTCATGCCCGCGATCTACGGCTACCTCGGCCGGGTGTACGGCCTGCCGGCGACCGACACGGTGGTGTTGTCGCTGCCCGGGCGGCTCATCGGAGGCATGGGAGGCGACCTGCTGACCGCGCTGATCACGGCGGGGGCGTTCGCCGCATTCCTGTCCACCTCGTCCGGGCTGACCGTCTCGGTCGCGGGTGTGATCGCGCAGGACATCCTGCGGGGAGGCGTGCGCTCGTTCCGGGTGGCCACGATCCTCGCGGTGGTCGTGCCGTTCGCGCTGGCGGGCACGGCCAGGTCACTGCCGGTGGCCACCGTGGTCGGACTGGCCTTCGCCGTCGCCGCGTCGTCGTTCTGCCCGCTGCTCGTGCTGGGCATCTGGTGGCGGCGGCTGACGACGGTCGGCGCGATGTCCGGGCTGCTCCTCGGAGGCGGCCTCGCGTGCGCCGCCGTACTGGCGACGATCACCGGCGGGCCGGACACCGGCTGGATGGGGGCGCTGCTGTCCCAGCCGGCCGCGTGGACGGTGCCCGTCTCCTTCACCGTGATGGTGGTCGTCTCCCTCCTCACGCAGTCGCGGGTGCCGCCCGGCGTCGCCCGCACGATGGTCCGCCTGCACACCCCGGAGACGCTGAACCTCGACCGCGGCGACTGGCGGCCGCGTTCCCTCTGAAGCCCACACTGACGGTCACACTGACGGTCGCTCATGACGCGTTCCTGACGGGGCGACTGCCGTTCGGCGCGTGGAACCGACCTCTCGTCGCATGCGGTGCTCGCGCGAACGAGCGGCCGGTACGGCTGGGCGACGGGACGGCGCCGGGGTCTCGTAAGGAGGGGACCGCGCTCCTACGTTGAGGTGATTCAGATCACTGTCGAAGGAGGGCATGTGACCGTACAACACGAC
This sequence comes from Planotetraspora phitsanulokensis, assembly GCF_016863295.1. Classification (GTDB taxonomy): domain Bacteria; phylum Actinomycetota; class Actinomycetes; order Streptosporangiales; family Streptosporangiaceae; genus Planotetraspora; species Planotetraspora phitsanulokensis. The sequence goes on from NZ_BOOP01000029.1 coordinate 13,142, forward strand.
TCATCGGTCTACGAAGAGATGCAGGCCAGTGAGCAGTTCCAGGAACTGCGTCGCCGGTACCGTTCCTGGGCCTTCCCGATGACCGTCGCGTTCCTGGCCTGGTACCTGCTCTACGTGGTGCTCTCGGGCTTCGCCCGGGGCTTCATGGGCACCAAGCTGCTCGGTGAGATCAACGTCGCGCTGGTGTTCGGCGTGCTGCAGTTCGTATCCACGTTCCTGATCGCCTGGGCGTACTCGCGCCACGCGGCCGGCAAGCTCGACCCGCTCGCCGACGAGCTCCGTGCCCAGGTCGAGGAGAAGACCCCGTGAAACACGAGACGCTTGCCACCATCCTGTTCCTGGTGTTCGTCGCCGGAACCCTGGCGATCACCTTCTGGGCCAGCCGCAACACGAAGACCGCCACCGACTACTACGCCGGAGGCCGCTCGTTCAGCGGCGTGCAGAACGGCCTGGCCATCGGCGGCGACTACATGTCGGCCGCGTCGTTCCTCGGCATCGCCGGGATCATCGCGCTGTCCGGCTACGACGGGTTCCTCTACTCGATCGGCTTCCTCGTCGCCTGGCTGGTGGCGCTGCTGCTCGTCGCCGAGCTGATGCGCAACTCCGGCAAGTTCACGATGGCCGACGTGCTCGCGTTCCGGATGTCCCCGCGTCCGGTCCGCACGGCCGCCGGGGTCTCCACGATCGTCGTCAGCATCTTCTACCTGCTCGCGCAGATGGTCGGCGCGGGCGCCCTCGTGGGCCTGCTCCTGGGCATCACGTCGGATTCGGGCAAGGTGTGGACGATCATCGCCGTCGGCCTGCTGATGGTGGTCTACGTCGTGATCGGCGGCATGAAGGGCACCACCTGGGTGCAGATCGTCAAGGCCGTCATGCTGATGACCGGCGCCGCCCTGGTGACGCTGCTCGTCCTGGGCAAGTTCGGCTTCAACCTGTCCAGCCTGCTCGGCGACGCCGCCACGCAGAGCGGCAAGGGCGACGCCTTCCTCAACGCCGGTCTCAAGTACGGCACCGAGGCGCAGGGCATCTGGGGCAAGATCGACCTGATCAGCCTGGGACTCGCGCTCGTGCTCGGCACGGCCGGCCTGCCGCACATCCTGATCCGCTTCTACACGGTGCCGACCGCGAAGGACGCCCGCAAGTCGGTCATGTGGGGCATCGGCATCATCGGCGTCTTCTACCTGCTGACCCTCGTCCTCGGTTTCGGCGCCGCGGCCGTGGTCGGCTCGGAGAAGATCGCCGCGGCGAACGCGGCGGGCAACACGGCCGCGCCGCAACTCGCCGAGGCCATCGGGGCGGACATCTTCGGTGAGGTGGGCGGCACGATCCTGCTCGCGGTCATCGCCGCGGTCGCGTTCGCCACGATCCTCGCCGTCGTCGCCGGCCTCACGCTGGCCTCGTCGTCGAGCTTCGCCCACGACCTGTACGCCCACGTGTTCAAGCGGGGCGAGGTCACCGACAAGGAGGAGGTGCGGGTCGCGCGGATCGCCGCGTTCGTCATCGGTGCGATCGCGATCGCCCTCGCCATCCCCGCCCAGTCGCTCAACGTCGCCTTCCTGGTGGCCCTGGCCTTCGCGGTCGCGGCCTCGGGCAACCTGCCGGCGATCCTCTACAGCCTGTTCTGGAAGAGGTTCAACACCGCCGGCGCGGTTTCGGCGATCTACGGCGGTCTGATCTCGGCGCTCGTGCTGGTGATCTTCTCGCCGGCCGTCTCCGGCGCGAAGACCGCGATGTTCCCCGACGTCGACTTCCACCTGATCGAGCTGTCGAACCCCGGCATCTTCTCGATCCCGATCGGCTTCCTGTGCGGCTACCTCGGGACGATCTTCAGCAAGGAGTACAACGCCTCGAAGTACGCCGAGATCGAGGTCCGCTCGCTCACCGGCGTCGGCATGGAGAAGGCGTCGGAGCACTGATCGGGCACTGAACAGGCACTGATCAGGAGCTGACCGGCGCTGAGCCGCTGCGGCTCTCTCCCGGTGAAGCCCGGCCGCGACCCCTCCCGCGGCCGGGCTTCTCCGATTTCGCCCGGTTTTGCAGGATCCACTGTCTATTGCGTCATGGTGTTGAGGCCCCAGGTCCGGATATCGTCTGGCCCGTGGACGACCCGCTCGAACCCGCCAAGGCGAGGACCCGCATCCTCGACGCCGCTGAGGAGTTGTTCGCGGACGGCGGCTACGACGCGACGCCGACGGCCAGGATCGCCGAACTGGCCGGCGTTCCGAAGGGCCTGGTCTTCCACTACTTCCCGCGCAAGATCGATGTGCTGGTGTCGCTCGTCGACGAGCGCACGCTGGTGACCGAGGAGGACGTGGAGGCCGTCCCCGGAGACGCCGCGGGCACGTTGTCGAAGCTGGCCCGCATGCTGCCGCTGCGGGCGTCCCCCGACATGCGGCGCATCCTGTTCCGTGAGGCGGACACCCACCGCTCCGTGCGGGACCGGCTCGGGCGGCTGAACGCCGAGATCATCAGGCGGGCCAGGTTCGCCCTCGAACTCGCGCTGCCGGGCAGCAGGGGCGACGCGGCCCGGCTGGAGGCTGCGGCCGCCACGTTCGCCGCCGTCCTCCTCTACCAGGAGAGCCTCTGCCTGCTGACCGGCCACCACATCGACCCGGACGCGGTGGCGGAGCTCATCGCCCACGCCCTGGGCAGAGCGGGCTGAGGAGCGTCTAGGCCGGGATCTTCTCTCGCATCGGAGGGGCCTGCCCGGGTACGGCCGCCGCCTCGTTCTCCTCGACGGCCTCCTCGACGGGCTCCTCGGCCGGCTTCTCGGCGGGCTTGTCGGCGGGCTTGTCGACCAGGGCGAGCAGTTCGTCCATCGCCTCGCGGAGATGGCCGATGACGTTCCAGACGTCCGGCACCCGGCTCGGGCACGCGACGACGCCGAAGTCGAGGCGACCGTCGTAGGACATGCAGGTGACGCTGATCCCGCCGGTGACGTCGGTGACCACGGACATCGGGTGGTAGGACAGCAGCCGCGCGCCGCACATGTACAGCGGGGCCCGCGGTCCGGGGACGTTCGAGACGATGAGGTTGACCCCCGTGCCGGCCATGCCCGCCAGGCGGAACAGCGCCGGGGTGGCCAGGGCCGAGAACGCCGCGGGGAACATCGCGCAGACGTCGGTCAGCCAGGTCCTGCGGGACAGCGCGAAACGCCGCTTGGCCGCCGCCATGGTGGAGCGGACGGTGGTCAGGCGCTCCTTCGGGCACTCGACGTGGGTGGCCAGCGGCGTGATCATCGCGGAGATCTGGTTGCCGATCGTCTCCCCGCCGCGAGCCGTGCGGACCGCGACGGGCACGGCCGCGACCAGCGGCCGGTCAGGCAGCGCGTCGTGGGCGGCAAGCCAGCGCCGCAGCGCCGACGAGCACAGGGTCATCACCACGTCGTTGGAGCTCATCCCGAACGAACGGGCGACGGTCCTGACCTCGCTCATCGGGATCGAGCCGTACGAGAAGGCACGCTCGGCGGAGATCGGGCCGTTGAACGGCGTGCGCGGAGCGGCGAGGGGCGGCAGATCGGGGAGCGGCCTGTCGTCGCCCGTGATCCGCCGTGTCAGCTCGGCCATGAACCGCGCGCCCGGCAGCGCGGCCACGACGGGGATGGCGTCGAGGTCGGCGGCGGCGCGCGCGATCGAGCGCAGCGTCTCGACGGGCTGGGTGATCGACCGGGCGAACGCGCCCGCGAGCATCGGCAGGAGTCCCGGCTCGGCCGCCGGGGCGGCCTCGGGCGGGGCCTCGACCAGGCGCGGCTCGGGGGAGGGGTCGAGCAGCGAGGAGAGGATCTCCGAGCCGGAGACGCCGTCGATGGCGCAGTGGTGGACCTTGGTGTAGACGGCCACCCTGCCGCCGGGCAGGCCGTGGATCAGGTGCAGCTCCCACAAGGGGCGCCCGCGGTCGAGCCGCCGGGCGTGGATCTCCGCCACATGCGCCGCGAGTTGCCGGTCGTCGCCCGGCGCGGGGAGGGTCGACTCATGGACGTGGTCCTCGAGGTCGAAGTCGGCGTCGTCGATCCAGTAGGGCCGGTCGAGCCCGAAGGGCAGCCCGGCGAGCCGCTTCCGCAACGGGGGCGCCAGATGGATCCGCTCACGCAGCAGGCTGATCAGGCACTGCCTGGTCACGGTGCCCGACGGCGCCGACGACGGGTCCAGAATCGCCATGCCGGCCACATGGGCGGCCGTCGTGCTGGACTCGACGCTCAGGAACTGCGCGTCGAGTGCCGTCAGCTGGCGCATGGTCATCCCCCCTGCTCGCTTCCGGAGTGTGACCATAATGGCGGCAGAGAGTTACCGGGACATTACTCAGGCATCTCCGGGAGATTCCTTCAGCGCGACGCGCTCGATCTCGCGTCGTCCGCGAACCGTCCGCCTAGCTGACTGCCGATGACATTCCCCGATCCCGTCGATGGAATGACCCGTGATGTCGTATCGGTGTCGTATGGCCTGCGCAAAACCTCACGATCACGGCCGGTCGAGGTAGGCCAGCAGGCGCTCCAGCGGCCAGGTGTTCACCACGTCCTCGGTCGTCAGCCAGGCGCGTTGCGCGATGCCGATCCCGAACCTCTGGTGGGCGAGGTGGGGGATGGCGTGGGAGTCGCTGTCGATGGAGAACTTCACGCCGTGGTGGCGCGCGAGCCGTACGAGATCGGAGGGGAGGTCGGCCCGGTCGGGGTAGGAGTCGATCTCCATGACCGTGCCGGTGCGCGCGGCGGCGCGGAAGACCGCGTCCCAGTCGGCGTCGACCGGCGGGCGCTTGCCGATCTTCCCGGTGGTGGGGTGGCCGATGATGTGGACGTGCGGGTTCTCGCACGCCGTGATGAAGCGGCGGGTCATCTCCTCACGCGACTGGCCGAAGTGCGAGTGGACGGAGGCGACGCAGACGTCGAAGCCGGCGAGCACGTCGGCGGGCCAGTCGACCGAGCCGTCGGGTGCGATGTTGAGCTCGGTGCCGTGCAGCAACCGCATGTCCGGATACCGCCGTTGAAGGTCGGACAGGCGGGCGCGCTGTTCGAGGGCCTTGTCCAGGGTCATCCGCTGCATGGCCAGGTCCGGCGCGTGGTCGGTGACGGCGTAGTAGGCGTATCCGCGTGCCGCGCCCGCCGCCACCATGTCCTCCAGCGAGGCGATTCCGTCCGTGAGGTCGGTGTGGGTGTGCAGGTCGCCCTTGAGGTCCTCGAGCGTCACCAGGCCGGGGAGCTCGCCGCGCAGGGCGGCCTGGACCTCGCCGCCGTCCTCGCGGAGCGTCGGCGGCACCCACGACATCCCGAGCGCCCGGTAGACGTCCTCCTCGGTCTCGGACGCGATGACCTGGTCGTCGGCGTCGAACAGGCCGTACTCGGACAGCTTCCAGCCCTTCTTGACGGCCATCTCCCTGATGCGGATGTTGTGCTGCTTGCTGCCCGTGAAGTACACGAGCGCCGCGCCCCACGACTCGGCGGGCACCACCCTGAGGTCGACCTGGATGCCCCGGTCGGTCCGCACCGACGTCTTGCGCTCGCCGTGCGCGATCACCTCCGTGACGTACGGCTGTCGCACGAAGGTCTCCATCAGGCCGGCCGGGCCGATGGCGAGGACGTCGATGTCGCCGATGGTCTCCTTCATCCTGCGCAGGGATCCCGCGAAGGCGATCCGCTCGGCGGGGAGCGAGGCCATCACCCGCTCGGCGACGTCCATGGCGATGCCGAGGTGGACCCGCCGCCCCGACTGCTCCATCTGCTCGATGCCCTTGAGCAGGTTCTCCTCGGTCCTGGCGCCGAATCCCCTGAGCCCGGTCAGCCGTCCGGCCCTGATCGCCTCGGCGAGCGCGTCCGGGGAGTCGATGCCGAGCTCCTGGAACAGGAACAGCGCCTTCTTGGGCCCGAGCGACGGGACACGGGTGAGCCTGCGTACGCCGTCGGGCACGCGGCCGCGCAGGTCGTCGAGCTGGCGGAAGCTGCCCCTGGCGAGGAACTCCTCGACCTTCTTGGCGATCGCCTCGCCGACGCCGGGGATCTTCCTGACGTCGGTGCTCCTGAGGTCCTCGGGGAAGCCCGCGATCGACTTCGCGGCCTTCTGGTAGCTCCGCACGCGGAAGGCGTCGCCGCCCGTCAGCGCGAACAGGTCCGCGTACTCCTCGAGCGCCGCCGCGGCCTCGTCATTCGACCGTCCCATGGAGATCAGCGTACGGCCTGGACCCGCCGGCCCGGGGGGATCCCCGGGCCGGACAGGCTCCTCGGCCGGAAGGAGCGGCCGGTCAGAACTGCTGGGGCCGCGTCTGGTACGGCTCGTCCAGGAAGGAGATCTCCTTGTCGGACAGCGTGAGGCCCACCGCCGCGATCGCGTCGTCCACGTGACGCTCCTTGGTCGCCCCGATGATCGGAGCGACGACGCCGGGCCGGCTCAGCAGCCAGGCCAATGCGACCGTCGCGGAAGAGGTCCCGCGTTCCGCGGCGGTCTGCGCGACCCGTTCCAGGATCTCGGCGTCACCGTACCCGCCGTAGAGCTGCTCCTGGCGTGCCCCGTCGCCGACCTGGCGCGTGGTGTCGGCGGGCGCGCCCGCGCGCGCGAGCAGGCCGCGGGCGAGAGGGCTCCACGGGATGAGCCCCACCCCCTGGTCGACGCAGAGCGGGATCATCTCCCGCTCCTCCTCCCGGTGCAGGAGGTTGTAGTGGTCCTGCATGCTCACGAACCTGGTCCAGCCGCCCCGCTCCGCGACGTGCTGCGCCTTGGCGAACTGCCAAGCCCACATGCTCGACGCCCCGATGTACCTGGCCTTGCCCGCGCGGACGACGTCGTGGAGCGCCTCCATCGTCTCCTCGATGGGCGTCTCCGGGTCGAACCGGTGGATCTGGTACAGGTCGACGTGATCGGTGCCGAGCCGGGTGAGCGAGGCGTCGATCGCCGAGAGGATGTGCTTGCGGGACAGGCCGTAGTCGTTCCTGCCGCCGCCCATCGGGAAGTAGACCTTGGTGGCGAGCACGTAGTCGTCGCGGCGCGGGAAGATCTTGCGGAGCAGGTTGCCCGTTATCTGCTCGCTGACGCCCCCCGAGTACACGTCGGCGGTGTCGAAGAAGGTGACGCCGCCGTCCGCAGCCTTGCGGACGATCGGTTCCGCCTGCTCCTCGCCGAGCACCCAGCCGCCCCATGTGTCGGGGTCGCCGTAACTCATCATTCCCAGGCACACCCGGGAGACCTTCATTCCGGTGGAGCCGAGCCGTACATAGTCCAATATCCACACCTCCTCCGGACATCTCACCACGATCAAGGCCGAGAGGCGCGCGGTAATGTGGCGCCCGTGAGTGACGGCACGGCCGACAGGAGCGGGGGCCAGGTCAGCCGCAGGGCCGAGTACGCGGAGGCGACCCGGCAGGCCATCGTGGACGCGTCCCGCCGGCTGTTCGCCGAGCGGGGCTTCTTCGCCACGAAGGTGGACGACATCGCGCGGGCCGCCCGGGTGGCGCCCGCGACCGTGTACGCGGTGGCCGGCGGCAAGCAGGGGCTGCTGCGCACGCTGATGGACGCCTGGACGACCGCGCCCGTCGTCGCGGCCACCCTGGAGCGCATCGAGCGGCTCGACGACCCGGTCGCGATCCTGCGCACCGTCGCGACGGTGACCCGGGAGATGCGGCAGGAGTTCGGCGACATCATGCGCGTCATGATCGCCACCGCGCCGCACGACCAGGCGGTCGCCGAGAGCCTGAAGACCGCGACGGCCCGCTACCGGGCGGGCAACGCCTTCGCGGGGCGGCGGCTGGCCGAGCTCGGAGCGCTGCGCCCGGGACTGGACGCCAAGGGCGCCGACGACATCCTGTGGTTCTACTTCGGCTACTCCGGGCTCTTCACCCTCGTGGAAGACAACGGGTGGACCTACTCCCAGGCCGAGGAGTGGCTCGTCGAGGCCGCCGGCCGGGCGCTGTTCTGACGCCGCGGACAGCCGCCGATATTCGTAGGCGCGAACCCCGCCGTACGGCGTAGAACTGCCGGATGAGCACATTCCACACCAGGCGTCCGGCCGTCTCCGACGCCGAGGCGGTCCACGATTTGGTCGCCGAGCACGACACCGCGGTCATCGGCAGGCCGGACATGACCCTGGCCGACGTCTCCGACCTGCTGGAGGAGCTCGACCTCGGCAACGACAGCTGGCTGGTCCACGAGGGCGACCGGATCCTCGGCTGGGGATGGGCCCAGCGGCAGGGGGGCGGCGACATCGTCGACATGGACGTGCGTGCCAGGACTCCGCAGGCCGCGGACCTGCTGTGGGATGCCGTGACGGAACGGGCGCCGCGGCTCGCCCAGGAGGCGGGCCACCCGCGGGTGCGGATGGACATCGCCGTCTACGAGCAGGACGCGGCCATGCGGGCGGCCGCGGGCGAGCGGGGGTTCGCCCCGGCCACCAGCTTCCATCGGATGCGGATCGACTTCCCCGCGCCCGCGCCGGTCCCCGTGCCCGGGGCGAGTGTGGAGACCGGCTCTCCCGGCGACCGCCAGTTGATGCGCACGGCCCACGGGATCCAGCAGGAGGGGTTCGCCCGGCACTTCGGGTTCGTCCCCCGGACGTTCGAGGAGTGGGTCGAGGCGATGGAGGCGTCCAGCGCCAACGACTGGAACCAGCTCCTGGTCGCTCGCCTCGACGGCGAGCCGGCGGCGATGCTGCTCGGCACCGACCACTTCGTCGAAGACGCGAACTGCGGCTACGTCAGGACGCTCGCCGTGCTCCCGCGCTTCCGGGGGCGGGGGCTCGGCAGGCTGCTGCTCGGGCACGCCTTCGCGGCCGACGAGCGGCGGGGGAGGGCGGGCACGATCCTGCACGTCGACTCCAACAACACCACCCCCGCGCTCGGCCTCTATCTGTCCGTCGGCATGCGCCCCGTGCTCGCCATCGACGTGTGGCGGAAGGAGGTCAGCGCCTCCTGAGCAGGGGAAGGGCGACGACGCCGGCGGCGAGGGACGTGGCGGCCAGCCCGACGGAGGTCACGGTGATGGCGTGCGCCGACGGTGTCAGGCTGAGGAACAGGGTGCCGAAGGCGGCGACACCGACGACCTGGCCGAGCTGGAGCATCATGGCCATCAGCCCGCTGGCGTCCGGAGCCTCCGACTGCGGGACATGGGCGAGAGCCACCGCCATCAGCGGGCTGAACGCGCCCGCCATGCCGGTTCCGATGACGGCGAAGAGCAGCTCGAGCAGCACCTCGTGGTGGCCGCCGTCGGACAGGACGGCCGCGAGGCCGAGCTCGCCGAGCGCCGTCACGACGGTGGCCGACACGATCATCGGCCGGTGCAGGCGGGCGGGCAGGCGCTTCCAGTTGAGGCTGGTCAGGCCGAACGTGGCCGCCGCTGGAATGAACAGCAGACCGGCGCGCAGGGCGCTGTCGCCGAGCGCGCCCTGAAGATGCAGGGCCATCGTGAACAGGTAGCCGCCGTAGGTGACCATGACCAGGAAGATGCCGGCCGCCGCGGGGGAGACCCCCGGCGTACGCAACAGGTTGCCGGGGACGAGCGGATGCCTGGCCCGCCGCTCCACGAGGAGGAACACGCAGAACACCACGACCGACGCGGCCATGGAGATCCAGCCCCACAGCGGCCAGTCCTGCTCGTGGCCGAGCACGAGGGGAACGACCAGCAGCGACACGGCGAGTGAGAGCGTGACCAGGCCGGGCACGTCGACGCCCTGCTCGCGGGGCACATGGCCGGTGGGCAGCAGCCTGCCGCCCACGATGAGCAGGACGACGCCGATCGGCACGTTGACCAGGAAGACCGGGCGCCACGACGTGCCGAAGAGGTCGGCGGTCACCAGCAGGCCGCCGAGCACCTGGCCCACGACGGCGGCGCCGGAGATGACCGCCGCGTAGACGCTGATCGCCTTCAGCCGGGCCGCGCCGTCGAAGGAGAGCTGGATCAGGCTGAGCACCTGCGGGACCATCAGGGCGGCTCCCGCGCCCTGCAGGAGCCGGAAGGCGATCAGAAGGTCGGCGGACGGGGCCAGCCCGCACATCAGCGAGGCGACGGTGAACAGGCCGAGGCCGTAGAGGAAGAACTTCCGATATCCCACCAGGCCGCCGAGGCGGGCGCCGGTGATGAGGAGCATCGCGTACGCGATGGTGTAGCCCGAGATGACGAGCTGGAGAGCGGATCCGCTGGCGTTCAGGTCCGTACGCAGCGTGGGGGCCGCGACGTTGACGATGGAGACGTCGAGGATCGCCATGAACTGCCCGGCGAGGATGACGGTGAGCAGCCATGACCTCGACCGCTGCGCCGGGGGCGCGGCTGTTGCGAGGGTAGTCATGGTGTCATCATGGGGAGGCCCCGGTACCAGTAACGAGAGCCTGCTGATACTGGTACTGGCACCACCAGGCTGTGCGCGCCGCCGTCAGCCGGAACGGGAGGACGAGCATGGCGACGGCCACGGACACCAGGCGGGACCAGCTCGCCTCGTTCCTGCGGAGCAGGCGGGAGCGCGTCACACCCCAGGACGTGGGGCTGCCGCCGGGCACGCGCCGCCGTACGCCGGGGTTGCGGCGCGAGGAGGTCGCGCAGCTGGCCGGGGTGGGCGTCACCTGGTACACCTGGCTCGAGCAGGGCCGGCCGATCAACGCGTCCGTGCAGGTGCTGGACGCGATCGCGCGGACGCTGCGGATGGATTCCGCCGAGCGGGAGCACCTCTACCGGCTGGCCGACCTGCCGGAGGTGGTCGAACCGGGCGCGGACGACGAGCTGGACCCCGAGATCCACCAGATCCTCGGGCACCTCGACCCGGTGCCCGCCTGCGTGTACAACAGCCGCTACGACCTCCTCGCCTGGAACGCCGCCTACGCCGCCTTCTTCCCCAACCTCATCCGTCAGCCGTCGTGCTGCCGCAACGTGCTGTGGCTGGTGTTCGCCATGCCGGGCTGCTGCTGCCCGATCCTCAACCGGGAGCAGGAGTTGCCGCAGATGGTCGCCGCCCTGCGGGGGGCCTACGCCCGGCACGCGGGCGAGCCGGCGTGGACGGCACTGGTGTCCCGGCTGTGCGCGGAGAGCCCCGAGTTCGCCCGGATGTGGGCGACGCACGACGTGGCCAGGCCGGGCAGCCGGATGAAGATCCTTAAGCACACGTCCGCCGGGCTCATCCGGGCGAACTCCACCAGCCTGGCCCTGTCGTCGCCACAGGAGACGCGGCTCGTCGTCTACAGCCCGATGGACGACGAGAGCAAGCAGCGGATCGAATGGGTGCGGGCGCATCCGGGGACGCCGGCCTGTGAGCATGACGTGGCGTAGAGCCGTCGCATCGCCCATCAGGGGAAGATCCTCCCGTCGTCGCACACCGGGTCCCGCGAATCTTCGCATTTACCCCAAACGGGTAGCAACATCTCTGGCGCCAATCCTGCGTTTCGGCGGAAACGGCTGCCACGGTGGAAGGAGGTGTGACATATTGCGCCCGGATCGCGGTCAACCGGGGGTATCGGCGCGGTCAAGTGAAACGGGGGATCGGCGGGGCCGGACGGGCGTTTGTTGCGTGGCCCTGCAATTCCTTGACACATGATCGCTGCCGGGAGTACAAACCACCCAGCGCGTCGCATGTAACCGCTTTTCACCGCGGTATGGCGCTTTCCGCCCGTCGAAGCGTTGCCGAGCCCTGCCGAACGTCGCCGAATGAGGTGGACAGGATCTTCACCGTAGAAGAGGCCAAGTCGCTGTTGCCGAAGGTGCTCGAACACGTCCGCGAGCTCGTCACGTTACGGGCCGATCTGGCGGAGCTCTCCTACGACCTGAAACAGTCGGGGCTCTCCGCCATCGGGGGGATTCCCGAGTCCAAGGCGTTCGAGGCGCGGATGGACGAGATCCTCAGCTGGTTCGCCGCCGAGGGCATGGAGATCAAGGGGGTCGCCCCCGTGCTCATCGATTTCCCCGCCGTGCTGGACGACGGCGTCTCCGTCCGGCTGTGCTGGATGGAGGGGGAGGAGGAGCTGGCCTGGTACCACCGCAGCGAACTGGGCTTCGCGGGCCGCAGGCCCCTCCTCGGCGACCACATTCAGTCGCCAGCCTGACCTGGGCGTGCCCCGCCCGGCGCGGGCGGGGACGCTACTCCGCGAGGTCGTCGAAGTCGGGAAGGTCGCCCAGCGCGGCGCCGTAGCGCACGCACACCATCCTGGCCACGGCCTCGTGGGCGCCCAGAGGCGAGGAACAGCCCGCTTCGATCGACTCCGCGGCGGCCGTGATGCGGTCGGCGTCCGCCTCGGGCCCGATGACGTAGGGCGCCACGGCCAGCCGGTTCGCGCCGATCTTCCGCAACCGCTCGGCCGCGTCCCTGACCGTCGGCACGCCGTCCAGCGACGCGGCCACCACCGGCAGCGTGAGCCGGGAGGCCAGCAGGACGACGACGGTCCTCTCGGCGTCGCGCGCCGCCTCGTCGCCTCCCGCCGTCGTGACGATGATCCCGTCGACGGGCGAGGTGACGTTGAACAGGCGCATGCGGTCGGCGCGGGCCAGGCCGGCCTCGGACAGCCGGATGTGCAGCGCCTCGGCGAGCAGCGGGTGCGGGCCGAGAGGCTCGGTGACCTTGACGGTGGCCTCGCTCTGCGTCACGGCGTCCCGGACGGCGCGCAGCACGCGCGGGTGGGGCCCCGTGACGAGGGGGACGACCACGGCGGACGGGCCCTCGGCGGTGCGCTCGGCCGATATCGCGGAGAACTCCGTGATGAGGTCGGCGCCGCCGTCGCCGAGGGAGACGAGACGAAGGTCGATCTGGGGGTTGTCGAGCTTGATGACGGCGGCCACCTCGGTCGCCACCTCGCCGGCCTTCCCCGGGACCGCCAGGACCAGAGAGGGGGCGTCGGCCGGCAGGTTCGCCGGCAACGGCCGTCGGTGACGGCCGCTACCCATTCGGGAGGATCGCTCCCGGATAGGGAGCTTTGGCGGCTCTTCGTGACCTTCGTTCACATCGGCGGATTCTAGGGCGAATCAGCGCCAATAGCAGAACCAACGCGCGGCTTGTTGCCGACGGGTGATCATTCGCGTCCGGTCCCCCGGGACGGAGCCGCCTCCCGCGAGGCGCTGGAAGGGCCGTTCGCGGGACGGGGTGATCCTCGCCTGGGAGAACCCGGCCTGGCCGTCCTGGGTGGCTCTCAGCCCCGCGCAGACCCCCGCCGGAGACGTGAGAGCCTGGGCGGGCATGGGAGAGGACGGATGATGATCTCGGTTTTCGGCAGCGCCAACATGGATCTGGTCGCCTACACCGCGAGGGCTCCCCGGCGCGGTGAGACCGTGGCGGGCAGGGCGTTCGCGACGATCCCCGGGGGCAAGGGCGCCAACCAGGCGACGGCCGCGGCCCGGGCGGGTGCGGACGTCGCCTTCTTCGGCGCGGTGGGGGACGACGCCTTCGGCCCCGTGATGCGGCGGGGGCTGGAGTCCGCGGGGGTCGACGTGAGGGGCCTCAGGACGGTCCCGGGCTCCTCCGGCATCGCCCAGATCGTCGTGGACGACGACGGATCCAACTCGATCATCGTCATCCCCGGCGCTAACGGCTCCGTCACGGGCGCCTCGGCGGAGGATCTCGAGGTGATCGGCCGCTCCGACGCGTTGCTGCTCCAGTTGGAGCTCCCCATAGCGGCCGTGGTGGCGACCGCACGGGCCGCCCGGGCGCCCGTCGTCCTCACTCCCTCGCCGGTCCGGGAACTCCCGCGCGAACTGCTCGACGCCGTTGCACTGATCGTCCCGAACGAGCACGAGGCGCGGGCGATCACCGGTCGGGCCGACCCGGAGGAGGCGCTCGACGCGTTGCTTGAGCGTGTGCCGGAGGCGGTCGTCACCCTCGGGTCCGAGGGCGCCCTGTACGGATCACGCGGGGGGGAGCGCCTGCGTGTGCCCGCCGTGCCGGTGCGGGCAGTGGACACGACCGCCGCGGGCGACACCTTCGTCGGCGCGCTCTGCGTGGCCCGCGCCGAGGGCCGGTCCAACGCGGAGGCCCTGCGCTTCGCCGCGACCGCGGCGGCCCTGTCCGTGCAACGGGAGGGGGCGAGCACGTCCATGCCCACCCGCGCCGAGATCGACGCGGCTCTGACGACCTGACTCCTGATTCCCCGAGCCGGTCGGCGTCGGGCTGAGTCCACGCCTCGGTGAGCACGGCGGAACATCTCCCGTTTTGTCGCCGGCCGCTGAATTTGGGAGCCTGTGACGTTCAGGTGACCGGCTGACGGGGGAGCGCATGGGGATCCACGACCTGTCCGCGGGAGACGGTGTCCTCGCCCACGTGGAGGCGGTCGCCCGGCGCGCTCTGCGTCACTACGACGTGGCGCCCGACGCGGAGGTCCGCCTCATCAACGTGTCGGAGAACGCCACCTTCACCGTCGACGACGGCGGCGTCCGCACCGTCCTGCGCGTCCACCGGCTCGGCTACCACTCGCCCCGGGCGATCGCGTCCGAGCTCGACTGGGCCCGGGCGCTGCGGGTCGAGGCGGGGGTGCGCACGCCGGGGGTGATCCCCGCGCGCGACGGGTCCAGGATCGTCACCGTCGAGACCCCGGGAGCCGACACCCGCCAGTGCGTGATGTTCGAGTTCCTGCCCGGCGGCGAGCCGCCGCTGGACCGGCTGGTCGAGGACTTCGAGCCGCTCGGCGCGATCACGGCGCGGATGCACCTCCACGCCCGCGGGTGGACCCGGCCGCCGGAGTTCACCCGCTTCCACTGGGACCTCGACGCGGCCTTCGGCGCCTCCCCGCGCTGGGGGAGCTGGCGGGACGGTCCCGGTATGGACGCCGAGGCCCGCGCCGTCCTCACCCGGCTGGAGGCGAGGCTGCGCGACCGGCTGCTGCGTTTCGGCGCGGGACCGGAGCGCTACGGACTGATCCACGCCGACCTGCGCCTGGCCAACCTGCTCGTGGACGGCGAGGCCGGGACCAGCGTCATCGACTTCGACGACTGCGGCATGGGGTGGTACCTCTACGACTTCGGCGCGGCCGTCAGCTTCATCGAGCACGACCCGCGGGTGCCCGAGATGATCGACTCGTGGGTGCGCGGCTACCGGTCCGTGGCCGACCTGCCGCCCGCCGACGAGGACGAGATCTGGACGTTCGTCATGTTCCGCCGTCTGCTGCTCGTCGGCTGGATCGGCTCCCACTCCGCGGTCGACGTCGCGCGCGAACTCGGCGCGGGATACACCCGAGGCACGTGCGAACTCGCCGAGCGCTACCTGGCAACTCCGTGATCATGGGAGGCCGCGACGTATCGTGGCGGCATGACGCTGGAGGTCGACGGCAGGGAAGTGAAGATCACCAATCCTGACCGGGTGGTCTTCCCGCAGACCGGGCACACGAAGCGGGACCTCATCGCCTACTACCAGGTCGTCGCCGAGGGCGCGCTCCGCGGCGTGGCCGACCGGCCGGTGATCCTCAAACGGTTCGTCCACGGCACCGACCAGGCGGCCTTCTTCCAGAAGCGGGCGCCGTCCAAGCGGCCCCCCTGGGTCGAGGTCGTCGAGCTGAGCTACCCCTCCGGCCG
Source organism: Planotetraspora phitsanulokensis (assembly GCF_016863295.1). Classification (GTDB taxonomy): domain Bacteria; phylum Actinomycetota; class Actinomycetes; order Streptosporangiales; family Streptosporangiaceae; genus Planotetraspora; species Planotetraspora phitsanulokensis. Next base: position 28,588 of record NZ_BOOP01000029.1, read on the forward strand.
CACGGCCGACGAGGTCGTCATGCGTGACCTCGCCCATCTGCTGTGGACGGTCAACCTCGGCTGCGTCGACCTCAATCCGCATCCCGTCCGCGCCGAGGACCTCGACCATCCGGACGAGCTGAGGATCGATCTCGACCCGGTGCCGGGGATCGAATGGGAGCAGATCGTCTCGGTCGCCCTCGTCGCCAGGGACGTGCTGGAGGAGCACGGCCTGACCGCCTGGCCCAAGACGTCCGGCTCCCGCGGTTTCCACGTCTACGCGGCCATCGAGCCCCGCTGGGCCTTCCGCGACGTACGGCGGGCCGCCGAGGCCGTCGCCCGCGAGGTGGAGCGCAGGGCGCCCGGCGTCGCCACGAGCCGGTGGTGGAAGGAGGAGCGCGAGGGCGTCTTCGTCGACTTCAACCAGAACGCCAGAGACAGGACCGTGGCCTCGGCCTACTCGGTCCGCCCCACGGGCCTGGTCTCCACCCCGCTCGCGTGGGACGAGGTCGAGCGGCGCAGGCCGGACGAGTTCACCCTGGCGACCGTGCCCGACAGGTACGGCGAGGCCGGCGACCCATGGGCGGGGATGCGGGAGCAGGCCGGCTCGCTCGACGGCCTCCTCGAACTGGCCGACGGCCAGGAGCCGCGTCCGGCGGCGCCCAAGGGAACCGGACGCCGCGTGTCCGTCATGCCACTGATCGAGATCGCCAGGGCCGAGACCAAGGAGGAGGCCATGGCCGGCCTCGAGCGCTGGAAGGCCAGGCATCCCGAGGCCGCCGCCCGGCTCGAACCCGCCGACGTCCTGGTCGACTCGATGCGCGGCAGCAGCACCAACTGGACGCGGATCCGGGTGAACCTGCAGCACGTCCCCGAAGAGGAGCGGCCCGCCCAGGAACCCCTCGAAGTCGACTACGACCCGTGGCGCGGCCGGTAGATCTCCCACAGTTCGCCGAGGAAGAACCCGCAGAAGCGGGCCAGTGAGGACGGCCCGTCGGGGCCCGCGGTGCGGAACGTCGTCAGCATCTTGACCAGGTCGGTGGGCAGGATGTGCAGCGTGCCCGCGGCGATGACCTTGGCGTCGTCGTCCGCGCCCTCCTCGACGTGGCCCTCCAGCAGCCGGGCGTACAGCGTTGAGGTGTCCAGCCACAACCGGGTGGGCGGGCCGTGGTGGACGTCCTTCCACCCCGCGAGGGTGCGCGGCCGGTTCTCCGAGTCCCAGAAGTGCAGCCGGTAGCGCATCTCCCTGCGGTCGGGCGAGTCCCCGGGCACGAACAGGTTGAACCAGCCGCGGGTGATCGGGCGCCTGCCCCCGCACATCCCGGACTCGACCCAGCCCTCGGCCCTGGCCTGATGCTCCGGCTCGGTGAGGAAGCGCTGCACGTCGTCGGCCGTGATGGTGAGGCGGAACATGAACTGGCCCGCCTCGGACGTGCCCATCCGCGAGTGCGGATCGGTCCTGCCCACCGCGAGGGACCCGCGCATCTCCTCGACGAACCACAACGACGTCGGGTCGCCGGGGGAGCCCGCGTCCCACGCGGGCACGGCGGCCTTCGCCCGCGGCGCCTCGAGGGCGGCGGTCCGCCGGTTCTCGAGGATGCGCGTCGACATGCGGTCGGACAGGGCCGCGATCGTGAGCGCCGGGTTGGCGCCGACCGGTCCCGGCATCGCCGCGCCGTCCGCGATGTAGAGCCCGGGGTAGCCGAAGACCTCCCCGTAGGCGTCGCAGACGCCCTCCCCGGGATGGCGGCCCATGGGAGCCCCGCCGAGCGGATGGACGGTCATGACCCGCTTGTGCCGCCACGACGGGCTGTCGGCGTACTCGGCGCCCAGCACGTCGCTGATCCGCCGCATCGTCGAGCGGACCCGGTCGAAATACTCCTCGCTGGTCTCCGCCGTCCAGACCACGTCGAGCCGGCCGTCGCGCAGCCTGAGCACACCGTCGGGCACGTCGCGGCCCATCCCGAGGAGCGGCAGCGAAGTCCCGGACAGCTCGCCCGGGCCGATGAGCCCGGCGATCTCGGCGGACAGGTTGGTGTCGTGGGTCACCAGGCCGCGCAGCCGCTCCAGCAGGAACCGGGCGGCCCTGCCGAGCTCGCTTCCCACGCTGGCGCCCTCGACGAGGAAGTCGACGAACGAGGGGTAGCCGCCGTCCTCGATGTAGGCGCCCCGGCCCTCGTCGCCGTCGGCCAGCCTGATGGCGCTCGTGATGACCGGGCCGCGGCTCGCGTTGATGGGCCTGGTCCTGGTCCGGTCCTTGGCGCGGAGCAGGAACGACAGCAGGTCGCCGTTGCCCGAGTACCGGGTGCCCAGCGCCTCGCTCAGGCGGGGGAACCGCGCGCGGTTCTTCAGCAGCAGCGAGGTCGTCCCGTACGTGCCGGCGGCCAGGACGAGACGGTCGCAGCTGATCGTGTGCGGGCCGGTCCAGAGTCCGCGGCGCGGGCCGTCCTCGTTCTCCGCGCGCGGCATGTGCTCGACGTAGTCGACGTCGTAGCCGCCGCCGACGCTGGGCCGGATGGCCCGCACCTCATGGAGGGTGCGCAGGTCCGCGCCGTTGCGGCGGGCGGCGGCCAGGTAGGTGTGGTCGAGGCTGTTCTTCGCGCCGTCGTTGCACCCGATGTCGCACTCCCCGCACAACCGGCACGTACGGCGGGGCACGCCGTGGGCGTTGCCGTACACCGGGTCGACGATCGGCAGCCCGAGCCCGGGCTCCGCGCCGGGTGAGGGGGCGAAGCTGACCGCGAGGGGCGGCAGCCGCCAGTCGAGCCCCAGCTCCGCGGCGGCGTCGCGCATCGCCAGCGTCTTCAGCGTGTCGTCGTAGCTCGGATGGCCGAGCGGGTACGGCGTCGCGCCGATCATGCGCTCGACCACGTCGTAGTGGGGGTCGAGGTCGGCCCGGGTCACCGGCCAGGACTCGTATCCGCCGCCGGGAAGGGGCTCGTCCCGGACGAACCAGCTCTCCTCCTTGCGCAGCAGCACGTTCGCGTAGATGAGCGAGCCGCCGCCGAGCCCGCTGGACACCACCGAGTCGCAGTCGCGGAAGCTCCACACGTCGAACAGGCCGTGCAGGCCCTCACGCGGATCCCAGAAGGCCTGCCCCAGCTCCGAGGGGCTGCGGGGGAACGAGCCCGGAGGGTACGGCCTGCCCCGTTCGAGCACCACCACCGACAGTCCCGCCTCGGCGAGCCGGTAGGCCGCCACAGCGCCGCCGAAACCCGAGCCGACCACCACCGCGTCGACGTGTTCCATCTCTTTCGCTTTCCGTATCGCCCCGTGCGCCGAGTGGCCGAGTGGCCAGAGCCGGTCTAGTGCCGCTTGATGAAGTCGAGGATGTGCGGGAACACGTCCAGGTGCGCGTCCTTGCCGATCAGCGTGTCGATGTGCCCGTAGCCGGGAACGATCCGCAGCTCGTGCCGTCCGGGTGCGGCCTCGGACAACCTCTCGTGGCACACGATGTTGGAGTCGGTGAAGACGTCGTTGTGGTCGCCGGTCATGAGCAGGATCGGCGTCGTGACGTCGGCCGCCGCCGCCAGGTAGTCGTCCCCCAGGTCGTCGTGCCGGCGATCCCCGGGGTCGAACCTGACCGCCTGCCCGGCCGCCACCATCTTGTGGACGTGCCGGTAGTAGTGCATGTCGCACGCGCCGTTGAGGTCGGCGAGGCGCTCGTGCAGGTGGGTCTCCGGCCGCAGGTTGCCGTGGCGGTACATCGCGGGCTTGCCGCTGCCCCACATGAAGCTCTGCATGTGGCAGGCCGGCTCGTCGCACTCGGGATGGAGGAACGAGACCGCCCGGGCCAGCAGCCAGCGGCGGGTCAGCGGCGGCGCGTCCTTGAACCGCGGATCGAGGTAGGACAGGCCCGTGCCGTACTCCATCAGCACGGGCCCCAGGGACAGCTTGACCCTGGACCACCGGTGCACGCGCGGCGTCAGCGCCACGCTGTTGGCGACCATGCTCGCGATCCCGTCGACCGCCCCGGCGAACAGGCTCATGCTGAACGACAACGACCCGAGGCAGTGTGCGACCACGTGAATCCGCCGCGCCCCCACATGGCGGCGGAGTTCACGCAGTGCTGCCGGGTAATCGAAATGGGCGATGTCGTCCAGCGTGTGCCTGCGCGTCTCGACGTTGTACGGGAACCGGTTGCTCATCCGGAAGTCCAGCGCCCATACGTCGCCGAAACCGTTCTCGTGCAGGAACCCGACCAGATTGGTGTGCTCCGGCATGATGAACATGTCACTCGACGAGGTCAGGCCATGGATGAGCAGGACCACGTCGTCCGGCGTCCCCTCCGCCGTCGGACCTCCCGCCCGGCGGAACCGGGTCAGCGTGAGCCCCAACTCGTCCTCGGTGGCGAACGGATGGACCGAGACCTCGGCTTCCCGCACGCCGTCAAGCGTGAACCGGGGAATTCGGTGTTCCATCTGATCGTCCTCCTTGGCCCAGGCCAACGATCCCAATCCGGCGGTGTCCGGCGGCATCGTGGAAAACCCGTACTCGTGGTGAGACGTCAGTGGCGCCGGTTGAGCGCGGTGGCCACGCCCACCCGCGACGAGACGTCGAGCTTGGTGAAGATGCGGGACAGATGGGTCTCGATCGTCCGCACGCTGAGGAACAGCCGCTGCGCGATCTGCTGGTTCGTGAGCCCTTCCGCGACCAGCCGGGCCACCTCGAGCTCCCTCGGCGACAGCCCGAGATCCGCGGCCTCCCGGCCGGCGCCGGCCGCGCTCGGCGCGCCGCTCACGCGGACGCCGAGGCGGCGCAGCTCACGGTCGGTCTGCGCCTTGAGGCCCCGCGCACCGCACGCGTCGAACGCGGCGGCGGCCGACCTGAGGCTGTCGCGCGCCGCGCTCCTGTCGCCGGCCTCTATGTGGGCGAGCCCGGCCGTCAGCAGGGCCCGGCCGGCGTCGAGGTCGCGCTGTCCCGCTGACAGGAGGCGGGCCGCCTCCTCCGCGGCGGCGGCCGCGGCCGCCGGGTCCTTGTCGCGCAACGCGTGGGCCCGCGCGAGGGGGACGATCCCGGACGACGTCTCCAGTCCCCGGTCGTCGAGCTGCGCCGCGCGCGCCGCCCACGACATCGCCTCGGTGTCGTCGCCGCGAGACGCCGCCACCCGGGCCAGGACCTCGCACGACGCCGTCAGCGTCGCCCGGTCGAGGCGCGGCGCCTCGAACCGGTCGCACGCGTCGAGGACGGCCTCGGCGCCCTCCTCCAGCCGCCCCGCGTTGATCAGCGCCTGTCCCCGCGCGTAGCGGGCCTGGGCCCCCCACACCTCGCCGCCTCCGACGCCGCGCTGCACGGCCTCGTTCCCCGCGAGCAGCGCGGTTTCGTCGTCACCCGCCCACGACGCGGCCAGGCAGACCTGAGTGAGCGCGAACACGAGCTGCTGCCCCGAGTCGAGCAGCCGGGCGCCCTCCACGGACTCCTCGGCGGTGGCCATCGACTCGGCCAGCCGTCCCATCGTCACGAGCGTCTTGGCCCGGCCGGCGAGCAGGTTGGTGAGGATGTAGCTCTGGCCGGTCGCGCGGGCCACCTCCGCCGCCCGGTCGAAGTGGCGCAGCGCGTCGCCGTACCGGCCGAGGTTGATCTCCGCCCAGCACAGCCAGGCGATGGCGTCGAGCCACTCCGCGAGATGGTCGTCGGGCACGGAGGCGAGAAGGCGGTCGGCCGCCTGGGCGTACCCGAGCGCGTCGGCGGCGCGGCCCGCCGCGTAGGCCGGCATCGGGCGGAGCGCGGCCACCGCGACGGCGAGGCCGGGCTCCCAGTCCTCGGCCGCGTCCGGCATCAGGTCGAGGACGGCCTGGGCGGCGCGGAAGTCGACGCGCATGAGGCTCTCCGCGACCAGCCGCATCCGCAGGGGCACCGCGGCGGCCGACCGCGGGTTGGGCATGCGGCTCAGCTCGTCGAGGAGCAGCGCGCGGGCCTCCTGCGGGCGGTCGAGCTGGCGCTCCATGAGGGCGCACACCCGTGCGGCCCGGCCTCTGCGCGGATAGTCGTCACCGGGGAGGAGCCGCAGCAGCTCGCGCGCGGTGTCGCGGCCCTCTGCCAGCCTCCCGCTGACGCCCTGCGCCCAGCTGAGCTCCATCAGCAGGGCCAGGCGGTCCTCACGCGTCGAGTGGTCGTCCGGCATGAGCCGCAGCGCGGCCTGCAGCCAGTGGGCCGAGGTGGCGGGCGCCTGCGTGATCACCGTCCGGGCGGCCGCGAGCAGGACGCCGACGGCCTTGTGGTCCCCGAAGGAACCGGAATGCTGCACGTGGTGGGCCTGGACGGTGGAGGGCGCGCCCAGCTCGGCCAGGTGGGCGGCGATCCGCGCGTGGGCGCCCACACGCCAGCCGGCCGCGGCCGACTCGTAGGCGGCCCACCGGACGAGGGGATGCCGGAAGCGGAAACGCCCGCCGCGGGTCCTGACGATGTCGCGCTCCACGAGCTCGTCGATGGCGGCAAGGGCCGTGGCCTGGGACACCTCGGCGGCCACGGCGGCGATCGCCGGCTCGAATTCGTCCGCGGCCACCGCGGCCGCCTGCGCGACCCGCAGCGCGTGGGGGGACAGGACGCCGAGCTCGACCTGGAGCACGGCCGGCACGGTGGGCGGCAGCTCCCCCGCCTCGGTGTGGTCCATCCGCGCGAGGGCCTCGAGGTAGAACGGGTTGCCCCCGCTGGCGTCGTAGAGGGCCTTGCCGCGGCTGCGGGCGACCTCGGGGCCGAGGAACTCCTCGACCTCCGCGCGGCTGAGCGGCCCGACCGCGACCTCGTGGCCGCGCGGCCCGGCCGCGGTGACGAGCGTGGCCAGGCGCGGCGGTGCCTGCGCCGGCCGGTAGGCCGCGGCCACCAGCACGGGACCGCCCGGAGGGTGCCGGACGACGTGGTCGAGGAACTCCATGGAGCTCTCGTCGGCCCAGTGGACGTCGTCGAGGATGAGGACGAGCCCCTTGGACCCGGCCAGGGCGTCGATCATCTGGCGCAGGGCGCGGTAGAGCCGGTAGCGGGCCAGTCCGCTGCGGTCGTCGGCGACGCCCTCGCCGGTGTCCTGCGCGGCCAGGGCGGGGAACACCCCGGCCAGCATGGCGGCCTGCGCGGCTCCGACGGCGTCGACGACGTCCGCGTGCCGGGCGTCGATGTGGTCGTCGAGTGCGTCCACCAGCGCGCTGTACGGCATGACCTGCTCGTACTCTGCGGCTCTTCCCCACAGGGTGGTGAACCCCTGCGCGGCGGCCATGGTCATCAGTTCGGACAGCAGCCGCGTCTTGCCCGCTCCGGGGTCGCCGACCAGGGTCAGGAACCGGAAGCCGTCGCCGATGCTCAGCGCGCTCCGCAACATGTCCAGTGCGTCCCGCCGTCCGACCAGAGGCCCTGCCGGTGCGCCTGGCGCAGGCGCGGGAGAGCCGGTCACGGCCGGCGAGGTCGTACGACCGTCCATTCCCACCCCACAGCGACGCGGAGACGCCCGAGGTCCCGATCGCTCGCGCCGACATTCCTCAGTAAACGCACTTTACAGATCATGCTCCCCCCACACCGGACACACAACGTCATTAACCCCCTATGGAAATTATTCGAAAAGAAACCGGTCAGTTCTCCCGTTTCCGGGGTCAGCGATGCGCCGCCGGGTACGAGCAGCCTCGTTCGCGCAGGTCGTCTCAGCCATGTGGCTGCCATGTAGCAATGCATGTAGCAATGTCGGAGCTGTCGCGTCACCGCGGAGGTGCCAGGTGCCTGAGCCGATCGCCGACCACGGGGGAAGGCGCACGCCGTACGGACCTCCGGGTGGGGTGGAACGGCTCGCCGCGGCACTGCCGGGACGCCTGCGTGACGCGCTTCCCGCGGAGATCGGCCTCGGCAGCCCCTGGCCCGTGCGGGTCGACACCTTCCTCGACGAGGGTGTGACCGAGGCCGACGTCGACGCCTGGGTCCAGAACGTCTCGGCCACCCACTCGAGCGGCGACGCGCTCGACATCGGGGTGCGGGACGGTCGGATCGTGGGCGTCCGCGGCCGGGCGGTGGACCGCGTCAACCACGGCCGGATCGACCCCCGGGACCGGCACGGCCCGTCGACGGCGGGCGACGGCGTCCGGCTGACCCGCCCGATGATCAGGCAGGAGGGCCGGCTGGCCGAGTGCGACTGGGACACGGCGATGGACACGATCGTCCGCCGGTCGAAGGAACTGCTCGGCCCGCCGGGAGGCTGGGGCCGCCTCGGCTTCTACACGGGCGGCAGGCTGCTCCTCGAGGAGCACTACACGCTCGCGGTGATCGCCAAGGCCGGGATCGCCACACCTCATGTCGACGGCAGCACCCGCGTCGGCGACGCGACGGCCGCCGCCGCGCTCAAGGCGAGCTTCGGCGCGGACGGGCAGCCCGGCTCCTACACCGACGTGGACCACTGCGACGCCATCGCCCTGTGGGGGCACGACATGGCCGAGTCCCGGGTGGTGTGGGAACGGATGCTCGACCGTCGCCTGGGCCCGCGCCCGCCCGCCATGATCGCGGTGGATTCGCGGGACGCGCAGGTGGCCAAGGAAGCCGACGTCCACCTGCCCGTCCGCTCCGGCACCAACATCGCCCTGATGAACGCGCTGCTGCACGAACTGATCGCCGGCAACCGCGTCGACGCGGCGTACGTGGCCAGGCACACGATCGGCTTCGCCGAACTCTGCCGGGTCGTCGAGGCCTACCCGCCCAAGCGGGCGGCCGAGATCTGCGCCGTCCCCGCGGCCCTGATCGAGCAGGCCGCCGAGATCCTCGGCTCCTGCGAGCGGCTGGTGTCGACCCTCCTGCCGGGCTTCTACCGGTCCAACCAGGCGACGGCGGCGGCCTGTCAGGTCAACAACCTCCACCTGCTCCGCGGGATGCTCGGCCGCCCGGGCGCGGGAGTGTTCCAGATGACGGGCCGGCCCGCCGGTCAGCACGCCAGGGAGACGGGCGCGAGCGGCGACCTCCCGGGGATGCGCAACTGGGAGAACCCGGACCACGTGCGGGAGCTCGCCGAGTTGTGGAACGTCGAACCCGCGGCCATCCCGCACTGGGGGCCGCCGACCCACGCCATGCAGATCTTCCGCTACGCCGAGCAGGGCTCGATCCGGCTGCTGTGGATCTCCGCCGCCGACCCGGTGGTCGCGCTGCCCCACGCCGACCGGGTCCGCAGGGTCCTCGAGAGCGAGGAGCTGTTCCTCGTCGTCCAGGACCTCTACCTGACCGAGACCGCCCGGCTGGCCGACGTCGTCCTCCCCGCTGCGGGCTGGGGGGAGAAGCCGGGGACCGTCACCGGCGCCGACCGGACGGTCCACCTCTGCGAGAGGGCCGTGGAACCCCCCGGGGAGGCCCGGGCCGACCTGGACGTCTTCCTCGACTACGCCCGGCGGATGGACTTCCGCGACCGGGACGGGGCGCCCCTCATCGCCTGGCACGACGCGGAGTCGGCGTTCGAGGCGTGGAAGGCCTGCTCGAAGGGCCGGCCGTGCGACTACACCGGCATCACCTACGACCGGCTGCGGGGGGCCGGCGGAATCCAGTGGCCGTGCACCCCGTCGACGGGCCACGGCGCCGAGCGGCTCTACGCGGGCGGGCGGTTCGCCACCGACCCCGGCGTCTGCCAGAGCTTCGGACACGATCTCGCGACAGGCGCCGAGTGGGGCGCGGAGTACTACCACGCCAGGGAGCCGCGTGGGCGTGCGTTCCTCCACGCCGTGGACTACGAGCCCTCGTCCGAGGCGATCGGAGACGGGCGCCCGCTCTACTGGGATCCGGTGTCCAAACAGCCGATATACAGCGTGGCGACCGTGCCGGTGACGCCGGACGCCGCCACGGACGCCGAAGCCGCCGAGCTCGCGGACGTGAGAGGAGGTGCTGGGGCGGACGGCGTCGTGCCTGTTGAGGTCTCCCAACGGCTAGAGGAGGTATGAGCGATGCACCTCGCCCACTACCTGCGGCTGCTCCACAGGTCCCAGACCGCGCTGGCGGAGGCGTTCCGCGAGATCAGGCGCGGCCATCCACACGAGCCCGACATGTACGGCGTCTGCGAGCGCCTGGCCGTACAGTGCCGTGACCAGGCCAGATGGCTGGAGCCGTTCGTCCGGCGTTACGAGCCGTGGACGTCGCCCGCCCAGGAGCCGGAACGACTGCACCAGCCGCTGTTCGCGGGGACCAGGCCCGGAGGGCTCGGGCTGCTGCGCGACCTGCACGACCTCTACCTCCTGGTCACCGAGTGCGACATCGCCTGCGCGATGATCGCCCAGGGCGCCCTGGGCGCGCGCGACGACGAGTTGCTCGACGTGGTCCGCCGCTGCGGGGGCGAGCTCGCCGTCCAGCTCCTGTGGTTGCGCACCCGCATGCGGCACGCCGCGCCGCAGGCCCTGGTTGTGGCGTCCTGACCTGCCGTACGGCCCGCCGGCCGTTGCGGTTCCCCGGCGCCGCGCCTAGCGTTGACGCGGCCGGAACAAGATCGTGCGGAGGGATGCCGGGGTGGCGGGGGACGAGGAACCGGAGATCTCACCGCCGCTGCGGGCCAACCGCGGCTTCCTGATCTTCACGGGGGTCCAGACCCTGTCGGTCGCCGGCGACTCCTTCTCCGCGGTCGCGCTGCCCCTGCTCGTCTTCCACGCGACGGGGTCGGTCACGCAGATGGGGCTCGTGACCGCCCTGGCGGGCGCGGCGGCCATCGTCGCCGGAGTGTTCGCGGGGGCGATCGCCGACCGGCTGGACCGCCGCCGCCTGCTGATCGCCTGTGACGCCGTCCGGGCCGTCCTGTACGCGGTCATCCCGATCGTCTGGCTGGTCTCCCCGCAGACCTGGCTGATCTTCGTGATCGTGCCGCTCGGGGCCGCCATCGGGATGGTCTTCGAGGTGACGTACGTCACCGTGGTGCCCGCCCTCGTCGCCGAGGGCCAGGTCATGAAGGCCAACAGCCATCTCTACGGGACGTACGCCGTGGCGAGCCTCGTCGGTCCCGCGCTCGGCGGCACGGTCTCCGCGCTGCTCGGTCCCGCCGCCGCGATCGGAATCGACGCGGCGACCTTCGCCGTCTCCGCCGCCGGCCTCTGCCTGGTGCGCCCGCGTGCGCGGGCGACTCCCGCGCCGGCGGCCGCCGAGCTCGGGGGAGCGCGGCGGGGGGCCTTCTCCGACTTCCTCGCCGGCGCGCGGTTCCTGTGGCGGCACCCGGTCCTGCGGACGCTGACGGTGCTGCTGTCGGTCCTGACCTTCGTCACGTACGGCATGTCCGACGTGCTGATCTACCACCTCAAGCACGACCTGGAGCAGCCCGACTCCGCGGCCGGGTACGTGCTGGCGGCGGCGACCGCGGGAACGCTGGCGGCCGCTCTCCTGGCACCCGCCCTGCGCAGGTCCCTGGGCTTCGGCCCGCTGTGGATCGGCTGTTACGCCCTGGGCGGCCTCGCGGTCGCCGGGATCGGCCTGGCGGCGAGCGTCCCGGCGGTGGCGGTGCTGGCGACCGTCTTCCTCTTCTGCACCGGCGCGGCGGGGATCTCCTCCATGTCGCTGCGGCAGGAGGTCACTCCCGACGCGCTGCTCGGCCGGGTGACGTCGGCCTTCTGGACGGTCCACTCGGCCCTCGGGCCGCTCGGCGCCGCCCTCCTCACCTGGGCGGCCTCACGGCATGGTGTGGCCGCGGCGTGCCTGGTCGCCGGGCTCACGTGCGTGGTGATCGCCGTGGTGGCCACGCTGACGCCGGTGCGACGGCCCCGTCCGGAGGGACTCGGCGCCGAGACCGCGTGATCCCCAAGGTGATCTACCCTTGGTAGCCGCGAGGCCGATCACCGGGGGGCTGATCGCCGAGGCCGGCCCCAGCGGTGTCCCGCGGCAGTCGGCACTGAGGAAGGTAACGCACCACATGAAGCGTGGAAGGCTCCTGGGAATCGCCGCGGCCGGAGGCGTCGCCGCGACGGTCCTGGTGATCGCGACGCCGACCCACGCGGGACCCGGGTGCGGAACGCCGTTCAACGGATTCGACATCGGCTCGGAGCTCCGGACCGCCGTCACGACCGTGGAGACCGCCGAGGGCGCGCGGACCCTCGTCGTCCGGCTGGTCAACGGGCGGATCTTCGACGAGTCCCGCGCGGTCATCACCGATGGGTACCGCCCGGGAGACCTTGTTTGGGTCGAGCGCTCCTACGACGACAGGTCGACCTGGACCACGTGCGGTCCGTTCAGCGCGTCCTCGTCGAACGAGCAGGACAACATCGGCGCCTGGATGCGCGCCTGCGCCGCGACGAAGGAGGACGGCGTCGACGGAGGCATCTGCACGCGCTGGTACTTCGACCACGACTGATCACGGATCCGGATACGCCGAAGGCCTCCGGGACGTCCCGGAGGCCTTCGGATCTTGCGGTGGGCGATACTGGGATTGAACCAGTGACCTCTTCCGTGTCAGGGAAGCGCTCTCCCGCTGAGCTAATCGCCCGTGCCCAGTGCTTAACGCACTCTGCGAGCGGAAGACGGGATTCGAACCCGCGACCCTCACCTTGGCAAGGTGATGCTCTACCACTGAGCCACTTCCGCGTTGTCGCGAGATGAATCATTCGCGACGCTTCGCCAACTCTAGCGGATCCCCGGGCGTCCCGGCGCCATCGCGTCCGTCCCGAGGACATGATGATGTTCCCCGTGATGTCATCGGGACGTCATGGGAGATCTTCTGACCGGGTGCCGCACCTGTCTACCTTCAGGCGGTCGTGCTTGGAGGTAGGGATGCGGAGATACGCGCGTGCACTGGCCGTCGCCCTGGTGGTCGGCGTCCCCGTGCTCGCCGGCGGCACCGGAGTCGCCGAGGGGAAGGCACAGGTCCAGCTCGGAGCCGGCGGGGTCGGCCAGGGGAGCGGGAGCGGCTACGAGATCGCGGTGCCGGGGGAGTCCGTCGAGGCGGACAGGACCGGCCGTACGGTCGCGCCCGGCATAGAGCTCACGTCGTTCGACACGTTCGGGCGGGCGGGCTGGATGCGGGCCCACGTGCTCGACGCCGACCTGAAGGACTCCCGGGTCGACGTCGGGCTGGTGGGCGGCAAACTGACCGAGACCCGGGCACTGTCCAAGTCGGCCGACGCCCAGGGCGCCGTGGCCGCGGTCAACGGCGACTACTACGACATCAACCAGACCAACGCCGTCATCGGGCCCCAGGTCCGCGGGGGCGAGCTGAGCAAGGCGACCACCCAGTCCGGCACGGTCGCGGCGATCGGTGAGGACGGGGTCGCCCGGCTGGCGAACGCCCTGCTTGAGGGCACTGTCACGGTCGCCGGGACCGCCCAGCCCGTCGCCTCCCTGAACACCGCCTCGATCCCGCCGAACGGGGTCTCGGTCTTCACCGAGCAGTGGGGTCCCGGCCTGCGCACGCTGATCCCGCACTCCGGCTCGCTCGTCGAGCTCGTCGTGACAGGCGGCGCCGTCAGCGCGGTGAACCAGACGGTCACCACGACGCCGGTGCCGGACGGCGGCCTCGTGGTCGTCGCCCAGGGCAGCGCCGCCGCCCGGCTGGCCACGGCCAAGCCCGGCGACCCTGTGAGCCTGGACGTCGGCCTGCGAACCGACTCCCCGGCCAAGTTGCGCACCGCCCTGGGCAGCGGCGAGGTCCTCGTCAGGAACGGCGAGCCGATCGACTTCCCGCCGTCCACCGGCAACGACGCGCCCAAGCCGCGCACCGCCATCGGCTGGACCGACGGAGGCCGCCGCCTTCTCCTCGTGACCGTGGACGGCTCCGCCAACTTCTCTCCCGGCCTCAGCTTCGACGAGACGGCCAAGCTGCTCGTACGGCTCGGCGCGCAGGAGGCCTTCATGCTCGATGGGGGAGGCTCCTCCGACATCGTCGCGCGCACTCCCGGCGACGCGGGCGTCAGCGTGGTCAACACGCCCTCGGACGGCGGCGAGCGGCTGATCCCGAGCGGCGTCGGCCTCTTCACGAAGAAGGGCTCGGGCACGCTGAAGGGCATCGACGTCCGCACGGCCGCCGACCGCGTCTTCCCCGGCCTCACCCTCGGCGTCTCCGCCGCCGGCTACGACGAGTCGTACGCTCCGGTCGCCTTCGGGCGCGACAAGGTCCACTGGGACGCCGGGCGGCTCGGCAAGGTGCGCGACGGCGTCCTGCACGCCGAGCGCTCCGGTGAGGGAGACGTGGCGGCCCAGGCAGGACGGGCGCACGGCGGCGCCGACGTCCGCGTGCTGGGCGACCTCGCCTCCGTGAAGTTCAGCGTCCCGAGCCTGACCCTGGACGCGGGCGGTTCCGGCAGCGTCCGGATCACCGGGTTCGACGCCGACGGCTTCGACGCGCCCGTGGCCGTGCGCGACGCCGACCTGTCGTACGACTCGGACGTGGTCAAGGTGGAACCCCAGGATGACGGCTCGCTGAAGGTGACCGGGCTCGCGGCCGCCGACGGCACGGGAACCGCCATCACGGCGACCGTCCAGGGCAGGGTCGCGCGGCTGCCGGTCGCGGTCGGGCTCAAGCACGTGACGCTGGCCGAGTTCGGCGCCGACGAGGGCTGGGGCGTCTCGACGGCCAAGGCCACCGCGTCGGTGTCGGCCGTGAGCGCCGCGGACCGGCCGGACGCGCCCGCGGGCAACCAGGCGGTCCAGCTCACCTACGACTTCCGCGGCACCACGGGCACCTCCGCGGCGTACGCGGTCGCCAAGCCCACCCCGATCACCCTGCCGGCCGGCACCAAGCGGCTGGGCCTGTGGGTGTACGGCGACGGCAGGAGGCACTGGCTGCGGGCCACGCTGCGCTCGCAGGGGACGACCAACGTGCCCTTCACCTTCGCCTCCGTCGTGGACTGGACGGGCTGGAAGTGGGTCGAGGGCGCGCTGCCCTCCGGCTTCTCCGAGCCGATCACGCTGACCAACGTCTACATCGTCGAGACGTCCGACCTGGCCAAGGACGCCGGGCAGCTCAGGTTCGACGCGCTCACCGCGCTGGTCGGGCAGGACCTGCCGGTGGACGCCGCCGTAGAGCCCGATCCCTTCGTCATGGAGCAGGCCGACATCGCCGATCGGCGGTGGCGCTTCGCGATCATGTCGGACCTGCACGTCGGCAGTGCCGGGGGTCCTGGCTCGTTCGCCGCGCAGCAGGCCGGGGAGGCGCTGAAGCAGGCCGTCGCAGCCAAGCCCGACTTCATCGTGATAAATGGCGACTTCGTGGACAACAATGCGCCGGCGGACTTCGCGCTGGCGCAGCAGATCCTCACGGCTAACGTGCCGGCGAGCGTCCCGGTCTACTGGACGCCGGGCAACCACGAGTCGGGTGCCACGGCCACGGGCACGCTCGACAACTTCCTCGCGACCGGACGCCCGGCGAACCAGGTGTTCGACCACAAGGGGACCCGCTTCATCCTGCTCAACACCACCCTGGGCGGGTTGCGGGCCTCGGACTGGTCGCAGGTGCCGCTGCTCCAGCAGGAGCTGGCGAAGGCGGCGAAGGACCGTTCGGTGAAGTCCGTGGCGGTCGTCTTCCACCATCCGCTGCACGACCCCAGCGGAGCGGGCGCCTCGCAGTTCTCGGACCAGATGGAGGCCGGCCTGGTGGAGAAGTGGCTGGCCGACTTCCGCGAGAGCGCGGGCAAGCCGGTCGCGCTGTTCACCGGCCACGCCCACACCGCCGCCGCCGGCCGGGCGGACGGCGTACTCGAGGTCACCACCCCGGCGGTCGGCAAGACCCCGTACAGCTCGGCCGACAAGGGCGGGTTCTTCGGCTGGGACCTGGTCGGCGTGGACCCCACGCCCGGCAGGATCCGGGGCGGCCTCCCGAGCCCGGACTCCCGCGACTGGCTGACCGCGCGGGTGAACCCGGTATTCGACAAGGTGTCGCTCGCCGTCCCCGGCACGCTCGCCGCGGGCACGACTGCGGCCGTCTCGGCCACCGGCACCACGACCGGCTTCGGGCTGACGTTCCCGCTGCGGTACCCGGCCAGCGTGACCTGGAGCGGGGACCGCGCGCTCGCCGTGGTCGAATCGGCGCGCGAGGTCCCGGCCGCGGGACGGCGCCACGGCGTCGTCGCCGTCCTCGACGTCTCCTCCGGCAGGCTGACGGCCGTACGGCCGGGGCAGGCCACGATCACCGTCGCGTCCGGCGCGGAGTCGGAGTCGGCGACCGTCAGCGTGACCGCGTCGCACTGAAGCGGATCACTGGATCAAAACTGGATCACTGGATCACTGAGCACGGGCCCGGGGCACACGTCCCGGGCCCGGCCCTTTCCGTGGACGCGGTGCGAGACTGGGGCCATGGCTCATTCGGACACCCATGTGCACGAGGCGGACCCGGCCTGCGCGGTGGCGCACGGGGAGACGGCGCCGCCGCAGGACGACCGCACCCTTGTGGCCGTGTTCGCGTCCCCGGTCGCGGGCTATCTGCTGCGGTACGGGGCGGATCTCGGCTATCGCGGCATCCTCCTCGAGCCCGACCGCGATCTCGCCGAGAAGGTGCGGGCGGAGGCGCCGGCCTTCGAGGTGACCAGCGGCCCGCCCGCCGGCCTGGACGGCACGGCCGACGTGGTCGTCACCGACCACCACCGGGCCGACCTCGGGCCCGTGCTCCGCGACCTGCTCGCCCACGAGTGCCGGTGGATCGGGGTGATGGGCAAGCCGTACCATCCGGCGCCCCACGAGGTCGCGCTGGCCGAGCTGGGGGTCCCGGCGGAGGTGGTCGCCCGGGTCCACCGGCCCATCGGGCTCAACATCGGTTCCCGTACGCCGCCGGAGATCGCCGTCGCCACGCTGGCCGGGCTGGTCGCGGACCGCAACGGCCGGCCGGGCGGCTTCGCGTTCTGAGGGGCCTCGCGGCGTTGACCCGATCGGCCGCTCGTGCGCAGGATCGAAGGCAGAGCGCACGAGAAAGGGTGATCCCATGACGAAAGTGCTGATCATCACCGGTGACGCCGCCGAGGACCTCGAGGTGATGTACCCCTACCAGCGGCTGCTCGAAGAGGGGTTCGACGTCGACATCGCGGCGCCGTCGGCGAAGAAGCTCCAGTTCGTGGTGCACGACTTCGTCGACGGCTTCGACACCTACACGGAGAAGCCGGGCCACGCGTGGCCGGCCGACGTGTCGTTCGCCGACGTGCGGCCCGGAGACTACGACGCACTCGTCGTGCCGGGCGGGCGCGCGCCCGAGTACATCAGGAACGACGCGGCCTGCCAGGAGATCGTCCGGCACTTCGCGGAGCGTTCGAAGCCGATCGCCGCCCTCTGCCACGGCCCGCTCGTGCTCGCGGCGGCGGGAGTCCTCAAGGGGCGGGTGAGCAGCGCGTATCCGGCCTGCGCGCCCGATGTCGAGCAGGCGGGCGGCACATGGGTCGACAGCGAGGCGCACGTCGACGACAACCTCGTCACCGGCCGCGCCTGGCCCGACCATCCGGCGTGGATGCGGGCGTTCCTCAAGGTCCTGCGCGCCTCCGGGTCGGAAGCCTGAGA
Source organism: Planotetraspora phitsanulokensis (assembly GCF_016863295.1). Classification (GTDB taxonomy): domain Bacteria; phylum Actinomycetota; class Actinomycetes; order Streptosporangiales; family Streptosporangiaceae; genus Planotetraspora; species Planotetraspora phitsanulokensis. The sequence continues at coordinate 45,958 of NZ_BOOP01000029.1, forward strand.
CCGGGCCCCTGGGAACCGAACGTATCGCGCAGTTCAGTACGATCTACAAAGAGCCCGCCCTTTGGTGGCGGGCTCTTTCGTGTCTCGTGACACCACTTAGCGACTGATCCTGCCCGAATCCGGGCAGGAATCTTGATAGTCGGCATCCGCGCTACGTTAAGGTCCTGCTCTGTGTCCACGGCACGACATCCCTTCGAGGACCTGATCGGTCATCTCACCAGGACGACCCCGCTCGGCCCCGGTGAGGCGGCACGGGTGGTCGCCGACGTCCTGGCGTACTTCGGCGAGCCCGCCGAGGACTTCGTCCGGCGGCGTCACGGCGAGCTCCAGGCGAAGGGGTTCACCAACGACGAGATCTTCCCCAGGATCTCCGTCGAACTGTCGGGAAGGCGTGTCGCGGCGCCGGAGCTGTCTCTCCGCCAGCTCCGTCGGATTGTTTACGGATAGGAGCGGATATGTGCGGAATCGTCGCTTACGTGGGATCGCAGGACGCGGCGCCCATCCTGCTCGAAGGACTCCAGCGCCTGGAATACCGCGGATACGACTCCGCCGGCCTCGCCGTCGTCAACTCCAAGAGCCTGCGGACGCGTAAGGTCAAGGGCCGCGTGGCCGACCTGGCGGCGGCGGTCCCCGCCCGGTTCAAGGGCGGGTCGGGCATCGGCCACACCCGCTGGGCCACCCACGGAGTCCCGAGCGACGTCAACGCGCACCCGCACCTCGACCAGGAGCAGCGCATCGCGGTCGTCCACAACGGCATCATCGAGAACGCCGACGAGCTCCGCCGCCGCCTGGAGGCCGACGGGGTCGTCTTCGAGAGCGAGACCGACAGCGAGGTGCTCTCCCACCTGATCGGCAGCACCGTCAAGGAGACCGACACCCTCGAGGAGGCCGTCCGCCGGGCGCTCAAGAGCGTCGTCGGCACGTACGGCATCGCCGTCGTCGACTCCCACCGCCCGGGTGAGATCGTGGTCGCCCGCAACGGCAGCCCGATCGTCCTCGGCATCGGCGAGAAGGAGATGTTCGCCGCCTCCGACGTGGCCGCGCTGATCCGCTACACCCGCCAGGTCGTCCACCTGGAGGACGGCGAACTGGCCGTCCTGAAGGCCGACGGCTTCAACACGTTCACGAGCGACGCGCGCGAGACCTCCAAGGAGCCGTTCACGGTCGACTGGGAGGCCGGCCACTACGACAACGGCGGCTACGAGCACTACCTGCTCAAGGAGATCTCCGAGCAGCCCGACACGGTGGCCCGCACGCTGCGCGGCCGGCTCGACGACCGTTTTCACATCGCCCACCTCGGCGGCCTCAACATGGACCCGCGCGAGAGCCGGTCGTTCCGCCGCGTGAAGATCATCGGTTGTGGTTCCGCGTACTACTCCGGTCAGATCGGCGCGCAGCTGATCGAGGAACTCGCCCGCATCCCCGCCGACGCGGAGCCCGCGTCGGAGTTCCGCTACCGCAGCCCGGTCGTCGAGGCGGACACCCTCTACATCGCGATCAGCCAGTCGGGGGAGACCTACGACACGCTCGCCGCCGTCCAGGAGCTGAAGCGCAAGGGCGGCAGGGTGCTCGGGATCGTCAACACCGTGGGCAGCGCGATCGCCCGCGAGTGCGACGGCGGCGTCTACCTGCACGCGGGGCCGGAGGTCTCGGTGGCCTCGACCAAGGCGTTCACGTCCACGGCGGTGGCGTTCGCGCTGATCGCCCTGCACCTGGGCCGGGTCAGGGACCTCTCCCCAGCCGACGGCAGGCGGATCGTCGACGGTCTCAGGCGGCTCCCCGAGCAGATCAAGGAGATCCTCACCCAGGAGGAGCACATCAGGACGCTGGCGATGAAGTACGCCGACGCGCCCGGGATGATGTTCGTCGGCCGGGTCCGCGGCTACCCGGTCGCCCGTGAGGGGGCCCAGAAGCTCAAGGAGATCTCCTACGTCCACGCCGAGGCCTACCCCGCGAGCGAGCTCAAGCACGGCCCGCTCGCGCTCATCAGTCCCGAGCTGCCGACCGTGGCGGTCGTCCCCGACGACGAACTCCTCGACAAGAACCTCACCACGCTCGGCGAGATCCGTGCCCGGCAGGGGCGCATCCTGATGGTCGGCCACCGGACGGCCGAGGCCGCCGACGACTGCATCGTGGTCCCCAAGAACGAGACCGAGCTCGACCCGATCCTGCTGACGATCCCGCTCCAGATCTTCGCCTACCACGCGGCCGTGGCCCTCGGGCGAGACGTCGACCGGCCGCGCAACCTGGCCAAGAGCGTGACCGTGGAGTAGGCGCCGAAACTCGCCGTGGGGTGTCACGGCGGAGACGTGAGAGCACCTCTGCCCGAAATGTAGTCACATGGCGTGATAAGTCGTACGCTGTCGGTATGCAGGCTCCTTTGGGGGGAGGATGCCGACGTGCGACGCCGATCGGTCTTCGCGCTGGGGGCGGGGGTGCTGGCTCTCGCGGCGGGGTGCGGAACGGCTGATCCGCCGGTCCAGCGCGAGATCGCCTTCGTCGTCCCCGGTCCCTCCGGAGGGCAGAACGCGGCGTTCGCCCGTGTGATGAAGGCGCTCATCGAGCATCGCCGGTGGGCGCACAAGGTCGGCGTCAGCACGCGGCCGGGCGGTGGCGGGACGCTCGCCATCGCCCGATTCGTGGCGGCGGGCCGTCAGGGCGACCTGATGGTCGCCGACCCGGCGCTGGTCGCCGTCGCCGCGATGGACCGGGCGGCGCCCATCGCGGGCAGCACCTGGCCGCTGGCCCGGCTCGCGGGGCAGTGGGAGGTCCTGGTGGCCTCGCCCGCCTCGCGGTTCAGGACCTTCGACGACTTCGCCGCCGCACTCCTGCGCGACCCCGCCGGGCCCAAGGTGGCCGGCGGGGCGACGGGCGGCCCCGACCACCTGCTGTACGGCCTGACGGCCCAGGGCCTGGGGGCCGACACCCGGCTGCTCGACTACGCCTCGTTCCCCAACGGCGCGCAGGCGGTGGACGCGGTCGTCGACGGCAGGGTCGCCCTCGGGTTCGGCGGCCACCGGGACGTGGCCGCCCACATCAGAGCGGGACGGCTGCGCCCACTCGCCGTCTCCGCGTCCGCGCGTCTCGAGGGCGTGGACGCGCCGACGCTGATCGAGTCGGGCGTGCGCCTGATCTACGCGAACTGGTGGGGTCTGCTCGCCTCCCGGAGGCTGGGCCAGCCCCAGCGGGACGCGCTGCTGGCCCTCTGCCAGGCGGTCGGGGAGTCGGGCGCGTGGGCCCAGGCCTGCTCGCGCAACGGGTGGACGCCGATGTTGCTGGCCGGCGACGACTTCCGCCAGTGGCTCGAGGCCGAGACGGGCCGCACCGACAAGCTCCTCGGCGATCTCGGTCTGCTCTGACCGTCGTAATCCGGGCGTTCGACCACGTCAGCCCATCTGGCAGTATTCGTCACTGGTGTGTGTTTCCTCCTCACCGTGGAAGGGCAAAGGGCGGACGATGACGACGAGTGGGGGCGCCGTCCTGTCGGCCGCGTGGAACTGGGGCACTCTGACCGGTGCCGTCGTCGTCGCGATCATCGCCGTCGAACTCGTCCGGCGGGTGCTGAAGTCCCGCCTCGTGGGCGATCGCTGGTCGCTCGCCGGCCCGGTCGTCAGACGCTGCACCTGGCCCGGGTTCGCCTCCGCCGTCGTCGCGGCCGCCAACGCCGTGTACACGCCGGACATGATCGCCCCACGGGCGGACGGCCTCCTCCGGCACGCGTTCACGCTCCTGCTCATCACCTGTGTGACCTGGCTGGTGATCCAGGCGGCGTACGCGGTGACGGACGTGGTCCTCGACCGCCTCCTGCACGTCCAGGGCGACCGCAACCGCCGCGCGAGGCGGATCCGCACGCAGATCACCCTGGTCCGGCGGATCTCCGCCGCGGTCGTCGTGATCGTCGCGCTCGGCGCGATGTTGTTCACCTTCCCCGAGGTGCGGGCGCTCGGGGCCGGGCTGCTGGCCTCGGCCGGCATCGCGGGCGTGGTGGCCGGCATCGCTGCGCAGTCCATCCTCGGCAACATGCTGGCCGGTCTGCAGCTCGCCTTCAGCGACGCGATCCGCCTCGACGACGTCGTGGTGGTCGAGAACGAGTGGGGCCGGATCGAGGAGCTGACGCTCACCTACGTGTCGCTGCGGCTGTGGGACGAGCGGCGGCTGATCCTCCCGGTGTCCTACTTCACCAGCAACCCGTTCGAGAACTGGACCCGCCACGAGAGCCGGATCCTGGGGAGCGTCTACCTGAGGGTGGACTGGTCGGTGCCGATCGAGGAGCTGCGCACCGAGCTCTACCGGGTGTTGCGCGACAACCCGCTCTGGGACCAGAAGGACTGGACCCTCCAGGTCACCGACGTCACGCCGGAGGGGCTGGTCGAGCTGCGCGCGCTGATGAGCGCCGCCGACTCGGCCAGTGCGTGGGATCTGCGGTGCGACGTCCGCGAGCAACTGGTGACGTTCGTCAGGGAGAAGTATCCGGAGGCGATCCCGCGGCTGCGGGTCGAGCCGATCGACGGGTCATGACGTGTTCGAGGGGCGCAGCACCCGGGTGCCGCCCGCGATGAGCGCCGTGGCCAGGATCCACCCCGCCACGATCAGGCAGTTGGCCAGCCACTGGGTCCAGCCCACCGGCTCCCACGCGCCGCGCTGCTCGAACACGCTGACGGGCGCGAGCAGGTCGATCGTGTAGGTGAACGCGTTGAAGCTCCGCGACTCGTCGAGCCCGATCTGGTGGGGTCTCCAGTGGGAGAAGACCGAGGTGCCGGCGGCGAGGAGCAGGGTGACCCACAGGCCCGCCAGCCAGGGGCGGTAGCCGTACCCCACGACGATGTCCAGCAGCCGCCCCCACACGCGTCCGGGGAGCTTGAGCGTCCGCCGCCGTGCCCGCTGCTTGGCGAGCAGGACCCGCCGGGCCTCGGACTCGTGCCCGATCCTGCGGTAGTACGTGGCGAGCTGCTCGTACGGCTGCGGCCGGTAGCCGTCGGGGTCGCGGTGGAGCCACGGCAGCCGGTCGGCCAGGACGGCGGGGCCGCGCAACGACTCGTAGGTAGTGCCGTTGAGGTGGACGTCCCCCGGATAACAGTCCGGGCGGTCGAACAGCACGCCGACACGGGAGTAGCCGAGGTTGATCCCCCCTTCGATGGAGGCCGGCAGCAGGATCAGCTCGTCGACCTGCATGTGGCTCAGGTGCAGGACCCGCCCCTGCGCCTTGAGTACCGCTCCGTCGAAGGACAGCACGCCGGAGATCCGGGCGCCGCGCAGCCGGACCGTCCCTGTGGCGGTGAAGCCCTGGCTCAACTCCGCCGCCGTGGCCTGCATGTGGTCGGCGAACACGGCGTGGCCGTCGGTGCCCGACAGCACCGCGCCCTCCAGGTAGAGGCCGCTGTTGAAGCGCGCGCCGATGAACCGCAGCCCGCCGACGGTCCGCAGGCCGCGCATGAACGCGCCGCCCTCCACGGTCAGGCCCCCCGCCCAGACCGCCACCGCCACCTGCGTGACCGGCTCCGAGGCCCTGCCCTCGTTGTACGGCTGGCTCCAGCCGCGAAGGTCGTCCGTTCCGCCGCCCTTCGACGGGCCGGACGGGGATCCGACGACGGCGCGGGACATGCGGAACTGGCCGGTGACGTGGGTGTTGTCGAGACGTACGCCGTTCTCGATCGTGGATCCGTCGAGGTCGAGCAGGCCGTCGATCGTGGCCCGTCCGGCCCGTAACCGGCCGATGTGGCACCCGCGCAGGCGGACACCCTGAGTGCGTGCGTCGTTGAGGGAGACGATGCCCGGGATGTAGCAGTCCAGAAGGTGCAGCCGGGAGGTGACGACGGCGTCGGAGAGGTTCAGGTCGCCGACGATGCGCGCTCCCGCCAGGCGGATGCCCGGCACCCGCCCCGGCTGGTTCTCGCTGATGCCGAGCAGCAGGGCGGCGAGTACCTCCGCGCGGACCTCACGCCCGCGGCCCCAGGTGCGTCCTTCGCCGGGATCGTCGTTCTTCCCGTCGCGGAGGTCGACGGGGGTCCCGGTGGGGTAGGCCTCCCAGATCCTCCGCTCAGCCGCGTTGAGGCGCCAGAAGGGCCGTGATCTTCCCACGGTTGGACCATACCGGCATTCCCACCACCGAGTCATGAGCCGCAGTCGCAGCTGCAGCAGTCGCAACAGTTGCAGTCACAGCAGTCGGAGCACGTGGAGCAGTCGCAACAGTCGCCGCAGTCGGAGCACCCGGAACAGTCGCATTCGGTGAGGAGGCAGCGGTCGGAGGCGGGGCTGTCGCGTTCGCTGCTCCACTCCGGCCGGTAGAGCCCGCAGGTCACGAGGGTGAAGAGCCCCGCGACGGCCTTCCTCGCCGGCCCCGGGGGACGCACACGCTCGGCGAACCCCCGCCGGACGGCCCTGCGGGTCTCGTCCACCAGCAGCGCCTCGACGAGATGCCGCTCCCGCAACTCCAGGTCCCGTACGGCCAGGCCGAGCCCGATGGCGGCCTCGTCGCACAGGTGCCTGGCCTCGGCGAGCGACGTGCCGGTGGCCGCGAGGGGGTTGTAACGCCCGCGGGACCGATCCTCGTCGAGGTCCTCGACGGCGTCGATGATGTGCGCGATCCGGCCGAACAGGCGCCCGGCCTCACGGAGGCTCTCGGCGTTGCGGGGCTCTCCCGCCAGCACCGCCGTATGGGCGAACGCGGCCGCCACGGCCGTCTCCGTGGGTTCGGTGATGTGGAGGAGGGACGACGCGGGAGCGGCCTCCAGGGCCGCCTGCCGCTCGACGGCCTCGGTCAGCACGGCCGTGTCGAACCCGAGCGGCGCGGCGTCCCGATCGGCGGCCGCGGACCAGGAGACGGCGGCGTGGCGCAGTGGGGCACCGGAGATCCGTCGGGCGGCCACCCCGTCTCCATCGGCCGCGTGGTCGCGGATCTTCCCCGCGGCCAGGGCGAGCGACACGACGGCGGCCAGTCGCGCGCCCTGATCGCCCGAGGAGATCACGTCGGCGGTGCGGAAGCCGCGCAGGGGGCAGGGGCCGGCCGTCCGGCGCGCCGTCGGCCGGGAGTCCTGCGCCTCGGCCAGGACGGACAGGATGAGCCCGTCGTAGTTGGTGGCCATCCTGGCGAACGGGCCGTGGCGGTCACGCAGGGTGAGGCACAGCCCGCACAGATGGGCCCGCCAGGCCGTGAGGACGGTTCCGCAGGAATGATCTACGCATGGCCGTATGATCCCGAACATTTCCGGCGCTCCCCGTGATGATCATCCCCGATTCGTCGACATTGTGACATCCGGCGATGGCTTTCGGTAGGGAGCGTTGCCTCGGGGATCGGGCTATCGAAAGGCGCGTATTGCAGAGAGGCTCCGGCCTTGGCCCAGGCTCTCGGGTGAGCGGGCTTTCCCGGCCCCACCTCCGATTACGCTTCGCTGCTCATATTCCGCAAATTCCGTCACTTAGGGATAAAAGGGGTAACTCGCGGCGCACGGCCCACGCCGGTGGGGCCGTCCAGGCTTCTCCCGGGCCGCGCGGACGCGATCACCCGGCGGTCGGCGAGCCCGTCGCGGGCGCGAAATGGCCGGTGGACGCGAGGTATTCGGGGAGGGGAGTTCCCCTCGATTCTCTTGGGCGGCAAAATAGGCATAAACGGGACTCGCAGTGGTAATGACCCTGTGAGGTGTGTGATGTCACAGAATCCATTCGCCAGGTTCGCCAGATGGCTCGGACTGGACAGGAATCCGCTTCGGCGCCGGTGTGACCGGGTCGAAGCGGTAGTCCGGCTTGTCGCCGTGCTGGGCGCCATGATCGCCATCGTGGCCGGCGTGGTTCTCGGCGTCCGGGAGTACGGCGCCGGCCTGAAGGCCGAGGCCGATCAGGCCCGCGTCCGGCACCTGGTGAGCGCCACCCTGACCGAGAACGTGCTCGCGCCGCGCCTGTCGGCTGCCGGAGCCGCCGTGGGCCACGCCCAGGCGACCTGGAAGGCGCCCGACGGCACCCCTCGGACAGGTGTGATCGACGTCAGCCCCACCAAATCCGCGGGCGACGTGGTGCAGGTCTGGATCGACGACAGCGGCGCCATCGCCCAGCGGCCCCAGGACAGGGAGACCACGATCGTCGCCGCGCTGACGGTGGGAACCGGAGTGCCGCTGACCACCGCGGCGTTCCTGGCGATGGTGGTCGTCGTGACCCGCTCGGTGAACCAGCGGCGTGCCCGGCGCGCGTGGGAGGCGCAGTGGACGGTCGTCGAGCCGACATGGCGGATCAACGGCCGCTGACGCAGGCGCTCGCGGATCAGCGCTCGATGATCTCGTTCTTCCCGATCACCACGACGCCGCTGCGGGTGACGGCGAAGCGTTTGCGGTCGTAGTCGAGGTCGAAGCCGATCCTGGCGCCGTCGGGGATGACCACGTTCTTGTCGATGATCGCCCGCCGGACCACCGCGCCCCGGCCGACCTTCACGCACCCCATCAGCACCGAGTCCTCGACCTGCGAGTGAGAGTGCAGCACCACGCCCGGCGACAGGATCGAGCGCAGGGCCGTGCCGCCGGAGACGATCACACCGGGGGAGACGATCGACTCCAGCGCGTGACCGATCCGGTCCCCCTCGTTGTGCACGAACTTGGCGGGAGGCAGCGGATCGTTGCCGGTGTAGATGGGCCAGCGGTCGTTGTAGAGGTTGAACACCGGGTGCACCGAGATGAGGTCCATGTTGGCTTCGTAGTAGGCGTCCAGGGTCCCCACGTCGCGCCAGTAGCCGCGGTCCCGCTCGGTCGAGCCGGGGACGACGTTGTGGGCGAAGTCGTACACCTCGGCGCCGCCGCCCTTGACGAACATCGGGATGATGTTGCCGCCGAGGTCGTGCCGGCTGCTCGGGTCGAGTGCGTCCTCGCGCAGCGCCTCGATCAGCGCCTGGGTCTTGAAGACGTAGTTGCCCATCGAGGCGAAGATCTGGTCGGGCGCGTCGGCCAGGCCCACCGCGTCCTTCGGCTTCTCCCTGAAGGCCACGATCCGGCGGCCCGACGGGTCGGTCTCGATGACGCCGAACTGGTCGGCCAGGTCGAGAGGCTGCCGGATCGCCGCGACGGTGACGTCGGCCCCGGAGTCGATGTGCTGGTCGACCATCTGCCGCGGGTCCATCCGGTAGATGTGGTCGGCGCCGAACACGATCACATGGTCCGGGAGCTCGTCGTAGATGAGGTTGAGGTTCTGGAACAGTGCGTCGGCCGACCCGGAGAACCAGTGCGGGCCGAGCCGCTGCTGGGCGGGGACGGGCGTGACGTAGTTGCCCAGCATCGACGACAACCGCCAGGTGCGGGAGATGTGCCGGTCCAGGCTGTGGTTCTTGTACTGCGTGAGCACCACGATCTGCAGGTAGTGGGCGTTGGCCAGGTTCGACAACACGAAGTCGATCAGCCGGTAGATCCCTCCGAACGGAACGGCGGGCTTGGCCCGGTCCGCGGTCAGGGGCATCAGCCGCTTTCCTTCGCCACCTGCGAGCACGATCGCCAGGACCTTCATAGGGAGGACCCTAACCCCCCAAAGCTCTGACAAACACCCGGGTGATACGACAAGGTGCAGGGAAGCGTGATCCATCGGACACGACCTAAGCTCCTGCTATGCGTGTCGATCTGCTCAGCCGCGAGTACCCCCCGGACGTGTACGGCGGGGCCGGGGTCCATGTCGAGTATCTGGCGCGGGAGCTGCGGAGACTGGCCGACGTGCGCGTCCGGTGCTTCGGGGCGCCCCGCGAGGAGTCCGGCGTCAGCGCCTACCGGGTGCCCGGCGGCCTGGAGACCGCCAACGCCGCCCTCCAGGTGCTCGGCGTCGACCTGGAGATGGCCGCCGGCTGCGAGGGCGCCACCCTCGTGCACAGCCACACCTGGTACGCCAACTTTGCCGGGCACGTCGCCAAGATGTTGTACGGCACGCCCCACGTGGTCACCACCCACAGCCTGGAGCCCCTGCGGCCCTGGAAGGCCGAGCAGCTCGGAGGGGGCTACACGTTGTCGTCGTGGGCGGAGCGCACCGCCCTCGCGAGCGCGGACGCGGTCATCGCGGTGTCCGAGGGCATGCGGCGCGACGTGCTGACGGCCTACCCCGAGATCCCGGCCGACCGGGTGACCGTGATCCACAACGGCATCGACACCGGCCAGTACGCCCCCGACCCCGGCACGGAGGCGCTCACGCGGCACGGCGTCGACCCGGACCGGCCCTACGTCGTGTTCGTCGGGCGCATCACCCGGCAGAAGGGCCTCGTGCACCTGCTGCACGCGGCCCGGTCGTTCGACCCGGCCGCCCAGCTGGTCCTCTGCGCGGGGGCGCCCGACACCCCGGAGATCGCCGAGGAGGTGAGCGGGCTGGTCCGGGAGCTCTCCGCGGCCCGCGACGGCGTCGTCTGGATCCGCGAGATGTTGCCCAGGCCCGAGGTGATCCAGATCCTCACGCACGCGACGGTCTTCGTGTGCCCCTCGGTCTACGAGCCGATGGGCATCGTCAATCTGGAGGCCATGGCCTGCGAGACCGCCGTCGTGGCGACGGCCACCGGCGGCATCCCCGAGGTGGTCGCCGACGGCTCCACCGGTCTGCTCGTGCCGATCGACCAGGGCGCCGACGGCGAGCCGCACGATCCCGGCGCCTTCGCCGCCGCGATCGCCGAGCGGGTCAACGAGCTTCTCGGCGACCGCGAACTGGCCGCGACGATGGGCAAGGCCGGGCGGAGGCGGGCCGTCGACCACTTCTCCTGGGGCCGGATCGCCGAGCGCACGCTGGATCTCTACACGAGCGTCACGGCAGCCGGGGATCGATCATCGTGATCCCGGCGGCGCCTCCGGCCTGAGGCAGCGCCTTCATCGCGGCGGGCACCTCGCCGAGCCCGATCGTCCGCGTCACCAGGAGATCCGGGCGGAGCACCCCCGCTGTGATCATCTCCAGCATCGGGGGGTAGGCGTGGGCGGCCATGCCGTGGCTGCCCAGGATCTCCAGTTCGTGCGCGATCACCCGGCCCATCGGCAGCTCCGCTCCGTCGGGGAGCAGGCCCACCTGGACGTGGCGGCCACGACGGCGCAGGCTCTCGATCGACGCCGCGCACGTCGCCGGGCTGCCCAGGGCGTCGACGGAGACGTGCGCGCCCCCGCCCGTCACCTCGCGCACGCGGGCCGCGGGGTTCTCGCCGGGTTCGGTTCGCAGGCACTCGGCCGCGCCGAACCGTCGCGCCAGGTCGAGTGCGCCGGGGGAGACGTCGACGGCCACGACCCTGGCGCCCATCGCCGCCGCGATCATCACCGCCGACAACCCGACGCCGCCGCACCCGTGCACGGCCACCCACTCGCCGGGCCGGGTCCTGCCCTGGGCGACCACCGCGCGGAAGGCCGTGGCGAACCTGCAGCCGAGGCTCGCCGCGGTCGCGAACGACATGTCGTCGGGGAGGCGGACGAGATTGACGTCGGCGTAGTCGATCGCGACCTTCTCCGCGAAGGACCCCCAGTGCGTGAATCCCGGCTGGGTCTGGCGCTCGCAGACCTGCTGGTCGCCCGCCGCGCACTGAGGGCAGCGGCCGCACGCGCCGATGAAGGGGGCGAGCACCCGGTCGCCCGGCCGCGCGCCCGTCACGCCCGCGCCGACCGACTCCACGACTCCGGACAGCTCGTGGCCCGGCACGTGGGGGAACGCCCTGATGTCGTCGTCGTGGCCCATCCAGCCGTGCCAGTCGCTGCGGCACAGCCCGGTCGCCTCGACCCTGATGACCGCGCCCTCCGGGGACGCGACGGGCTCGGGGACCTCCCGCACCTCGGGATCTTCGCCGAACCCCTCGTACACCACCGCGCGCATCGGTTCTCCTCGCCCGCTCCATCACGTCCTGTCCGCCAGGTCGCGCCCGACAAATCATGCCCTGCCGTACGCGCCTGGTCCTCATGGCGGGGCGGCCGGGCCGTCCCGCGCTGAGTACGCTGGTCCGGTGATTGCGATCGAGCGGGTCCGCATGGCCTTCACCGACCGGCACGGCGGCGTGAGCGCGCAGCCGTACGGCTCGCGCAACCTCGGCGGGGCGGTGGGCGACGCCCCGGCGGCGGTGGCGGAGAACCGGGCCAAGACCGCGGCCGAGTTCGGCGTCGAGCAGGTCGTGTTCATGCGGCAGGTGCACAGCGCCGACGTGGCCTACGTAGACGAGCCGTTCGGTACGGAGCCGCCCGCACTCGACGCCGTCCTGACGGACCGGCCCGCGCTCGCCTTGGCCGTCCTCGTGGCCGACTGCGCGCCCGTGCTCGTGGCCGATCCCGCCGCGGGCCTGGTGGGGGCCGCGCACTCGGGGCGGCCGGGAACCGAGGCCGGGGTGGTCACCGCCCTGGTCGAGGCCATGACCGCGCGGGGCGGCGACCCCGCCCGGATGACGGCCGCCATCGGGCCGTGCGCCTGCGGCCGGTGTTACGAGGTGCCCGCGGATCTGCGGGAGCGGGTCGCCGGTCAGGTCCCCGAGACGTGGTCGACCACCAGTTGGGACACGCCGGCGCTGGACATCAGGGCCGGGATCGCCGCGCAGCTGGCGCGTGCCGGAGTCGCCGACGTCCGCCATGACGACCGCTGCACGATCGAGACGGCCGACCTCTACTCCTACAGGCGGGAACAGCGGACGGGCCGGTTCGCCGGATACGTGTGGCTCGGCGCCTGAGCGAGCCGCTCAGCGGGCGGTGATGCGGCAGGCCTCTCCCCAGCGGACCGTCTCGAACGCCGCCTCGGTCTGCGCGGGTGCGCCCGTGAGAGCCCTGCAGTCCTCGATCGCCTTGGCCAGCAGGTCCCGCAGCAACGGGTTCGGGTCCTGGACACAGGCCTGGGCGATTCCCCTGACAGCCAGCTGAACGGTGTTCGGCGCGGCGTAGCGGCGGAACCCCTTGGCCGAGATGCGGACGCCCCGTCTGAAGGCGAGAGCCCACCGCATGGCGTCGGGTACCTGCTCGAGCGCCTCACGGCTGGCGTCGCTGAGGCTTCCGGCCGGCCGGCCGTCCAGTTCGGCGAGGACGTGCTCGGCCGACAGGATCGAGACCGCCATGGCCAGCTGCCGTTCGTGCGCGACGACCGGCAGCGCCGTGGTCGCGGCGCGCAGGGCGATCTGCGCGTCGATCCGCAGATCGTCGCCGGTCAGCCCGATGACGGACGGGATGAGCTCGGCGAGATGTGGCCGGGCGGCGTCCGAGGTGTGATCGTTGACCAGCCGAGCGAGCCCCGCGAGCAGCGGATGGGTGCACGACGGGTGGTCGCTCCACCGCTCGCCCGCGAGATACGACGCGAGTTCCATGAAACACGCGCCCTTACTCGGGTTGCGATGCTTGCCGCGGGACAGCAACGGCATTGCTTGGGGCATCTGACCGTGCATGAGCTACTCCCACCAGAATCGCCCATCATGTCCCTTCCAGTGTGCGCTCAGGCGGGGCCGTTGAGAAGGACCCCGCCCGAGGCGGCATCGGAGGAGGGCTGGACGCCCGTGGGAGTGGGAGATCAGCCGCCGCTCTTGCGGCGGAAGGATCGCCGGCTCGCGGCCGGGCCCTGCGCTCCGTGGATCTTCGCGGAACCCTTGCCCTGGCCGCCCGAGTTGGCCTCGTCGTGGGCGCGCCGCTTACGTTCCAGGGCCTCCCGGAACTTCCGCTTCATATCGTCCTCAGAAGCTTCGGGCTCGGATCCGGGTTCCGGTTCGGTGGCAGCCATGAGGACCTCCTGCTGGGATGGGACCACCGCGCGGAACAGGTGAACCCGGCGGTGTGAGATCACTCTATCGCCACCCGTCCGCCGCCGGACGTCAGGCGGGGGTGCCCTGTCAGGAGGTTGTCAGACGCACCGGTGATGACGCTGGTGGTGGGCGATACTGGGATTGAACCAGTGACCTCTTCCGTGTCAGGGAAGCGCTCTCCCGCTGAGCTAATCGCCCTTCGTTCACATCAGAGGTGGAGACGGGATTTGAACCCGTGTACGCGGCTTTGCAGGCCGCTGCCTCGCCTCTCGGCCACTCCACCGAGCGAGGCCCCCGCAATTTAAAAGACCTCTCGGAGCGGAAGACGGGATTCGAACCCGCGACCCTCACCTTGGCAAGGTGATGCTCTACCACTGAGCCACTTCCGCGTGACGCCTCACGGCGACGACGTAACTGTATCGGGTTTTCGCGGCGGGTGCGTACTCATAGTCGCTCGGCCGACGTCCTCCGCAGTGCCCGCTCGGTGCCGCGCTCGATCGCGGGCAGCATCAGGAAGATCTCCAGGATCCGGGTGAGCCGATGGACTTCGGTGCGGTGGAACGCGGGCCCCTCGGTCCGCGCCAGGACCAGGGACAGCGCCAGCGGGGGCAGCGGGGCCGTGATGACGTGGATCCCCTCCGGGAGTGTCGCCGCGGCCGGGCGCGCCGGGATCTCGGCGGGGAAGGCGATGTCCGACGGCGCCCGCCAACTGGAGTAGACGATCGAGCGCGGGCTCCGCTCCGTGGCGGCCGCGGCCCAGTCGGCGCTGAAGAGCACCGGCATGGAGTCGATCAGGGTGGCGAGCGCGCGGTCGCCCGCCGTCGTGAGGAACTTGAGGATCTCCAGCTCCGGATAGGTCCCGGGAGCCTCCCGCGTCGTCCAGACCCCGTCGATCCGCACGTCCGCGACGCTCTCCAGTGCGTGCATGAGTTGTTCCCGCGGGACCGAGTCCGGCCAGTAGACCGTGAAGTCGTCCAGAGCGCGGCCGTCGCCCCTGTCCAGCACGACGACCTGGGTGATGTCGGCGCCGACCGTGCCCAGCGCCCGGGTGACCTGGCCGAGCGATCCAGGGCGGTCCGGCAGGCCGATTCTCAGCCGCAGCAGCATGGGTGACCTCCCCCGACCGTTGTCAGGCCCAGCGTAACCGGGGCAAAAGTCCCACGTCCACGATCTTGTACTGCTCACGCCCCGGCTCGGGCGAAAATGAAGAAGTGAAAATCGGGACGTTCGAGGTGTGGCCCCCTGTCGTGCTCGCGCCAATGGCGGGCATCACCAACAGAGGTTTCCGCAGACTTTGCCGGGAGCAGGGCGGCGGTGTCTTCGTCTCCGAGATGATCACCTCGCGGGCCCTCGTGGAGCGGATACCCACCACTTTCGAGATGATCCGCTTCGGCGACGAGGAGTCGCCGCGCAGCATCCAGCTCTACGGGGTCGACCCGGCCGTCATCGGCAGTGCTGCCCGGATGATCGCGCAGGAGGGTCTCGCCGACCACATCGACCTGAACTTCGGCTGCCCGGTGCCCAAGGTGACCAGGCGCGGAGGCGGGGCGGCCCTGCCGTACAAGCGGAACCTGCTGCGGGCGATCATCAGGGCCGCGGTCGAGAACGCGGGATCCCTGCCGGTGACGATGAAGATGCGCAAGGGCATCGACGACGACCACCTCACCTACCTGGAGGCCGCCCGGATCGCCGTGGAGGAGGGCGTGGCCGCCGTGGCCCTGCACGCCCGTACGGCGAAGCAGCACTACGGGGGGTTCGCCGACTGGGACGCGATCAGACGCCTCAAGGAGGCGGTGCCGGAGGTGCCCGTCCTCGGCAACGGCGACATCTGGAACGCGGACGACGCGCTGCGCATGGTCGCGGAGACCGGCTGCGACGGGGTGGTCGTCGGACGCGGCTGTCTGGGCCGTCCCTGGCTGTTCCGCGATCTCGACCGGGCCTTCGAGGGCTCGCCCGAGCGTGCGCGGCCCTCCCTGGGGGAGGTCGGCGCCATGATGTTCCGCCACGCCGAGCTGCTGTGCGAGGTTCTGGGCGGCGAACGGCACGGGCTGGTCGACTTCCGCAAGCACGTGGGCTGGTATCTGAAGGGCTTCACGATCGGCGCGGAGACCCGCCGCGCGCTCACCTCCGTCGCCACGCTGGCCGAGTTCGAGGCCAGGGTCGCCGAACTGGACCCGGACCAGCCGTGGCCCGACCTGGTCGACGGCCCGCGGGGCAAGAGCGGGGAACGGGCGAAGGTCATGCTGCCCCACGGCTGGCTGGACGATCCCGAGGACATGGCCGTCCCGGGCGCCGGCGCGGAGGACCCCACGTCCGGTGGCTGACCGGTCACGTAATGAGACTGTGATCAGATCATGACTCGCGGGAGTCAGCCTCCGGCGTAGCGTTCGGTCAAGGTTCGTCGGACTACCTCACGCGAGGGACGAGACGCTTGACCGGGACAGAGCAGGGGACGGCGCAGGCCTCGGCCGAGAGCCTGATCGCCGAACTCGACGCCGAACGGCCGGGCAGGCGCCTGCCGGGACGCGTGGCGGCGGCGGTGACGATCGTCGCGCTGGGGTTGTCGCTCTACGCGTTGTACTGGACGTTCCGGCCGGGGCCCGTCCTGCCGTACCGGATGGTCTTCCTCGCGGTGGTGCTGCCGCTGACCTTCGTCTGCTACAAGCCCAGGCGGAGCGGTGGCGACACCCCCTCGGTCCTCGACTGGGCACTCGCGGCGCTGTCGCTGGCGGTGTGCGCGTACCCGCTCGTCGTCTTCGACGACTTCATCCGGCGTGCCTTCGCCCCGACGGCGGGCGACGTGATCGCGGGGACCCTGCTGACGCTGCTGGTCCTGGAGGCCTGCCGCCGCACGGTGGGCTGGATCCTGCCCGCGGTGTGCCTCGGGTTCCTGGCGTACGCCTACTACGGCGGCTACCTGCCGATGGACTGGGCGATCGGGCACCGGGGCTACGACCTGGAGCGGATCGTCGCCTCGTTCGTGATGGGCACCGAAGGCGTGTACGGCGTGCCGCTCGACGTGGCCGCCACCTACATCATCCTGTTCACGATCTACGGGGCCGTGCTCGACCACTCCGGCGCGGGGAAGTTCTTCGTCGACGTCTCCTTCGCGGCCTTCCGCCGCTCACGCTCGGCTCCCGGCCGCACGGTCACGCTCGCCGGGTTCCTGCTCGGCACCGTGAGCGGGTCGGGGGTGGCGACGACCGTCAGCGTAGGCAGCGTCGCCTGGCCGATACTCAAGCGGGCGGGCTACCCGCGCGAGCAGGCCGGGGGAGTGCTCGCCGCCGCGGGCATCGGCGCGATCCTGTCGCCGCCCACGCTCGGCGCGGCGGCGTTCATCATCGCCGAGTACCTGCGCGTCAGCTATCTGACCGTGCTCGTCTACGCCACCATCCCGACGGTCCTGTACTACCTCGGCATCTTCCTCGCGATCGAGATGGACTCGCGCAGGTACGGCACCGAGAGCGTGGGGGTGGACGGCCCCCGGGCAGGGGAGCTGGTCAAGCGCTTCGTGTACCACTTCAGCTCGCTGTTCGTGATCGTCGTGCTGATGGCCCTCGGGCAGTCGCCGTTCCGCGCGGTCGTCTACGCCACGGTCCTCGCGTTTCTGCTGTCCTTCCTGGACCGGGAACGCCGGCTGACGCCGCGCCGCGCCGCCCGGGCGCTCGCGGAGGGCACCACCGGCGTCCTGCCGGTCGCCGTCACCTGCGCCGCCGCCGGGACCATCGTCGCCGTGGTCACGCTCACGGGCCTCGGGCTGAAGGCCAGTTCCGTGATCGTCGGCCTGTCCGGCGGGGTGCTCGCGATCACGGCCGTCGCGTGCGCGCTCGCCGTCCTGCTGCTCGGACTGGCCGTGCCGGTCACCGCGTCCTTCGTGATCGCGGCCGTCATCATCGCCCCCGCGCTGCTCGACCTGGGCGTCGAGCGGCCCGAGGCCTACATGTTCATCTTCTATTACGCCGTGCTCTCCGAGGTCAGCCCGCCCACGGCGCTGTCGGCGTTCGCCGCGTCCGCGATCACCGGCGGGAACGCCCACCGGACGATGCTGGCCACCTGGAAGTACACCCTCCCGGCGTTCCTCGTGCCGTTCGCGTTCGTGCTCGCGCCGTCGGGCTCCGCGCTGCTCGCCCAGGCGCCGGCCGGGGAGGTCCTCCTCGCGGCGGCCGTGTCCGCGCTCGCGGTGGCGGCGCTGGCGGTCGCCACCGGCGGCTGGATGCTGGGCCCGGCCGGCCCCGTCGAGCGGTCGTTGTGCGCGGTGGCCGCCGTGCTGCTCCTCGTGCTGTCCCGCACGCCCGTGCTCGCCGGGCTCGGCGTCGCGGTCCTGGCGCTCGTCGTCCATCTGGTCCGGAGAAACGTCCTGAGAAACAGGGAGGCGTCCTCGTGAGGTCCACGAAAGGCATCAGGTCCCTCGTCGCGCTGGTCGCGGCGGCCGCGCTGCTGGCCGGCTGCGGCGGCGACCGGTCCGGCTCGCGGAGCGGGGGCGGCACGCGGCTGTCGATCGCCACCGGCAACACGACCGGGGTCTACTACGTGCTGGGCGGAGGGTTGGCCGAGCAGATCGGCAGGCACCTCCCCGGCTACCAGGCGACGGCGGAGGCGACCGGCGCCTCGGTGGAGAACATCCAGCGCGTGGCCAAGGGGCAGTCCGACATCGCGTTCACGCTCGCGGACACGGCCGCCGACGCGATCGCCGGGAAGGGCTCCTTCACCGCCCCGCAGCCGATCCGGGCGATCGCCCGCCTCTACGACAACTACACCCACGTGCTCGCCAGGACGGACGCCGGTGTGAAGTCGGTCGCCGACCTGAAGGGCAAGCGGGTCTCCACCGGCTCGCCGAACTCCGGCACGGAGGTGATCGCGCTCCGGCTGCTCGCCGCCGCCGGGCTCGACCCCGACAAGGACGTCACCCGCCAGGCCCTGTCGCTGCCCGAGACCGTGCAGGGGCTCAAGGACGGCACGCTGGACGCGCTGGTGTGGTCGGGGGGCCTGCCCACCTCCGGCATCACCGACCTGGTGGCCGGCATGGGGGACGACGTGTCGTTCGTGCCGCTGGACGGCTCACTCGCGGCCATGCGCGGCGCCCACGGCGAGGTCTACGCCGCAGGGACGATCCCCAAGGCGGTCTACGGCACGCCGTCCGACGTGCCGACCATCGTCGTCCCCAATCTCCTCGTGGTGAACGAGTCGATGGACCCGGCCCTGGCGGAGAGCCTCACCCGGCTGCTGTTCGACCACAAGGCGGACCTGGAGAAGGTGCACGCCGCCGCCGAGGACATCACCCGGGACGCCGCGCCGAAGACCGACCCGGTCCCGCTCCACGACGGCGCGAAGAAGTACTTCGGCTGAGGTCTGCGCCCCGCCGGGCCCCGTGGCCCGGCCGGGCGGCTCACATCCGGGTAAGGCCGGTGACGTGCAGGACGGCCGTGCCCTCCTCGTCGGAGGCGGCGAGGTCGACCTCGGCCCCGATGCCCCAGTCGCGGTGGCCCGCCGGGTCGTCGATGACCTGGCGGACCCGCCACAGCTCCTTCTCCTCCTCGATCTGGAGCAGCGCCGGGCCGCGTGAGGCCGGGCCGGTGCCGATCTCCTCGTGCTCGTCGTAGTAGGCGTCGAGGCCCGCCGCCCAGTCCACGTCCGGGTAGAGCTCGACGAGTTCCTCCTCGCGGTCCAGGGCGGCCAGCTCGACCATCCGGAACATCGCGTTGCGCACCAGCACCCGGAAGGCCCGCGTGTTCGCCGTGACCGGCCGGATCCTGGTCTCCAGCTCGTCGCGGGACTCCAGGGCCTCGGACGGGTTGGCCAGCTTCTCCCACTCGTCGATGAGGCTCGAGTCGACCTGTCGTACGAGCTCGCCGAGCCACTCGATGAGGTCGATGAGGTCGTCGCTCTTGAGGTGCTCGGGAACGGTGCGCGACAACGTCCGGTAGGCGTCGGCGAGGTAGCGCAGGACCGTGCCCTCCGACCTGGCCAGCTCATAGAACTGGATGTAGTCGGTGAAGGTCATGGCCCGCTCGTACATGTCGCGCACGATCGACTTGGGGCTGACCACGTGGTCGCCCACCCACGGGTGCCCGCGGCGGTAGGTCTCGTACGCGCCGAACAGCAGGTCGGCGAGCGGCATGGGATGGGTGACCTCGGCGAGCAGCTCCATCCGCTCCTCGTACTCGATCCCGTCGGCCTTCATCTGGGCGACGGCCTCGCCGCGCGCCTTGTTGAGCTGGGCGTGCAGGATCTGGCGAGGGTCGTCGAGCGTCGACTCGATGATCGAGACGAGGTCGAGCGCGTAGGTGGGGGACTCCGGGTTGAGCAGCTCGAACGACGCGAGCGCGAAGGTCGACAGCGCCTGGTTGAGCGCGAAGTCCTCCTGGAGGTCGACGGTCAGCCGCGCCCGGCGGCCGTGCTCGTCGGGCTCCGGCAGCGCCTCGACGATCCCCCCGGCGAGCAGCGACCGGTAGATCGCGATGGCGTGGCTGATGTGCCGCCGCTGCGCCTTGCGGTCCTCGTGGTTGTCGGTGAGCAGGCGCTTCATCGCCTGGAAGCAGTCGCCGGGGCGGTTGATGACCGACAGCAGCATCGCGTTGCTGACCTTGAACCGGGACGTCAGCGGCTCGGGCTCGGCCGTCTGCAGCTTCTCGAACGTCTCCTCGGTCCAGCCGACGAAACCCTCCGGCGGCTTCTTGCGGGCGTAGCCGCGCCGCCGCTTCGGGTCATCGCCGATCTTGGCGAGCGCCCGCTCGTTCTCGATGACGTGGTCGGGCGCCTGGCAGACGACGTACCCCACCGTGTCGAAGCCGGCCCGGCCCGCCCGCCCGGCGATCTGGTGGAACTCCCGCGCCCGCAGCCGGCGCACCCGGTTGCCGTCGAACTTCGACAGCGCCGTGAACAGGACCGTCCTGATGGGCACGTTGACGCCGACGCCGAGCGTGTCCGTGCCGCAGATGACCTTCAGCAGCCCCGCCTGGGCGAGCCGTTCCACGAGCCGGCGGTACTTCGGCAACATCCCCGCGTGGTGCACGCCGATGCCGTGCCGTACGAGCCGGGACAGGGCCCGGCCGAAGCGGGTGGTGAACCGGAAGTTGCCGATGAGGGCGGCGATCGCCTCCTTCTCGGCCTTGGTCGCCATGTTGATGCTCATCAGCGCCTGCGCGCGCTCCATCGCGGCGGCCTGCGTGAAGTGGACCACGTAGACCGGGGCCTGCTGGGTGGACAGCAGCTCCTCGAGCGTCTCGTGCAGCGGCGTCAGCCGGTAGGAGTAGATCAGCGGGACGGGCCGCTCGGCGCTCTTCACCACCGCCGTCTCGCGGCCGGTCCTGCGGGTGAGGTCCTTCTCGAACCGGTCGACGTCGCCGAGTGTCGCCGACATCAGCAGGAACCGGGCCTGCGTCAGCTCGATCAGCGGCACCTGCCAGGCCCACCCCCGGTCCGCCTCGGCGTAGAAGTGGAACTCGTCCATGATCACGGTGCCGACGTCGGCCTCCGCCCCGTCCCGCAGGGCGATCTGGGCGAGGATCTCGGCGGTGCAGCAGATGATCGGCGCGTCCGCGTTGACCGACGCGTCGCCGGTCATCATGCCGACGTTCTCGGTGCCGAACAGGGCGCACAGGTCGAAGAACTTCTCCGACACCAGGGCCTTGATGGGCGCGGTGTAGAAGCTGACCTCGTCCCTGGCGAGCGCCGCGAAGTGCGCCCCGGCCGCGACGAGGCTCTTCCCCGAGCCGGTCGGCGTGGACAGGATCACGTTGTTGCCGGAGAAGACCTCGATCAGCGCCTCCTCCTGCGCCGGGTAGAGCGTGAGGCCCCGCTCGGCGTTCCACGCGACGAAGGCGTCGAACAGCGAGTCCGGTTCGGAGTCGTCCGGGAGGTGCCGCAGCAGGGTCATGTTCTCGCTCACCTCTCTATCCTGCCGAAGCGAGGCCGCTGGTTCGACCAGCACACAGACGACAACACCCGGCCAAGGTGCGCCAAAGGGCGTGGCGCTGTGAGAACGCCGCAGGTCAAACCCACAAACTAGGCCTATGGGGGAGAAGCGGGCCGGGTTCGTCTCGCGGCACCGGGACGAGATCGTCGACGTGCTGCTCGCGACCGCCGTGATCGCCTACACGGTCCCGCAGACGCTGCTGCGGCCGGACGCGTGGTTTCCCGTGCCCCTCTGGTTGTCCATCCCCTCCGCCGTGGTGGCCGCGCTCACCCTGCTCGTACGGCGGCGCACCGCGTGGCCGTCGCTCGCCGCCTCGATCGTGTGCGCGGCCTTCACCGGGCAGGGCGTGGCGCTCGCCGCCGCCGCCTACTCGATGGCGGCCGCGAACACGGTCCGCGCGTGGCGGGCGACGGCCGGCGGCCTGGCGGTTGTTTTCCTGCTGGCCGACTATCTCGCGCCGGAGGGCCACCGGATGGCCTTCCTGAGCGCCTTCCGGGCCGTGGCGTTCGTCTACCTCCCCGCGATGATCGGGAACTGGGAGTGGGCCTACCGCATGATGGTCAAGGACCTGCGCGAGTCGATGTGGCTGCGGGAGGAGCACGCTGCCTCACGGGAGCGCCGGCGAATCGCGGGAGAACTGCACGACACGGTGACCCACGCCGTCACCGTCATGGTCCTCAACGCGGGCATCATCCAGGACAACGAGGATCCCGGCGAGATCCGCAAACTGGCCAAGAACGTCGAGGACAAGGGCGTCCGGGCGCTGGCGGAGCTGCGGGAGCTGCTCACGGTGCTGCGCCGCGCGGACATGCCGGCCTCCGCGGCGGGGCTGGAGGCGATCCCGGCGCTGGTGGCGGAGGGCAATGTGACCGGTCTCCAGATCACCCTGCACCTCGACGTCCCCCCGGGGCTGCTGGAGAGGCAGGCGGAGCACGCGTGCTTCCGGGTGGTGCAGGAGGGCCTGAACAACGTACGCAAGCACGCGCCGGGGGCCCGGGTCCAGGTCGACTGCGAGGCGTGCGGTGACGTCGTGAACGTGTCGGTGGTGAACGGCCCCGGCGCCGACCATGATGGGCACCCCTCGGTGGAGCACCCGGGCAGATCGGGCTACGGCCTGGTCGGCCTGAAGGAGCGGGTCAACCTCGTCGGCGGCTGGATCATGTCGGGGCCCACGCCGGAGGGCGGTTTCGCGCTCACCGCCCGCGTCCCCTGCGTCCCGCCGGACGCTGCGTCCCGGCCTTCCGCGGTCAGCGCTCGCTGAGCGCCCTGAGCCGGCGCAGGGCCTCGTGCGGCCGCGAGCCCGGCACGGGCGCGCGGCCTGAACGGGCACTCCGGTCACCGGTCACCGGTCACCGGTCACCGGTCACCGGTCACCGGTCACCGGTCGGCGGTCACCGGTCGGCGGGGCAGGGCGCCGCGATAGCCGTACGGCCGGCCCTAGTCGACGAGAGCGGCCACACGGGGGCGTTCCTCGACGACGGCGGCGCGCTGCCCTGGTAGCGGCCCTGCCGTCAGACGCGTTCGATCACCACGACGGGGATCTCGCGAGAGGTTTTCGTCGTGTAGGCGTCGTAGTCGGGCCAGGTGGCGGTCATCGTCCGCCACATGTCGGGCCGCTCCTCCGGCGTGGCGGTGCGGGCCCTCGCCTTGAACCGGTCGCCCTTGACCTGGAGTTCGACGTCGGGGTCGGCCACGAGGTTCTTGTACCAGAGCGGGTGCTCCGGTGCGCCGCCATGGGAGGCGACGAGCAGATATGCGTTGCCGTACGGCTGGTAGATCAACGGTGTGCTGCGCTTCTCACCCGACTTGCGGCCGGTCGTGGTCAGGATCGCCACCGTCGTGCCCCGCCAGTCGTGGCCCTCTTCGCCGTCGGTCGCGATGTAACGCTCGACGTGTTCTTTACCAAAGAGCATCTTGCTCACCTCGCCTTTCCTCCGCGTCAACCGGCGGGGGCGTCGACCAATTCCAGGGCGACGTCGAGGGCGGCCTG
The DNA here is from genome assembly GCF_016863295.1 of Planotetraspora phitsanulokensis. GTDB lineage: Bacteria > Actinomycetota > Actinomycetes > Streptosporangiales > Streptosporangiaceae > Planotetraspora > Planotetraspora phitsanulokensis. The sequence continues at coordinate 69,541 of NZ_BOOP01000029.1, forward strand.
CATGCGCTCCTCGTCTGTCACGTCCTCGTCGACGAGGACGAACCAGACCGCGTGCATCGCGAAGACGGCCATCGACCGCCTGAGCCGCACGGTGGGGCTGTCGCCGGGCTCGCAGAGCATGTCGAGGAGGCCGGTCATGCGCTCGCGCATCTCCTCGACCTTGCCGTGCCCGCGCAGGGCGGTCTGGTTGCGCTCCATGAACCGCATGACCTCGTGGTGGCGGCCGCGGGTCATGTCCTCGGAGTACCGTCTGATGATCTCCCGCCGGGTCTCCGGGGTGCGGGGCTGCTCCTTCGCCCACGCGACCAGGGCCTCGATGGCCTGCGCCCGGTCCTCGGTGAGGCTGGCGACGATGTCCTCTTTGGTCTTGAAGTGGTAGTACAGCGCGGCCTTGGTCACCCCGAGGGCTTCGGCGATCTCCCGCAAGGAGGTGGCCTCGTAGCCCTGTTCGGTGAAGAGCTTGATGGCGACTTCCTGGATGCGGGTCCGTGTGTTCGTTTGTGCACCCATTGTCCGATTATCCCTTATTAACTTGACGGCCGGCAAGTAAGGAGAATACCTTAGGTGTCTAACTTGCCGGGCGGCAAGTAAGCCACGAGGGGGGCTCCACTGATGACGGAAACCGCGGCCGCGCCGGCGCGGTCCAGAGAAGTAATGATCGTGCTCCCGGGTCTGGTGCTGGCGATCATGCTGGCGATGCTCGACAACATGATCGTCGGCACGGCGATGCCGAGGATCGTGGCCGAGCTGAACGGCCTGGAATATTTCACCTGGGTGACCACGGCATACGTGCTGGGCACCACCGTGTCGACCCCGATCTGGGGCAAGCTCGGCGACCTCTACGGCCGTAAGAACATCTTCCTCGGCTCCATCGTCCTGTTCCTCATCGGGTCCGCCCTGTGTGGAATGGCCGGTTCGGCGATGTTCGGCGGCACAGGCGACGGCATGACCGAGCTGATCGCCTTCCGCGCCCTCCAGGGCCTCGGCGCGGGCGGCCTCATGGTCAACGTGATGGCCATCATCGGTGACCTGGTGCCTCCGCGCGAGCGGGGTCAGTACCAGGGCATCATGGCCGCGATGATGTCGCTCGCCATGATCGCGGGCCCGCTCGTCGGCGGTTTCATCACCGACCACCTGAACTGGCGCTGGGCGTTCTACGTCAACCTGCCGCTGGGCGGCGTCGCCCTGGTCTGGCTGATCGCCAAGCTGCACCTGCCGAAGAAGCGCACCGAACACCGGATCGACTGGCTGGGCGCGGGCGTGCTCACCGTCGGCATCACCGCGCTCGTGCTGATCACCTCCTGGGGTGGCCAGGCACACGGATACGCCTGGGGTTCCTGGCAGATCATCCTGCTGGCGGTCCTCGCGGTCGTCTCGCTCGCCGTCTTCCTCCCGATCGAGAAGCGCGCGGCCGAGCCGATCATGCCGCTGCACGTGTTCCGCAACCGGAACTTCTCGCTGACCTCGCTGATCGGCTTCCTGCTCGGGTTCGCCATGTTCGGCGCGATCAGCTTCATGCCGCTGTTCCAGCAGACCGTCCAGGGCGCCTCGGCGACCAACTCCGGCCTGCTCCTGCTGCCGATGATGGGCGCGATGATGGTCGTGTCCCTCTTCGTCGGCCGGGCGATCACCAAGACCGGCAAGTACAAGATCTACCCGGTGATCGGCGGCGCCATCATGGCGGTCGGCATGTGGCTGCTGTCACTGCAGGACGTCAACACCACCACCTTCCAGACCGGCGTGTTCATCGCGGTCCTGGGTCTCGGCATGGGCTTCCTGATGCAGACCAGCATGCTGATCGCGCAGAACAGCGTCGAGCAGCGTGACCTGGGAGTGGCGAGCAGCGCCTCGACGTTCTTCCGCTCCATCGGTGGTTCGTTCGGCATCTCGCTGTTCGGCGCGATCTTCAACAACCACCTGACGGCGAGCCTGACCGAGAAGATCGGCCCGCAGGCCGCCGCGGCGGTCACGGCGAGTGGCGGGCAGATGAACACGGCCGCGCTCGACCAGTTGCCTCCGCAGATCAAGGGCGGGTTCCTGGAGTCGCTCGCCGGCTCGATCAGCTCGGTCTTCGGCTGGGCGGTCCTGTTCGCGGTGCTGGTTCCGATCCTCGCCCTGTTCATCAAGGAGATCCCGCTCAGGGGTGGCCCCACTTCGGCGAGCGAGGACCGCGAGCCGGTTCCGGCCGTGGCCTTCGAGTGACCCGCCCCGGGCGGCTCCCCGAGTAGACGTCCCTGAGAAAAGCCGTACGGCCTGCGCCCCCAGCTTGGGCGCAGGCCGTACGGTCTTCTGCGAGGTGGCGCGAGTTCTTCGGGCCGCCCTGGTCAGGCGGGGTTCTCCGAGCGGTCGGCGGACCAGTCGGTGTGGAACGAGCCGTCGCGGTCCACGCGGCGGTAGGTGTGGGCGCCGAAGAAGTCCCGCAGGCCCTGGACGAGCGCAGCGGGCAGGCGGTCCCTGCGCAGGGCGTCGTAGTAGGCGAGCGCGGAGGAGAAGCCCGGCGTCGGGACGCCGATCGTCGCCGCCGTCGCCACCACGCGCCGCCAGGAGTCCTGGGCCGCGGTGAGCGCGTCGGCGAACGTCGGGTCCACCAGCAGGGTGGGCAGCCGGCGGTCGGCGTCGTAGGCCTCGCGGATCCGGTCGAGGAAGCGCGCCCGGATGATGCAGCCGCCGCGCCAGATCGTGGCCATGGCCCCGAGGTCGATGTCCCAGCCGTACTCCTCGCTGGCCGCGATCATCTGGTCGAAGCCCTGGGCGTAGGCGACGATCTTGGAGGCGTAGAGCGCACGGCGCACGTCCTCGACGAGGTTCGCGTGCGCGGCCGTCCCGTTCGGGCCCGCCAGGGCGCGCGCGGCCGCCCGCTGCTCGGGGTGGCCGGACAGGGCGCGGGAGAACACCGCCTCGGCGATGCCGGTCACCGGGACGCCGAGGTCGAGGGCGCTCTGCACGGTCCAGCGGCCGGTGCCCTTCTGCTCGGCCTGGTCCACCACGACGTCGACGAACGGCTTGCCGGTCTCGGCGTCGACGTGGCCCAGCACCTCGGCGGTGATCTCGATGAGGTACGACTCGAGCTCGCCCTTGTTCCACTCGCGGAAGACGTCGGCGAGCTCCGCGGGGGACAGCCCCATGGCCTGCCGGAGCAGGTCGTAGGACTCGGCGATCAGCTGCATGTCGGCGTACTCGATGCCGTTGTGCACCATCTTCACGAAGTGCCCGGCGCCGTCGGGGCCGACGTGCACGCAGCACGGCGTCCCGTCGACCTTCGCCGAGATGTCCTCGAGCAGCGGTCCGAGCGTCTTGTAGGCCTCGGCGTCTCCGCCGGGCATGATGCTCGGCCCGTTGAGCGCGCCCTCCTCGCCGCCGGAGATCCCGGTGCCGACGAACAGCAGGCCGCGCTCCTTCAGCGCGGCCTCCCTGCGGCGGGTGTCCGCGAAGTTCGCGTTGCCGCCGTCGATGATCATGTCGCCCGGCTCCATGTGGGCGGCCAGCTCCTCGATCACCGCGTCGGTGGGCGCCCCCGCCTTCACCATGATGATCGCTTTCCGGGGCCGGTTCAGCGACGCGACGAAGTCCTGGACGGAGCCTGCCGGGAGGAACGAGCCCTCGGCCGCGTGGTCGTCCATGAACTGGTTCGTGCGCTCCTCGCTGCGGTTGTGCACCGCGACCACATATCCGTGATGAGCGAAGTTTCTGGCCAGGTTCCGGCCCATGACGGCCAGCCCGGTCACTCCGATGTCTGCCTTGTCCATGACACCAGTCATATACCGTTCGGGTGGTCAAGGCGCGACAGGGGGAGGCAGGGGAATCGCCGCTCTCGCTTATCATGTCAAAACCCGGCTAATCCGACGGGTTTTCTATAGAGATGGCAGCCGGGGGCGGGAAATGCTTGGCAGTCGCCTTGATCCTCTGTTAAGAGGAGGGATGCCCGAGGCCGGGCTGACCATCGTCATCATGTGATCAACGGAGAGTTCGACGTGTTCATACCGAAGCCGGAACGGTCGGTCGTCGCGGTGCCCCCGCCCGGGGACGGGGCCGGATTCTGGGCGGGTGCGCCCAGCGCCGTCAGCAGGGACGGGTGGATCTATCTCGCCTACCGGCTGCGCCGGCCCATCGGCGAGGGCCGCGGATACGCGGTCGAGGTGGCGAGGTCGGCGGACGGGGTGCACTTCGAGACGCTGCTCACCATCTCGAAGGAGCAGATGAACACCGAGTCCCTGGAACGTCCCACGCTCGTGGTGACCCCCGACGGCAAATGGCGCCTCTACCTCAGCTGCGCCACGTACGGCACCAAGCACTGGCGGGTGGAGGTCATGGAGGCCGCCGACCCCGCGGCCTTCGACCCCGCCGCCGCCCGGGTCGTGCTCCCCGGAGACCTCAAGACCGGCGTCAAGGACCCGGTGATCCTCCACCACGGCGGCATGTGGCACCTGTGGGCGTCCTGCCATCCGCTGGAGGACGCGCAGGAGGCCGACCAGATGGTCACCGACTACGCCACAAGTCTCGACGGGCTCGACTGGGCCTGGCAGGGGACGGCTCTCGACCGGCGGCCGGGCGCCTGGGACTCCCGGGGTGTCCGCGTCAGCGCGGTGACGTTCACGGGGGAGACCGTCATCGCCTACTACGACGGCAGGGCGTCGGCGGAGGAGAACTACGAGGAGCGCACCGGCGTCGCGATCGGCCCCGACCCGTCGACGCTGACGGCGACCGGCAACGGGCCCGCCGCGCAGTCAGGTCACGCCCGGGGCGGGCTGCGCTACCTGGCCATCGTGCCCGTCGACGGAGGCCACCGCCTCTACTACGAGCTGACCCGGGCCGACGGAGCCCACGAGCTGCGCACCGAACTGCGCTGACCCCGGGCGACTACGCCGCTCCCCGCCTCGGCCGACCGTTGCGCGCCTGCCGCTGGCCCGACGGCCGGCTGCCCACGAGGCCGCCCGACCTCTCCCGGGGACGGAGCCAGTCGCTGAAGTCCTCCTCCGTGATCTCCTGGAGGAGGGCGATGTCCGCGGCGAAGTGGGACAACAACTCCTGACGCTGCGCCCAGGTCAGGGGCCGCCGCGCCCGGCCGCCCCACTGGAGGACCCTCTCCATTGGCGTCGTCAGCCGCTGCCCGAGGACCCGGTCGCCCAGCCGTACGAGCTGGGAGAGCATCTCGTGCCGCCGTGTCTCGGGAGGGTGGGCCGTGACGTTTTCCCGGGGGATCTCGGTGATCACTCCCCGCTCGACCCCGAGGAACACGCAGATGCGGTCCAGGGTGTCGGCGGGCCGGTCGACCAGGTCGCGGTAGCGGAAGAGCAGCACCTGCTCGCGCGGGAAGAGCGTGAAGAGGTGCCTGAGCTGCTCGCCGTACCTGCCGATCGCGACGTAGTGCCAGAACGGCGCCCAGCCCGCGGCGATCCTGCTCCGCTCCCGCGCGCAGGCCTCGATCACGTCACCCATCGGTTCGAGCCCGGCGGACCAGAGATGGGTCCAGTTGGAGTGCGCGCGCTCGACGGGGTCGCGCAGCGAGATGATCAGCTTGGCTCCCGGAACCGCGTCCCGGATCCGCCGCTGGGCGGCCAGGTCGTAGAGGTAGAACGGGGTCGCCTCGCCGCGCGGCGCCCCGGCGGGAGCCGCGTCGAAGAGCGCCTCGTAGTCGGCCCGCCGCCACACGTGCTCGCGGTAGGTCTCGGCGTCTCCGGGGCCCACGCCCGCTGGGGGCGGCCCGTCGGTGAGGAAGAACTTCGGCTCCTTGACGGCCGACATGAACAGCCCCGGATGCCGGTTCAGGGCGGTGTGCAGGGCGGTCGTCCCGGCCTTCGGGACCCCCATCACCAGGAAGTCAGGCAAAGCCATGCTTATCCTCCCTATTTCCCTACAAATTTAGTTGGAAATATCACCTCCTGGAAGCATCCTTTCGGGGTTGGTGTACCACCCTGGCGGCCGTCCTATCGCGGTTCTCCGGAGTCGCCCCCCGGGCAGGATGATCGTCGTTAGCATGGCCTCCATGATCCCCACGGATCCGGTGGAAAGCCCCGAATCCCTACGCAGGCGGGCCCACGAGCTGAGGGAGTGCGCGCGGCGGGCAAGGACCATCGCCGAGACGCTCGGCCCATTCCTCGACCAGGCCGTGGCCGCGGCCACCGCCAAGGACGCCTGGCAGGGCTGGTACGCCAGAGAGACGACCGGCCGCCTGCAGGACCACAAACGGCATCTGAGCGGGATGGCGAACCGGCTCGTCATGGACGCCGGCGCGTGGGTCAGGGAGGCCGAGAGCCTGGAACGGCAGGCCGACGCGGCGAAGAAGGCGGCCGAATGACCTACGCCGGCTTCGACGTCGACAAGATCCGCCTTCTGGCCAGGGAGCTCAGGAAGGCGGGAGGCGGTGCCGGCGGGCTCCAGCGTGACCTCGCCAAGGTGCTCGGCGACGCGGAGTCGGCCCTGAACGGCGCACCCCCGACGTCGTACCAGCCGCTGCTGGACACGATGCGCGGCGGGGAGGCCAGGGGCGTGCCCGGGGTGCTGGCGACCGTCCTGCCGGACACCGCGGGGGAGATCGACCGCCGGTGCGACCGGATCTCACCCCCCGGCGCCCCCTTCCCGCCCGGCACGGTCGTCGACCCGATGATCGTCTTCGACCGGGACGAGCCGGACCAGGGCAAGGTCAACCAGGCGCTCGACGCGATCAAGGGGCTGGGCGGCAAGGACTTCGGGATGAACGGAAACCGCGACGATCTGAGCGCGGTCGCCAAACGCCTGGAGGAGCTCACCCCCGCCGAACTCGACCTGTTCCTGTCGAAGGTGAGCGACGAGGACCTCAAAAGGTACGGCAGGCTCATCTCCGACACCGGGGACAGCTGGCTCAACCCGTTCGACCACAACGGGCTGCCCGACGGCGAGCGGCGCGAGCACCTCAGCCACCTCCTCGAGCGCGCGGGGCCCGGCCTGTGGGGCAAGCTCGCCGCCGACCTGCCTGGCGTGCAGCCCGGGTTCGACTCCACCGACGTCTTCCTCGACGGCGTCAACAGCCAGAGCGGCGTGAGCACCACGGGGCTCCGGTACGGCATGCCGAACGTCCCGATGTTCGCCGACGGCGTCCAGGCGGACGAGGTCGCCCAGGGAACGCTGGGCGACTGCTGGTACATCGCCTCGCTGAAGGCCACCGCCGCCGCCGACCCGAAGTTCATCCAGGACGGCATCCGGCAGAACGCCAACGGCACCGTCTCCGTGCGGGTGTGGGACAAGGAGGGGAAACTGCACTGGGTGACGGTGACTCCCGACCTGCCGGTGGACGCCAACGGCAACCTCGCGTTCGCGCGGAGCGTCAGCGGCGGAAAGATCACCGAGAGCTGGCCCGGCTACTACGAGAAGGCGTTCGCCCTGCTGTACGCCGAGGACGGCGGCGGCGCGCCCGACTCGAAGGGCGGCGACGACCGGTACGACCGTGAGGAGCGCGGCAGTTACGGCGCCATCGAGTGGGACTTCACCGAGAAGGCCCCGCCGTACCTCACGGGCAACGACGCCGACGGCCTCGACCTCGACTACGACGATGTGAAGAAGGCGTTCGACTCGGGGCATCCGGTGATCGTCTCGACCCACTCCACGGCGGACGGCGTGCCGGCGAACCTGAAGGGCGCCTACGTGGCCAGGCACGTCTTCTACGTGAAGGGGTTCAAGGACGGAAAGATCATCCTGGGGAACCCGTGGGGACCGGACTCGCCCGACGCCGTGGTCACGCCGGACGAGTTCAAGAAGTGGTTCGACGATCCGCAGAAGCTGAGCGTGGGGGACTGACATGGAAGAGTGGCGGCTGCGCCGAGGCATCCCGTACCGGCTGGAGCACGGCGGGGCGTCCCTGCTCGTGGGGATCAACGACCTGAAGCCCGGGCAGGTCGTCGTCACCGTGAACGTGGACGGCGTGCCGAGCGGCACCTACGAACTGGGCGTCGGTGACACCCTCGACATCGCCGACCGGTCGTACCGGGTGACCGCGATCGAGGCGGACGGGCGGGGATACGCCGACCTGGAGGCCGGGTCATGAGGCGCGCGGCCATCCTTCTCGCCGCGCTATTCGCGGTCTCGGCGTGCCAGTCCACCGGTGAGCAGGCCACGGAGGCGTGTTCCGGGGCCGATCGCGCCGGCGCCGTGCACATCCTCCAGGGCGGCGCCTACCCCCTGGCCGGAGGCGCCCGAGCCGGGCTCAACTCAGTCGGGGACGACCATGAGGCGACGCTTGCGCTGATGGGGGGCGCGGCGGGCGATCCCGGCTCGGTGAGCGTCAAGGTGGGTGACCAGTTCACCGTTGCCGGACACCGGTTCGAGGTGGTGCAGGTCTGCGCCGACCGCGTCTCCGTGGTCGCCGGCTCCTGAGGCCTCCCGCGCCGTCTCGGCGCGGACCTCGAACCACACGTCGTTCCTGCCGCCTTCCCGGATGATCCCCCAGCGGTCGGACAGCACGTCCAGCAGGGGCAGCCCCCGTCCGCTGGAGCCGTTCGGCACCACGTGCCCCGCACACGGTGGGGCTGCGGATCCGTCGTCCTCCACGCGGATCCGCACCCGGTCGGCAAGGCGCGAGACGGTGATGACGAACGTGCCGCCCTGTCCCGATCGTGAGTGGATGACCGCGTTGGTGACGATCTCACTGGTCAGCAGCACGCAGTCGTCATGGCGTGGATGGTCGCGCCCCAGGACGGCGGACACCAGCCGGCGTGCCTGCCTGACCTGCTCGCGCGCACCGGCGAGCCGCGCCACCCGATTTCCCGCGGCGTCCCCCGAGATCTCCATCGAGCCTCCTCTGTGGTCCCACAGATTGGACGCCCGCGAGTCAGCCGGAGATGTCACAAGAAGGTAGGAGTGTAGTTGCCTGCGGCGTATGTCCGCGAGGATCGAAGATTTGTTGTCCATCCGCTGACTTTTGCGAAGTCAATCGCCGTTCCGGGAATGTGTCGCCGACGATATATGTCTCAGGAGACGTGACGGAACCGCGCGAAGCCTCCACCACGTTCTCGGGACGGACCACCTGGGTCCGGCAGCTCGAGACGCCGTTGCGCGAATTCCTGCGCACCGAGACCGGCAGTGCCGCCATCCTGCTGACCGCCACGCTGGCCGCCCTCATCTGGGCCAATGTGGATCTTCGGTCCTACGACGCCGTATGGGGCACCGAGCTGTCCGTACGGCTCGGCGACGCGGCCGTCGCCCAGGACCTGAGGCACTGGGTCAACGCAGGCCTGATGACCTTCTTCTTCTTCGTGGTCGGCCTGGAGGCGCGGCGCGAGTTCGACATGGGCGAGCTGCGCGACCGGCGCAGGCTCGCCCTGCCGGTCCTCGCCGGCATCGGCGGGATGCTCGTGCCCATCGCGATCTACGCGGTGTTCAACCGGGGCCTGCCGTCCGTGCACGGCTGGGGCGCCGCCATGTCGACGGACACGGCGTTCGCCCTGGGGATGCTGGCCCTGGTCGCCTCCCGGTTCCCCGCCCGCGCGCACACCTACATGCTCACCGTCACCGTCGTCGACGACCTCATCGCCCTCTGCGTCATCGCGATCTTCTACAGCGAGCACGTGTCGGCGTTCCCGCTCCTGGTCGCGATCGCGATCTTCGCGGTCACCGTGGTGCTCAAGTCCAGATCGGTGCGCGGGGGATTCCTCTACGCGGCACTGGGGATCGGGGCCTGGACCGCGCTGTTCGAGTCGGGGGTCGAACCCGTCGTCATCGGCCTGGCGATGGGGTTGCTGACGAACGCCTCGCCCGCGGCCCGCACCGACCTGGAGCGGGCGAGCGACCTGTTCCGGCTGTTCCGCGAGCAGCCGACGGCCGAGCTGGCCCGGTCGGCGACCGCGGGCGTGGTGAACGCCGTCTCGCGCAACCACCGGCTCCAGCAGCTCTACCACCCCTGGACGAGCTATGTGATCGTGCCGCTGTTCGCGCTGTCGAACGCCGGGATCCCGCTCAGCGGCGAGTTCCTGGTGCACGCGATCACCTCGCCGATCACGCTGGGGATCCTGATCGCCTATGTGGTGGGCAAGCCCGTCGGCATCATCGGCTCGACCTGGCTGGTCACCCGCCTCAGCGGCGGGCGGGTGCGGCCCCCGGTCGGGTGGGCGGCGGTCACCGGCGTCGGCACCATCGCGGGAATCGGGTTCACCGTCTCACTGCTGATCGCCACGCTCGCCTTCAGCGGTTCCGAGCTGGAGGAGGCCAAGTTCGGCATCCTCGCCTCCGCCCTGTGCGCCTCGGTGATCACGTGGATCGTGTCGCGCGTGACCGCCATGTTGCCGAGGAAGACCAGGGCCAGGGCGCTGCTCGGCACCGCGGAGAGCATCGTCGACCTCGCCGACCCGGTCGACCCGGACCGCGACCATCTGCGGGGCCCGGAGGACGCGCACGTGACCCTGGTCGAGTACGGGGACTTCGAGTGCCCCTACTGCGGCCTGGCCGAGCCGGTGGTCCGTGAGATCCTCGCCGACTTCGGGGACGTCCGGTACGTCTGGCGGCACCTCCCACTGCGCGACGTCCATCCGTCCGCGCAGCTCGCCGCCGAGGCGGCGGAGGCCGCGGCCGAGCAGGGGGCCTTCTGGGAGATGCACGACCTGCTGCTCAGCCACCAGGGCGACCTGCTGCTCCCCGACCTCGTCGTCTACGCCGAGCAGATCGGTCTCGACGCCGAGCGGTTCCGGGAGGACCTCGACGCCCACGCCGGGGCCGACCGGATCGAGGAGGACATGGACTCCGCCGACCTGAGCGGGGTGTCCGGCACCCCGACGTTCTTCATCAACGGGCGGCGCCACCACGGCGCCTACGACATCGTGACGTTGTCCGCCGCGGTCAAGGCCGCGCGGGTGCGCGAGGCCCTGAGGTCGTAGGCGCCCGGCTCAGGCGGGCGGGCTCGTCACCGGCCGGCCGGTCCTCCGTGGACCGACGAACCGTTCATGGACGGGCCGCTCGCCGCCGAACCGGCGGCCGGTGTGCCGCTGACCGACAGGACCGGCTCGTCCACCTCGATGGCCGGGAACGTGCCGGTGTCGAGGATGCCGTGCTCGTTGTAGGCGGCCTCGATCAGGGCGTACGCCTTCGCCTCGAGCTTCCACAGGGAGCGGTACTCGCGGGCGGTGTCGAGCGGGATGCCGATCTCGAGCGCGATGTCGGCCGCGCGGGGCACGTACCTGCGCTCGATCTGCTGGTCCCAGTACTCCCGGGCGGCCCGGATGCCGGCGGCGCGCTGCGCGGTGTCGACGATCTGGGGGGCGTTCGCCCGTCGGATCTCGTCCTCGTCGTCGACCTCGCCCGCGGCCAGGGCGGGGCGGGCGGGAGGCTCCTCCGGCTCTGGCGCCCACGGGACGGGCGGGTTCAGGTCGATCAGCGCCGCCGTGTTGTAGAGCGCTCCAATCTGGGACAGCAGCGCCTCCTGGCGCTCGGCGTCGACCGCGAGGCCGGTGTACTCCACGGCCCGGTCCATCTCCTTGTCGAGCCGGGTGAGCGCGGCGCGCATCCTGCGGTCGGACGCCCCGGCCTCGCGCAGGGCCCGGGCGCGTTTGGCGGCCAGGGCGACGCGGGTGAGCCTGCGGTGCGCGTCCACCTCGCTCGCGGTCCTGTCGCTCGCCTCGGCCAGCCCGATCCGGACCAGCACGCGCTCGGGGGTGAGCCGCCAGTTGATCCGGGCGCGGCCCGTGATGCGGTGCCGCTCGATCGCCATGCCGCGTTCCCACAGCCACGCGGCGACGAGCGGCGCGGCGAGCCGGAACAGCGCCTCGGCGAGGCTCCTGGCGTCCAGGCTGGACAACACCGCCGACAGGCCGGTGAGGGCCCATACGGCGATCCCGTCGATGCCGGCGGAGTAGTTCTCCCGCATGTTGCGGCGGGCCCGGACGGCGCTGGTGATCACTGCGACTTCGATGAACGCGAACAGCAGCAGGCGCAGCGGCCCGTCGAACCCGAGGACGTCGCCGGAGAAGCGCCACATGCCCTGAGCGGAGACGCCGGTGGCGATGCTCGCGGCGACGATGGTGAGGATGTCCTCCGCCGGGCGGCCGGCGGCGTAGCGGCGGAGGAGCCGCGTCACGGCCCGGAAGGCGGCGCGCAGGACGAAGAAGACCAGAGTCAGCACGGCCAGGGATGACACGCAGATCACGACGGTGCCGACCGGATGGGCCGAGGTGAAGGCGGTTATTTCATCTAAAGGTGGCATCGGTCACTGTCTTTCGATCTCCGACACGATATCTGCGAGATCATTCCAGAACGTGGGCATGTTCCGTGAGTAAACCGTTGCTCACCGTCGGAAACGAAGTGATTACGGAGGACCGATACGCCACACGAGTCGCCGCGCGACTCAGGAGTCCGGGGCCGCCAGCCAGTCGTCCACCCGCCGGGTCAGCCGCTCCTTCGTCTCCGCCGGTGCGAACGAGGCCGCGATCGAGGCCCGAGCGAACTCGGCCATGACCTCGTCGCCGTACCCGAAGGCGTCCCGGACACGGGCGTACTCCTGCGACAACGTCGTCCCGGCGATCGACGGGATGTCGGTGTTCAACGTGACGACGAGACCGGCGTCGCGCAGCCGGGGCAGGGGATGGGCGGCGAGGGAGTCCGCGACTCCCAGGGCGACGTTCGACGAGGGGCACACCTCGAGCGGGATCGCCCGGTCCCGCACCTCGGCCACGAGTTCCGCGTCGTCCAGGACCCGGACCCCGTGCCCCAGCCGCTCGGTGCCGCCGCCGATCGCCTCGCGGATGCTCGCCGCTCCGCAGGTCTCGCCAGCGTGGTGGACGACGTGGAGGCCCGCGTCCCTGGCGGCCGCGAACACCTCGGAGAACGGAGCCAGTGGATGGGACTCCTCCCCGGCCACTCCCACGCCGACGACGGCCGCGTGACGGGCGGCCAGCTTCACCGTGCGCCACGCCCGGTCCACCGACCGGCGCCGCGAATGGTCGAGCACCACCCGGCACTGCACGCCGTAGGCCGCCTGTCCCTCGGCGAGCCCGTCCAGCACGGCCTCCAGCGGCATCTCCAGGTCACCGAGCCGTTCGCCGTGGGAGGCCGCGGTGAACGTCACCTCCGCGTATCCGGTGCCCTGCGCCGCCTCGTCCTCGCAGAACTCGACCGCGATCCGGCGGAAGTCCTCCGGACGGCGCAGGCAATCGCGCACGAGAGAGTTGTGGTCGGCGAATTGCCGGAAGCCGTCGAAGGCGAGGGACGCCCCGCCGGCTCCGCTGGAGGGGACGGCCACGCCGTTCGCCGCCCCGATCTCCTCCAGGGTCTCCCACCGGATCGTGCTCTCCAGGTGGACGTGCAGATGCGCCTTCGGCAGCAGCGTGATGTCCCGCATGGCCGGGAGGATAGGCAGGCCGGTCCCCGTCCCGCATCCGAATTTCCGCCGCTCCGGCCTCAGAAGCCGAGGTTGAGCCGGGCGAGCGGCTCCACCAGTTCCTCCTCCTCGTAACCGAGGTGCGACAGAAGCGCGTCGGCGAGCAGGTCCACCTGGAGGCGGACGCCGTCGAGCTTCTCCGGGTCCTCGATCATGGCGACGAGCGCCGCGTCGAGCCCGGTCAGCACGCCGGCGATGACCTCGTGCTCCTCCTCCAGGCGCTCGACCACCGGTCCGAGGGACGGCTCCGCCCCGGTCAGCATCGGGAACATGTGCTCGTCCTCGATGGTGTGGTGGGTGGTGAGCAGCCTGCAGTACGACGCGCAGAAGGTGCCGAGCGTCCAGTAGTTCTGCCGCATCGTCAGCTGGTTGATCAAAGAGCGGAGGGACTCCGCGTCGGCCTGTCCGTCCGCGACCTGCTCCAGCGCGTCCCTGATCTGGGTGAGTTCCTGCCGGAGGTGGTCGTGGATGAGCACCAGGCGCTGCCCGTTCGCCTGCTGGGCGGGGGACAGGGCGTTGATGTCGCGCTTGGCGGACCGGGGCCGGGTCGCCTCGTCCAGGACGCTCACGGAGCCCCGCTCCGCCGCCATGACGGCCGGGGGAGCGACCGGGACGTGCTCTCCGGCAGGTGCGGCCGCGGGGCGCTCGCGGGTCACGGCCTCGCGGACCGCGGGCACGACCTCCTCCGCGAACGTCCTCAGGCTGCGCTCGTCGTCGGCGGCGAGCACGAACACGCTCATGCCGTGCCGGAACGTGAGCTCGGCGAGCTGCTCGGCCCAGACCCGCGGCGGGCCGTCGAGGAATCCGCCGCCCGCCAGGCTGGAGAAGCGCCCGGAGACGTTGTAGACACGCCGGACGTCGGACGGTTCCCGCCCGGCCCGCTCGGCGGCGGCGTCGATGACAGCCGACATGCCCGCCAGCTCGGACGGCGCCGCGTAGCCGGACGAGGGGACCCACCCGTCGCCGAGCCGCCCGGTCAGCTCGAGCATCCTGCGCTTGTAGGCGCCGATCCACAGGCCGATGGGGTGGGCGGGGAACGGCCCGGGCCGGGCGCCGTCGAGCCGGTAGTGGCGGCCGTCCAGGCGCACGCCGTCGCCGGGGGTCCACAACGCCCGCATGACCCCGATGGCCTCCTCCAGCGCGTCGACCGACTCCGCGGGTGTGCGCTGCGGCCCGCCCAGGGCCGCGACGCCGCCGGGGAACGCGCCGGAGCCCAGGCCCAGCTCGACCCGGCCGTCGCTCAGCAGGTCGAGCGAGGCGGCGCTGCGCGCGAGCACGGCGGGCGGGCGAAGCGGCAGGTTGACCACGTCCGGGAACAGCCGGATGCGTGACGTGCGTGCGGCGAGCACCGACAACAGCGTCCACGTGTCGAGGAAGGACGGCTGGTACGGGTGGTCCTGGATGCCGATGATGTCCAGCCCGAGGTCCTCGGCCAGCACGGCCTGCCGTTCGAGCCTGCGGCGTCCGGCCGCGTCCGGCGTGAGGAACGCGCCGAACCACAGTTCGTGCCCGAAGTCAGCCATCGTGTTCTTCACTACCTCTCCCGAGCCAGCGTTCCCCCCACGCGATCAGTGGCTGAACGGCGAGGGCCAGCTCCTTGCCTCTCTCGGTCAACGTGTAGGTGATCTGGACGGGCGTCGTCGGCTGAACCTCGCGGACCAGCACCTGGGCGGCGTCCAGCTCGCGCAGCCGCTGGGCCAGCACGCGCTCGGAGATGCCCGGCACGGCGGCGAGGAACTCGCTGTAGCGCCGCGCGCCGTCCCGCGCCGCCATCAGGATCGCGCCGTTCCAGCGCCGCCCGACGAGCTCGATCGCGGCCTGGAACGAGGGGCAGCGCGCCTCGAAATCATCTTTTGTCGTCATAAGTCAGATCACCGCCGGACAGCATAGCTTACTTTTGAGAAGCTACTTCCATTGTGGAAGTTTCCTGATATGGCATGATCTCGCGTCATGGAGCTCCAGGTGCCGGAGGGCACCGTGTTGTCGGTGGTGACCGGCTCCCGTGCGTACGGGCTGGACGGCGAGGGCTCCGACGTGGACCGGAGGGGCGTCTTCGTGGTCCCCACGCCGATGTTCTGGCGTCTGGACAAGCCGCCCACGCACATGGACGGCCCGATGGCCGAGCAGTTCTCCTGGGAGATCGAGCGGTTCTGCGTGCTGGCGATGCGCGCCAACCCGACCGTCCTGGAGTGCCTGTGGTCGCCGATCGTCGAGCACGTGACCCCCGTCGGCGAAGAACTGCTCGCGATCCGGCAGGCCTTCCTGTCCAGGGAGGCCGAGCGCACGTTCGCGGCCTACTCCGACGACCAGTTCCGCCGCCTCGAGTCCCGCGGGGCCGAGCAGCCCGGGCCCGACGCCAGGTTCGCCGGCGATCCGCGGATCAGGAAGATGGCGATGCATCTGCTCCGGCTGCTGGTCAGCGGGCTGCACCTGGTGCGCCACGGCGAGCCGTTGGTGCGCGTCGACGACCGCCTCCGCGCGCGCCTGCTCGCCGTACGGCAGGGCGCGACCGGCTGGCAGGAGGCGAAGCGCTGGCGCGAGGAGCTGACGGGCGAGCTGACGGCGGCGATCGCCGGGGGAAGCGTGCTTCCCGACGAGCCCGGCAAGGACGTGATCGAGGATTTCCTCATGAGGGTGCGGAGGTCCGCCCTGTGACCGCGGTGCTGCCGGCGTGGCTCGACCGCATCCCGGGAGAGCAGCCGCATCCGCTGGCGTTCGCCACGGTCAGCGGCGCGCATCTGTACGGCTTCCCGTCCCGCGACTCCGACGTGGATCTGCGCGGCGTGCACCTGCTGCCCGTCGAGGACGTCGTCGGGCTGCGGCCGGGGGAGGAGACGGTCACCCGTTCCTGGGTGCGCGAAGGCGTCGAGGTCGATCTCGTCACCCACGACCTCGCCAAGTTCTGCCGGCTGCTGCTCGGCCGCAACGGATATGTGCTGGAGCAGCTGCTCTCGCCGCTGGTGGTGGCCTCGTCGCCGGTCCACGAGGAGCTGACCGCTCTGGCCCCGGCGTGCCTCACCCGCCACCACGCCCACCACTACCTCGGGTTCGCGCGCACCCAGCGGCGGCTGTTCGGCAAGACCGGCGAGCTGAAGCCCCTGCTCTACTCGTTCCGGGTGCTGCTCACCGGCGTCCACTTGATGCGCACGGGGCGGCTCGTCGCCGACCTGACCGGGCTGCTGGACAGCGGCCCGCCGTACCTCGCCGAGCTGGTCGCGGCCAAGCGCGAGGCCGAGCACGGCGCGCTGCCCGGCGACGCCCCCGGCGCCGGCGTGCTGGACCGCGACCTGGACGCGCTGACCGCCGAGCTGGAGGAGGCACGCGACCGCTCCCATCTGCCGGACCGGCCCTCAGCGCAGGACGCTCTGCACGATCTCGTCGTACGGACGCGCCTCGCCTCCCCCCGATGCTGACATTCCGGACAAGCTGGATATGCTGATCACTGTCGAGATCATGAACACGCACGGGGGAGTGCTCCTTGGAGCAAGATCGCCGATCCTGGGGCTTCGATCCGACCACGCCCAACATCGCGCGGTTGTACGACTACTACCTGGGCGGCAAGGACAACTTCGCCGCCGACCGTGAGGCCGCCGAGCGCATCCTCGCCGTCGCCCCTGAACTGCGGCTCGCCGCCCGCGAGAACCGCGCCTTCCTCGGCCGGGCCGTGCGGTTCCTGGCCGAGTCGGGCATCACCCAGTTCCTGGACATCGGGACCGGGCTGCCCACCCAGGGCAACGTCCACGAGGTGGCCGCCGAGGTCATCGACGACGCCCGGGTCGTCTACGTGGACAAGGACCCCGTCGTGCTCGGTCACGCGCGGGCCCTGCTGGCGGGCGCGGGCGGGACGACCACGGTCGTCGAGGGCGACCTGCGGCGCCCGGAGGAGATCCTCAACCACGACGACGTGGTCAAGGCCCTCGACTTCGGCAAGCCCATCGGCCTGCTCCTCGTCGCGATCATGCATTTCATCCCGGACGGCGACGACCCCGTCCGCATCCTGACCACCCTGCGGGACGCCTTGCCCCCGGGCAGCTTCCTGGTCCTGTCGCACGGCACGCGTGACGCCCGGGCCGAGGCCGTGAAGACCGGCACGCAGGTCTACGAGGGCGCGACCTCCCCGCTGGTGCTGCGCAGCCGGGACGAGATCGGCGGCCTGTTCGACGGGTTCGACCTGGTGGAGCCCGGCCTGGTCTGGCTGCCGGAATGGCGGCCCGACGTCTCGGTGCAGTTCGACCCGCCGGAGACGTCACTCATCCTCTGCGGCGTGGGCCGCAAGATCTGACAGCGAGGTCCCAGCGTGGAGATCGGTCTTGCGCTCGCCCAGTACGGGCGGTTCGCGTCGCTGGACAGCGTGCGGCTCGTGGCGCGGGAGGCCGAGTCGCTCGGGTTCTCGAGCCTGTGGGTCGGGGACCGGCTGATGACCCCGCTCAAGCCGAAGGACCCTTATCCCGGCGGGGACGGGACCATCCCGGAGGCCCACCGCGTCTTCCTCGACCCCGTCGCGGTGTTGTCGGTCGCCGCGGCGACCACCACGCGGGTGCGGCTCGGCACCAGCGTGCTCAACGCCTGCTGGTACCCGCCGGTGCTGCTCGCCCGCTCGCTCGCCACCGTCGACCAGCTGAGCGGTGGCCGCCTGTGCGTGGGACTGGGGCTGGGCTGGTCCTCCGACGAGTACGCCGCGGTCGGGGTGCCCTGGAAATCGCGGGGATCCCGGTTCGACGCCGTCCTCGACGTGCTGGACGCCGTCTGGACCACCGACCCGGTCTCCTACGAGGACGAGCGCTGGGCGGTCGCCCCCAGCCACATCTTCCCCAAGCCGGCCGCGAGGCCGCCGCTCTACCTGTCGGGGTTCGCCCCAGCGGCCCTGGAGCGGGTCGGGCGCAGGGCGGACGGCTGGCTGCCCGCCTCGCTCCCGATCCCCGTCCTCACCTCCATGTGGAGGGCCATCAGGCGCAGTGCGGAGGA
This sequence comes from Planotetraspora phitsanulokensis, assembly GCF_016863295.1. Classification (GTDB taxonomy): domain Bacteria; phylum Actinomycetota; class Actinomycetes; order Streptosporangiales; family Streptosporangiaceae; genus Planotetraspora; species Planotetraspora phitsanulokensis. The sequence goes on from NZ_BOOP01000029.1 coordinate 87,839, forward strand.
GGCGGGCCGCGATCCCGACGCGCTGCGCATGGCCCTGCGCAGCAACCCCGTCGTCACCGACGAGCCCGCGCCCGAGTCGCGGGTGCCGCGAGCGGGAACGGTGGCGCAGATCGCCGGATACCTCTCCGCCGCGGCGGACGCCGGAGTCCATGAGATCTTCGTGGACCTCCAGCTCACCGCCCGCGACGACCACCACCTCCTGGAGCTCGCCGAGGCCTTCCGCGCCGCGCTCTGAACGTCCTCCCCACCGCCGGGGCCTCTGGCATGTGGGCCGCCCACATTGATCCGGCCGCCTCCATAGGGCGAACTGGTGTCTGTCACGGGGGTCGACCGTCAAGGGAGATGTGATGAGACGACGTCCGTGGGGCCGCCTGCCGGCCGCCCTTGCGATGGTGGCCGCCATCGTCCTCGCGGCACCGGCCGCGCCCGCCTCGGCCACCGGCTCCGTGACGCTGGAGGCGACCTACACGTCCGGACTGCAGAACGGCTGGGCCCAGGTCGAGCGGTACAAGGACAACTCCAGCGCCTTCATGGCCGAGACGTACCCGTCGGACGGCCGGGGCGACCAGACGGGCCAGACGAAGCACCTGTTCGGCGACGTGGCCCGCCCGCACTCCTCGCGCTTCCTGCTCTACTCCGCACCGGGATGGCAGACCGGCTCCAAGCCCGTGCCCGTCCTGCTCGTCCACGGCGCCAACCAGACGGCCGACCAGGCGTGGGCGAACCCCAACGCCGCCGGCGCGTACGGCTGCGGCCAGGCGAGCTGCCCCACGACGGGGCTCATGCAGAGCCTGAGCGGCAAGGGATACAAGGTCTTCGCGATCGGCTTCCCGCACACCACCGGCGACGGGTACTACTGGTCGGAGCAGATCGCCGACGCAGTCTCCCTGATCAGGGCCAAGACGGGGGCCTCCCAGGTCGACGTGGTCGGCTGGTCCAAGGGCGCGTTCAACGCCCGCATGTACGTCTCGTCGTTGCGTAAGTCGTGGGGCACCGCGTACAGGGGGGACGTCAGGAAACTGATCCTGCTCGGCGGTCCGAACAAGGGCTTCGACTGGGGTTACCGGCACGGCTGGACCCACGATTTCGCGATATTTCCTGAATGCGGCGGCACGCTCAACGCGCCCGCACCGCACACGAAGATGGTCTGCTACGGCCTGTGGCGCACCCACACCGACCTGAGCTACGAGGGCGACGCCTACCCGGGCTCCGACGACATGCTCTACCGCTGGGACGACGTCTATCCGCTGTCCACCCTCGAGCAGGACTGGTACACCACCTACTACGGCGGTACGGGCTTCTACACGGCCGGCCGAGGCATCCAGTACGCCATCGACCGGGGCTCACTGGTCGTGCCCCTGATCAACGCCGGCACCCCCGCGAGCGTGCCGGTTTACCAGCTCTGCGGCAACACGCCGGACATGGCGCTTCTGCACAACGAGCACACGGGCCCGTCCGACGGAGCCGTCTTCGTCGCCAGCTGCTCCGCGGCCGACGGGATCGGGAACCGGGCGGCCACCGCCGTCCTCGGCCTGAACCACCTCAAGCTCGGCTGGGCGTCCAGCGCCATGAACCAGGTCGCCGCCTGGCTCGGCTGATCAGGATCGGCCCGGCGCCCGAAATAGGGCGTCACGGCCCCCACGTCCACCGGCCCCGGATCCCGTACTGAGGACCCGGGGCCGGTTCCATGAGCAGGGCTCACAGGAATGACACAGGTGGGCGATGGTCGCATGCGGGCAGGGATGACTGATAATGGCTCCAATCACGACCACTCCAGGAGACCTCGGTGACCAGCCCATTCAGCAGGGACAACCTCGATCTCGCCACGAGCGCCCAGGAGCTGGCGGACAACGCGCCCGCCGGATCGCTTCGTCACGCGGCCGCCGCGTCGGTCGCGATCACCTGCGCCACCACTCGCGACAACGACCATGCCCGCAGCACCCTGGACGGCATCGCCCCCGACGACGTCCGCCAGGCCGCCCTGGAGTTGTTCGACCAGCTCTCCGGCCGCGCCGGTTGATCCTTGCCGCCTGATCTGGGCCTGGCTGATCTGGGCCTGGTTGATCTGGGCCTGGCTGATCTGGGCCGTCTGACCTGCCGCCGCCTGACCTGGGCCGGATGACCCGCGCCGCTCAGCGCCGCTGAGACGGGCGCGGGCCCCCCCGGGCCGCCGCGAAGTGAGCCTCAGGAGGCGGCGCGCGCGTGCCCGCCCGACGCGAGCCCGGGCGGCGCCGAGGCCAGGGCCTTCTGGATGGCGTCGACCAGCGCCAGCGCGGCCTCTTCTGTGAGCTCGACCGCGACCCGGGCCGACGGGCCCTCGGCGGGGTTCGTGAAGTCGATGTTCAGCGTGTGCTCGTGGCAGGCGTGGAACGGATGGTCGACGTAGACGGCGCCGTCGCTGACCGTGAACCAGCCGGTCGCCCCCTTCGCGGCCCCGTCAAGCTCGATCTTCTGGGTGAGATAGGTGCACATCGTGGCTCCTGTCAGGCGCCGAGGTGGCGGCCGTAGAAGTCGAAGATCTTCTTCCAGCCGTCCACGGCGGCAGCGGGGCGGTACGAGGGCCTGTCGACGGCGAAGAACCCGTGCCCGGCGTCGGGGTAGGTGTGGAACTCGTGCTCCTTGCCCAGCTTGTCGAGCTCCGCGGAGAGCACCCCGACCTCCTCGGGCCCGGGGAAGGAGTCGTCGGCGCCGAACAGCCCGAGCAGCGGGCAGGACAGGTCGGGCGACTTGGACAGGACCGACGTGGCCTTCATGCCGGACCCCGCCGGCGGCTCGTTGACCACGAAGGCGCCGTAGCAGTCCACCGCCGCGTCGATCTGGAGCGAGCAGGCGGCCAGGAACGTCTGACGCCCGCCGGAGCAGAAGCCGATCACGCCGATCTTGCCGTTGGCGTGCTCGAGCCCGTTCAGGTGAGCCGCCGCTCCGGCCACGTCGCCGACGAGCTGCTCGTCGGGCACGCCGCCCTTCGCCCGAGCCGCCGCCGCCTGGTCGTCCGGGCTCACACCCGCGCCCTCCCGCGAATACAGGTTCGGGCAGACGGCCGCGTAGCCGTGGGCCGCGAACCTGCGGACGATCTCCTTGGAGGCCTGGTCGTAGCCGGGCATGTGGTGGATCACCACCACGCCGCCGCGGGGCTGGTCACCGAGCGGCCGGGCCAGGTAGGCCTCGAGCTCGGCGTCCTCGTGCCCGGCGACGGTGACCGTGCCGGCCCAGATCGCGTCGTTCATCGCTGTTTCCTCTTGCTCGTGTTTGTTTACGCGTGCTGCGAAAGCCCGTCCCGGCTCGCAGTGGGATGGAAGATTCGGTCAGGTCGTCCTCCGCCGCCTGCCGTCCAGCAGCGAGGCGATGGCCCCGACGACCATCATGACCGCGGCGGCGGAGAAGACCACGACGAGGCCCTGGTGGACGGGCGCGGAGATCAGATTAGGGAAGAACTCGTTTCCGGTCAGCCGGGCCTGCGTGTCCGGCGGCAGCGAATTCAGCACGTCCGGCGGCAGGATCGTCCGGATGGGGTTGTAGCCCAGGAAGGCGGCGAACAGGCTGCCGACGGGCGGCAGGTGGCCGACCGACTGCGCGACCGCCGCGGGGACGCCGGATCTCTCCAGGCCCGAGGTGAGGGCGTTCGGCAGGCCCGCCGCGAGGCCGATGATGAGCAGGGAGAAGAAGACGCCGATGGACAGGGCCTGCCCGGAGTTCTGGAAGGTGCCGCGCATGCCGGCGGCGGCTCCCCGCTGGTGGGCGGGCACGCTGCTCATCACCCGCGAGGTGTTGGGGGAGGAGAACACGCCTGAGCCGATCCCGCTGATCGCCAGCAACGCCGCGAAGACCCAGTAGGGGAAGTCGACCGGCAGCGCCACGAGGCCGAGGAAGGCCGCGGCCACGATGATCAGGCCGCCGGAGGCGAACAGCCGCTGCCCGTACCTGTCCGACAGGTAGCCCGACACCGGGCCGGCGGCGAGGAAGCCCACCGTCAGCGGCAGCATGTAGATGCCCGCCCACAGTGGCGTCTCCTCGAAGGCGAAGCCGTGCAGCGGCAGCCAGATCCCCTGCAGCCAGATGATCAGCATGAACTGTAGACCGCCCCGCCCGATGGCCGACAGCAGCACGGCCAGGCTGCCGGCGGAGAACTGCGGGATCCGGAACAGGCTCAGCTGGAACATGGGCTCGGCGACCTTGCTCTCGATCACGCAGAACACGGCCAGCAGCAGGACTCCGCCGCCGATCCCGCCGAGGACCCACGGGTTTGCCCAGCCCGTCGAGTGCCCGCCGTACGGCTGGATGCCGTAGGTGATGGCGGCGAGCACCACGCCGAGCCCCGCCGCGAAGGTGAGGTTGCCGGGCAGGTCGAGCCGGCCGGGGCGGCGCTCGCCCAGCTCGTGGAGCGAGGCGTAGGACCAGATCGTGCCGACGAGGCCGATGGGGACGCTGACCAGGAACACGACCCGCCAGTCCCATTCCGCGAGCAGCCCGCCGATGATCAGGCCGAGGAACGAGCCGGCGATGGCGGCGACCTGGTTGACGCCCAGTGCCGTGCCGCGCTGCTCGACGGGGAAGGCGTCGGTGAGGATCGCCGTGGAGTTCGCGAAGAGCATGGCGCCGCCCACGCCCTGCACGACCCGCCAGCCGATCAGCCACAGCGCGCCCGATCCGCCGTGCAGCGGGTCGAGCGACAGCGCGATCGAGGCGACGGTGAACACCGCGAACCCGGCGTTGTAGATCCGCACCCGGCCGAACATGTCTCCCAGCCGGCCGGCCGGGACGACCAGCACGGCGGACACGAGCAGGAAGCCCATGATCATCCACAGCAGGAAGCTCACGTTGCCGGGCTCCAGCGGATTGAGCCCGATGCCCCTGAAGATCGCCGGTAGCGAGATGATGACGATCGACGAGTTCACGGTGGCCAGCAACATGCCCACCGTCGTGTTCGACAGCGCCACCCACTTGTAGCGGGGGTGGTCCCGGTTGAGCCGTCCGGCCCGCCGGGCCGGGTCCGAACCCGTCGAGGTCTTCAGGGCGTCCATGGAGCTATCCGCGTCACGCATGCGCACGTTCTCCTCCTTCGCCCCGATAGTAGTTGCTTTGCCTAACTAACTACTCGCGGGGTGGCCTGGTCCGACCGGGACGCGGCAGGGGTGGCCTGCCGGCGCGACGCGGTGATTCCAGATTCGGTGAGAAATGCGAAAAGCCGCCGGAGATCCGGCGGCTTCGAACAGACCGTCAAGGCCGAGAAAAGATGGTGGGCGATACTGGGATTGAACCAGTGACCTCTTCCGTGTCAGGGAAGCGCTCTCCCGCTGAGCTAATCGCCCGTCAAACCAGAGGTGGAGACGGGATTTGAACCCGTGTAGACGGCTTTGCAGGCCGTTGCCTCGCCTCTCGGCCACTCCACCAGGTGCAAACTCCGAGCGGAAGACGGGATTCGAACCCGCGACCCTCACCTTGGCAAGGTGATGCTCTACCACTGAGCCACTTCCGCGTGCCGCTCGCCGGGGGCGAACTCACGCGTTGCACTTTATCGAATCACCGCCCACACCCCAAATCAGTGCGAGGCACGGGGGAGGGGATGCTTCGGCGAGCGTCGAAGCATAGGTGGGTTAGCGTCGAAACATGCCCGCCGAATACATCGCACAGGACGCGGAGATCGCCCCGGTCGCGGCGCTGATCGCCGACGCCACGCGCGCCGCCATGCTCACCGTGCTCCTGGACGGCCGCGCGCTCGCCGCGGGCGAGCTTGCCCGGATGGCCGGGGTGACCCCGCAGACCGCCAGCGCTCACCTGGCCCGGCTGCGGGACGGCGGCCTGATCACCATGATCAGCCAGGGCCGGCATCGCTACTACCGGCTCTCCGGACCCGAAGTCGCCCAGGTCCTCGAGGTGCTCGCGACCATCAGCGGGCGCCCCGCCGTGCGTTCGTTGAAGCAGTCGCGGCAGGCCCGGCTGCTCCGGGAGGCGCGGACCTGCTACGACCACCTCGCGGGCAGGGTGGGCGTCGAGCTGTACGACGCCCTGCTGCGCGAGGGGCACCTCGTGGAGTCCGACGACGGCGCCTGCGAGGTCACCTCTCGCGGCAGGGACGCCGCCGCCGCGTTCGGGGTCGACGTCGACGCCGTACGGCTCAGGCGCCGCAGGTTCGCCCCCGCGTGCCTCGACTGGCTGGAGCGCCGGCCCCACCTCGGCGGCGCGCTCGGCGCGGCGATGTTCGAGCGGATGGTCGCGCTGGAGTGGCTGGCGCGGGGGACCACCCGGCGGGCGATCGAGGTGACCGCCGCCGGAAGGGCCGGTCTGGAAGCGACCTTCGGATGTAAGGAGCTAACATGCAATACGCTGGTTACCTCCTCGGTCGCCGGCGGGCCTGCAAGCGCACGAAGAGCCACTGGGGCTCCGGGAGAGTGGGACGATGCACGACAGCAAGGCAACGGCGGTCGGGCCTGAGCCGCTGACCTTCGAGGACGTCATCCAGGTCGCCAGGCACGGCGGAGCCGTGCGGCTGACGGACGACGCGCTGGCGGAGATGGCCGCCTCCCGTGGGCGGATCGAGGACCTCGCCGAGGCCGACACCCCCGCCTACGGCGTCTCCACGGGCTTCGGAGCCCTGGCCACGCGGCACATCGACCCGGCGCTGCGGGCACAGCTCCAGCGCAGCCTCATCCGCTCACACGCCGCCGGATCCGGCCCCGAGGTGGAGACCGAGGTGACGCGGGCGATGATGCTGCTGCGGCTGCACACGCTCGCCACCGGTCACACCGGCGTGCGCCCGAAGACCGCCCGCGTCCTGGAGTCCCTGCTCAACGCGGGGATCACACCCGTCGTCCACGAGTACGGCAGCCTCGGCTGCTCGGGCGACCTGGCCCCGCTCTCCCACGTCGCGCTGACGCTCATGGGCGAAGGCGTCGTCCGTACGGCGGACGGGCAGGTGCAGCCGGCCGGGGAGGTGCTCAAGCAGAGCGGCATCGAGCCGGTCGAGCTGGCCGCCAAGGAGGGGCTCGCCCTCGTCAACGGCACGGACGGCATGCTCGGCATGCTGATCCTGGCCATCGACGACCTGATCAGGCTGCTCAAGACCGCCGACATCAGCGCCGCGATGAGCGTCGAGGCGCTGCTCGGCACCGACGCGGTCTTCGCCGCGGACCTGCAGGCGCTGCGGCCGCATCCCGGCCAGGCGGCGGCCGCGGCCAACATGCGCGGCCTCCTCGAGGGCTCGGGGATCATGGAGTCGCATCGTGACGGGTCCTGCACCCGCGTCCAGGACGCGTACTCCCTGCGCTGCGCGCCGCAGGTCGCGGGGGCGGCCAGGGACACGGTCGCCCACGCCGCCACGGTGGCCGCGCGCGAGCTGGCCAGTGCCATCGACAACCCGGTGGTCCTTGACGATGGCCGGGTCGAGTCCAACGGCAACTTCCACGGCGCCCCCGTGGCGTACGTCCTGGACTTCCTGGCGATCGCGGTCGCCGACCTCGCGTCGATCTCCGAACGGCGGACCGACCGGATGCTCGACGTGGCCCGCAGCCACGGCCTTCCCGCGTTTTTGGCGGGCGACCCGGGGGTGGACTCCGGCCACATGATCGCCCAGTACACCCAGGCCGCCATCGTCTCCGAGCTCAAGCGGCTGGCCGCCCCGGCGAGCGTCGACTCGATCCCGAGCTCCGCGATGCAGGAGGACCACGTCTCCATGGGCTGGTCGGCCGGCCGCAAGCTGCGGCGGGCGATCGACGGGCTCACCCGGGTCCTGGCCATCGAGGTGCTGACGGCCGCCCGGGCGCTCGACCTGCGCGCGCCGCACCTGCCCGCCCCGGGCACGGGCGCGGTGGTCGCGCTGCTGCGCGAGTCGGTCGCAGGGCCGGGTCCCGACCGGTTCCTCGCCCCCGAGATCGAGGCGGCCGTCGAACTCGTCGCGGGCGGCGCGGTGGTCGCCGCGGCGGAGACGGCCACGGGCCCGCTCGCCTGAGGCTCAGGTCAGCGCCAGTAGTTGTTGGCCGCGGCGATGGTCGCGAACTCGATCGAGATCATGTGCGCGGCCACGGCGCGGCCGTCGGGATCCGCGGCGTCCTCGCCGCGGTTCCTCCGGAGGACCTCGACGTCCGGCTGGATCGCGTGGATCGTGTTCCTGGCGATCAGGACGGCCAGCGCCCGCCCGTCCTCCGGGCTTGCGGTGATCAGGGAGTTGCCTGGGATGAGTTCCATCACGCCCCCGGATATGTCGCAGATTGTCACCATAAGAAGACTTATGGTAATCGATGTGAATCGGGGCGCGGCCCGTGGATGCCGGCCGCGCCCCCGTTCGCGTGGGGTGTCAGCCTGCGGCGGCGACCACCTCGATCTCGATGAGCAGGCCCGGCTGGAACAGGCGGGAGACCTCCACGGTGGTGCTGGCCGGGGGCTCGCCGGTGAAGTACCGGCTCCGGACGTCGCGGTGCTCGCCGAGCAGCGACATGTCGGTCACGAACGTCCGCACGTGGAGCACCCGGTCGAACGACGATCCCTGGTCCTCGAGGATGCGCCCCAGGTTGGCGTAGATGAACTCGCTCTGGCGGGCCATGTCGCCCTCACCCACGACCTGGCCCTTCTCGTCGAGGGACACCTGTCCGGACACGAACAGGAGGTCGCCTGTCCGGGTGGCGTGCGAGTAGTACCCGTTGGTGGCGGGGACGGCCGCCGGGTTGATCTTCAGCACCGGCTGGGCCGGCGCTTCGGGGGCGGGGGCGTCCAGGGCCGCGGTGAAGATGGCGGTGACGTCCTGCCCGCCCAGCCCGTCCCGGACGGCCTGGGCCAGCCGGTCCCGGGCCGCTGCCGTCACGGTCTGCGCCGCTCCCGGTCCTTCGCCCGCCAGTCGCAGGTCCTTGGCCGCCAGTCCGAGCGCGTAGCCGGTGGGCGGCGGGCCCGACTCGACCGCGGGACGGACGCGGTCGACGAGCCCCGCGAGGGCGGTGCCCGACAGCGTGTCCAGGAAGTCCGAACGGTCCAGGCCGAGCGCCCGCACGTAGGCCAGGTTCTCCGCCAGCATCACCTGGGCGGAGACGATCGCGCTCATCACGGCGAGCTTCAGCGCCGCCCCCGCGCCGACGGGACCGGCGTGCCTGATCGTCCCGAAGATCGTGAGCACGTCGTCGACACTGGCGAGATCCTCGGACGCGCCGCCCGCGAGGATGGTCAGCGTGCCGTCGGCGGCCGGCTTCAGGCTGCCGAGCACGGGAGCGTCGACGAGCCGCACGGACCCGGGGAGCAGGTCGCGCAGCCGCGCCACCGCCTCCGGCCCGATGGTGGACATCTCCACGAACACCGACCCGGGCCGCAGCCCCGGCAGCGCGGCCCTGGCGACCTCGTCCACGGCCGCGGGATCGCTGAGCATCGTCACGACCAGATCGGCGTCCGCGACGGCGTCGGCGGGGGAGGAGGCGATATGCGCGCCGGGAAGCTCCTTCGGCGTCCGGTTCCACACGGTGACCTTGTGGCCGGCGTCCACGAGCCGCCCGGCCATGAGAGCGCCCATGCGCCCCAATCCAAGAAAGGCAATCATGCGACGACGCTATTGGTGAACCGTCCCATTCCACCAACGAGTAGATTGCATGCGGCGCATTCCTCCCACTCATGGATGGACGGATGTTCGAGACGGACATGCTCCGGCTGCTCGACGTCGTGGCCCGTACGGGCTCCTTCACGGCGGCGGCGACGGAGCTCAACTACACCCAGTCGGCCGTCTCCAGGCGCGTGGCGACGCTGGAGGCCGAGGCGGGCGGCCCGCTCTTCGAGCGGCTCCCTCGCGGCGTACGGCTCACGCCCGCCGGCAACGCGCTCCACCGGCACGCCTGCGACGTGCTCAATCGGCTCGCGCGGGCGGAGGAGGAACTGGCCGCCATCCAGCGGGGCACGGGCGGTCGGCTGAGGGTCGGCGCGTTCGCGACGGCCAACGCCGCGCTGGTGCCCGGTGCGCTCCGCGACTTCCGGGAGGTCTTTCCCGGGGTCGCCGTCGGCCTGGTCGAGGGCCTGAGCGGTGAGCTCATGGAGGGCGTCGCGGACGGCATGATCGACATCGCGGTGGTCAGCGACTACTTCGCCGGCGTGCCGCTGGGGGACGAGACCGAGATCACGCCGCTGCTCGAGGACGAGCTGCTGATCGCGCTGCCCGCCGACCACCGGCTCGCCGGGGCGGACGTGGTCGACCTGCGTGATCTGCGGGACGAGAGCTGGATCGCCGGCGCCCAGCCCGACGGCACGACGACGCTTGGGGAGGCGTGTGCCAGGGCGGGCTTCACTCCGCGGGTCGAGGTCCGGATCGGCGAGTGGACGGGCAAGCTCGGCTACGTCGCCGCCGGGCTCGGGATCACGATGGTGCCCGCCATGGCGGCGCCCGCCGTACGGGCCGATCTGGCGCTGCGGCCGCTCGGCGACTTCGCGCCACGCAGGACTGTCTACGCGGCCCTGCCGCGCCCCGCGCTGGCGTCGGCCCGGGCGCTCCTCGGCTTCCTCCGGCGCGGCCTCCCGCTGACGGCCGGGTCGCACCTGCCGGCGGCGCCTGCTGGACGTTTCGCCTGATATCCCGCCGATTGGGAGAATGGATCCGTGTACGACGGCTTCGCATATATCGGCGGATATCTGGCCACCGGACTGCGCGACGTGACCACCGACCTGGCCGCGCTGGACGGCTCCGGCTGGTGGGCCGTCGTGGTGTCCTACGAAGGCAAGGTCACCTGCGCCCGGTTCGAGGACGTGCGGCGCGCTCCGCTGCCGGCCGCGACGCGGCCCTGGCGCGGGCCGGACAGGGACGCCTGGCGCAGCTCGCTCGGCCGGGAGGGCTACGAGGAGGGCGTCCGCAGAATCAGGGACTACATCGAGCAGGGCGAGGTCTACCAGGCGAACCTCTGCCGGGTGTTGTCGGCGCCGCTCCCCGGTCCCGCCGATCCGCTCGCCCTGGCCGTACGGCTGGCCGAGGGCAACCCCGCCCCGTACGCCGCGGTGATCGACGTTCCGGGACTCGCGGTCGTGTCCGCCTCGCCGGAGCTGTTCCTGTCGCGCCGGGGCGACGTGGTCGAGTCGCGGCCGATCAAGGGAACCGGGGCGACCGCGAGTGACCTCCTGGAGAAGGACTATCCCGAGAACCTCATGATCGTGGATCTCGTGCGGAACGACCTCGGGCGGGTCGCCACGGTAGGCTCTGTGTCGGTGCCCTCACTCTTCGAGATCGAGGAGCACCCCGGGCTGGTGCACCTGGTGTCGACGGTGCGGGCGAGACTGGCGGACGGGATGGGCTGGCCCGAACTGTTCGCCGCGACCTTCCCTCCCGGCTCGGTGACGGGAGCGCCGAAATCCTCGGCGCTGAGCATCATCAACGAGCTCGAACCCGAGCCCCGGGGTCCATACTGTGGGGCGGTGGGCTGGGTCGACGCCGACCGGCGCGAAGCGGCGCTGGCCGTGGGCATCCGGACCTTCTGGATCGAGCACGACACGATCCGGTTCGGCACGGGGGCGGGCATCACGTGGGGTTCGGACCCGCGGCTGGAGTGGGAAGAGACGGAGCTCAAGGCCGCCCGGCTCATCGGACTCGCGTCACGGAACGAGCCGGAAGCATAGAGATGGAGTTGGAGATGGCTGTACCCATCTGGGTGAACGGGGACCTCGTGGACCCCGGCAAGGCCGTGGTCTCGGTGTTCGACCACGGGCTCATGGTCGGCGACGGCGTTTTCGAGACGATCAAGAGCGTCGAGGGCGAGGCCTTCGCGCTCACGCGCCACCTCGACCGGCTCGCACTGTCGGCCAAGCGCATGGACCTCCCCGAGCCCGACCTGGCCTCGATCGCCGACGGCGTCCGCCGCTGCCTCGCCGCCGCCCCGAAGTGGCCGCTGGCCAGGATCAGGATCACCTACACGAGCGGGCCGGGCCCGCTGGGCTCCGACCGCGGCTCGGACGGGCCGAGCGTGATCATCATCGTCGGCGAGCAGAAGCCGTTCCCCGCGACCGCGGACGTCACCGTCGTGCCGTGGCCCCGCAACGAGCGCGGCGCGCTCGCGGGCGTCAAGAGCACGTCCTACGGTGACAACGCCAAGGCGCTCGCGTACGCCAAGGAGCGCGGCGGCGCCGAGGCGATCTTCGAGAACCTGGCCGGCAACCTGTGCGAGGGCACCGGGAGCAACATCTTCATCGTGACCGGCGGGCGGCTGATCACGCCGACGCTGGACTCCGGCTGCCTGGCCGGCGTCACCCGCGCGCTCACGCTGGAGTGGTACGGCGGCGAGGAGACCGACGTGCCGATCTCGGCGCTGTACGAGGCCGAGGAGGCGTTCCTCACCTCCACCACGCGGGACGTCCAGCCGATCAACCTCGTGAACGGCACCGCGCTGCCGCAGGCGCCGGGTCCGATCACGCGGGCGGCCATGAAGGCGTTCGCCGAGCGGTCGGCCGCCGACGTCGATCCGTGAGTCCGGTCGTTTCGGTCAGGTTCCGCCCGATCCGGCTCCGCTCGGGGCGGGTTCCGCTCGGTCAGGCTCCGCTCGGGCGGGTTCCGCTCGGTCAGGCACCGCTCGGTCAGGCACCGCCGTACGAATGCTGGCTCTGCGCGTTGAGCTCCGTCATCCGGACCGACTTCGCGGGGTCGGTGAGGGGGTCGTCGACGCGCAGGACGTCGAGGCCCTTGGTGATGTCGCTCGAGTAGATGTAGCCGTTGTAGTAGTACGCCGACCAGGAGCCGCCGAGTTGGAGGCCGCGCCTCAGCGGCCCGCGCTCGAAGTACGCGATCTCCTTGGGATTGTCGGAGTCGGTGAAGTCGAAGACAGAGACGCCGCCCATGTACCAGGCCTGGACCATGATGTCCCGGCCTGGGACCGGGATGAGCGACCCGTTGTGGGCCACGCAGTTCTCGTCCGCGGTCTGGATCCGGGGGATCTTGAAGTAGCCGCGCCGTACGAGCTCGTGGCCGGGCGTGATCTCGTAGACCGCGTCCGCGCCCTTGGTGGGCTCACCCGACGCGCCGCACGTGGCGGCCAGCCCGCCGCCGAGCTCGTCACTGAAGACCACCTTGGTCCCCGCGTCGTTGAACGTCGCCGAGTGCCAGATGGAGAAGTTCTCCTTGTCGCTCACCAGTTGGAGTAGGCGCGGTTTCACCGGGTCGGAGACGTCCATCAGGATGCCGTCGCCGAAGCAGGCCCCGGCCGCCAGGCCCTTCTCCGGGTAGACCGTGATGTCGTGGCATCCCGCCGAGGGGAAGTCCTCGTTCTCGTCGATCACGCGGTCTTTGAGGATCTCGGGCTTGGCGACGACCCGTGCGCTCGCGGGCTCCTTCATCGGTACCTCGACGATGGAGATGTTCTCGTGCGGCTCGGGGCAGCCCTTCGAGCCGGGGATGGGCCCGGGAGAGGCCACGTAGAGGTACAGCGTGCCGGCGTCCTTCCCCGGGACGATCGTGTGGGTGTGCGATCCGCATTCGGTCCGCACGGCCGAGACGTACTTGGGATGGGTCTTGTCCGCGATGTCGAAGATCCGGATGCCCTCCCACTCGGAGTCGCTCAAGGGGTCGGCCGGCGTGCTCGCGCATGTGTCGTCCGACCGCGGCTCGTCGATCGAGAGGAACAGCAGATCACCGGAGACGGAGACGTCGTTCTGACCGCCCGGGCACTCGACCTGGGCCACCGCCTTGGGGTGGGTGGGATCGCCGATGTCGTGGACGGTGAACCCCTCGTAGTTGCCGACGAAGGCGTAGTCACCCTGGAATGCCAGGTCGGTGCCCCAGGCCTCCGGGCCGTTGAAGGGCGCCTGCGGGGGCACGTTGGCGATCACCTTCATGTTGGGGCTGTGACCGATCGCGTCCTCGCTGAGGTCGGACACCGTCGTGCCCGTGCCCGTACCCGTGGCCGTCGGCTTCGCGGAGAGCGCCGACCGCGTCGGTGACGGGGATTCGGCCGTCGTGCACGCGGCCGCGGGGATGAGGACGACGGCCAGAACGGCCGCGGCGATCGGTCGTTTCACAGTGCCCCCATGCTCGTGAATTGGTTCAGTATGGAACCTATGTTGGGGAGCAGGGCGGCGTGCGGTGCTTTCATAACGCTTGCGCTGACATCGGGTGCCGTGCTCACCGGCTGCTCGCCGGCCGATCAGCCGACCCCGCTGGTCGTCGGCTCACAGGTACCGGTCGTCGTCCCCGGTGGACCAGGAGAGCCAGGCCGTACGGCTCAGCCGGGGGAGCGCATCGGACAGTCGGAGGCCAGGGCGGCCGCAGCGGACGTGCGCTTCGCCGAGATGATGATTCCGCACCACCGGCAGGCGCTGGAGATGGCGGCGCTGGCGCCGGACCGGGCCGCCGAGCCCCTGGTCAGGGCCATCGCCCAGCGGATCGAATCTGGGCAGGGGCCGGAGATCGCCGTGATGACGTCCTGGCTCGAGACGCTCGGCCGTGCTGCTCCTGATGGACACGATCATGGCGAGGCCGGCTACGGCATGGCCACGCTGGAGGAGATGAACCGCCTGCGGGCGGCGAGGGGCGCGGCCTTCGACGACCTGTTCCTCCGGCTGATGATCAGGCACCACGGAGGCGCGATCACGATGGCGGGGGAGGAACTGGGCAAGGGCCAGGACAGGGCGATGCGGAAGATGGCGCAGGACGTGATGTCCGGCCAGCAGATCGAGATCGCCCGTATGCGGAAGATCCAGGCGGCCTAGGCCGGATCAGGAACTTGGGACGAGGCTAGGCCGGGGGGCCTGGTCGCCCAGGTCAGGAGCTCCAGAGCATGTTGATGAGCTCTTCGTCGAGATCCATGAAGTCTGTCTCCCGCCCGGCGGGGACGAGCTCGTAGGTGCGATGGAGGAATTCTGTGAGGGGGGCCAGCGGGACCTCGAAGAGGGCCTGGCCGAAGGGGGAGGTGAGACTGATGTTGAGCGTCCGCTCGCCGTCGGCGCGGGCCGGCCAGACCTGGACGTCGCCGTCGCCCACGCGCCGGACGATGCCGACGGTCAGCAGCTCACGGGCGAAGATCCACTCCACGGGCTCGTCGTTGCCCACGTGGAACGCCATCCTGATGGCGTAGGGATCCTCGGCGGTGTAGCTCAGTCCGGCGAGGAGAGGGACGGTAGCTCGGTCGGGGACCACAAGCCGAAGGCCTAGCTCGGCAGAGACGGTGGTGCTGTGCATCGTCAGCCAAACCTTTTCGTCGTCGGGTCCCCGTATAGGGGCTAATCACTGCTATGTCGGGTTTCGTTCGCGCTCTCGCTACCGAGGCGAACGAGGAGACCCGTAAGAAAGATTCCGCCTCCGGGCCCTTCTGTAACGCAGATCACAGGTTGACATTCGGTCACCTACCTGCGCAAACATCACCATCGGGCGCATCTTTTCTCGGGCTTTACCTATCCTTGAACTCTTCCCGGCGGAGCCATTGTGGGCAAAGGATCTTACGTAGTGCGTATCGGTCGAGCACGATGCTATGACACCACACCGTCACGCCGTGGACTCTCCAGGGAACCTTTCGGCGCCTTTGGTGAACATCGGACGATCAGGTCGGCCCGGCCTGCTTTTCGCCAGCACCCCGTAGGTTGCGGTATGGTTTTCCCCGTCGGCACCGCGAGGAGCCGGCCATCCCGGGCGATTAGCTCAGCGGGAGAGCGCTTCGTTCACACCGAAGAGGTCACTGGTTCGATCCCAGTATCGCCCACCAATCCGAAGACCCGCAGAGACCTTGATCTCTACGGGTCTTACTGCTGTTCAGAGCTAGTTTTCGCGGAGCGGTCAGTCCGCCGCAGTCTCTCCCGCAGGTGGCTCCTGAGCTGGCTTCGCCTGCTCCGTGGTGATCGAAGTCAGCGAAAAGTCAGCGAAGGCCGCGCGAGCCCTGCCGTACCGCTCGTCCGTACCGTGCGTGTACAGGTTGAGCGTGGTCGAGATCTGCTCGTGCCCGACGAGGCGCGCGACGTCGTTGACGGGAACCCGATCGGAGATGAGCCAGGTCGCGTAGCAGTGTCGAAGGTCGTGGAACCGAAGGGCCTCCCCGGCATTCGTGGCAACACACGCGATCGCTTCTGCTTCGGTCAGAAAATCCTTGCTGTGCTCTGATCCGTCCTTGTCCTGCCATACAGCGACAAAAGCGCCGGAGGCGGTTTTCAGTACGGACCCGACCAGGCCGGCCCGCACCAGCGCGGGGCGCCAGACCCGCGAGCGGAAGAGCGTACGGCGGACTGGACCACCGGCCGTGTTGGTGAAAACCTCCCCGAGGGGACCAGGCATGTACACCACCTTGTGCGCGGCGAGCAGCTCCGCGACGAACTGAGGTAGTGGCACCTCACGGCGGCCGGCTTTCGACTTGGGGTAGGGCTTGCTCGTCACGTGTCCGGCGACCTCCACCGCGACGCGTACGACCTTGAGGGTCCGAGTGTCCAGGTCCACCGCATCCCAACGCAGTCCCGTGGCTTCACCCCAACGCAGTCCGCAGCCGGCGGCCAGGGCCACGAGTGCGCGGTATCGGTCGGGGGCATGTTGGAGGAGTACGGCCAGTTCGTCGCGACTGATGATGCGATCGTCTCCAGCCTTACGCCGCCGTTTGGGCAGGCGGACGCCTTCCGCGGGGTTGGTGCCGATGATGCGGTCTCTGACCGCAGCTTTGAGGACCACGGATAGGAGCCGATGACATTCCGCCACGGTGGCCGGTGACAGCCGCTTGCCGAGGTCGCTCACCCAGGTTTGTACGGCCATGTAATCGATCTTCCCGAGAGGGGTTTCCTGCCAGCGAGGAAGGACGTGGGTCCGCATGATCGAGTCGTCACGGGCCACTGTGGTGATCTCGTGATTCCTGGAGAGCATCCACGTGCCGGCATACGGTCCGAACTTGCGCTTGGCCGCATGAGGATCGATGTAGGTTCCCCGGTTGAGCGCGGTGCCTACCTCGGACAGGAACGCGTCGGCCTCTCGTTTGGTGCGAAAGGTCTTGGCCCGTTGACGGCCCACCTCGTCGCGCCAGTTCGCGCGCCATGTTCCGGCTTTGGTCTTGGTGATGAAGCCCAACGTCAGCCCTCCCCACCATCGATGAGGCCGTCAAGCCAGGCGTGGAAACGGCGCTTGGGGATGACCCAGCGGCTTCCGACTTTCATGGCCGGAATCGTCCCGTTGCGGACCAGGGTGTAAGTGCTTCCTCGCGACAGCGAGAGGAGGTGGGCCGCCTCCAGAACCGTGTAAACCGCTCGACTTCCCGCATCGCTGGACGCGTCGGTCTCATTCGGCTGGACGCGCACGAGATGAATCACATTCGTCATGGGTCATTTCCTCCTTCGCTGATTGGGCGGTCAGATCAGTGGCGAGCAGTGATTCGCCGGGGGTATAGCCCTGGCCGGCGAAGCTCCAGTGGGTGAGTACGAGGGTGGTGTCGGGGTCGGGTGCCCAGCCGTTTTCGAGGGCGTGGGCGTGCCAGTAGTCGGTGCGTTCCTGGCGGATCGCGGTCATGGTGGTGGAGTAGGCGCGGGATCGGGTGGAGAAGTGGCCGCGGAAGCCGAGCATGTGCGCCCACTGGCGGAGCCGCAGCGGTAGCAACCAGGGGTAGGCGATCGGGTCGCCGAGCTTCCAGGCGGTGCGGATCAGCCGGGCGGCGTGGTCGGTGACGCCCTTCTCGTGCAGGCGGACCAGGTCGTAGGAGCGCACACGACGGTCGAGGGTGCCTGCGTTTTCGGCGGCTTTGGTGGCGTACTTGGCGATGTAGCCAGCGACCTTCTGTTCGGTCAGTCGGGCTCCGTCCGGGTCGGTGGTGTCGTCGAGGTCGCCGGGGGCGATGGTCTTGACGTCGACTTGGTCGCCCCAGACCAGGGAGCGGGTGGGCTGGCCGAGGTCCGGTGCGCGGAGCCGAGCGACTCGGGCGGCGGATCTGATCGCGCCGTCGAGGAGTTGCAGGGTGGCCCAGTCCGGCGGCGGGATGGTGGCGTCTTCGTCCTGGTTTTCGTCGGGGCGTCCGTCGAGGCGGATGATGGCGTGGAAGTGCACGACGCCGCGGGTTTGGTATTCGGCGACTTTGGCGAAGGAGACTTTGACCTGCCGGTTGAACGCTGCCTGGGTGAGCCCGGAGGCGCTGGCGAGGTGGCGGCGTAGGTAGATGGTGAAGCGGCGCCATAGGTCGCCGGCGTAGGCGTTCCACAGCACGTGGCCGACGTAGTCGTAGGTGGCGGGGTCGAGGGGTTGGCCGAGCCGGACGTCGTCGGTGGTGTGGCGTTCGTAGCAGGCCGGTCCGGTGCGGCGGGGGTGGCAGATCTGCGGGGTGCCGTGTTTGTCGGGTCCGCGGTGGACGGGGCCGAAGCTGGGCGCGGTCAGGGTGGCGAACACGCGAGGGTGGGTCCGGACGGTCTGGGGGACGCCTTTGGATCCGCCGAGCAGCCCGGCTCGGATCAGGTGGAAGGTGTCGGCGCGGTAGGTCTCGGCGCAGGAAGGGCAACGGGACGCGCGCCGGTTGCCGCAGCGGACCATCAGGTGCCCCTGCGGCTCTTGCTCGCTGGAGTACCGGTGCAGGACTTCCCCGGTGGCGGCATCCAGGGTGAGGGATTCGCCGGTCAGGCGGATGGGTTCGGTGCACCCGCGCAGGCGGGCGACTTGCTCGAGCCAGCGGGACAGGTCTTTGCCGGAGCGGCGGGCCAGGTCACGGATGACCGGCCCGACCAGTTCCGAGAGCGGCGCAGGGGCGCTCAAGCGGTAACCCTCCTTACCTCGGTGATCAGGATTCGGGGCGCGCAGTTGCGGCACTGCTGGCCCATGGGGAGCCGCCTGCCGCAGGCGATGCGCCGGCGGCGCCCTGCAAGCCGGACGAGCACCGGGGACAGGCAGGGCGCGGACTCGGCCGACAAGACGCGGCGGGTGACGTTCCACGGGCGGTCGGCACCGGGGGCGCGGGTCTCGGTCACCTCGACGCGATACAGGCTCATCCGGCCACCCCCACCGGGACGGCAGATACGGAGGGCACCGGGTCGGGGGTTCGGCGGGTGGTGAGTGCGGTGCGCCAGTCGAGGCCGAGCAGGGAGCCGAGGACCGCGGCGGCCAACGGCGGGGGTACGGCGTCGCCGATCTGCCGGAATTTGGCTGTCCGGGACCCGGCGAACGGGTAATCGGGCGGGAAGCCCTGAAGGACTGCCGCCTCCACGGGGGCGATGCCGCGGACCGGGGTGCCGTCGAGGGTCTGCCAGTTCACGTCCTTGACGGCGTGGCCGAAATGCAGGGTGGGCGCGGGTTGGGCCAGGCGGCGGACGGCGGCGTTGGTGCGGTTGCCGTTGCGGAGGACCCAGGAGCGTGCCCTGCCGGTCAGCAACCAGGAGGGGCGGTCGCAGGGAAAGACGTTGCCCCCGACTCCGGGCCGGCGGTTGGCGCGGGTGACGGTTTCGACGCCGTCGGCGAGGTAGAGCGCGTCGGCCATGGTGACCCACGGGCGGCGGTCGGTGCCGAACAGGCCTGGCTGGACATCGGTGGGAGGGGCGTGGGTCGGTTCGGGCGGGGAGACGGGGCGGGTTTTATGGGCGAGCAGGATGCGGCGGCGCCGGGTCTGCGGCACCCCGTAGTCGGCGGCGTTGAGTTCCCCGTGCCACACCTGGTAGCCGCGGGTCCGCAGGACGACGGCGATGTGGGTGAACAGCGGCGCGGCTTGCGGAACCTGTTCCAGGGCGACCCATTCCGGGCGCAGGGCAAGGGCGTAACGCAGCGGTTCGGCGATCAGGAGTGAGCGCCGGTCCTGGCATCGGGCGGCGAGTTCGGGTCGGGTGTCCCGGCCCGTTGCGAGATCGGTGATGGCCTGGTGGCACAGCGCCAGGTCGTCGGTGACGCCGAGGCGTTTTCCTGCAGCGGAGAAGGTCTGGCAGGGCGGGGAGCCGATCAACCCGGTGATGCCGTCGAAGGTGGCGGGGTCGAGGGCGGCGACGTCGGCGCACACGGTGGCGTGTCCGGCGGCGGTGCGGGTGGCGCAGGCGTCGGGGTTGATCTCGACGCCGAGGTCGGCGAGGCCGAGCAGGCGCAGGCCGAGGGACCAGCCGCCGGGGCCGGCGAACAGGTCGAGGATCGGCGGGGTCATTTGCGGCCTCCGGTGTAGAGGCGGCCGGTGGCGTTGCAGGTCAGGCACGGCTTGGGCCGGTTGTTCGGGTCCCGGCCGACGAAGCAGAACCCGTCGCAGTCCGGGCAGGTCCGGTAGAGACCGCGCCCAGTCGTGCGGGTCGTGCCGGTGGTGGTCATCGGCCGCACCGGCCGCAGGTGGTCGAGGTGCGGGGGTTGATGCCGCCGCAGCGGCACACCCAGGTCGAGGCGGTGCCGGGCGGAAGCCATGCCGACCCGCGGGCGACTGCGACCACCATCAGGGCCGGGCGGTAAGGGGGGTGAGCGGGCGCGGACAGGGGCGATGTGTGGGCAGGGTGGCGCATACTGGTGGCTCCTTTGCTGTGGGCGAAGGACGCGCCGGCGGGGCGGTGGTGGCTGCCAGGCTTTGGCCGCCCCGCGGGCGCCTTCCAAAGGGATGAGCAGAGGCGACGCCGGATCAGGTGCGCGGTGGTTCAGCGCTTGTTGTCGCCGGAGTTCTTGCCGCCGCTCTTGTTCTGGTCGGCGACCATGCGGTCGTAGGCGTCGCGGACGGACTTGGGTTCGCCGTTGGGCCAGACGCCGTTCTTGCGCGGGTGGTCGACGCGGGTGATCCGTGGAGGCATGGGGGAGCTCCCTGGTTGCGTGGGCGAGCAGACGGGATGGTGCGCCGGGTCATTCGGCCGGCGGTGGTTCGGTGGTGGGGGCGGTGGTGGCTGCCAGGCGGTTGACCGCTCCCGGATGGCGCCTCAGGCGGGCGCATTGCGTGGCGTGGTTTTAGGTGTGGTTGTCGATGCCGGTGCCGTTGCAGTCGCGGCAGCAGTGGTTGTCACCGTCGATGCCGGTGCCGTTGCAGGTGCAGCACAGGTGACGCACGCGGGTTCACCTCCTTCGTGTCGGGTCGCGGGGCGGGTGGTTCGAGCCCCGGTCCGGGGTTAGTCGAGGTTGGTGCCGGTGCCCGAGCAGGTCAGGCACAACGCGAAAGCTTCGATGGTGCGGCGGCGCAGCCGGCCGACGACCTGAGCGGTCAGGACCTGTCCGTCCCCGTTGCAGTCCTCGCAGGGGTTCGGCACGGGCGGCTGCTCGAGCGACGGGGCGGGTGCGGGTGGCGCGGGGGTGCGTCGGGTTGCCATGGCCGGATACCTCCGAGGTCGGATCAGGTGCGGTTCTGCTCTTGCTGGTCGTGCCAGGCTTCCTCGCGCTCGTGGAGGCGCTGCGAGGCTTCCCGGTAGGCGATGGAATGCGCCTCGACGGCGCCTTTGCCGCTCTTGCGGAGCTCGGCCTTCCGCGCTTCGAACTTGTCGTATTCGCTGGTCATCGGCCCTTCCTCCTTCCTGCGTAGGTCAGTTCAGGCGGCTGATGAAGCCGGCGACGTTGTCGGCCGCGATGTGCAGGACGATCACGCTGCGGTTGACCAGGTCGGCTGCGGACACGGGGCGGGTGAACAGGTAGAACACGGCGAAAATCAGCAGGGCGCGGGCGAATAGCTTGCGGAGGAACACCACGCCTCCCGTTCAGGCGGTGACGGCGCCGTAGTAGGTCGACCAGGCGTCGTAGTCGCGGGACTGTTCGGCGGGGATCGCGACGGCCCGGTAGGTGATCGGTCCGAAGTCCCGGGCGGCGACGTAGAAGGTGCTGTCGGAGGTCGGGGCGCCGATCAGGTGGGCGATCCGGTCCACGGCGGCGCGCTGCTGGCGGTCGGTGCCTTCGGCGAGGACGGTTACGTCGAGCCCGCCCGTGCTGACGGGCACCTTGGGGTTGTCGGCGAGGAACGCGGCCAGGCGGCGCAGGCCGGCGATGAATTCGCTGCGGGCGGTGGAATCGGTGGTCATCATGATCAGTGGCTTCCTTCGGTCGAGGGTCAGGCGGTTTCGGGAATCAGGCCGATCTGTCGCAGTACTTCCGAGGAGAGATCGGGGGACAGGCGTAGCCGGCGCTGGAGTTCGCCGGCGGTGATCGAGGTCCCGTGCAGGCGGGCGTGTTCGTCGGCGAGGTAGCGGGCGTCGTCCAGCACGGCTGGGCTCAGGACCGGAGTCACGGCAGGGCGAGCAGGCGCGGACGGCGATAGCTGCGGGTGCGGCTCCGCAGCGATAGCCGGCGTAGCGGCAGCGGGTGCAGGAGCCGCGGGCGAGCTCTGCTCCGGGATGAGTTCGGCATCGACGACCCGGGGCTGTGGGGTGTGGCCGGCGCGGCGTTCGAGCATGGACATGGCGATCAGGAACGCCCCGGCGGGTGTGCCGGCGACGATCCAGCCCCACGGTGAGTGGTGGGCTTCGGCGAGGTTGGCCGCCAAGGTGAGGACGATCCCCCCGGACAGGACCAGGGACGGCCAGGACAGCAGGCCGCGGCGGGGGCGTCCGGTGCGCTTGTCCCGCTGGATCTCGCGGGCGGCCATCACGCACATCAGGTCGATGCAGACCGCGACGGCCCAGGACTGCCAGCCCTTTTGGCCGTACTTGGCGGCCAGGGTGCTGATGTGGGTGAAGGAGCCCACCGCGGCGATCCCGGCGAGGATGAGCACCGGGGCGGAGTCGACCACCGCAGCGCGGAACCGGCCGGGGCGGGGAGCGGACACCGCGGCTCACCTCCTTCCTGTTTTCGGCATGGGTCGGGTAGGGACACGGCGGTGCGGGTGGCGTGATCAGGGCTCACGCCAAGCCCAGAGCGAGGAGAACGAGCAGGGTTAGACGGGGGACAGTTCGTCGTCGCTGGCTGCGGGGTCGGGGATGAAGTCGCTCAGGTCCGCCTCATCCAGGTCACCGGTGACCGGGGATGCGGTGGCGGTGAGGTCGGCCCACGCGGGTGCCAGGTGGGCGTGCGTTGCGGCGGCGGCTTCGGCCTGCTCTTCGGTCACGTGGACCGACCGGCTGCGGTGCCAGCGCCCTTCGGAGCCGATGACCACGGCGGTGCCGGGCATCGCGGGGGAGATCTGCCGCGCGGCGACCAGGGCGGCGGGGTCCATGTCGCCGAGCGCCATCTTCGCGGTCTCTTCGTCGTTGACCATGTGGCAGATCCGCCCGGTGAGCTGCGCGCGTAGCGCGGTGACGCCGGCGCCGAGGTCGGAGCCGACCCGCTGCCCGCACACCACCAGGTAGATCCCGAAGGCTCGGCCGAGTTGGGCGACCCGCAGCAGCCGGGTGGCGACCGCGGACACCTCCTCCTGCTCTTTCTTCTTGTCGGCCATCAGGAACAGTTCGGCCACCTCGTCGACGAGGACGACGATCGGTGTTGGCCGCAGCGCGTCCGGGAGGCGTGGGTGCCAGATGTTGCGCACCCTGTGCTGGCGGCACAAGGCCATGCGGGTTTTGATGATGCCGACCAGGTCAGCGAGCAGGTCTGCGCATTCGGCGCGTTCGGTGGCCAGGGCGGACATGCGTGCTTCGTAGGGGGTGAATTCGACGCCGCCTTTGAGGTCGAAGCCGACCAGCGCCACCGGCTGCGGCGCCAACCCGACGATCAGGGCGTTGGCGAGGTTGGATTTGCCGGACTGGGTCGCGCCGACGTTCAGCCAGTGCGGCACTGTCCGGAAATCGAGGATGAACGGGTCTCCGGTGTCGAGCAGGCCGGCCCGTACCCGCAGCAGCCCATCCGACAGCACCGGGATGGAGACCTGCTCGAGCGGATCCACCAGGGTGGCCGCGAGGGTGACCTTGCCCGGCTTCCACGAGACTAGGCGTACGGAGTGGACTTTCCAGGCGTGGGCGAGCTTGTCCAGCACCCGGGTGTAGTCCTCCGGAGTCTGCCCATCGTGCAGGCGGATCGTGAGGCGGAACCCCAGAGCGGTGGGGCGGATCAGGCCCAGGCGCGGGGCGCGTTCGACGTCCACGCGGCGGATCTTGCGGCGTTCACCGAGGAACATCACCACGGTTCAGCCCCCCAGACCGGGGAAGCCGCCGAAGGTCCAGCGCCAGCGCTTACGGCGCCGAGCCAGCCCGCACCCGGAGGCCACCGACCGCCAGGTGCCGTAGACGACCAGGGCGCGGAGCGGGAAGCCGACCAGCAGCCAGAACGAGCCCCGGTGCAGCTTGCGCCACACCAGCAGAGTGGCCACCACAGCAGCAGCGATAACGCTGGCGCGGATCAGAAGGTCGGTCATACTGGGCTCTCCTTTCTTCCTTGTGGGCGGAGTGGAGACCCCGGAGCGGCGTGAGCTGCCAGGCGATGGCCGCTCCGGGGACTACCAGGTGACAGGTCAGGCAGACTTGACCTCTGCCGGGCGGATCGCCTCGCAGCGAAACCCCATCCCGGACCGGTTGTTCATCTGCCAGAAGAACGTGACCAGGCCCACCGGACGGACCTGGACACCCTCGGGGATCTGCGGGAAGTCGATCGAGGGGAACGTCACCACGATCACCGGGTTACGCCGGTCGTCGTTCGGCTTGGGCAGCAGCGGAATCGTGTACAGATCCCGGCCTTCGGCGTCCCTCTTCACCTCACCTGTCGCGCGATCCACGATCTTCGGCTCGGGCTCGCCGGCGACCGTGAACGACAGGGCCGAGGTGTCTACCGGAATGTTGCGCATCTCGCCTCCGTTGGACGTTGAATAGAACTAGCTCTATTAAGCCGTACGTGAAGACGGGTGTCAATAGAACCAGCTCTATTGTCTCCAACTATCGCGTCTTAGCAGATAGCGCTAGCCTTATTGGGTACGTCAAGAGGAGGGGATCGCCGTGGGGATCGGGTACCGAGAGCTCGCCAGCGTTCTACGAACGGCCATAGCTGAGGGCGACTACCCGCCAGACACCACGCTGCCGAAGCAGGAGGAGATCGCCACCCGGTATGACGTCAACATCAAGACTGTCCGGCAGGCGATCCAACTCCTTGAGAGCGAAGGCCTAGTAACAGCCATCCGCCGCCGCGGAACCGTTGTCCGTAGCCGGCCTCCCATGAAGCGCCTCGGCGCCGAGCGCTACGCGAAGAGCAAGTGGAAGTTCGGACTCGTAGCCTTCGCAGCAGACCGCGAGGCATCAGGCCGAAGCTGGCAAGCGAGCGACCAGACCAACACCGTCAGAAAGGTCGAGGCTGACGACGATGTTGCAGCCGCCTTGCAGCTCACCCCAGGAGCACCTGTCTACGAACGCGCGCGCCTGGTCAAGGATGGCGAGACACCAACGCACACGCTCACCAGCTACTACCGCCCGGAAGACGTCGAAGGTACGCCGCTCGTTGATTCCGCAGTAGGGCCAGCCGGACGGGGTGGAGGCTTCGCCGTTCTCACCCTGCAAGGGTTGGAACCCGACACCATCACCGAAAGCCTTCATGCACGCATGCCCAGCCCCGAAGAAGCCGAGCAGCTCCAACTGCCTCAGGGGGTGCCAGTCATGGTGCTCACACGCACGACTAGCACTCGCGACGGTCGGGTAGTCGAGTTCGCACGAGGGGTCAATGCCGCCTCGCATTTCGAATGGTCCTACACCTTCAAGATCCCTGACTAAGGGATCAGCTTCGGGAGCTGTGATGTCTGCTGTGATCCCCGACGACCTCAGGACAGACGTGGCAACCCTCTGGGACTACCACGACATGCACCACGAACCGCGGCCATGCGATGTAGGGGTCGGACTTGGCAGTCATGACCTCGGAGTCGCCACCTTCACCGCTGAGCTATTCCAGAAGGACATGTTCCCCCTCGTCGTGTTCAGCGGCGCTAACGCTCCTACGACCGTCGAGCGGTTTCCGCGGGGCGAGGCTGTTCACTACCGCGAGCATGCCATCGCACTGGGCGTCCCCTCAGAGGCGATACTGATCGAACCACGCGCAACCAACACTGGAGAAAACATCCAGTTCACGCGGCGACGCTTGGATGACGAAGGCATACACCCGTCGTTGGTCATGCTGATTTCCCGGCCCTACCAGCAGCGACGTGCCTACGCGACGTGCCGGAAGTTCTGGCCCGAGGTCGAGGTCATCTGCGCATCCCGACCGCTGCCGCTCGACGAGTACGTGCAAGACATCGGCGATGCCGACCGGGTAATCAACATGATCGTTGGTGACACCCAGCGAATCCTTGAGTACCCGAAGCGTGGCTTCGCCATCCCGCAGAAGATGCCCATGGACGTCGAGATTGCTTACAAGAGGCTTGTCGCGGCCGGCTACACCACC
Source organism: Planotetraspora phitsanulokensis (assembly GCF_016863295.1). Lineage (GTDB taxonomy): Bacteria > Actinomycetota > Actinomycetes > Streptosporangiales > Streptosporangiaceae > Planotetraspora > Planotetraspora phitsanulokensis. The sequence goes on from NZ_BOOP01000029.1 coordinate 113,931, forward strand.
AGGCTGATCTAACCGCGATCACCGCGTGCCCAGGACGATGACTGCAGGCAGTACGACGGCGTGCACCTTGTCTAGCTTGCTGTGATCAGGATGGTTCGCCGGATTTAGGTTCGTGCCGGTGCCAAGGCAATTCGCCTCCCGTAGGGAGCCTGATCGCGTAAGTTGTGGCATCTCGAAGATCTGTGCGAAGGAGTGGCAGTGGGCCGGAATCCTCAGATAGCGGCGCTCGCGCAGGTCCTGCCGGCGTCGCAGGGCGTGGATGAGCGGATCGACTGGAGTGAGGTCGAGGAGATCTGGGGGACCCGGTTTCCGGCCGACTATGTCGCCTTCATGGAGGTGTACGGGGCAGGGCAGATCAGCGGGGAAGTCAGGATATTGCTGCCGGTTCCGCGGCCCGACGCATATTCGGACGGGACCGGCCTGCGGCAGGAGACATTGAACGCCCGCGGCAGCTGGGAGATGCGCGGTGGCAGTGGCAGAGCGGCCCTCGACGTGGATCCCGACGCCATCCTGGCCTGGGGCGTTACCACCGGCGCGGACATCTACTGCTGGCTGACCGCAAGCGACGATCCCGACCGATGGCCCGTCCTCGTATACGGGCGGCACACGAATCCCACCCTTCAAGTCCACCCGTTCGGGATGGCGCAGTTCCTGCGCAGACTGCTCACCGACGACGAGTTCCAGGAAGAGACGATCAGTGTCGTCCTTCCGGGAGAACCCTCCTTCGTCAACTGGCGGGAGGAGAAACGGCGGTGGGACGCGGGCCTAGACCCCTCAACAGGGGAGCCCTGGTAACGGCGGCGGAAGTCGAGGCACTTAGCTCGTTCTGATGTCCCGGCCCACCCCCTCCAGAGGACCGGGACCGGTCCATATTCGCCCTATCGCGGGAGCTGTGCAGGACAACCCCGTCCTGTGACGCCAGCCAGCACGTTACGCCGAGTGGCGACCCCTTCATGGGGGAGCTGTTACGACTTTCCATCCGTGGTCAAGCCGCCTTCGGCGGCAAGCACCCGCGCAGGCGCGCTGTGAGAGGTCCGATGGGGCCTATCCAGGATGCCGATCGTGCATCACGCGTACGGGGCTCCCGCCTGCCGCCTCGTACTCCCACCAGTTCGGCTGCCGCCTCAGGCGCCCTCTCGTCACCGTTTGTCGGGATGAAACGAGCGTAGCCCCGGTTGTGGGTCCGATCATTTGGTTTTTGAGGCATGTCGCGACGGGAGACCGCAGCAGGGAGAGGGAGAGAGGAAGGAGCACCGCGGGGAAGACCTGGCGATCGATGCGAGAGGCGGTCCGAGATGGAACGGACGCACCGGAAGAGGAATCGGCGATGTGGCTGGGTGCTTGAGTTGCCTTGCGGGGATACCGCGGAGGGGTCGAGTAGGGGGAAGCACAGCGCAGCCCAGGTTGCCATCACGGCCTGCACTCACGAGAGCACACGGGCGAAGAGTCAATCCGTTGCACCGCGCGCCCGCCCGCCGGCGGGCTGCGGCTCTTCGGCCGGTCCCGCCGTTGGCGGCGCGCACCACGCCGACAAGCGCCGTGGGCGTCAGATGGCGGCATTGCGGCTGGTCCAGATGGGGATCTCTCCCAATTGGTGATTGGTCATGGCCATGAGCAGGCATGAGCCGAATAGACCCGGAAATCAGAGGACGCCACGGGCGAGGAGAGAGAAGGAAGTTAAGAAGGCGGTGAGGGGAAGAGCATTGGGGCGCTGCCCCAAACCCCGGCCAACTTCGGAGATGGGGGGACCCGCGCAAGGGTGCAGGTGGTGGTGTGGGTTCATCTCCTCGCCGGCCCCACAAGGGGTGCCAGACCAGCCACCCACGGTCAAGCCGTCCTGTGCTCGTAGGGCAACCAGCGCGCGAGGAAGGTCACCGGGAGGATGGAACACGCGAAGGACGGCCTGACCCCGGGCGCCCGGCCAGGCATGGCTATGCCCGCCGACGAGGAGATGAACCACCTCTAGAAAGCCGTCAGGCGAGATGCTTCATCAATGCGGAAGTGCTTTTAGCCGCCATTAAGAGGGGTTTTGGTTCGCCGAAAATCTATGTCACAACTCCGTGACATATGCCGTATCCTCTCTACATGTCAGTAGACGGACCGCGTTTACCGCATGCCGAGGTGCAAGCTTGTCTCGGAAGCCAGGCGACCTTCTTAGGCGGAGGCACGTTCGGCGATACATGGCGTTGTGGTAGCGAGGCAGTGAAAGTGTTGTGTGGAGCTGCTTCCGATCCGAGCCAGATTCAACGCGAGATCAACGGGCTGACAAGGGTCAAGCACCCGAACGTGGTCGAGCTTTATGAAGTCAGAATGCTTTCAATTGGTGGCGACTCTTATCCTGCAATGATATTTGAGTATATCGCTGGTGGCGATGTACTTGAGCGTCTACTGCAGGATCAGTGGCCCTCGACGGACGAAGCGGAAGACTTCTTGCGCAATCTCCTGGAGGGAATAAACGCACTCCATGAGACATCTACGATTCATCGGGACATTAAGCCTGCAAACATTGCTCTTCGTAACGGTCGATGGAACGATCCAGTAATTCTCGACCTTGGCCTCTCAAAACAGCTCGACGCGCGGACGATCACAGTGTATCCGAATCTTATCGGAACCCCTTTGTATATGGCACCAGAGCAACTCCGCGGCGAGCGGGCAGTAAAAGCTAGCGACCTATGGGCGGTTGGGCTTGTAACGGCGCAACTTCTCCTACGCGAGCACCCTTTTTATAAGACGGGTGAAAATATAAGCGCGCAGGAATATCTCGATCGTCTTAGAATCGGCCCGCCGTCCTTTCCGCCAAATCTCAAGCAATCAACGTCGGCGGCACTGAAGCGACTTCTCTCCTATGTCGCATATTCGCGAGGAAGTGCACGTAGCAACCTGAGACGCCTCTCGGAAGGAAGGTAGTAGCTGCCGATGACGGACGATCACGAGGACTGGCTGCAGCCACTCTGGGACGATGACGATGAAAGCGACGACAGTTCGGAAGTCTTAGCCGACAATGGCGTGAGCGAAGTAGTCAAGATTCAAACGCCGGACGGCATCGATTTTCTAATTGTTAAAGGTGGAGACTCGGGCGCCATTGTCCACGCGCCGCCGGCCGGCTCCACGACAAGCCCAGGACTCGCTGGTCAAATACCGAACCGTGACGAGGCACTGAGCAGTGGCCGGCCGCTATTTCTGTTCACGGCCGGTCAGCGCAATCATGTCCAAGGGAATGAGGTGCTCAGTCGGCTTTATGCCGAGCATGGCGATCATCTTAGCGTGGGTGTGATAGCCAGCATTCCTCGACACAATGCAAAAAAGATCCACGACACATTCAACTGCGACGTGGCAGCAGTAAGAATCGCGGATCCGGAAGGATTTAAGTCAGATAGAGGTAGTCTCATTCTCGCAAGTGAGAACGCGGATGACTACAACAATGAAGAGACAGGAAAGGCGGCCGAGAAGGAGGCAAAGCGACTTCGTGAAAGGGCGCCCTATCTCGACCGAGTAGGCGACGATGATTACATTGCGCAGGTCCTCGATGCTCAACGTGCTGCGGGAGCAAACCTCTTGCTCACGTCGGGACGCGCTTTGCATGCGGCAGACCTTCGCAAGACGCTCGACGGTGCTGTTGACGAGGGAAACACGGCCCTTGAGTTGCTTAGAGACGGTGAACGGCTCGCCCTCAATCTCACAATTCCGTTCGAATGCATGATAAACGGCAACTATCTGGAGGTACTTCTTAACGAGCTAGTCGAGCAGGATCAGTTTGATATCTGGTACGTTCGAGTGCAGTGGAGGAGATCTACTGATAGCGCTCAGCCTATAGATTCAGAGCTGATAAAAGGCTACAAGGAGCTCTGTAACTTATCTCAGGATGAGGAGCGATTGCTCATCCTGCCGCAGACCGGCCTGACCGGATGGTATTTGATGGCTCACGGTGCAGCCGGTTTTGGTACTGGGACATCCGGAACGGGGCAAGGCTTTTGGGAGCATCGTCCGGTTAGGCGGAGAAAAGGCGCAACAAATGCGGAGCGCCTCTTCGAGTCTTCCCTCCTGCACTCGGTGGAGTACTCTACCCATCAACTGTTGGAGACAGAGCCGGATTATAGGGCTTGCGAATGCCGCTGGTGCGACGCACTTTCCGCATCAGGCGTCTTCAATCAGTCAATCGCAGAGTGGCATGGCGTATACAACCAGGGGATACTTGCGGCTACCATTTCGAGGGATAGTCGCGCAGGCGGATATGCCGGCAGCGTCAGGCGGATTGTGAAGGCAGCGCAGGAGTTCGCCGATGGGAAAGCACTAGCGGGGCGGGAGGAGCCGAAACACATCCCTGTCTGGCGTCAGCATCTATAGAGGAAGTAAGGAATCGACCGAAGACGGGATACACGCCTCCAGTGTTTGAGCCCTGCAAATACAGATTAAACACCCGCTCGACCAATGTCTCCCGATGGATAGATGAGATACGTCCTCTGCGAGGTGCATGAGACTCAATGTTCAGGCTTCCATCACTGACCAGGCCAGCCAGCCCAACTTCTGAGTTCTCAAAGAGATGCTTGTAGGCTATAGCGCTACTGAGCTTCCCATTGCTGAGAACTACCCAGGCATGGTCGGCTCCAGCGCCGTGACGACGGGCTTGCCCAAGCGCTGATTTCCAATCTCGAACTTTGACCTCGACAGTGGCCAATTGGCTTGCCACTGAGGTGAATCGATGTAGCGCGCGCCATTTGCCTCGTCCTCGTCGCTCGATATGACCTAGCCCCTGGAGTCGAGGAAGGATTACGGAGGAGAGGTAGCCGGGCGATACGCCAGCCGTGACTGCTATGTCCGCGGGCGAAAGATGCCCATGTCCCGAGCTACGGTGAAACTCTTGTGAGAGGCTTAGTAGTGCGGCGACATCGGCGGCGTCAACCACTGGAGCAAGGCCATTAGTAAGTCTTTCGTTTAGCGCTCGCTCGTTGAACGCAACAAATACCAGGTCGGGGACTCCCGACATTGACTGGACTTCATAAAAGACCGAAACGGGCAAGCGTGTGCTTGCCAGTCGCCACGCATGCTGGGCCACATAGGCGTACATGTCGGCTTCATACCGGAATGCGAAGTTTGGCATATCGGTCATTTCCTGACCCTACCCATAATCACCGGAAGATCAACCCCGTGGGATGCCTTCAGATTGCTAACGGTGTTGAATCAATTACATTAAGCGACTCTAGCTGTCGCAAGGGTGCGTGTTCGGGTACGGGTTAGGGTCCCAGGTGTGGTCTTGGGTAGCCGCACGGAGCGCTTAGCAGCCGGCTAAAGGCGCGGAATCCCTGCCAGAAACCTTCGCATCGTTCGAGATGGCCAGCCTTGAGGTGTGGATTAGGCAGCTTCTCCGCCTGACCGGGGGCATGCCCGAGCACGCCTCTCCTGCTGACGCCCTCATACTGGGTCGAGGCAGTGAACTCGACGTCGTCACCAGGCAGAGTTCGCTGAAGCTCGGTCTCGAGGACCTGGCGACAGGGTTGAGTGGCCAACTGAGTGACAACCACTGTGAGCTTGCTCCGCTTTGGCGGACACCGTTGGTGTGGTGGTCAGGCGGCCTAGGTGGCTTCGTAGGCGGCGGGGCTGAGCAGCAGAACCGCGCATCATGCAATCACGTCGAATTGGCTTCGCGTCGAAGGGGCTGGGCGCGTCGCCCACGTGTAGGACGCCATGGTGGAGACGTTGCCAAGGGTCACAGGTCATCTGTAGGCAACTTGCTGTGACGCGCACTGTGGTCGGAACGATTCTTAGGCATGAGCAGCGAGATCGACTGGTGGCCGAACCTTCTGCAAGGTGCGCTTAGCGCGGTTGTGGGCGGCGTGGTCGCCGCAGTAACTGCGTGGGCGGTGGTGAGCATCACCGGAAGGCAGGTGCGACGTCAGGCGGCCCACGATAGGGCCATTGCAGCGGCGCAAGCGCTCATTCAGGAGTCGCAGTTCTTGATAGCGGCGGTTGAGATGGTCGAGCCGTGGCGGAGGTGGACATCCCGGGAAAGGCAGTATCAGCGACTCCGTGTGGCCGGCACTCGGTTCTCAACACGGGCCATGTTATATAAGTCAATCATCACAGCGGTTGACCCGGACTTCGGCAGGCGTCTGGATGAGCTATTGGATCCATTGCACAGTGTGCGTCCGATGTACGGGGAGGGGGCTAAGCGCTGGAGTACTGAGGACGGAATGCGGCTCATCCAAGCTGGCGATCTCTTCATCTTTCAGACACGCGGATGGATCGAGGACGAATCTCGAATGAAGAGACGCGACAAGCGAGTGGCAGCCGCTTGAGGTTGCTGTTGTGGCTTCGGAGCAGTCGGCCCAGCAGACCCCGATGTGATGAGGGTGGACGAAGGGGCCCGCGTAGCGCTAGCGCTCCCAAAAGCTGTTATCAGGTAGCAAACCCCAGGTGATTAGTGGAGCAAAAGCGGATTCAAGAATGCTAGCTGTTGGCGTGCTTCGGCCGAGATGTGCCGCCACGACTACTCGCCCAGCTCCAGCGGCTAAGTCGGCTAGCTGGATAGAGGGATGTTCGCTGGATTTTCCTGTTGCGAAAAGTGCAACACGTGCCTTGGGGGCCACCGCCACGAGACTTGGATGCGTCACCCATAGCGCCCGTAGCATTTGCTGAACAAACTCAGGCTTGAATAAAGAGTGCTCATCGTGCAGTAGCCTGAAGTCGCCCGAGATTTGGTACCAGTGGTGGATGCTAAGGGGAATCAGGGCGGCAAGCGGGTCTAGGGACGGTATGGAGGAGGTTCTATCCGCTACGTCGTGCACCAGTCTCTCGGCATAAGGGCGGGTCTCAAGTAATAGGATCAAGATTTCTTCAACGGACCGACGATGGCAGTTCCATCGAGCTTCCTCTAAGCGTCGATAAAATGACGGAACATCTTCCTTGGTGCCCTGCCTTTGTGTCGCTCGGGCAAGACCGACAAAGGCAACAAGTAGTGGTTCCCATGCCTCCCTCAAAGCTCGCGGTCCGTCCTTGAAAAATGTACTGGCCATGCGTCGGGCGGAGCCGTTCCGATACAGGTCAATATCATGGGCATATGCCCATTCTTCAATAAGCAGGTCAATTATCTTCGACACTGCTGTATAGCGCTTCTCTGCAACTACGATATTGGTGCGGTCTGCTAATGGACCGCCTGGCGCAAAAATGTCGGCCAGTTCTCGCGCGGCGCGCTCCTTGCTGAAATGCGAAAATTTTATTTCGGGGGCCTGTGTAATACGCGCTCGCCTTCGTATGTCATCCAGTAGCGGTGCGGCCACGTCGTCGTCGATCTTCAGCGTTGCGTGCGCAATAATCGCCTGCTGATCTACCAAGTTTTCGCCGGTCGCGCCCGACTCGTCCGCAGCTACCCAAGGGAACTTTTGATCATCTTTCGTGGCGGCCTGGTGTGTCACTGGCCAGCTATTAATGTCCCAGTCGTGCCTGCTAGACGCGCGGTCTTCGTAGATAGACATGCACGGATTCTAGCATTGGTCGAGATTTTCTTTGCGATTAATTATCAATAGAAGTGATTTCGCTCTATTGTGGATCTGTCACGTCGCTGTACGTGTTTCTGGCGGCTACCACTGAGTGGAAGTCTCCCTCTTCCAGTTCTCGGCAGTTAGAGTCGTATGACAGAGCGCAAATGCAGGCCCTCGGAGGGAGCTCACATCATGCCACCCAGTTGCTGAATTCTCGCGTCAATGATGGGAATGAGTTTCGAAAGCATGTCCGACGCCTGGAGAAGCACCTTAGACGAGTTATCCAGGTTTAGGTGGGAGAGCGTGTCCGCGGAGACCATGAGGTTATGAGCTGTGCGCTCTTCTACGCCGCCGGGTGCAGTATGCAGAACATCTATGATCTGTCGTAAATCTTGGAGTGCTTCTGCATTAAGTGAACCTGTGCGCTCCAGGCTATCAGCAATTTTTTCGAGTCGGACTACCGGCGGCGTGAAGGCTTCGGCCAGCGCTTCGGTAAGAGCCTCTTCGCTGATGGGGCCTATCGTGTTGAGGGCCGCACCATATTGGCCTTCATGCTTCCTCTTCCATTCATGCAATACCTCTGGTGGGTAGAGTTTTTCGCCCTCTTTCTTGTCGTCGATCTCCGAGTGGTGAGATAGGCAGACTATAATGAGATTCTTGAATGACTCACGCTCGCGCCTCTCTTCCTCGCTGCGACATTCACGAAAGCGGGGAGCGCCGCGTTTTACTCCGCGAATATGCGCTATCTGGGCGTTTTTCTTGAACACTCCGGGCCGAACCTCATTAATCACTGGGAAAGGACAACCGGGCGCGTAGCAACGCCCATTGCTCAGTACCCAGAGAGCAGCCTGAGCGGCAGCAGGAATGGTTAGGCGCTTCTCCATGTGACGAAGGTACGATACCCGTCGCCGATAGCCAAGGTCTCGAGATGGCACTGTTCAGGAGGGAGTGCGTGCCTCGCTCTCGCAGCGCCCGCTGAAGACGAAGGGTAACTTGTGGGGCTAAAGCACCCGAGTGGGGCGAAAAGTCATTAGTGACCGTTCGCGCCTTTTCCTTGTGTGGACGCGGGTGCACGACAGTGGATCACGGGGAGATTGTGCGATACATCCGCAGGCGGCGTATAGGTCCCGGGATCGATGGCCGGGAGAGCGGCGCGTCCGGATTCAACGCGTTCGCCGGCGGCTACGACAGTCGGTCGGGTGAGAGCCTGCGAGTCAGCGAAAAATCAGCAAGACGGCTGACACTGGACCGCGCTAGAGGTCATCTATAAGTATTGTGAGCCGCGGCAGGAGCCCTAGCTAGCAGCCGTCGACACTCCTGATCAAGGCCTTCGGGTATTCACACCGGAGAGGTCTCCGGCCTGATCGCAGTACCGCCGAGTGGCCGATCTTGGCCTGATACGGTGCGGCGAGGCGTGGAGAGGAGACCGGGCTGCGGGAGATGAGCGGCAGTCAGTCCGGCAGCGCGGTTGGCCCGATGGTTGGCCGTCGTCCTCTCCGTCTCCGCGTCAGCCACTCCGTCTCCGCGTCAGCCACTCCGTCTCCGCGTCAGCCACCAGCCACGAACCATGCGTAGATGGCGCCGCAGGTAGAGACAAGAGTCGCTAGTGCGAACATTGCCGACGAAACCCATGTGCTTGACCCAAACGTGCGGGGTCCTCGGCGTTCGATCAATCGGAAGGTATCTAGGTTGAGAGACCGTGCCACTCGATTCTGAATTTCGCGTAGTGGCTCTTCAGCAAGTCGAGCAAGATCACGCTGGCGTCGTCCTGCAAGATATGCCGCCACCGAAACGAAAGCGGCGAGCAGACCGACTGCACCCGCTACAGGTTGTAATTTAGCCTGGAGCGCCGTGACGTATGCTCCGGCCATAACGGCTGTGGCCACTAGATAGAAGTTGAGTACCTGCGTGCCTTGGCCGACTCGGAACTCTAGCCATCTCGAGGCATGCTCCAGAGCTGAGGTCAACAGTGCGGAGTCTTGGGGTTCCAATTGAGTCACACACAGATGATGGCATGGTCCGCGCACTTTGCGGGGCGGGCGAGTGCGGCTGGCTGAAGTCAGCGAAAAGTCAGCAAGACGGCTGATACTGGATCGCGAGAGAGGTCACCCACAAGGACTGCGAGCCGGGGCAAGAGCATGAATTCGCAGCCGTTGACACTCATGATCAGTGCCTTCGGGTATTCACACCGAAGAGGTCACTGGTTCGATCCCAGTATCGCCCACCACGTTTTCGCAGTTCAGAGGCCGTTTCCCTCCCGGAGGGCAGCGGCCTTTCGCGTCTTCTGAGTGACTACCGTTCCAAGGTGAGCTGGGGTCTCTGCCAGCCGTGGTGGCCTGAGCGCTATCCCCGTCGATGCCATGCGAGGTAGCGCGGGCGCTGCCGAAGCGTGCGGGCTGCTCATCGATCTTCGGGACAGCGCTCAGGAGGCGTGGGCGGTCACCTATTTCGGAGCCCAGACTCACCGGCTGCTACGGGTCGCGGTGTGCAGGCAGTAGGTCGCCAGTTCCTTGGACGGAACGTCGGCGCGGGCCCGCCCTGCGTGGATGGCTTCGGTCAGTGCCGCGCGTACTTATTTAAGGCGTTTGACCGGGCCACTACGCATCCGGCTGTCACGACGAGTCGTGGCAGCCGGATGTCGTTCGGTGTTATCCGTCCAGGAGGCCGGCGGGGACGACGGTTTCATGCCGATTCCGCTTGGCGTGCATGTCCCAGAGGATGTCGGCCAGCTCGCCGGGGTCGGCGGCAGCCATGTCGGGCATGGGTTCGCCCTGGGCCCGGCGCCGCTCGTAATCCGCCTCGAAGGGGGTGCCCACGATGCGGGCGCCGATGTAGAGCATGCCGACGTAGACGCCCTTGCGGGCGACCTCGGCCGCGAGCGACTGAAGGTAGTTCCGCTGCGCGGCCAGGGCCACGGGCCAGCCACTCATGTTCGGCCGGCCCCGGACGGCGGCGGCCCCCTGGGCACTGAGGATGGCGCCGTCTCTCCGTTCGACCATGGCGGGCAGGAACTCCCGAACCAGGGCCAGGAGCGTGTGCAACGTGATCGGCATACGGTCCTGAAGCTGCTCCGGGGTGAGGTCGGCGGCGGGAACGAATGCCAGGTTCGAGGGCACCGGGCCGTAGTAGAGGGCCGTGGGGTCCCCGACGCTCTCGCGGATCCGGTCGGCGAGCGCCGGGACGGCGTCGGTCTGGTCGAGGTCGGCGGTGATCACATGGGCGGTGATGCCCTCGGCGGACAGATCCTGGGCGAGCAGATCCAGGGGCGCCTGGCGGCGGGCGACCAGGACGGCATCGTACCCTTCCCTTCCGTATCGGCGGGCGACGGCCTGGCCGACACCCGGACCGGTTCCGAACACTGCGATGGATTTCGTCATGCCGTCCAGCCAACCCCATCGGCGCTCAGACGATCCATGGGGGAACATCCGAAATGCCTTTGCGAACGTCTAAGGTGATTGTGTGGACGTGCTGACAGACCTGCTGCACCGAGCCCGCGCGCAGAACGCCCTGGTCAGGCAGCTGATCCAGCGGCCACCGTGGGGGATGACGTACGCAGACGCGCCGCCGCTCACGGTCGCGGCCACACTCGGCGGCCATGCCACGATCCGGCTCGGGGATCTCGTTCCCACGCGTCTTGCCGCAGGTGACATCGCCCTTATTACTGCCCCTTGCGGGTACACGATCGCGGACGACCCGGCGACCTCACCCCAATTCGTGATCCGCGACGGACGCAAGTACCTCCCCACCGGCGCACCGGCGGACCCACACCCGATGTCGGCACCCCGCACGTACGGTGCCGGCCTATCCGGAGCCACCATCATGCTTCGTGGCGTGTACGAGCTGCATGGCGACGTGGCTTCCCGGCTACTGGACCTGCTTCCGCCGCTGGCGGTCGTGCCCGCGGGGCCACGCACCCAGACGACCCTCGATCTGCTCTCCGCCGAGGCCGCCCGCGACGAGCCGGGCCAGGACGCGGTCCTCGCCCGGCTTTTGGATCTGGTCCTTGTGATCGCGTTGCGGGCCTGGTGCACCAGGCCGGAGGCGACGCCGCCCGCTTGGTACCGGGCGCTGACCGACCCGGCGATCGGCGAGGCGCTGCGCTTCCTGCACGAGGATCCCACCCACAGGTGGACGGTCGCCTCGCTGGCCGCCAAGGTCGGCATGTCCCGCGCCGCCTTCGCCCAGCGCTTCGCCGCCCTGGTCGGCCAGCCGCCGCTCGCCTATCTCACCGACTGGCGCATGACCCTCGCCGCCGACCTGCTCCGCGACACCCGGCAGACCGTCGCCACCGTGGCCCGCCAGGTCGGCTACCAGGACCCGTTCGCGTTCAGCGTGGCGTTCAAACGCGCCCGCGGACGCACGCCCTCGGCCTGGCGCGGCTCCTCCTGGCCGGCCTTACGGTCAGCGGGCACTGCTCGCCCTCGCGCGACGGGGGGTTGATCAGGCGGCGCCATGACGGGCGACGGTAGCCTGGCAGCATGACTGCTGAGCTGCTGCATCACGCCGAGGAAGACTCGGCGGAGATCTTGCGTGTGCTGCCGGAGCGGTGGCACGAGCAGTTCCTCGGCGAGGAACACAGCGCCTTGGACGCAGCCCACGAGGTGTCGCGGTTCCAGCAACTTCGGGAGCTTTTGCGCGTATCCAGGCTGCATGCGGCCACGGTTTCCGATCCCGACTTCGACCGGGCTGAGCAAGCGGTTCACGAGGGTCGGCGCGAGGAGTTCGTGTCGATGGAGGATGCCTTCCCTGGTTGGGCCGATCGTCGATGAGCTACCGCGTGGATCTCCATGTGGCGGCGCTGTCGGCGTCCTGTACTTCAAGGTCGATGAGACCGACGAGCTGATCACCATCTTCAACGTGACATGGGCGGGCTGACGGAAAAGGTCGAGGTACGCACTGCCGCGGGCCTGCACACAGTGTGAGTGACTACTTGAGTGACAACGGCGACGGACGCCTGCAGAGAGAGACGGACGTCCGTGGATGGTTGGCGCAGGTCAGGACCGCTTTCTGACCACGTGGGCGACCTCACTCAGGTGTTTCACACCGAAGAGGTCACTGGTTCGATCCCAGTATCGCCCACCACGTTTCCGCAGTTCAGAGGCCGTTTCCCTGGCAGAGGGAAGCGGCCTTTCGCGTCCCCTGAGTGACTACCGATTCAGGTAGGCCAGTGTTCTAACGGTCGCGTGATCAGTCTCTCCAGTGGAACCAGACGTCGAAGATCGAGTGCGGCTGACCATCACCGAGATTCGTGTCGATCGTGAGATGCGGCAGGGCCTGCTGGCTCACCAGGTGAGGGCCGACGATGGCGATGTGATGTCGATCCAGGACGTGGGAGATCTGCTCACAGCCTCTCTCCCACGCGGGGATCGGCAGTTCAGTGACGGCGTCGAGCCATGGCATTGAGTGCGTCCCGCGACCATCGGGGTGAGTGGAGCGCTCGCCGGGGGACAGGACACATGCGATCGGGGCCAGACGGCACAACACCACCGTGAATCCTTCGACCGTGACATAGCCGTCTGGTTCAAGGTGCCGGGCGGATCCGTCTCGCCTGGTTAGGAAGACGTCGACGTACGATGCATAGCCGGCGTCGTAGTGTGCGAATTCCGCGTGCTCAACGACAAGTTCAGGGATCCGATTAAGGTCGGCGACGACCCGGCGAAGGTAACCCTCTACTGCTTCAGACCCTCCGGCCCAGGGGCCTTCGCCGGCGACCAGTTTGTTCTGAGCGGCGCGTACCTGTGAGTCAGGATCGAGAAGCAGGGCCTCGATATCCGCGGACACATGATCGTGGTCGTGCATGCCGACAGTCTCTCCGATGCTGATGACCAATTCAGGGTTGTGGATATCCGGAGGCCGCTGTGGGAGGCGGCGGTAGCCTGATGGCATGACTGCTGAGCCGCTGCATCACGCCGAGGATGACCCGGCGGAGATCTTGCGTGTGCTGCCGGAGCGGTGGCACGAGCAGTTCCTGAGCGAGTATCACAGTGCGTTGGACGCGGCCCACGAGGTGTGGCGGTTCCAGCAACTGCGGGAGCTTCTGCGCGTGTGGCGGCTGCACGCGGCCGCGGTCTCCGATCCCGACTTCGACCGGGCCGAGCAGGCGGTTAGAGAGGGCCGGCGCGAGGAGTTCGTGTCGATGGAGGATGCTTTTCCCGGTTGGGCCGACCGTCGATGAGCTACCGCGTGGATCTCAGCGCTGTCCCAGATGAAAGGTCTTCCAGAAGAAGCGCTCGACGCGTTGATCTCTCGGACAGTGGACCTCGTCGAGAAGCCTTGGGACGCGCGGGTCCTGTACAAGGATGATCCCGATTTCCGCATGACGACCTTCGGCGATTTCGGTGTCCTGTACTTCAAAGTCGATGAGGCCGACGAGCTGATCACCATCTTCAACGTGACATGGGCGGGCTGACGGAGGGATTGGGGAACGCTATCCCTCCGGGCCCGCTCTCGATCTGAGTGACCATGTGAGTGACAACGGTGGCGGTCGCCCGCAGACCGAGACGGACATCCGTGGATGGTTGGCGCAGGTAAGGATGCTTTCGGCCCACGTGGGCGAACCGGCCAAGACGCTTCACACCGAAGAGGTCACTGGTTCGATCCCAGTATCGCCCACCACGTTTCTGCAGTTCAGAGGCCGTTTCCCTGGCAGAGGGAAGCGGCCTTTTGCATCCCCTGAGTGACTATGACTTCGCGTGAGCAGGGCGACCCCGAGGCCAGTGGCGCCAGTGATCTCCTCTTCGCCGAGGGAGGCGTGGGTGAGGCGGATGGGGGGTGCCTTGAGGAAACCGGTCATGCGATGCGGCGGTGCGCTATCCGTTGGTGTCTTTGAGCGGCCGGCCGTTCTGCAGGTAGACAGTCTGGTTGGCGTTGGCGGCGTCCGCACACGCGGTGATGCGCCGTGCGAGGTGGGGGGCCAGGCGATCGGTCCACTCTTGGCGGGAGGTCCAGGCGACGGCGGTCAGTTCGTCGTCGTGGGGGTGGACAATGGCGGCTTCGGTCGAGGGCTCTCCATGCGGCATCAGGCAGGGCTGGCAAGGAAGACGGGCTGCGTTGCTATTGCAGGCCGACATGACCGAGGCAGCGGGCCCTGGGGTCATGCTCGGCCGGCCGCTTCCCGCCTTATGTCAGTGGTGGCGTCAGGACGGTGGCAGGTCGGTATCAGCGTGGTCGGTGATGGTTGAGCCATGAACGGTTCAGCGATCGCGGCCACGGGGTTGCGAACTGGGCCACACCAGCACAAGGAGTACACGATGCAGAAGTTCGACACCCCCGCCCCGATCTCCGCCGTCCTGGACATCCCCGCGGGGCGCGTCCGGTTCATCGCGGCCGACCGGGCCGACACCGCGGTCGAGGTCCTGCCCGTGGACGCCGCGAAGACCCGAGACATGAAGGCGGCGGAGCAGACCACGGTCGACTACGCCGACGGCGTCCTGCGGATCGAGACCCCGGTGAAGAACCAGTACTTCGGCCCCTCCGGATCCATCGAGGTGACGGTCGAGCTGCCCACCGGCTCCCGCGTCGAGGCCAAGGCGGGCTGCGCCGAGCTCCGGACCGTCGGCCGACTCGGCGACATCGCCTTCGAAGGCGCCTACAAGCAGATCAAGATCGATGAGGCCGCGAGCGTCCGCCTCACCGCGGTCGACGGCAACGTCGAGGTCGGCCGGCTGGGCGGCCCCGCGGAGATCAGCACCGCGATCAGCACCGCAAGGGGCGACATCCGGATCGCCGAGGCCACGGGCGGCACGGTCGTGCTCCGCACCCAGTCCGGCGACATCTCGATCGCCGCCGCAGGGGGAGTCTCGGCCGCGCTGGACGCCGGCACCAGTCACGGCCGCATCCACAACGCCCTCAAGAACAACGGCACCGCCGAACTCGACATCCACGCGACCACCTCCAACGGCGACATCACCGCCCGCAGCCTGTGACCCGCGACCTCCGAAGGGGAGGTGGACCAAGACGGGGAGAATCTGCTGCCCGCCGGACTGACCACGAAAGATCAGACCGGCGGCAGCACGCGGGCGGCCGTCGGCTTTCAGTCGGCGTCGCCCGGTCCCACCAGGCCGGTCATGTTTCCTAGGATGCCGTCAAGTATGTGGTGGGACAGAAGCCTCAAGCATCTCGTGGAATAGACAAATATGCTGCGGACGACCGGAGCCGGCGAGGGTGGGGATTGTGGCAAACGAGGGAGAATCACGGGCTCGTCGCATTGGGGCCAGCGCTCGGATCGGTGTGATCCTGGCTGCGTCGTCTTTTGTAAACTACGCGGCTTGGCTTGGGTGGGACCATGAATGGGATGTCGAGCCGGACGGCAGTCTCAGCGGGCCCTATCAGCCTTGGCAGGTAGCGGGGCTGGTCGTCGGTCTGGGACTCCTCGCCGGACTTGCCGGTCGGCGCGGTCACCCCCGGATCGGCACGCTCGGTATCGCGGGTGTGATGTGGTTGTCCTGGTCGGTCAATGCCGCCATTTCGGACGATAGCGGCTTGTGGGCCGTGGGTGCTGTGATGTTGCTTCCTGCCGTCTTCTTGGGTGTCGGTCTCGTCGCATTTCTTACACCTTTAAGCAAATCCTCTAGTCATGGAGTTCGCCGCGCCGAGTGATCCAGGCGCGCCGTGCCGCTAGATAGCGCTCATGGACCTCATGGACCTCATGGACCTCATGGACCTCATGGACCTCATGGACAGGTCTTCTGGGTGACTACCGTTTCGGTAGGGCAGTGTTCTGCGGGCGACATGCAGATCAGTCAGCCCAGTGGAACCAGACGTCGAAGATCGAGTGGGGCGGCCCATCGCCGAGATTCGTATCGATCTTGAGGCCTGGCAAGGCTCGTCGGCTGAGAAGATCGGGGCCGATGAGGGCGATGCGATGACGATCCAGGACGTGGGAGATCTGCTCACTGCCTCGTTCCCATCCGGGAATCGGCATCTCGCGGACATCGCTCAGCCATGGCAGGGACCACGCCCCCCGACCATCGGGGTGATGGGAGCGCTCGCCAGGAGATAGAACGCAGGCGATCGGGGCCAGACGGCACAACACGACCGTGATCCCTTCGACGGTGATATAGCCGTCTGGTTCGACGCGGCGGGTGGAGCCGTCTCGTTTGGTCAGGAAGACATCGACGTTGGACGCATAACCGGAGCCGTAGTGTCTGAACTCCGCGTGCTCAACGACCAGCTCGGGGATCCGGTTGAGATCGGCGACGACCTCGCGCAGATGACCCTCTACAGCCTCAGGCCCACCAGCCCAGGGGCCTTCGTCGGCGACTAACTCGTTCTGCGAGGCGCGTATTTGTGAATCGGGATCGAGGAGGAGGGCCTCGATGCCCGCAGATGCATGATCGTGGTCGTGCATGCCGACAGTCTCTCCGATGCTGATGACCAATTCGGCGTTGTGGATATCCGGAGGCCGCCATGGCGGGCGGCGGTAGCCTGATGGCATGACTGCTGAGCCGCTGCATCACGCCGAGGACGACCCGGCGGAGATCTTGCGTGTGCTGCCGGAGCGGTGGCATGAGCAGTTCCTGAGTGAGTATCACAGCGCCTTGGACGCGGCCCACGAGGTGTGGCGGTTCCAGCAACTTCGAGAGCTCCTGCGCGTGTGGCGGCTGCATGCGGCTGCGGTCTCCGATCCTGATTTCGATCGGGCCGAGCAGGCGGTTAGAGAGGGCCGGCGCGAGGAGTTCGTTTCGATGGAAGATGCTTTCCCGGGTTGGGCCGATCGTCGATGAGCTACCGCGTGGATCTCCACGTGGCGGCGCTGTCCCAGATGAAGGGCCTTCCAGAGGAAGCGCTCGACGCGTTGATCTCCCGGACGGTGGACCTCGTCGAGAAGCCTTGGGACGCGCGAGTCCTGTACAAGGATGATCCGGACTTCCGCATGACGACCTTCGGTGATTTTGGTGTTCTGTACTTCAAGGTCGATGAGGTCGCCGAGTTGATCACCATCTTCAACGTGACATGGGCGGGCTGACGGCAAAGGTCGAGGGACGCATCGCCGCGGGCCCGCACACAGTCTGAGTGACTATTTGAGTGACAACGGCGACGGACGCCCGCAGATGGAGATGGACGTCCGTGCATGGTTGGCGCAGGTCACGGCAGCTTTTGACCCACGTGGGCGATCGGGCCAAGACGCTTCACACCGAAGAGGTCACTGGTTCGATCCCAGTATCGCCCACCACGTTCCCGCAGTTCAGAGGTCAGATGCCGCGTCAGCGGGTCTGGCCTTCTCTTCGTTTGGACCGTGGTTGGATCGTGGGACCAGACGTCACCCACCGCCCTGGACCGTCACTGAGCCGCTCTTTCCGGCACCTGGTTCCGTGGGGGTGGCGGACCGCTGTGTTCGATCGGAACGTCGACGGGCGCCGTCCGGGTGTCAGCTTGGTTGGTCCACTGCCTTCGGGCCTGTGACGTGGGGAACGGCGCATTCGGCCCACCGGGGAGATCGGGCACATACGGGCGTTACCGGTCATCGATGATCGAGCTGACGCGCCGGGTGATCAAGCGGCGTCAATCGGATTCGGTCCGAACATGTAGCCACTCATACGGAAAACGGTCAGTTGGAATCTGATGTCCAGTGTCCGAAGATTCGGCACCGCGATGGCCGCCGACCGACTCCTGTTGATCAGAAGGTCGCGGGCCGGCCCCGAGGATGCTCCGGCTCGATGAAGCCTGGGCGGCGCCGAGAGCCCTCGTTAGGAGCCTCTGGAGGCGAGGAGCAGGTCTCGCCCCTCCCCTCGCGAGCGGGACTCGTGGCCCAGCTGTACAGCTTCGACCGATTTGAATCAGTCGGCCAAACCTGGGGGTCAAGGGGTCGCAGGTTCAAATCCTGTCGTCCCGACACTGTCGTCCCGACACTGTTTCGGCAGGTCGGAGCCACAGTTTCCATGATCGGATACTGTGGCCTTTTCTTTGTGCCACCCAGGTGTCACCCAAGCTCGACGTCTCGGCGGCTGCCGTCGGGTGACAAATTTCTCTCCAGCGTGTCACCGCGTTCGCCGATTCCTGGCCTGATGGCCGCAGCGGAGTTCAAACGCACGGCGAATCTACGTTGTTAAGGATGGCGCTCGGGTGCGGTACTCGAAAGATCGTGGGTCGTGCTGAAGACGTTCCGGACACTCCCCGCCCAAGCAGGAACCCCATGGAGCCGCTACGCGCCCGGCGACCACACACAGTGACTCAGACAGACGGGAGCATCGCTATTCAGACCACTCGATCAGCGGGCCATCCCAGTAAACTGACCCCTACATGGCGCGGCGTTGCTGGGTGGCGGGGTAGTGGAGGATTTCGACAGGTTCGAGGGTGGCCAGGCCGCCTGGGATGAGCTCGTCGAGCTGGGGGAGGAACGCCTCGATCTTCGCGCGGGTGTCGACGATGATGACGATGATCGGGAGTTCGTCAGCCAGGGACAGGATGCGGGTCGTGTGGATCCGGCCGGTGGCGCCGTAGCCTTCGATGCCGCGGACGGCGCTGGCGCCGGCGAGCCCCGCCTTCTGCGCCCGACGCACGATCTCGTGGTAGACGGGCTTGTGGTGCCAAAGATCGCTGTCGCCGACGAAGACCGTCAGCCTGAGTCCATCGCTCATGTCTTCACCGTTTCGGGCTCGGTGACCCTGCGGAACGTGCGGTCGAGCCAGTAGCCGGCGATCTGGGACGTCACGATCGACAGCAGCACGAGGATCGTGAAGAACGTCTCGTTGATGATCCCGGCGGCGAAGGTGACGGTGGCCAGCACGATGCCGGGACCGCCGCGTGCGTTCATCGCCACGGCCAGCTGGACGGCCGACTTGCTGTCCTCCCCTGCGAGACGGGCCGCGACCCAGACCGAAGCGGCCTTGGTGACGCAGGCCAAGGTGAAGAACCAGACGAGGAACAGGAGGTCGATGTTGTGCAGGAGGTCGAGCTTCAGCCCGACGATCGCGAAGTAGACGGGGATGAAGAAGGCCTGGGCGAACTGCTTCAGCGACACCCAGGTCTCGGACGTGGCCCGGTCGCCGCCGTCCGCCCGTGAGCAGGCGATGCCGGCGAGCAGTGCGCCGAAGATCGGGTTGATGCCGAGACCTGTGCAGGCCAGGACAGCGACGAACAGCACCAGCAGCCGGAACGCGGCCGGGTTGCGCAGTTCGACCAGGTTGAACCGGCTGTTGGCGAGGGAGAAGACCGTCCGCGCGCCGCCGACGAGGGCGACCGCGAGGAACGCCAGGCTGGCGAGCACGTAGTAAAGCGCGGTGAGTGGCACGTCGTCGGTGTCGCCCAGCGACCACAGGCCGAAGACCCCCTGGCCTCCGGTGTTCGCGAGCCCGAGAACGACAGCGAGCACCACGTACAGGGCGACGTCTTCGAGGACGGCGACGGTCAGGACGACCCGGGCGAACGCGGTCTCGAGGATGCCCAGATCCATCAGGATCCGTGAGATGACCGGGATGCTGGTGACCGCGACCGCGATCCCGAAGATCAGGCCGGTGGTCAGCGGGGTGCCGTGCGGCCCGGAGTAGTGCTTGGTGCTGAGCACGCTGGCAACGCCTATTCCGATGGCGAACGGCACAGCCAGCCCGATGCCGGTGATCAGAGCGACCTTCCGGCGTTCGCGGCGGGTCGCCCGAAGCTGCAGCTCGGCACCGACCAGGAACATCAGCAGCAGCAGACCGATCTGGTACATCGCGCCGAGGACGCTCGTGGTCACCTTGCTGGAGCCGAAGACCCAGTTGGCGAAGCCAGGGGCGACAGCGCCGAGAAGGGTCGGGCCCAGCAGGAGACCGCCGATGATCTCGCCGATGACCGCCGGTTGTCTCATCCTGGCGAACAGCTGCCCGCAGGCGTGGGCGGCCACGAGCAGTAGCGTCAGCGCGATCAGGACATGGGTGACATCCGCTGTGCTCAGCGACATGAGTTCCCCGGGGCTAGAGGTGTACGAGTCAGCCAATACCTCCCGAATGTGACTGACTGATTGCCCTCTGTCATCTATCTATCCAGTGATATCGGACGACCGGCTCGGCTGGAAACTGTGGCACTGTGCGGGTGCCAACTAATCATGCGTCCGGGTCAAGCTGCATGTTGATACTCCCTGAGAACGCCGCCGAGTCGATCATGCCGGTGGATGTCGAGGCGGGTGATCTGCACTTAGTCGGTGCTCGGATCGGGGAGTGAACGGAGCGGGCTGCCTGTTCGAGAGTTCGGTGTGGTCGGTGTTGGTTGTAGAAGGTCTCGAACTCGCGCAGGGCGTGTAGAAGGTGGCGCTGGTTTCAGATCAGGGTGTGGTCTAACAACTCGCGTCGGCAGGTCTGGATCCAGCGTTCCATGATCGAGTTCATTCGGGGTATCCGAATACCGGTCTTGACGACCTGCAGTCTGGCGTCGGCCAGCGCAGCGTCGAAGGCCGCGGTGAATTTGGCATCGCGGTCGCGGATGAGGAATCTGGCCTTGCTGCCCGCGTTCTGCATGTCCCTGAGGAGGTTGCGGCCGAGCGGGGTGACCCACTGCTCCGTGGGGTGTGTGGAGGCGCCGAGGATCCGGATGCGGCGGGTGGCGTGCTCGATGACGGCGAAGACGTACAGTCGCGCCCCGGTCAGCGTGCGGACCTCGAAGAAGTCACACGCCGGTACCGCGTCGGCCTGGTTGCGCAGGAAGTCGGGCCAGGTGGTGTGCGCCCGCCCGGGAGACGGGTCGATCCCGTGAGCTTTCAGGATCTCCCACACGGTGAGGCGGCGACGGTGATGCCGAGCGCGGCCAGTTCGCCGTGGATACGCCGGTAACCCCATGAAGGAGTTCTCGCGGGCCAGTCGCAGCACCAGGAGGCGGATGGACTGGATGGTGCGCTGGCGTCCCCGCCGCCGGGGTGCGCAGGCCGCGGCGTGGCGGTATCTCAGCAGGTCACAGTGCCAGCGCAGGACGGTGTCCGGGCGTACCAGCAACGTGAGGTGTCGGAGCTTGTCGGTCGGCAGGTGGTGGAGCAGCCCGGCGAGCACGAAGCGGTCGCCGGGTGTGAAAACGGGGTTGGCCACACTGGCACTGCAAGGTCGTCAGCTGATGCCGCAACACCAGAATCTCGATTTCCTTGTCGCGATCGCTCCTTGGCAGCAGCCGCATGAACGCGAAGGTGTTCGTCACGGTGAGGTAGGCCAGACGCAGCAGCACGACAGACCATCATGCCGTGGCGGCCCAGCCCTCACGCCTCCTGGATTCACAACGCATGATCATCGATCAGTGCTGCGACCTGCGCGGATGAATTATCGGCACCCACAGGTCTACACCCGGACATTGATGGCGGCGGGCATGCGTAGCCTTGTGTTGGCCGAGAAGATCGGCTGTGGTTTGAGCGGATGTCGGTGGTGTGCGTTACCTTGAGGTCGTGATCGCGTAGAGCCCCGGGCAAGTGAAGCAGGTACCTACCGAATGTCCTTTGAGCAGTCCGGCCCGTCCCGCCGTGTTTTGCTGGTAGCCGCAGCTCTCCTGCCACTGGCGGGGTGCGACGCAGGTGATCGCTCAGCCTCCGGGGCATCCCCGGCGCCGGTTCGCCGCTCTGCTAGTTCCCCGGACAGTTCGCGGTTCGCGGCGCTCGAACGCAAGCACGGTGCCCGTCTGGGCGTGTACGCCCTGGCAACCGGTACCGGCGCCACGGTGGCCTATCGTGCGGACGAGCGTTTCGCGTTCTGCTCCACCTTCAAGACACTTGCCGCGGCGGCGGTCTTGCACCGAAACCCACTCAGTCACCTGGACAAGCGCGTCACCTACACCGGGGCCGACGTCAACTCCATCTCGCCGATCACCAAGGAGCACGTCGCGACTGGAATGACCATCAGGCAACTGTGTGATGCCGCCATCCGCTACAGCGACGGCACGGCCGGCAACCTGCTGATGCGCGACATCGGCGGTCCGGCGCAGTTGACCGCCTACCTGCGCGGACTCGGAGACACCATCAGCCGCATGGACAACTACGAGCCCGAGCTGAACAGAGACCGCCCTCAGGACCCGCACGACACCACCACTCCCCGCTCGATCGCCGCCGACTACCACAAGCTCGTGCTTGGTGACGCGCTGACCGCCGACAAACGCGCCCTGCTCAAAGAGTGGCTCGAACGCAACACCACCGGCGCCAAACGCATCCGGGCCGGGCTTCCCAAGGGATGGACGGTGGCTGACAAGACCGGAACCGGCGACTACGGCAGGGCCAACGACATCGCCATCGTGTGGCCGCCTCATACCGCCCCGCTCGTGGTGGCCATCATGTCCGACCGATCCGGATACAACACCCCGCCCAAAGACGCCCTGATCGCCGCAACCACAACGCAGATCGTCTCCGCTCTCAACTAACCTGCATCACCACCTCCAGGCAGGAGACGAATCGGGCCGTGATCCCCAAGCATTCAAGCCGATTCGACAACGGCCGGCCTGGGTCGTTCATCGTCGAGATCTTCGACAGCACGGAGCCCGGTTGGGATCTTCGCTGCCACTGACCCTTAGAGGGCATCTGATCTTGACTGCCGAAGGCGCTACGTGTGCATCGGCTGGTGACGCCAGGCACACTGTTGCGCTGGCACCAGCGACTGGTCGCCCGCCAGTGGACCTATCCTCAGCGAAACCGGGCAGGCCACCGACCGACCCGACGATCGTGGCGCTAGTGCTGAGGCTGGCCCGGGGGAACTCCTCGTGGGGGTACGAGCGGATACGCGGCGAGCTGACGAGTCTCGGGTACAGGGTCAGCAGTGCGACGATCCGCCGGATCTTGAAGCGGGCGGGCCTGGAGCCTGCACCTCGGCGCGGCAATGACCAGTGGCGCGATTTCATCCGCGCCCACGCAGCCAGCACGCTGGCGTGTGACTTCTTCTCGGTCGACACCGTTACGCTGCGCCGCTTGTACGTCTTCTTCGTGGTCGAGGTCGGGACCCGGTTCGTTCACGTCCTGGGCGTGACCGCCAGACCAGACGGAGCATGGGTCGCCCAGCAGGCCCGCAACCTCCTGGTCGATCTAGGGGACCGGGCTGGCGAGTTTTGGTTCCTTGTCCGCGACCGGGACGCCAAGTTCACGCGGGCCTTCGATGAGGTCATGGCCGGGAATGGCACAAGAGTGATCAAAATCCCGCCCCGGTCGCCTCGCGCGAATGCGTTCACGGAGCGGTGGGTGTGGACAGCGCGTTGCGAGTGCACTGATCGGATGTTGATCTTCGGGGAGTGGCACCTGCGGATGATGCTGACCGAATACGCGGTCCACTACAACCAGCACAGGCCACACCGATCCTTGGATCTTCGACCTCCCGCCGACGGCGCAGACCTGATCCGCATCCCGGTCGGCTGGATCGAACGCCGCCAAGTCCTCGGCGGTCTGATCAACGAGTACAAGAGAGCAGGCTGACCAAGGACAGGCTCGGCTGCGAAGGCCGCAGGTGGACACTCATGGCCGGATTTTGACACCCTTCAAGGTGCCAGACGATGGCGAGGATGGAGCGGCCGACGGCGACGATGGCTCTCTTCTTGCCGCGGCGTCGGGCGATGCGGCGGTAGCGTTCGCCGAGGAAGGTGTTGGTCTTGCCGGCGGAGACGGCGGCTTCGCCCAGGACGCGAGCCAGGTAGGGGTTGCCGTAGCCGGTGGCACCGCGGCCTTTCTTCCTGCCCGCGGATTCCTTCACCCGAGGAACAGCGGAACGCCGCTCGTGCCATCGCGCAGTGCGCGGTGGCGCCGAGGATCCGAATGCGCCTCGTGGAGTGCTCGATGACCGCGAAGACGTACAGCCGTGTGCCGGTCAGCGTGCGGACCTCGAAGAGATCGCAGGCAAGCAGGGCGTCGGCCTGGCTGCGCAGGAAGTCTGCCCAGGTCGTGCTCTGCCTTTGGGGTGCGGGTGGGATGCCGTGCTCGCGAAGGATCTCCCGGACGGTGGAGGCGGCGACCGTGATGCCCAGCGCCGCGAGCTCACCGTGGATCCGGCGATATCCCCACGAGGCATCTCAATCTCGGCCTGCGCACCTGCTGGCGTTGCAGCACGGCGAGCTGGTGACACAACAGCACAATCTCCGCGTCCTTCCACGCACCCTGCCGGCGGGCCAACCGCATCCAGGAGAACACGCTGACGACGAAGAGATAGACGAACCGCAGACACATGACCGTCCATCATGCAGCACCACACGCACATCCCTCGTCCACGAACAGATCCGCATCATTGCAGGTCACACCAGGTGGATGAGGTTATAGGCACCCATAGCATGAACAGTGCCATCGCAGTCACCTCCTGTAGCTAAGTGATTACATAGCAACCATGAGGGGCGAGGATCACCTCCGAAAGCGATTGGGGGCAATCGACGTGCGCAACTCGAACGAGCTACACGAGCTTCTGATTCCACGAGTGCGGGTCGAGCTCCGGCCCCTGAGGCCAGGGCTCGAGGCGTACCTGCGGCGATCCCGTTCGCTGACCCCCGGGCACCCGCGGCACAACCATCATGGTCAGCCGGGCGTGTTCGGGTGGGTCAGGCCCAGGTCGTAGGCGAAGATCACGGCCTGGACGCGGTCGCGGGCTCCGATCTTCGCCAGCACCCGGCCGGCATGTGTCTTCACGGTGGATTCCGAGAGCACCAGATGCTTGGCGATCTCGCCGTTGGTCCAGCCCTGCCCGATGGCGACCAGGATTTCCCGCTCGCGGTCGGTCAGTGCTCGCCAACGGGGATCCATGCTGCCCTCTCGGCCCTGTGGCGCTCCGGGCAGGTGGTGAGCGTAGGTGTCGAGAAGCCGTCGGGTGAGGGCAGGGGCGATGACGGCGTCGCCCTCGGCGACGGCGCGGATGCCGGCCAGTAGCTCCTCTGGGCGTGCGTCCTTGAGGAGGAAGCCGCTGGCTCCCGCGCGCAGCACTGCATGGGCGTATTCGTCCAGGTCGAAGGTGGTCAGGACGAGGATGCGGGAGCGTCCTCCGGTGGCGATGATGCGGCGGGTGGCCTCGATGCCGTCCATGCCGGGCATGCGGATGTCCATAAGGACGACATCGGGCCGTAGTTCGGCTGCCATACGGACGGCCTCGGCTCCATGCGCCGCCTCGCCGACCACCTCGGTGTCGGGCGCGGTCTCCAGCAGCATGCGGAAGCCGTAGCGCTGCAGGGACTGGTCGTCCACGATGAGCACGGTGGTCACGCCGAGCCGCCTGATGTGTGGGGGATCGGGGTGAGGTCGAGGCCGGCCTCCACGATCCATCCTCCACCGGGCGCGGGTCCTGCGGTGACGGTACCGCCGTACAGGGCTGCGCGCTCTCTCATGCCGGCGAGCCCGTGGCCGTCCTCGTGCGACGGCCTGGGCTGCCCGGTGCCGTGGGGCGGGCCGGTGTCGTGGACGCGCACGCGCAGCTGTGAGCCTGCGACGGTGAGCATCACGTGGGCCCGCGTGTCGCGGCCGGCGTGTTTGAGGGCGTTGGTGAGCGCCTCCTGGACGATGCGGTAGACCATCAGCTGGACCCCGCGGTCCAGGGCATTGAGTTCGCCGCCGGAGCGGTAGACGATCTGCGGTCCGGCCGCCCGGATACGGGCGCACAGCGCGTCGAGGTCGGAGATTCCGGGCTGCGGGTTGAGTTCGGGCGCCCCCGTCCGCTCGCGCAGGATGCCGAGCATGCGTCGCAGCTCGCCCAATGCCTGGCGGCCGGTGTCGCCGATCAGCCGGAGAGCCTCGTTGCCCCGGTCGGGGCTGACGTCGGCCGCGTACCCCCCGGCGTCGGCGAGGGTGATGATGACGGACAGGTTGTGTCCGATGATGTCGTGCATTTCGCGGGCCACGCGGGTGCGTTCGGTAGCGGCGGCCAGCCTACTGCGCTGGTCGCGTTCGATTTCGAGGCGGGCGGCGCGGTCGCGCAGGACGGCGAGTTGGGCGCGTCGGATCCGCACCGCCAGGCCCAGGGCGACGGCCGCGGTGGCGGCGCTGACCAGAAAGAACATGGCGTCCCAGACGGACACCGCGGTGGAGACGCGCACGGCGACCAAGGCCAGCGCTCCGGCCATGGCCGCGCAGGCCCAGGGCAGATGCCGCAGGCGTCCGTGCAGCACCAGGCTGTAGAGAGCGACGAGCAGAGCGACATCGGCGCGCAGTAAAGCCCCCAGGGACCACTGCAGCATGAACACCGCCGCGATCAGGGCGAACGCCACGGACGGTGTCCTGCGCCGCCAGAGCAGGGGAAGCAGCAAGCCGGCCTGCAGTGCCAGCGTGCCGGCCACGGGCAAGTGCGTGAACGTGATCCGCAGCTCACGCGGATCGCCGTCGTCCACGAGGTCTGGTACGCAGAACATCAAGAAGACGCCGGCCACCACTGCCGTATCCAGTACCCACGGGTGGTCCCGGTCCGCCTGTCGCATCAGCTGGCCGACCCGGGCCAGCCGCGCGACCAGCGGGTGACCCTGCAGGGGGTCCGGCCCGTGGTGCGGCAGGCCGGCAGGCACTTCCACTCCGGCGGTGTCGCCGCTGCTCACAGGTGTCACCTGTCCATGATGTGCGAAGGAACGCCGGCGCGGCGCCAGGCCGAGGCCGGGCACCGCGCGGGCGGTATGCGAGGACTGTGTCAGGCGTCGGTGCGCGCCAGGCGCCAGGCGGCACCGGCCAGCGCCAGCACGGTCCAGGCGAGGAAGACCAGCATCCCGGCCGTGGGCGACAGCGTGGTGGCGTCGTGGTGCAGGGCGAACATCGACTCGCCGGCGTTGCTGGGAAGGTACGGGCTGATGTTGTCCTGCCAGGCGCTGGGCAGCAGAGAGATTAGGCCGGGGATCAGCATCAAGGCGCCGACCAGCACCGAGATGCCGCCTGCCACCGAGCGCAGCAGGGCACCCAGGGCGGTACCGATCACTGCGACCAGGCCGAGGTAGAGTCCCGCACCCAGAAGGCTGCGGACCACCCCGGCGTCCGAGAGCGTCATCGCCGCCCTGGTGCCGGAGACGATGCCGCCGGCGAACAAGAAGGTGACGAATACACCCGCGGTGCTGACCACGAGGGCGACCAGGCCGAACACGGCGGACTTGGACCACAGCACCGGCAGGCGGCGCGGGACCGCGGCGAGCGTGGAGCGGATCATGCCGGTGGAGTACTCGCCCGCGGTGACCAGCACGCCCAGGACGCCCAGCGCCAGCTGCGCGAACCTCGTGCCGAACAGGGAGAGGCTGACGGCCGTGGCGTCGGCGAAGTCCGGGTCCATGTGGTGGCCGGAGGAGATCCTGGACTTGTACTGCGCCGCGGCGATGAGGCCGATGCCGATCAGGAACAGCAGGCCCAGACCGAGGGTGATCCATGTGGAGCGCAGGGACCACAGCTTGGCCCACTCCGAGCGCAGCACCCGCAGTCCGGTCACCTTGTAGGACGGGCGTGTGGACTGCGAAGGGGCGGGTGCGGAGGTATGGGCCGGGGCGATGGTGCTCATCAGGCGGCCCTCCCGAGGGTCTGGATGCCCGTGGTGCCGTGGTACTCGACGGCGTCCCGGGTCAGCTCCATGAACGCCTCCTCCAGGGAGACGGTCATCGGGGTGAGCTCGAACAACGGGATGCCGTGCTCGGCGGCGCAGACCCCGATGGAGCGCGCGGACAGGCCGGTCACCTGCAGCTCCTCCGAGCCGGCCTGGCCGGTGATCTCGACGCCGGGCTTCGTCAGGATTTCGCGCAGGCGGGCCGGATCGCCGGTGGCCACCTTCACGGTGTCACCACCGGCCTGGCGAACCAGGTCCCGTACGGTGGTGTCGGCCAGCAGACGGCCACGGCCGACGATGATGAGGTGGTCCGCGACCAGCGCCATCTCACTCATGAGGTGGGAGGACACGAAGACCGTGCGGCCGTCGGCCGCCAGCCCGGTCAGCAAGTTGCGGATCCACAACACGCCCTCGGGGTCCAGTCCGTTGACCGGCTCGTCGAGCATGACGGTCTGCGGGTCGCCGAGCAGTGCCGCGGCGATGCCGAGGCGCTGGCCCATTCCCAACGAGAACGACCCGGCGCGCTTCTTCGCCACAGACTGCAGCCCGGTGAGCGCGACCACCTCCTCCACCCGGCGTCGCGGGATGCCGTGGGTGTAGGCCTGCGCCATGAGGTGGTCGAAGGCCGACCTGCCGGGGTGGATGGACTTGGCCTCCAACAGCGCGCCGACCTCCTGCAGCGGGGCCCTGTGCTGGGCGTAACGGCGGCCGTTGACAATGACCGAGCCACTGGTCGGGGCGTCCAGACCGACGATCATCCGCATCGTGGTGGACTTGCCCGCGCCGTTCGGCCCCAGGAATCCGGTGACGGTGCCGGGCCGAACGGTGAAGTCCAGCTGGTCGACCGCCGTCTTATCCCCGTACCGCTTCGTCAGCTGGTGTGCCTCGATCATCAGTCATCCCTACGTGCGCACGGACCAGCCTTCCCGGCCCGCCTCACCTGCAACGCTAGGACCGGGACCAGCGGGATCCGTGGTACCGCGGAGCCGAGATCCGAGGAGCGAGTGGTACCGGGGTACCATCCCGCGGCGGTTCTGGCAGGCTTCGGACGAGCGCCCGGACAAGGGCGGCACGCTCACCCTGCTCCTGGACGGTGGCGAGCAAGGCGGGTGAGAGGCAGGGCACGTGCTGTGATGTGCCCTGCCCCCGTCGGGTCAGGAGGGCACGGGGAAGCTGACGGGGCTGCGGTGCCCAGCTTTGTCGATGGCCCGTACGCCGAAGAAGACATTGTCCTTGGACAAGTCGATGCGCACTTCGGTGACGTCGCCGACAGGGATGACGTGGGTCCAGTCCGGGCTGGTGGTCTCGCGCCAGACGATTTCGTAGCCGGCAAGGTCGGGTTCGGTGCCGCGGGTCCAGACGAGGTCGGTGTCGTTGCTGAGTTGGTCGGTGCGGACCTTGGCGTTCTTGGGCGTGCCGGGGGCCTGGGCAAGTGACCAGATGGTGGCAGCGTTGACGCGGGCGACGCGGGCGATGTAGGCGAAGTCGCAGAATTCCGGGAGGTCGCCGAACTGTTTGCCGTTCTCGACGCGTACGTCCTGGTGCTGGTGGTCGAAGTTCTCGTTGGGTTCGGTGAAGCGGGCGGCGGGATAACCCTGTTCGAGGAAGCCGATGTGGTCCCCGCCGCGCAGGTAGCGGTCGCGGCGGTAGATGATCCGGATGTTCATGCCGGTGGCGTCGTTGTCGGCGACGTTCGTGACGAAGCGGGCGAGCTGGCGGGCGGGCGAGTCGTTCTCGCCGCCGACCGAGCGGCGGGTGTTGGCCTCGGCGGGGGTCTCGGCGGTGGGCACGCCCTCGGCGAAGAGCCGGACGGTGCGAGGATCTCGGGTGCCGTCGTCGGCGGTGCTGCTGCCGATGATGTCGTTGGTGAACATCGCCTGCACGTCGGCGGCTACGGCCTTGTACTGTGCGGCCATGTACCGCGCGCCGTACAGGTTTTGCTCTTCCCCCGCGACGGCGGCGAAGACGATGGTGGCCTTCGGCCGGCGGAGGGCCATGACTCGGGCGAGTTCCATGGCGACGGCCACGCCCGAGGCGTCGTCGTTGGCGCCTGGCGCGTCCGCGGTGGCGTTCATGATGTCGGTGACCCGTGAGTCGTAGTGACCTGACACCACGTATATCCGGTCAGGGGTGACGGAGCCGCGCAGTGTGGCGACGACGTTGGTGATGCGGGTGGCGGTGGGTATCCGGGAGGCGGGCTGCTGGATGTAGGACTGCAGTTCGACGGTCATGCGCCCGCCGGACGCCGCGGCGTACTGCTCCATCTCGGCGAAGATCCAGTCACGGGCGGCGCCGATACCACGGTCCGGATCTTCCTGGGTCGAGAGGGTGTGCCTGGTCCCGAAGCTCACGAGCTTGCGGACGGTGGCCTCGACGCGTCGCTGGTCGATGTCGCGCAGCAGAGCGCGCAGTTCGGCGTCGGGGTGCTGGTCGGTGGCGGGCCGGCCGGGACCGGTCGGCCGGGTTGAGTCCGCTGCCGCCGCCGGACGGCCGTCGATGGTTACCGCGGTCGCGGCGGCTGCGGCCGCCGAAATGGAGAGGAAGGTACGACGACTGGCCTTACTGGGGAGTTGAGAATCTTTGTCATCCACATAGTCGGTTTATCCAGAGACGAAAACTTTGTCCATGGTCGAATGTGTCCCGTTTGAGCTTCCCCGGCCGTTCGTTCTCGCCGTTTGCGGATGCTCATCGCGGTGGGAGGGGGCGGCTGGAGGGCGCCGCCCACGTCTTCGCGCGCTCGTTCAGGACCGCGCCGAGCGGTCCCGTGTCGCAGCGACCGTGGCGCGCCAGGCTCACGACTGGCAGCGCTTCAGGCCGTCCGGCGTGTTGCACGGCAGGTGCCCGAAGGCTCTCAGCACGTCCTGGCCGTTGCCTCTGATCACGTAATTCATGAAGCTCGAGGTCAGGGAGTCGGAGACCGGTGCGCCGTGGCGATCGATTCCGCCGGTGACGTCTATGTTGCCGAGGTCTGCAACAGTTGGCTCGAGACCTTGGACGGAGCACCGCCACTGGGTGAGTGGCCTTCATTACGCAAGTGGCGCCGGGTCAGCAGATAGCATCCAGCCGGTCTGCTCGACCCAGCCGCCCGGCTTCCGGTCGTGTGGTACCAGTTCCGGAGTGTCATGTGCACCTGCTTGGACAGGTCCACCTCCATCAAGCCGGTAACGAACGTCCTTCGCTTGATCGATACGTGCGCGAGGCCTCAGCCGCCTCGCAGTCCCAGCCAGACGAAGCCGCCGATGTCCCCTGTCGCCATTCCGCCTACGCGACTCGACGGCACCAAGTGGCACGCCTGCGGGACAGGAGCGGGAGGATATTCGTAATGTCCCATTACCACTGAATCCGGCGGGCTTCAGAGGGGGACAAAGTTGATCAGAACGGCCCACTTTCCGCAGATTGTGCGGGTGGGTCCTGATCAACTGGGACCGGGCGCGGTCGTCGGGGGAGCGGTCGAGAGCATGTCCGATGGGGAAGAGGACACAGGGTCCAGGAAGGTGCGGCAGCGCCGGCGAGAGCGCCAGGCTGTGCCGAGGCCTTTCGTCGTGAAGTTCGTGCTGACTGAGCAGGAGTACGCCGACTTCCGTAAGGCGGCGGAGCGGCTCGGCATGGCACATGGGGCGTACGCGGCCGAGGCGGCATTGGCAGCGGCGCGGAGTGCGGTCGAAATTCATTTGAGAAGGAGTGGCTAGTCGATGATTGCTTCCCAAGGAGATCGTCCCATAATCGAACGGTGCGTATTGCTCGCCGGCAGCCTTATCCTCCGATACGGACTCGTGGTGGTCGTCGCTTGGATCGGCGCCCTGAAATACACTGACTCGGAGGCTGTGCGTATTCAACAGTACATTACGCACAGCCCGTTCATGAGCTGGATGGCCGACGCCCTCAACGTCCGGGCATTGTCCAATGTCCTGGGTACTGTTGAGATCATCGCGGCTCTTCTTGTCGCCCTCGGGCCATGGCTTCCGCATTTCTCCGCCGTAGGCAGCGCCGCGGCATCTTTGCTGTTCCTCACCACATTGAGTTTCCTGTTCACCACTCCTGGCATCGGCGATCCCACCGCCGGAGGATTTCCAGCACTGTC
This sequence comes from Planotetraspora phitsanulokensis, assembly GCF_016863295.1. GTDB lineage: Bacteria > Actinomycetota > Actinomycetes > Streptosporangiales > Streptosporangiaceae > Planotetraspora > Planotetraspora phitsanulokensis. The sequence goes on from NZ_BOOP01000029.1 coordinate 145,889, forward strand.
GCCTTTGGGGCAATTTCTGCTCAAAGACTTGGTGCTGCTAGGTGCGTCCCTATGGACATTGGGCGAATCTATCGCTGCGGCCCGACTGGGAAGATCGACACGGACACCTGGCCGGATCGCTTGACCTGCGCGGGGCGTTGCCGGGTTGACCATGGCTAACCCCGCGCTTTCGCGCCGGGTGAGGGTGATCTGATCGTTTACATGAAGACGAGCGACGCGCCGGCATCGCGCATGCTGATCAACCGCGCAGGCTCCACACCGAAAAGTTCCCCCTGCTGGCTGGCGCGGTCGGCGAAGCCCTTACGGGCAGACCACGGGCACAGGGGCGCAGAAGTACGAAAATGACCAGGCCAGCACGCTGCATGCCGCACACTTTCCCACAAGTGAGGACCGCAGCCAGCGAGGTCGCGTTCACCGATGGCGACCTGGTCTGTTCCATCATCGACTGGGAGATGGACCCGCTGCCCGACACCCTGACCACCGCCGAACTCCTCCGCGTCCACGACGGAAAGATCATCTCTGGCGAGCTCATCTACGACGCCGAAGACCTGCGCCGCGCCATCACCTCCGTCCGGTCGCCCGCCATCGCGACCCTGCTGGAACGCAGTTACACCCATGTCGCCCACGTACTGGGCCAGATCGGCGGCCAACCACCTGGCCGGTGCTCTGGTGCTGCTCACCCGCATCGTCGAAGGCGAACAGGTGGACCTGGCCGAACTCGACGCCCAGCGGCAAGCCGACACCGACCACCTTGGCCCCGACCCCATCAATGCCTTCCGCGCAATCGCTGACCGGTCGGTGGCGGCCTTCACCGCCCACGACACGCTGGAACGCACGTACGCCTTCATGGGAGCCACCGTGCCCGGCTCCGTCCTTGCTTCAATCAGCCTGCACGAATCGCTGATCCACGGCTGGGACATCGCCACCAGCGCCCACCTGCCCTACCCCGTCGACGACGACATCGTGGACACGGTGTGGCAGTACGCCGAAGCCGGCATCACCGACGTCCAGCGTTGCGCCTGCCAGTTCGCCGACGCGATCCCCATTCTGCCTGCGGCCCCGCCGCTGGTCCGGCTGCTCCCGCGTCTCGGGGTCGGTGATCGCCTGCCACAGCCGCTGCGGCGTGGTGCGGATGTAGATCTCGAACACCTTCTCCACGCATGTCTCCAGATCGCGTTTCAGGTCGACGAGGCCAGCGGCCCACGTCTCGGTGTATTTGCTGACCCAGCGGTCGTGGATGAGACGGATCGGTACGGGGTTCAGGAAGTGCAGTTTCTCCCTGCCCCGCCGGTCCGACACGACCAGTCCGGCCTCCTCCAGCAGGCGAAGGTGCTTCGCCACGGCGACCCTCGTCATCGCGAACCTGCCCGCCAGCGCGTTCAGCGACTGCCCGTTCTGCCGGAACAGCTCGTCGAGCAGCTCCCGGCGCGTCGGATCCGCCAGCGCCCTGAACACCTCTTCCACGCACCTGAGAATAGGAAACCAAAAGGTTTCACCACCGCAGATGAACGAGCGCGCGTTGCCGCCATGGCGAATTCGCTGTTCGACACCACCGGTCGGGCCTGGCCGGCCGCACAAGACGGCGGCCCCTGACCAGGCACGGACGGTGACGGGTTCAGGCAGCCGGCACGGCCTTCACGAACTCGGTGGTGTAGGTCTTGGACAGGTCGACGGTGTCCTTCTTGCCCTTGACGTTCGGCGAGAACGAGCTGAGCACCTCAAGGACGTTTTTCGCTCCGTCCGCGTCCATGACGCCGTCGGGAGTGAAGATGCTCTTGGTGTCGCCGATCGACTTGGCGTAAAGCGCGGGGTCGTCTCCGGCGTAGTCGGTGGGCATATTGGCCGCGATCTCCTCAGCCGAGTGGCCGTTGACATACCGCAGCGTCTTCACCAGGGCGTTCGCCAGCTTCTGCACGGCTTGCTTGTTGTTCTGGATCCAGTCGCAGTCCATGTAAAGGGAGCTGGCGGGGTAGAGCCCGCCGAGCGCGGCCCGGGTGCCCTCCTCGGTGCGCATGTCCACGATGACCTTGCCCTTGCCCGTGGAGACCAGCTTGGCGGCGGTGGGGTCGGTGGTCATCCCGGCGTCGATGCCGCCGTTGTCGAGCGCGGCGATGAACGTCGCGCCCGCGCCGGCCTTGACCGATGTGTAGTCCTGGGTGGCGACGCCGTTCTTCACTGCGAGCGCCTGGGTCAGGAAGTCCGTCGAGGACCCCGGGCTCGTGATGCCGAGACGCTTGCCCTTGAAGTCCTTCGCGGAGGCGATCGTGCCCGCCTTGGTCGAGGCGACGATCTCCACCTCGCCCGGGACGTCGGCGAACTGCACGACGCTCTGGATGCACTTGCCTTTGGTCTGCAGGTCGATGGTGTGGTCGTAGAAGCCGACCACACCTTGGACGTCTCCGCTGATCAGGACGTTCTCGGCCTGAGCGCCCGACGGTTCGGTGAGCAGCTGGACGTTGAGGCCCTCCTGCTTGAAGTAGCCGAGCTGTTCGGTCAGCTTCATCGGCAGGTAGATGACCTTGTCGATGCCGCCAATCATGATCTTGACCTGGGGGGCGCCGCCCGCGGAGGTCGTGGCCGTACGGGAGTCACGGCAACCGGTGGCGGCGGCGACCAGGCATAGACCGGCGGCGGCGGTGGCCAGCAGGCGAGAGGTGGCTTTCATGTCGGGAGCTCCGATCAGATCTGCGCTTCGAGGGCGCTGGACGGGGGCCGCCAGGCGAGGAGCCGGCGTTCGAGGAGGGTGAGCAGCCATTCGGCCAGCAGCGCCATGACCGTGATGATGATCATCCCGGCGTAGATGCCCGCCGAGTCGAAGGTGCCCTGGGCGTGATTGATGAGCAGGCCGAGGCCCTTGTCCGCGCCGGTGTACTCGCCGACGATCGCGCCGATCAGAGCGAAGCCGAACGCGACGTGCAGGCTCGCGAGGATCCACGAGGTCGCACTGGGCAGCACGATCGTGAGAAGGATCTGGCGGGGTCCGGCGCCGAGGATGCGGGCGTTGTCGATGATGGTCTTATCGACCTCGCGCGCGCCCTGGAAGGCGTTGAAGAACACCGCGAAGAACACGAGGACGACCGCTGTGGCGATCTTGGACGACATGCCGAGGCCGAACCAGATGACGAACAGCGATGCCAGCACGATGCGCGGGATGGCGTTGGCGGCCTTGATGAAGGGTGCGCAGACCTCGGCGAGGAAGCGGCCCCTGCCCAGCAGGACGCCGAGGACCACCCCGGTGACAGAGCCGATGACGAACCCGACGACCGCTTCCTCGAGGGTGACGGCCATCTGCTCCCATATCGACCCGAAGGCCGTCCCGTTGGTGAACCAGTCGACGATCCGTACCCCGATGGCAGTCGGCTTGGAGTAGTAGAAGGGATCCAGGAACGTGCTGGCCGACAGCTCCCAGCTACCGAGCCAGAGCACGACCAGCAGGAGCCGCGTGGCGGTGATCTTCGGAGCGCGGAGCAGGCGCCGTCGTGGCCGTACGGGCTGGGAGGCCCGCGTGCCTGACGGAGCGTCGAGGGTGGTGACGTCAGGCGACACGGCCGGCCCCCCGCGAGCGAGTGATCTCCACCTCTTCGCGCAGCGAGTCCCAGACCCGCCGATATACCTCGAGGAACGCCTCTTCGAGCCGGATCTCCTCGACCCGGCGCGGCCGTTCGAGTTCGACGGGGACGACGTCCTTGACCGTCGCCGGCGCCGCGGTCATGACGACGACCGTGTCGGCGAGGGCGATGGCCTCGGTCAGGTCGTGCGTGACGAACACGACGGCCGCGCTCGTGCCCGACCACAGGTCGAGCAGCAGGTCCTGCATGTGCTCGCGAGTCTGCACGTCGAGCGCACCGAACGGCTCGTCCATGAGCAGGATCGACGGCTCGTTGATTAGGGTCTGGGCCAGTGCGACGCGCTTTCGCATGCCGCCGGAGAGTTGGTGCGGGTAGTAACGCTCGAAACCGGCCAAGCCGACCCGCGCGACCCAGTCCTTCGCCTGGTCCCTGGCCGCCTGCTTGCTCGCCCCCTGGTACCGGGGGCCGGCCGCGACGTTGTCCAGCACCGTACGCCACGGGAGCACGGCGTCCTGCTGGAACATGTAGCCGAGCCGGTCCGGGATGCCGGTCACCGGACTGCCCTGGACGAGAACCGCCCCGTCGCCCGCGGCGGCCAGCCCGGAGATCAGCGAGAGGCTGGTGGACTTGCCGCAGCCCGTGGGCCCCACGACGCTGACGAACTCGCCCTGGCGTACGGTGAAGGACATGTCGCGCGTAGCGGTGTGTCCCCCGCCGTCGCGCGTCTCGAAGCGTTTGGTCACGCCGCGCAGTTCGATGGCCGGTGGTGCTTCGGGCACGGAAATCACCCCTTCTGAAAGTCGGTTGTGCGGGAAGCTCTCCGGACCGTAGGGCGGGGTGGTCGGCCTCACCAGGCTTGTGCCAGTTGTGGGAGCAATGCGCGTAGTTCGCTTTCTGCGCGTTGTGCTCACGCTGTTTTCGCCGGGTTTGACGGGTATCGTGCTGCCATGTCCTGGCCCGGCAAGAGGCCGTACCCCCGCTTCGCGACTCAGGCACTGCTGGTGCAGGTCGCAGTCCTCATGCTGATTCTGGGCGTGGGGTTCACGCTGGTGGCCCTCCTGCTACGCGCGGAGCTGATGCGTCAGTACGAGGAGCGCGCCCTCGGCGTCGCCCGTTCAGTCGCGGCCGACGACGTGATCGTCAAGGACGTCGCCGCGCACGACCACACCCCCGAGGTGCAGCGGCGGGCCGAGGCCGTGCGCCGCCGTACGGGCGTGCTCTTCGTCGTCGTGGCCGACGACCACGGCATCCGCTACTCCCACCCCGACCCCGAACGCATCGGCCAGAGGGTGAGCACCGAGCCTGCGGCCCTCAGCGGCACCGAGGTGGTGACCTTTGAGCGTGGAACGCTTGGCCTGTCCGCCCGGGGCAAGGTGCCGCTGTTGACCGACGCCGGCAAGGTGGCAGGGCAGGTAAGCGTGGGGATCGGCGCCGACCAGGTGTCCCGCAGGGTCACCGGGCTGCTGCGCGGCGCCGCGGGCTTCGCCGGGACCGCGGTGGTGCTCGGAGTGGCCGCGTCCGTGCTGCTCGCCCGGCGTCTCAAGCGCCAGACGCTCGGGCTTGAACCCGCCGACCTCGCCGATCTGCTCCGAGAGCGCGAAGCCGTGCTGCACGGCATCGACGAAGGCGTGCTGGCCGTCGATCCGGCTGGACGAGTCACGATCTGGAACGACGCCGCAGCCCGGCTCGTCGGATGCCTTCCCACGCCGGGCACCCCGATCGCCGACGCCGGGCTGCCGCCCGGGCTGAGGACGCTCCTCACCGAGCGGCGCGCCGCGCGTGGTGTGCTGGTTGCCACCGAAGACCGCATGCTCGTGGTCACCGCCGGGCCCGTACGGCGCGGCGACCACGACCTGGGCCACGTGGTCACCCTGCGGGACCGGACGGACCTCGACGAGATGGCCCGCGAACTGGACGTCGTCCGCGCATTGTCCGACGCCCTGCGTGCCCAGGCCCACGAGTACACCAACCGGTTGCACACACTCTCCGGCCTGCTGGGCCTCGGGCACAGGGACGAGGCCGAGGCCTACCTGCGGGAACTGGCCGACGACCCGCTCGCCACCGAATACAGCGACGGCGGCCGGGCGCGCGACCCGTACATCCGCGGCCTGCTCGCCGCCAAGACCGCGGTCGCCTCGGAGCAGGGAGTCGACCTGCGGCTGAGCGCGGACTCCTTCCTGCCCGGCCAGCTGCGCTTCCCCCTCGACGTGGTCACGATCGTCGGCAACCTCATCGACAACGCCATCGCGGCGGCGCGTGCCGGTGCCCGGCGCCCGGCCTGGGTGGAGCTGTCGCTGGTCGCCGAGGCGGACATCCTCCACCTGGTGGTCGTCGACAGCGGCGACGGCGTGGCGGCCGAGGCCGTCGACCGGCTGTTCGATCAGGACTTCACGACCAGCGCCGACGACGCCCGCCCGCACGGCGTGGGCCTCGCCCTTGCGCGACGGCTGACCCGACGCAGGGGCGGCGACCTGACCCTGACCCGCGCCTCGGGGGCCGATTGCGGCGCGGTCTTCGTGGTACGGCTGCCGGGCTCGATCGAGCCGCCGCCCGCCACGCGCGAGGCCGCCCGCCTGTCCGCCGCGGTTTCCGCAGGTCCGTCATGAAACGCTTCTTCGTGTTCTCTGGCGGTTCATCGTGATCCGCGTTCTAGTGGTCGACGACGACTTCCGGGTGGCCGACCTGCACGCCCGTTATGTCGGGAGGGTCCCCGGGTTCGAGGTCGGAGGGGTCGCGCACACGGCGGCCGAGGCGGTCGAGCTCGCCGCGCGGCTGCGGCCCCATCTCGTGCTGCTCGACCAGTATCTCCCTGACGCCTCCGGGACGGCGATCGTGCCCAGGCTCGGTGGCCACATCATCATGCTGACCGCGGCGGCCGAGAGCGCGGTCGTACGTGAGGCCCTCGGCTACGGGGTGGTCAACTACCTGGTCAAACCATTCAGCGAAGCCGACCTGGCCGAACGGCTCAGGGCCTACGCGCGTTTCCACGCACGGCTGGACCGCGCCCCGTCGCTCAGCCAGTCCGAGATCGACCGCGCCATGCGCACGCTGCGGGAGGGCGACCGCGTCGACGCGGCCGTCAGGAAGGGCCGCTCGAGCCACACCGCCCAGCTGGTCATCGACGCCGTACGCGACGCGGGCGAGCCCGTCACCGCGGTCGATGTCGCCACGCGGCTCGGATTGTCGCGGGCGACCGCGCAGCGCTACCTGTCCGACCTCGCGGCCGACGGCCGGGTGACCGTCGGGCTGCGGTACGGCACCACCGGGCGGCCCGAGCATCTCTACAGGTGGCCCGCGCAGACCTAGAAGGTCAAGCCCGGGACCCAGGCGGTGCCATGGTTCACCGGATCCCCTCCGCAAGGGGACCAAGGGCGAAGGCGGGCAGGAACGTCAGCCCGACGAGCACGATCGTCACTCCCACGAGCAGGGTCACGAACTGGGGCCCGTGGGTGGGCAGCGTTCCCGACGACACCGGTGTCCTGCGCTGTACGGCGAGCGACCCGGCCAGCGCAAGGGCCAGCAGCATCGGCAGGAACCGGCCGAGCGTGAGGGTCAGGCCGAGCGCGGTGTTGTACCAGGTGGTGTTGACCGTGATCCCGGCGAAGGCAGAGCCGTTGTTGTTGGCCGCCGATGTGAAGGCGTACAGGACCTCGCTGAAGCCATGGGCTCCGTCGTTGGCCATACCGGCCCGCTGGTCGGGCAGCGACATGGCCACGGCCGTACCGATCAGCGCCAGCAGGGGCGTGACCAGGAAGGACAGCGAGGCAAGCTTGATCTGCGTGGCCCCGATGCGCTTGCCGAGGTACTCCGGGGTGCGCCCGACCATGAGCCCGGCCACGAACACAGTGATCACGGCCAGGATGAGCATGCCGTACATGCCGGAGCCGACGCCGCCGGGGGCGACCTCGCCCGTCACGATGTTGTAGATCAGCAGGCCGCCGCCCAGGGCGGTGAAGCTGTCGTGGAAGCCGATCACCGAGCCCGTCGAGGTGATCGTGGTGAGCGCGCCGTAGGTGGCCGAGTCGGACACGCCGAAGCGCAGGTCCTTGCCCTCCATCGCGGCGCCGATCGCCTGGGGAACGGTTCCGTGGGCGGTGAGCTCGGCCGCGTTGACCAGGCCAACGCTGACCAGGGCGAGCGTCGCCATGACGGCGACGATCGCGTAGCCCTGACGATTGTCACCCGCCATCCGGCCGAAGACGCGAGGCAGAGCGAGCGGGATCATCATGAACAGGAAGATCTGGAACCAGTTGGTCCAGGTCGTCGGGTTCTCGAAGGGGTGGGCGGAGTTGACGTTGAAGAAACCGCCGCCGTTGCTGCCGAACTCCTTGATTGATTCCATGCTGGCCACCGGGCCGCCGGTGATCACCTGCTGGCCGCCGGTGAGCGTAGTGATGGTGTGCGGTTCCGCGAAGTTCTGCACGACACCGCCGGCGACCATGATCAGCGCACCGACGAAGGCGACGGGGACCAGCACACGGACAATGCCGCGGACGAGGTCGACCCAGAAGTTGCCCAGTGCGTTCGTACGGTTCCTAGTGAATCCACGGATCACCGCGATCGCGACCGCCAGGGCCACAGCGGTGGAGATGAAGTGCTGCACCACCAGGCCGGCCATCTGAACCAGGTGGCCCATGGTGGACTCACCGGAGTAGGCCTGCCAGTTGGTGTTGGTGACGAAGCTGAGCGCGGTGTTCCAGGCCAGGTCGGGCTTGAGCGGAGGGAAGCCCAGCGACAGCCACAGCTTGTCCTGCAAGCGCAGGAAGGCGTACAGCAGCACGGCGGAAACTGCGGACAGAGCCAGCAGGCTGCGGGCGTACTGCCCCCATCGTTGCTCGCGGCCGGGATCGACGCCGATCAGCCGGTAGACGACCCGCTCGACGCGGAGATGATGCTGGCTCGTATAGACCCGGTAAAGGTAGTCACCCACCGGCCGGTAGACGAGGGCGAGGGCGATGACCAGGGATGCGATGAAGATGACCCCGGCCATGATGGTGCTCATGATTACCGCTCCAAGATGTGGACCACGGAGCAGTAGATCAGGCCACCTATCCAGAAATTGCCTCTCTTGACGGCATATGAATGAACTTGCTACGTGAATGATGTGCGTCCTCTTGGTCGCCCTCTCGGCGGTGCCTGACTGGTCTGGCGGGGCGTGCGGAAGCAGCGGGGAGCCTGGTTCGTAGGCTTGGGGATCATCGCGCTCGGCCTGTACGGGCGTTCAGATGGCCGTGTCGCTGTGCGACCGACAGTGATCGTTTACGCCTGGGTCGTAGTCGTGGCCCGCCCCGTGTCAGTGGTGGCCGGTGAGGATGGCGCGGGCCTCGCGGACGGCGTAGTAGACCAGTACGTAGCCGGCGGCGGGGTCGGCCGGCCACCAGCCGAACACGGTGTTCAGCAGCAGGCCTGTCGGGACTGCGGCGGCCAGGATGCCGTCGATGAGGGTGACCCGGCCCTCGGTACGCAGGACAGGGTTGCCCAGGGCGGCGCCGGTACGGGCCTTGCCGGCCGCGAGGGCGAACATGACCGCGGCGGTGATGGCGGTCCAACCGATCCCGGCGGGACTGTGCGCGGCGCGATGATCGGAGGCCAGGACCCAAGTGGATTGGATCAGCAGGTAGACCGCCAGGGCGATGAAGGCGTAGGCGATCAGCCGTAGCGCCCGGCGCTGCTGGCACTCGCCGGTGCCCGACAGCTCCCACACCACCACCGCCGAGGCACCGATCTCGATCAACGAGTCCAAGCCGAACCCGGCCAGCGCCACCGACCTGGCCTTGATTGCGGTGATGGCCAGGACCACCACACCGATCATGTTCCAGCCGATGCTCGGTCGTTGGCGAGTGTGCGTGGGCCGTCGATGTCCGACAGCGGTAGCCGTACGCCGTGGAAGTCCTGCCACGTCAGCCTCGGCTCTGGTGGTGTTGTCGCAGTCTGCGTTGCGCATCCGGCCACCAGGGCGAGCACCAGGAGTGCTGCCCTCATCGCAGGAACATTCCGACAATGCCGGACGCGGTCGCGGCCAGACTGAGCCCGCCGAGCACCCCGCCGTCACGGGTGTGGATGGGCCGGACGACCATAGCCCCGGGGACGATCTCCCCGGGTGTCGCCGTGAACGTTAACCGCGCCCTTGCCGCACGCACGCCAGACGCTGGCTGCACGGTTCGTAGCGTCGTCGGGAACAGAGGCGGACGAATCCGCCGCCTCGTCATCGCTGCGGGTGAACACCATGCGTCGACTACTCACCGTTCTCGCGATCGGGCTCGTCGTCACCACCGGGGTGGCGGCCTGTTCCTCTTCCGCCACGACCGCTTCTCCATCGTCGCCGGCGACCGCACAGCCGCCAGTTGCTCCTGAGACGGCCGCGCCTGGCGACATACCCGACACCCAGGTGTACGTTCCGTGGTCACCGTCCGGGGGCGGTTTCACGGTGAAGGTGCCCGAGGGCTGGTCCCGGTTGGCGCAGGGTTCCGCGACGATCTTCACCGACAAGTTCAACAGCGTCCGGATTGAACGCGTTGCCGCGTCCACCGCTCCGACCGTGAACTCCGTACGCTCCGCTGAAATCCCCGCGATCCAGCGCGGGGCTGCGGGTTTCAGTCTGAAAAGGGTCACCGTTGTGCCGCGCAAGGGCGGCAGCGCCGTGCTCGCCGAATACCGTGCCGATTCCGCGCCCGATCAGGTGACCGGGAAGAGCGTCGCGTTGGACGTGGAACGGTACGTCTTCTTCAAGCAGGGCAGCGAGGTCGTGTTGACCCTGTCGGGTGCGGTGGGGGCGGACAACGTCGACCCGTGGCGAATCGTGACCGACTCGTTCAGGTGGGCCTGATGACCGCAGTCGTGCTCAGCGCTCATTCTCTTTACCGGTTCTTCCGGGCCGGGGAGGAAGAGACTCTCGCGCTTCAGGGCGTCACATTGGAGGCGGAGCCCGGAGAGATCGTCGCCGTGACCGGCCCGTCGGGATCAGGTAAGACGACCTTGCTCAACTGCCTTGCGGGGCTGGACGAGCCGGACGGCGGCACTGTACGGGTCGCCGGTGAACGAATCAGCCATCGCGCCGAACGTGAGCGCAGTGCCCTCCGCTCACGGCATATCGGGGTCCTCCTCCAGTCGAAGAACCTTGTGGACCACCTCAGCGTGCGGGACAACATCGCCCTCGTCCAGCGACTGGTGCGCGGCCGACGGCCCGTACCGGCCGAAGACCTGCTGGAGCAGGTGGGCATCCGCGACCGGGCAGGCGCTCTTCCGCGGCAGTTGTCCGGCGGCGAGGCCGCTCGCGCCGGTCTCGCGGTCGCCCTCGCCAACGCGCCCGCGCTGGTGCTGGCTGACGAGCCCACCGGTGAGGTGGACGGCGAGACCGAGCGGAGGGTGCTGGCGCTGCTACGCGAGCACGCCTCCACCGGAACGGCGGTCGTGGTGATCTCCCACAGCCGCGCCGTGGCCGCGGCCGCCGATCGGGTCCTGCGGATGCGTGACGGGCGGTGGGTGTGATGTCGGCCTCAGATCTTCTCGTGAGTTGCGAGGACGCGGCCCGTACGTACGGCAGGGGAAGTGGTGCCGTCGTCGCGGTGCACGGCGCGAACTGTGCGGTGAAGCGGGGTGACCGGATCGCCGTGGTCGGGCCCTCCGGCTCGGGCAAGTCGACGCTGCTGCACCTGATGGCGGGTCTTGATCGGCCTACGGCAGGCAGGGTAAGCCATCCGGGCCTGACGGGAGGCACCCTCTCACAGCTCATCGGCATCGTCTTCCAGGGCCCCAGCCTGCTGCCGCCGCTGACTGCCGCCGAGAACGTCGCGCTGCCCTTGCGGATCGACGGTATATCGGAGGAGGAGGCCGCCGCCCGGGCGCTGGCCGCACTGGACAGTCTGGCGCTGCACGGCCTGGCCGACAGGTTGCCGGACGAGCTGTCCGCTGGTCAGGCACAACGAGTGGCGGTGGCGCGGGTGTTGGCGCGCAGGCCCCGGCTTGTCCTGGCCGACGAGCCGACCGGCCAGCTGGACAGCGAAACCGGTCGTCAGGTGATGACGGTGCTGCTCGCCGCCGCGGACGAGATCGGTGCCGGAGTCGTGGTGACCACGCATGACCTCCAGATCGCCCAAGAGTTGGATACCCGTTGGCACATGGCGGATGGGCGCCTTGTGCCGTCTGATGCGGAAGGAGACGGCGCCCAATGATCCGCATCTGGCTTGCGGGACTAGTGCGCGTGCGCAGCGGCCGGCTGCTCGGCGTCGCGGCGGGAGTGGCCACGGCGGTGGCGCTGCTGGCCGCACTAGGCAGCTTCCTCGCCGCCACCCGGGCGACGATGACCGCACAGTCTGTTCGCAGGGTCAGCGTGGATTGGCAGGTGCAGGTTGCCGCCGGCGCGGACCCGCAGTCGGTCCTGACGACCGTGCAGAACACGCAGGGCACCCGGGCCGCCCTTCCTGTCGGATACGCCGACACCAGCGGTCTGACCGCGGCGACCGGTGGTACGACGCAGACCACCGGGCCCGGTGCGGTGCTCGGAATCCCACCCGGATACCGGTTCTCCTTCCCCGGAGAGATCCGGGTGCTGTCCGGGGTCGGCGACGGCGTGCTCCTCGCCCAGCAGACCGCCTCCAACCTGCACGCCGCGCCCGGAGACACGGTGGTCATTGGCCGGGCGGGCCTGCCCCCGGTCACGATTCGCGTCGACGGCGTGGTGGAGCTGCCGCTGGCGGACTCGCTGTTCCAGAAGGTCGGAGCACCTCCGCAGTCTCAGCCGTCCGCGCCACCGGACAACGTCGTGCTATTGCCGCAGGATCGCTGGCACACCCTTTTCGACCCGCTGGCCGCAAGCCGTCCCGACCTGGTCCGCACGCAGATCCACGCATTGCGAAGCCACACCCTGCCACCGGACCCTGCCGCCGCTTACGCCGCCGAGACGGGTAAGGCCCACAACACCGAGGCACGGCTGACCGGTGCAGGTATGGTCGGCGACAATCTCGGCTCCGTCCTGGACGCCGCCCGTACGGACGCCCTGTATGCGCAACTGCTCTTCCTCTTCCTCGGCCTACCCGGCGCACTGCTCGCCGGGGCCCTGACCGCCGCCGTCGCCTCGGCGGGCGCGTCCCGGCGGCGTATGGAGCAGGCACTCCTGCGCACGCGTGGTGCCACGGCGGGCAAACTCCTGGCGATGGCCGCCGCGGAGGCGGCGATGGTCGCCGTCGTAGGCGGGGTGGCAGGTCTCACGGTCGCGGCTCTGGTGGGGAGGTCCGTGTTCGGCGCATCAGGCTTCTCATTCACCTGGGCGCTGGCCGCGCTCGCCATGGGGGCGGTCATCGCGTTCGCGACCGTGCTGGTGCCCGGTCGCCGGGATGTGCGAAGTGTCACGGTCGTCGCCGGTCGCGCCGCGCTGGAGCGCCGCCGGGTGCCCCGGGCCACGTGGTGGGCGCTGACCGCCGGACTCCTGGCGATCTCGCTCGTGATCTTCAACATCACCAGCCAGACGAACTACGCGCTGGTGCTCGCTCCGGAGGGGACACCGACGTTGTCTGTGGACTACTGGGCATTCGCCGGTCCGGCTCTGCTGTGGGCGAGCGGCGCCATGCTTGCCTGGCTGCTGGTAGACCTGCTTTTGCGGCGCGGCCGGCCGTTCCTGGCCCGGCTGTTGCGCCCCGCAGCAGGGTCACTCGCGGACACGGTCGCCGCGAGTCTGTCCCGGCAAGGCACCACGGTGGTCCGGGCGGTGGTGCTGCTCGCCCTCGCCGGGGCATTCGCGACCTCGACCGCCGTCTTCAACTCCAGCTACCGCCAGCAGGCCGAGGTCGACGCCGTCCTGACGAACGGCGCGGATGTCACGGTCACCGAGCCGCCGGCCTCCACAGCAGGACAGGCGGACGCGGCGAGAGTGGCCGCGTTGCCCGGCGTTCAGCATGTCGAGCCAGTACAGCACCGCTTCGCGTACGTCGGTGCGGACCTGCAGGACCTGTACGGCGTGCGACCGTCGACCGTCGTCGCCGCGGGCCGGCTGCAGAACGCCTACTTCGCCGGCGGTACAGCGCGGCAACTGATGGATCGCCTCGCGCGGCAGCCCGACGACCTGCTGGTCAGTGCAGAGACCGCGAGCGACTTCCAGCTCCACCCAGGTGATCAGATCCGGCTGCGCCTTCAGGACGGCCGCACACACCAGTTGCACACCGTGGCGTTCCGTTTCGCAGGGGTGGCCAAGGAGTTCCCGACCGCTCCCAAGGACAGCTTTATGATCGCCAACGCCGACTACGTCGCCCGTATGACCGGCAGCGACGCGATCGGCACGCTCCTGGTCGACACCGGCGGCACCGGGCAGCAGGAGGTGGCCCGGCGCGTGCAGACAGCTCTCGGCCCGGTCGCGCACGTCACCGATCTGCCGTCGGCCCGGACTGTCACCGGTTCAAGCCTCACTGCCGTGGATCTCAGTGGACTCACCCGGGTCGAGCTGAGCTTCGCGCTGGTCATCGGGGCATCGGCCGGCGGCCTCGTGCTCGCGCTCGGCCTGGCGGAGCGGCGCCGGACGCTGGCGCTGGCATCCGTCCTGGGTGCTCGAGGAAGGCAACTGTCGGGGTTCGTCTGGAGTGAGGCGGCTCTGGTGGCCGTGGTGGGCGGGGTCTGCGGTGCGGTGCTGGGCTGGGCGCTGTCGGAGATGCTGGTGAAGGTCCTGTCCGGTGTCTTCGATCCGCCCCCCGACCAGCTCTCCGTGCCATGGAGCTACCTTGCCGCGTTGACCGCCGCCGTCATCGCAGCTCTTGCCGCCGCGGCATCGGCCGCGGCCCGGCATGCCCGCCGCCCGCCGCTCACCGAGCTGCAGGAACTGTGACGTCGCGGGAGCTGTGACCGGCGGTCGCGGCGCGTCACGGATCGGAGTCGCCGGCCCCGGTCGAGGTCGCGACGAGCCAGGTGAATCGAGGGTGCGGGGACTGGCGGGACAAAAAGAGTCTTCCCCCCTCCGCCTCCACCAGGGATCGGGCGAGCGCCAGCCCGATCCCCAGGCCCCCGCCCGTCGCCTGCCGCCTGGCGAAGATGTCCACGTCGTCAGGCAGTTCAGAGCCTTCGTCCTCGACGTCGACCGCGACGACCCCGGCTGTCTCCCTCGCCCGGACGGTGACGGTGCCCTTCCCATGGGCGGCGGCGTTCGAGAGCAGGACGTCGAGCACCTGCCGGGCGGCCCGGGATGACCCGACCGTCTCCGGCAGGTCGTCCTCCGCGACGATCCGCAAGGGTCGGCCGGAGGCCGCCAGCTCCCCGTGCCAGCGCCGCTCGGCCTCCGCGAGCAGCGTCCCGATGTCGAGCGGCGCCCGCTCGGGGTCGTCGCGGGCCAAAGCCAGCAGGTCGTCGAGCGTCGCCTGCATGTCGTTCAGCGACTCCAGGGCCGAGCGCATCGCGGCGTACGGACCTTGCGCGGGCACCCGCAACCCCTGATCCGCCAAGGAGCTCTCCAGATCCAGGCGCGTCCTGGTCAGCGCGGTGCGCAACTGGTGCGAGGCGTCCGCGCTGAAAGCACGTTCACGCTGGAGGAGCCGGTGAATGCGTCCGGCGGCTCGGTTCAATGTGGTCGCGACCTCGTCCGCCTCCGGCAATCCCGAGGTAGCGGCACGCGCGGACAGATCGCCCGTCTCCAGCCGCCCGGCCGTCGCCGCCAGCGCCTCAAGCGGGCGGGCCAGGCGCCTGCTCGATCGTAGAGCGATCAGCACGCCGACGCCGACGGCGAAGGCCGCGAGCACCAGCATGCCGGCCCAGGTTAGGGCGGCTCGGCGCAGCGGCTCCGCCGTCTTGGAACCGACCCGGACCACCGCCCTGACCTGCTCTCCCGAACCAACGGGAACCGCGACCACCAGCCCGCCGCCAGTCTGCTGCGACGACGCCCGGCCAGCGGAGGCCGCACGCACCGATTCATCTCCACTGGCCGGACCGGCCCCGATCATCCGCCGTAGACCACTGTCGTACACCGCGATCTGGGTGCCCGGTTCGGTGCGGGGCAACTCCATCGGATCGGCGGGCGAATGCACCTGCGCGGGGACGCTCACCGCCACCTGCTCGGCGAGCTGCTGCAGCTCACGTACCTCGTCCTGTTCGTACAGGCGCAGTGCCGCGAACCCCAGAGGCATGGCGAACAGCAGCACCGCGCACACCACGGCGGCGACGGTCGCCCGCAGAATACGGCGACGCATCGATCCTCCTGCCTCGGCCTTTGTCTCAGCCGCTGGGGGATTCAAGCCGGTACCCGAAATGCCGCAACGTCGTGATCCGCACGCGGTCGCCCAGCTTGCGGCGCAACGCCGCGACGTGCACGTCAAGGGTCTTGGTGGAACCGAACCAGTTCTCGTCCCAGACCTCGCTCATCAGATCCTCACGGCTGACGGCCTGTCCCGATGAGGCGGCCAGCCGGGCCAGCAGGTCGAATTCCCGGGGGCGTAACTCCACATCGCCCGAAGGGGTGGAGCAGCGCCTCGCAGCAAGGTCGATCAGCAACGAACCCAGGTGAACCCGATCGGCATCATCGTGTCCGGCAGGCGCGGCACGGCGCAGGTGCGCCGCGATCCGGGCCTGCAACTCGGCGAGCCGGAACGGTTTGGTCAGGTAATCGTCTGCGCCGGACTCCAACGCCTGGATAACGTCCATCTCCTCGGTACGCGCGGTCAGGACGACAAGCACGGCAGTTGGCGCGCTTCCACGAAGGCGATGGCACAGCCTGAAGCCGTCGACGTCGGGCAGCCCAAGATCGACCAAAATCAACTCGGCCGGCTCGCGGGTGACCCTGGCCACGGCCGTGGCGCCGTCGGGGCACCATTCAGCCTCATGACCCAGCCCGCGTAGCATCCCGGCAAGTCTGTCCCCGATGGCGGCGTCGTCCTCGACGATCACGATGCGTGCCATGCCACCAGGTTACGGCCGCGTATGTCCGCTTTCTGTCAGACCGTGGCGGCCACGTCAGCGAACCAGCGGCGCTGGTGGCGCTCGCGCGGCCGTCTGGACTACCCGGACGCCAGGATCAGTGTTGTGCTGATGGAGGTGCGTTCGCCGTTGACGTTTATGAGTTGCTCGATCTGGTGGCCGTGCCAGCCGAAGGCGTCAGATTCATAGATCTGAGGGGTGGAGACGCCGCTGATCCGCCTTGTCGCGTCCAAGTGACCCTGATCGGCGTCGCGGATGGTCTGCAAGCTGTGCATGATCACCAGTTCGGAAGCAGTACGTGTGTGCGTGACAGCATGCCGAGGCTGGGGAGTCTCACCCGGAGCCCGGGGTGATCAGGCCGACCTCGTAGGCCAGGATCACCGCGTGTACGCGGTCGCGCAGGAACAGCTTCGACAGGACGTTGCTCACGTGGGTTTTCACCGTCTCCTCTCCGATCACCAGCCGGGCGGCGATCTCCGCGTTGGAACAGCCTCTCGCCAGCAGTTCGAGCACCTCGCGTTCTCTCCCCGTGAGGGTCTCGACGGCGGCCGGTGCCTTCTCCGGCGGGCGTGGGCGGGCGGCGAACTCCCCGATCAGCCGTTTGGTGATCGAGGGAGCGAGCAGTGCCTCCCCAGAGGCGACGACCCGTACGGCGCTGACCAGATCGTCACGGCGCACATCCTTGAGCAGGAAGCCGCTGGCGCCCGCTCGTAGCGCGTCGTACACGTAGTCGTCGAGGTCGAAGGTGGTCAACATCAGCACCTTGACGGGATCGGCCACGTCGGGGCCGGCGAGCCTACGGGTGGCCTCCAAGCCGTCCATCCCAGGCATACGGATGTCCATCAGCACCACGTCGGGGCGCAGTCTGCGGGCGGCCTCGACCGCCTCCACCCCGTCGGCCGCCTCCCCGACCACCTCCATGTCCGGCTGGGCCCCAAGGATCATGCGAAAGCCGTCCCTGACGATCCCGTGGTCGTCGGCGACCATGATCCTGATGCTCACTGTGCGCCTTCTCTCGGTGCTCGTCCGCCATGGTAAAGAATGGCGATCATCATCCCGTGCTTCCGAGTGGCAGCCGGGCCCTTACGGTGAAGCCCCCCTCGGGATCCGGCCCTGCGGTCAGCTCGCCACCGAACAGGTGCGCCCTCTCCCGCATACCGATCAGGCCGTGGCCGTTCCCCCCGTGCGGTGCGCCGTCGTCTCCGCCGGTGGGCCTCGCCCTTGCGGCGGGCCCGTCGTCGCGCACCTCGATGCGCAGGTCCTGCCTGTCGTAGCGGACATGGACGCGAACCGGCACCTTGCCCGCGTGCTTGACCGCGTTGGTGAGCGCCTCCTGCACGATTCGGTAGGCCGACAGCTCGACTCCGGCGGACAACGGGACGGGTTCGCCCTCGACGTGGAGCGTCGCCGCCAGACCGGTCTGCCGTACCCGTTCGACGAGACCGGGCAGCTGTGCCACCCCCGGCTGCGGCACAAGGCTCGGCTCGGGTCCGTCCGTCTCCTTGCGCAGCACGCTGAGCAGGCGGCGCATCTCGACCAAAGCCTGCCTGCCCGTGCCGGCGATCGTGTCGAAAGCCCGCACCGCCTCCGGCATGTCGTGCTCCGCCGCCACCGGCCCCGCCTCAGCCTGGATCACCATCATGCTGACGTGGTGGGCCACCACGTCGTGCAGCTCCCGGGCGATGCGGGCTCGCTCTGCGGTCACCGCGCGAGTGGCCTCGAAGTCACGTTCCCGCGCCAGCCAGACCGCTCTCGCCTCCAGGCCGGCGGTGTGCAGACGGCGGACACGCGCACTGTCGCCGAGCACCCACGCGCTGCCGAGCAGCAACACGACGAAAGAGAAGTCGAGGAGGTCGCTGTCGGTCGCGGGAAGCACGGTGATGACCACGACACTGATCGCGGTGAACACGCCCACGATCATTGAGGTACGTCTCCCGCACCACGCGGCGATGCTGTAAAAGGCGACCACGCCGCTAAGTGGCACGGGCGTCACCAGGTCAGGCAACGCCGTGGCCCCGTAGGCGGCGGCCGCCACGCCGATCGCCAGGTTGACGCCGAGGGGGTAGGCCCGCCGCCAGGCCAACGGCAAATTGATCAGTAGAACGAACGCCGCCGCAAGCGGTCCCGGAGCAGGCAGATGCTCGCTGCGCGACTGGAAGACCAGCGCGATGAGC
The DNA here is from genome assembly GCF_016863295.1 of Planotetraspora phitsanulokensis. Lineage (GTDB taxonomy): Bacteria > Actinomycetota > Actinomycetes > Streptosporangiales > Streptosporangiaceae > Planotetraspora > Planotetraspora phitsanulokensis. Next base: position 164,517 of record NZ_BOOP01000029.1, read on the forward strand.
GAGACCACAGCCAGCAGTACGGCGAGCAGCGCGTCGGCGATCAGCGGGCGGCCCCTGATCCACGCCACGAGACGGGGGAGCGGACTCGTCTGCATGGGCTCAAGTATCCGGCCCGTGCCCCTCAGGAGGCCTCCCCAGTGAGAGGGATCGGCGGTCGTTCGGTATTCGGCGCCGGCTGCTCCACCAACGTCCCAACAGACACCCGGCCGATCGGGGCAGACGCCTGGACCCCCTCCCTCTCATGAGGGAGCCCGGTCGGTGGCTCCCCCCAACGGGGGAGGCCAGAGTTGGCGGGCGCAGGGGATCCGGCAGCCGTGGCCCGCCGTCTACTTTCCTCGTGTCGGCATCCCGCCGATGACCTGTGAACTCCCGGGCCACGACGCCCTCGCGCCGGCCCGGCACCCCTCGGAGGCCGTTACGTTGATCGATTCTGACCTGAGCAGCCCGCGGCCCGGCGGCGTCTCCACGCCCGCCACAGGCCCGGCGAAGTCGGTGGCGGCGTTCGCCCTTGTCCCGGTGGTGGTGGTCGTGACGGCGCTGGCCGGGCTGCTGACCGCGTTCTCCTGGCGGTACGGCTTCCACCGCGACGAGCTGTACTTCCTGGTCGCCGGGGATCATCCAGCGTGGGGATACGTGGACCAGCCCCCGCTGACTCCGATCGTGGCCAGGGCGGCCACTGCCGTCTTCGGGGTCACCCCGGCCGGGCTGCGGGTCGCCTCGACGCTGGCCTCCGCGGTGACGGTCCTGGTGGTCGCCCTGGTGGCCAGGGAGTTGGGCGGACGGCGCCGGGCCCAGGTGATCGCCGCGTTCTGTGCGGCGACATCGGGGTTCGTCCTGGCGGTCGGCCACATGGTGTCCACGTCCACATTCGACCTGCTGGCCTGGGTGGTGATCGCCTGGCTCGCGTTGCGGCTGCTGCGCACCGGGGACGGTCGCCTCTGGGTCGCGATGGGCGCCGCCGTCGGCCTCGCCGTACAGAACAAGTACCTGGTCGGCGCACTGGTGGTGGCGCTGTTCGTGGCTCAGTTGGCGCTGGGACCACGCCGGGTGCTGCGGAGCCGGTGGCTGGTCGCCGGAGTGGCCGTCGCGGTCGTGGTGGCCGGGCCCAACCTGTTGTGGCAGGCCGCGCACGGGTGGCCGCAGTTGACCGTCGCAGATGGAATCAGCGCCGATGACGGGCTGGAGAACCGGCTGTTGTTCGTCCCCATGCAGATCGTGTACCTGTCGCCGTTGTTCGTGCCGATCTGGATCGCGGGGTTCGTGCGTTTGTGGCGCGACCCCGCACTGCGGTGGGCGCGTGCGATGGCGCTGGCCTATCCGGTGCTGTGCGTCCTGGTGCTGCTGGCCGGCGGCAAGTCGTACTATGCGCTTCCGCTGCTCCTGGTGCTGACGGCGGCCGGCTGTGAACCGGTGGCCAGATGGATGCGAGACCGGCGGCGAGTGGGGACGGCCGTCGCCGCCGGCGCCGTCACAGTCGTGATGAGCGGTCTGATCTCGCTTCCGGTACTGCCGCCGAACGCGCTGTCGGCGGTGAACGCGATCAACAAGGAGCAGGGCGAACAGGTCGGGTGGCCCGAGCTCACCTCCGCGGTAGCGGCCCAATGGGCCGCCATCCCCGTCCAGGAGCGCCCACGAGCCGTGATTTTCACCGCCAACTACGGCGAGGCGAGTGCGCTGGTCCGGTACGGCTCCCAGTACGAACTGCCGATGCCCTACTCCGGCCATATGAACTACGCCGGCTGGGGGCCACCTCCTGACTCCGCCGACGGGCCGGTGCTGCTGGTGGGCCGGCAGGGCGACCAGTCCAGCGGACAGTTTTTCACCGGCTGCCGGCAGGTGGGCCGCGTGGACAATGGAGAGGGCGTGGACAACGAGGAGCAGAATGCTCCGATCGCACTGTGCTCCGGCACCGCCCAGCCCTGGTCGGCGCTGTGGCCTAGATTGCGGCACTATTGAGTGTTTCCCGCCGGAGGCCGCTGGGCGCGGAAACGGTTCAAGTCTCGCCGCCGGAGGCCGGCTTCGGCTGGATTGAGGAAGAGCGCGGTGACGTCCTCGGGTCTTCCAGGTCGCGCTGAGTACGCGCGCCTCCTCGGGCGAGCCGCCGAGGCAAGCCACGGTGACAACGTGCGGATTGGGCACGCTGCGCGTCGTCCACGGCTCTCGCCATCTCATCCAGACCTGGCCCGACCACGCGATGCACGACCAATGCAGAGAGCAGGAATGCGACAGCCAGCGCGGACAAAATCGGCCGGCTGTAGTACCAGCCGGAGCAAGGGGTGGCCGTACGGGATACAGCCCCGTCCGGGCTGCTCATGGTCGGTGCCGTGTCTGACGCCGGCGATCAGGAGGGGCGAGAGACTCGTCGGATGCAATTCTTTGGACTGCCCTCGATCGCTTGGCAGGTGCGGATCTACAGCAAAGCCCTGTAGGCGCCCAGGCCGTTCTCGACTGGCGATGTGATGCGCGGCCGCCAGCTCAGGGACGCCAGCCGACAGTTGGCCCCGCATGCCATCCCCCTGGGACCGGACGCGCCGGTCCGCTTACGGGTTCCCCGCCGTAGCCGCCGCCGAGCGCGCAGCGGCTACGGCCGGGGTGTCATGCCGCCGGGACGGTCTCCTGCTCCCAGGAGAAGACCTCGGGCGACTTCGGCTTGACCGTGACTCGCAGCCACTGGCTGGCGGTGTCGCCGAACGTCTCCAGCCGGGTCAGGTTGGGAACACCGGCGTAGTTCGGCTCCACCTCCTGGACATGCTCGTCACCGTGTACAAGCAGCACCGGCTTGCCGTACGCGCGAGAACGTTCGACGATGCGCTCGCGGATTTCGGTGAACCCCGCGGACTGCGTGGGCTCGGCCTGGAGCAGGAGCAGGACACCAGGGGCGTGGGTGCGCCGGGCGGTGTCGAAGGCGTTGTCGATCCAGTCGAGCGCGGCGGCCTTCCGAGCCTCGTACTCGGCCGTTCGCAGCTCGGGCTGGTCCCCGCCGGGCAGCTGAGCCCACGGGGCCAGGTCGTTCGCGCTGCCGACCACATGCACCGTGGCGAAGACGACGCGCTTCTCAGTGAAGAGCACGTTCTCGACGTAGTCGCGGTGCTGCGGGTTGCGGGCCTGGGTCTCGACCTTCATGGGGTGGCGGCCGAGGGTACGGCCGGCGACCGGGTAGAAGATCCGGCGGAAGGCGTCGAGCCGTTCCGTGGGGAGGAAGCCGCCCGCAGCGGTGCGATGGCAGTCGGTCCAGTCGTTGTCGCCGGGAGTCAGCACGAACGGGTCGTCGAAGGTCTGGTACTGCTTCGCCGTCGCGGTCAGGTGCGCGTCGTCACAGGAGGTAGAGCCGCTCTTGACGTCGCCCGCGTGCAGGACGAGCTTGACGTCCCTGTCGGAGTTGATGTCCTCGACCAGGGTGGGGAACGCGGCTTCCTGTGCTTCTCCGTAGGGCGTGTCGCCCAGCAGGGCGAAGGTGAAGGAAGGTCCGCGGCCGGAGTGACCGGAGTCGGCGCCGGCGATGCCGGGTGAGGCGATACCGGCGGCCAGTGATGTGGCGATCATGGTGGCGGCGAGAAGGTACTTACGCATAAGGAATTCATCGCCGCTCCGGGCCACCGTTCGATGACGCCCAGCCGACACCACGTGTAACCCCGGCTGACAACTTTGATCATCCACGTCTCCCCGGCCGGTGTGGGACGGCCCGGCCGGGGAGTTCATTTGGTGAGGCGGATGCACTCGTTGCAGGTGAGTTCCCGGCGGCTGAGAGGAACTCGATGTAGACGGACCCGCCGACGCCGTGGAGACCACCCGCGGCCCCTACGCGCATCCACTCTTCATGCTTGTGGAGGATTCCCGCGCGCGGAGGGTCCGTGATCCGAGCGTCCAGGAATGCCAGCGTGTATCGGGCGCGCCAGCGAGCGTGCCTGTCCTTGGACTCCTTCAGGGCGTCCAATTCGTCGACGACGACCATGGGCACGATGATGCGGACGGGATATTCCTCCCACTCGCTTAGGTGCTGGGACAGGTCGAGATCTTCTACCTTCGGCCCGTGGACGAACACCCACATCCCCGCCCACGACCAGAACCTCGTACTCGCCAGGATGCGGCACCCGCACGCGGAACGCGCGGACTGACGCCTCGGTCAGGCCGGCACGGGTGTCGGCTTGTTGATGAGCGCGATGTTCATCCAGAAGCCGGCCGAGGCGAGCACCATCATCAGGGTGGCCATCGCCTTGTCGTCGTAGTGCTTCGCGACCTCGATGTACAGGTCGTCCGGTACCCGTTCCTCGCCACGCGCGCCGGGCTGGAAAATGGCATCGGTCAGCGCCAGCGCGGCCTGCTCGGCGTCGGTGAAGTACGGCGCGTCCCGCCAGGTCGCCACGGCGGCGATCCTAGCCTCGGACTCGCCCGCCTTACGCAGGTCGACCGAGTGCCGCATCACCTGGTAGGTGCTGCCGACGATCTGGCTGGCACGCAGGTAGACCAGGCTGGTCGTGGTCGCCGGCACCGAGCCGTTGCCGGTGGCCTTGACCATCGCGGCAGCCAACTCCTGGATCTCGGGCAGGTGTGTGCTGGCGTCGGGAATCCGTGATCCCACGGTGTCCTCCATGGTGCTTGGGAAATGTTGTCGCCCCTATGAGCCCTCGCGTGCCGGCAATGTGACCGACGGCGGAGGAATCCCGGCGGCGTCGGCGAACTGGCGGACCCGCTCGGGGTCGCGGAGCCCGTCGATGGCGACGATCCGGTCGCCCGCGACGGTGAATACCAGCACACCGAACGGCTGGTCGTCGACGCTGATCAACGCGCCGACCGCGTCGTTGACCAGCACAGGTTGCAGCCGCCCGCTGTGCGGGCCGCGGGCTTGCTTGGCCACGGCCACCACGCCGCGGACGACGACACGCTGCCCGTCGGCCCCGAAGTCGGAGGTCAGGACGACATCGGGATCGAGGATCTGGACCAAGGCGTCGAAGTCACCGGCCCGTGAGGCCGCGTAGAAGGCGTCGACCACCTGCCGCTGCCGCACCAGATCTGGGTCGGGCGATGGGATCTCGGCCCCGTTAACCCGGCGCCGTGCCCGGCTGGCCAGCTGCCGCGCGGCGGCCGGCGTGCGGCCCACGATCCCGGCGATCTCGTCGAACGGCAGCTCGAACATGTCGTGCAGCACGAACGCCAACCGCTCGGCCGGACTGAGCCGGTCGAGCACCACGAGCAGGGCCAGCCCCACCGAGTCGGCCAGCAACGCCTCCTGCTCGGGGTCAAGATCGCTGTCCAGGATCACGACCGGCTCGGGCAGGCGCGACTCCTCCCGCCGCTGCCGCCGGGAACGCAGCGTGTGCAGGCATTCCCGGGCCACAACGGTGGTCAGCCAGCCGCCGAGGTTGTCGATCTGGTCCGCGTCGGACCGGCAGAGCCGCAGCCAGGCGTCCTGGACGGCGTCATCGGCCTCGGCCATCGAACCCAGCATCCGGTAGGCCGCCGCCCGCAACCGGGGCCGGTGCTGCTCGAAACGCTCGGCCAGCCACTCGGTCTCCTCCATCGGTCACATCATCCCCCTCGTCAAGGCTCAAGGACATGAACCCGCGAAGGCGCCGAATGTGACAGGAGGCCGGCTCAGGAACATCGAACAAGCCACTGAGGTCGCCTGAGCTGGTGCACGTATCCCACCCGCGAGGACCGAAAACCACCGGGCACGGCCTCGAAAACAACGAGAGCCCGTCCGATCCACAAGATCAGACAGGCGCTCGTGACACTTATTCAGGCCATCTCAAGAACGGCCCGGAGGTGGAGTCTGGAGGATTCGAACCCTGACTTCTTGCTTGCAAACGGGAGCCAGTCATCATCTGGGGGACACACCGCGGCGTGCTCGGGCGTGTGGTGGTGGATGTCGGCGTGAGGGGCGTGCGGTCCTGTTGCCGTTCTGCTGTACGGCGTTCCGCCGGCAGGGCGCCCCTGGCCCCCGTCTGCTTCGGTGTTCCGTGCCGGATCAGGCGGCGCGGCCGGCCTTGAGCGAGGCCGCGGTGTCGACGACGCGGCGGGCCTGGTAGCGGGCCGCTTCCAGGGACACGTCGTTGGGCGGGCCGTCACCGTCCACGTGGGAGGCGCCGTAGGGATTGCCTGACTGGAATTGGATGGGGTCGGTGTAGCCAGGAGGCACGATGATGCCGCCCCAGTGGTAGAACGTGTTCCCCAGCGCCAGGAGGGTGGATTCCTGTCCACCGTGGACAGTGTTGGAAGCGGTGAAAGCCGAATACACCTTGTCCGCGAGCTTGCCGTGACCCCACAGACCACTGGTGGTTTCGATGAACGCCCTGAGTGGGCTGGCTGGGTTGCCGAAGCGGGCGGGGGTACCGAACAGCACGGCGTCGGCCCAGTCCAGGTCGTCGAGGCCGGCCTCGGCGACGTCGGCGGTGTCCTGGAGGTGTTGGGCCCAGGCGGGCTTGGCGCTGATCGCCTCCGGTGGGGCCAGTTCGGCGACCTTGCGCAGGCGCACGCGTGCGCCTGCCTTTTCCGCGCCTTCGGCGGCGGCTTGCGCCAAGGCATGCACGGTGCCTGTGGCGCTGTAGTAAATGATCGCGACGTGAACAGGTGCCATGATCGGTCCTTCCCTAGTGGTGGTTCAGCAGTAGGACGACACAGCCCCTCGGAATGTGAAGTGTTCGCGACGTCCTCATCCCGACCATGGCCGCGACACGTCACGGCTCAGTCGGCGCCTTAGCTGGCCTGCTCCAGTTCGGGGTGGGGTCCGCTGTCGGACATCAGGCGCAGGAATGATCGGATGCGGGTGTTGGCCGGGGTTGCTGAAGAACACGTTCGGGCTCTGTTCTTCGAGGATGTAGCCCTTGGCCATGAACACGACCCTGTTGGCGACTTCGCGTGCGAAGGCGATCTCGTGAGCGACGATCACCATCGTCATTCCGTGGGCTGCGATGTTCTTCACTGTCAGCTTGGGAAGTCTTTTCAACACCATGCCGTCTGAGCTGGGAAAACGCCGACCTGGCTATATGTGTTTCGAGCGACCGTGAGTCCCCGTGATTACCCCGGCACGGGCAGTGTCAGCCGGCCTGTCACCAACGTCCCCGCAGATCACGGTGACGCTGACCGGAGCATATGCCGGCCGAGCAGCCGTGATTTCCCGTGGATTGCCGACCGTACGCCCACGCAATGGGCATGCCGGAGTCTCCCGCCTTACCGCCGATCCACACGGATGCCGAGTGGTTCAGGAACAGCCATCTGGGAGTTCCTCTTCGGGTGGCCGCCGTCCCTCTCCTGGTCGTGTCCGCATGCATCGGGGCGGCCGAAGAAGGCACGTTTTCCGGAGCGCAACTGGCCAACGTGTCACTCCCTCCAACCGAACGGAGACGCCTCAACCTGAACAGGGTGCAGCAGGTTCTGACCCAACGAACCCTTCAACCTCCTCCCGGCCGCCCCGGCATCAAGCTGGACCCGATTCAGCACATGCGTAAAGGCTGAACCTGACCCAGCGGGCCTGACAGGTGGTTCGTATCGCCCGCGCCGGGATCCTTACCCGATGGCGCCTTGGCACCTGATCGACCACGACGCGCGTCCGGCTTAAGTGAGGGGCTGGCCCATGCAGGGCTGCCGGGGCGCGGCTGACGACGTCGGCGCTGCATGGCGCCGCGCCGTGCCTGTTCTGGTCGCGGACTGCGGCGGCCTCACGAGGCCGGAGTGGCTCCTTCGCGTCGTCCCAGTCACCGGCGCGATCGTCTGGACGTTGTCGTTCTCGACGGCCGTGTGGTCGGCCTTCCGCAGTCCCGTCGGGCAGGGGCCCGCCTGATCGTAGGGGCCTATCCGGCTTCTGCCCCGGGTCGTCTCCGGTCATCCGCGTCGTCGCGTAGCGAGATGCCGGCTGGCCTCTAGACCTCTGACGACCTGGCATGTAAGACCTGCCGCGAGCCTGTCACTCACCAAGACATACCCAGCAGGATCTCTAGTTCAGACGTCAACTGCGGCGCGGGCCGCATCGCTAAGGAGTGAAGAAGCATGGGTGCTTTCGAAGGCCGCAAACTGATCGCCGTCGGCGGCAGCAGCGGCATGGGACGGCAGAGTGCTGAAGACGTCATCGCAGCCGGCGGCTCGGCCGTCATCATCGGCCGCGACCAGGCCCGCGTGGACGACACCGTCAACACCTTGTCCCAGACCGGGGACGCATGGGGCATCACTGCCGATCTTGCCAACCGCGACGACGTCAGGCGGGTCCAGGACACGCTGGCGGCCGAGCACGCTGACGCCACCCTCCTGGTGAACTCAGCCGGCTTCTTCATCCCCAAGGCTTTCCTCGACTACGAGGGCGCCGACTACGACGCCTACCTCGAGCTCGCCAGGTCAGCCTTCTTCCTCACCCAGACCGTCACCCGAGGCATGATCAGTGCCGGCGGAGGCGCCATCGTCAACATCGGCTCGATGTGGGCCCACCAAGCCATCGCCGCAACCCCCGCGACCGGTTACTCGATGGGCAAGGCGGCCCTCCATGCGCTCACCCACAACCTGGCCATGGAGCTCGCGGAGCACAAGATCCGCGTCAACGCCGTGGCGCCTGCCGTTGTCGCGACCCCCTTGTACGAGGCGTTCGTACCCAAGGACCAGTTCGAGGCCACGCTCAACAGCTTCAACGGCTTCCACCCGCTCGGCCGTGTGGGAACGCCCAAGGACATTGCCTCTGCGGTGACGTACCTGCTCTCCGACGATGCCGGCTGGGTCACCGGCGCGATCCTCAACGTCGACGGCGGCGTCATGGCGGGCCGGAATTAGGCCTCAAAGAGATCCCCGGCCACGCGAGGTCCGGGCACAGAGCAGCCCGGACTCCTTGGCAAACAACACGAGAAGGCAAACCTCACAGCGAGGAGCTGGAACCATGGCACAAACAAATGAGCGCACGCCCGCGGCAGTCGAGCGGCTGACGCCACGACAGCGGGCGGTCACCCAGGACGACGTCACCGAGCCGCCCTTCGAAAACGAGTTCGGGAACTCGAAGGAGCCGGGCATCTACGCCGATGTGGTCTCAGGCGAACCGCTCTTCGCGTCGGTCCACAACGCGGACGCCGTCGTACGAACCCGGGTGCGTGTGCCCCTGCGGTTCGCCGACGGGTTCAGCGCGGTGGCCGAGGCCGTGACCTTCCGCGGTCTGGCCGACGACGGCGAGCACGTGGCGCTCGTCTTCGGTGAGCCGGACGCGGGCACGTCACCGCTGGTGCGCCTGCACTCCGAATGCCTCACCGGCGACGTCTTCGGCTCGGCCCGCTGCGACTGCGGACCACAGTTGCGCGAGGCCGTCGAGCGGCTCTCCGCGGCGGAAGGGGTGCTGCTCTACCTGCGTCAGGAGGGCCGGGGGATCGGTCTGTACAACAAGCTGGACGCCTACGCCCTGCAGGACGACGGCCTGGACACCTACGCCGCGAACGTCGCGCTCGGGCTGCCGGAGGACGGGCGGGACTACACCGTCGCCGCGCAGATGCTCGGCGCGCTCGGGATCGGCGGCGTCGACCTGCTGTCCAACAATCCCGACAAGGAGCGTCAGCTGTCCGCCCTCGGCGTGACGGTGCGCCGCCGGGTGCCCACGGGCGTCTTCGCCACCGACCACAACATGCGCTATCTGCGCGCCAAGGTCGACCGTACGGGCCACACCATCGCCCTGACCGAACTCGCGAGCTAGCCGGGGAGCCCCAATGGCCACCACACGGCCGTACGTGCTGCTGTCCGCCGCGGTGAGCGTCGACGGCTACCTCGACGACGCCGACCGCGAGCGGCTCCTGTTGTCCAGCGGCGAGGACTTCGACCGGGTCGACGCGGTGCGCGCCGACGTCGACGCCATCCTCCTCGGGGCCACGGCCGTGCGCCGCGACAACCCGCGACTGCTGGTCGGCTCGGCGGAGCGGCGGGCCGCCCGCCTGGCGCGAGGCCTGCCCGAGCACCCCATGAAGGTGGTGGTCACCGGCTCCGGCGACCTGGACCCGTCACTGGCCCTGTGGCACTGCGGCGGTGCGAAGCTGGTCGTCACCGTCGACGCCGCGCTGGCGCGGGTGCGCGCCACGCTCGGCCCGCTCGCCGACGTGGTGAGCACGGGCCCCGCCGTCGACTGGACGCAGGTCCTCGACGAGCTGGGCAGGCGCGGAGTTCGCCGCCTCATGGTCGAGGGCGGCGGCTCAGTGCACACTCAGCTGATGTCGGGGAACCTCGCCGACGAGATGCACGTGGCGGTGGCGCCCCTCCTGGTCGGCCAGGCGGACGCGCCGCGCTTTCTGGGACCCGCCGCGTATCCGGGCGGCTCGCTCGCCCGGATGAGGCTGGTGGAGGCCCGCCTGGTCGGCGACGTCGTGCTGCTGCGCTACTTCCCCAAGGAGCGTTCGGCCGGCGTCACACGTGGTCACGCCAGGAATGCCGCGGGATGAACCCGCGCGCCTCCCGCGCGGTCCTCGGTGCGATTCATCGCCGCCAAGACCACGAGACCGAAGGCTATGGCCAGTACGCGCACCTGTTCGACGCGGCTCCCGGCCCGGCGGCATCCGGGGGAGGTGTCGCATGACCACGTGCGGGGTGAACTACCAGCCCGAGACCGCGGTCCTCGCCGGCGGTTGCTTCTGGGGTATGCAGGACCACCTGTTGCGCAAGAAGGACGGGGTGTCGTCGACTCGGGTGGGCTACACCGGCGGCGAGAACGAGTACCCCACTTATCGGAACCATCCCGGCCATGCCGAAGCAGTCGAGATCGTCTACGACCCGCTGCAGATCACCTACCGCGAACTGCTGGAGTTCTTCTTCCAGGTCCACGACCCGACGACCCTGAACAGGCAGGGCAATGACGTCGGGACGAGCTACCGCTCGGCGATCTTCTACCAGAACGAGCAACGCGCGATATCGCCAACGCCACGATCAAAGACGTCGAGACCAGCGGTCTGTGGCCCGGCACGGTCGTTACGGAGGTGACCCCTACCGGGAGGTTCT
>NZ_BOOP01000030.1 GCF_016863295.1 Planotetraspora phitsanulokensis
GGACGCCCAGGGCGAGATCCAGCAGCTCAAGGACACCATGAACACCATGGTGGACCAGCTGTCCGCCTTCGCCGACGAGGTCACCCGAGTCGCCCGCGAGGTCGGCACCGAAGGCCGCCTCGGCGGCCAGGCCCGGGTCCGCGGCGTCTCCGGCGTCTGGAAGGACCTCACCGACAACGTCAACTCGATGACCACCAACCTGACCTTCCAGGTCCGCAACATCGGCGAGGTCACGACCGCCGTCGCCAACGGCGACCTCACCCGCAAGATCGACGTGGACGCCCAGGGCGAGATCCTGGTCCTCAAGACCACGATCAACACCATGGTCGACCAGCTGTCGTCCTTCGCCTCCGAGGTCACCCGAGTCGCCCGCGAGGTCGGCTCCGAGGGCCAGCTCGGCGGCCAGGCCCGAGTCGAGGGCGTGGAGGGCACCTGGAAGCGGCTCACCGAGAGCGTCAACGAGCTGGCCGGCAACCTCACCACCCAGGTCCGCGCGATCGCCGAGGTCACCAGCGCCGTCGCGAGGGGCGACCACACGAGGTCGGTCTCCGTGGAGGCGCCGGGTGAGCTCGCCCAGCTCAAGGACAACATCAACACCATGGTGTCGACGCTGCGCGACACCACGAAGGCCAACGAGGAACAGGACTGGCTGAAGTCCAACCTCGTCCGGATCTCCCGCCTCATGCAGGGCCACCGCGACCTCATCGAGGTCTCCCGGCTGATCATGAGCGAACTGACGCCCCTGGTCACGGCCAGCCACGGCGCCTGCTACCTGGTCGTCAACGGCCAGCTGAGCCTCATCGCGGGGTACGGCATCCAGCCGGGATCGAGCCCGCGGCAGCGGTTCGCACTGGGCGAGGGCATCGTCGGGCAGGCCGCGCTGGAGGCCCGGCAGATCATCCTGGAGAACGTCCCGGCCGAGTACATCACCATCGAGACGGGGCTGAGCAGCGCCAACCCCGCGCAGATCGTGGTCCTGCCGATCCTGTTCGAGAACCAGGTCCTCGGCGTGCTGGAGATGGCCTCGTTCAACAAGTTCAACGAGGTCCACCTGGCGTTCCTGACCCAGCTCGTGGAGACCATCGGCGTCACGATCAACACGATCATCGCCAACTCCCGTACGGAAGACCTGCTCAAGGAGTCGCAGCGCCTGGCCACCGAGCTGCAGGAGCGCTCGGACGAGCTCCAGCGCCAGCAGGAGGAGCTGCGCAGGTCCAACGCCGAACTGGAGGACAAGGCGGCGCTGCTGGCCAAGCAGAACCGCGCGATCGAGATCCAGAACTTCCAGATCGAGCAGGCCCGGCGCACGCTGGAGGAGCGCGCCGAGCAGCTGGCGGTGTCCTCGCGCTACAAGTCCGAGTTCCTCGCCAACATGTCCCACGAGCTGCGCACGCCGCTGAACAGCCTGCTCGTGCTCGCCAAGCTGCTGACCGAGAACGCCGAGGGCAACCTGACCCCGCAGCAGGTCGAGTTCGCCCGGACGATCCACAGTGCGGGCTCCGCCCTGCTCCAGCTGATCAACGACATCCTCGACCTGTCGAAGGTCGAGGCGGGCCGGATGGACATCCACCCGCAGCAGCTGTCGTTGTCCAGGCTCGTCGACTACATGGAGGCGACGTTCGCGCCTCTGGCACAGGACAAGGGACTCGCGTTCGCGGTCGAGGTCGATCCCACCGTGCCGAACGAACTGCGCACCGACGAGCAGCGCATGCAGCAGGTGCTGCGCAACCTGCTCTCGAACGCGGTCAAGTTCACGCCGAAGGGCGAGGTGCGGCTGGAGGTCACCCACGCGTCGCCGAACGTGCCCTTCGTCGACGACACGCTGAAGGGCTCGGACAACATCCTCGCCTTCAAGGTCGTGGACACCGGCATCGGCATCGCGCCGGACAAGCTGGAGGTCATCTTCGAGGCCTTCCGGCAGGCCGACGGCACCACCAGCCGCAAGTACGGCGGCACCGGCCTGGGCCTGTCGATCTGCCGGGAGATCGCCCGGCTCCTCGGCGGCGAGATCCACGTGGACAGCACGCCGAGCAAGGGCAGCATCTTCACCCTGTACCTGCCGATGGCCTACTCGGGGCCGCTGGCCGCCCGTGACGGCGGCGCGATGACCACCGGGTCCGTCGGAGGCCCGAGGAGGGCCCTGGAGCGCCCGATCGACGACGAGGACATCCTCCCGGAGATCCCGTTGCCGACCGACATGCCGCTGTCCCACCTCGAACCGCTCGCGGAGGGCCAGGAGTGGCAGGGCGAGGATCCGCTCACCGGCGCCAAGATCCTCATCGTCGACGACGACATCCGCAACGTCTTCGCACTCACCAGCGTCCTCGAACGGCACGGCTCGGTCGTGGTCTACGCGGAGAACGGACGCGAAGGCATCGAACAGCTCGAGCGCAACGAGGACGTGGCCCTGGTGCTGATGGACATCATGATGCCGGAGATGGACGGCTGGGCCACCACGTCGGCGATCAGGAAGATGCCGCAGTTCGCCGACCTGCCGATCATCGCGCTGACCGCCAAGGTCATGCGCGGCGACCGGGAGAAGAGCATCGCCTCCGGCGCCTCCGACTACGTGCCCAAGCCCGTCGACGTCGACCGTCTCCTCGAGCGCCTCCGCGGCTGGCTCATCCGGGGACGCGTCGTGACCGCGGAGACCCAGGAATACGCCTCCGGCTCCGAACTGCCCGACTCCCGTGAAGGTGCGTGATCGATGGCTGACCGCGCAAAGGTCCTCCTCGTCGACGACCGAGAGGAGAATCTGATCGCGCTCGAGGCGATCCTCAGCTCGCTGGACCTGCTGCCCATCCGGGCCAGATCCGGAGAGGAGGCGCTGAAGGCCCTGCTGGCCACCGAGTTCGCGCTCATCCTCCTCGACGTGCGCATGCCCGGCATGGACGGCTTCGAGACCGCCGCCCACATCAAGCGGCGGGAGCGCACGCGCAACATCCCGATCATCTTCCTGACCGTGGTGGACAGCGCGCCCGACTACGCCTTCCGGGGGTACGCCGCCGGCGCGGTCGACTATCTCACCAAGCCGTTCGACCCCTGGGTGTTGCGGGCGAAGGTCGCCGTGTTCGTGGAGCTCTACAACATGAACCGGCGGCTCGCCGAGCAGGCGGCGCTGCTGCGCGAACGGCTGTCGAGCGAGTTGTCGGGAAGCGCGGCCGACCAGGCCGCCGTCCTGCCCGAACTGTCGAGGCGGGTCGCCGCCGTCGAAGAGGAACTCGCACGGGCCCGCGACCTCGCCCACAAGACCGCCGACACGGCCATGGACGACTCGCTCTCCAGCCTCTCGGACCGCGTCGCCCACCTGCGGGCCGGATTCGACGCCCTCACCTGAACGGCGCCCGCCAGGCGATCGGCGCACGGTTTAACCGGTGGACAGGCGTGAGGCAGGCCCAACAGGGTGGACCCATGGACCGTCAGACGATCAGCGCCATCGCGCATCTCGACCACCCCGTCGCCGCGCCGGTGAGCGAACCCCACCTCGACCGCCTCCTCGCTCTGAGCAAACTCGGGACCGGTGCGCGCATCCTCGACCTCGGCTGCGGTCAGGCCGCCTGGACGTTGCGGGCGCTCGAGCTCTTCCCCGGTGCGACGGCCGACGGGGTGGACGTCTCCTCATCGGCTCTGGAGGCCGCCGCGAGGAACGCCGAGGGCGGAGGGCTCGCCGACCGGATCCGTCTGCACGAGAAGCCGGCGGCCGAGTTCCTCGCCGCCGAGCCGTACGACCTCGTCCTGTGCGTCGGATCCACGCACGCGTTCGGCGGGCTCACCGCGACCATGGAGGGCGTCCGGCGGTTCCTGCGGCCCGGCGGCCTCGCGCTGATCGGGGAGGGGTTCTGGGAGGCGCCTCCGGCGCCGTCACTGCTCACCCTGCTCGACGCGACCCCCGACGAATACGCCGACCTGCCGGGAACCGTCGCGCGCATGGAGGACGCCGGTTTCCGCGTCGTCTACGGGCACACCAGCGAACTCGCCGAATGGGACGAGTACGAGTGGTCCTGGACCGGCAGCCTGACCCGCTGGGCCCTCGACCATCCCGGCCCCGACGGCGACGCCGCCCTGGCGGCCGCGCTCGACCACCGTGACATGTGGCTGAACGGCTACCGCGGCGTCCTCGGGTTCGTCACGCTCCTGCTCCGCCGCACCGACTGAACCTCAGCACATCCAGCTCAGGTCGTCAGTCCAGCTCAGCGCCGCGCTCGCTCCAGGGCATCCCAGAAGCCCCGGCGCAGGGCATGGCGGACCTCGTCGTGCAGCAGGAAGTCGATGGGCAACGACGAGCCCTGCAACAGGCGTGCCTCGAGATCCGAGGGCATCCTCGGCTTGCGGGCGAGCACAGCCTCCAACCACAGCGCGGGCGCGTCCCGGGCGACCGAGTCGCCGAAGTCGTGCCCCTCCTTGTGCGCGGCCTTGACCGCCTCGGCGAGCGTCGTGGTGCCCGCACTTTGCATCGGCACGGGAGCGGGCTGCGGACCGGTGTACGGCCCGAGCGGCGCCGCATAACCTCCCGTGCCGGAAGAGTACGAGCCCGCACCCGACGGGTAGCTCCCGGTGTTCCCCGTGTTCACCGAATACGGGTTGGACACCGGAGGCGCGGAGGGCGGCGGCGCCTGGGTCACGGGCGGCTGAGGCGGGGGCGTGGCGGGCTGCTGCACAACGGGCGGAGGCGGCGTGGGCTGCGGAGGCGGCGGCGCAGGCTGAGGCTCGGGCGCGTACTGCGTGTAGGCAGGCTGCGGGGAAGGCGGCGGCGGTGCCGGGAGAGCAGGCTGGGAGGGCTGCGAGGGCCGCGCGTGGGCGGCGTTGGACGACCGGCTCCCTCCCGGTGAACCGTTCGCCAGCGGCACCACGCCGGCACCCGGCGAACCGTTGACGAGGGGCACGACGCCGTTGGCCCGTGACTGGCCGTTCGGCGAAGGCTGGGGAAGCTGACCGTTCCCCGTCGAATGACCGGAATCGGCACCGGCGAGAAGGCTGACGTACGGACGGAGATGCCCCGACCCGACCTCGATGAGGTCGTCGCACTCCTGACGGAGCGTGCGGGAGACCGCCCAGCTGCCGTCGGCCGCGATGTGCACGACCGTCACCCGGATGCCGAGGTCCTGGGCGTCGCTGACCACCTGGGCGAGATCCTCGTCGCCGCTGACCACCACCGCGTCGCAGACCGCGTTGTTGCGGGCCAGCGTCATGAGGTCGCGGTGCACCTGGGCGTCGACGCCCTCACGCCGGCCCGGCCGGATGCGGCCGAGACGGAGCTTGAGGCCCGGGATGTCGGCCAGCACGTCGTGCTCAGGGGTTCTGCGGCCCTCGACCGTCGCCTCGTACCAGTAGCAGCGCAACATCGGCAGCCCGGTGCGCTCTCGCGAGAGGTTGGTCAAGAGTTGCAAAAGGCCGGGGAAGTCCCAGGAGACGGCCTCACGATGACGGGTCCCGTGCACGGCCATCGCGCCGTCGGCCAGCAGATAGCCGGCGTCGACGAACAGCGCACACCGATCCACGTGACACCGCCCTTCCTCCATGGTTTTCCCAGGGTAATGAAACGGGTGATCGTCCGAGGGGGAATCCCGACGATTCGGCCCGCGCGCGCACGATGGGGATCTTGTGGGCCCGCGCCCTGGGGTGGGAGTGTTCACGGAGACCGTACCAGTTTGTCCGTCTATTTCCTTCCAGCCAATCGGTTAGGACCATGAGCGTGCGCTGACCGCCACGACCCCGAAGAGAAGGCTGTTCTCCCTGGCTTTCAGGCGAAGCACGGCACGCCTTCCGAGGACGGTGTGAAGCGTCTCCACGACGACTCCGCGCATCTCGCCGGCCGCGCCGCCGCCCGTGGGGGACGCGCGGTCGGCCAGCGTCATCGAGCCGTCCTCAGCTCCGTCGGGCTTCCACACCACGACGTCGATCCGGGCCGGGACGGCCGCCGGGGCGAGCCCCGCGAGCGGCACCGTCAGAGGACCTCCGCCACGACCGACGACGGCGGCCGTGTCCAGCACCGCCGCCCTGCTGTACGGCCGGCTCTCGTCGGAGACCATCACGACCAGGCTCCAGCCTGCCCGCTGGGACGCGCCCCAGCGCATCGACGGGTCCGCCACCCACCATCGCCCGCCGCCGGCCCCTTGGACCATCGAGGTCACGTCGGTGAACGCCTGGTAGCCGTGCCGGATGGGCAGGTCGCTGCCGGCGACCTCGGTCGCGTGGACCCACGTGTAGGAGGCGGCCCCGGGCGGCCTCACCCGCACGGAGCTCACAGGCGCCGCGCCGCGCCCGGTGGCGGACCAGTAGAGACCGGCCCACAACACCTGGCCGCCCGCGGGCAGGTCGAGCCTGGCGCAGCTGGAGCTTCGGGTCGTGGGGTCCGTGTCGAGGTCCACCGGCACCACGAGCCTCCGGGCGACCGGCCGCGCGGGTCGCATCTCGCAGGTCGTCCCCACAGGTGCGGAGCTCAGCAGGGTGTTGCCCACGGCCCGGGTGGTGACCCGTCCGTCGGCGGCGAAGCGGGCCGTGGCACCCGAGGCGCGGACGCCGGTGGTGGACCTCGCCGACACGACCTGGCCGCCCGACCTCACCCGCAGAGCAAGCCCGCCCCCCATGGGCGCGTGGGCTGCGACGCTCACGCGGAGGAAGACGGTGGTCGCCGCGCCGGAGGCCAGCGCGCCGCGGGAGCAGGTCACGACCCTCCCCTCCGTACGGCAGGCCCAGCCGTCCATCGTGCCGACGGAGCCGTCGGCTGCCCCCGGCGCGGCGCCCGCTGTGAGGGCGACTCCCTGGGGCAGAGTGACCGCGGCCCGCAGATTCGGGGTCTCCGTCCGGCCGGTGTTGCGCAACCGCACTCCCACGATGCCGGGCCGCGCCCGCACCAGCGAGCCGAGCGGGTCGATGCTCGCCGCCAGCGTCGAGTCCTGCGGCTCCGGACGATGCCGGTCGGCCGGCCGCCTCGCGACGGGCGCGGACAGCCGCGAGGGCCGTACCGCGTCCGGCGCGCGCCCGCCGGCCTCCGGCGACCGCGGGGCCTGGGAGGACGGCTGGGGGACCTGCGAGGACGGCCGCACCACCGGGGCCTGGCCCGCGGGATCATTCCGCGGCGAAGGCGTCGTCCGGGGAGCCGATGACGGGGACTTCCCCGAGGGGGCGGCGGGCGTCGGGGTGCCGGCGGCTGTCGCACTGACGGCGGGCATCGGGGGTGTGGGGCGGCCGTTCGCCTCCGGATGGCGGGGCGCCGGCGTTTCGTCGGAGAGCGGCTCGGAGATCAGGATGACCGCCGCGGCGGCCATCGTCGCGGCCACACCCACGGCGAGGACCCTGCGTGAGACCGGCACGCGCCTGAGCGCCGCGGCAGCCCCTAGTGCGGGACTGCTCGTGGTCTCCCCCACCCTTTTGAGCTCGGAGAGATAACCGTCGATGTGCGGGCCGGCGACGAGCTGGCCGACGATCACTCTCAGGCCCTGCGGCATGTCCGCCAGCTCGAGGAAGACCGCACGGCAGTCGATGCACTCGGCGACGTGCTCGTCCACCACCTGGGCCTCACGCCTGTGCAGGCCGCCCTCGGCGTAACTGACGATGTTCGACAGGATCGGGCCGCATTCCTCGCGCGGGCCGCCCTCCCGGTGCAACTGCAGGTACGCCTGGCGAAGGCCCTCACGGGCACGGTCGGCGAGCGCCATGACACCGCCTGCGGACATGCCGAGCATCGGGGCGATGTCACCGGGCCTGGCGCTCTCGACGTCGGCGTGCCACAAGACCATCCGCCAGCGCTCGGGCAACGAGAAGAACGCCCTGGCGAGCACCGCCCGTTCCAGCCCGGTCAGCTCGGGATCGACGTAGACGGCGTCGGGGTCGGTCAGGTCGACCACGCCGATGGCGGCGAAACGGCGCACCGCCATGAGCAGGTAGGGCCGGAACGCGAAGACCGGCCCCTCACCGGCTCTGACCAGGTCGAGGATCCCCGCGAAGGTCTCGACGAGGACGTCCTCGACCTCCTCGTCGCCCTGGATGAACTGACAGGCGAGCGATCGCGCGGCGACGGCGTGACGCTCGTACAGCGTGCCGTAGGCCGGGGCGTTTCCTCCCCTGACCGCCTCCAGCAGTTCCACATCGGCTTGCCGGTCCGTTCTACGCATTGCGACCTCACGATTACGTTGAGTAGCAACGCCATTCATTCCGCAGCGAGTGTCGTGGCTAAACCGCGCACCCGCCTTTACCTGACCAGACGGCCCCTGAGGAACCGGCCGTACGCTGTGCACCATGAGTGACCGTGAACAGCTGCTGGACGAGATCAAGAACAAGGGGGTCGTGCACGGACGGGTCGTGCTGTCCTCAGGCCGGGAGGCCGACTGGTACGTGGACCTGCGCCGGATCACGCTCGACGCCGTGGCGGCCCCTCTCGTGGGCCGGGTGATGCTCGAGCTGACCGAGGACCTCGGCTACGAGGCGGTCGGCGGCCTCACGCTCGGAGCCGACCCGGTGGCGACGGCGATGTTGCACGCCGCGGCGGCCCGCGGCCGCGTGCTCGACGCGTTCGTCGTGCGGAAGGAGGGCAAGGCGCACGGCCTGCAGCGCCGGATCGAGGGCCCGGACGTCGCGGGCCGGCGGGTGCTCGCGGTCGAGGACACGACGACGACCGGCTCGTCGGTTCTGACGGCGGTGGAGGCGCTCCGGGAGGCGGGAGCCGAGGTCGTGGGGATCGCCACGATCGTGCACCGCGGCGGCGACGAGAACCTGGCCGCGACCGGCCTGCCGTACCGGTCGGCCTACACCCTCACTGATCTGGGGCTCTCGTGACCTTGAACGCCTCGCGTTCACCCTGCTGACCCGCGGGCCGGGCGGTGCCGTTCTCGAACACCTGCACCGTCCCGGCGTCGCCCAGGACCACGTCGAGTTCGGGGTTGAAGTACGAGGCCTGCTCGCCCCGGGCCAGGTCGCGGTCGATGAGGACGTCCCCGCCCGGCACCCGCACGAAGACCGGACAGAGATCGGCCTGGCAGACCACCTGGACGGTGGGCACCTTCTCCGCCGACGGCTGTTGCGAGGTCGGCGGAGCACTCGTAGCGGCGGGCGTGCCGGGAGCGGGAAGGTCTTCGGAGCTGAGCGAGGAGATCAGCGCCTTCGCACCCACTCCTATCAGCGCCAACAGCACTACGACCGCCAGGACGATTAGCGCGAGCCTGGCGATGCCCAGCGGGTCAGACCGGTGGCGTCCCACACTTTGGAGACTAGTGGGTAACCGGGCTACGGGACGGGGTCATCGCTCGCGGCCGACCCAGCGGGTGTGAATGTGTTTCACCGCCCGGCGTGGTGACGGCCCTTGGGCTCGGGGACGACCGCCCTGCGGCTCTTGATGACCTCCCGCACGATGGGGATCAGCGACAGGACGATGATGACGAGGACGCCCGGCAGGATGTACTTGTCGATGTTCTCGACCTTGGCGCCCAGGAAGTATCCGAGGAGCAGCAGCAGCTCGACCCAGACCACGCCGCCCACGACGTTCCAGACGAAGAACCGGCGCGGGTTCATCTCCAGGACGCCCGCCACCGGGTTCATGAACGTGCGGACGATCGGCATGAAACGTGCGGCGACGACCGCCTTGGCGGGGCCGAACTTTTCGAAGTAATGCTCGGCCTTGTCGACGTGCTCCTTCTTGAACAGCCGGGAATCAGGCTTGTCGAACAGCTTGCGGCCGAACCTGCCTCCAAGGAAATGTCCGAATTGCGCACCAGCGACGGCGGCGACCGGCGTGAAAATCAGCAACGTCGGCAGCGATAGCGGTGCAATGCCGAGCCCCTGGGCCGCGGCGGCGGTGCTGAAGATTCCCGCGGCGACGAGCAGCGAGTCGCCAGGCAGGAAGAATCCGACAAGCAGGCCTGTTTCGGCAAATATGATGGCAATAACGCCGACCGTGGCCAGAGGGCCGAGCATGCCCAGCCACCACTTGGGGTCAAGAAGTTCCAAGAGCACATCCACGGTGTGAGCCTACCTGTCCCTTATGAGATGAGACTGAGAAGCGACGGCCCCGTGAGCCGTGTTGTGGAATGACCTTGAACTTCGGCGCTTCCCTGATGGGCATGGCCTTGGGGATACTGGCCACCGTTGACCCGTCCAGAAGGAGATGACTTCGATGCCTATCGCGACTCCAGAGGTCTACGCCGAGATGTTCGACCGCGCCAAAGCGGGCGGCTTCGCGTATCCGGCGATCAATGTGACCTCGTCGCAGACGTTGCACGCGGCGCTTCGGGGCTTCGCGGAGGCGGAGAGCGACGGGATCATCCAGGTGTCGACGGGAGGCGCCGAGTTCCTTTCCGGCACGACCGTCAAGGACATGGTGACCGGTGCGACGGCGTTCGCCGAGTTCGCCCGTGTTGTCGCCGCGAAGTACCCCGTCACGGTCGGCCTGCACACCGACCACTGCCCGAAGGACAAGCTGGACGGGTTCGTCCGCCCGCTGCTCGAGATCTCCCGTGAGCGCGTGGCCCGCGGCGAGGAGCCCCTGTACCAGTCCCACATGTGGGACGGCTCCGCCGTACCGCTCGAGGAGAACATCGCCATCGCCTCCGAGCTCATCGACAAGACCCGCGAGGCGCATGTGATCCTCGAGGTCGAGATCGGCGTCGTCGGCGGCGAGGAGGACGGCGTCGTCGGCGAGATCAACGAGAAGCTCTACAGCACTCCCGAGGACGGGCTCGCCCTCGCCGAGGCCCTGGGGCTGGGTGAGCGCGGCCGTTACCTCGTTGCCGCCACCTTCGGCAACGTCCACGGCGTCTACAAGCCCGGCCACGTGAAGCTCCGCCCGAGCGTGCTCAAGGAGATACAGGACGCCGTCGGCGCCAAGTACGGCAAGGACAAGCCGTTCGCGCTGGTCTTCCACGGCGGCTCCGGCTCGGCGGTCGAGGAGATCCAGGAGGCCATCTCCTACGGCGTCGTGAAGATGAACATCGACACCGACACCCAGTATGCCTTCACCCGGCCGATCGCCGACCACATGTTCAAGAACTACGACGGCGTGCTCAAGGTCGACGGCGAGGTCGGCAACAAGAAGGCCTACGACCCCCGCGTGTACGGCAAGGCCGCCGAGGCCGGGATGGCCCAGCGGGTCGCCGACGCCTGCGCGCAGCTCAAGTCGGCGGGCACGAAGCTCAAGTAGTCCCAAGTAGTCCGAGGTCAACCGGGAACGGGAGATCGCAGACATATCGATCTCCCGTTTTCGCATGACCGATCATTACTCTTTCGGTCTGACACAGGTAAGACTGTGTCCATGGAAACGCACGAGAACCTCCTTGGCGGTCCGCCGCCCACCCTGCTGCAGGACAACGCCGAGGCACGGGAGATGCTCGAGGCAGGCGCCAAGGCGGCCGACGTGGCCGCGCGCTTCCCCACCTACTCGGCGGCCTGGGCCGACCTGGCGGACGAGTTCTTCACCGCCGGGCACGCGGTGACCTCGTACGCGTTCGCGCGCACCGGCTACCACCGGGGACTCGACCAGCTGCGCCGGGCCGGATGGAAGGGCCACGGCCCCATTCCCTGGGAGCACGAGCCGAACAGGGGTTTCCTGCGCTGCCTGAACGCCCTCGCCCGCGCCGCCCAGGCCATCGGCGAGAAGGACGAGGCGGAGCGCTGCGCCCAGTTCCTGCGTGACAGCAGCGCCACCGCCACGGAGGCGCTCGCCGGATCCCGGTGACCTCCGCCGGTTCCCCGGCATCGACCGCCTCCCGTCGTACGGCGGGGGGCGGTTCCTCCGCGATCGTGTGACATTCGGCACCCGGGGATTCCTGAAGACTCCTGTGACGGCCCGCACGACTCGGCGGCGCCGGAGATCCCCTAAATCGGAATGCTCAGGTAGTCTCTGTTTGCAAGAGGCCCTTGTCGCGCTTGCGCCAAGGGTTTTCGTTTTGTCGCAGGAGTAAGACCATGCCGGCTGTCGTTCTCGTGGGTGCCCAGTGGGGCGATGAGGGTAAGGGAAAGGCCACCGACCTGCTCGGCGGAGACGTCGACTACGTGGTCCGCTACCAAGGGGGAAACAACGCGGGTCACACGGTGGTGATCGGGGATCAGAAATACGCGCTGCACCTGCTGCCTACGGGTGTGCTCTCCCCTGACGTCGTGCCGGTCATCGGCAACGGCGTCGTCATCGACCCCGGTGTGCTGCTGTCCGAGATCGACGGGCTGGCGGCCCGGGGGATCGACTGCGGCCGCCTGCTGATCTCCGCGAACGCGCACCTGATCATGCCCCACCACAAGGCGATCGACAAGGTCAGCGAGCGGTTCCTGGGCAAGGCCAAGATCGGCACGACCGGCCGGGGCATCGGGCCCGCCTACGGAGACAAGATCTACCGCGTGGGCGTGCGGGTGCAGGACCTGCTCGACCCCGGCATCCTCAGCCAGAAGATCGAGGCCGCCCTCACGGAGAAGAACCAGATCCTCACCAAGATCTACAACCGCCGTGGGCTCGAGGCGACCAAGGTCCTCGACGAGTACCTGGGCTACGCCGAACGGCTGCGGCCCCACATCGCCGACACCTCGCTGATCCTGGGCAAGGCGCTCGACGAGGGCAAGGTCGTGCTGCTCGAGGGCGGCCAGGGCACGCTGCTCGACATCGACCACGGCACCTACCCGTTCGTCACGTCGAGCTCCCCCACGTCGGGTGGCGCGTGCGCGGGCTCCGGCATCCCGCCGAACCGGCTCACCCGGGTGATCGGCATCCTCAAGGCGTACACCACCCGGGTCGGCTCCGGGCCGTTCCCCACCGAGCTGCTCGACGAGCAGGGCGAGTGGCTGCGGCAGACCGGCGGCGAGTACGGCGTGACCACCGGCCGCAACCGCCGCTGCGGCTGGTTCGACGCCGTCATCGCGCGGTACGCCACCCGGATCAACGGCGTGACCGACTTCTTCCTGACGAAGCTCGACGTGCTGTCCGGCCTCGAGCGGATCCCCGTGTGCGTCGCCTACGACGTGAACGGCGTGCGCCACGACGAGATCCCGATGACGCAGACCGAGTTCCACCACGCCACGCCGATCTACGAGGAGCTGCCCGGCTGGCAGGAGGACATCACCAGCGCCAAGACCTTCGACGACCTGCCGCCCAACGCCCAGTCCTACGTCCGGGCGCTGGAGGAGATGAGCGGCGCGCCGATCTCCGCGATCGGCGTCGGCCCGGGGCGCACGCAGACCCTGCAGATCCGATCTCTGCTGTGATTTCCGCAGGCATGTGCCGTACGGGATGGTTTGCGGGCATGCGCGCCGAGGCCCGGAAGATGCCCGGGGCGAGGCGGCGGAGACAGTAAGGTACGCCGTTGTGCACGGATACGTTGAACTACATGGTCACCGGGGAGCGCGCGGGCTGAGGCCCGAGAACACGCTTCCCGGTCTCGCGTTCGCGCTGGAGCTGGGTGTCGACGCGTTGGAGTTCGACGTGGCGATGTCGGCCGACGGGCAGCTCGTGCTCACCCACGATCTGCTCGTCTCTCCCGTGACCAGCGCCGACACCGGGATGGCCACGCCGGACGACGAGATGTTCCCCTACGTGGGGAAGCCGATCAACTCGCTGACGCTGGCGCAACTGCGCACCCTCGACGTCGGCGTACGGCTGCCGCAGCGTCCCGACGACGTGTTCGCCCTCACGCAGGTGCCGCTGCCGGACACCCGGATGCCCACGCTGGGCGCGGTGCTCGGGCTGATCGGCGCCCTCGGAGCGGACAAGGTGCGGCTCAACGTGGAGCTGAAGTCCAATCCGACGCGCCCGGATCTGTCGGCCGACCCGGTCGAGTTCGCGGAAACGGTCGTGAAGGAGCTCGACAAGCACGACAAGCTCTCCCGGGCGTCCATGCTCAGCTTCGACTGGCGCATCCTGAAGGCCGCCGAGCATCTGATCGACCAGCGGTACGCGCTGATCGAGCGGGTGACGATGAGCCCCGAGTGGATGAACGGGCTCGACCTCGCCGACTTCGACGGCGACATCCCGGCGGCCGCCGCCGAGGTGGGGGCGACGACGTTGTCGCCCGATCGGGTGCTCGTCGACGAGTCCCTCATGGCCGGGGCGTCCCTGCGCGGCATGCCGGTCGCCGTCTGGACGGTCAACGACCCTGAGGAGGCGTCCCACCTGATCGACATGGGTGCGTCCGCGATCGTCACCGACTACCCCGATCGCATGCGCCTGCTATGGAAGGCGCGCAACCTCCCGCTGCCGGAGCCGGTCCGCCCGCTCCGGCACGTCGACGCCTGACATATCCGGCGTCACTCCTCGATCGAGAGCGCCCCGGACGGGCAGAGCTTGACCGCGCGGCGGACCGCCGCCTCGCGGGACGCGGGGGGATCGGGCTCGAGCACGACCACCGTCCCGTCGTCCTCGCTCTGATCGAAGACCTCCGGCACGGTCAGGGCGCACATGCCCGCCCCGACGCAGACGCCGGTGTCCGCCTTGATCTTCATCGCTCTCCCTCCTACCAGGTGACCGGCAGGCGGTGCACCCCGTAGATCGACATGTCCGAGCGCATCGGGACCTCCTCGGCCGGCACGGCGAGGCGCAGCTCCGGGAAGCGCCGGAGCAGCGCCGGGTAGGCGATGCGCATCTCGGCCCTGGCGAGTTGCTGACCCAGGCACTGGTGCACACCGTGCCCGAACGTGAGGTGGCCGTGGGCGGACCGGCTGACGTCGAGCGTCTCGGACTCCCCGAACCGCTCCGGGTCCCGGTTGGCCACGGCGGCCGCGATCGTCACCACCTCTTTCGCCTTGATCAGGTGGCCGTCGAGATCGATGTCCTCCAGCGCCGTCCTCATCGGGCCGATGTGGATGATGGTGAGATAGCGCAGCAGTTCCTCGACCGCGCCCTCCACCACGTCGGGGTCGTCCCGCACCGCCGCCAGCTGCTTGGGGTTGGTCAGCAGCGCGAACGTCCCGAGGGCCAGCATGTTGGCTGTGGTCTCGTGTCCGGCGACGAGCAGCAGCAGCCCGACCCCGGCGAGCTCCTCGTCGTTCAGCTCGCCACCGGCCACCAGGCCGCCGAGCAGGTCGTCCGAGGGCTCCGCATGCTTGTGCTTGACGAGGGCGCGCAGGTAGTCCAGCAGGTCGTCGATCGCCGTGCGGATCTGCTCCGGCGTCGAGTGCAGGCTCAGCATCACGGCGGAGTCGCGGTGGAACCTGTCCCTGTCCTCGTACGGCACACCGAGCAGCTCGCAGATCACCAGCGAGGGGATGGGGAGGGCGAAGGCCTGCACGAGGTCGACGGGACCGCCCTCGCGTTCCATGGCGTCCAGGCGGTCCTGGGTGATCTGCGCGATCCGGGGCTCGAGCTGCTTCATCCTGCGCACCGTGAACTGGCCGGTCAGCAACCGCCGGAACCGGGTGTGCTCGGGGGGATCCATCCGGAGGAAGAAGCCGGGCTGCATCCGGATCTCCTGAAGGTTGATCAGCCGCTGCTGGATCGGGGGATGGAGGAACTCGGGGCGGGTGCTGAAACCAGGATGGGCGAGCACGGCGCGGGCCAGGGCGTACCCCGTGATGAGCCAACCCTCATGGCCGTCCGCATAGATCATGCGGTGGATCGGCGTCTCCTCACGGGCCCGGGTCAGGGCGTCGGGCGGGTCGAAGGGGCGCTCACGAGCAGTCGTGTACGTCATGAGACCGGGTGTCGCCTCTGTCATGACTCGCTCCTTGTCAGCTTGTCAGCGTCACCTCCACACCTAGCATCATTCGGTGTAAATTTGCAATGGATGCAAATATGATTTGAATGTCGTAAAGTTCAAGTTATGGGCGATGTGGTGGGCTTGCGGGTGCGCAAGAAGCTACGCACCCGGCGAGCGCTGATCGAGGCGGCGCTGCGCCTGTTCGAGGAGAAGGGCTACGAGGAGACGACGATCGCGGAGATAACCGCGGCGGCGGACGTCTCGACGAGGACGTTCTTCAGCTACTTCACCAGCAAGGAGGACGTCGTCTTCTTCGACGGCGAGGCCCGGGTCGAGGCCGCCCTGAAGGTGATCGCCGACCGCAGGCCGGCGGAGACCGTCGTCGACCTCCTGCTGCGCGTCGTCGGCCACAGCCTCGACGCGGTCACCGACGCCGATCTGACGGTGGAACTGACCCCCGCCCGCCGCCAGCTGATCATGACGGCGCCGGCGCTTCGGGCGCGCGGGCTGGACCTGCTGTTCGAGACGCAGCGGCGCCTGGCCGACGCGCTCCACCACGCCTACGCCGACGAGATCGACCCCGTCGAGGCCGCCGCCGCCATCGGGTCCCTCATGGGCGCGGCCTACCTGGCCACGACGTTCAGCATGGAGCGCGGCGAGACACCCGAGCAGGTCTGGGCCACGGGCCGGCGCGCCATGGAGATCGCGATCCGCGGCCTGGGATCAATCGGCTGACCCCCCTACCCCTGCGCGAAAAGGCCGGGGCCGAGGTTGGTCAGAGCCAGCCGTTGCGGCGGAAGGCTCTGTGCAGCAGCGTGCAGGCGACCACCATGACCGCGATCACCACGGGATAGCCGTAGGCGGCCCGCAGTTCGGGCATGTGATCGAAGTTCATCCCGTAGATGCCCGCGATCATCGTGGGGACCGAGATGATCGCGACCCAGGAGGAGATCTTCCGCATGTCCTCGTTGGCGAGCGCGTTCGAGCGCGCCAGCGCGGCCTGCAGGATGGAGTCCGACAGCTCGTTCGACGCCTGAACCTGCTCGCACACACGGGACAGGTGGTCGCCGACGTCGCGGAAGTACTCCCGCATCTCCGACGGGATCATGCGGCGCTGGGGGAGGGCGTTGAACGGAGTCTGCAGGGGGCCGACGGCCCGCTTGAGCTCGAGCATCTCCCGCTTGAGCTGGTAGATGCGGTTGATGTCGCGAGAGCTGACCTCGGCGAAGACGGCCGCCTCGACCTCTTCGAGCTCGGCCTGCATGAGGTCGGCGACCTGGAGGTACTTGTCGACGACGTGGTCGGCGATGGCGTGCAGCACACCGGTGGGCCCGCGGCCAAGCAGCTTCGGCTTGTCCTCGAGCTTCTCCCGGACGTCGACAAGGGGACAGTGCCTGCCGTGCCGTACGGTCACGACGAAGTCGGGGCCAACGAAGATCATGATCTCGCCGGTGCCGATGATCTCGCTGGTCGCGGTCAGCACCTCGTGATCGAGGAAGGCAACGGTCTTGAGCACGACGAACAGGGAGTCGCCGTACCGCTCGACCTTGGGCCGCTGGTGCGCCTTGATCGCGTCCTCGACCGCCAGGGGGTGCAGGCCGAAGACGTCGGCCAGCCATTCGACCTCAGGCGCCGCAGGCTCGTGCAGGCCGACCCACACGTACGCGTCGGAGGGGGAGTCGCCGGAGTTGTGCGCACGGACGAGGCTCACGGCCTCCGCGATGCCGTCGACGGTGACCTTCCTGCCACCGATGTACGCGCCGAACTCGACGAGGGACTTGCTCGGCGGAACACACGAACCGCTCAGCTGCTCCGGGGGGTTGATCACGGTTGGGCTGAGACGCGCAGGGATGACCCGGGCGTTCCTGGTAATACGAGGGAAAATAGCCGAAGAGCGCATGGCGGTCCCTTCCCGCCCGAGTCAGCACGCTCCACGCGCGACGTAATGTCACCCCTTATTAAGGCGTGAGCTGCCCCTCGGGCTCAGTTGTGAAGTGGTCGGGAGTGCGCACGTCGCACGTGCGCGAGCACGTACTGACGGGATCACCAGAATTCATCCCGAACCACCTCCAAACGCCACGAGAGGGGACGAAGCCCGCCTAAGTTACCACATACGTGGGATGGCCGCCTTTTGAGCGTACCCAACCCCCCCGTGTGATCATGCACTACTCGTGAAATTCGCCCGACACCTCCAGTGAATCGGGCACGGCGCCCACTCGGGCGGAACAAGCGCCCTGTAAACGGCGCGACAATGGAACACGTGCGCGTTCTCGTCATCGGATCCGGGGGCCGCGAGCACGCTCTGTGCCGCGCCCTCCGACTCGACCCGGCCGTCTCAGAGCTCCACTGCGCCCCCGGCAACGCCGGGATCGCGGAAGTGGCGACACTGCACCCCGTGACGCCCACGGACGGGGCGGCCGTCTCCGCCCTGGCCGTCCGGTTGGGGGCCGACCTGGTCGTCATCGGACCGGAGGCACCGCTGGTCGCGGGCGTCGCCGACGCCGTCAGGGCGCAGGGCATCCCCTGCTTCGGCCCGTCACGCGAGCCCGCCGCGATCGAGGGTTCCAAGGCGTTCGCCAAGGACGTCATGGTGGCCGCCGGGGTCCCCACCGCACGGGCGTTCACCTGCACGACCGAGGACGAGGCCGCCGCGGCGCTCGACGCGTTCGGCCCGCCGTACGTGGTGAAGGACGACGGCCTCGCTGCGGGCAAGGGCGTCGTCGTGACCGGCGACCGCGACGAGGCGCTGGCCCACGCCCGCGCGTGCGAGCGGGTCGTCGTGGAGGAATACCTCGACGGTCCCGAGGTGTCGCTGTTCGCGTTGTGCGACGGGCAGACGGCCGTGCCGCTCCAGCCGGCGCAGGACTTCAAGCGCGCCTACGACGGGGACGAGGGTCCGAACACCGGCGGCATGGGCGCCTACACGCCCCTGCCCTGGGCGCCCGAGGACCTGACCGAGCAGGTCATGGCCGAGGTCGTCAGGCCGACGGTCGCCGAACTCGCCCGGCGCGGCATGCCGTACACCGGGGTCCTGTACGCGGGGCTGGCCCTCACGAAGGCCGGACCACGGGTCATCGAGTTCAACGCCCGGTTCGGCGACCCGGAGACCCAGGTCGTGCTCGACCGGCTGGCGACGCCGCTGGCGGGCCTGCTGCTCGCCTGCGCGACGGGCGGCCTCGCGGCGCACGAACCCCTCCGCTGGCGCGGCGGCGCCGCGGTGACCGTGGTGATCGCGGCTGAGAACTATCCGGCCGACCCGCTGAAGGGCGACGTCATCGAAGGGCTCCCGCTGGACGACGCCGACGCGTACGTCCTCCACGCGGGCACCGCCTTCGACGGCGACCGCCTGGTGTCGAACGGCGGCAGGGTGCTCAATGTGATCGGCACCGGCGAGGACGTCGCGCGGGCGCGTGCGGCGGCCTACGAGGCGCTCGCGAAGATCTCGTTGCGCGGTTCCCACCACCGGTCCGACATCGCGCTGTCGGCCGCGGCCGAGTCCTGACCCGGGCGGTTCACGCCTGTGCGGAGCCGAATAAACTCGGCACGGTGAAACACCTCCACTCCGGCAAGGTCCGCGACCTGTACGAGACCGACGACGGGCTGCTGCTGATGGTGGCCTCCGATCGGATCTCCGCGTTCGACCATGTGCTCGAACCCGGTATCCCCGACAAGGGGGAGATACTGACGCGCCTGTCGTTGTGGTGGTTCGACCAGCTCAAGGACGTCGTCCCCAACCACGTGGTCTCGACGGACGTGCCGGCCGAGTTCGCGGGCCGGGGCGTGTTGTGCCGCCGGCTGGACATGGTTCCGGTCGAGTGCGTGGCCCGCGGCTACCTGACCGGCGGCGGCCTGCTCGAGTACCGCGCGGCCGGCGCCGTCTCCGGCGTACCGCTCCCGCCCGGCCTCGACAACGGGTCGCGGCTGCCCGAGCCGATCTTCACCCCCTCGACCAAGGCCCCGGCGGGCCTGCACGACGAACCGATGACGTATGACCAGGTCGTCGGCGAGGTGGGAGCGGAGGTCGCCGAGCGGCTCCGGCAGATCACGCTCGACGTCTACACCCGCGGCGCCGAGATCGCCCTGGAGCGGGGCATCATCCTGGCCGACACCAAGATCGAGCTCGGCTGGGACGCCGACGGCGTGCTGACCCTGGGCGACGAGGTCCTGACGCCGGACTCCTCCCGGTTCTGGCCGCGAGAGCTCTGGGAGCCGGGACGGCCGCAGCCGTCGTTCGACAAGCAGTACGTCCGGGACTGGCTGGTCTCCCCCGAATCCGGCTGGGATCGGAACTCCGGCGAAGCGCCCCCGCCGCTTCCCGACAAGGTCGTCGAACGGACGCGGCAGCGCTACGTCGAGGCGTTCGAACAGCTGACCGGATCCGCCTTCAGAAGTTAGTCACTCCCGTCACACCCGCATCAGCAGCATGGAGCTCCATCTAGGGCCCTCGGAGGGTTGTTCCCCCGCGAAACGCCCGGGATAGCGGCTACTCTGGGCCGACGGCGTGGCTGCCGCCATATTGCGGGTCCCCCACTTCCCCCGAATTAGGAGTCTCATTCATGGTTCGTTACCGCGTGCGCGGTGGCAACGTACTGCGTGGAACCGCCTTCATCCAGGGCGCGAAGAACGCCGTACTGCCCATGATCGGGGCGGCGCTGCTCGCCTCAGAGGGCCGCACGGTGCTGCGCAACGTTCCGGTGATCGAGGACGTGCGCAGAGCCGTCGAGCTCGCGGAGGCCGTCGGCGCCAAAGTGGAGTTCCACGAGACCGAGCGGACACTGGTGATCGACGCCTCCCGGCTCACCAGCCCGGTTCTCCCCGCCCACATCGCGCGACGGTTCCGCGGCTCCGTCTTGTTCGTCCCCGCCCTGCTGCACCGGCTCGGCGAGGCGGTCATCGAGGGAATCGGCGGCTGCAACCTCGGCAGCAGGAACCTGGACTTCCACTACCTCGGCTACAAGCGCCTCGGCGCGATCGTGGACGAGGGCGAGAGCGTCATCCACATCAAGGCCGCCGGGCTTGTGGGCCACTCCCTCTACCTCGACACGCCCTCCCACACCGGCACCGAGAACCTCATCATGGCCGCGGCGCTCGCCAAGGGCACCACGGTCATCGAGAACGCGGCTCTTGAGCCCGAGGTCCTCGACGTGATCGGGATGCTCACCCGCATGGGCGCCAGGATCAGCGGCGGCGGCACCGGCTTCATCACGGTCGAGGGCGTCGACGAGCTGACCGCGGTCGAGCACACCGTGATGCCGGACCGGCTCGACGCCGGCGTCTTCGCGATGGCCGCCGCCATCACGGGCGGCGAGGTGAACCTCGTCGGCGCCTCGCTCGAGCACCTCGGCGTCGTCCGGTGGAAGCTGGAGCAGATGGGCGTCGAGTTCGAGACCGACGGCGCGGTCCTCCACGTCCGGCGCGACCGGAGCCTCCGGCCGATCAACGTGATCACCGACACCTACCCGGGCTTCGCGACCGACCTCCAGTCGCCGCTCATGACGGTCGCCTGCCTCGCGGAGGGCTCCAGCTACATCCATGAGCGGATCTTCGACGGGCGCTTCGCGCTCGCGGGTGAGCTCAACAAGATGGGGGCCCGGATCGAGGTCGACGGAAGCCGCGCGGTGGTCCACGGACCCACGCCGTTGCACGGCACCGAAGTGACCGCCCACGATCTGCGGTCCGGAATCGCGCTCGTTCTGGCCGGCCTCGCGGCCGACGGAGAGACGACGATCGACTCCGGATATCTCATCGATCGCGGACACGCGGACCTGGCTCAGCGTATGCAGGCACTCGGCGCAGATGTGGAACGGGAAATTTCCCCTTTGAGCGAGGGCTGAGTCCACAAACCCAATTATCCGCTCCGACCAGCGGAAACATTAAATTTACCGGAACCGCCGCCCCCTCACAGAATGGCATTCCGGCAAATCCGGGCGTGACATTACGGCCTTAACCAGCGATCGTTCCAAAGAGAACCACAACAACGAGGGCACGTGGGATGGGACGAACATTGGTCGAACGCACGGAAGAGACTCCGCGCGGGTCGCGCCTGAGCGCGGGGACGCCGGATCTCACGATCGGAGTGGTGGGGTCGCACGACCTCGTCGAGCGGGTGATGCTCATGGGGCATGCGGCGGCTCCGGTACCCTGCCGGCTGGTCGCCGCCGCCTATCGGGACGAGCAGGAGGCGGCCGACAAGGTGACCCGGCTCGGTCCCGGCGTGGACGCCTGCCTGTTCGCCAGCCCGGTCCCGTTCGAGTTGGCCCGGCGTGCGGGGGTCCTTACGGTGCCCGCGACGCACGTGCAACTCGGCGGCGCCGCGCTGGTCTCCGCGATCGCGCGCGCGATGCTGGACGACCGCATCGATCCCCGGCGGGTGAGCATCGACGTGCTGAGCCGGTCGGAGATCGATGAGGCGTACTCCGATCTGAACCTCCCCTCCGGGGATGTCCACAGCCGTGACGAGCCGGGGGCCACGGGCACCATCACCGCCTTCCACGAACGGCTGCTGCGTCAGGGCGTCACCACGGGCGTGCTGACGTGCGTCCAGGGCGTCGCCGACCGGTTGTCCGCCGCGGGGATGCCGGCCATCCCGATCCGGCCGACGTCGGCCGCGATCCGCTCCGCTCTGCACACGGCGGGCCTGCTGGGCGCCCGGCACCGGCTGGAGGAGTCCCAGCTCACCGTCATCCTGGTGGAGGTTCCGACGCTGCGCGAGCCCGTACGGCGGGCCTCCCCGCGTTACTGGCGCGACGAACTGCGCCTGTCCCTGCATCGGCTGCTGGTTCAGGAGGCCAACCGGATCAACGCGAGCGTGTGGCCCATCGACGACCACAGCTATCTGGTGGTGGCGACGAAGGGCTCGATCGCCGCGGCCACCGACGGCTTCCGGGTCCTTCCGTTCGCGGCCAGGATCCGCGAGGAGCTGGGACTGGCCGTCGAGGTGGGTGTCGGCATGGGCCGTACGACCCATGACGCCGAGACGCACGCACGGGGCGCGCTGACCCGGAGCCAGGGCGGGAAGCAGGCTCAGGGCTTCGCGGTGGACCGGGAGGGCAGGGCGCTCGTGCCGCCGCCCCGGATGCCTCCCCAGTCGGGCGGGCCGGCCAAGCCCCGCGGCGTCGAGGTGCTCGCCCGCCTGGCCGCCAAGCTCGAGGGCGGGGACACGGTCGTGGACGCGGAGGGGGCGGGGCGCATGCTCGGCGTCACACCCCGTACGGCTCGGCGGTTGTTGCGCACGCTGGTTGACGAGGGACTCGCGTGGCCGCTTCCGCCGAACCGCACTCCGCAGCCCGGCCGGCCGCGTCAGCTGTACCGGCTGATCGTGGAGAAGCTGAGCCGCTGAGCCTTCGGCAGGTGCGCCGCCTGTATTGTCTGGTTCAGGCGATATTGTCATGACCCATGGGACGGAACGGTCGTGACATCCGGGTCTGGTTGGCGCTTGGCGCTGTCTACGTGATCTGGGGTTCGACATATCTCGGCATCAAGTTCGCCACCGAGAGCATCCCTCCCCTACTGAGCGGCGGGCTCCGTTTCATCACGGCCTCGCTGATCCTGGGGACGGTGCTGCTCGCCCGCAAGGGGTTCGCGGCGTTCCGGATCACCTGGCGGGAGTTCGGCAGCGCGGCGCTGGTCGGGCTGCTCCTGCTCACCGCCGGCAACGGCATGGTGGCCCTGGCGGAGCAGTACATCTCCAGTGGCCTGGCCGCCCTGCTCGTGGCGTCGGTGCCGTTGTGGCTGATCGTGCTGCGGATGGTCGTCCGCGACCGGCCGCACCTGCTGACGATGGCCGGAGTGCTCGTGGGCTTCGTCGGCGTGGCGGGCTTGTCGCTGGGCGGCGGGACGTCGGCGGGCACCGTCGGGATCCTCGTGATCCTGCTGGCCTCGATCTCCTGGTCGCTCGGCTCGTTCCTGTCGCCGCGGATCTCGATGCCGAAGGATCCGTTCATGGCCAGCACCATCGAGATGGTCGCCGGAGGCGCGGGTCTCCTGGTGCTCGGCACCGCGTTCGGCGAGCGCCTCGACTTGGGGGCCGTGACCGGGCGATCGTGGCTGGCCGTGGCCTACCTGGTCGTCGCCGGATCGCTGGTCGCCTTCACGTCGTACGTCTGGCTGCTGGGGAACGCGCCGATCTCTCTCGTGTCGACCTACGCGTACGTGAACCCGGTGGTGGCGGTGCTCCTGGGCATGGTCGTCGTCGGCGAGCAGGTGACGCACGGCATGCTGCTCGCCGGAGCGCTCATCGTGGTCGGCGTGGCCCTCGTGGTCTCCACCGAGAGACGCTCACCGGCGGTTCAATCGGATGCGCCGTCGCCTCGCGTCGGCTCCCCGGAGCCTCGGACGTGAGCTCCGCCCGCGCGGTCAGCGCCTGAACGCCTCGGCGGCGGCGAGTAAGGTGTCGTTGGCCTCCACGTCGCCGATCGAGACGCGCGCACCCTCACCGGCGAAGGGACGGACGGCCACGCCGCTTTCGGCGCACAGGTCGGCGAACTCCATGGTGCGGTCGCCGAGACGCAGCCACACGAAGTTGGCCTCGGTGGGGGGCACCGTCCAGCCCTGCGCGATCAGGGTCTCCCGCACACGGGTCCGCTCCTTGACGACGGTCTCGACCCGCTCGAGCAGCTCGCCTTCGGCGTCGAGGGACGCCAGGGCCGCGGCCTGCGCGAGGTGGTTGACCGCGAACGGCAGCAACGTCTTCCTGACGGCCGCCGCCACCGGAGTGTGGCCGATCAGATAACCGACCCGGAGGCCGGCCAGGCCGTACGCCTTGGAGAACGTCCGCAGGACCGCGACATTGGGCCGCTCGCGGTAGATGGTCAGCCCGTCGGGCACGTCGGCGTCCCGGACGTACTCCCGGTAGGCCTCGTCCAGGACCACCAGCACGTTCTCGGGCACCCGGTCGAGGAAGCGCCGCAACTCGGCCGAACGGTTGACCGTGCCGGTCGGGTTGTTCGGGTTGCAGACGAAGATCAGGCGCGTCTGCGGCGTCACCGCGTCCGCCATGGCGTCAAGGTCGTGGGTCTCGTCCACGAGGGGGACCTCGACCGAGACGACTCCGGCGAGGCTGGCGAGCGTCGGGTAGGCCTCGAAGGACCGCCAGGCGTACATCACCTCGGCCCCCGGCTCCCCGACGGCCTCAAGCAGCTGCTGGGCCACGGCCACCGAACCCCCGCCCAGGGCGACGTGGTCGAACGGCACGCCGAACCGGGCCGCGAGCGCCTCGGTGAGCTTCACAGAAGCGGGATCGGGGTAGCGGTTGACCTCGGTGGCCGCCTTCGCGATCGCCTCGACGACGGAGGGCAGCGGCTCGTACGGGCTCTCGTTTGAGGAGAGCTTGAACGACCGGCCTTCTGCGGAAACCATGGTCTTGCCCGGCTTGTAGGCCGGCATGGTGTCGAGAATCGCGCGGAAACGAGGCATGTCCTTACCTTAGGAGATACGTCCCCCACCCAGATACGCCCCCTCCAGCACTTTCCCCGTGATCATGCACAGGCTCGGAGACGACCGCTCCGACCTGCGCCAACCCTGGGCGTGATCATGCGGGAGGAGGTCGATTGCCAGATCACGAATGGCGAAGTCGCAGGTCAGACGCGGAGCATGGGGGGGTGGAGGAGCACGGCGGGGCCGCGGCGGTGGAGCATGGCCGGTCGGCCGCCGTCCCTGGTCGTGGTACGTCCGGTGGGCATGAGGAAGCCCTCGGTCTTGGTCACCTTGCGGTGGAAGTTCCGCGGGTCGAGCGGACGGCCCCAAACGATCTCGTACACCCGTCGCAACTCGGCCACGGTGAACTCCGACGGGCAGAACGCCGCGCCCAGCGAGGTGTACTCCAGCTTGGCCCTGGCCCGTTCGACCCCGTCGAGCATGATCCGGCGGTGGTCGAACGCCATGTCCGTCAGCGAGGCGACCGGCTGCCAGCTCATGTGCGCCTCGGTGGGCGCCGGCAGGTCGGGGGCGAGCCCGAGGTAGGCCACGCTGACCACCCGCTGGCGGGGATCCCGGTCGGGGTATCCGTACGTCTGGAGTTGCTCCAGATGGACGGGGGCGCCGGGAAGCCCGGCGCGTTCGGCGAGGACGCGGGCGGCAGCGGCGGGCAGGTCCTCCTCCAGCTGGATGAACCCGCCCGACAGCGCCCAGCGGCCTTCGTACGGTGGATTGTCACGCCGCCATACGAGCGCGCTCAGCTCCTGGCTCCTGACAGTGAGGACGACCAGATCCACGCTGACCGGTATTCGCGGGATCATGGAAGGCACGCTACACGCCGTTGGCGTAATAAACCGGTTCCGCCGCCTTGCGTCCGTCCGGCGACGTCACCTCGACCTGCACCCAGGCGTCCTTGGGGACGGTGGACCAGTCGAGCGGGACCCAGATCCTCTCCGCGCCCCGGGGCAGCCCGGCGATCGGCGTGGCGTCATACGAGCCGACCTTCGCGGGCTCGATCTTCCGCGGCTCCTTGAGCTTGTCCCAGGACATGCTGACCACCGCGTCGCCGAGGTGGTACCCGGTGATCTGCAGCCCGTCTCGGAGCTGCCGCGACTGCCTGCTCGCGGCGATGGGGATCGGCCGGTCCCAGTCGTCGGCGATCTGCTTCGACAGCGGCGGCGATCCACAGGTGTAGAACCCGCTCCACATGTAAGAGATGATCTTCGAGACGTACGGCCCGGCGAGCGTCACCTGGGTGTCGAGTCGCGGCTTGTCGATGTTGCCACGGGCGTCCTGGTCGCCGCAGCGCCCCACCGGCGTCGGCTGGAACGCCTCGAGATTGGCCCAGAGCTGGACGTCCACGCCCTCCTTGGCCAGTTCGTCGCGGGCGACGGACATCGCCCCGAAGTAGCCGCGGGTCGCCGCGATGTAGGCCTTGGCGTACGTCGTGTCACCCACGATGGGCTTGAGCCGCGAGTCCACCGGCCGGTCCGTCCAGTTCGGCCAGAACAGGCCCAGCTTGCCGGTGCCCCTGCCGTCCTGGGGCGCGATGATGTCGACACCGGTCTTGGCGAGGACCTTGAAGCCCTCGGCGACCTGAGCCGGCGTCGGGGAGTAGCTGAGCTTCTTGCGGGCGTCCATGTACGGGCTGACCAGGATCGGCACGCCCGGCAACTCCGCTCGGACGACGCGGTTCTGCGCGGTGTACACCCGGAGGGTCCCCACCCGATCCGGTTCGGGCCAGTCCCTCAGCGCCAGCTCGTAGGTCTGATACACGCCGCCCAGGGACTCACGTCCCTTGAAACGTTTGGCGTAGTCCCGCATGACGCGCCGGGTCAGCGCCGTGAGGGGACCGATGTGCTGCACGTCGGCCTGGAACGTCTTCGGATCACGCGGCGAGGGGGGCAACGAGGGGTAGACCTTGATGCCGAACCGGTCACCCAGGGCGAGCAGCTTGCTGAGGCTGTCCGTCTTACCGCCCGAGATCAGGATCAGGTCGTAGCCGGATCCCTTGGAGAAGTCGCAGGTGCCGGCGTCCGACCCGTCAGGCGAGACGATCAGCCGGTAGAAGACCGCGTCGCCGACAGTGATCTTGTGCTCCATCGACGGGCAGCGGAAGATGCTCGGGCCGTACTGCTCATCGGTGTCGTAGACGTAGATGCGGCTGAGCCTGTTGGCGGGGTTGGCGGCCTTGAGGTCCTTCTCCGCCGCCCGCGCGCAGGCGGACCCGTTCTCCTCGCACTTGGCGTAGCGGGAGTCGGGCTTGGCCTTCTTCGGGGAGCCCTCCGTCAGGATCCGGCCCTGGGCGTCGAGGCCGCGCGGCGAGAGCTTGAATCCGAACCGTATGACGGTGTCGCCACCGACTCGATGGACCCCCTCGAACTGGCGCTGCCAGGTGCAGGCGTCCTTGTTCGGCATCACCCAGAAGCCGGTCACCGGGTACTTCACGGGCGACGGCGCATTGGACGTGCCGCAAGGATCTGCACTCGGAGTCGGGCTCGGACTCGGACTCTTCGTGCTCTTGGCGACGGCCGGACCGGTCGTCCGCACTTCGGCGGCGCGGGACTTCCCTGGGTCATGCCGGAACACGGTCACGGCGACGGCGACGCCGAGGAGGACCACCAAGCCCATGATCACAGAAAGGCCGCGCACGCTGGAACACTACCGCCCGTCGAGTAAGACAGATCGCATACGACGTCTTAACTCTTAACGCCCGCCCACTCCTCCAGGTGCCCGACGAACCGCGGCGCCGAGTTCGGCCAGTGGTGGTTCGCCCGCGCGGCGGCGTAGCCCCGTGCACTCGTTTCCGCCCGTTCCACCGCGTCGTCACGCAGCCGGAGCACGACTCGCGCGATGGCCTCCGCGTCCCGCCAGGGGACCACGGCCCCGGATCGGTAACGTTCCACAAGCTCAACGGCTCGCGGCGAGGGCGTGGTGATGACCGGGACTCCGTGTGCCATGTACTCCACGATCTTCGTGGGCATGGAGTGGCGATAGTTGGGCTCGTCGTGCAGGAGCGAGAGCCCCGCGAGGGCGCCGTCGAGCCGCTTCAGGGCCTCGTCGTTCGGCATGAAGTCACGCCATTCGAGGATTCCCTGCTCGACCGCCTCCTTCAGGACCGGGCGGGTCCTCGGGTCGGCGTAACCGATCAGCTCGACCGTCACCTTGTGCCGCTGGAGGATGCGGGCCGCCTCGACGGCCTCGTGGACCCCGCGGGCCTCCGATAACCAACCGAGGTAGACCACCCGGTCGTCCCCCGGCGGGCTGACGGTGTCCGGCACCCAGGTGTCGTTCGGCACCACGGGATGCGGCTTGCGGAACCGCCCGGTGTAGGCGGTCTCCGCCAGCAGCAGATGCAGGTGGCGTTCCGCCGTCGCCTCCATCAGCCGGGCCAGGAAGCGCACCGGCGGGCGGAGGAAGGCGGGCAGCCACGGCTTCAGCGACAGTGTTGCGGGAGTGTCCTCGTGCACGTCCCAGACGACGGGCGGGCGCTTGCGCACCCCCGCCACCGCCAGGAGCAGCTCCGGGTCGTGGATGAGCGCCAGGTCGACGCGGCCGCGCATGCTCTTGAAGAGCCGGCGCGCGGCCCGTACGGCCGTGACGCGGCGCCGTTCCGCGGCCCGGGGCAGGTCGACGCCTGTCACCCAGGAACGTGGAACGGCGCCGCGCGCGGTGTACGGCGCGGCATACGTGACCTCATGACCGGCATCGACGAGCGCACGGATCTGCCGGTGCAGGATCCGGGCGTCTTCGGGGTGATGAACCACCGTCATGACGAGCACGTGCACGGACGAACCCCCCTACAACCGCTCGACGCGATCGCTCGTGGTGAGCACGCCCCGCGTGTCGAGCACAAGATTGGACCGCTCCTCGATGAGGTCGAGGTCGAACACCGCGTGCTGCTGGAGCAGGACGGTGATGTCGGCCTTCGCCAGCGCCTCGGCGAGATCCGCCTCGCGCTGGACCGGCTCCCCCTTGACCGTCCACTCCTTGACGTGCGGGTCGCAGAACGACAGCTCGGCGCCCAGTTCCAGCAGCGCCTCCGCCACTGGGATCGCGGGCGTCTCCCGTTCGTCCGCGATGTCTGGCTTGTACGTCACGCCGAGGAGCAGTACGCGAGAGCCGTTCACCGGCTTGCGCGTCTGGTTGAGCAGACGCTGCACGCGAGTCACCACGTACGACGGCATCCGCTCGTTGATCTCCTGCGCCAGCTCGACGAACCGGAACGGGTAGCCCAGCTTGCGGACCGTGTACGACAGGTAGGACGGGTCCACGGGGATGCAGTGGCCGCCCACGCCCGGACCGGGAAGGAACTTCTGGAATCCGAACGGCTTGGTGGCGGCCGCCTCGATGGACTCCCACAGGTTCACGCCGAGCTCGTCGCAGAAGATCGCCATCTCGTTGACCAGAGCGATGTTGACGTGACGGTAGGTGTTCTCGAGCAGCTTGGCCATCTCCGCCTCACGCGTGCCGCTCACCGGCACCACACGCTCGACGAACTGCCCGTAGAAGGCGCTGGCCCTGTCCTTGCAGGCGCTCGTGTAGCCGCCGACGACCTTCGGCGTGTTACGCAGCCCGAACTTGGCGTTGCCCGGGTCGATCCGCTCCGGGGAGAACGCCAGATGGAAGTCGATGCCCGCGACGAGCCCGGACTTCTCCAGGATCGGCCGCGCGACCTCGTCCGTGGTGCCGGGCCAAGTGGTTGATTCGAGGACCACGAGCGTTCCCGGCTGGAGATGCTCGGCGACCGTCCGTGTCGCGCCTTCGACGGCGGACAGGTCGGGACGGTGGTCCTCGTCAAGGGGAGTCGGCACACAGATGACGATGGTGCGCGACTGTGCCAGCACCGACGCGTCCAGGGTGGCGGTGAAGCCACCCGAGATCATCGCGTCAAGATCGGCGTCGGTCAGGTCGTCGATGTACGAACGGCCTGCGTTGAGCGCGTCGACCTTGCGGGGGTCGACGTCGAGACCTGCAACCCGGAGCCCGGCGGCCGTGGCCTCTTTGGCCAGCGGCATACCCACGTAACCCAGCCCGATGATCGTGAGATCGAAGCCGGTCACGATGCTACCTGGGTGGAGAGACAACACTTCATGGTGTCAAAGGCTATCCCAAGTTAACACCAAGAATGCCTAAACCGGCGCATCCGTATTTGGGGGGTTTATCTCGATTCGGTCAGTGTCTCGTAGATCCCGCGGTACGTCCGCGCGAGGCTACTCCACGTGCGGCGGGCGGCCACCTCGGCCCTGCCCGCCTCGCCCATGACGCGCCGCCGCTCCGGGTCGTCCCGCAGGGCCGCGAGGGCCTTCGCGAACGCCTCCGGGTCGCCCGGCGGCACCAGCAGGCCGGCGCCGTCGGCGCCCACGAGCTCGGAGAGCGCGGGCAGGTCGCTCAGGACGACGGGCTTGCCGAGCGCCATCGCCTCGACCGGCTTCAGCGGAGTCACCAGGCGGCACACCCGGAGGTCCTCACGGGGGCAGGCGAAGATGTCGATGGCCGCCTGCGCCTGGAGCGCCTCCTCGGGGCCCACTCGGCCAGGGAGGATCGCGAGGTCCTTCAGGCCGAGGCGCTCGACCTGGTCGAGCAGGGCGGGCCGCTCGGCTCCGTCACCCACGAGCAGGACCTTCATCGGCGTGCCCGCGTCCCGCAGCAGGGCCGCGGCGCTCAGCAGGGTGGCGAACCCCTCATAGCCCACGATGCTCGACACCGACCCGACGACGATCTCGTCCTTGGCGATGCCGTACATGTCACGGAACGCGGCGCCGTCGTAGTCCGCGGTGAGCAGCGTGTCGTTCACGGCGTTGGGCGCGAGGTGGATGCGCTCGCGGGGGACTCCACGCTCGACGATCTCGGCGACCATCGTCTCGGCCAGTGTGACGACCGCGTCGGCCTCACGCATGATGTGCGCCTCGCGGTCGCGCTGCATGAGGTGGCGCTCACTGCCGACGCGAGCCGGGTCCCTGGACGTCCAGGTCTCCTCGAGGAAGCCGCGCACTTCGTAGACGAAGGGCGTGCCGGTGCGCTCGCGCACGGCGAGCGCGACCGAGCCGTTGCGGTGGTCGGTCGCGGCGTGCAGCACCTGCGGCCTGAGAGTGCGGACGAGCTCCGACACGTCGGCGGCGCCGCGGATCATGCGGCCCCGGCTCTCGAACGGGACCTCGCCCTTCGGCAGCAGCCGGTAGTAGGGAATCCCGTCGATCTCCTCGTACGGCGTGGCCTCGGCGTGCCCCTGGAGCATCGGCCAGCCCCAGCTCGTCACGACGTGAGGGTCGAGCCCCTCCTTGGCCTGCGCCGTGACGATGCGGTGCGTGCGGACGGTGTAGCCCGCCTGCGTGTACGGCAACGCGTT
This sequence comes from Planotetraspora phitsanulokensis, assembly GCF_016863295.1. Classification (GTDB taxonomy): domain Bacteria; phylum Actinomycetota; class Actinomycetes; order Streptosporangiales; family Streptosporangiaceae; genus Planotetraspora; species Planotetraspora phitsanulokensis. The sequence continues at coordinate 31,369 of NZ_BOOP01000030.1, forward strand.
GGTGACCATGTGCAGAACCCGGCCGGTCACCCGCTCGCCCATGATGACCTTGGGCTTGGGCGGGATGGGGTCGGCTCCGATGGCCGCCCGCTCTCCCTCGTAGAACGCGATCCTCTTGCGGACCAACGGCCATCTGGTGCGCGGGCGCAGCAGATCGATGGCCTCCGTCATCCGTCCGGCGTCGAACTCGGCCTTCGCCTTGTTCAGCGCGGGGCTCATGATCTTGAGCACGGTCAGCCTGGCGGGACGGGCGACCCAGCCCACCATGGGGCGCATCCGAGTCGGCACGGCATCGGCGGCGGCATGCGCGACCCGAGCGGGGTCGGACGTGACCTTGCTCACGAAAACCCGCGAGACGACGACTGGATTCTTCACAAATCCGCGAAGAAAGCCCCGAATACCGGCCTTCGCCGACTTGGCTGAGACCTTGGAGGGCGTGATGGCCTCGGATTCCACGGCGTGACCGTACCATAGGCTCCGGATTGGCCTAGGCTTATACGAAAGGCGAGGTAATGACCGAGAACGCCCTCGTTCTACACGTTCTGGGCGCCCGGCCCAACTTCGTCAAAGCGGCCCCCGTGGTCAGAGCGCTGACCGAACTCGGAGTCCGCCAGGGCATCGTTCACACCGGTCAGCATTACGACGCTCTCATGTCGGACGTCTTCTTCGCCGACCTGGGACTGCCGGAGCCCATCGCCAATCTCGGTGTCGGCTCGGGAACGCACGCCCGGCAGACGGCGGCCCTGCTGACCGGCCTCGAAGACGTCATGACCGAGCACTCCCCGTCGCTCGTCGTCGTCTACGGAGACGTGAACTCCACGCTCGCCGCGATCCTCGTCTGCGCGAAGCTGCACATCCCGACGGCGCACGTGGAGGCGGGCCTGCGCTCGTTCGACCGGGAGATGCCCGAAGAGGTCAACCGGGTCGTCACCGACGCGCTCTCGGACATGTTGTTCGCCACCTCGCCGGAGGCCCTGTCGCACCTGGCGGCGGAGGGCGTGGACCCGGCGAAGGTCCACCTCGTCGGCAACCCGATGATCGACAGCCTCTTCTCCGCGCTGCCCACCCTCGACCCCGCGCCCGTCCAGGCACGCCTCGGCGTCTCCGGCGCCTACGCGGTGGCGACCCTCCACCGGCCGGCCAACGTGGACGACCCCGCGGCGGCGCGTGAACTCGTGGACGCGGTGCTCGAGGTGGCCGAGCAGGTGCCCGTCGTGGTGCCGCTGCACCCGCGGGGACGGCAGCGGCTCGCCGACGCGGGACTGGTCGACCGGCCCAACCTCAAGATCGTGGATCCGCTCGGATACGTGGACTTCCTGTCTCTCGTCCGGGGCGCCGCGCTCGTCGTCACCGACTCCGGCGGCGTGCAGGAGGAGACGACAATGCTCGGCATCCCCTGCCTGACCATCCGGCCGAACACCGAACGGCCGATCACCGTCACCCACGGCACCAACCGGCTCGTGACGCCCTCCTCGCTTCCGGCCGCCGCCTCAAAGGCGCTCGCGGACGGCGCGACGACACCGAGCGGCGAGCTTCCGCCACTATGGGACGGCGCGGCGGGACCTAGGATCGCGCGTGTCATCGCGGCCTGGCTGCGTGGCGACAATCTTTCCCCGGCCGCCAAAGGCAAGGTCGGCTAGGTCCCCGTCGGAAGGTGGCGTCGGCCACCGCACGAGGCTCTTACATAAAGGGACGAAGCATTGGCTGAGAACTCTCAGGACGCCCCCCGTTTCCAGCGGCTCGGCCCCGCGAACTGGCTGCCCGAGGAGCGCAAGACCGTCGAGCGTTACGAGAAGCGGATCCGCGAGTTGGAGACGAAGCTCGCCACCCAGCAGGCCCGCACCGACAACGCGCTCTACAAGCTCAAGGCCAACCGTCCCTTCCGGGTCGTCCAGGCGCTCAGAGTCGCCGCGAAGTCCAACGAGTACACCCGCCTTCCCCGGGATCTGGGCAAGGCCATCAAGCGAGGCAACGGTCCCAAGGCGCCCTTGCCGGTGACCCAGGCCGTCGCACTCGCCAAGGCGCGGGGACCCGAGGTCGAGATCCCCAGCCTGGAGTGGCCGGACGGCCCCGTCGTGCGGCCCGACATGCGCGTCGCCGTGATTCTGGACGACTTCTCCCGCATGGCGTTCCGCTACGAGTGGGACCAGATCGAGTTCGGTCTCAACGACTGGCGGGAGATCTTCGCCGAGAAGCGCCCCGAGATGCTGTTCTGCGAGTCGGCCTGGCACGGCAACCAGACCAGGTGGCGCTACCAGATGACCGGCACCAACGCCCCCAAGCAGGAGCTGCGCGACCTCCTCGACTGGTGCAGGCAGGAGGGCATCCCCACGGTCTTCTGGAACAAGGAGGACCCGCCGAACTTCGACTTCTTCATCGACACGGCCAAGCTGTTCGACTACGTGTATACGTGCGACGGCGACATGGTGCCGAAATATCGTGAAATTCTGGGTCACGACAGGGTGGGAGTCCTGCAGTTCGCGGCCCAGCCGCGGATCCACAACCCCATCCAGACCCGGGAGGGCCGGCCGTACGACATCGTGTTCGGCGGCATGTACTTCCGGGACAAGCACCCCGAGCGGCGCGAGCAGATGGAGACGATCCTCGCCCCGGTCCGCAAGCTCGGCCTGCACATCTTCGCCCGCAACGGCACGGTGGACGACAAGTACGCGTGGCCCGAGGAGTACCGCCCCCACATCGTGGGCGAACTTCCGTACGAGCAGATGCTGGCCGCGTACCGGATGTACAAGGTCTTCCTGAACGTGAACTCGGTGATCGACTCACCGACCATGTGCGCCCGGCGGGTCTTCGAGCTGTCGGCCTGCTCGACCACCGTGCTGTCGGGCTGGTCCCGCGCGATCGAGGAGACCTTCGGCCCGCTCATCCCCGTCGCCCACACGGAGGAAGAGGCCTACAACCTGGCGCTGTACTTCATCAACAGCCCCGAACTGCGGGCCCGCCAGGGACACCTGGCCATGCGCGAGGTGTTCGACAAGCACCTGTTCTCGCACCGCGTCGACCAGATCCTCGCCGATATCGGCCGGCCGGTCGTTTCACGGTCGCGGTCGGTGTCCATCGTCCTGCCGACCAACCGGCCCGGCCAGATCGAGCACGCGATCAGCCAGGTCGCGCGGCAGAAGCACCGCAACCTGGAACTCGTGCTGGTCCTGCACGGCCTGTCCGAGGACACGAACGTCATCAGGGAGAAGGCGCTGGCGGCGGGCGTCCCGGCGGTCAAGGTGCTGAACGCCGACGCCTCATGGACGCTGGGCGAGGTGCTCAACCACGGGATCGCGCACGCCGAGGGCGAGCTCATCTCCAAGATGGACGACGACAACCTCTACGGCGAGCACTACCTGTCCGACCTGCTGCGCGCCTTCGACTACAGCGACGCGGAGCTGGTGGGCAAGGGCGGGCACTACACCTACTTCTCCCACCAGGACGTCACCGTGTTCCGCCTCCCCGGGCTTGAGCACCGCTACACCCATCTCGTCCAGGGCGGGACGATCACCGCCAAGGCCGATCTCATGCGGTCGATGCTCTTCGAACCGCTCAACACGGGCGAGGACACCAACCTGATCCTGCGCTGCCAGGAGGAGGGCGTCTCCATCTACTCGGCAGACCGGTTCAACTTCGTCTACATGCGCAACTCCGACGCCGCCCTCCACACCTGGCAGGCCGCCGACCACGTGCTGACCCGCAACGCGCAATTCGCCTTCGTCGGCAGCCCAGAAGCCCACGTAATGATCTGACCCCCGCAACCTTGGGGTGATCATGCACGGGTTCGTGAATGCGCAGCCCCGAGCGCTGCATGATCACGGCCTGGGGACGGCCTGCTCACACAGGCCGTCCACGAACCGGTGCATGATCATCACGCCCGGGGCTCGGGGGTGATCGGGGACGCGGGGGCTTCGGAGCCGTTGACGCTCGCGGACCCTCCCTTGGCGAGCAGGGAGCGGGCCAGGCCGAGGCCCGTTCCACCCAGCGTCAGGGCCTTGGCCAGCATCTCCTCGATCCCCTGCGCGCCGTTCAGCACGACCATGTGGTCGACGTTGCCGAACGCCTTGGAGCCCGCCTCCACGATCTGCGGCCAGTTCTCGGCCAACTGCTGCGCGATGACGGCCTCCTGGTTCTCGGCCAGCGCCTCGGACCGGGCCCGGATCGCCTCGGCCTCGGCCAGACCGCGGGCCTTGGCGGCCTCCGCCTCGGCCAGACCGCGAGCCCTCGCCGCCTCGGCATCGGCGAGGCCCCGGGCCTTCGCCGCCTCCGCCTCACCGACTCCGGTCGCCTTCGTCGCCGCCGCGGCGGCCTCTCCGCGCAGCCGTACCGACTCGGCCTCCGCGGCCGCGGCCTGCTTGACCTGGGACGCCTGCGCCACCGCGCGCAGCTCCGTCTCCTTGGCCTCGGCCTCCGCCTGCGCGATGCGGGCGTCGCGCTCGGCCTGCGAGAGCGTCACGGTCTCGTACGCCTTGGCGTCGGCGGGCTTGCGGACCTGGGACTGGAGTCGCTGCTCGGCCAGCTGGGCCTCCAGCTCGGCGGCCCTGGTCTCCTGGACGACGACCTCCTGGCGGGCGGTGGCCTCCGACAGGGGGCCGGCCTGCCGCGACTTGGCCGCGGCCTGGTCGACCTCGGCCTGGTACCCGGCCTGCTGGATCTGCGACTCGCGGATCGCGGCGGCCTTCTTGGCCGCGGCGACCTGCTCGGCCTCCGTCGCCTCCTGGTCCCGCTGCGCCTCGGCGATGCGAGCCGAGGCGGCGATCTTGGCGGCGTGCGGCTTGCCCAGGTTCGTGATGTAGCCGGTCTCGTCGTCGATCTCCTGGATCTGCAGCGAGTCCACGACCAGCCCGAGCTTGCTCATCTCGTCGGCGGCGGAGCTGCGCGTCTCGCTGGTCAGCCGCTCGCGGTTCAGTATGAGGTCCTCGACGGTGAGGTTGCCGATGATCGAGCGCAGGTGGCCGGTGAAGAGCTCGTGGATGGCGCCGTTCATCGAGTCCTGCTGGTCGAGGAAGCGCCGGGCGGCGTTGGCGATGCTGGCGAAGTCGTCGCCCACCTTGTAGATCACCACGCCGCGCACCTGGACGGGGATGCCCTGCTGGGTGACGCACGAGACCTGGAGGTTGGCCGCGCGGCTGTCCAGCCTGAGCCGGCGCGAGGTCTGGAAGCCGGGCAGGACGGCGGTGCCCTTACCTGTGACGATCTTGAAGCCCAGGCTGTCGGCCAATTCGGTTCTCGACCGGGCGCCGAGCCCAGAGATGATCATCGCCTCGTTCGGCTCGGCCACCCGCCAGATGGCCTTGAACAGTAAGACGATGACGACGAGGGCGACGACGATCGCGCCGCCCAGAACGGCGAACTCCGTAGGCATGCGAGCCTCCGCGACGTGGGGAGTGGATGGTCAGGCGATCGCGCGCGCGACATAGACCGAACGTGGCGGTGAATACTCCACGACAACGACGATCGACCCCACCGGGATCTCCTCGTCGGGCACGCTCGGATAGGCGTAGAACGCCTCTACCCCCCCGCGGATCGGCACCATGACCTCACCGACAAGGCCCGGACCGATCTTGCCCGTGACTCTGCCCTGCCTGCCGACCACCCGTGTCACCCCGTCGTCTTCGCATTCACTGCGAATACGCAGGTTACTCGTCAGAAACAGATACGTCAGTATTCAAAGGAGATGTACCGACGTGTCCGTCGTACGACGTTCAGCCGATTCACATATGACCAGGCAATACGCCTTGTCGGCACAAAGAAGGACTCACCCGTGTACGGCAGGCTCGCGGGACTGCTCGCTTTCACTGCCGCTCGGCACGGCGGGCGCCGGCGATCCGTCCTTGACCTGGGACTCCGGACGCCGGAGTTTGGTGAAGGCCCAGGACATGTTCGGCTCAACCGCCCATTTAGTCAGGAACCGGACGGGCCACGTACAGAGCACGGTCGCCAGGACCACGCCGAAGACGATCACCAGGGTGACCCCGAGCGGAGTGTCCAGCCGGTTGTAGAACCGTTCGAGCACCTTGACCACGAAACCGTGCAGCAGGTACGCGTACATGGTCGCGGCGCCCAGCCCGGTGAACCACACACGGCGCCTCGGCGTGATCGCGATGAAGGCGGCCACCAGCAGCGCACCCGTCGCCAGCAGGGCCAGCCGGGTCAGACTGCCCGTCAGGTCGTCCACGCCGATCGCCGAGTTCGCGTGCCGCCAGCGGATCCACTCGGTCGGCACCTTCATGTGTACGGCGAAGGCCACGGCGAGCCCCACGACGAGGACGGCCGCCCCGGCGATCCTCGCCCACCGCTGCCGCAGGATGTCGAAGTGCTCCGGCTTCAGCATGAGCCCGAGAACATAGAACGGCAGCAGCCCGAGCGTGCGGTTCATCGACAGTTCGTCCGGCAACGCGCTCGTCCCCGACAGGAGCGACAGGCCGACGGCGACCACCAGCGGCCACCGCAGCTGCTGCCACACCGGCGTGGAGAGCCGCCACAGGAAGAGCGACATCAGGAACCACGTCAGGTAGTACGGATCGAGCAGGCTGATCTCCAGCTTGCCGTACAGGAGGAAACGCGGCATCGAATACAGCGTTTCGAAGATCACGTACGGCACGGCGAGGCCGCTGATGAGCTTCCTCGCCTTACCCGCAGAGAAGGTGAAATTTCGCGATAAGTAGCCGCTAATAACAATGAACAGCGGCATGTGAAAGAGGTATACGAAGAAGTACAGGGCGTGCGCGCCCTTCACATCCCGCAGATTCTCGATGAGGTGGGCACAGACCACGAGAAGGATGGCCAGGTACTTGGCGTTGTCCAGCAGGGGGTCACGAGCGGACGTGCCAGGCTTCAAAGAGGCGGCGGGAGACGCGGTCACGGTGCCGGACCCTATCGACTGCGCGTATGTCGTGATAGGTAACGGCGAACAAATTTTGCCGTAACGATCAACGACCACTTATCTACATGATCATAAACGGAATGTGCGCAGCTCAGGCCGCATTCATACGAATTCGTGCTTGATCACGGCATGGGCTCGCGCAGCTCAGCCGGCATCTCACCGAATGTGCGCATGATCACGGGGGTGAGAGGTCAGAGGTGGCAGGCGGTCTGGCCGGCCTTCCAGAGGGCCTCGGCGAGTGCGGGGTCGGTCATCGTGCGGGGCACGGCCGCGGGGGCGTTCTTGACGAAGAACCGGCCCGGGTGGTCGACCCCGTCGGGCTGGGTCACCAGATGGACGATCCTCCTCGCCCCCGCCTCCGGCGGCTCGGCCATCCCCGGCACGACGGTGAGGAACTTCATGAAGAGCGTGCCCGGGGCGAAGCCCGTGTCGAGCACGCCGGGATGCAGGCTGGTGGCCGCCAGCCCGCGCTCGGCCAGCCCGACGGTGAACAGGGCGCCCGCCTGTTTGGTGTCGCCGTACTGCAGCCATCCACTCCACCGGCGGCGATCCCGGGACAGGTCGGCGGGGTCGATCCTGCCCGTCCTGGCCGCCCGCGACGAGGTCGTGACGATCCGCGCGGACGACTCCTTCAGACGGTCGAGCAACAGGTTCGTCAGAAGAAAGGGGGCCAGATGATTGACCTGCATCATGAGCTCGTGCCCGTCGGCGGTCCGCTCCCGCCGGGTCGTCATCACGCCCGCGTTGTTGACGAGCACGTCGATGCGTTCGTAGCGCGCGAGCAGCTCGTCCGCCAGCTTGCGGACGTCGGCCAGGACCGCGAAGTCGGCCTGGAAGGTCGCGGGCGCGGTTCCGGTGACGGCGGCGACACGGTCGGCGACCGCCTCCAGCCTGGCGGGGGTGCGTCCCACAAGCACTAGTTGGTGCGCCTGCTTTGCGAGATCAAGCGCAACAGCTGCACCGATTCCGGCACTGGCCCCAGTAAGCACAGTAATCATCAGAACCTCCACTGCGCCAGAACAGTATCGGTGCTAGTCTCCTATGCGATCTTCCGGAGGTGCATTTCCCCATAAATGCGGCGCGAGCCTCCACGCACTGCAGGAGTGGCCATGGGTTCCAGAAACCGGTCGATTCGGTTCAAGATCTTCTTGTTGCTGCTCCTCCCGTTGCTCATGTTGAGCGCTTTGTGGGGCTTTGTCCTTAAGCTCACGGTCGGCGACGGGGTGACCCTCCTCCGCGCCAAATCGCTGTACGACGCGATCGGCGTGACCTCCGCCGACCTCGGCCTGCACATCCAGGCCGAGCGCGGGCTCACCATCCGGATGCTCAGCGCAGGCCAGACGAGTTCACCCGCGGTCACCTCGCAGCAGGGCAAGACCAGCGCCGCGATCGACGCCTTCGACAAGGCCGTGCACGAGCAGGAGGACGCGGGCGCCCTCGGCTCCGACCTCAAGGCGCCGATGGACTCCCTGCTCGCCTCGCTCGACCGCCTGCCGTCGATCCGCGAGTCCGTCACACTCGGCAAGTTCGACCGGCTCGAGGCGATGAACGCCTACAACGGGGTCATGGACGAGCTGTTCGGGCTCTACGACCGCCTCGTCTCGGTGCCGGACCTGGCCATCTTCCAGCAGGCCAGCGCCATGCAGGCGATGGGCAACGCCTACGAGATGATCGCCCGCGAGGACGCCCTGGTCCGCGGCACGATCATGAGCGGCGGCCGGCTGACCCGCGACGAGCACAAGGCCTTCGCGGAATGGGCCGCCAACCGCCGGTTCATCTATCTGAAGTACCGTCCGATCCTCAAGGGCGGCATGCGGCAGCCGTACGAGGACGTGCTGAACTCCGAGCTCTACGACCGCTTCACCACGCTCGAGGACGGCGTCGTGGCGCAGACCTCCGGCAGCCTGTACGCCATCGACCGTGACAAGTGGGCTCCCACCGTCGACTCTCTCGACTCCCGGCTGGACACGTCGCGGGTCAAGGCGACCGACGCGCTCACCGCGGAGGCCACCTCGGCGGCCACCGGCATCGTCGGCCGCATCGCGATCGCCGGCGGGCTCGGCCTGGTGGCGATCCTGGCCACGATCATCTTCTCCGTCCGCTTCGGCCGCCGTCTCGTCGGCGACCTCGCCGGCCTGCGCGAGGCCGCTCTCGACCTCGCCGACGTACGGCTGCCCGACGTGGTCGACCGGCTCCGCCGAGGCGAGGACGTCGACGTCGAAGCGGCGGCGCCGCCGATCAAGGCGACCGGCTCGAGCGAGGTCGTGGACGTCGCCAACGCGTTCAGCACGGTGCGGCGCACGGCCGTGGAGGCCGCCGTCGGCCAGGCCAACCTGCGGCGCGGCATCAGCCAGATGTTCCTCAACCTGGCCCGGCGCAAGCAGAGCCTGCTCCACCGTCAGCTGACCCTCCTCGACTCCATGCAACGCCGGTCGGCGGATCCGGAGAGCCTGGAGGACCTGTTCAGGCTCGACCACCTGACCACCCGCATGCGCCGTCATGCGGAGGGTCTGATCATCCTCTCCGGCGCCGCGCCCGGCCGTTCCTGGCGCAAGCCGGTGCCGGTCATGGACGTGGTCCGCGCGGCCATCTCCGAGGTCGAGGACTTCACCCGCATCTCCCTGCCGACGATGCCGAACGCGTCCATGACGGGCTCCGCCGTCGCGGACGTCGTCCACCTTCTGGCCGAGCTGCTCGAGAACGCGACGATCTTCTCCCCGCCGCAGACCAAGGTGCTGGTGCGCGGCGAGGTCGTCGCCAACGGGCTGGTCATCGAGATCGAGGACCGCGGTCTGGGGCTGACGCCCGAGGAGTACGCCGACATCAACGAGCGGCTGGCGAACCCGCCAGAGTTCGACCTGGCCGACAGCGACCGCCTCGGGCTCTTCGTGGTCGGCCAGCTCGCCGCGCGTTACGGCATCAGCGTGCTGCTCCGCGGCTCGCCGTACGGCGGCACGACCGCGATCGTGCTCATGCCGCGGGCCCTGGTGGCCGACGACGGATCCCCCGAGGCGATGGCCGGCTCCGTGGCATACGCCGTGAGCGCCGGAACGAACGGCAAGCGCGCCATCGCGGCGCCGGCCGCCGCGGAGCCGGCCGAGCGGGAGCCGACCCTCCAGCCCGCAAGCCCCCAGACGGTGGTCCCCGACACCGCGGCTCCTCAGGCGGCCGAGGAGTCCGGCCCGGAGACCTCCCCGTTCTTCACGCCCGCCGCGCTGCGGACCGAGGCCGTCCCCTCCGCGGCGCGCGACGACCTCCCCGACGACGAGCCGGCGTCGGGCGGGCGGAAGGTCGCACCGGACTCCCTGTCCGCTCCCGGCTTCGACGGGCGGCGGGTGGGCGCGTTCGCGGACCCGTCGGACGGCGGCCCCCGCTCGTCGTCGAACGGAGCCACCGTCAACGGCCTCCCCATGCGGGAGCGCACGACTCGCGACCGCACGGTCCGCGAAGGCGTTCCCGCCGCGGAGCCGACGAGGCCTGCGGCCCAGGCGACCTCCACCGCGAACGGCACGCACGCGGGACTGCCCCGTCGAGTACGGCAGGCCAACATCGTTCCTCAGCTCCGCGAAGGGTCGCAGCCGCTGGGGGCGCCCACACCGGATCCCGAAGAGCGTTCGCCGGAAGAGGCGAGGGCCATGTTCTCCGCCTTCCAGGCGGGTGCCCGCCGGGGCCGTGAGAACTCCGAGCAGCCGGATGGCCAGGAGTACGGAAGCTTCGCAAACAACGCGCAGGGCGAGAAGGGTGACGAATGACCGGCAAAGCGACGTCGACCGGCGAGCTCAACTGGCTGCTCGACGATCTCATCAGCAGGGTCGCCGCCGTCCGCCAGGCGGTGATCCTCTCCACGGACGGCCTCGTCGTCGGCGCGTCCCAAGGGCTGAGCCGTGAGGACGCGGAACACCTGTCCGCCGTCGCCGCGGGATTCCAGAGCCTGGCCCGCGGCGCCGGACGTCACTTCGGCGGCGGCGAGGTGCGCCAGACCATCGTCGAGATGGAGTCGGCGTTCCTGTTCGTGACGGCCGCAGGGCAGGGTACCTGCCTCGCCGTGCTCGCGGCGTCCGACGCGGACGTCGGCCACATCGCCTACGAGATGGCCATGCTCGTCAAGCGGGTCGGCCAGCACATCTCGACGAACCCGCGGCGGACCCCGCAATGAACCGGGGCGCCGCATGACGGGGCCGCGCTGGATGGACGAGGAGGCCGGACCCGTCGTCCGGCCTTTCGCCCTGACGGGGGGCCGCGCGCGGTCCTCCGGTGACAATCTCGACCTCATCGCGATGGTGAGGTCGACAGGAACGCCGCCGCCCGGGGACACGACCATCGGTCCCGAGCAACGGCGGATATTGGAGATCGCGCGCTCGGGGGCGTCGGTCGCGGACATCGCTTCCGACGTCGACCTGCCGCTTGGCGTGGTCCGCGTCCTGATCGGGGATCTGCACGACCAAGGGCTGATCGTCGTACGGCCTCCGGTCAAGGTCGCGCCGCAGCCCAGCGAGCGCATTCTCAAGGAAGTGATCAATGGCCTTCGCGCCCTCTGACGAGCCGGTCGCTCTGAAGATCCTCGTCGCCGGCGGCTTCGGCGTCGGCAAGACCACGCTGGTCGGCGCCATCAGCGAGATTCGTCCCCTGCGCACTGAGGAGATCCTGTCCGACCGCAGCGTCGGTGTGGACGACATCGACGGGGTGGAGGGGAAGACCACCACCACCGTGGCGATGGACTTCGGCCGGATCACCATCCGCGAAGGCCTCGTGGTCTACCTGTTCGGCACCCCCGGGCAGGAGCGCTTCTGGTTCATGTGGGACGAGCTGTCCTACGGCGCCCTGGGAGCGGTCGTCCTGGCCGACACCCGTCGCCTGACGGACTGCTTCCCGTCCATCGACTACTTCGAGCAGCGTGGCACGCCGTTCATCGTCGCGGTGAACTGCTTCGACGGCGCGGATCGCCACGAGCCCGACGACGTGCGGGTCGCGCTCGACCTCGACCCCGAGGTCCCGGTGCTGCTCTGCGACGTCCGCAGGCGGGCGTCGGCCAAGGTGGTGCTCGTCACGCTGGTCGAGCACGCGCTGAAGACCCTGACGGCCGCCCAGCGCTGAGGTCACGCGGCGAGCTTCGGGGGTCCTGCGGACGACAGGGCCCCCGGGGCCCCCGCCGACTCCAGCGGCCGCACATCGGCCCCCTCCCCGACGGTCACGAACCGCCCCCGCCGCACGTAGGCCACTCCTCGCAGCGTCCCCGCCCAGGTGAGCCACAGCAGCCGTACGGCGAGCACCAGGAGGACCGCCACTTCGGTGGTGAGGAGAAGCCGCTCCACCAGGCCCACCATCACACCGTGCCCGGGCAGGGCGACATAGGTGATGGCCGCGAGCCCCAGCCCGCCGGCGAGGGCGAGCCACTCGACCGGCCGCGCCGCCGGGCTCCACCGCTCGTCCTGCCCCAGCCGCCCGGCCAGGAGCGTCGCCGCGAGCGGAAGGCTCACGAAGGCCGCCGCCGACAGGACGAGGTGCGCGCCGGTCGCCCAGCCGGGCTCCTGCCCCGCTGCCGTCGTGGGCACGAACGCCGCCACCATGACTGAGACGCTCCAGACCGTCATCAGGACGCGCGGCCAGCCGTCGATCGGGGCGCCGGCGGCACGCATCCCGGCCGTCAGCGCCAGAGACGCGAGCCCGAGGACCGCCATGGCCACCTCGATCCCGGCGCCGCGGTCCAGCGAGGCGTACTCGCTGATCGTCATCGTGACCGGGTCGAGAGCCGAGTCTCCGGCCACCTGAGCCGTGACCACATAGATCACCGCGAACAGGATGCCGCCACAGGCGATCAGGGGATAGAGCCTCTTGACCATGCCTCCGAGGATCCCCCGCGCGGGTGCGTCCGGGCATCCGGGTAAACGCCCAAGATGTCCCGGACACACCCTCAGGGTCGCCTCAGGGTACGGCTCCCGGCCTCGCCTCCTGCCAGCTCAGCCGGAGCTCGCCTCCCGGTAGCGGTCGCGGAGTCCCTTCGTGACATCGGCCTCGTAGAGCTCCGTGTCGGCCGCCTCCCAGCGCGGAGCCTCGGGAGCGCCTGACAGCAGCCACGCCGCCTGGCGGGCCGCCCCGTCCGCGACGTACTCACCCGGGCTCGGCACCAGAACGGGCGCGCCGAACACGGTGGGGGCAATGCGCCTGACCGCCTCGGAACGGGCCCCGCCGCCGATGAGCAGCACCCTGTTCGCCGACAGCCCGAGCGCGTCGAGCGCGTCCGCGAGGCCGCAGAGCATGCCCTCGACTGCCGCGCGGGCCAGGTGCTCGGGGGTGGCCGTGGCCAGCCTCAGCCCGTGCAGCGATCCCGTCGCGTCCGGCCGGTTCGGCGTGCGCTCCCCTTCCAGGTACGGCACGAGCACCAGGCCGTCGGCGCCGGGCGGAGCCTGCAGGGCCAGCTCGCTCAGCCGCTCCTGGGTGACTCCGAGCATCCGTGCGGCCGCCTGCAGCACACGGGCCGCGTTCAACGTCGCCACCAGCGGCAGGAACCGTCCGGTCGCGTCGGCGAACCCGGCGACCGCTCCCGAGGGATCGGCCGACGGCGACTCCGTGACGGCGAACGCCGTACCCGACGTGCCGATCGAGACGACGACGTCGCCGGGACCGATGCCGACGCCGAGCGCGGCGGCCATGTTGTCGCCCGTGCCCGGCGCGAGCCGTACGGAGCCGGCGACGCCGGCCTGCTCCGCGGGACCGAGCACGCGGGGCAGCGCCGGAGTGGCGCCCATCGCCGACTGGAGGAGATCGGTCCGGTAGGTCCCGGTCGCGGGCGACCAGTAGCCGGTGCCGGAGGCGTCTCCCCGGTCGGTGGTGATCTCGGCGGGCCGCCCGGCGAGCTTCCACGTCAGCCAGTCGTGCGGAAGGCAGACCGAGCTCGTACGGCCCGCGTGCTCGGGCTCGTGCTCGGCCAGCCACCGGAGCTTGGTCACGGTGAACGACGCGACCGGGACGCTGCCGACGGCGGCGGCCCACTTGTCGGCGCCGCCGAGCTCGGCGATCAGATCGGCCGCCGCCCTGGCGGAACGGGTGTCGTTCCACAGCAGCGCGGGCCGCACGACCTCGCCGTCGTCGTCGAGGCACACCATGCCGTGCTGCTGGGCGGCCACGCTCAGAGCCTCGACGTCGTCCAGGCCGCCGGCCTGCTCGATCGCCGTGCGCAACGCCGCCCACCACGCGTCGGGATGGACCTCGGTCCCGTCCGGATGCGTGGCGCGCCCCTCACGCACGAGCGCGCCGGTCTCCGCCTCGCGGATCACCACCTTGCAGCTCTGGGTCGAGGAGTCGACCCCCGCCACCAGGCTCATGACCGTCCTCCGGTTCGCATCACGACAGCCCGCACCACGACATCACGCTTCACGACACCACGCTTGGCGAAAGCGTGCTCGGTGAAAGCACGCATCGCGAACGCGCGCATCAGCCGCGGACGCCGAACAGGTGCTCCAGCGCGAGCTGGTTCAGGTGCGTGAAGTGGAAGCCGCGCTCGGCCGCCGCGTCGAGGTCGAAGTCGTCGTTGAACAGGTCCTCGTAGGTCTCGCCCTCGGCCAGGGTCGGCTGGGAGAGGTCGAGCACCCTGCTGGCCGCGAGCGCCTCCTGGACCTCGGGGTCCGCCCGGAAGGCCTTGGACTTCTCCTTGAGGATGAGGTAGGTCCGCATGTTGGCGGCGGCGGAGACCCACACGTCCTCGCTGTCCTCGGTGCGCAGCGGCTTGTAGTCGAAGTGCCGGGGGCCCTCGTAGCCGCCGTTCTCCAGGAGGTCGACGAGGAAGAACGCGTTCTTCACGTCGCCGTGCCCGAAGACCAGGTCCTGGTCGTACCGCGGACCGTGCTGGCCGTTGAGGTCGAGGTGGAAGAGCTTGCCCTGCCACAGCGCCTGGGCGATGCCGTGGGCGTAGTTGAGGCCCGCCATCTGCTCGTGGCCGACCTCGGGGTTGAGGCCCACCATCTCCGGGTGCTCCAGCATGCTGATCAGGCCGAGGGCGTGCCCGATGGTCGGCAGCAGGATGTCACCCCGCGGCTCGTTCGGCTTGGGCTCGAGCGCGAAACGGATGTCGTAGCCCTTGTCGATCACGTACTGGCACAGGATGTCCATGCTCTCCTTGTACCTGTCCAGGGCGGCCCTGACGTCCTTGGCGGCGTCGGACTCCGCACCCTCGCGGCCACCCCAGCACACGTAGGTCGTGGCACCCAGCTCGGCGGCGAGGTCGACGTTGCGCATGACCTTGCGCAGCGCGTAACGGCGGACGTCCCGGTCGTTGCTCGTGAAGCCGCCGTCCTTGAACACCGGATGGGTGAACAGGTTGGTGGTCGCCATCGGCACCTTGAGGCCGGTGTCGGCGAGGGCCTTCTTGAAGCTCTCGATGGCCTTGCCCCGGTCCGACTCGACCGCGAGCAGGTCGTCGTCGTGGAACGTCACGCCGTAGGCGCCGAGCTCGGCAAGCCGGTGAACGCTCTCAACGGGGTCCAGCGGAGCCCTGGTGGCGTCGCCGAAGGGGTCGCGCGCCTGCCAGCCGACCGTCCACAGCCCGAATGTGAACTTGTCCTCGGGAGTGGGGGTGTACATGTTCGCCTCCTGAATTAGTCTACGTTGTGGACTAAATATCGGACTCCGCGTGCGACAGGTCAAGTGGCTCATGTCTACGATTTCAACTCCCGGCCCCGGAGGGTGTGATGGCACAGGCCGTACGGCATGACGCGATGCGCGCACGGAACCTGGCGCTCGTCCTCGGTGAGGTGAACTCCCGGGGTTCGGTGACGCGTGCCGCCTTGGCGGAGATCACCGGACTGACCAAGACGACCGTGTCCAAGCTCGTGGCCGACCTGATAGACGCCGGACTGGTGGTCGAGACGGGCGCGGTGCGCGACGGCGAGCGCGGCCGGCCCGGCGTGGTGGTCCGCGTCAGCGGTGAGCACGTCGCCTCGGTCGGACTGGAGATCAACGTCGACTACCTGGCCGTGCGCGTGGTCGACCTGTCCCGCACGGTACGGCTCCGCCGTACACAGGCTGTGGACAACCGATTCGCACAGCCTGGGGATGTCGTCGCACTCCTCCGGAATCTCGCGCTGAAGGCTGTGGACGACGCTGTGGACATGGGGTTGCGGGTGGTCGGCGGAGTCCTCGCCGTCCCCGGCCCGGTCGACCAGCGGACCGGGACCGTGCACAACGCCCCCAACCTCGGCTGGCGCGACGTGCCGGTCGCGGCGCTGCTCGAGTTGCCCTTCCCCGTCCAGGTGGAGAACGAGGCGAACCTGGCCGCGCTGGGCGAGTTGTGGTTCGGATCAGGGCTGTCCGACTTCCTGCACGTCTCGGGAGAGATCGGCATCGGCGCCGGCCTCGTCGTCCGCGGCCGGCTGTTCCAGGGGTCACACGGCTTCGCCGGTGAGCTCGGCCATGTGGTCGTCTCGCCCGACGGGCCCGCCTGCCGATGCGGCGGGAGGGGCTGCCTCGAGCAGTACGCGAGCCAGGACGCCCTCGCCTCGGCGACCGGCCTCACACCGGCTGCGAACCCGCACACGACCGGCGCACAGGCCGCCGCGACGGCCGGAAACGGCACACAGGCCCCGACCACGGGGAACGGCACCCGAGGCGGCGCGATCACAGGAAGCGGCGCGCAGGCGAGCCCTGGCGGCACGACGGCCGGGGACATCTCGCGGATCGTCGCGCGGCTCGAGGCGGAGGACCCGGCCGCCCTGGCCGCCTGCGAGCGGGCCGGGTGGGCGCTCGGGGTCGCCCTGTCCTCCGCGATCAACCTTGTCGACCCCGACACCATCGTGCTCGGCGGGATCTACGGGCCCCTGTTCCCCTGGATCGGCGAGGCGGTGACCGCCACACTGACCTCCCGGCTCGGCCAGATGCGCGACGCGGTGCCGCCCGTGGTGGTCTCCCGGCTCGGCACGGAGGCCGCCGCGCTCGGCGCCGCCGGTCAGGTCATCCAGCGCGTCATCGCCGACCCCGCCGCTCTGCTGCAGACCTGACGTCCCCGTCGAGCCCCCGAGGTCTCACAGGCCTGAACGGTCACGGCGTCACAGACCCGAAGGGGCACGGCATCACAGACCCGAGGGATCGCGCCCGACGCTGATCTCCTCCGCGATCCGGCGCACCTCGGCCTCGTCGAGGCGGGGTGTGCCGGGCAGAGTGCTCGCGAGCGCGGACACCACCTGGTGGAACGGCTCGCCGGCATGGCGGAGGGCCACATCGTGCACGGCCCTGAACAGGACCTGGTTGGCTTCGCGCTCTCGCGCGACACTGTCGGCGGCCATGATGAGTTCCCCCTCTGTCGGCTCCGTCCGGAGGTCACCGTACGGCCTGCCCCCGACAGTTTCCGGGAACGCCGCTCGCGGTAGAATTACTTGAGAGTTCAAGAGTGTAAGGAGGGGTCGTGCCGATCCAACGTCTCAACCACGCGGTGCTGTACGTCCGCGACGTGTCGCGCAGCGTCGCCTTCTACCAGGAGGCACTCGGCTTCCGGGTGGTCAACTCCTTCCCGGGTGCGGCGTTCCTGCAGGCCTCCGGATCGACGAACGACCACGACCTCGGTCTCTTCCAGATCGGCGCCCAGGCCGGGCCGTCGGCCGCGGGGCGGTCGACCGTGGGGCTCTACCACCTCGCGTGGGAGGTGGACACCCTCGCGGAACTGGAGCGCGTCTCGGTGAAGCTCGCGGAGATGGGTTCGCTGGCCGGGGCGTCCGACCACTCCACCACCAAGGCGTTGTACGCCAAGGACCCCGACGGGATCGAGTTCGAGGTGTCCTGGCTCGTCCCCGCCGCCCTGCTCGACGAGGAGACCCTCGCCGGCCGATCCCAGATCCGGCCGCTCGACATCGCGAAGGAGTTGGAGCGGTACGGAGCCGAGACTCGCGGCGGCGTCGGCGTGTCCATTTAGCGCGCAGGTAGCCCTTCTCGCCGCAAAACGGTTCCAGGCCGACAAGATCACAATTATCGTGATCTAGATCAGTGCGCCGCGAAGCGACCAGGGATGGGCCCGTGCCGGACAGAGACCACGACGTGACGTCCACCGAGACTCCGAACGACAACGCTCGACCTCCCGTGGACACGACGAAGCCGAGCATTTCGCGGGTCTACGACGTCATGCTCGGCGGCAAGGACAACTTCGCCGTCGACCGTCAGGTGGCGGAGATGGCCCTGCGGATCGCCCCCGACGCGCCGGCCGCCGCCCGGGCCAACCGTGACTTCCTGAAGCGGGTGGTCCGCCACCTGGCGCAGGACGTCGACGTGCGGCAGTTCCTCGACATCGGCTCGGGCCTGCCGACCCAGGGCAACGTGCAC
This sequence comes from Planotetraspora phitsanulokensis, assembly GCF_016863295.1. Lineage (GTDB taxonomy): Bacteria > Actinomycetota > Actinomycetes > Streptosporangiales > Streptosporangiaceae > Planotetraspora > Planotetraspora phitsanulokensis. The sequence goes on from NZ_BOOP01000030.1 coordinate 49,556, forward strand.
GAGATCGCCCAGGAGTTCGCGCCCGACGCGCACACGGTCTACGTCGACATCGACCCCATCGTGCTCGCCCACGGCCGGGCGATCCTGGCCAAGGACGGGCGCACCACGGTCATCGAGGCGGACATCCGCGACCCGGAGTCGATTCTCGGGCACCCCGAGGTCACGAGGCTCATCGACTTCACCAAGCCCGTCGGCCTGCTGCTGTTCGCGATCCTGCACCACCTGAACGACGACGAGGACCCGGAGGGGACCGCCGGACGGTACCGCGACGCGCTGTCTTCGGGCAGCTACCTCGCCGTCTCGCACTTCCACAACCCCGGCGACAAGCACCCCGAGGTGTCGGCTCAGGCCACCTCGGCCGAGAGGCTGTTCAACGAGAACCTCGGCACCGGGCGGTGGCGCACCCACGACGAGATCGTGGCCTATTTCGGTGACTTCGAGCTCCTTGACCCGGGGCTCGTCCCGCTGGCGGAATGGCGGCCGGAGCCGGACGACATTCCCGAGCAGGGGATCACGTATCACACCTTCGTGGGAGGCGTCGCCCGTAAGGCGTGAACCCGCCCCGTCTGGGAGATCGTTGCGCGCATCGGTTGACAGGCGTCGTCGCAGGCGATGATGCTCGAAAGTGGTCCGCCCCACTGAAGGAAGGCGGCACTTCCCGATGACGAAGGCCCCCGGACGCCTGTCGCAGGCCTCGATGCCGGACGTCCTGTACACCGACGACCAGCTCAGCATCCGGTGCTCCGGCCGCGGCCGCATCCGGCTGAGCGGGCAGATCGACGTGACCAACAGCGACGCCGCGATCAAGGCCCTGCTCCTCCTGTACGGCGGGGGGCAAGCCCCGACCTGCGACGTCGAGGACCTGGAGTTCATCGACCTCTACGGCCTGCGCACCCTCACCCTGTTGTCCGACGACCCGGTCGATCACCCGGTACGGCTGAGCAACGTCCAGCCCGGGCTGGAGCGTGTCCTCGACCTGCTCGCCTGGCCCACCTTCGCGATCACCTAGGGAGTTTCCAACAAACTCGCCCGTCTGTCCGATTTCCGGACCCGGTGCGAGTTTCTGCCGTGCCCGATGGAGGAAAGGTAGGAACGACGGCTTCACGGCCGCTCGTGTACACGTCATCGAACCCCCCGGTTCATGCCAGGAGGGGTCATGACTGACATCCGGGCGGGCGGATGTTCCTGACCCGCATGCTCACGACGTCGGCCGCGCTGCTTCGCGGCGTGCTGCCCGACCCTCTCAAGGACGTCCTGCCGACGGTCCGCCAGGTCAGGCCGTACCCCGCCGGCCTGCGGGTCGACCTGCACGGCATCGGCGCCCACGGCACCGAGCGCGCGGCGAGGCGACTGGAGAAGCGGCTGTGCGCGCTCCCCCACGTGGACAGGGCGGAGGTCAACGGACGGCTCGGCAGCGTCTTCGTCGTATGCGACGGGGAGAAGGTCGACGAGGACGAGCTGATCGCGATCGTGGCCGAGCTGGACGACCAGGAGGACCGCGCTCCCCATGCACCGGCCCGCCTGAGAGACGAGCATCTGCGCGCCACGGTCCGCCTGGCCGCCGGCGTCGGGGGCATCGGCCTGGTCTTCGCGGGCAGGGCCGCCAATCTCCCGAGCCTGCCGCTCACCGTCCCCTCGGTGCTGCATCTGGTGAACTCCACCCCGGCCCTGCGCGAGCAGTTGGACCGTCGCCTCGGCCACCGCGCCACGACCGCCATGTTCACAGCGGCGACGATGATCACGCAGACGCTGGCGTTGCGGCCGCTGGGGCTGCTCGTGCAGTCGATGGCGTCGGTCGGCCGCTTCGTGGAGGCCCGGGCCGGCCGGTACGCGTGGGAGGAGCTCGAGGAGAGGCTCTCCCACCAGGACGGCGCCTACCGGCACATCAAAACCCCCGCGCGGGAACGGCCGTGCCCCCTGCCCCACGGCCCGGTCGAGCGTTACGCCGACCTCGCCAGCCCGGCGACGGCGGGCGCGTACACGGTCACCCGGCTGCTCACGGGCAGCGGCGATCGGGCGCTGTCCGTGCTGATCTCGGCCACCCCCGACGTCGCGGCGCACTGTCGCGACGCCTTCTCCGGCGCGATCAGCCGGGCTCTCGGGGAGCGCGACACGGTCGTCCTCGACGCCACCTGCCTGCGCTCCATGGACCGCGTCGACACGGTGATCCTCGACGCGGACTGCCTCATGACCGGATCGTGGACGATCGACCGCGTCGTGCCCGTCGGCGACGGCATGGACACCGGCGAGTTGTACGCGCGGCTCCACACCCTGATCGACTTCACCGATCCGACCGGCACGAGATCCGGCGACGGCGTGACGGTGGCGCCGCTCGCCGACCTGGACGCACATCTTCCGGCCGAGGCGCCCTCGTGGCGGGAGCGGGGACTGCGCCCTGTCGAGGTGAAGAGAGAGGGCCGCCTGATCGCGGTCGCCGGACTGGCCCACGAGGTCGACCCCATGGCGGAGGCCGTGGTCGCCAGGGCCAAGGCGGCCGCGACGACCGTGATCCTCGCGGGAGGCGACGATGGCCTCGCCCGGCGGCTCGCCCTCGGACAGCCGGTCCCCGGGGGCCCTGAACTCGCGGACACGATCTACGAGCTCCAGTCCGAGGGGCACTGCGTCCTGGTGGTGTCACGCGGCTGCCGCGAGGCGCTGGCCCAGGCCGACCTCGGCGTCGGCGTCATGGACGAGTCGGGCCCCGTGCCGTGGGACGCCGACGTCGTGGGCGACTCCGAGGGCGTTCACCTGCTGCTGAGCTGCCTGCCGACCGCGGCGCGGGTCAGCAGGAACGGTGTACGGCTCGGCGCCACAGCGGGGGTCGTCGGCAGCCTGCTCTCGATCGCGGGGCCGGAGGCCACCGCGCTGAACCGGGCGCAGCTCGTGAGCGCCGGCGTCTCGGCCGTGGCCCTGGTCATCGGTGAGTGGGCCGGCCAGAGCGCCGGCCGTGTCACCGCGCCGCTGCGCGCCGACGCCACGCCCTGGCACGCCATGTCGGCCAAGGACGTCCTGTCCCGGCTGGGCTCGTCCAGCCAGGGGCTCGCCGAGGTGGAGGCCGCACAGCGACGGGAGGCCGCACGACCCGAGGGGGAACCTCAGGGGCCGCCGTCACTGGCGCGCACGACGTTCGAGGAGCTGGCGAACCCGCTGACTCCCGCTCTGGCGGCGGGGGCGGGCATCTCCGCCCTGATCGGATCGGTCCTCGACGCCGTGCTGATCGGCAGCGTCATGACGATCAACGCCTTCCTCGGCGGCGTCCAGCGGTCCAGGGCCGACCGTGCGCTGACCCGGCTGACCGAGGCCACCGCCGTGCGGGTGCGGCTGCGCCGTCCCGAGGGGACGGTCGAGGCGACCAGGGAGGACCTGGCCCCCGGCGACGTCGTGGAGTTGCGCGCCGGCGACGCCGTGCCGGCCGACGGGCGAGTGATCAAGGCGGTCGGCCTCGAGGTCGACGAGTCGACCCTCACCGGCGAGTCGCAACTGGTCACCAAGACGGCGGCGCCGACGGTCGCCATGGCCGTCGCCGACCGGAGCTCGATGGTGTACCAGGGCACGACGATCGCGGCGGGCAGCGGCCGCGCGGTGATCGTCGCGACGGGCGACATGACGGAGGCGGGGCGCAGCGCGAAACTCGCCGGGGAGGCCGCCCCGCCGACCGGCGTCGAGTTGCGGCTGCGCGAGCTGAGCAGCCGGATCCTCCCCGTCTCGATCGCGTCGGGCTTCGTGCTGCTGGCCATCGACCTGTTCCGGGGACGCAGCCTTGCCACCGCGCTCACGCCCGCGGTGAGCCTCACCGTCGCGGCAGTGCCCGAAGGGCTGCCCTTCGTCGCGACCGTCGCCGAGCTCGCCGCGGCGCGCCGGTTGTCGAAGCGCGCCGCGCTGGTGCGCAACCCGTCCACGATCGAGGCGCTCGGCCGGGTGAACGTGTTGTGTTTCGACAAGACGGGGACGCTGACCGAGGGGCACATCAGCCTGCGCCACGTGTCCGACGGCCGGGAAAGCTGCTCCGTGGACGATCCGGCTCCGGCGCTGAAGCGGATCGTCGCCGCGGCCGTACGCGCCAGTCCCCGGTCGGGCGACGGCCACGTCATCGCCCACCCCACCGACCGCGCGGTCGTCGACGGCGCCGAGCGCATGGGCGTGACGCCGGGCGAGGGCCTGGCCACCTGGGAGCGCGTCGACGAGTTGCCCTTCGAACCCGGGCGCGGCTACCACGCCGTGCTCGGCCTCACCGAGTCCGGGCACCTGCTCAGCGTCAAGGGTGCCCCCGAGATCGTGCTCACCCACTGCACCACGATGTTCGACGGGACCCGGCAGGTCCCGTGCGACGACGCCGCGCGGCGGGCGCTGGAACAGGAGGTCGACAGGCTCGCACGCCAGGGTGACCGCATCCTCGCCGTCGCGCAGCGTCCCGCCTCCGATCGACGGGACCTCGACGAGGCGCGCATCGACGACCTCTGCTTCCTGGGCTTCCTCGGCCTCGCCGATCCGGTGCGCCCGACCGCGGCGGAGAGCGTCGACCGGCTCATCCGCGCAGGCGTCCGGATCGTCATGGTGACCGGCGACCATCCGAGCACGGCTGAGGCCATCGCCGTCGAGCTCAACGCGTTGAACGGCCGGGGCATCATGACCGGGCCCGAACTGGACGAGATGGACGACGAGGCCCTGACGAAGATCCTTCCCGACGTGGCGGTCTTCGCCCGGGCCACGCCGGCCCACAAGGCGCGGATCGTCACCTGCCTGCGCCAGGCCGGAGAGGTCGTCGCCGTCACGGGCGACGGCGCCAACGACGCCCCCGCCATCCGCATGGCCGACGTGGGCATCGCGCTGGGTACGCGGGCCACCCCCGCGGCCCGGGGCGCGGCCGACCTCGTGGTCACCGACGACCGCATCGAGACGATCGTCGACGCGATCGTCGAAGGCCGCGCCATGTGGGGCTCGGTCCGGGACGCGCTGAGCATCCTGCTGGGCGGGAACATCGGAGAGATCGCCTTCACTGTGGGATCGAGCGTGCTCGCCGGGCGGAGCGCGCTGAACGCCCGCCAGCTCCTGCTGGTCAACCTGCTCACCGACATGGTGCCCGCCATGGCGGTGGCCGTCAGGCCGCCCGCGGCGACCGACCCGGAAAAGCTCCTGGCCGAAGGACCGGAGGCCTCACTCGGAGCCACGCTGACCAGGGACATCTACCTGCGGGCCGTCATCACGGCGACGGCCGCCACGGCCGCGTGGACGCTGGGACGCGTGACCGGCACCCGGGGCAGGGCGGACACGATCGGGCTGGTCGCGCTCGTCTCGGCGCAGCTGATGCAGACCCTGACCAACGGCGGGAGGGACAAGGTGGTCCTGCTGGCCGCCCTGGTGTCGCTCGCCGTCCTGTGGGCGATCGTCACCGTCCCCGGTGTCAGCAGGTTCTTCGGGTCCCGTCCGCTCGGTCCGCTGGCCTGGTGCATCGCTCTGGGAAGCGCGGCGGCGGCGACGGCCGCCGGCATACTGCTCCAGCCGATCGCCGAGGCCGTACGCGAGGCGGAGTCGGAGACGGGAACCGAGGAGCCGGAGACGGAACCGGAGCCCGAAGCCGCCTGATCGTCAGACGGCTCTGAAGTCGGCGAAGTCGAATCCGGGGGACACCACGCAGCTCACGAGCACGCCCTCCGAACCCGCCGGGCGAGCCGCCTGCCAGACCCCCGCCGGCACGAGCGCCTGGGGCACCTGGCCGTGCTCGACCTCGGGACCGAGCGTGATCGTCCGCTCCTCACCCGGCCGGTCGCCTGCGCCCCCGAGCACGAGGGACAGCGGGCCGCCCCGGTGCCAGAACCAGACCTCGTCCGAGCGGACCACGTGCCACACCGACTCCTCTCCCGGGTGGAGGAGGAAGTAGATGCCCGTGGCGCTCTGACGCGGCCCGCCGTAGCCGGGCGGCTCGAAGCTCGCGGACGTCCGCCAGGTCTCGCGGAACCACCCGCCCTCGGGGTGCGGGAGCAGGTCGAGGGCCTCGGCGACGACCGGTCGCTCCCGGACCGCGACGAACGCGCCGGTCACGTCTCTGCGCAGGAACCGGACCCGCCCGTCGTCGTCAACGGCGACGACCGGCTCGGGACCGTCGAACGCCTCGGCCGCGACGCGCAACGCGTCCGCGTCGTCGGACGCGGGAAACGAGGGCCCGCCGGGATAGGACGCCAGAGTCATGACCAGCACGCCGCCGATCGTACGGCAGGCCTCGGCGCGGACGGCACGAGCCTCATTCGGCGGCGGTCAGATGACCATGGGGGACGCCGCCCACGGACGAGATCGCCAGATATGGGGTCTTAGACTCCGATTCATGCGGCGACTGAGCAGCACCGTGGTCGTGGTGGCGGGGGATCATGCGGCGGACGTGGTCTCCGCGCTCGACGGCCTGCACAACGTGCGGGCGATCACTCGCGGCGAGCGTCCGGCGGCGGACGTGACCGAGACGGTGACACGCGCGCGGGCGACCTATGTGGTGCACGACGCCGATCCTCTCGCCGACGTCGGCGCCGCCTGGGCGGACTTCTTCGACGGCGCCGCACCCACCGGGGGCCTGGAGATCGCGATTGAGGCGGCCCTCGCCGGGCTGCGCGGCGACCGCCTCATCCTTCCCGACTACTACGTCGTCCTCGACCCCGACGACCTGCCGGCCACCCGGCGGCACTGGTGGCTGGGCGTGCTCGCCGGAGCCGCGCCGACCCGCGTCGTGCCCGCCCCGGCGTCCGCGGCGGTCGTCGGAGAACTGCTCGGGCACCTGGCGCCCGGCCGGTGGTGGCCCGACGACCTCGACGGCTGGCTGCGCGGGCTGCCTCAGGCCGTACCGGACCGGGTCGGTCTTCCCGGCGATCCCTCGATGCGCGACGCCTGAGCCATTCATCCCTTTAAACGCAATAATCCCAGTAGTCCGGCGAAAATAAATAAACTCCATTTCGCGATAATTGGTGGATAAGATCCCCCAATATGCGCCGCCTCTCCCGGCCTTTGATCATTTGTGTCCTCCTCCTCACCGCGTGTTCACCCGCCGCCCCCTCGCCCACGCCGATTCCTCTGTCCGGCGCGAGAAAGGGCGCCGCGCCCGCGGCGACGCCGTCGCCTTCGGCCTCGCCGTCCCCGGCGCCGACTCAGCTGCTCACGGTCCCCCTCGGCCACCCCGCAGTGGTCGACAGCCCGCTCTACGCCGCACCCCGGGTGAAAGCGAGCTGCGACATTCCCGCGATCACGTCGGGCAGCCGGCCGTCCATGAACAAGTACATGGCCGCCGTCTCGACCTGTCTGGACCGGATCTGGGCGGGCTCGTTCAAGGAGGCGAGGATCTACTTCACGCCGCCCAAGCGGAAGTTCGTGCAGCGCCGCGTGCGCGATCCCGCGTGCGGGATGATGCCCGCCAAAGGGGCCGACGGGACCTACTGCGGCGCGACCACGACCTACTACGTCCTGGTCCCGAAGTACTCGCTGCGGCCCTGGGCGGCAACGTGGATATCCGAGGTGATCGCCCACGAGTACGGCCATCACGTCCAGTACTGGACGAACATGCTGGCCTACGAGGAGGCGGCAGCCGACGTCGCCGACAAGCGATCGGCCGCGGACCTGCTGAGCCGGCGCCTCGAACTGCAGGCCGAATGCTTCGCCGGAGTGGCCGTGTCCGCGATGCGCCGTCAGATGCCGCCGTGGCAGGAGTACCGCGACCTGTACTGGGGCACGCTCGACGGCGCGTGGATCCGCGACCACGGCCGGCTGTCGACCCAGCTGAAGTGGCTCGAGAAGGGGTACCGCTCCGGCAGGCCGGGTGCGTGCGACACCTGGTCGGTCCCGAAGAGAGAGGTCACCTGACGGGCACGGCGCCACCTGTCCGGCCGCGGTCAGCCGGCCGCCGTTGGCTTCTTGGGCAACCGCGCGGACACCGCCGCGATGGGCACCAATCGCATGATCCCCCCGCGAACGTGACGCTAAGGTGACCGGCGTGGACATCGACGCCTGGTGGACGCTCATCGAACGCGCGCGTACGGCCGTCGCCGACCGGGCCGACGACAGGAACCTCCCCGACGACCCGCTGCCGTCCGCGCTCACGGATCTGCTCGCCGAACTGGACGCGGCCGAGATCATCGAGTTCGCACTGCTGGAGATTCAGGTCACCGACTCCGCCTATCTGCGGCCGCTCTGGAACGCGGCGTACCTCATCGAGGGCGGCTGCGGCGACGACGGCTTCATGGACTTCCGCGACGGGCTCGTCCTGCAGGGGCGGGAGACGTTCACGCGCGCCGTCGCCGATCCCGACTCTCTGGCCGGCCTGCCGGTCGTGGTGCTGATGAGCGGCGAAGACGGCGGGTGGATCGGCTACGAGGGGCTCTCGTACCTGGCTCGCGAAGCGTACGGACGGGTCACGGGCGAGACCAAGTCGTTCGACGCGGCGATGGAGGCCGCGGTGCCCCAGATGGACAGGCCCGCACGCGCGTCCGGCGAGGACTGGGACGTGGAGGACGACGACGAGAACCGCCGCCGCCTTCCCCGCCTCTCCGCCCTGTTCCTCGACGAGGACGACTGAAGGCCCTGCTCAGCCCGCGCGCTCGGCCGCGCTGCGCTCGACGCAGAACTCGTTGCCCTCGATGTCGGAGAGAGTCGCCCAGCCGGTGCCGTCCTCACGCCGGTGGTCCCCGACGAGGGTCGCGCCGAGCGCCAGCAGCCGTTCGACCTCCTCGTCCCGGGTGCGGTCCTGCGGCTGCAGATCCAGGTGCATCCGGTTCTTGACCGTCTTGCCGTCCGGCACCTGGATGAACAGCAACGAGACGCCCGGCGTCTTCACCAGCGCCTCCGGGTCGCCGGGGTTGTCGTCTTCGCCGAGCGAACCGCCGAGCACCTCGGCCCAGAAGACGGCCAGCCGGTACGCGTCGGCGCAGTCGAGCGTCACATGTCGCACTGAAGAGGTCATGGCGATCATTGTGGTCACAGGCGGATGTGGTGGTCCACCGAGATCCGCCGGAGGGCTCAGCGACGGGTCAGGTCCATGACCCAGTTGACCAGCCAGGTCTCCCCGGAGTCGACGGAGAACGCCTGCTCCCAGCGGGCGGACGTCTCGGTGATGCCCGACCAGACGAACCGCACCAGAACATCCCGGCCGGCGTGGGTGTCCTCGCCGTGGAACTCGCCCCGGCCGTCGGCGAACCGGCCGTAGACCGGCGGGAAGAGCGTGCCCGTGCGCGAACTGGACCAGTACAGGGCCCACTGCTTCTGCTCGGTGTCGTACAGCCGCAGCGTGAGCCCGGCGAAGCCCTTCGTGGGGAACTCGATCTCGTCGAAGTTCGCCCCGCCGCCGAAGTGGCGGGAGGCGTGGCTGACGGCGGGGAACTCCTCCCACTCGCTGTTCTCGTCGAGGAAATCGACCCGCCACCGGTTGGCGACGTCCCAGGTTCCGGTGAGGAAGTCGAAGTCGTTCATGAACGGTCTCCTGTGGTGCCTTCGGGAAGCGAGTCCGCGAGGTAGGCGTCGAGGTCGGGGTGCTCGGGCGCGAGCATGTGCCGCACCCACGCGTCGCGTTCGTGCAGGATCGGCGGCAACTCCCACACGCAGCCGATCAGGGGGCCGGCCAGCCGTACGAAATGGGTGGAGTCGTTGTCCGGGCAGCCCAGCACCGGCTGACCGGCCACCGCGCCGGCGAAGTGCAGGGCGTTGTCCCACATCCAGCTGTACGCGTTGAGGTACGCGCCGTCGTCCCCGCCCCGGTGCAGGACGACGAAGGTGGCGGGCGGCGTGCCGTCCGGCTCCGGCAGGATCTCGGGAAGGATCGCGTAGGCCGCCTTCTCGACCACGGGATCGATGCCGGCCGGGTCGGCGGAGACGTGGTAACGCTTCACGCGGCGGCCGCCCACCTCGACCGGGGGCGGCACCCACAACAGTTTCTCTGCGAAAGCCATGGCTGGACCCTAGGGTCGATTCACTGCCATCTTGTGTCAGTGAAGTCGAGCCGCCTTCTGTCGATCCTCCTGCTGCTCCAGACGAAGGGCCGGATGACCGCCGCCCAGCTCGCCGCGGAGCTGGAGGTCTCCGTGCGGACCGTGTACCGCGACGTCGAGTCGCTGCACGCGGCGGGCGTGCCTCTGTACGGGGACGCCGGGCACTCCGGCGGCTACCAGCTCGTCGCCGGTTATCGCACCCGGCTCACCGGGCTGAGCGCCCCGGAGGCGGAGGCGCTCTTCCTCTCCGGCGTCCCCGGACCCGCCGCCGAGCTCGGCCTCGGCTCTGCTCTCGCGGCCGCCCAGCTCAAGGTCCGCGCCGCGCTGCCGCCCGAGCTGCGCGCGCAGGCCGACCGCATGCGGTCGCGTTTTCACCTCGACGCCCCCGGCTGGTACGCGCAGGACGACGAGGTCCCCCACCTTCCGCAGGTCGCGGACGCCGTGTGGAACAGCCGCGTGCTCGACGTGCGATACCGCCGCTGGAAGGCGCCGACCGACGTGGACAGGCGACTGGAGCCGTACGGCCTGGTGCTCAAGGCCGGGCGGTGGTACGTCGTGGCCGGGCCGGGGCCGCGGACCTACCGGGTCGACCAGATCCTCGGCCTCGACGTGCTGGACGAGGAGTTCACTCCTCCCGACGACTTCGACCTGGGCGCCTACTGGAAGGGCTACCAGGCGGACTTCCACGCCCGTCTGCGGCGAGGCGAGGCGGTCGTCCGTCTCTCACCGCAGGCCGCGTCCCGCCTGACGGGCGCGGCCGCCCAGGCTCTGTCCGAGACGGGAACAGAGGAGCCGGACGGCTGGATCCGCGCGGTCCTGCCCATCGAATCCCACGATCACGCTCACGGGACGTTCCTCGCCATGGGCGCCGACGTGGAGGTCCTCGGCCCGCCGGAGCTGCGTGCCCGCCTCGCCGAGACGGCCCGCGCTCTGGCGGCCCGCTACGCCTCCCTCCTGAGAAAATCGGATATATAGCCCATAATTGCCCTACGGTTCGGCGCCGACGGCGTCGGCCGTGTGCAAGAGGAAGCGAACTTTTCGATTCCCGCCCGCATCTGGTCCGGGGGGCGCCGAGTCCTGAGGGAGGAGAGCAGCGTGCTGTCGAGCGCGGAATCGGATGTGGACCTGGTGCGTGCCGCCCAGGGCGGAGACGCGACCTGCCTCGGACTGCTGGTGTCGCGGCACCAGGCCGGCATGCGGGCGGTCGCGTTGAGCCTGCTCGGATACGGGCCCGACGCCGAGGACGCCGTCCAGGACGCCATGCTGACCGCGGTGCGGCGGATCGGCGACCTGCGGGATCCCGCGGCCGCCGGCCCATGGTTGCGGGCGATCGTACGGAACGAGTGCCGGATGCGCCTCAGGAGAACGGGCGCCGTGCCGTTCGACGATGTGGAGGCCCTGGCTCCGCCGTCCAGCGAACCGACGCCCGAGGAACTGCTCGAGCATCGGTCGATGCGGGACTGGGTCTGGCACGCGGTGGGCGAGTTGTCCGAACCGGTGCGCGTGGTGGCCCTGCTGCGTTACTTCAGCGAAGTGTCGTCCTACGAGCAGATCGCCGCACTGTGCGGGGTGCCGATCGGCACCGTGCGCAGCCGGCTGAGCCAGGCCAGGACCAAGCTCGCCGAGGCGTTGCGCGACACGGCCGACCGGTCACACGACGACGCGGCGTCGTTCACCGCGGCTCGCCGTCAGGAGGCCGAGGAGATGATGGCGCAGGCGCAGAAGGGCGAGTTCGCCGGCGTCGTCGAGGAGCACTGGTGGCCCGACGCCGAGTTCATCGCGCCCGGCGGCCACCTGCTGGGCCGCGACCGTTACGTCGCCGTCAGGGCGATGGAGCACGACCTCTCCCACGGCGTACGGCAGCGCATCGCCGACGTGGTGGCCAGCCGGGACCTGACCATCTGGGAGGCGGACCTGATCAGCCCGCCCGACGACCCGGCACACTGCCCGCCCGGCGTGATCTGGCTGCAGGTCCTTCGTGGGGGCCGGGTCAGGCGACTCCGGCTGTTCCACCCGCGACCGGCGATGGAGCCCGCGCACTGAATCTCGCCGAAAGTCGACGCCGACCCGGCCGAACTTCCCGCCGGGGTGCGGCATCCGGATGACGTGAGCACAGGTCCGCCTGCCGGCGGGCCACAACGTCAGGAGATTCGACATGAGTTCCACCGCCGCGCTTTCACCGGGAACGCGGGAGATCAACATCGACGGCGTCAGGCAGGTCTTCCACGTCGCCGGCACCGGACCCGTGTGCGTGGTGCACCCCGGGGGACCGGGCATCGCGTGGGAGTACCTGCGGATGCCGGGCCTGGAAGAGCACCTCACCATGGTTTACCTGGAGCCGGTCGGCACCGGGGCCTCCGGCCGCCTCGATGACCCGCGCGAGTACCGGCTGGACGCCTACGCCCGGTTCGTCCATGGTGTCGTCGAGCACCTCGGCCTGCCGAAGGTGTTCCTGCTCGGACATTCGCACGGCGGATTCGTCGCGCAGCGGTACGCGCTGGACCACGCGGACCGGCTCGCCGGGCTGATCCTGTTCGCGACGTCGCCGGTCACGGGTCCGGAGTTCTGGGCCGACGCGGTGGCCAACGTCAACCGCTTTCCGGAGCGGCACCCGGGCCGGCGGGAGGCGGCCGAGATCCCCCAGGCGTTCCAGGACGCCGTCGCGGCGACCGACGACAAGTCGTTCACCGACGGTCTCCGCCGGGTCCTGCCCGCCTACTTCAACGACTACTGGGCGCACGAGCAGATGCTCGAGCCGATGCGCGCCGCGCTGCGGGCATGGATCGACCCGCAGCGCGGGGAGGAACCGGCGCCCTTCGACGTGCGGGACAGGCTCGGCTCGATCGCGCTCCCGACGCTGGTCCTCACCGGCGCGCACGACTTCATCTGCGGGACGCGCTGGGCGTCGATGTTGCACGAGGGAATCCCCGGTTCGCGGCTGACCGTGCTTTCGGAGAGCGGCCACATGGGCCACCTCGAGCAGCCTGAGCTGTTCACCCGCGCGGTCGCCGAGTTCGCTCGCGCCTGACGATCGCCCGTGGCGCCCGGCCGTCGATCTGAGGGGGGACGACCGGGCCCGGGAGGGGGGACGTCACCATGGCGTCCCTCCGAGATCGTCAAAGATCCGTCTCCCGTGCGTTCGCGACGTGCCCGGGCGGGAGCGCGCGAAGCCCGGTCCCGTCGGCCTTCCCGCCTCGTCCCCGGCCTCCCGGCGGCCGAGACCCCGTACGCCACGCCTTGATCGGGCTTCCTGGCCTGCGGAGACTTCCCGAGCGATCATGACTCGTCGGCTTCACTCAGTCTCGGGGGAAAGATGATCAGCAAGCTCGTCACGGCCACGGCGGTCGCCGCCCTCGCGGTCGGACTGTCCGCGTCCTCGTCCTGGGCGGCCTCTTCCGGCTCCGCCTCGCGGGCGCACGCGATGTGCGCGCCGGACAGCCCGCCGTCGTGCGCGGCGGTGCTGTGCCCGGCGGGTTACGCCTGCGTGCCGTCGCCCAAGCAGTGCTTCACCACGCCGTGCCCGCAGGTCGACTGCGTCCCCGTGGCCACCGCGCCCACACCGCAGATCCGGGCCTCGCTGGTTCTCAGCGCCTTCGCCCAGATCGGCAGCCCGCGCACGGTGTTCGTCCGCACGACGCCCGCTCCCGTGTTCGTCCGGACGACCCGGACGTCCACACCTGTGATCGTCCGCACGACGCGGACCACGAGCCAGACCACCGGCCCGGTGATCGTCCGCACGACCCGGACGACGAACCAGACGACCGGTCAGACGACGGTGGTGACACAGACGACACAGACGACCGGCCAGACGACGCAGACGACCAGTCCGGTGATCGTCGGCACGACGGCCTATCACACGCCGTAACCGGCGCGGACGCCGTTCGGAGAACGGGGGGCCGCTTCCGATGATCGGGAGCGGCCCTCCGCCCGGCGCGTCGCGGGGCGGAGGCGGTGCCAGGATCAGCCCGAGGCCTGCTCGTAACGGACGAGCCGGGCCTGCATGTCGGGATACGGCGACGCAGCGGGGACGGCCCGGCCGTCACGGACGGCGACCGCGACCTCGGCGGCGGCGTCGATCGCCGCGCGGTAGGGCAGGGAGCCCGTGCTCACGCGGCGAACACCGAGTTCGGCGAGTTCGTCGACCGAGAGCGCCGGGACCACGAGCACGTTCAACGGAACCCTGATGCCGGCCGCCAGCTCACGAAGCACGGAGGGCTCGGTCGCGCCGGGGACGAAGACTCCGTCCGCACCCGCCTCGACGTAACGGGCCGCGCGATCGAGCGTCGCGTCCACCTCCGCGTCCTCTCCGAGCCAGTACGTGTCGACGCGGGCGTTGACGAACAGGCCGGGACAGCGGCGTTTGATCGCCGTCACCTTCGCGGCGTGCGCGTCCGGCGAGATCAGCCTGCCCGCGGAGCTGTCCTCGATGTTGACCCCGGCCACGCCGAGCGCCGCGACATACTCGGCGACCTCGTCGGGTTCGTCGGCGTAGCCGTCCTCGACGTCCACGCTGATGTGACACGGAAGCCGCGACAGTGCGCGGGCGAGGGTGAGGTTCGCCTCCCGCGTCGAGCGGCCGCCGTCCGGGCGGCCGAGGCTGGAGGCGACACCGAAGCTGGTGGTGCCGATCGCCGCGAAACCGGCGTCGAGGAACGCCAGCGCGGACGGCACGTCCCAGGCGTTGGGAAGGACCAGAGGCCTGTCGCCGTGGTGGAGGTCGCGGAAAGTCGTCGGCATCCGGCCACGTTAGGCGCTGGTCGTTTCGGCGGCGATGGAAGTGAGGCGGCGTCTTCCACGCCGCCCCGGGACCGGCTCCGGCTCTGCGGACCGGAACGTCCAGGCCGGCCGCCGCGGGCCGACCTGGACGTCAGTGATCAGACTCGGTGATCAGACTCGATGATCAGAGTCAGTGATCAGACGAGGTCGAAGCGGTCGAGGGTCATCACCTTGTCCCACGCCGCGACGAAGTCCTTCACGAACTTCTCCTTCGCGTCGTCGCTCGCGTAGACCTCCGCGAGCGCGCGCAGCTCGGAGTTCGACCCGAAGACGAGGTCGGCCCGGCTGCCGGTCCACTTGACCTCGCCCGTGGCGGCGTCGCGACCCTCGAAGGTGTTCGCGTCCTCGGGCGTCGCCTTCCACGTCGTGCCCAGGTCGAGCAGGTTGACGAAGAAGTCGTTGGTCAGGGACCCGGGGGTCGCGGTGAAGACGCCGACCTGCGACTGCTGGGAGTTCGCACCCAGGACGCGGAGACCGCCGACGAGCACCGTCAACTCGGGGGCGCTCAGGGTGAGCAGGTTCGCCCGGTCGATCAGCAGGTACTCGGCGGGCAGCCGGTTGCCCTTCCCGACGTAGTTGCGGAACCCGTCGGCCACCGGCTCGAGGGCGGCGAACGACTCCACGTCGGTCTGGTCCAGCGACGCGTCCACGCGGCCCGGCGTGAAGGGGACCTCCACGTCGAAGCCGGCGGCCTTGGCGGCCTGCTCGACGCCCGCACCGCCGGCGAGCACGATCAGGTCGGCGAGCGAGATCCGCTTGCCACCGGTCTGCGCGGCGTTGAAGGACTCCTGGACGCCCTCCAGGGTGCGCAGCACCGTCGCCAGCTGGTCGGGGTCGTTGACCTCCCAGCCGCTCTGCGGCTCGAGGCGGATGCGCGCGCCGTTGGCGCCGCCGCGCTTGTCGCTGCCGCGGAAGGACGAGGCCGACGCCCATGCGGTGGACACGAGCTGGGACACCGACAGACCCGAGGCGAGGACCTGGCCCTTGAGGGAGGCGACGTCCTCGGCGTCGACGAGCTCGTGCGTCAGCGCGGGCAGGGGGTCCTGCCAGAGCAGCGTCTCGGACGGGACCTCCGAGCCGAGGTAGCGCACGACCGGGCCCATGTCACGGTGGGTCAGCTTGAACCACGCACGGGCGAAGACGTCCGCGAACTCGTCGGGGTTCTCGTAGAAGCGACGCGAGATCTGCTCGTAGACCGGGTCGACGCGGAGCGCGAGGTCGGTCGTCAGCATCGTCGGGGCGTGGCTCTTCGACGCGTCGTAGGCGTCGGGGATGGTGCCCGCGCCGGCGCCGTCCTTCGCCACCCACTGGTGCGCGCCGGCGGGGCTCTTGGTCAGCTCCCACTCGTAGCGGAACAGGTTCTCGAAGAAGCCGTTGCCCCACTGGGTCGGCGTGCTGGTCCACGTGACCTCGAGGCCACTGGTGATCGCGTCGGCGCCCTTGCCGGTGCCGTAGCTGCTCTTCCAGCCGAGGCCCTGGTCCTCGATCGAGGAGCCCTCGGGAGCGACGCCGACGTGGTCCGCCGGGCCCGCACCGTGGGTCTTGCCGAAGGTGTGGCCACCCGCGATCAGGGCGACCGTCTCCTCGTCGTTCATCGCCATCCGGCGGAACGTCTCACGGATGTCGCGGGCCGCCGCGAGCGGGTCCGGGGTGCCGTTCGGGCCCTCGGGGTTGACGTAGATGAGGCCCATCTGGACCGCGGCGAGAGGGGTCTCGAGCTCACGGTCGCCGGTGTAGCGCTCGTCGCCCAGCCAGGTGGTCTCGGGGCCCCAGTAGACGTCCTCGTCGGGCTCCCAGACGTCCGCACGGCCGCCGGCGAAGCCGAAGGTCTTGAAGCCCATCGACTCCAGGGCGACGTTGCCGGTGAGGATCATGAGGTCGGCCCACGAGATCTTCTGGCCGTACTTCTTCTTGACCGGCCACAGCAGACGGCGGGCCTTGTCGAGGTTGCCGTTGTCCGGCCAGCTGTTGAGGGGGGCGAACCGCTGCTGTCCGGCGCCGGCGCCGCCGCGGCCGTCGCTGATCCGGTAGGTGCCCGCGCTGTGCCACGCCATGCGGATCATGAACGGGCCGTAGTGGCCGAAGTCGGCCGGCCACCAGTCCTGCGAGGTGGTCAGCACCTCCAGGATGTCCTGCTTCACGGCCGCAAGGTCGAGGCCCTTGAACGCCTCGGCGTAGTCGAACTCCTCGCCGAGCGGGTTGGCCACGGCGGGGTTCTTGGCGAGGATCTTCAGGTTCAGCCGCTCCGGCCACCACTGGCGGTTGCCGCCGCCCTGGGTCGGGTGCGCGGCGCGCCCGTGCGCGACCGGGCAGCCGCCGCCCTCCGTCTTCTCGTCTGCGGCGATTGCATCATTGTTCTCAGACATGGAAATCCTTCTGAACTAGCGGATCACGTGATCAGGAACTGCGGGCAGGGGAACAGGCGGGGCACAGGCCCCAGTAGATGACATCGGCCTCGTCGATCGAGAAGCCGTGGTCGTCGGACGCGGTGAGGCACGGCGCATGGCCGACCGCGCAGTCCACGTCGGCGACGGCGCCACACGACCGGCACACGACGTGGTGGTGGTTGTCCCCGACACGCCCCTCGAACCGGGCCGGACTGCCGGCGGGTTCGATGCGGCGGACGAGTCCCGCCGCGGTGAGCGCGTGCAGGGCCTCGTACACGGCTTGCAGGGAAACGTGGCCTACGCGATCACGCACCCCGGAGGCGATCGCCTCGACCCCGAGGTGGTCACCGTCCCGGACGGTCTCGAGCAGAGCGACACGGGCGGCCGTCACCCGCAGGCCTGCCCCGCGTAACTCCTCGGCGCTGGTCGGAGTCTTGGGTGCGGTCATGACGCCAAACCTTACAGCCATAAACACGAACTATCCAAGAGAACGAATAATCCAAGTTTGGGGTCGCGACAGACGGAGTGGTCGGCGATGCGGCATGACGTGCCGTCCGGACCCGGCGTCAGGCCGTATCGGACTGGTAACAACATCTCGCCCTGAAGTAAGGCAATGCGTACTGTCGCGATCCATGAGACCCCCCATTGCGCTCATGGCCCTCGTGGCGCTCACCGCACTGTCCGGCTGCGGTTCCGATACGACCGCCGAGGACGCCCCCTCCGGCGCGCCGTCCGTCGTGGTGGCGAGCATCGCATCGGTCACCGGACTGCCGCCGATGCCGGACGAGTCCACCCAGACGAAGTACATAGAGGCACTCAAGGCGATCGACCCCGAGATCGTCGGCGACCAGGACGAGACCGCGATCGTGAATCACGGCCGCGACCAGTGCGTCTCGGTCAGGGACTGGCCGAAGGAGCAGGCGAAGCTCATCGGGTTGACCGCCAAGCGGTTCAAGGCGCCCGGACACCCTGACGGGTTCGGCAACACGAAGAACAAGCAGATCCTCGCCGCGGTGCGGAAGTACCTCTGCCCCTCTTACTAGTTCCAGACACGCGAATGCCCTGCTCGGGGGCAGGGCCGCGCTGCCACCGTGGCCGACGCCGACGAGACGACACTCGCCCGGATGCTGAGCCGTGTTCGCGTCGCGCGGGCCGGAACGCCCTTGATCGTGTTCTGGCATCCGCCTGACTTCCGGTGATCTTTGAGCCGGCGTGCGGTACTCGATACGACCCCACGCGGGCTACAGAAGTACCCGAAACCCGACATCTGGGACGATGGGAAGATCAACGAAGGAGGTGATGACCATCCGTGCCGCTTACGTCGAACAGTGCGGCCCCGCGTCCTCGATCAGGTACGGCGAGCTCCCCGACCCGGTGCCGGCCCCCGACGAGGTCCTGGTACGGGTGACCGCGACGGCCGTCAACCGGGTGGACACGTTCGTGCGCTCCGGCGCCTACCGCACGCCGATCCCTCTGCCGCTGGTGCTCGGCCGTGACCTCGTCGGCGAGGTGGCCGACCCCGGCGCCTCCGGGCTCGCACCCGGCACCCGCGTATGGTCCAACAGCCTCGGGTACGGCGGACGCCAGGGCGCCTCGGCGGAACTCGCGTGCGTGCCCGCCGACCGGCTCTACTGGCTGCCCGACGGGGTGGATCCGCTCGACGCCGTCGCCGTGCTGCATCCGGCCGCCACCGCCTACACGGGCCTGGTCCACCACGCCCGGATGCGCTCCGGGGAGACCCTGTTCGTGGCCGGCGGCAACGGGGCCGTCGGCACCTGCCTCATCCGGATGGCCAAGGACCTCGGCGTCCGCGTGATCGCCGCCGCCCGCGGCCCCCGCAACACGGAGTACTGCGCCGAGCTGGGCGCCGACGAGGTGATCGACTCCACCGCGGCCGACCCGGTCGCCGTCCTGCGCGGACCGGCCCCGCGGGGCGTGGACGTCTACTGCGACACAAGCGGGCGCGGCTCCCTCGGCTCCGCGGTCGACGCCCTCGCCGACCGGGGGCGCGTCCTGGTGATGGCCGGGCTGGCGAGCGCAGTGGGCGGGGACTCCCTCGACGTCGGCCGGCTTTATGTCCACGACAGGTCCGTGGCCGGCTTCGTGATCAGCCTGGCCACGACCACTGAACTGGCCGAGGCCGCCGCCTGGATCAACCGGCGACTGCCCCGCGACGGCCTCCGCCTGGACACCACGGTCCTCCCGCTGGCACAGGCCCGCGAGGCGCACGAGGACATCGAGGCCGCCGCCCGGGGTGAGGCCCGCCGACACCGCGGACGCGTCGTGCTGCGCATCGGCCGATCGGCCACACCAAGGTGAGGTTCGTGCGCATCCCACAGGCAGGTGTACGCGTCAGCGGGGCATCGCCTTGAACGACAACAAGAAGCAGTCGCTCGTCTTCTTCGTACTCGGCTGCCTGGCCCTCGTCGCCGGGACTGTCACCTCCATTCTCGTGAGCAGGTTCCAGGGGGCACCTGTACTCGGGTGTGCAGCGGTGATCTTCGCTGGCGCGTGGATCTTCGAGAGACGATCCCGTTCCTAAGGAACGACCTGCATTGGGGCGGTGGCGCGACCAGTGGCCGGCGGATGGGCGCGGGCAGGGCGCGGCGGGCGTGCGGCGACGGCCCCGAGTCCTGCGCGCCGCCGGAACCGGCCTCTACGCCGTCCGCCAGACCACCGCATGATCGAACCCCGCAGACCGGAGGCCGAAACGGGCGTTCAAAGACCGCAGAACCGAGCGCGAACGTCGGCCCTATGCGGTCGGCCGGTTGTGCTTTCCGTCGAGCCAAAGCGTGTCGGACTCGTCGCGGTGCGAGCCCGAGGTTCCGACATGTTTGGAGTCGATCTTGGCCCCCTTCTTGATGACGTGCACCAGAGCCATCGCGTGCCCGCGGCCCAGGCCATAGTCCTGCTTGAGCCACTCGATGATGGGGGTGGCCTTAACCGAGGGATCGTCGAAGCCGCGTTCGTGGGCGAGCGTGATGAACTCGCGCGGTGTCAGCCCGGTCTTGTCTTCGATGCTGTCGAGGTAAGCCTGGAAGGACATGTGCGTTCTCTCTTTCCTCTTAACTGTCTGGTGTCCGCGGTGCGGCCAGCTGATCGGACACTGTGCGGCGTCACGTCGTGCGTCAGGTGGACTGATAAGTCAGATCCAGCACAGCTGAGGTGGAGGTGGCCGAGCGGGCCATGGTCGGCGGCGTCCGGCTGGTGCCCTCGGGGACGGAACAGCCGCTGACCGATGCCCGGCACGATCGGGTGCGCTCCAGGTCTCCGGAGCCAGCGACATGAACCGCCCAGCCATGATCTTGCGTGCAGCGGTCATCGGATTCTCCTCACGATCAGGGGGTCGCCACGACTCGACGCGGTGTCCTTGCTGGTCACCGGGCGAGGTGTGACCCACGATGCCGTTCGGGCGCGGCGCGCATCAACGTCCGATCACGCGACGATCGTTTACCTGAGTTCAACGAAGCCGTTTGCCTGTGTGATCTGTGGTTGCGGCCCTCATCCGTCGGAATACCCCTCGATCAAGGGCCGCGCACGTGGAACCCCTGTCGCCTGATCGATCGAACCGCCGGGCGCCGGTCGTCACCGGAGCTGCGGGCTGGCGCTCCAGACGTGCTCCACGCCGGACGTGTCAGTCGACGACCGTGAGGACGATCTTCCCGTTCGTACGGCCGGCCTCACCGATCTCGTGGGCCTTGGCGGCCTGATCCAGCGGGAGGACCGTGTGAATCTCGGGCGTCAGCCGACCGGAGTCCACGAGCGCGGCGATCTCCCGCATCCCTGCCTGGTCAGCCTCGACGATCATGAAGGTCGAGCGGAATCCGAGGGCGCGTGCCTGAACCGACAGCTGTGCCTCGGCCGGAGACGCGAGCGAGACGACGATGCCCCCCTCGCGCAGGGTGCGCAGCGAGCGCGGGCCGTACTCGCCGCCGATGGTGTCGACCACGATGTCGATGTCACTGACCGCCGAGGCGAAGTCGGTGCCGGTGTAATCGATGACCTCGTCCGCGCCGAGGCGCCGCACGAAGTCGTGCTTGGTGCTACTGGCGGTGCCGATGACATGAGCGCCGAACGCCTTGGCGATCTGTACCGTGACATGGCCGACTCCTCCCGCCGCGGCATGGACCAGCACGCGGTGGCCGGGGCGCACATGGGCGGTGTCGACCAGCGCCTGCCATCCGGTCAGCGCGACCAACGGCAGCGCGGCGGCCTGAACGTGGGACAGCGAGGCCGGCTTGCGAACCAGATGCCGCGACGGGGAGACCACGTATTCGGCATAGGTGCCGGCGGGTCGTGGCTGCAATGGCATGCCGAACACCTCCTCGCCGGGCTCGAACAGGGTCACGCCCAGTCCGACCTGCTCGACCACGCCGGAGACATCCCACCCCAGCCGAATCGGCCCTGCACCCTCCGCCAGCCCGCCGGTGGCCCTGTGCCAGAAATCGGTCGGGTTGACCGAGGTCGCATGAACCCGGACGAGCACCTCGCCGGGGCCCGGCTCCGGACGTTCCACCTCGACGATCTTCAACACTTCCGGACCGCCGAGGGAGTCCTGACCGATCGCGCGCATGCTCATCTTCCTCTGCTCTCGAGGGCCTCCCCCTCGTGGGCTGCCCGCGTATGGCAAGGCTGCCAACGCCGAGGCATCCCCGACGATTGGCCAGACTGCCAATAGTTGCAAGAATCTGGCCATGCATCGCGTCGTCGTCCTGGCGCTCGACGGGGTCTACCCGTTCGAGCTGAGCATTCCGGTGAGGATCTTCGGCACCGCTGCCGGCCCCGATGAGGCGCCGCTGTACGAAGTGCTCACCTGCAGCGTCGACGGCGGGCCGGTCAGGACCGCTGCCGACTTCAGCGTCACGGTGGAGAACGGCAGCGAGATCCTCGCGACGGCGGACACGCTGGTGATCCCGCCGTTCTCCTGCGGCCCGCAGGACGAGAGAGTCCGGCTCCCCGATGAGGTCGCCGGGATATTCGACCGTCTCCGGCCCGGCGCTCGCATCGTGTCGATCTGCACCGCCTCCTACGTTCTGGCAGCCGCCGGCCTGCTCGACGGGCGGCCAGCGACGACGCACTGGAACGAAGCGGAGCATTTCCAGCGGATGTTCCCCAACGTCAAGGTCAACCCTGACGTGCTGTTCGTGGATGACGGTGAGGTGCTCACCGCGGCCGGCGTCGCATCCGGCGTCGACCTGTGCCTGTATCTGGTGCGTCGCGACCACGGCAGCGAGGTGGCCAACCGTGTCGCCCGGCTCTGCGTCGTCCCGCCCTGGCGGGACGGCGGCCAAGCGCAGTTCATCGAGCGTCCAGTGCCCGAGCCGTCAGCGGCCACCACCTCTGAGACCCGCGCCTGGGCGCTGGAGCGACTCCATCGACCCATCCCGCTGACCGAGATGGCTGGGCGCGCAAGGATGAGTATCCGCACCTTCACCCGGCGCTTCCGCGACGAGGTCGGGATGACTCCCGGCAAATGGCTGATCCAGCAGCGCGTCGAGCGCGCACGTCACCTGCTCGAAACCACCGACCTCCCCGTGGACCGCGTCGCCGAGGAGGCCGGCTTCGGGACCGGCGCATCCATGCGCAAGCACCTGACCACCATCATCGGCGTGTCCCCCACGGCCTATCGGCACACGTTCCGCGCCGACGCCTCCCTCCGCCGACCGAGCAAGCACTCAGCGGCGCGCTGAGTGGGCCGAACACGGTCTTATCTTTTGAGCTGCGGCACTCCGGGGCCTCGCTGATGCTCACCCAGGAAACGCCTCGGCACGTGGTCTTCGATGTCCTCGGGCACGCGAGCATCGTGATCACCAAGGACGTCTGTGGGCACCTCATGGAGGGCGACGAACGCGCGGCGACTGAGGCCATGTCGAATGCTCTCCTGGGGAAACAGAGGGGGGGCTCCCCAAGGTGGCTCCGAGGGGAGAAGAGACCGGGTGACCTCCGAGACCAAAAAGACCCCTGATGGCGTATTGCCTGTTCAGGGGCCTTCTCTGCTGGGTGCGGCCGGAGGTACTCGAAACCCCAACCTTCTGATCCGTAGCGAGGTCAGACCTGTCCACAGACGTCTACCGCTGTCACGAACGCCTACTCAGAGAGGCTGTCCGGTTTCCCGCATTCCACAGACGTCCACGGTCGTCCTGGGCTGTAGTCGGCAACGGCGTTAGCAAGATCTGCCGCCCATATCAGCCAGCATGGTCGCCCATGGGGTGCCGGACAGGCACCCGTGCGCCGATGTGAACCGGACAGCATGGCCCCCGTGGAGGTGCCGCGAGTGGCGGCCCTCTCACGGGTGGCCTGTCAGGAGAGGCCGGCGAAGAACGCCCGGATGTCTCCGGCGAGCAGGTCGGGCGCCTCCATGGCTGCGAAGTGGCCACCGCGCTCGAACTCCGACCAGTGCACAATGTTGTGGGCCTTGTCGGCGAACACCCGGATGGCGTAGTCGGTGACGAAGACGGCGACCCCGGTGGGGACGGTGCCGCGCGGCTTGGGCGCCCACATGGTGTGGTCGTGGAAGCGCTCGTAGTACGAGTTGGCCGTCGAGCGCGCCGTCCCCGTCAGCCAGTACAGCATCACGTTGGTCAGCAGTCGGTCCCGGCCGACGGCGTCCTCGGGGAGCTTGGCCACCGGATCGCTCCACTCCTGGAACTTCTCCACGATCCACGCCAGTTGCCCGACGGGGGAGTCGGTCAGCGCGTAGGCGAGCGTGTCCGGACGGCTGCCCTGCACCTGCATGTACGCGGCCCCCTCGTCTTGGAACCGCTTCATCGCCGCCAGACGTGCCTGCTCGGCCTCAGTGAGGCCCGCCATGTCGTCCGGGTCGCCCGTGGGGAAGGCGAACATCGCGTTGAGGTGCACCCCGATCACCCTCTCGGGCTCGGCCAGCCCCACCAGCGGCGCGATCAGGGCGCCGACGTCGCCGCCCTGCACGCCGTAGCGCTCGTACCCCAGCCGGTCCATGAGTTGCGCGAACGCGGCCGCGCGCCCGTCGGTCCAGCCGGCCTCGGTGAGCGGGCTGGAGAACGCGAACCCGGGCAGCGAGGGGACGACCAGGTGGAACCGGTCGGCGAGCAGCTCGATGACATCGGCGAACTCCACCACCGACCCCGGCCAGCCGTGCAGCAGCAGAAGCGGCGTGGCGTCCGGGGCCGCGGAGCGGACGTGCAGGAAGTGGATCACGGCGCCGTCGATCACCGTGGTGTACTGCGGGTGCTCGTTCAGCGCGGCCTCGTTCGCGCGCCAGTCGTAACCGTCGGCCCAGTAGCCCACGAGGTCCTTCAGGTAGGCCGCGGGCACGCCACGGCTCCAGTCCTCGGCGGGCGAGGTGTCCGGCCAGCGCGTCTGCGCAAGCCGCCGCCGAAGGTCGTCCAGCTTCTCCTGCGGAACGTCGATCTTGAACGGACGGATGTTGGACATGGCTCTCAGTCCTTTTCTTGCTGGTGCTTCGGTGGTGAAGGCGACAATGTGCCCGCCAGACGCCCCAGGTCCGGTCCTCGAAGTGAGCGCCGTGCCCGGGGCGCCTGGTGGGCGACGTAAGCCGTATTGATCGTTTTCCGACTTATCGAGACTTGTCCTGGATCTCCCAAACGTGATCTAGGACATGCCAGGCGAACCGGCGGCCGGCGTAGGCCGGCGGCCATCCACCTGCGGTGAGTGGGGCGCCGTCGGCGTGGGAACCGAGGATGCCGATCACCGCCTCGCGGTGGGCAGCCACGGCGTCGTGGTCGCGGCGGGTGAACGGCTTGTGGCGGATGCCGATCTTGCGGGCGTACGCGCGCTCGGTGTCGATGACGTGGGAGACGATCTCGTCGCGGTCACGTCCTCCGCCGCGGGGCCCTTTGAGGAGGACCGGTGGGGCGGATCGGGCCAGGTCGTCAAGAACGATCCACGCGGCGCGCAGGATCGCGGCCGTCCGGGCGGCGGCCTGGGCGGTGTAGGGCTGCGCGTCATCGGCGACGGCGACGGCGGGGGCGCCCCAGTCGGTGGTGTTGATGCCTGCGACCCGGTCGACGACTTCCGGGGCGCCGGGGGCGAAGGACAACCCCGCCTGTTCGGCGATGAGCCTGTAGCGGTGGGCGTAGGCGGTCAGCGTCCCCACCGCGTTGTCCTCGGTGGTGCCGATCCGCGCCCAGCCGGGCCAGTCCAGCGAACAGGCGACGATCTTCTTGGCGCCCCTCTCCACGTAGATGCGAGTCATGGGGCTGTCTCCTTGGTTCCAGGTCGGTCGGTACGGGTGAAGGGGCGGTCAGAATGCGGCGGCGTGGTCGACCACCCATTGGCGGTAGCTCCGCGCGGGGCGGCCGGTGACGTCCTCGACGCCGGTGGTGGTCGGTGCGGTACGGCCGACGGACGCGGACCAGACTCTGAAGATGCCGTCGAGGACGGGAGCCGGGACATGTGCGCTCATGGCCTGCCGCACCGACTCGGGGGGAAGATCGGCGAAGCGGATCGGCCGGCCGAGCACCTCGCCGATGATCTGGGCCTGCTCCGCATGGGTCAGTGACTCGGGGCCGGTCAGCTCGTAGACGCGGCCGGCGTGCCCGTCCTGGGTCAGCGCCGCGACTGCGACGGCGGCGATGTCGATCTCGTGCACCGGCGCGGCCGCCGCCTCGGCGTAGGCACCGCGCACCACGTCGCCGGATTTGGTCTGCCCCGTCCACATCAGGGTGTTGGCGGCGAAGACGTCCGGGCGCAGGAAGGTCCACTCCAGTTCGGAGGCGCGCAGGGCCTGCTCGATCTCGGCGTGGTACGAAGCGATCGGTCCGTCCTGGACCTCCGCGTCGTCATCGACCGCTCCGGAGGACAGCAGCACCACCTTGCGTACTCCGGCCTGCCGTGCCGCGGTGACGAAACCCGGTCCGCTGCCAGGGACGGCGAACAGGAACACCGCATCGACGCCGTCCAGGGCCGGGCCCAGCGACGCGGCGTCGGCCAGGTCGCCGGCCACGATGTCGACTTCTGCCGGCCACATCACGCGCTGCGGGTCCCGGGTGAGGGCTCGGACGGCGCAGCCGGTCTCGACCAGCAGGTCCAGCACGTGGCGGCCGACGTTCCCGGTGGCACCGGTGATGAGGATCATGACGTTCTCCCGTGGATTGCGTGGTTCGACCGTGCCCCGTTCGGGCTGGCAAGGCAGACACTAGGGACCGTTGAGGACAGGTACGGTCCTCAAGGAACATCGCCTCTGGAGGAGTTTTCGCGCATGCTGGAGACGTCGGCACGGTTGCTGCGGCTGTTGTCCCTGATGCAGTCGCGGCCCGACTGGCCGGGGCCGGAACTGGCCGACCGGCTGGGCGTGACCACACGCACGGTCCGGCGTGACATCGATCGGCTCCGCGACCTGGGCTACCCGGTGGAGTCCGTGACCGGCACGGCCGGTGGTTACCGTCTGGGCGTCGGCGCCGCCCTGCCGCCGCTGCTGCTGGACGACGAGGAGGCCGTCGCCGTAGCCGTGGGGCTGCGCGTGGCCGCCGTGGGATCGGTCTCGGGAATGGAGGAGACGTCGTTGCGCGCGCTGGCCAAACTCGAACAGGTCCTGCCCTCACGGCTGCGCCACAGGGTGGCGGCGACGCAGTCCGCGATCGTGCCGCTGACCGGCTCCGGACCAGCAGTGGACGCGAACCTGCTAGCGGCCCTGGCCGCGGCCTGCCGTGCCCACGAGGGAATCCGCTTCGGCTATCAGAAACGCACCCGCCGCGCCGAGCCGTACAGCCTGGTCCACACCGGCCGCCGCTGGTACCTGCTGGCCTTCGACCTGGACCGCGACGATTGGCGCACCTTCCGCGTCGACCGTATCGACGCCCCACCACAGCCCGGCCCGCGTTTCACTCCACGGCCGGCGCCGGCGGAAGACCTCCGTGCCTTCATGTCTGACGCGTTGTCCTCGGCGCCGTACCGATTCCAGGCGAAGATCCTGTTCCGCGCTCCGATCGAAGTGGTCGCCGAACAGACCTCACCCACTGCCGGAAGGCTGGAGAAGCTCGACGAACAGTCATGCCTGTTCTATGCCGGCGCCGGCTCACTGGATCAGATCGCCGTGTATATCGCGCTCAAAGGCATCGACTTCCAGGTCGTGGACCCGCCCGAACTCCGAGCCCATGTTCGAGCGCTGGCAGCACGACTGACCCGCGCCGGCGAAGAGCCGTGTGATTGACCAACCAGCGGAGTATGAGGCGCCGGCGGTGGATGACCAGCTCTCACCACGCGACCGGACGCGAACCAGGCTGTGGGTCGGGACCGCGTATATCCCGTGTGCCGTCACGAGGGCCGTGCCATCACGAACCAAGGTGTACGGGACGAGCGGCTTGGAAGTGGTGAGCGAGGGTCAGGAGCCGGTCCGTATGAACAGATTGCGCATCGATCAGTTTCCTCCGCTCGACTGGCCTAGTCTTCCGAGACCGACTGACGGAAGGCATGGCGCTATGCGGAAACTGATCTACGGCATGAACCTGAGCCTAGACGGCTACATTTCCGCGCCCGGCGACGACCTCGGCTGGAGTAGGCCGAGCGATGAGCTGTTCCAGTGGTGGCTCGATCAGGAGCGGGTGATCAGCCTGTTTCTGTATGGGCGCCAACTGTGGGAGACCATGAGCGCCTACTGGCCGACCGGCGACCAGCAGCCGGGCGCCACCCCGGCGCAGATCGAGTTCGCGCGGAACTGGCGGGACACGCCGAAGGTGGTGTTCTCCTCAACGATCGACAAGGTCGACTGGAACACTCGCCTGGTCACCGGCGACGCGATCGCCGAGATCACCCGGCTCAAGGCCGAGGACGGCGGGCCGATGAGGGTCGGTGGCGCAACGCTCGCCGGGGCGGTCATGCGGGCCGGGCTGATCGACGAGTACGAGATCGTCACCCATCCGGTCCTCGTGGGCGGCGGCACACCGTTCTTCACTGCGCTGGAAAGCTGGGTGAACCTGAACCTGGTGGAGACGCGGACGTTCCCCGGCGGCGTGGTCTTGACCAGGTACGAGACGAGGCGCTGAGCGCGATTCCTTCGCGAGGGGCTTGTCTGAGGGAGCGGCAGTATGCCCCGGAGCAAGGTCGAACTGTTCGCTGCGATGAGGTGTGACTTGCGCTAGTGCACCTCAGCCCCGAGCTTCCCGTCCGCCTCGACGGTGCGGGGGAGAGTCTTCCCGGAGTCGGAGACCCCCGCCGGAGGCATGTTCGAACCTGATCCCTTTGGCGTGCTCCAGCTCGGCGGCGGCGCGTACTCCGTGGCGGCCGTAAGCCGGGCAGCTGGGCGTGGGCGATGGCTTTCGCGCGGCCGCCTTCGGCCCGCCAGGGTGGGACCGGCCCCAGGCCGCACGCCCGCTCCGGCGTCGCCGCGCGCGGCCACTGAGGCCATTTCGAGTGCTCTCCTGGGGAAACGGAGGCGGGTGGCTCCCAAACTCAAAGAGGGGGAAGAGACCGGGTGAGTCCGAAGATCAAAAAGGCCCCTGATGGCGTATTGCCTGTTCAGGGGCCTTCTTTACTGGGTGCGGCCGGAGGTACTCGAAACCCCAACCTTCTGATCCGTAGGGAAGGGCAGGCCCCTCGTAGACGGCCTGCCACCGTGCTTAAGCGGTAGATGCGGGTTGTTGGGGTGCGATCAGGTGAGGGGCTGTTGCTGTACGCGCTGCTGTACAGCAACTGCCGCTAACTGCGGCGGCCCCTCCGCGATCACGCCTCATCGTGCAGAATCCGCATCGCCTCGAGCACGTCTTCAACGACGTGGTCCGCGTTAAGTTCATGGTCCGGCCATGTCCCCCGGTCGATCCAGACGGTGCGGAGCCCGGCTGCGCGTCCGCCGGCTATGTCGGCAATGAGGTTGTCCCCGATCATCCATCCCCCAGCGTCGAGACTCATGCCGCACCTACTGGCGGCGATCTCGAATAGGCCTCGGTCCGGCTTGCGAATGCCCTCAATGCCTGAGAGTGCGCAGGCGTCCACAGCCTCAGCCAATCCTGTCTGCTGGAGCTTTCCGAGTTGGTTGTCTGCCGTGCCGTTAGTGACGATGGCAACCTTCCAGCCGGACGAGCGAAGTTGCGACAGCCCCTCCATCACCTCGGAACGGCAGTAGACGAGGTACGGCATGCGCCGGCGGTAGCGACTCCACAACTCCTCGACCGGTTCCGACAGGGCAAAGTAGGCACGAATCTTGCCGAAGAACACCTCACGATGCGGGTAGCCAACTCGATCCAGAGCGATCAACCAGTCAACCGCCTCACGGTCCAGGCCATGCTCGTCGACGAACTCCTCGGCCCACACCCGAAAGGCTTCCTCCAGATTCACGAGGGTGTGGTCCAGGTCAAAGAGCGCAAGCCGTTGCACAGGGCGCATCTTACGAGCACCACCAGGTCCTCGCCGCTGGCGACCTAGCGGTTATCAAGAACACTGCGGAACTCACCGACCTATAGCAACTGACCTGCAACTGAGTCCCGAGATGCTAGGCGAGAAACGGAAGATCCCCCTCACATATCCAGTGCAGCCCACAACTGCGGAGTTCTCATTAGCGACAGCCGCGCTAGGCTTCCGGCCCAAACAAAATTGACATACTCGGTCATCGCTGAGGCGGAATCAGTCGGGCGTGGTGCCGGGTTACCGAACGCAGACGCGACCCCAGGCACATGCGCCGCAGCGACGGGACCAAGAGCGCATCTGACACCTCCGATCATGCCCCTCCTATAAATCACCTCAGGACTGACGTGCTTACCGCTAGGATGCGAACATGAAGATCAACAACGCATCTATACAGAACTATAAGAGCTTCGAGAAAAGCGGCTGGATCCCACTTCGTCAGATAAATGTACTTGTCGGCAAGAACAACGCAGGTAAATCGGCATTCATTCGAGCCATAAACCTGATGCAGACCAATGCGGAGATGACGGTAAGTGATATACGCCTCGGAAACACAGAATGCGTTGTTACCTTACAGTTGACCGACGTCGACTCTCGGCATTTTCAATTTGACACACCCAACTTGCTGGAAAAAGGGACCCTAACAATTAGGTACGGAAATGTACAGAATGGATCCCTATCCACAACAAGCCCCTCTCTCTCCTTCGGCGGCGGAGAAATCAATGCCGGATTCATTCCTGCACAAGAGCCGGACAACTTTATCTACACCTATCTCTCCAAGCGGAAGGTCCGGGCATTCGACCAGGCTGTCGACAGGATGAGAACTCTAGGAGTCGAAAAGGACTTGCGCTTCTTGGTCTCAAAAGTCGCACGACTGGCAAACTCATCCCATGAGAGATCGGCAGAGTATGACCGACTCTGCCAAAAGATTCTTGGATTTAGGGTCAGCACTCATGCATCGCCGGAAGGCATGCAGGCAGGCATACCCGTCGGCCGATTCGATTACATCCCAATCGAATCAATGGGTGAGGGAGTCTCAAGCCTACTTGGACTGATTACCGACCTCTGCATTGCCGAGAATAACCTCTTCCTCATTGAGGAACTGGAAAATGATATTCACCCAGAAGGACTCAAGACAATTCTTGAGGCGATCATCGACAAGTCCCAGACGAACCAGTTCATTATCTCAACTCATTCAAATATAGTGACTAAATATCTTGGGGCAGCCCAGGATAGTACAGTACTTTCTGTGGAATCGACTTACATTCCTCACGCGGTGCCCACCTCAAACATCAGCCCAATCGAGGCTACCCGGGAAGCCCGCATGTCGATCCTAAGGCAACTCGGATATGAGCTTTACGATTTCGACCTCTGGGAGGGTTGGCTAATTCTGGAGGAATCATCAGCGGAAGTCATCATCAAGGACTTCCTCATTCCGTGGTTCACCCCGAAGCTCTCACGCATTCGAACGATCGCTGCCGGCGGCACGAGTAAGGTTGAGGCGACCTTCGAGGATTTCCGACGCCTTTTCCTGTTCACTCATCTCGAAACACAATATAGAGGCCGCGCCTGGGTCGTTGTTGATGGGGATGAGTCAGGTAAATCAATAATTACCAAACTACAGAAAAAATACGGCAACGCATGGCCCACTGATCACTTCCGCGCCTTTAGTGAAGCAGATTTCGAGAGGTATTATCCGGAACGGTTCGCTTCCAAGATCGATGAAGCGCTCGCCAAATCTCATAACGACAAGCCGGCGGCAAAGAAGAGCCTGCTAGAGGAGGTCAAGCGGTGGTGTGACGAGGATCCGGCAGCCAAGACGGCCTTCGAGAAGAGCGCACATGAGGTGGTGGAGCTGCTTAAATCTATTGAGTTTGCTTTGTTTGGAAAGAGCAAGCATGCTCAAAGTAACCCCGGGGAACTTTCTAGCACCGACATTCCCGTGTAGTCCTCTTCTGAACTACGGTCGAGGCGTGCTGAGTAAGCGGCACGCTAATGGCCGACAATCAGGCCATGACATGGTCCTTTCTGAGCGGTGCGCACGCTCCGGCCTGCTGATCATCCCGTCCGCCGTCGACCCGCCCGAAGGGGAAGCGGGACAGGGCCAGGAGGTCAAGGTGGAGCGCCCCACCGGGTTATGGCGCACCTGCTGGGAGCAGTTCACTCCATTCCTGGCCTTCCCTCCAGAGATCCGCAAGGTCATCTACACGACCAACGCGATCGAGTCGCTGAATTCCCGTTTCCGCCAGGCGACCCGGCGCAGGGGGCACTTCCCGACTGAGCAGGCCGCTCTGAAAGTCCTCTACCTGGTCATCCGCAACCCGCGGCCGAACCGGTCTAACGTGACCGGGAAAACCTCCGACTGGAAGGCCGCGCTCAACGCGCTGACCCTCTACTACGGCGACCGGATCACCATCAACTAAACAGTGATCATCGCCTCACACACAAAGATCCGGACACTCCCCGGCAAAAACGCGTTACCAGCCGTTGCCGCCCCTCACGCGGTGGACGATGTCTTCCGGTCGGCGCGATGAATCGGCGAGGGGACTGCGTGGAACTGTTGGCCGGGCTCATCGGAGCCCTTGTAGGGGTTGCTGCGGGTGGCTAGCCTTGAAGATCAGCATCGTGCTGCGTAGCCGCCGTCCGACGGCTCGTCTTCCGGGGTGGTTAAGGCGTGGCAATCCCGACCGTGGCTCACGAGCGCGCGCTCCGGGTCGAGGTCCTCGGTCCATTGCGGGTCTGGCGGGGCGGCGTCGAGCTGGATACCGGCCCGCGGCAACAGGCCTTCCTGTTCGCGCTGCTGCTGGCCCACGCCGGCCAGCCCGTCAGCACGAAGCAGTTGATCGACCTCATCTGGGAAGACGACGTGCCGGCCAGCGCGCTCAACATTCTCCAGAAATACGTGGGTGCGCTCCGCCGGCTCCTCGAACCGTCGCTGCCAGCGCGGGAGAGCGGGTCCTATCTGCAGCGCCGGGGGAACAGCTACCTGTTCGTGGCCGAGCCCGAGACCCTCGATCTCGTCCTGTTCCGCCGCCGGGTGAGGGCGGCCGAGGCCGCCGTGGCCGAGCGACGGCAGACGGATGCGCTCGCCTGCTACGTCGACGCCCTCGGGCTGTGGCGCGGGTCCACGGCCGAGGGTTGGAATCACGGGGCTGCCGCCATGTCGACGTTCGTCGCGCTCGACCACGAGTTCTTCGACGCCTGCACCACGGCGGCCGAGCTCGCGATCTCGCTGGGCCAGCCGGAGCGCACACTCCAGCCCCTGCGCCTCGCCGCGTCGTTGGCCCCCCTGCACGAGCCGGTCCAGGCCGCCCTCGTCACGGTCCTGGCGGCTGCCGGACACCAGGCCGAGGCGTTGTCCACCTACCTGCAGGTCCGCGGGCGGCTGGTTGAGGAACTCGGCATCGACCCCGGTGAGGCGCTACGGGCCGCCCACCAGCGGGTGCTGGGTTCCAGCGTCCCGCCACCGCAGGCCGCCGCCGACCCGATTGACGCCGGGCAGCCACCGCTGGCGGCCGCCGGGCTTGTCGGTCGGGTCGAGGAGCTCGCTGTGGTGTGGCAGGCGGTGGAGTCTGCTCTGGCCGGCCGCACCGGGCTCGTCCTGGTGGAGGGCGAGCCGGGAGTCGGCAAGACGCGGCTGGTCGAAGAAGTGACCGATGTTGCCCACGGGCGAGGCGCACACGTCGTGTGGGGCAACTGCCTGGAGGACGCCGGCGCACCGTCGATGTGGCCGTGGGTGCGGGCCATCGGCACGGTCCTGGACGCCCTGGCGCCGGCGTCGCGCGAGAAGTGGCTGACCAGCGAGCTCGGCTACCTCGTCGAGTCGGACGACCGGGCACCGGCCGAGCCCGAGCAAGCCGACGCCGGAGGCCAATTCCGCCTGTTCGAACGGGTCGTCGCGCTGCTCCGCGAGGTCTCCGCCGCGCGGCCGATCGTGCTCGTTATCGACGATCTCCAGTGGGCCGACGTCGCTTCCCTGCAGCTGTTCGGTCACTTGGCCGTCCGGCTGCCGAGCGGCGTCGCGATCATCGGCACGCTCCGCGACCGCGCCCCCACGCCGGGGACGGAGTTGTCCCGGCTGCTCGCGGTGACCAGCCGGGTGTCCGGTCATCGCCGCATACGCCTCGGCCCGCTGGGACCGGCCGGGGTCGCCGAACTCGCCCGCCGCGAGGCCGGCCGCGACCTCGGGGACGGCGTCGTGCGCAGCATCCACGCGCGCACGGCCGGCAACCCGTTCTTCGTCCGAGAGCTGTCCCGGCTACTCGCCGCGGGGGGCGACATCAGCGGGGACGCGACCGTGCCGTCGACCGTGCCGTCGACCGTGCGGGACGTCGTGCGCGACCGCGTCTCGCACCTCGACGACAAGGCGCACGACCTGCTCCAAACCGCAGCCCTCATCGGCCGCGACGTCGACCTCGGCCTGCTCGCCCGCGTTGCCGGGCTCGACACCCAGACCTGTCTCGACCGGCTGGAGCCTGTCGACCACCTCGGCCTGCTCGGGCCGACTCCCGGGAACCCGTTCTCGCTGCGTTTCGCACACGACCTGGTCCGCGAGTCGGTCGCTACGGCCACGTCACCGCACCGGATGATCCGGCTGCATCTCCGCGTGGCGGACGCGCTGGAAGCCACCGAAAGCAGCGTCGAGTCCGTCGCCGAGCGCATCGCCCACCATCTCTGGGCCGCCGGCCCCCTCGCGGACCCGTCCCGGACCGCGAGCGCGCTCATCGGCGCCGGTCGCCGGGCGGTCGCCAAATCCGCTCTCGACGCGGCCGAGCAGCACCTCCGGTCGGCGACGCAGGTGGCCCGCTCGGCGGGTCTCGCCGAGCTCGAACTGTCCGCGCTGTCACAGCTCACCGCTGTCATCGGCAAGGGGCCCGGATACGCCGGCTCCGCGACCGACCTCCTCGAACGCGCCGAGCACCTGGCCCGCGAACTCGGCCGCGAGGAGGAAGCCGTCAACTTCCTGCTGTCCCGCCAGGCGGCCTACTGCCAGGGAATGCAGCTCGACCGCGCCAAACGGTTGGCGCGGCAGTTCCTCAAACAGACCGAGGCGTCGGCCGATCCCGTCCTACGCGCCTACGGCCTCCACGCGTGGGCCATCTACCAGTGGGCCATCGGCGAGATCGACAGCGCGTTCGAATACCAGAGGCGGTCGGACCGCACGCTGCTCGAAGACATCGCCGGCTACAGCGAGTTTCCGCTGCGACGCGATCTCCACCTGATCGCGGCCGGGATGCACGCGATGATCTCCGCGCTGCACGGAGACCTCGACGCGGCCAGGCCGGTGCTCGACACGTTGGAAGCGGCCGGTACCGACCCGTACGCGATCACACTGTGGGCGACGTTCGCCTCAATGATCGCGGCACTCGCCGACGACCCCGCCCGGGCACTGCGCGCCACCGAACGAGGCATCGCCGAGGACCCCGGATTCTCCTTCGCCTTCTTCGGCGCGCACCTCCACATAATCCGGTGCTGGGCGCGCGCCGTGACGGGCCTCGACCCGGCCGGAGCCGCGGCCGAGGCCCAAACGCTGCTGACGGCGATGCTGCTCGACTCGCCGCACACCGGCCTCGCCACCTGGTACGGCCTTATCAGCGAGATGTGGCTCGCCGCCGGTAGGCCGGACGCCGCCGCCGTTGCCCTCGACCACGCCGATCAGGTCGTCGAAACCTACGGCGAGCGCTACGCCGAGGGGTTGCTGTTCCTGCTGCGGGCCCGGTTGCTGATGGCCGAAGGCGCCCGCGTCGAGGTGGCCCGGGCAGCCGCCGAGCGGGCACGTGCGCTGTCCGCCGAACGGGGAGCTCACCTCTTCACCCGCCGGGCTGAGCAACTGCTGCAAGAGCTTGGCGGACCTGTTCCGTGACCTGACGCCGTGCGTCACGCATCGAGATCGGCGCAGGCTTCCGTCAGCGGCCCGACCACTTGCCGACGGCGGCCGACCACAGCGATCTTGTCCTGCTCGCCCGAGTCGCCGCCTATGAGGCTGTCTTTGGGCTGCTATATAGCCTCACAGCCCACAGCCACGGTGGCCAAGAGCCAGACGACTCTCCTGGCTGCCGACTGACGGAGACCGCACCATCGGGCAGCAATCCAAGCCCTCCATGAGGACCTGCTCAGTATGGATCCTTCAGGCCGTGGGGGGCAGGACCTCTTCGAGTAGCGCTCAGATGCTGTTGCTGTATTTTGCAGCTGTACAGAGATCAAAAAGGCCACTTCCAATGATCGGAAGTGGCCTTTGACCTGGGTGCGGCCGGAGGTACTCGAAACCCCAACCTTCTGATCCGTAGTCAGATGCTCTATCCATTGAGCTACGGCCGCTCGTCTTGATGCTCTGACCTGCAGAGCAGTGCGACGACAAGAACTCTACCAGACCCCGTACCCCTGCCAGAGCCAATAACTTTGCCGTCCGGCAACCCGCGGAGCCCCCCGGCCCAAGATCGTTCCGGGCTCCGAGGGGCTCTATCAGGCAGGAGACGAAGCGGTCAGGAGTCCGCGACGAGCAGCGAGAGGGTCTCGGCGATACATGCGGGTTTGTCGTAGCCCTCGACCTCGATCACGACCCGGAGGGTCGCCAGTGTTCCGGACGGCGTGCCCTTCACGTCGACGATCTCCGCGCCCGCCCGGATCCGCGAGCCGACCGGCACCGGCCGGACGAACCTGACCTTGTTCAGGCCGTAGTTGATCCCCATCTTCAGGCCGTCGACGCGGAACAACTCGCTGTTGAACGACGGGATCAGCGCGAGCGACAGATATCCGTGTGCGATCGTCGATCCGAAGAACCCCTCCTTGGCCCGGTCGACGTCCACGTGGATCCACTGATGATCGTCGGTGGCGTCGGCGAAGCCGTTCACCCGCTCCTGGGTGATCTCCCGCCAGTCGGTGTATCCCAAATGTTCGCCCTTGGCCGCCTTCAGTTCGGCGAGGTCGTTGAAGATCCGCATACTTCTGAACCCTAATTCGAGGGAACCGCGGCGGCCAGGTCACACGATTCCGCGTCCCGTCGCCTCGTGTTGGACCGCCCGTCATCCGGCCTTTCTAGCGTGCGCCCCATGAAACGAATCTCGATCATGTTTGGCGCCCTCGCGCTGGCTGCCGGGCTCGCCACCCCCGCCGTGGCGGACTCCGCCCACTCGGCGTACGGCCGGGCCACGCTGACCGGTTTCGCCTCGCTCCCGGCGCAGACCTACGTGCCCGGCAGCCTCCCCTCCGGCGCCCTCGCCGGACCCGGACCGGTCAACGGCGTCCCCATTCCGTTCCCCGGGCAGCCCGTCCAGGGCTTCAGCGGTGTCATCAACAACCACGACGGCACGTACAACGTGCTGTCGGACAACGGCTACGGCAACAAGGCCAACAGCGGCGACTTCCTCCTCCGCGTCCACCACATCAAGCCCGACACCAAGACCGGCAAGGTCAAGGTCCTCGGCGGCTTCAACCTGACCGACCCCGACCACAGGGTGCCCTTCGCGCTCACCCGCTCCGACCGGGTGCTGACCGGCTCCGACTTCGACGTCGAGTCGATCGTGCGCGCCTTCGACGGCACCTACTGGATCGGTGACGAGTTCGGCCCGTGGCTTCTGCACTTCTCGCGGTCCGGCAAGCTCCTCCAGGCCCCGATCCCCCTCGAGGGTGTGAAGGCTCCGGAGAACCCGTACCTGAACGGCGGGCAGCCGAACCTCAACAGCAGCAAGGGCTACGAGGGCATGGCCCGCGGGATCGACGGCCGTTACCTCTACCCGCTCCTCGAGGGCACGGTGGCCGGCGACACCCCCGGCGACCTGCGGATGAACCAGTTCGACACGCGCAAGGGCCGTTACACCGGCAAGCGCTTCATCTACCGCCTCGAGGCTCCCGGCAACTCCATCGGCGACGCCATCTCCATCGACGACCACCGCTTCCTGATCATCGAGCGGGACAACGAGCAGGGCGACGCCGCCAAGCTCAAGCGCCTCTACCTGGCCGACACCCGTGACCGCGACCACGACGGCGTCATGGACAAGACCCTGGTCGCCGACCTGCTCGACCTCGCCAACCCGAAGGGCCTCGGCGGCTTCGGCACGACGTTCCGGTTCCCGTTCCAGACCATCGAGGACGTCACCCTGCTCGACGACCAGACCGTGGCGGTCCTGAACGACAACAACTTCCCGTTCTCCTCCGGCCGCACGCCGGGCCAGGCGGACAACGACGAGTTCATCACCGTACGGCTCTCGCAGCGCCTGCACGCCGACCACCGCGCGTTCCGGTGAGCATCGCCGCATGATCCGGTCCACCTGATACCGGACACGCTTTCCGCGCCCCCTGGCGTACGGCGTCGCCCGTACGCCAGGGGGCGCCCGTGCATCTGCGAACGCATCTCCGGCAAGAACGTTTCCGCACGTCCAGCGCTTGCTGCGGCGACCCAGACGTTACCGATACACCTTCATGCCCTTGCGCCCGCGCGCGAAGTCGGGGATTACGGAGGGGTATCAGGCAGTCACACGGATTGACCGACTGCCTGACGCGGAGCACGAGTGAGCGACGAGCCTGAGCCGCCCGGCAAGCGATACCGCCTTCGCGGTCTCGTTGCCGTCACCCTCATGGGGATCGCCTCATGGGCGTTCATCATCTGGGTCATCGTCAAGCTCTTCAGCTGACCGCCGACTACCGCCCCGGCCGTCGGCTCCGCCGCCCCTAGGCGTATCTGGCGACGAGCTCGCGCTTGAGCACCTTGCCGCTCGGCCCCAGGGGGAGGGTCTCCACGATCTCGACGCGGCGCGGGTACTTGTAGGCGGCGAGCTTCTCCTTCGCGTACTCGGCGAGTGTCGCGGAGTCGACGTCGGCGCCCGGTGCGAGCACGACGCAGGCCATGATCTCTTCTCCGTGCACCTCGTCGGGGACGCCGAAAACGGCCGCGGTCGAGACGGCGGGGTGGGCGGTCAGCAACTCCTCCACCTCGCGCGGGTACACGTTGTACCCATTGCGGATGATCATGTCCTTCTTGCGGTCGACGATCCAGAGGTACCCGTCGGCGTCCTTCCTCCCGAGGTCCCCGCTGCGGAACCAGCCGTCGACGATGGCCTTCGACGTCTCCTCGGGCAGGTGCAGGTAGCCCTTCATGATGTTGTGGCCGCGGATCACGATCTCGCCGAGCTCGTCGACCCCGAGCAGTTCGACGCGGTCGTCGACGTCCGCCCTGGCGATCTCCAGGTCCACTCCCCAGATCGGGGTGCCGATGCTGCCGGCGCGGGGAGTGCGGCCGATGTGGTTGAAGCACGCGACCGGCGAGGTCTCGGTGAGCCCGTAGCCCTCGTAGATCTCGACGCCGAACTCCTTGCGGAAACGCTCGATGACGGCGAGGGGGATGGAGGCACCTCCCGAGATGGCGTAGCGCAGTGGCGGCCGCTCCGGGATGGTCTTCGCGGCCTCGAGCAGCGCGACGTACATCGTCGGAACGCCCATCATGATCGTGCATTCGTTGTCGATGAGGCTGCGCAGCGCGGTCTCGCCGTCGAATCTGGGCAGCAGGACGAGCTTCGCCTGTGCCCGGAAGCCGGCGTTGAGCGTGCACGTCTGGCCGAACGTGTGGAACAGCGGAAGCGCGCCGAACACGACGTCGTCCGGTCCCATGTCGAAGGTGCTGAGCAGCAGGGTGTTGGTCTGCTCGATCAGCGCGAAGTGGGAGCCCATCGCCCCCTTGGGCTTACCGGTCGTGCCGCTCGTGTAGAGGATGGTCGCGGTCGCGTCCGGCAGGCACGGCTCGTAGGTGGTGATCGGCTCGGCGTCCGCGGCGAGCTTCTCGAGTTGCGAGATGCCCTCGATCGGGTCGGGCGCGAGGACCGAGATCACCGGGATGCCGGCCTGCTCCGCCCCCTTCGCCCCCTCGCCGAGCAGCGGAGCCGCGCAGACGAGCACGGTCGCCCCCGAGTCCTTGAGCACGTACTCGATCTCGTCGGCCTTCAGCAACGCGTGGATGGGGACGACGATGCCGCCGAGGCTCAGAACGGCGTAGTACACGCGCGGGAAGTCGGGGACGTTCGGGATGAGGATCGCGACCGCGTCGCCCGGCTTCACGCCCTGCGCCCTGAGAGCGCCCGCGTATCGGCGCGTCTGGTCCCACAACTCCGCGTAGGTCACCGTGGAGGAGCCGATGGCGATCGCCGTCTTGCCGGGCGCGCGCTCGGCGGTCTCTTTGAGGATCGCGGCGACGGAGAGGGTGGCGTTGCTGGGGGCGCTCATGGGTTTTCCTCATCTCGCTGGCGGCGAACTTCAGCCAGGTTCGGCGCCTGTCCCCCGGCCGGCGCGCGGACCGTGGATCACCAGAATGCCAGCGATCATGTCCGGGTTGAAGCCCTCCCTCCGGCGAGATGGGCTCCGGTCCGGAACTCCAGCGCCGCCGACACGTCCGACCCGTACGGCAGGCGGCGCAACGGCCTGGTGCCGCGAATTGTTCACCGGAGCTTTGGCGATCTTCCCCTTTATCTGACCCGGGTTGACGGCGATCCTGACAACTGTTCGTCCCCCCGGCAGTCCCCCCACAAGGAGGCTTCGTGCACACCCTGCAACGCCCCCGCCTTGCGTGGCCGGCACGGCTCACCGTCATGCTCGCCGCTCTCATGTCCCTGATCGGCCTGGTCGGCGTCACCCCCGCCAGTGCGTCGGTCTACAGCTCCTGCACCATCTCCCGCTGCGCCGACGCCCGCTCGGCCGACGCGATCTGGGAGTCCAAGGGCTACCCCACCACCGCCGGCTGGTACACGTGGTCGGGCGGCAAGTACAACTACACTGGCGGACGCTTCCAGAACCGTGAGGGCCAGCTCCCCAGCGGCGGCACCTACTACGAGTACGACGTCTACCCCCGGACCCGGGGCGCGGCGCGTGACGCGTACCGGATCGTCGTCAACCGCAGCACCGGCGTGACCTGGTTCTCCCCGAACCACTACACCGACTTCTACCGGCTCTAGGACCTCCATGACATCCGCCGAACGTCCGCTGCCGCCATGGCTGACGGTGTCCACCGGCCCGGCGCCGGCGGTCGTCGACGGGCGCGAGTCACGGACCCGCGCCGCCTTCTTCGAGGAGGCGGCGCGGGCTCTGCGCCTCCCCGGTTACTTCGGCCGCAACTGGGACGCGCTGACCGACTCCCTGCGCGACGCGACCCGCGCCGGGGACGTCGCCCTGGTCGTGGAGCACGCCGAGGAACTGCTGAACGCCGAACCCCCAGAGCAGTTCGCCACCCTGCTGGCGGTCCTCGCTGAAGCGGCCGACGCCGGACTGACCGTCGCGTTGCTCACCGAGCCGGGCCACGAGGAACTACTCCGTCGGAGGGTCTCCACAGCCCTGACCTGACCGCAGCGGCTCGAACGGAGACGACACGGCCGGCCGTCGGCGTGCCCCGGTTCCTCAACCGGGACACGCGTAGGGCCGGCCGTCGTTCACGCAGCGGACCGCTCTAGGGCGTCGATCAGCCGCCGGTGATCGTGAACTGCGATCCCGGCTGTTTCACGATGTCGCCCTTGGCCGAGTTGGTAATGGTCAC
This sequence comes from Planotetraspora phitsanulokensis, assembly GCF_016863295.1. Lineage (GTDB taxonomy): Bacteria > Actinomycetota > Actinomycetes > Streptosporangiales > Streptosporangiaceae > Planotetraspora > Planotetraspora phitsanulokensis. The sequence goes on from NZ_BOOP01000030.1 coordinate 90,523, forward strand.
GTTCGTCAGCGTCGCATTGCCGCGGGCGCCGCTCATGGCCAGGATCCCCGCGCCGTTGTTCGACTTGTCGATCTTCACGTTGGTGATCGCGACGTTCGGCATGTTGCCGCCGCCCGTCTTGAACTGGATCCCGTCGTAGGTCGAGTCGTATATATCGGTGTCGCGGATGGTGACCCCGGTGATGTCCAGGCTCGACGGGAACAGCGTGATGGCGCCGAACTCCTGGTCCTCGTTCCAGAAGACGCCGCCACCGCGGTAGATCGCGTTGTTGGCGATCAGCGTGGTCCCCGAGAAGGGCAGGGGACTGTGGTCGGTCGCCAGCATGATGCCCGGGTAGTTCATGGTGTCGTAGATCAGGTTGTTCTCGATCGAGTTGTCGTAGCCGCCGTAGATCGCGATGCCGTTCGCGCGCCAGGGCAGCTGGACGGTGTTGTTGACGAAGTGGTTGTCGTGGGTGTTGTCGACGACCCGGTCCTTCACGGCCTGGTTGGCCCACACCGCCAGGGCGTCGTCGCCGGTGGTGCGGAACGACGAGTTGAACACCTTGGAGTTGCGCGTGCCGTTGGTGAAGTTGATGCCGTCGGCGTAGGTGTCGCGGATGCGCATGCCGCTGAACTCGAGCCCGTCGGCGGGGCCCCACAGGGCGGGGATGTTGTCGTAGTCGCGGCCGACCCAGACGCCCACGTTGGCGTGCTCGATCCAGACGTTGGAGATCTTGGTGTTCTTGCCGAACCGCCCGTTCAGTCCGACCCCGCCCTCGTCGTTGCCGTCACCGCCACGGATTCGGCCTGAGCCGAAGATGGCGATGTCGGAGATCTGGACGTTGTCGTCGATGTCGAAGCCGAAGTTGCCCTCGTGCGGGTGGTTGATGCCGCCCACCACGTCCTGGGGCTCGGTCAGGGTGTACAGCTGGGAGTGCCACATGCCCGCACCGCGGATCGTGACGTTGCTGATGCCCACCTGGTTGTACTGACCCCGGTTCAGCGGGTCGTCGGTGAGGATCTTCTGCTCCTGGCGCCACTGCCCGGCCGGAATCCACACGCAGCTGATGACGCCGTTCTGGTCGTCCGTCACCGCCCGCTGGATGGCGGCCGTGTCGTCGAGCCCGTCGCCCGGCACCGCGCCGTAGGCCGTGATCGAGGTGCACCCGGCCGGCTGGCTCGCCGGGGGCGCCACCTGCTCCAGGTCGATCAGGTCGATGATGTAGAAGGACGCGGTGTCGGTCGCGTCGCGCTGCAACCTGAACTTGGTGCCCGCCGGATATGACTGCGGCAGCAGCGCGTGCGCCTCGTCGAACAACCGCCGGGCGTCGGCCTGGGGTGTGTTCGTCAGCGCCTCCGGCCCGTCGGTGTTCCCGTACAGCCAGCTGTGCTTGGACGAGAGGGTCAGCTTCTGGGCGAAGGCGCCGTTGACGTAGAGGCTGATCGTGGCGTCGATGCCGCCGCCGTTCGGCGCGTCGGGGATCGAGTTGCGCACCACGATCGAGTTGGTCGGGTTGGTGGAGGTGAACTCGACGAACTGTCCCGTGCTGTTCAGGCGCACCGACTGCCTGCCGGAGGACTCGGTGGCGAAGTTGGTGTGCCCGAAGGTGCGCAGCGGGTCGGCCGTGAGCAGGGTGCCCTGGTAGCTGGCGGCCTCCGCCTCGTACTCGACCCACGGGACCGCGGCCCCGCGCCCGACCACGATCGCCTGGGAGAACGCGTTGTTGGTCTCGTTGGTCTCGGTGACGACGTTGGTCGCGTCGGCGGTGGCGGTGATGGTCGCGCCGCCGCTGGTGGCCGTCCACGTGCCGCTGATGGCCACGTTGGCCGTCGCGCCCGCCGCGATCGAGGGGGTGTTGGTGTTGAGCGTGGTGCCGCCGACCGCCACGCGGGTGACCGTGGTCGCGCCCGACGCGGTGGTTCCGCGGTTCTTCACCGCCACGGTGAAGGACACCGCCGCACCGACGGCCGGGTTCGGCGGGTTGGAGGTGATGCCGAGCACCTGCAGGTCGGGGCCGGGAGCCTGCGCGACCACCAGCGGGGAGGCCGCGGTGTAGAGGTTGTTGGTCTCGTTCTGCTCGAAGACCGTGTTGTCCGCGTCCACTCTGGCGCTGACCGTGTAGGTCCCCTCGCCGCGGGTGCCGATGTTCTGGGTCACCGTGGCGGTGCCGTTGACGGCTAGGCCGGGGATGTTCGCGGTGCCGACCAGTGCGCCGCCCAGGTAGAAGTTGACGTCGTCGGCGGCGGAGGCGGCCGTGCCCGCGTTCCTGACCGTGGCCGACAGAGTGATCGCGTTGGTCTCGTTCGGGCCGGCCGGAGTCCACGAGAGGTTCGTGACCGTGAGGTCGGGGTTGGGCGCCGCGGTGCCGATGATCTGGAACTCGGCGACCTGCCCGGCCGGTGCGCCGGTGTTCGAGGTGATCCGGAGTTGGACGTCGGCGACCCGGCCGCTGACCGGGATCGTCACGCTGTTGCCCGACGACGGGCTGAAGTTGTAGGCCGTGGCCCCGGACAGGCTGGTGAACGTGGTCGCGCTCTGCTCACGGCCGAGGACCTGGATGGTCTGGGTGCGCGGCCCCCACGCGTTGTCGGGGTTGAGCTTGACCACGACCTGGTTGACGTCGGCGTTGGCACCCAGCTGGACGGCCAACGTGCTCGGGTAGGAGCCGCTCGCGCCCTCCCAGTAGGTCGCCACGTTGTCGTCGACGGCGTTGGCCGGCACGAAGGTGAAGACCGAGCCGGACGCGGTGACGGGCTTGCCGACGGCGAGGTTGGAGCCGCCGCCACCGCCGCTGCCGTTGCGGGTGACGGTGTTGCTGTCGGCCGACTGCTTGCCGGAGGCGTCCTTGGCCCGAACGTAGTACGACACCGTGGCCGTCGTGGGCTGGGTGTCGGTGTAGGTCAGGACGTTGCCCGCGACGCTGGCGCGTAGCGCGTTGTTGGCGTAGACGTCGTAGCCGGTGACGCCGACGTCGTCGGTGGAGGCGCCCCAGGTCAGCCTGATCTGCCCGGAGGCGGGTTCGGTGAACGACAGGTTCGACGGCGCGCTCGGGGGTTGGGTGTCTCCGGTGACCGGGCCGTACACCTCGAACTCGGAGATCTGGCCGGCCGGCCATCCGGTGTTGCCGGTGATGTTCAGCCGGACGTACCGGGTGGTGGTCGCGGTGAAGTTGATCGTCACCGTGTTGCCGGTCGCCGGGTTGAAGGTGTAGCCGGCCGAGCCCACCGTCGTGGTCGCCGGCGGATTGGAGGTGCCGGTCAGGACCGACAACGTCTGCGTCCTGGTGGCCCACGCGCTCGGGGAGGGGACCTTCAGGACGACCTGGTTCACGCTGACGGCCGAGCCGAGGTCCACCTGGATCCACTGCGGGAAGGCGTTGTTGGCGCTTTCCCAGTAGGTGTTCTGGTTGCCGTCGTTGGCGTTGCCCGCCTGGTAGACGTCCGCGAAACTGCTCGCCGTGACGGTCTTGCCGGCCGCCAGGTTCGGACCCGCGGCCGAGGCCGGCAACACCGGTCCCGCCAAAACGAGCAGGCCGGCCGCGAGCAACGCCGCGACCAGCCGTAGAACAGGGTGCTTTTTGCTCATCGCGTTCTCTATCTCTCGTCAGGGACGCAAGGGTCGGCGCAGAGCCGTGGTGGGAGTGCTGATCTCAACGCGAAGTCGTCAACGCAGAGTCGTCAACGCAGGGTGAGGGAAGCGCTGGCCGGTGCCGCCTGAGGCGGCGACCGGCCACGCAATGCGGTAGCCGACATCACCGGGGCCTCCATGGGATGGGGGCGGGGCCGGGTGCACGGACGCAGTGCGCTCCAACCAGAAGTTGCGGAGAATAGAGAGAAATGAACAGTGATTTGCAAGGATCTTGCAGGACGTTGCCCGTAGATTACTTTTACCCTACGGTCACGTCAACTGTTAGGAATCGGCTTTCTGCGTCGGTTTCCGGGCCTATTTCTGGGCCGATTTTCTGGGCCTGTCTCTGCACGGGTTTCTGGGCCGATTTTCTGGGCCGGTTTGCTGCGCCGGGCCTCACTCGCGAGGCCCGGCGCAGAGGGGCTACTCCGCCCCGGTGACGGGAAGGAGACCGCGTTCGCCGAACACCTTCCTGGCGGGTCTCGGCGGGGGAGGTGGTCATGCGTGATCCGTTTCCGGCCGTGGGGACAGCAGCCGTTCGTAGTGGTCGATCTTCTTGTCCAGCGTCCGCGTTCTCCTGGAGCATCCTGATGCGCTCGTCGAGCTCGCTGCGGTGGTCGCGGAGAAGGGCCAGCCGATCGGCGACGGTGGCATCGCCGACGGCCCGCAGCCGGGCGAACCGCTGCATGTCGGCGATGGACATCCCCGTCGCGCGCAGCCGCAACAGGAACTCCACCCAGTCGAGGTCGCTCATCGCGTAGCGCCGCTGGTTGCCGGCACTACGCCCGGTCGGCTCGATCAGCCCGGCCTTCTCGTAGTAGCGCAGAGTGTCGGCCGACAAATCCGGTGCGCTCCGCCATCCGGGCGATGGTGAGCGGCTCCCGCTCCTGCGAGAAGGCGTCTTCGCTGTTCACGAAGTGACACTAGAACTTGGAGTGCACTCCAGGTCAAATGCCACGTTCCCCCGAAACTCACCGAACGTGAGCGACCTAAGCCCGCTGGCCCGGTTTGTCGACGACGGCCGCCTTGATCAGGCCGCCCCAGCCGAGAATCTGGCCCTTCTTCGTGTGCAGACTCATGTCGAGACCCGCGGAGACGTGATTCTTGACCGCGATGAAGCGGAACCCCATGTACTCATAGGTCTTCGGGTTCACGATGATCTCGCTGCGCAGGTAGCCCTCGACGATGCGGTAGAGGGTGACTCCCGGCCTCCCCTGGATGTCCGCGGCCTTCCCCTCGTATCGCACCCCAGGGATCTTCGCGAGTGCCCCGTACATCGCGGCCCGCAGCTTGGACGGCAGGGCGCTGTCCCGCATGTAGACCTCGATGATCTGGAACGCCCGGTCCGCGCGCTCCTGCTCGGACTCCTTCTCACCGCCGCTCTCCTCGTCGACCACCTTGTACACATGGTCGAGGAGCGCGTCGGCGTCGTCGGGCAGCGACAGCAGATACGGATAATCGCTGCGCGGCGAGGCACTCAGCTCCAGAGAGCCGAGATCGTGTATCTCGAGTTTCCCGTTCTCGATGGCCGCCGACTGCTTGCCGTCCGCGCGGCGCCATTGCTCGACCGTGAGGCGTCTGTCAGGCGGACCGAACAGTGAGCCGCCCGTTCCCTTCGACGACATGGCCAGGACGGTCTTCGCGTAGGACCACTGGTCCGGGCGGGGGCGTACGTCGGGCTCGGCGGCGGCCTGCTGCGCCGCCGCCTGCGCGAGGTCCTCCGCGTTCGCGACCGGGCCCAGCAGAAGCGGCCTTCGCGACTCGCCGGGCGCGGCGTGACCTCCGGTGGGACGGCCGCTCAGATCGATGTTCTGTACGACGGTGATGCCGGCCACGAGCGCGGCCGTGAGCGCACCGACCGCCATGATCCGGCGTGACACCGTCCAACTCCTGAGCGGACGTGCGTGCGGCACCGCCGTGGACTCTTGGATCAGCCGCGCGCGCAGGCGGGCCCGCGCTCCGGGGTCGTACGGCGTGGCCTCCGGCCGGGCCGCGCGGAAGGTCGTGATCTCGTCGGTGCTCATGCCCATGATTCCTCGTTCGTCGCCATCGGATCGGTGCCGCCGAGAGCGCGACGCACCTTCTTACGGATTCGGTGCAACCGGGACCGGACGGTCCCGACGGGCACCCCGAGCGCCTGGGCCGCCTCCTCATAGGTGAGGTCCGCCCAGGCGATGAGCAGCAGCAGGTCGCGGTCGGCCGCCGACAGCCGGGCCAGCACCGCGGCGAGCCGGGGTTGCAGCCGCTCAGCGGTCACTTTGGAGTCGCTGCGCTCGGCGAACGACTCGGCCGAGGAATGCGCCTCGCCGCGGGCCAGCGTCCGGTTGCGCCGGATCTCCGCCCGCCGGTGCTCGCGTATGGCATGGGTCGCGATGCCGTACAGCCACGGGCGGGCGTCCGGGCGCTCCGGATCGTAGGTGCCCCGCTTGCGGAAGGCCGTGAGGAACGTCTCGGCGACGACGTCCTCGGCCGTCTCCGGCCCGAGCCGCCGGACGGCATAGCGATAGATCTCGTCGTTGTGGCGGTCGAAGACGGCCGCGAACCGCTCCGGCACTTCCAGGGACTGCTCGAGCAGCGCCGCGTCGGTCATGCCCTCCGCGAAGGCGTACGGTCCCGTGTCAGGCGGGGCGATCAACATTCACCACATCCGTTCATGGGCGTCCTTTCCGAGTGGGTTTCATCCCGTACTCGACACACCTCCGCCCGGCGGTTCCCTCTATTTCGTGAGAGCGGGCCTGCCGGCCTGCCATTGCGGGTGTCGGCCGTGGTCCCCGGCGTCGGCGCTTCGCACGTGCCCGGGCCGGATTTGCCGAAGCGCCGGTCATGTGGCTTCGATGAATCCCATGCCCCGTCCGCTCCACTCCCTTATGCGCCGCTTTCGACTGATCCGCCGAACGACCGTCACCGTCTCGACGATCCTGGTGCTCAGCTCTCTCGCACTGACAGGCTGCACCGGTTCGGCCGAGCCGCCGTCGTTGCCGCCCGCCGGCGTCTACGACCACGGCCCGGCGGATGAGGACTCATCGGCCAAGCCGGCCCCGACCGACGGCCCAGCCGGCGCCGTCACACGGCCGTTGCGGGAGGCCGGTTGGTTCTGCGCGCAGGTCAGAGCCAATGCGGACGGCCGTGCGCTGTGGTGCAGGATCGCTCGTCGCGACGAGACGGACACGGCCCATTCGCAGGAGGCGCAGTTCCTGCTCGACCACGACGATCAGCTCGCCTGGGCGTGGTTTCCGCCTCCCCAGTCGTCGGCGGACCGTGAGGAGTGGGAACAGGTCCCCGCCACCGCGGCACCGGCGCTGACCGGGATCTGGCCCGACTCCGGCGACCGCGTACGGCAGGAGATCGACGACTTCGTTCGCGACCTCCAGGACCACGAGGGGCGGTTCAGCGACGGGATACCTCACGCTGGATGGCGGGACGCGCACGCGGACTACGACTATTCGGGGATCAACGGACTGATCGTCACCGCCAGGGACGCCTCCGTACGGCGCTGGCCGTTCGGCGCCGAGCACTACGCGACCACGATGAGCTCCGCCGTGGACGACCTTCGCGCGGGTGGCTACGACTGCGCCTATCCGCCCCAGCAGAACTGCAACCGTCCCCAGTCGAACGGCTACTTCCGGGTCGGCCTCCACGGTGATCAGATCGTCTCGGCCCAGTTCGGCATCGGCAGCCTGATCGAGTCGGGACGGCAGACGCATCCGCTCAGCCAGGAGTTCCCGCACGGGCTCACCTTTCTCACCGAGGCGGTTCGCGGGCCGGTCACCGAACGGATCGAACAGTCACGGCGGACCGGCACCGGCTTCACCGGCATCGTGGCCGGGACGATTGTGATCATCGACGCGAGCCGGGGCGCCGTCGACGGAGACGACCTCGTCGCGTACTTCGACATCCAGATCGGCGCGCCGCTGACCGCGACCCGCGGCTGATCACAGGAGGCCTGAGCAGTGCGGACGCCTGACTCGAAGATCGGAAAAGCCCCTTCCCCGATTCGCGGGGAAGGGGCTTCGCCCTGGCGAGGCTCGAGGTTCTGACGAGCACCACCTGTCAGTTCTGACGGAGGACGTTCCTGCCGGGACCGCCGGAGAGCCCGTCCTTGCCGGGCCCGCCGTACAACCTGTCGTTGCCGCTGTTCCCGTACAGCTTGTCGTTGCCGCTGTTGCCGTACACGAGGTCGTTGCCCTTGCCTCCGTACAGGAGGTCGTTGCCGATCCCGCCGTAGATCCTGTCGTTGCCGTCGTTGCCGTACAGGATCTGGCCGCCGGTACCGCCGCGGAGCACGTCGTTGCCCTTGCCGCCTTCCACGCGGGTGTAGTTGCCGCTGGCGTAGACCGTGTCGTTTCCGTCACCGGCGAAGACCATCGAGGCCTCGCCCGCCGCGATGGTGTCGTCGCCCGCCTGGCCCCAGACCTGGTTGCCGTCGACCCTGCCGGTGACGGTCAGCCGGTCCTTGCCGGTGCCGAGATAGATCATGTTGAAGTAGTAGACCTGGCCGGTGGTGTTGCGTAAGGCGACGGTGTCGTTGCCGTCGCGAAGGTCCATCTTCATGGTGGAGTACGGGTCCTGGCTGTCCAGGGTGGCGACCTTGCAGGAGACCTGGGTGCGGTCCGCACTGGTGGGGTAGCCGCAGCCGGTTCCCGCCTGGATCGGGACGACGTCGTCGATCACATAGACGATGTCCGTGTAGCCGCTGGTGAACGACTCCGTGACGGTCACCTTGTTGGTCTGGCCGGCGGCCGCCGTGTAGAAGAGTCGAAGACCGTTGTCGCCGACCGCGGCGGTGGCCGGCTGCGTCGCGGCACCGGCCGTGCCGGCCAGGGCGACCGGGACGGCGAGCCCCGTGCCGAGAGCCAGCGTCAGCGCCGATGCGGCGCGGAGCACCCGGCGGCTGACGAGGTGAGAGGGCATTCCGTAACCTCCCTGTGGGCTTTGGCGGATCCTTCACAACATGTGACTCCCGCCGCGTGCCCCTGGTTCTCCGTCGGCGCGGGAAAGTGAGATGAACACTCGGCCAACGCCCGCGTCAGGACGACCGAGCGTGGCGAGCCTTCAGGTGAAGGACGCGAACGCGTGGAAGCCCGCATCGGCGGGCGCTCGTTTCGGCGTCGTCCTGACCCGATCCGCTAGGCCGGGCCGGCCACACCGATCAGGTTGCCTTCGGGATCGGTGAAGTGCCCGACCACGAGTCCGGTTCCCGGGGCTCGGGACGGGCCCATCGTGCGCGTCCCTCCCAGGCTCTCCGCCTTCCGCAGCGCCGCCTCCACGTCGGGGACGCCGACGTAGAAGACGGTGTGCGCGCCGTACCCCGAGCCGCCGCCGACGCCGCCGGGGATCCCGGGCCCATCGGTCTGCCGCTGCTCGACGAACCCGTATTCGCCCTGCTCGGAGACTTCTGCGGCGACGGGGCCGCTCGTGTCGAACTCCCACCCGAACAGTTCGCCGTAGTAGCCGCGGAGCTTCGCCGGGTCGGTGCCGATGATCTCGAAGTGCACGACGGGCTGTCCCATGGTCCGTCCCTTCCGCGCCGGTCGACCCGGCGCCGACTGTGCTTCGCCGTCCCGTCCCCTGCTTGCCTGCTCCGGGTTCCGGTCCGGCCGGATGTCCCCAACGTAGCAGCGATGATTGTTAATAACCACTATCTGGTTGTACGGTGAAACCACGAAAGGGGTGGGCATGCCGACGAGCCGCAGCTACGGGGACGCCTGCGGGATAGCCCGTGCCCTCGACGTCGTCGGGGAACGGTGGGCCCTGCTGGTCGTGCGGGAACTCCTGCTCGGGCCGCAGCGGTTCTCCGACCTGCGCCGCGCCCTGCCCGGGGCGAGCTCGAACATCGTCGCCGACCGCCTCCGCGAGCTCGAGGGCCACGGCGTGATCATGCGCCGTCGGCTGCCACCCCCGGCGGGCTCCCAGGTGTACGAACTCAGCGAACGGGGCCGGGAACTCGAGCCCGCGATCCTCGCGCTGGGCGTCTGGGGGGTCCGCGTCCCGTTCCCGCCCGGCCCGACGACCCTCAGCGCCACGTCCGTGCTGCTGTACCTGCGGAGCGCGGGACGACCCGACCCCGCGTCGGCGCCCGCCGTCATCCGTCTCGAACTCTCCGGCAACGTGTGGACGGTCAGGGCGGCCGGTGGCCGCGTGGACGTGACGCCCGGTGAGCCCGCCCAGGCGGACGCGTCACTCCGTGCCGATCCGAAGACGTTCAACGACCTCCTCGACGACCCGGCCGGGCTCGACGCCGCCGTGACCGGGGGAAGCGTCGACGCCACGGGGGACCTTCGGGCGTTGTCCCTGCTCCTGCGGTCGGTCGCCGACCAGGCCTCCGCCGCGTCGCAGGGGGCCTGCTGAGGCGGCACGACGTCGTCCGTACCGACGGCAGCGAGCGCGCCATCGCCTGACGGCGATCACCGCATGGGGGCGCTGCGGGCGATATCTCCCCTTCACGAGGGTGCTCGTGAAATGCCCCTTCTTCACGCCGGTCAACGGCCTGATAATCAGCCCGTGCCCGTTTCACGCAGAATGCCTGCCGTTCCCCGCGAAATGACATGACAGGGGAAGCCATGCGCCCGCACCAGGAGACGTCGGTCCTGCGGGAGCCGTATCGGATCGCGGGCTTGTGGGTGCGGGTGATCCTCCTGGTCGTGCTGCTGTGGGGTGGCCTTCTCACAGTTCTCAGCGCGAATCCTCGGGAGCGTTCCGCCGCGGACTTCCAGGCGGCGCTGCGCGCGAAACAGGTCACATACGTCCTCTACGAGGGCGACGACAATCACGTGCGCGGTTGGCGCTGGTCCACGGGCCCTCTGCTCTGGTACCGGGCGCAAGAGCTGACGCGGCCGACCCCCATGAGGCCTGACCTGACGGTCGAGCTCGACACGGTGGATCCGCGTCCGGTGGTGCGCTGGGTTTCCGGCCATGACAACACGCTGGGACCGTTTCCCAACTGGCCGTTCCAGGTTCCCGAGCCGACCGCGAACCTGCTGGTCAAGGTGGCATGGATCGCCACGTTCGTGATCATGATCGGTACGGCGCGGCCCCGCCTGGGCAATCGATGGGCGTGGTTCTGGCTTTTCACGATCGGTGAGATCGGCGCCATCATGTTCCTGTTCTCCGAGCCCCGTGCGGTGTGGCGCGGGCTCGGACCTCAGGGACCCGACCCTGGCCGGATGGGCGGCGGCCGAGGCTTCTTGATGGCCATCTGTCTCAACTGGCTGATCTCCATCGTCGCCTTTGTGGGGATCTTCGGCGGGGTGCAGACCCTGCTCGACGTCCTGGTGCGGCCCTGACCATGGAAGGCCGATCGGCGGAAGCAGTTTTCCCTGCGGGGGCTGGAGCGGGACGGGCTGGTGACGCGGGGGCCGGCGTGATTGGCCGCGACCCTTCCGGTGGAGGGACGGCCTTCCGCGGCCTTCGTCTGAACTAGCGTGGCCCCCCATGGCCGACTTCATCTCTCTTCCCCACTATGACCTGCTTCACGAAAACGGGCACGTGCCAGGCATCCGTGAGAAGCTGCCGCCGGTCCTTGCCGGGGTACACCGAAGCATCCTGGAGATCGGCGCGGGCACCGGCCTGCGTCGATCTGGACGAGCCGGTTGAGGCCATGGTGATGATCAACGTGATGTACGCCCTGGAACCCGACTACCGCCGGCGGCTCTGGCCGGTCCTGGCGGAACAGCTGGAACCCGGCGGTCTGCTGGTCTTCACCTGGAGCGACGGCGGCCCCCCGAAGCCGTGTCCGCTACAGGAGTTGGACGCGCGCCAGGTCGGCCGGCACACCTACACGGTGTCGTCCGAGATTCTCGAGTCGGACGAAGAGGCGTTCAAGGCCCGCTACCTTTACCGGATCACACAGGATGACAAGGTGATCGACGAAGAAGAGATCGTGGGCTACGCCTATCGTCCCCTGTGGGAGCCCCTCCGAGGGGAACTCGTGGGTGCGGGTTTCGTCCAGGCCGACGCACCGGAAGGGCTGCTTGCCTGGCGACGTGCCTGAGGTCACCATCTCCGACTGCCCGACAGGTGGGCCAGGAGCAGATCCAGCGGCCGCGGCACGCGATCGAGATCGAGTGCCGCGACGAGCGGACCGGCGTAGCGGATCTTGCGGCCACTGCCTGCTCCCATGAACCGGCGCAGCTGGGCGTGGGTGGCGCCTCCACGCCATGCGGGTTGCTTCTGGAGCGTGCGAAATGAACTGAGCTCGCCCTCGGCATCGACAACGCGCTCAACCGTGGTGGTGCCGAGGGCGCGGATCAGCTCGTCTTCCAGGTCGGCGACGCACACGAAGAATCCGAGCGCCTCCAGATCACTTCGGCTGAGACTGGAGCCGAAGCCGGCGCGCTCGAGAGCCCTCCGGAAGTCGCCTTCCTCTCCGACGTCGCACAGACCGGCCAGCCGGAGATTGCGTCCGGCAGGGCCGAACCTGCCGACATACGTCCCGATGTTCGTGGCACCGCCCATCGCCACCAGGGAGATGCCTTCGGCCGCCAGGTTCCGGCCACGGCGCTCGGCCAACGCTTCGATGGCCGACTTATCGCTGGCTCCCTCGACGAGGACCACGGTGTGCGTGTCACTCACGGGCCCAGCCTTGCATCGAGCCCGGAGAGGTTCATCTCCTTTTATGCGTGAAGGTCACCAGCCGCAGACCACGCGGCAAGGTCATTCCGCACATGTCCCGGATCTTGAGCAGTACGACAAGGGATGAATTCGTGCGGGGTGGTGACTTGGTAGCGGTGACCGGGCCAGTGCGGGTCCTCCCAGCAGGCGGGCCGACGAGTCCGAGCGCGTTATTGATCGATCAGGTTCGCCAGGAGAGCACCTTGACCTGACTGCAGTACGTGTCCGTGTTCGAGCGGGATCCAGAAGCACTCGAAGCGGATGGGCTCTCCGAGCCCATCCTGGTCCTCGTTGCTCTTCCACCGGTCAGGGGTCTCCTGGTGGAGAGCGAGTTGGAAGAAATGCCGGCGTTGGATCTCAGGGCGGTATGGAGTGATGTCGTAGTGAGCCACTCCGAGCTTACGAACGACAGTGAAGTCTGCGAGACCGGTTTCCTCTCGTGCTTCGCGTAGTGCGGCCTCTCGGGGGTCCTCTCCGGGTTTGACCGTGCCCCCGGGTACTTGTATGCCGACTTCTTCGTAGCTGTAGTCCAGGTGGCGGAAGACGAGGAGTCGCCCGTCTCGGACGATGTAGCACAGCGCTTTGTCGCGGGTGATCGTGTCCCGCATGGCACCCTCCTGCCTCTGGACATGCGGAGGCGTGATCCTAGCGACGGCCCGAACCGTCCGCGGCTGGGACGCTCCTCGTCGAGCAAGGCGTCCGCCGAAGTGGGCGGTCCTCAGCGCACGATGGTGCCGAGCACCTCGTTGAACGCCTCCGTGGAGCTGGGATGGGTGTAAACGCCGTCGCGCAGTTCGGCCGCCTTGATGCCGTGCCGCATGGCAAGCGCGACCGTGTTGATCAGTTCCTGCGCGTCGATGCTCAGCAGCGCCGCCCCGAGAATCTCGTCCGTCTCGGCATCGATCACGAATTTCATGACACCGCGCGTCTCCTCGACGACGTATGCACGAGGCATGGCCACGATGTCGGCCACCAGCTCGCTGGCGATCTTCACCCTGCGGCCCGTCTCGCGAGCCTGCCTCTCCGTGATGCCCACGGTCGCCAGCGGCGGGGTCATGAAGAGGGTGTTGGGGATCGCCACCCGGTCCGCCGTCGAGCGGCGACCCTCCCCGACGAGCTGATCTATCACGATGCGGCTGTCGTCGAGGGAGACGTAGGTGAACTGCGGCCCGCCGTTGACGTCGCCGAGGGCGAAGATGTGCGGCCGGCTCGTCCGCAGGTGCTCGTCGACCGCGATCGCGCCGCGGTCGGTCGTGCGGACACCGGCGGCCTCGAGCCCGAGATCACGGATCGCCGGCGCGCGTCCGGTTGCAGCGAGCACGGCGTCGGCCTCGACGGTCTGCCGCCTGCCGTTCTCTTCGGAGACGACGGTCGTGGCGCTCTCGCCGTCGCGCACCTCGGTGACCCGCACGCCGGTGACGATCTCTATTCCCTCGCCCATGAGGATGCCCTCAGCCACGGCGGCGACGTCGTCATCCAGCCGGCCGAGGATCTTGGGGGCTGATTCGAGCACGGTGACCTGTGAGCCGAAGCGACGGTATATGGAGGCGAACTCGATGCCGAGGTACCCGCCACCGATGACCACGAGCCGCTCCGGCAGCTCCACCGTCTGGATGAGGTCGGCGCTGGTCACGACCCGCTTGCTGGCGCGCATGCCGGGAATATCCGGGACGATCGGCTCGGAGCCGGTGTTGATCAGAATGCTCTCGGCGGTGACGGTGAGCCGGTCCTCGCCTGTTCCGACGACCACAGTGTGCGAGTCGACGAACGCGGCCCGGCCAGTGACGACCGTGATGGTGTCGGCGTCGTTCATCGCGTCGTAGTTGCCGCCGCGGAAGAGCGTGGTGAGCGCCTGGACGTTGCCGACTGCGCGCTCGTACCACTCCTGCGGAGAGTCGTCGCCACGGCGCTTGCCGGAGTGGTGCACGAGCGCTTTCGTCGGAACGCATCCGACGTTGGGGCAGGTGCCTCCGTACATGCGGTCCGACTGCTCCACGAGGACGACGTTCCGGCCACGGCGGCCCATCGCGGCAGCCACGGTCTTGCCGCCCTTGCCGAAGCCGATGACCAGGACATCGGCGTGGAGAACGTGGTTGGGCGTGGTCATGGCATCAGTCTTGGACACCTACGATGAGCGCGTAAGGCTGTTTCGTCTCACTTTTCTTCGCGAGCGTCTCATCATGGACTGGATCAGTGAGATCGTCCGCCTGGCGAGGCTGCAGGCGCACCTGGACAAGCGTTGCCTCTTCGCCGGCGAGACGACGATGGACGTGCCCGCGTACGGCACGGGCAAGGCGGTCTTCCACGTACTGCTCGACGGCGCATGCACGATCGAGGTTTCAGGTCGGCACATCGAGCTGACGGCGGGCGACGTCGTGTTGCTGCCTGGCGGCCAGGCCCACCGCGTCCGGACGGCCGGTGGAGGCGGCCAGGACGCCGTTGAGGAGCCGGGCGAGGCCTTTTCGATCATGCGTAGCCAGACGGGGGAGATCGTCATGGATCTGCTCTGCGGCTATTACACGTTCGGCTCGGGCGCGGGGGCCATGCTGTTCCGGAGTCTGCCCGACCCGTTGCAGGTGTCATTCGGGCAAGCCGACGAGATCGTGCGGATGCTCAGCGTTGTCATGCGGCAGGAAGCGCGCCATGACGGGCTCGGCACCAGGGCGATCCTTTCGTCCCTGTGCAACGCGCTGCTCGCCATGGTGCTGCGGGCATCGCCGAGTCGGTTCGTCGGAGCGCCCGCGTGGACCGCCGCCGACGATCCGCGACTCCGACTGGTCATCGAGGCGGTGCTGCAAGATCCCGGCAATGACTGGACGGTCGCGCGACTGGCTGAGGTGGCGACCATGTCGCGAGCCACGCTCGCCCGCAACTTCTCGCGGTCCACGGGACTGACAGCGGGCGATTTCGTCACGCAGGTCCGGATGATGATCGCGGCCGAGCGCCTCATCGAGACCGACCTCACCGTCGCCGCGGTCGCGGCCGGGGTGGGGTACGGCTCGGAATCGGCGTTCAACCGGGCCTTCCGCCAGGCCACTGGTTCCACCCCGGCCCGTTTCCGCCGCAACATCCAACGTTTCTCCTGACAAGTCCTCACCCGACCCATCCGCGTCCAGGCGGCCTCCGTCTCCGACCACGACATCCGCGCCATGGTCAGCGACTAGGTCAGCGAGAGGAGGGCGTCATGAGTCGTAGTTCACTTGCCATCGAGGACAAGCCGGTGCAGGCGAACGCGCCGCTTCGTTTGGTCCAGCCGGGTGGGCTTTACCCTCTTCGCACGACAATTCGGACATCCTCAACTCATGGTCATCTTGAAACAGAAAGGCGGC
Source organism: Planotetraspora phitsanulokensis (assembly GCF_016863295.1). GTDB lineage: Bacteria > Actinomycetota > Actinomycetes > Streptosporangiales > Streptosporangiaceae > Planotetraspora > Planotetraspora phitsanulokensis. The sequence goes on from NZ_BOOP01000030.1 coordinate 106,071, forward strand.
CATATATGGGTGAGTCGGAGTATTCGACAAAAGCGGCTGGGTATCGCTGATGATGAGTAACCAGCTACGTCTAGAAAGGTCAGCGATGCGAAACTTCACACGCATGGGCTTCATTGCCGTCTCGGCGACGTTCCTATCGATTGCGGCGGCGTCTGCTGCTTCTGCTTCCGCCCAGGGCAACCCTGTGGCGGACGGGGCGCTAAAGATGGCTGCCCAGAACAACCCCATCGTGGCAAAGTACGTCCCACAGCTGCAAAAGGAGCCCACGAATACGGAGAAAGCCGTAGGGAAGGCGACGGACGCGGCATCAGAAGCGGAAGACAACGCGGCGGCAGCGGGTTTCTAAACGACAAGCGCTAACGCCGCCTCATCTTTGGGTTGCCCTGCTTTCTATCGATACGCCGAGTCCGCAGGGATATCCTTTGCGGGATCATCCAACGCCCGCCCTCCTTACTTCGGCCAGGAGGGCGGGCGTTGTCATTGTTTACCAGCGGTTTCCATGGCCATTTGCCCCAAAATTCCCCGACTCCTCCATTCCGCGCTGTGCTTCCCTTGTTCGCCCCCGCGGTGCTACCGGAAGCAGCTCACCAAACAGCTCCTCCACCGATCCATCGCAGCCCTAATGCACGCACAGGACTTTCCGCCGTTCCAAGCAGTCGCCAAGATCGTCCCTGTGGCCAGCTCTTTGTCGTTGGAGCTTGTTGACTTATAGAACGAAGGGCGCCTGGCTTCTATGGGAAAACGGCGCCCTCATGCTCATGCCGGCCAGCCCTTTGCCTCGGCCCGCTCGGCTTGTCCCGGGTCGATGGTGGGCGGGGTGATCAGGCTCCTACCTCAGCCATTTACGGGCCAGATGGTGATTTGAGCGGGGCGATCACCCCGGAACCGGAGCATGCCGTACGGGATGGTGTGGCGCGGCGATGCGGAGACGGACATGATCCGCGCCCTCGCCCGCGTGGTGCGTGAGCTGGGACCACTGCCCGGCTGAGACCCGTCAACCCGGGGGTTAACGACCGTTGCGATAGTCGCCGTTGATCCTCAGCACTGCCCGGCGTGAGGCTTGATCCGTCCGAAGAACACGCCCGTTGGGAGGTGAGTGGGGATATGTCCTTGTGTGGTGCTGTGACGTGACATCGTCTCTTCCGCTGTATCCCTGACTGTCGCTGACCCGGGTCCTGATGGAGCTCGACGGTGGCGCAGTGAAGGCTGCACCATCATCCGCTCCGGCGGGAGCCGTGGGGGAGCTGATGATGCGGCTCCCCGACCCCAACGGCGTCGCGATCCAGCTCACCGAGTGGATCTCCCCGATCACGAGCTGACTCCGGCCCGGCATGATCGTGCCGTTCGCCGTCACCGGTATCACCGCCACGGCATGCGCTGCCATGTCAGCGGCCGCGTCAGGACGGCGACGACCCGGTATCAGAGCGGTCGGCGATGGTGAATGCCATGAACAGTTCAGCGACTGCCGCCCCAAGGCCGGGTGCGATCTCCTCGGGCCACCCGACCTGAGCAATCCGGCTACCTCGGGCACCAGCAGGACCGCATTCCCTCATCGGTCCGTTCCAAGTGAATTTCCATCATTGGTTCTAAGGAGCATGCAGTCATGTCCATCACCCTTTCCGAGCAGGACCAGCTCACCCTGCGGACCGCCGCGTGGGGCGCGGTCTCGTTGATGGCCGCCGCCGGTGCCGCGGGCTCGGCTCACAAGGCCGCCACCGAGGGTTCCATCGCCCTGACCTCCGCGACCGGCCTGGTCGGGCACGTGCTCGCCAAGGCGCCCAAGGGCTTGAACGGTAAGACCGTTGCCGCGCTGGCCGACCAGGTGCTGCCGGCTCTGACGGCGGCCATGAGCCTGCTCAGCAAGCAGGCTCCGGCAGAGGCCGACAACTTCCGCCGCACCGTCATCGTCGCCATCGAAGCAGCCACCCGGCCCCAGAAGGGCGAACCCAACCCCACCATGGCGGAGATGGCTCGCAAGATCACTGAGGCCCTCGACGCCGCTTTGGCCACGCCCGGGGCGACCGGAGCGGACAGCGGTGTGGCCGTGTCGCCAGCCGCTTCCGGGCCGGATCGGCCGGAGTTGCAGCAGGTCATCCAGGAGATGGTCGGTTCCGGTTTCGTCGGGGTGACGCTGCGCGTGCACGACGAGCGGGGCGAGTGGGTCGGCAGCGCCGGGGTGGGCGAGCTCGGCGGGACCGAAGCACCGCCGACGGACGGACACGTCCGGATCGGCAGCAACACCAAGACCTTCACCGCCACCGTGGTCCTGCAACTGGTGGCCGAGGGCAGGATCGGGCTGGACGAGCCGGTGGCCGGCTACCTGCCCGAATTCGGGCTGGACGAGCGGATCACGGTGCGGATGCTGCTGCAGCACACCAGCGGGGTGTTCAACTTCACCGGCGATTTCGACCCCGACGGGACGTTCGTGCCGGGGATCCCCGCCACCCCCGCGGGCAAGGAGTGGGTGGAGGGCCGGTTCACGACCTACCGGCCAGAAGAGCTGGTCCGGCTGGCGCTGTCCAAGCCGGCGAGGTTCGAGCCGGGCACCGACTGGAGCTACGCCAACACCAACTACGTGCTGGCCCGGCTGCTGATCGAGAAGGTCACCGGCCGCCGGGTCGCCGAGGAGATGCAGCGGCTGATCCTGGGGCCGCTCGGCCTGTCGGGCACCATACAGCCGACCACCGAGACGGACATCCCCGAGCCGCACGCCCACGCCTACTACCGCTACGAGGAGGACGGCCAGACCCAGACGGTCGACGTCACCCGCCACAACCCCTCGTGGATCTCCAGCGGCGGTGACATGATCTCGACCACCCGGGACCTGCACACGTTCATCTCCGCGCTGGTGGGCGGCAAGCTGCTGCCGGATGCGCTGCTGGCCGAGATGTGCACGCCAGAATCGAAGGCCGGCTACGGCCTGGGCGTGTTCGTGCAGGAGGCGCCGGGCGGCGCCACCGTCATCACCCACAACGGCGGCGCCGCGGGCCACGCGGCGCTGATGTACAGCACCCCCGACGGCGGCAAGACCCTGACCGCCACGCTGAACTATGTCGACGACGCCGACCTGTCCATGGGGGCGGCGTTCCAGCAGGCGACGCAGCGGCTCGTCCAGGAGGTGTTCGGCGGCGGGCAGACCGGGCCGGCCGACGCGGCCGAGCCGGCTCGGTAGACAGCCAGGACCACACCCGTACGCCTGGCGGGTGAGCTCCTTCCGGCCGCGCACCAGGCAGAGCGCGAAGTGGGCCAGGCCGAGCTCGCTGAGTTCGGCCTGGCCGGTCCACAGGCCTGTACGCCGAGCCGAAGTCGATATAGCCCCCACTTCGCCGCACGCACCGACATCTCCGCAGGACCAGTGTTCTCAACAGGTTGATGGACACGTGCGGCTGACGGCGACAGCCGCGGGAGGGGTCAGGAGGTGCCGAACCAGCCGGGCACGTCGAGGCGGAAGACGTCCGGCGGCGTCACCTTGCGCAGGTCGGCCTCCAGCTCCCTGAGCCGCTCCTCGCCGATGACGACGGCCCAGCGCGCCCGCAACTCGTCGAAGATCCGGGCCGAGCACACCAGCATGTCCACCCCGGACGGCGTCAGCCGTACGATCTTGCGCCGCGTGTCGTGGGGATCCCGCGCGCGCTCCACGTAGCCCAGGCGCTCCAGCGTCTCGATCGTCTTGCCCGCCGCCTGCTTGGACACGCCGAGCGTACGGCCCAGCTCGACTGCGGTCGTGCCGTTCACGCCGATCGCCTGCATGGCGAAGCCGTGCATCGGCCGGGCATGCGGATGTCCCTGCCGCGCGAGCTCCGCGTGCAGGTCGTCGATGAGGACGCGGAACCCCAGAAAGAGCCGCAGTGGCAGCTCGAAACCGGGCGGGTCGATTGACACGATAGACAACCAGGTTCACTATTACGGACAACTACGTTGTCTACCTTAGGAGACGCCGACGATGCCTGTCATCCGCCATGCCCAGTGCCGCCGATCCGAGACCCCCGCTGGGGTCATGACCACCCTCGCCTCGCCCACCCAGGGCGGCGCCGCGCGGGCCGTGTGGCGCGTTGAGGCGACCCCCGCGACGAGCGGGCCGCTGCATGATTTCGACACCGAGCAGGTGTGGACCTTCCTCACCGGCACCGCCACCGTCGAACTCGGCGGCGAGACCTTCACGATCGCGCCCGGCGACACCGTGGTCATGCCGCCCGCCACCCCGCGCCGCGTCACGGCGGGCGCCGAGGAGGGCTTCACCGCCGTCGTCACCGCAGCCGGCGGGGCCACGGCCCTCCTGCCCGACGGCACCGTCCACGGCGTGCCGCCCTGGATCGCCTGACCCTCATCACCTCACTGCTCCAAGGAGTCACGCATGCCTTTCATCCGTTCCGCCGACAGTCGCAGGAGCACCACTCCCAACGGCGTCATGACCACCCTCGCCTCGCCCACCCAAGGGGGCGCCACCCAGGCCGTGTGGCGCGTCGACATGCCGGCCGGCAACAGCGGCCCCTACCACGCCTGCGACGGCGAGCAGGTGTGGACCTTCCTCACCGGCGCAGCGACCGTCGAACTCGGCGGCGAGACCTTCGCCGTACGGGCGGGAGACACCGTCGTCACGCCGCCGGGCATCGCCCGCCGGGTGACCGGCGACGAGGAGGGCTTCAGCGCCATCGTGACCGCGCCCGCCGGCATCGAGGTCTACAACCCGGGCGGCGTCTCCGCACCTGACGCGTGCGACCTCGCCCCCAAGGGAACCGACCGGCTCGTCCCGCCCTGGGTCCGCTGACGGGAGTCACCGGGTCGGCTGATCGGGCGGATTCGGTGTCTGGCAGCCCGCTGGTGAGTGAGCACTTTCGTCCGCTGGACCGATCGTGCCGAACTGCAACCAGAGCGCCTTTGAAGATCAGAAAAGCCCCTTCCCTGATCAACGGGAAAGGGGCTTTGATCTGGCGGAGGCTGGGAGATTTGAACTCCCGATGGGCGCGAACCCAAACCGCATTAGCAGCTCGGCACATGGCCGTCCCGATCAGTCCCACCTGGACCAACAGGGGTAGCTGGTTCGCCTAGGACGAGGCTGTACGACGGTGAACTGCAACCCAAACTGCAACCCGGGCAGCGTTCGAGCTAGCGCCGCGCGCGCCTCCCCCTGCCTGATCATCCGTCTGCCTCGACCCACCGCGAAGCGGCAGCGAGCCGGCGACGGAGGGGCAAGCCCGTCTTCGCCTGTCCGTTCGCCGGTCGCCGTTCCTCGGCCGTGAGATGCCAACCGTCACAGACGGGCTTGAGCCGGAGGACTTGGCCTGCTGGCATGCCTGGGTCGAGGAAGACGGGATGATCAGGTCCATCTCAGCCATGTCGGGAGCTGGGGCGCCGCTTCCCCCCGAGGGATGTCGCGGGAGCAGAACGAGGAGGTCTGCGCCGAGGCGGGGGTGTTGCCGACGCCGGATGAGTCCATCCGTCACATGGCCGCCGACTACCTTGCCCGGAAGGAATTCGAGGGCCTCCCCAACCTGGGCCTGTTCCTCGCGAACATCCGGGACATGAGTTTCCGCGATCGTTAGGACGACCTCTAGCGTGCCTGGACGGCGTCGGTAACCTGCCTGGAACCCTCGCAAGGAATTGTCACACCTACCGGTCACACTTCAGCCCATGGGCGTTAGATCAGACTTCTCATTGGACCTGCAGCTTGAGTACGTTCACAAGCAGGCGGCGAGCGACGAGGTGAAGCGAGCGGTCACCTCCGTGCTCCAGCACATGCGAACTGGACGCGGCGGCCACCGCAGGGGCGGGAAGACGCTCGTGCAACTCTTGACAGAGGCGCGCGGGCGCGCAGCCTCGGTCGGCGAGTGGGAGGTTGTGCGGCTGCTGCAGGACTCCCTGGATTACGCCCAGGAACGGATCTTGCAACCGGAGTTCGACGAGAGATACCGACTTTTTCAAGACGGCATACGCAATCAACGGCTGCGGCGGTTTGTGGCGAACACGCTTGAGATCAATTTCAAGTACGTCGCCGAGGCGGGGCGCGAGTTCCTGGACGAACACCCCGGTGCAGATGTGGATGATCTGCTGGCCCATATCAACTCGCTCAGCCATGACGCTCGGTATCTCGTAGCACCAGCAGATCGGCCAGGGCGATACTCGCTCTTCCGTGGCCGGAGGGAGACGATGGTGTGGCTGGAGCGTGTGCTCCAGGAGCGGGTCGATATCGAAGACCCGGAGGAAGCCGCTCAACGGATTGCCGCGTCACCAGAGGCATGGGCTCTCCTAGCCGCTGATTCAGATGGTCAGATGATCCTCCGGGCATCCCAACTTCAGCAGCGCTCGGCCCGCCTGGCAAGCCTGCGCAAAGTGGTGGAGGACAGGACCGCCACCGAGCTGGACCTACAACGGGCGTTGGAAGGGCAGCACTGGATCTTCGGTGGGCGTTTCGTCGGGGAAGCTGCGCAGCGCAGGTTGGTGTCGGGTGACGAGGTAGACATTCCTCTGATCCGCGGCGATGGAAGTCTTCACATCGTCGAGTTAAAGCGGGCCATGAGCATGAAGGGTTCTCTGGTGAAACGACATCGCGGAGCCTGGGTGCCTACTGCTGAGGTGCACGATGCCGTCGGCCAAGCAGTCAACTACCTCGTCGGGCTAGATGAGAACCGTCAGCAGATCTTCGAAGACTTCGGCATCGAGACACGGCGAGCAAGCGCCGTCGTTTTGATCGGCCATCCAACTGTCCAGCCGAGCGTGCCAGAGCGGGAGATCAACGAAGCGCTTCGGACGTTCAACACTCACGTGAACCGTGTTGAGGTCATCACGTACAAGGAACTCATCGACAACGCCAGACGCTCCCTCGGGGACCTCTGAGACATAGTGGCTGCGTCGTGGCGGTATTCAGCGAGATCCCAGGCCGAGGGGCCGCCCCATGTCCTGTTCACCTGGAATGAGGCAACGGTGATCAAGCGTCCGGCTCGGTGAGCCAGGGTGAGGAACGAACCCTGGCTCTTCGATCGCCCCCGACCACGACACGACCTCGGACACCCCGTGGCGATCGTCGTGCGGCATGACTGCGGCGGTTTGACCAGGTGCCGGCCTCTCGGATCGGTCAACGCTCGCGCTTCGGCGCGGCCCGAGCTGCTGGCGGCCGGGACCGGCCCCCAGGCCGCATGCCCGGCCGCCGAGCGGGCGCAGGGCCGCGAGGCGGCGCGGAGCGCCGCCCTTGATTCCTACTAGCCCAATTCGGCAACAGTCGAGCACTTACACGACTTTGAAGACGACCGAAATATGCCGAACTGGGCACGTCGCCGTAAATGGGTTGTAGCAGATCACACCAGAGTGGATGCATGGCGATGCCTCCGGCGACACGTTCTAACAGTTGCATCTCAGCTTCTGAGCCATCGGCTTAGCTTCTGGCCAATCCGCATGCCTCTGAGTAGGATGCACGTTCTTGTCCAATACCAGGGTTGGACCACATTCTTCCATCCAAAGTGAACTTGGAGGCGAAGGAAGAATGCAAATCACCTCGCTACGCGTTAGTCGATTCAAATCACTCTATGACGTATCGATGGAACTGGAGCCATTCAGTGTCATAACCGGTCCAAACGGTTCGGGGAAGAGTAACCTCGTAGATGCTCTGGCATTCCTGGGCGAGGTTTATCGGTTCGGCTTCGAATTTGCAGTTGGCCGCGCAGGCGGGATGGACGCCATCAGCTTCCGCGATAAGCGCCGCACGACCATTGGTGTGAAATATACAGCAAAGGCACTGCTTAAGCTGTCCGAGATACGAAACATCGGATACGCACGAAAGAAGCTTCAGGAGGAATATGGCGAGGTGGATCTGGAACTGGAACACCACTTCGTCTTGAAGGCTGCACCATCCGCAACCGGCCTCGATTACATCGTAGAGGCCGAGAGCCTGGAACTCTCTGCGTACCTGCTCGGAGAGTGGATACTACTCCTACATGTTAAAGCCGGGTCGGCTGGATCATCTATAGAAGTAACCGCATCTTATCTTAGTCATGAACGACAAGATGTCTCCGATGTAGCAGTAGCCGCGTTGGGGAATATAACAAAATACCTAAACAGCATATCCGAGGACTCCGCCGGGCTCGGGCAAAGCCTTTTCGAAATCTTCCGTTTGGCGCCCGTAGTGCGCGAATATCAGATCAGAATGGGCTTGATACGAGCCTATCGATTGAGCCCTGATTCTTCACGGCAACCAGCAGTTCTCACACCAAACGCCACCTTGGACAGCCACGGCGGGAACCTCCCAGCGGTAGTTGCCCGAATCAGCAGACAACAGCCAAGCGTATGGCAAAGCATACTTGCTGGGATGCGCCAACTGCTTCCGGATCTTGTCACCATCACCACAGAGCCAAGCGCCGAACGCGGTCTCATACTTCAATTCAATGAGACCAATCGTGGTCGCCCTTGGTCCTCTCATGAAGTATCCGATGGAACGATTCAAGCACTGGCCCTACTAGTACTCCTACACGACTCCCGGCCTCCACTTATTTTGATAGAAGAACCAGAAAATGCTGTCCACCCTTGGGTTCTTCGTCGTTTCTTGGAGACATGCAGGTCGCTACTAAACAAGCAGATAGTCCTCACCACGCACTCTCCGATCTTGCTCAAGCTTGTACGCCCGGAAGAAGTCTTCTTGATGTGGCGAACCCAAGGTCGTTCTAAATTGCGGCCGTTGCTAACGACCAGCCCTGAGGTTAGAGGGCTTTACTACGAGAAGGGCTTCGACGTTTTCGAGCTGTACGACAGCGGGCTAATCGCTCAGGCGATCCCTGGCGCTGATGAGGGGTCGGTGTAATGGTCGCAAGAAAGAAGCCGTTAAAAGTCGGTATCGTAGTTGAAGGCGAATCGGAGATCGCAGGACTACCTAAGCTATACACACAACTTGGCCAGAGGACCGGTAAGCAGTTCTTGCGGCCCCTCCGAGCCACAGCCGACCCATGCGCCCCCATACCGGTGCTCGTACAAGCGCTCCGTGATCGAGTTCGCCTTGCGATCGCCAAAGGCGCTGACATGGTCGTTATTTTACTTGACCGTGAACAACAGAATCACTCAGCATCCGCACGCGCGAGAGCAATCGAAAACGCCATCGCACCGAATTTTAGCGTATCGGTGAGAGTTGTCTTAAAAGATCGAACCTTCGAGAACTGGCTTATCTCATGTCCCTCTGCATTTATAAAGCAGAGATCGCGATTCCCGCATTTCGAGCGCATATCGAGAGTGGTAGAGCCGGGCAGGGCAGATAAGATCGACAAGCCTCACCGGCTACTTAACGATGCAATGAACAATCAGGCCTACGATAAAACTAAGGACGCCCCGAAGATTCTACATCATGCAAATATCGCGGAGATGGCTAGGAATAGCAGGAGTTTCCGCAGATTCCTTGCAGTGACTGGAGATGCCCTCTATCAGGGTGGTAGCTGCACATCTCGAGAAGTTGCCTGAGCATCTCAGTCCGATGCTTGTTCGTGCACGCTAAGCAGGCTCGAAGGAGTTCTCAAGGACTTGTCACCGACGATTCGACTATCTGTCGATGGACGTGGCATCCCAACATGATAAGAAAGCATATTGTGGAGGATCGTCGAGATCGACTGCGGGCGCTAGGTGAGCTGTTTCGGCAGTTACGCAAGGACGCCGGGCTGACAGGTAAGGAGCTTGCGCAGCGTGCAGGGGTGGCTCAGCCATCGATCTCGCGGATAGAGACTGGGCAGCTTCTTCCGACTCCGGAAACTGTTGATCGGCTTTGTGTCGCACTTGGGCTCAACGACACGGACCACGGCCGACTGGATGCGCTGCTCCTGCGCCTTCGCGACGAGGTGGCGCGCCTCAAGGATGGGCTCGCCGGACGCGAGGCGGCTGATGCTGCGCGGGTTCGCTCGGCTCAACGTGTGGTGTCGTTTCAGCCGGCGATGATCCCGGCCCTCCTCCAAACAGCCGAGTACGCGCGGCTTGCCTTGGTGGTCGGCCGAGATGTCGACGAGGATGACGCGGCAAGTGCGGCGGCCTCGCGGGTGAGTGCTCAGGCGGTTCTGTTCGATGCCGGCCGTGAGTTCGCGTTCGTGCTAACCGAGGGTGCGGTACGGACTTGGCCGGGATCTCCATCGTTGATGCTGGCCCAGCTCGACAGGTTGGTCCAGGTGTCGACGCTGCCCCATGTCCGGCTTGGTGTGGTGCCCTGGACGGTGCCGGCTCCGGGTTTCCCGTTGCACGGATTCACGATCTATGACGGGACGACCAGCGTTGTAGAGGCGCTCACGGGCGATGTGACTCACCTCGACCCTGGCGACATCACCATGCACATGGAGACCTTCGACGCGTTCGCTGCCGCGGCCGTGTACGGCGATGAGCTGCGGGATCTCCTCGGTGAGATCGCGGCCGACTTCAGGGAGCTGGCAACTAAGCTCGACGTCTGACGCATTTATACGTGGAATAGCTTGAACGCCTTCTAGGGTGACTCATACGCTGAGCATGTGGATGTATAGCCCCCTAGACATCGGAGCTGCCCATGCCGGCCTGGCGCATGTCCCGCTTCTTCCTCGGCTCCCCTGCCTCGGTGACCGAAGCCCGCCGGTTCGTTACCGGCTTCCTGCGCGACTGGCCGTGTCTGGAGGCGGCGGAACTCGTCGTGAGCGAACTAGCCACCAACGCCGTACGGCACTCGGCAAGTGGCCGGTTCGGAGGCCGCTTCATGGTGACCATCCGGGTAGCGTCCAACGGGCTATGGCTCGGCGTCCTCGACGAGGGCGGCCCACACTCTCCGCAGCTCTCGACAGATTCCGATGATGAAGGCGGCCGGGGCCTGCTACTGGTCTCCACCCTGGCGGCGCAGTGGGGCGTGTGCGGGGACGAGCATGGCCGCACCGTCTGGGCCGTCCTGTCCACAGCGCCGGCACTGGTCACCGCGGAGTGACCGACTGCCTGGCCCCGCACGTGCCGGTGCCGCAGTCGGGATACGTGCGGCTGACCTGGCTTGATCCTCGGGGCGACGTCCGATGCCGAGTGGTGGCGTGGACGTGTGACTGCAAGGCTCTGATCTATGAGCTGTGTGAATTGGGCGGGCTCGGCTTCATCCGCCGCACCGTCCAGGGCGACACGATCACCGTCACCGAGACGCATCGGATGCCGATCTGGCAGGTACGACAACTGTGGGCGGCCGTCCTCGTCGGGATGGCACGATGAGTCCGCGGGGCGTGCCGAACCGCCGTTCTGCGATCCGGGCCGTGGACCCAAAAAGCGGCAAACCCCTTAAAACCGTACCGTCAAGGGGGATGGACGGCATTTCGTCTAGGGGCCTAGACTCGGTCGAGCACCACCAAGGAGGAAACGTGCCACCGAGCGACCTGGACCGCATTGCCGCGATCGATGACCCTTACCGGCTGCTCCGGGTCGCCACCGAACGACTCAACGCCGCACAGCAAGAAGTCACCGAACTGGCCCGGCTCCGTCGCCGCGTCATTCAAGAACTCCACGCTCAGGGCATGTCGTATGCGCAGATCGCCGAAAAGGCCGGCCTTTCCCGCGGACGTATCCATCAGATCCGCCACACCGGCCCCGCCCCGGAAGGCGCGTTCCTCGGTACCGGGATGGTCACCGTCGTCACGCCGCTGCGACACGACGCCGAAACCGGCCGTTCCATGGTCGCCTTGGACGACATGCGATCCGGCAAGCGCCTGGAAGACCTCGCTCGCAGCTTCGGCCTGAACGTCGCCACCGACAACGTCACCGTTGACGGCCGGATCGATCTCAACCGGGACGGCCTGCTCGTCATCTGCGGCCCCCGCATGTCCGACGCCATGCGAGCGGCCTACGACATCGATCCGGTCATCCGCTGGGACCGCGATGACAAGGGTTGGATGCTCATTGACACCCGGACACAGCAGGTGTTCCGCTCCGGCACCCAGACCGACCCCCGGCAGCCCACCGACTCGGCATTCCTCGGCCGACTCCCTCGCCCAGACGGCAACGGTTCGTTCCTCGCCATCGCCGGTATCCGCCCCAACGGCTCCCTCGGCGTCGTCCACTTCCTCACGAACGAGATCGCCACCCTGTGGGGCCAGGTCGACGACAAGCGGTTCTCCTGCGTCGTCGCCGTCGAATACGACCCTGCGACCGGGGAACCAGTGCGGGCGGAACTGGCCAGCCCGCTCTACCGGCACGAGGAGACCTGAGCCGTGCGCGTCACCTTCGCGAGCGAACCCGCCTACGCGGGCCGGCCCAATGAGGACTTCATCGGCGCCACACCGGACGCGGTCGTCCTCCTCGACGGTGCCAGCGTCCCGCCCGGGATCGAATCCGGCTGCACGCACAGCGTGCGCTGGTACTCCCACACCCTCGGCTCCACCCTGCTCACCGAGATGACCCAAAGCGCCGGCCCTCTGCCCGAACTGCTCGCCAAGGGCATCAAGCACGTGACCTCACTTCACGACTTCACCTGCGACCTTTCTCACGGCGGATCTCCCTCGGCCACCGTCGTCATGCTCCGGCAAGCCGGCGACCAACTCGACTGGCTCGTCCTCGGCGACTCCACGCTCATCCTCGACACCGGTACGGCGGAACCGATGGTGGTGCGCGACGACCGGCTGGATCGGGTTGCTGCACCTCGCCGCACCCGGCTCGACGCCCTATTCGGTGGCACCCCCGAGCACGCCACAGCGCTACGCGGGTACGTGGAAGGCCTGGCCGACTACCGCAACCGCGACGGCGGATTCTGGGTTGCCGCTACTGATCCCCTCGCCGCCGACCAGGCGCTCACCGGCTCCGTCCCCGCTGACTCTGTGTATGCCGCCGCGCTTCTCTCAGACGGAGCATCCGACGCCGTCGACCGCTACCACCTCGTCACCTGGCGGCAACTCCTGGATACCCTCGCCCAGGACGGCCCAGCCGAACTGATCCGCCAAGTCCGTGCCGCCGAGCAGTCAGACCCGCACGGCGAACGATGGCGACGGAGCAAGACCCACGACGACTCTACTGCTGTATTTTGCCGGACATACTTTCGATGAGAAAGCCCGGAATGATGCATCGGTTTATAGGAAATCGCTAAACAATAAAATGGCCGCCCCTCTAAAGGGGCGGCCACCGGGAATTGCGTGTACTAGCGTTTGGGTCGGCCGGTCTTCTTGTGCATCCCTAGCGTGGCGCCAGCAAGTGCGCCTAGTTGGCAAATGGCCACTGAAATTACCACCCAGGGTTGAAACCCGGATGCCGCTTTGAATGTCACCAGAGGCCCCGACACGATCCCCCCTATACAGGAAATATCTACGATGACTTCAAGAAGGTGCCGAGTCTGAGAGGGAGGCACGGCTACCTCCACTCTTAGATCCTCCTTCTGGAAGGTCACCGTAGAGAAGCGACGGCTTGGTTCGTCGGGTCCCTGTACATCTTCCGGAGATAGAGTTCTGTCTGCATCTCCTTGTAGTGCAGCCATAGGGCCGCTTCTTCCTTCCCCCCTTGAAGAAGCGGCCCGCATACTTTGCGGGCCTGTCATCTCAAGGGCAACCACGGGTCCGACTCCATATCGGAGTGGCCTATGCCCCACCACTCCAAGGGTCGGATTTCGGGAGCACTTCTGCTCCTTCGGGTATTGATCCCGAGGGAATTGGGATTTGTAGCCCGAGTGCCCCTTCAACATTGATTGAGCGACGGTGGTTGACGTCGACTCGCGTGCATCAAGGCACGCGCACACCTATTAAGGCGACGGACCGATGTTCAATACCTCCACCCCTTTCTGTTGGGAACGGGGGCCAGTCGCACTGACCCGTCTCGGCAACGCCCGAGCGGCGCTGCCGCGACAAGATGCTACACGGAGCGACAGGTATCGCAACCAAATCCACACAGATTCGGTGTCTACTCGGTGGCCAACACACACGTGAGCTGGCATGATGGTCTGTCGAGGTACCCGCTGACATGAGAGGCGAGACTGAGTCATGGCTGATGGAGCACGTGAGAAGAAGGATCAACCAGCGGTGGAGCGCATCAATGCGGCCTTGGTCCCGGAATCAGCTCAGGCCTTGGATGAGCTTCAGCGGCGCACAGGACTGAAGAAGGTTGATCTTGTTAACCGAGCGTTGATGATCTACGAGTTCATCGATAGCGAGCTACGAAACGGAAAGCAGATCGTGTTGCGCGACAAGGAAGGCAGCGACCAGCTGGTAAAGATCATTTTCTAGAGGCTTGTCGCGTTTCCCCGTTGCCAAACCCCTGTCACTGCCGGACGCGAAGCACCCCCAATCCGATCTGCGCGTGAAGCAACCGGTCGCGATCGACGATTGGCGTACACCCCCCTAGACAACATCGATGGGCGTAGCTATGGTGGTGTTGCATAGCCCCCTAGACAGTTAGTATCGCTTCAAACCGGAGTGTCTAGGGGGGTCGACAGGAGGGAGGAGTGACATGGCACTACAGGGACCGATTCCGGTGACCTTCGACATGGTCTTTCCGCACGGCTGCTACGTCGTGGGGGAGGTCGAGCAGGTCAAGGACTTCGATGCCTCGACCAACGGGCGGTTCGTCCAGGCGCGAGACAAGCAGACCAGAGAGCTCGTCTGGCAGGTCGCGGTGATGGACGCGGACCCGACGCTCAAGCCGGCCCAGAAGACGGTGGCGGTGAAGATCCTGGCTCCGGTTCAGCCGGCTCCCCCGGCACCGATGGCGGGGCTGCCGTTCACGCCGGTCGAGTTCGACGGGGTCAGCGTCACGCCCTACGTCAACCAGTCGGGGCGGTTGGCTTACTCGATCCGGGTGCGCGAGATGCGTGCTCCCCGCTCAGGCGGTTCCCGCTCGGCTGCGAAGGACGCGGCGTGATGGGCCGGTCCAAGGCTCGCCCAGCGAGCGTGATCAACCTGAACAGCAGCTCGGGCGCGGTGGCGGAGAACCATTCCTACCCGGTGCGGACTCCGGTGCTGGAGCTGCGCTTCGGCTCGGTTCAGGTGCTGGTGACCACGTCGGCGGCCGACGAGGTGACGGCGGCTGACGTGGAGTTCGCCCGGTGCCTGGCTCGTGAGGCGGCCACGTTCGCCCGGTCGGTCGAGCGGGCCTTTCACGGGCTGCCGGACGGCCGCGGGGTGGCTGCCTGATGACCCTCGCCCCCTACACCCACGTCACGATGTCGATCCAGCCGGGCGAGGCTCCACACATCGGGGTCTCGTTCCACACGCCCGACCTTCGAGCGAGTGCCTCGGTGCTGAACACCGGCCGGCCGTACCTGGGCCTGGATTCCAACGAGGCGCGGGTGTCGGTCTCGACCACTGGGGCCGGTCCGGTCACTACGAAGGATCTCGACGTCGCCCGGCAGATCTTCAACGCTGCCGCGCGCTATCTGGCCGACTGCGAGCGACTGCACACCCAGCAGCCGGCTACCCCCGCACGCTTCGACGCCCCTGGCGACGAGGTGGCGGCCTGACATGCAGGTGGGGCCGCTGGAACTGGCATTCCGGCGGCCCCCAGGTCTCCCGCACACAGCAATGTTCGAGAGGAGTACAAGCCTAGTGTTCAAGAAACTGCCTGGTGACGAGACACGCAGCCTCGTCTCCACCACCCCTGACACCGCCGTGGTGTTCCGCCCGGCCGTCGTCCACACTCCCGCGATCATCAGCCTCGTCCTCTGGCTGTGCCGTCTGGTCGCGGGTCTGGTTCGGCTGGTGTGCTGGCATCCGATCGCCGTCGCCGTTCCCGTCCTGATCTGCGTCGTCTCGGTCCGGTACGGGTACGGTCTGGCCCTGGTCGTCCTCGGCCTCGTCCTGGCGGCGGGACTGTCCTGGTTCTCGCTGGATCGGGCATCGTTCCTGCGCTGGGTGGGCTGGCGGCTGCTGGCCTTCGTCCGCTGGTTCTGGATCTACCGGCGCCACTGGCAACCCGTCGTGACGGTGTCCGGGCTTGCCCGGCATCTGCGCGGGCGTGACTACCTGCCCCGGCTGGTGCAGGTCGAATGCAACCAGTGGGCCGACCGGGTCACCGTCCGCATGCTCGGAGGGCAGGCGGTCAAGGACTGGGCCGACCGGACCGACAACCTCGCCCATGGGTTCGGCTCCCCGTCTTGCCGGGTGGCGGTCGAACGTGCCGGGCGGCTGGTGCTGACCTTCCCTCGGCGTGACCCGCTCGCCGACCCGTTGCCGGCCGTCCCCGTCCCCGCTGCGGCGTCGGTCGGGCCGGTCGAGATCGGACAGCAGGAGGACGGCCGTCCGCTCCGGCTCAAAGTCCACGGCACGCACGTCCTGGTCGCGGGGGCGACGGGTGCAGGCAAGGGGTCGTTCCTGTGGAGCACCATCCGTGGGCTCATTCCCGCGATGCGGGCGGGCCTGGTCCAGGTGTGGGCGCTCGACCCCAAACGCATGGAACTGTCCTTCGGCCGTCCCCTGTTCGGTGAGCATTACGCGGCCGACCCCAAACAGTGCGCCGACCTACTAGACGAGGCGGTCTGCGTCATGCAGGAACGAGCCGACCGGTTCGCCGGCCTCCAACGCAACCACACCCCGACCGCTCAAGACCCGTTCGTCCTGGTGATCGTCGATGAGGTCGCGTTCCTCACCGCCTACCAGTCCGACCGGCAACTCAAGCACCAGATCAGCGCGGCACTGGCGACCCTGACCACACAAGGTCGAGCGGTCGGCGTCGGCGTCCTCGCGGCACTTCAAGACCCGCGCAAAGAGGTCATGAACATCCGCAACCTGTTCCCCGACAAGATCGCACTCCGGCTCGACGAGTCCGAACAGGTCGACATGGTCCTCGGCGACGGCGCACGCGACCGGGGCGCACTGGCCGACCACATCTCACCCATCCCGCAGCTCGGCGCGGGCGTCGGCTACGTCCGACTCGAAACGAGCCCTGACCCGGTCAGGGTGCGGGCGGCCTACGTCTCCGACACCGACATCCGCGCCATGGTCGACGACTTCACGACGGTCACGGGGGAGAGCCGATGACGCTCACCCACTTCCTCGACGGGCTGCGCTGTGCCTGCTGCGGCGCGCTCAACATGCTCTGGCTCGACCCCGTCCGCGGCCTGGTCGAGTGCCACGAATGCGGCCAGATCGCACTCACCTTGCCTGACACCGGAAAGGAGGACAGTTGATCAACCGTGACGACTCGAACCCGGCCGGGGGAGACGCCGACGACTCCCCCGCACCGGGCCGTCGCGCCGACCGGGCAACGCCTCGCGCGATCCGGATGGCCCAACCTCTTGCCCGCGATGTCATCGAAGTCCTGGCCGTTCAGAACGGCGTGTGCATCCGGCCCGTCCCACTGCGCAGGATCGACACCCTGACCGGCGCCAACACGGTCCTCAACGTTCCCTGCGGGACCACGATGGAAGCCAAGTGTCCCTCCTGCGCCAAGCGGAACCGGCAACTGCGGATGGCGCAATGCCGGGAGGGCTGGCATCTCGACCACGAACCCGTCAACACCCCCGACGAACCCGACGACTACCAGCGGTATCTCGTCGAACTGCGGGCCGACGCCCAAGCCTGGCGCGACCAAGCCGAAGGCGCCGGGACCGATACCGCCGACCTGGACGCGGCCATCGCCGATCTCGACGCGGAGATCAACGACGCGGGCATGCGCGGCAACGTCCTCGGCCGACCATCGCCAAAGCGGTCCCGGTCCACCCGGCGGCGACAGGACGCGCCCGACCTGCCCAAGCGGAAGATGACGCCCAGCACGCTCGGGCGGACCTTCACCAGCTCGAACGGCAGAACCTTCCGGCCGTCGATGTTCGTCACGCTCACGCTGCCGTCCTACGGGCGCGTCAATGCCGGTGTCCCGGTCGACCCGTCGACGTACGACTACGCGCGGGCGGCTCGCGACGCATTGCACTTCTCCAAGCTGGTCGATCGGTTCGTGCAGAACCTTCGCCGTGTGGCCGGCTTCGACGTCCAATACTTCGCGGCTGTCGAACCGCAAAAGCGGCTGGCTCCGCATCTGCACATGGCGATCCGGGGCCACATGCCGCGCGCGGAGATCCGGCAGATCGTGGCGGCCACGTATCACCAGGTGTGGTGGCCACCAACCGACGTGATCCGCTTCGAGGGTGACCGGCTGCCGGTCTGGTCGGATGAGGCCGGCTACCTCGACCCGGAAACCGGGGAAGTCCTGCCCACCTGGGACGAGGCACTCGACCAGCTCGGCCAGGACAACGACGCCGAACCGCTGCACGTCGTCCGCTTCGGCGATCAGGTCGACGTCCAGGGCGTGCTCGCCGGTACCACCGACGCCGACACCTGCATCCAATACCTGTCCAAGTACCTCACCAAGTCCATCGGCGACGCACTCGACCCCGACAACCTGGCTCAACGGGCGCACGCCGAACGCTTCGCCAATGCGCTGCGCTTCGAACCCTGCTCACCCACCTGCCCGAACTGGCTGCGCTACGGCGTGCAGCCCAAGCAGGCGAAAGCCGGGATGGCTCCGGGTCGATGCAAGGGCAAGGCGCACAAGCCCGACCACCTCGGCTACGCGGGGCGCCGCGTGCTCGTCTCCCGCAAGTGGTCCAACAAAACCCTCACCGAGCACAAGCACGATCGGCGTACCTGGGTCCTGGAAGCTCTCGGTCTCCCGGACGAGCCGACCGATCCCCACCGCTACACCTGGCGGCCCGTCAAACCCGGAGACCCCGACCTCGAACCCATCGGCGTGCGACTCCTGCGCGACATCGCCGAACGCCAACGCTGGCGCAACCACATGAACCAACTACAGGCGGAGGCAGACGGACAAGATTTTTCGGCAACAGAAGGGAGGGCGGCGTGATGGACAGACTCTTCTACCGGCCCAAGGACGCGGCGGTCGTGCTCGGCATGAGCCGTACGGCGGTCTTTCGTCTGATCAAGTCGGGGGAGTTGCACTCGATCAAGTACGAGGGCTATCGACTCGTCCCGGCCCGCGCGCTCCTGGAATTCGCGCGCCACCTGGAAGAGGCTGCGTGATGGGGGCCCGTAAGCCGAACGGTCGCTCCACCATCTACCTGGGCAAAGACGGCCTCTGGCATGGTTACGTCACCGTCGGCGTCAAGCCCGACGGCTCTCCCGATCGCCGGCACCGCAAGGCGAAGACGGAAGCGGAGGTCACGCGGAGAGTTCGCGAACTGGAGCGTCAGCGGGAGGCGGGACAGGTCGCCAAGCCGGGCAAGGCTCCCACCGTCGCCGAGTGGATGACCGAATACCTCGACGTCATCTGCGAACGCCTCGTCGCCTCCGGCAAGATGGCGCCTCGAACGCTCGACGACTACCGCTCCAAGACCCGTCACTGGATCACTCCGCTGCTTGGCCGACACCGCCTCGACAGGCTCGCCCCTGAGCACCTGGACAAGGCATACGCGACGATGCTTGAGCAGGGTCGGTCGTCGAGCACGGTACTCAAGGTCCATCGCATTCTGTCGCGGGCCTTGAAGATCGCGATGCGGCGGAACAAGGTCACGCGGAACGTCGCCACGCTGATTGACGCGCCCGTGGCAAACGACCCTGACCTGGAACCGCTGACTCGGAACGAAGCGCGGAAGATCCTCGAAGCGGCCAAACCTCGTAGGAATGCCGCGCGCTGGTCGGTGGCCCTGGCTCTCGGCATCCGCCAGGGCGAAGCGCTCGGCCTGCGCTGGCCATTCGTCGACCTGGAGACCGGGGTGATCAAAGCCTGGTATCAGGCGCAGCGCTCCCCCTGGCGACACGGCTGCGACGGCCCTCACGAATGTGGCGCCGAGTGGCACCGGGTGCCATGTAAGCCGCGGTGCAAGGAGCACAAGCACCACCCCGACTGTCCACAGGACTGCAAGCGACGCGGGCACGCGTGCCCGACGAGGACGTGCCCGAAGGACTGCACGGGCCACGCGGACCGCTGTCCGAAGCGCACAGGCGGCGGGATCATCTTTCGGCAACGCAAGGGCCGCAGCCGTCTCACCCTCCAGTGCCCGTCCGAGCTGCTGCCGATCCTCCGCGAGCACAAGAAGATCCAGGACGCCGAACGGGCGGAAGCCGGCGAGCTCTGGGAGGACCACGACCTCCTGTTCCCCACCCGGCGGGGCCGGCCGATGGAGCGCAGCGAGGACTACAAGATGTGGAAAGCGCTCCTGAGACGGGCCGGGGTTCGGGAAGCCAGGCTTCACGACGCCCGCCACACAGCGGGGACTCTCCTCGTCGAGCAGGGCGTCCACATCCGGGTAGTCCAAGAGATCCTCGGCCACGCCCGTGTCACCACGACCGAGCGCTACACCCACGTGGCGAGCCTTCAGGTGAAGGACGCAAGCGAGCGCATGGGGGCCGCTCTCTGGGGCGATGACGACTAATGCGGTCACCACAACGGTTCTCGGTGGCCGAAAGATAATCTCGGCAAATGACCGAGGAAGACTTCACGATCAAGTTGACGCGGGATCAGGCGTTGGTGCTCTCTGACTGGCTCTACCGCGTGATCGGTACTGCAGAGTTTGACAGCTTGGTCGGCCAGGACCACGCGGTCTGGTCACCGCTACACCGGATCGCCGGAGCACTGGAGACCTCACTGGCGGAGGTTTTCATATCGGACTACAGCGACCGACTGAGCACCGCTCAGGAGAGGCTCTTGGACACCCTTGGCGAGGTGGGTCGGCCAGGGGACGAGCCGTAGTGAAGGAGCGCGGCGTTCAGCCACCTGTGGCACCCGACCAGGCCGGGGACGGGGTCGAGCCAGAGCAGCCAGGCTCATGGACCGCCCCAACTGCAACCCAAACTGCAACCCTGAGGCCTTTGAAGATCAGAAAAGCCCCTTCCCTGATCAACGGGAAAGGGGCTTTGATCTGCGGAGGCTCGGGGATTTGAACCCCGGATGGGCTTAAGACCCAAACCGCATTAGCAGTGCGGCGCCATAGACCTGACTAGGCGAAGCCTCCTGGTTGCCGAGTGGCTCAGGACAGAGTACCGGCGATTGTGTGAGGCGGCAAAGCGGAATCCCACCTGAGGACGGGTCTGGACCCGTCCCCTGCCGGCAGCACCGCGAAGACGTCTCGCGCTGACCATATGCCCAGATCGGGCGAGACACGGCAAGCGAGACACGCAACTTTTCCCCAGGACAATGCACAGCTCTTGTCCACAGCTTGTGGACAAGAGCCGGCTCTGTGGGGAAGGTCGATCAGCCCTGGCGGACGGCTTCGCCCTCGATCTCAATCTTGATCTTCTTGCTCACCAGGACGCCGCCGGCCTCGATGGCCACGTTCCAGGTGAGACCGAAGTCCTCACGGTTGATCTCCGTCTCGGCGGTGAAGCCGAAGACCTCGTGGCCGTAGGGGCTGGTGCCGACGCCGCCGAACTCGACCTTGAGCTCGACCTCTCGCGTGACGTCGCGGATCGTCAGGTCGCCGACCAGAACGAAGTCGTCACCGCGGTGGTCCTTCACGCTGGTGCTGCGGAAGGTGATGTCCTCATGCTTCTCGACCGACAGGAAGTCGTCGCTCTTCAGGTGCCCGTTGCGGTCGGCGACGGCGGTCTCGACGCTGGCGGCCTTGATGACGACCTCAGCGGTGGAGTCAAGCGGGTTCTCCGCGATCACGATCTTCGCGTCGTACTCGTCGAAGTGACCCCGGACCTTGGTCACCATCATGTGCTTGGCGACGAAGCCCACGCGCGTGTGCGTCTTGTCGAGGGCGAATTCGCCGGCCGTCGGGATCTTCAGGCCATCCCACTCACGAATGCTCATTGTGCCCTCCCAGGGCTGCTTGCTCCGTTGATGTTTGCGCGAACAACTTTCTACACGAGGATTATTCCCTTCGTCAACTATTGTCGCGTAGACTTTGCACATGGATCCTTTTGACGACCCGCGGCTCACTGCGATGGGCCTACTGGCCGAGGTCTCAACGGGATTGGCGGCCGAACTCGGCAAGACCTTCTCCGCCGCCGGTCTCTCCGAAGTCGACTTCGAGACACTGATACGCCTGGCTCGCTCCCCTCGGCACCAACTCAGGATGAGCGACCTCGCCGGGCAGACATCGTTGTCCACCAGCGGGATCACCCGTGTCGTGGACAGATTGGAGCGCGAAGGCCTTGTCCGGCGCAGCCCGTGCAGCACCGACCGGCGTGCCTCCTATGCCGTGCTCACCGAGGCGGGCGTGAACCGCCTCACGGCCCTGATACCGCAACATCTAGAGGACATCGACACCTGGTTCACCAGCCTGCTGACCCCGGAGCAGCTGGCGACCTTCCTCGAGACCCTTCGCACCATCCGCGACGTCGTACGGCCGTGCGCCACAGCAGGGGTCGAGAGCGCGGAGCACGTCGCGACCGGCTGACGCATCAGGCGAAACCCGGAGCTGCCACCACCCCTCCCGTGGCACCCGGGCTCCTCGCCCCCGGCGGTTCTCAGTTCATCGCCTCGCGGCCCACGGGAACCAAGTCGCCGCGGAGCTTGGCCATCCCCCGGGACACGGTGCTCTTGACCGTGCCCACGCTGATCCCCAGAGTCCTGGCGATCTCCATCTCGGTCATGTCCTCGTAGTAGCGCAGGACGATCGCCGTACGCTGCCTGGCGGGCAGGCGGTCGAGCGCCTGCTCCAGTTCGTCGTACTGATGCCGCGGATCATGCTGCGTGGGGATGTCGGGCAGATCCTCGGACGGGTACTCCTCCAGCTTGCGCCGCCTCCACCACGAGATGTTGATGTTCA
Source organism: Planotetraspora phitsanulokensis (assembly GCF_016863295.1). Taxonomy (GTDB): domain Bacteria; phylum Actinomycetota; class Actinomycetes; order Streptosporangiales; family Streptosporangiaceae; genus Planotetraspora; species Planotetraspora phitsanulokensis. The sequence goes on from NZ_BOOP01000030.1 coordinate 128,665, forward strand.
CCATCGCCCGGCGCACGTAGCTGTCCAGCGAGGAACGATCCTGGATCCGATCCCAGGCGAGATAGGTCTTGGCGAGGGCTGCTTGGAGCAGGTCCTCGGCGTCGCAGAGGTTCCCGGTCAGCTGATGCGCGACCCGCAGCAGGGCCGCTCCGCGGGACGCCACATACGTATGGAACTCCTCATGGTTCACGATCATGCGATCACCGACCTGGCCTGAGAGGCATCTCGTGCCAGAATGGCAGCCTCATTCCAGAATCCGGCTGAACCGGAAACAAGGTTTCGTGCAGCCATGCGCAAAGATCGCGCAAGCTCGGTGGCGGGCCCTCATCCACCCTGCTGACACGGCGCTCGCACTGTAGGCACTGATTTGCCCAGACTGGGGCGATACGCCTTCCACCTGGGGTGGGATTATTGCTCCGCAGTCACCCCATCGACTGCCATTCCTCTCCTGTCGACATTCGCGGCATGTGAGGCTAGAAGGCGTGGGGAGGGGTGATGAGGAACCGAACCGTTGATCGCAGGCGCATGCTCGCCGCGGCCGTGCTCGGCCGCGACACGGAGGCGCCGCGACTGACCGCTGACGACGGGATGACGCTCGACGCCGTCAGCGGGGAGATCCTCGACGTGAGCCCGCACCTGATCATCGTCGAGGACGACGACGGGGAGGAGCGGCGGATGGTCATCGCCCCCTGGGCGACCGCGTGGCACGGAGCGTCGCTTCCTCCCGCCGACCTGCCCATAGGAGCGAGGGTCGTCATCCGCGCTCTGCGATCAGGCACGGTGGTCGACCGCATATGGGCGAACATCACCCGGATGACCGGAATCATCCTCGGCATCTCGGGAAAGCGGGACCTCACCATCGAGCTCGACTGCGGCCCGCACCGCGGGCGCCGTTCGGTGGTCGTCCCCTACCGGAGCTCGGGGCGGATCCGGGTACGGCATCCGCAGCTCGAAGCGGGTTATCTCTTCGACGCCATCGGGCTCATGGACGCCGGCACCGCGCTCGCCCACATACCCGCGACGTCGCAGCCCCCCTACCGGGCGAAGTCCGTCCCGCCGCCGCCTCCCGCCTTCCGCGGGGTTCAGTCGAAGATCTCCGGCGCGGCCGCGTGGGGGGATTTCACCGAACCGGGCGTGACCTATCCGATGCTGGAGTCCGCGGACGCCGACTGCGAGGACACCGGGCGTTCCTGCGCCGGCCTGCCGTACCTGTCGGTCGGGTCCATGCTGTTCGTCCGCAACGTATGCGACGGCCGGGCGAACGCGCTGCCGATCATCGGCTGCGGCTGCATCACCGGACGCTTCTGCGACCGGTGCCTGGAGTGTGGCACCTCACCCCGCGGCAGGCTGGTGGAGATGTCTGCCACGTCGTACGTCGAGCTGGGTGGAGATCTGATCAAAGGCTGCTTCAACGCACGCGTCGGATTGGGGTGACTCATGCTCTCGACCATCGCGGCGGCGGCCCTGCCGATCCTCATCGCGATGCTGCTGCTGGGTGGCGTCGCGAAACTCTTCATGGCCGGGAGTGACGCCGAGCCCGGCGGTCTGGGCCGGCTCGGGCCCGCGGTGCTAGCTCCGCCACGCTTCCGCAAGGCCGCCATGATCGGCTGTGCACTGGGCGAGCTGGGCCTGATCGGGGTGCTGCTCCTGCTCCCCGATCACGCGGTGGCCCGCTGGATGCCGGTGGCGTTCTTCACCGTCGCCACCTACGTCCTGTGGGACCTGCGCCGCAGGCGGCCCGACGTGGGATGCGGCTGCTTCGGCGAGGTCAGCGCGGCGCCGATCGGGATGCGGTCCATCGGCCGGGCGGCGGTTCTGGCCGGCGCCGCGGTCATCGTGGCGGTCGAGAGTCCGGGACTCGCGGCTCTGTCGAGCTGGTCGTGGATGACGACGGCGTGGCTGGCCGGCGGCGTGACGCTGCTCCTGCTGCTGTCGACGGAAATCGAGGAGACGACCTCCCGCCTGCGTCATCGCGCACCGTGCGAGCAGCGCGCGATTCCCGCCAAACGGGCCCTGTCCCGCCTCCAGAGCAGTACGGCATGGCGGTCGCACGCCCCGGTGCTGATGTCCGACGAGCCCGCCGACACGTGGCGGGAGCTGTGCTGGCGGTTCTTCGTCTTTCCCGCGCAGGACGGCGCAGACGTCGTCTTCGCCGTCTACCTGAGTGGGCGACGACCTGCGGTGAAGTCGGCGATCGTCAACGCCGACGGTCAGCCGATCACCCCTCTGCGGGAATCTATGCGTGTATCGGCCTAGCGCTATACAGGCATAGATTCCCGCATGAAGGGGCTGCGATTAAGCTCTCTACGGCTCTCTAGCTTCCCCTCTAGAAAGCCGTAGAGAGGTCAATGGGAGGGACGGCTACAGCGGCTGGGCACGCAGGAACCTCCCGAAGTGAGGGACCGTGAATCCGATCACTCCTCGTTCCGCGCTGTAGATCAGGCCCTTCTTGATGAGGCTGTCTCGGGCCGGAGACAGGCTGGAAGGCTTGCGGCCCAGCGACTCCGCGACATCGGCGGTAGGTACGGGATCATCCCGGAGTTGGGCCATGGCGTGCATGTAGTCGCGCTCGGCAGGGGTGGCACGTTCGTAGCGGCTGCCGAAGAAGCCGACGGCGAGCTCCTCCTCGGCCTCCGGCGCCGACACCTTGATGTCGTCAACGGTGATCGGGCTGTTCGGAGCCAGATCCCAGGCGACCTTGCCGTACGCCTGGACGAAGTAGGGGTAGCCGTCGGCCGCCTCATAGAGGGCGTCGAGCGCTTCGGGCGTGAACTCGACCGCCTCGCGCTCGGCGGGTGCGATGAGCGCGAGATCGGCGGCGTCCCTGTCGAGCCGATCGATCCGCGCGTACCGGAACAGCCGCTCCGAATAGCTCTTGCTCGCCGACAGCACGCTCGGCAGGTGGGGCAGACCGGCTCCGACCACGATCAGCGGCCCGCCGGTCTGGGAGAGCTCGTGGCAGGCGGCGCACAGGGCGGAGATGTCGGGCGCCTGCACGTCCTGCATCTCGTCGATGAACAGCGCGATGCCGACGCCGAGATCGGTCGCGACCCCCGCGGCGTCGACGAACAGCTCGGTGAGGTCGATCTCCAGGTCGCCGGAGTCGGCCCGCCCGCGAGAGGCCGGGACGTCGATGCCGGGCGACCAGTGGGAGGTGCCCTTCGCCGCGGCCGGATCGCGCATGGCGAAGGCCTTCAGTACACCCAGGAACTCCTCGATGCGCTCGGGCGCCCGATGACGGGGGGCGAGCTCTCTGATCGCCATGTGCAGCGACGCGGCGACCGGCCGGCGGATCGACTGGTCGGGACGGGCCTCGATCTTGCCCGTGCCCCACAGCCGCTGCATGGCCATCGACTTGAAGGTGTTGAGCAGGACGGTCTTGCCGACGCCCCGGAGCCCGGTGAGCACCATGCTCCGCTCCGGACGGCCACGGGCCACCCGTTCCAGCACGACCTCGAACTGCTGGAGTTCGCGGTCGCGCCCGGCGAGCTCCGGAGGGCGCTGACCCGCGCCGGGGGCATAGGGATTGCGCACGGGGTCCACGCTCTCGGACTTTATGACGGGATATAGCGGCCGTCGTAGATTTCCGTAGAAAGCGCTACGGCGTGTCGCCCGCGGGCGGCGCGGAACACACCGCACGGCCGCGGACGGCTCGGCGGCCGTCATCCCGGGGGGCGGGGCCAGTGCGGGCTCGGGCGCCGCGAGAACTGTCATTGCACACCCCTCACCTGCCGAGACGGCGACCGAACCCATGTTCGATCCGATGGCCAGAACTGTAGCGCGACATCGAACATGTGCGCGAGGTTTTCACGAGAAAAGCTCCGGCAAAAGCCGTCACGAGGCCGGGCTCCGGCACCCACGAGAAGATCCGAACACCGGCGGGGATTTGCGTGGGACGGGTACTCTGCGCGTATGGCCTCCTTACGGAACCCCAGGTCAGCGATGGTGGCGGTCGCCGTACTGGGTCTGACCGCCTGCGGCGGGACCGGAGTCGTCACATCGTCGCCGGCGGCCTTCCAGACGGAGGCGTCGGCCTCGCCCTCGACTGCGGCGCCGAGCACCCCCACACCGCCGCCCTCGCCGACACCTGCGGGGCCGCCGAAGTTCTCGGCGAAGATCCAGAAGGTCTCCCGGGCCGACCTGCCGTCCTCGTGGCACGCCGGCTGCCCGGTCTCTCCGAGCGGGTTGCGGAAGATCACGATGACCTACTGGGGGTTCGACGGAAAGCCGCACACGGGTCAGTTGGTCGTCAACCAGTCGGCCGCCGACGACATGGTCAAGGTCTTCGCCAAGCTGTACGGCTTCCGCTACCCCATCCGCCGGATGCAGCCGGTCGACGCCTACAAGGGGAGCGACGACGCGTCCATCGACGCGGACAACACCTCCGCGTTCAACTGCCGCAACGCCACCGGGTCGAGCAAGTGGTCCAACCACGCGTACGGCCTGGCCGTCGACGTCAACCCCCGGGAGAACCCCTACGTCTACGCGGACGGGTCGAACGCCCACCGCAACGCCGACGCCTTCGTCCGCCGTCCGCTCAAGAAGCCGGGCGTGATCAACGCGGACGACCGTGTGGTCAAGGCCTTCGCCTCGGTGGGCTGGGGCTGGGGCGGCTCCTGGTCCGGCGACAAGGACTACCAGCACTTCTCCGAGAACGGCCGGTAGACGAGCCTGGCCGTACCCGGCGCTCCGAAGGAGCAACGCTCAACGGGGTGGCTCGAGGTCCAGCTCGAGCCAGCCGGCGAGCTCCTTGATCTCACCGGCGACCGCCGCGGTCACGTCGTCGGTGAAGGGGACGTCCTCGTGGATCGCGTGGACCCGCAGCACGCCGGCTTTGCGGTCGGCGGCGGCGTCGAGCTTGCCCACCAGCCGGTCTCCGTACAGGATCGGCAGCGCGAAATACCCCCAGCGGCGCTTGGCCGCAGGCTTGTACATCTCCAACTGGTAGTCGAAGCCGAAGAGCTCGGCGGCGCGCTTACGGTCGTGGATCAACCGGTCGAAGGGCGACAACAACGCCACGCGTCCCGAGAACGGCCGGCCCAGCTGGGACGGATCGACTCGCCACGTGCCCTTCACCCCCTCGACCACGGCAGGTTCGCCGGCCTCGCCGACGTGCGCCGGCTCGACCGGTACCTCCGGCGCCCGGGAGCGGGCGATGCCCAGAGCACGCAACCGCCGCTCGTCGCGGATGCGCCGCGCCTCGTCGGCCGGGATCACCGGGCCGTCGGGGTAGACCCGCGTCGCCAGGTCCCACAGCCGGTCGCCGCCGCGGCGTCCGGCGACGGCGACCTCACCTCGGCCCACCATGAACTCCAGCATTTGCGTGACGTTGCGGTTGTCGGTCCATCCGGTCGACTTCCACGGCACCATGCAGGTGTCGGGGATGTCACGCGACGGCAGCGGTCCGGCGGAGCCCAGCCGATCGAGGATGTCCTGCCGGCACGCGTCGTTGGCCCGCACCCAGTCGCGGAGGTGCACCCGCCAGGAGGACAGCTCGCCGCGCCCGGGCCAGTGGGCCATCTCGTCGCGGTACAGCGCGAGGTCCTCACTTGGGCGGATCAGCGCCCGCAGTTCCAGCAGCGACCGGTCCGCCAGCGCGGCGGTCAGCATGGCCGGCGTGTACGACGACCCGAGACGACTCCACGCCACGAGATCGGCGTTCGGCGCGATGGCGGCGGTCGGGTCGAGCTGCAGCAGGGTCAGACCGCGCACCGCGTCGAGCAGCCCGGCCGGCCGCGAGCCGTCCAGGAGTTGCGCGCGCACGGCGATGCGCCGCGCATCGGTGCGAGAGAGTTCGTGGACGACCACGCCACGAGGCTAGGCGACCGATCCGCCGGTGACCATCGCCCGGCGGGATCTCTTCGGAGGCCCACCGCCCGCGGACCACTGCCCGGTGCGCCCCGTTTGCCCGGTTTCACAAATGCGCGAATGGGTGCGATAAAAGATCGCCACATACCGTCACCGCCAAAACTCGCACAGAGCGGCAAATCGGCTTAAATGTCGTTTTTCTAGATCGCCGATCTTGGATCCGGAAGCCGGCGATTGTGTCGTATGTCATAACAAACCGGCAGAACGCGATACCCGCTGAAGTGATCTCGGGCCACCCCGACCGAAGCCCGAACCCCTTCTCTGGACGACGACTCAGTGAATGCGGCACGAACGTCGAATGATCGCTGAGCACTGTCACCGGACACCCTCACCCCGGCGTCCAAGTGGGGCGATCTCATCCGCGATACGGACCGATCGTTGACGGCGAACGTGAGACCCTGTCGGGGAGGCCGGAAAAGAACAACGCCCGCTCCTCCAGCTGAAAGGAAGCGGGCGTCTTCTGTACTCTGATATGAAATCTCCTGATTCTCCTGAAATGGGGGAATCACGAGTCAGGGGTCACACGTTAGTAGAACTGCGGGAACGGGTCGGGAAGGATCGCTTACCGGTTCATAACGATCGGCCATCGGGCCCGTCACATCGCGACGCCCGTGGCCCCGCACCCAGATCAACTGCCCCTCCCAGTGCGGTGTGACAGGAGAAGGATGTCCGACTGGCTCCATTCAGGTCCCGTATCTCCCATCTGGCCGGTTGATCGCTTCGAAGTGCGCTCCATCCGGCCGAACCCGAGCTTCGGAGCCGCCGACCGCTACGCCTCCGCGACGGCCGCACATGAGGCGGCCATGCGCATGAGGGACTCCGGCCTGGCGACGCAGATCCAGGTGATCCGCATCGAGGACGGCGTCGTCCTGTTCGATCTGGCGGCGGGAGTGGAGATTCCGCTGGAGGCCTGGTGATCGAGGGGGCGCGGTCCCCCGCCGGGGCAGGATGAGGCCATGACCGCGATGGACGGGGACGGCTGGGCGTTGTGCGCCCGCGGGCATCAGCACTGGGGCGTCCACGGCGCGGCCGGGCTCCTCGCCGTCCACCACACCGACGACGGCATGCCGTACGTCCTGATGCAGAAGCGCGCCTGGTGGAGCCATCACGGCGGAACCTGGGGACTCCCGGGAGGCGCTCGCGACAGCCACGAGGACGCCGTCACCGGCGCACTTCGCGAGGCGTGGGAGGAGGCGGCGCTCACCCCCGACCAGGTCCGGGTCCAGGGCGTCTACGTCGACGACCACGGCGGCTGGTCGTACCACACCGTGATCGCCGCGGCCGCGGGCCTGCTCGACGCGAGCGCCGCCAGCGGAGAGAGCGCTGACATGCGCTGGGTCGCGGCCGACGAGGTGGCCGCCAAGCGCCTCCATCCGGGGTTCGCCAACACGTGGCCGATCATCAGGCCCGCGCTCAGCCCTCTCGTCCTGGTGCTCGACGTCGCCAACATCGTCGGCGCACGGGCAGAGCACGGCTGGTGGAAGGACCGGGCAGGCGCGGCCAACCGGTTGCTCAACGACCTCCTCCCGCTCGCCTCGGACGGCTTGGGCCGCCAACCGGAAGACCTGCCGGAGCTCGCTCAACGGTTCCCGCGGATCATCGCGGTCCTGGAGGGCGCCGCGGCCCGTGGCGCCGACACCGTCCCCCGTCTCGGCGTCGACGTCGTCCTGGCGCCGGGCAGCGGCGACGACGCGATCGTGGAGGTCGTCCGCGAGGCCCGGACGTGGGAGAAGGTCCTCGTCGTCACCGCCGACAGGGGGCTGCGCGAGCGGGTCGCGGAACTCGGAGCGCTCGTCACCGGTCCGCGCTGGCTGCTCGGCCAACTCTGACGACGGTTTTCCACAGGCGGTCCCGGCGGCTGTCGCGGGGCTGCCAGGATTGGCGCATGCCCGACCGAGCCGTGGCCGACCGAACGATCGAGATCCCTCCCGACGCGTGGGGCCGGAGGTCGACCGTCGCCCCCGTGATGCCGTGGGTGTTCGGCCTGGTCATCCTCCTGCTCCTGGTGGGGCGGATCGTCCTGACGCCCGTACTGACGGCGCCGGCGTTGCAGACCTGGGCCACCGTCTTCGTGGCGATCTGCGTGCAGGCCCTGCCCTTCCTGGTCTTCGGCGTGCTGCTGTCGGCGGCCATCACCGCCTTCGTCCCGCCGTCGTTCTGGACCAGGGCGCTTCCCCGCCACCCGTACGCGGCGGTTCCGGTCGCGGGGGCGGCGGGCGCCGTGCTTCCCGGATGCGAGTGCGCCTCGGTGCCCGTGGCGTCGGGCCTGATGGCGCGTGGGGTCACCCCGGCGGCCGCGCTGGCCTTCCTGCTGTCCTCACCCGCCATCAACCCGGTGGTCGTGGTGGCCACCGCGGTCGCCTTCCCCCAGCAGCCGCTCATGGTCGTCTCCCGGTTCTGCGCCTCGCTGGCCGTCGCGGTGCTCGTCGGCTGGGTCTGGCTCCGGTTCGGCAGGTCGAGCTGGTTGCGCGTGCCGTCGCGTCCGCCCGCCTCCGGCTCGGCCTGGGCGGCCTTCCGCGACGCGATGCGTCACGACCTCCTCCACGCGGGCGGGTTCCTCGTGGTCGGCGGCCTGACGGCGGCGACGCTCAACGTCGTCGTGCCGCGTGCCTGGCTCGGCTCCGTGGCCGGCCTCCCCGTGTTGTCGGTCATCGTGCTCGGCCTGCTCGCGGTCCTGCTGTCCATCTGTTCGGAGGCGGACGCGTTCGTGGCGGCGTCGCTCACCGCCTTCTCCCCCACCGCCAAGCTCGCCTTCCTGGTGGTGGGCCCCATGGTGGACCTGAAGCTGATCGCCCTGCAGGCCGGGACGTTCGGGCGGTCGTTCGCGATCCGGTTCGTCCCGCTCACCTTCCTGCTGGGCATCGCGGCGAGCATCGTGGTCGGAGAGGTCCTGCTGTGAACCGGATGTCCCAGAGCCTGCTCCTCGTCCTGCTCGGCGGCGCGGTGCTGCGGGTCACCGTCCTGTCGACGACGTACGTGAACTACGTCAAGCCGGGGTTCCGCCCGTTCCTGATCGCGGCGGGCGTCGTCATCCTCGTGCTGGGTGTCGTGGGCCTGGTCCAGGAGTGGCGTCAGCCGTCGGTCGCGGGGAAAGGCCCCTCGCGCACAGACGACGCAACGGGGACCCATCCGGCGCACACGGACGACGCCACCGGCCCGGGTTCCGCGCCGGTCGCGGCCGAAGGCCACGGGCACCATCACGGGCACGACCATTCCCGGGTGTCGCGGGCGGCCTGGCTGCTGTGCCTGCCGGTGTTCGCCATCTTCCTGATCTCGCCTCCGCCGCTGGGCGCCTTCGCCGCCCGCTCGGAGGATGCCCCGTCTCCGCCGCCCGCCCATGCCGCCGACGCGTATGTCCCATTGCCCGCGGACAAGGCCACGTCCATGGAACTGGGCGAGTTCATCGGCCGCGCATGGGGAGATGCCAACCGGTCGCTCGCCGACAAGAAGGTCACGCTCACCGGCTTCGTCGTGCGCTCCAGCAAGAAGGACCGGTGGTACGTCACGCGCATGCAGATGAGCTGCTGCGCCGCCGACGCCATCGCGCTGAAGGTCGCCGTCTTCGACGCCGAGCGGCCGCCGGACGACACCTGGGTCGAGGTGACGGGCACCTGGATCGCCCCCAAGACCGACAAGATCCCGAACGGCACGGTCCCGCCCCAACTGGCCGCCACCGACGTCACCGAGATACCCCAGCCCTTCGAACCGTACGAATGATTCAGAAGCGCTCACGATCGCGGAGTCTCGGTTAGAGTCCGGAGCATGACCTGGCGACATTGACGCTCACCCGAATCCCCTCTCGCGGCGCGGCTGTACGCCTATGCCTTCGCCGAAGACTGCGTGCTGCTCTATCCGGTGTACGCGGTGTTGTTCGCCGAGACCGGCCTGTCTCCGGGCGAGATCTCGTCTCTGTTCGTGATCTGGTCGGTCACCAGTTCCGTGATCGAGGTGCCGTCCGGCCTGTGGGCCGACGTCTTCTCCCGGCGGCGCCTGCTGATCGTCGGACCGTTGCTGACCGGCTCGGGTTTCGCGCTGTGGACCTTCTTCCCCTCGTATCTCTCGTTCGCGCTCGGTTTCGTCCTGTGGGGCGCGGGCGGCGCCCTGCGTTCGGGCACGATGCAGGCGCTCGTCTACGAGGAACTCGACCGCCTCGGCGCCGCTGACCGCTACGCCCGGCTCATCGGCCGCTCGGAGGCGATCAGCACGACGGCGGTGATGACCGCCTCCGCCCTGGCGGGCCCGGTGTTCGCCGTCGGCGGCTACCTCGCTCTGGGGCTGGCCAGCGTGGCGGTGACTCTGATCACGGCCCTGGTGGGATGGTCCTTCCCCGAGTCCAGGGTCTCGGCGGAGGACCGTGACGAAGAGACCTTCATGGGCGTGCTCCGCGACGGCCTCTCCGAGGTGCGGCGGGCACCGCTCGTGCGGCGCCTGTTCCTGCTCCTGGCGGTGATCTCCGGCGCCGGGGCGCTCGACGAATACCTGCCGCTCCTCGCGAGCGCGACCGGGGTCACGACGGCCGTCGTGCCCGTGCTCGTGCTGGTGGTCACCATCGGAGTGACCGTAGGCGGGTGGCTCGCCGGGCGAGCACCCCGGGCGCTCGCCCCCGCCCTGGCCGTCGGCGGGCTCTGCCTCGCCGCCGGGGCGGCGAGCGGGCTGCCCGCCGGCTTCGTCCTCATTTCCGTCGCCTTCGGGATTTTCCAGTGGGCCACCGCCGCCATGGACGCACGGCTACAGGACCAGATCACCGACCGGTCCCGCGCGACGGTCACGTCGATGGCCGGGCTCGGCGTCGAGGCCATGGCAGTGCTCGTCTTCGCCGCCTACGCCCTGGGATCGATCTGGGCAGGCCCGTGGCTGATCTTCACCGTGGCCGCCGTGCCGTACCTGCTGGTCGCCCTCGCGGTGCGGCGGTGAGGCCTACCGCGGGCCCGGCGGCGGCTGCGGGTGCGTGCCCGGGCGCCGGACAGGCAGGTGGTAGGTCTCGCCGCGCCCGATGTAGTGGACGAGGTGCGAGAGCCTGGCCCGGTTGACCTGCTGCTGGAAGTCGTCGATGCCGGAGCTGAACGCCTCGTAGTCGTCGTAGTGGACCGGGAGCACGGACGCCGGTTTGATCAACTGGATCCAGTCGGCCCCCTGCCAGCCGTCCATGGAGACGAGCAGGCCGAGGATCTTGGTCCCGCCGAGGTGGACGATGGCCGCGTCGATGTCCGGGAAGCGCTGCGGGATCTCCGACAGGCACGGGTCCATGATCGTGTCCCCGCTGATGTGCAGGCGCATGTCCGTCTCGCCCTGCCTGGCGAAGTCCAGGACGCTGCCCATGCAGGGCGGCAGCAGCATCTGCATCGGCCCCGGCGCGTGACGTGCGGGTGTGGCGGTGATCGTGAGCGAACGGTCGCCGCGCTGGATCCGGTGCTCGTCCCAGGACTCCAGGCCGAGCGCGTTGTGGAAGCCCTGCCGCTTGAGCTTGCCGGCGGCGTGGTGGGTCGTGATGATCGGCACTTCCTTGTCCAGGCCCCGTCGCGCGACCCGGTCCCAGTGATCGCCGTGCAGGTGCGACAGGACGACGGCGTCGAGCGGCGGCAGCTCGTAGACGTCCATCGCGGGCTCGGTGCGGCGCTTCGTGGTGATCCCCCAGCCGAGGTGGGCCCGCTGGCCGCGGTGAAGGAAGTTCGGGTCGGTCAGCACCGTGAACCCGTCGCAGCGAATGATCGTGGTCGCGTTTCCGATGAAGAAGACGCTCGCATCTCGTTGATCGCTCATGCCTTCCTCCCCTCTCGCACTTTCAGGCTACGCATATGGGCACGAATCGCCCATGCGTGGGGGGTTGGCATCCGGCCAGCAAAGATCTACCTCAGACCGAATCGAAAGATCGGCTCGAGGGCTTCCTTCTCACCTGGTTCGAGTCCAGGTAGGCCGTGAGGCCTACTGATATCCAGCTCCCGAGCCTTCCTCACGACCGGGCGGGACCACACCGCCGTGATGCGAGCGGGCTCATTCCCCGAGGGCGGTCAGCCGGGTGAGCTCGCCCGCGTGGGCCTTCGCCATAGCGGCGGCGAAGGCCTTGGTGTCTCCGTCCGCCCCCGCCCCCTGTTCGCCCTGCGCCACGAGCACCGACTGCTTCAGGTAGTCACGCGTGTGCTCGGCGAAGAGCCGGTCGAAGGCGTCCCCCTTCGACTCGGTGATGACCTTGAGCTCGTCCGCGGTGACCATGCCCGGGATGTTGTGCCCCTCGTGCACGTTGACGTACGGCACGCCCGATCGGTCCAGCAGGTCGCGCAGACGCTGGAGCTCCGCGCGGTGATCGGCACTGAGGGATCTGGACAGACGCGTGATCCGCGGGTCGGCTGTCTTGTCCGGCGCCAGGTCCAGCAATCGGACGGCCTGCTCGGTCATCGGGATCATCAGTTGCAGCCAGGCGACGTCCGTCGCGTTGAAGGAGCCGGACGGCGTGGCGGCGGCCGCGGAAACCGCGCTCGTCGCCTCTTGCGGGTGATGGTCGTGGCTCGCGGCCGACGAGGTCGGCCCGGCGGCGACACATCGGGCGACCAGCAACACGGTGATCATCGCGAGGAGAGGCGCCCCGACGGTGACCGCTCTCATGTCCGTCCCTCTCGCTCGGGCCGGCCAGATCTCAGACCGTGGATCTCAGATCTCGGCGAGGGAGGCCCTGTCGAACGGGCCCCGCCTCAGAGTAAACGGAGGTGTCAATCTGCCCAAGAGTGGTCTGTGAACCTACTTATCCACTTATGTGAAGTCGCATCTCCGGGGCACAGGGCACGGCGAGCCGACCCCCGCGTGGTGCACGGCACCGGAGTGATCACCACGTGGGACCGGGCAGGGCCGTACCCGGGAAGGCGCGTCCCATCGGCCTTCCCGGAGCGCAGGCATGCGGCCGGAGGCGGCCCTCAGTGCTTGAACAGGGAGACCTTCGCCATGGTGGTCTTCTCCACGACGGCCACCCGAGGGCCGGCGTTGATGATCCTCAGCCGCAGTTGGTTGTCGGTGCCCAACCCGAACTGGCCGCCGACGCTGACCTCGATGCGCCCGTCCGGGCCGGCATGGCAGGTGAGCCGCCACGCGTCGTCGAGGAACTTCTTCCCGGCCCGGTCGTAACGGGCCCACGAGACGTCCAGTTCGTCACCCGGCTGCAGACCGCCGATCCGCACCAACGCGTCGCAGAGACACCAGCGACTCCCGGAGGCGAGCACCGCCACCCCGTTGTCCCCGTGGGCCTTGGGGTCGTCCACGTACTCGGTCCCCCACCGCACCACGATCTCGCCGTTCGCGGGGACCTGCTGGTCCACGCCGGCTCCCAGCGAAACCACCTCAGGCACGTCGTCCTCCACGCTGTAGTCGGGATTCCAGAAACCTGCGATCACCGAGGCGGCGCGCACGCGCCGCTTGCAGGCGTCTCCGGTGTTGCCTTCGATCGTCTGGACGCGGCCGTCGCCCAGGTTGCGCTCGACGACGCCGACGTGGTCGACCCCGCCGACGGCGTCGCGCCCTTCCCAGTCGAAGAACACGATCGCGCCGGGCTTCGCGTGCGCCTTCACGTTCGCCGCGGTCCCCGCGAACCATCGGCCCAGCTTCTGGCCGTCCTGGGCGTGCCAGACCGTGTAGGCGCGGTCCCCGTTGGGCAGGACCGCCGCGGCGTTGCCGCTCTTCCTGGCCCAGTACGTCACCGCCTGGTCGCACCATGCCGCTTTGAGGAATTCGTCACCGTGCCGCTTCGCGTAGTCGCGGGTGACGGCGTTCGGGCGGCCCTGCAGGCCGAGGGACTCGCGGGCGGCCGCAAGCATGCTCTGCACGCTCATGCGTCACCGTCCACGTGGCCCTCGCCTTCGTAGACGCCGGTCACGGGGTTGAGCACGTAGCCGAGGTCACGGAGGACCTGTTCCTCGTCCTCCTCCGTCGGGCCCCATTCATGGATGTCCACCTCGGCCGCGACGAGATCGGCCTCGGATGGTTCAGGTTCAGACATCGGTCCTCCGGTTGCAGATCTTCGTATTAGATCCTGCAACGTTCGAATTGATCCGTTAGCAACCGATTTGGAATAGCCGGTCGCCTCCAACGGTTCTCGGCAGAACCGGACTACAGTCCGGTACAGCTCTCGCGTGACGAGGCAGCCCGCGCCACGGAGCCGAGAGGCCGGAAACCACAGAGCGGACCGAACCGGCCCGCACCCTCGCTGGAGGATCGCCGTGACCATTCAGGCACCGAGCGCCGCTCGCACCGTCGACCGCGTCGAGGCGAAGGTCGCCATGGGCCCCAACGACCAGACCGACGACAGGGCCGTCATCATCGCGCCGACCAACCCCGCACGTACGGATCCGTTTCTGGTGCTCGGCGAGGACTGGTTCTCCACACCCGGCTTCGACTGGCATCCCCATCGGGGCATGGAGACCGTGACCACGATCCTGGACGGCGTTCTCGAACACGGCGACAACGCCGGCCACGCCGGGGTGCTCCAAGCCGGCGACGTGCAGTGGATGACCGCCGGCCGCGGAATCATCCACCGTGAGCTGGCCTTCCGCGACGAGCACGCCCACACCCTGCAACTGTGGCTGAACCTGCCCGCGCGCTCGAAGATGGTCGACACGCGCTACCAGGACCTGCTCGCCGCGAAGCGTCCCGTGTCCACCGTCACGCCGGGCGTCACGGTCGATGTCATCTCCGGTTCGGTCGGCGGCGTCGAAGGGCCCGCCCTCAACCACTGGCCGATCACCGCCGCCATCGTCACCCTGGAGCCCGGCACGTCCCTCGACCATCTCCTCCCGGCGTCTCACCGGGCCTTCGCGTACGTGCTGGCCGGTGAGGCCGCCATCGCGGGACGCCGAACCCTGGCAGGTGAGATCGCCTGGTCGGATCCGGTGCCGGGCATCGAGGGCGACAGCACGCTTCGCGTCGACGCCCGGGATCGCGAACGGCCCACCAGGCTGATGATCTACAGTGGCCGGCCCATCATGGAGCCGATCGCCATGGGCGGGCCGTTCGTCATGAACACCCGGGTCGAGATCACCAAGGCCTTCCAGGACTTCCACGGCGGCAAGTTCGGCGAGGTCCCGCGTCAGGCCCGCCTCAAATACCGGTAGGCGTCCTCCCCCTCGGCGCCCCGGCGACCGCCGGCGAACGGGTGGTTCGTCGGTGATCTCCGGTGCTCTAATGACTCCATGCGCCGCAGTCTCATGAAGTCCTTCGCCAAGGCCCTTCGTGATGAGAACCTCGACCTCTACATTCTCGTTTTCACCGCCCTCGTCTTCACCGTGCTCGGTGCGGTGAACATATCCAGCACGGCGACCCTTTCGTCGGTCACATTGGGGGCGCTCGCCTTCCTCGCTCTTTCGCAAATCCGATCGCGGCGACATGTCGCGGAAATAGCGAAGTCTCGCGAAGTCGACCCCCTGGCGATACTGCGTTCGGAATTCCCGGCCGACCTCGTCCAACGGCGTGCGTCGGCCACGCAGTATCTGTTCATCGGCGTTTCCATGGCCCGGACCGTTCAGACGATGCGAAACGATCTCCGTCGACTGCTCCTCACCGGCACGAAGGTCCGCGTCCTCCTCCTGGACCCCACCGACGAGACGTTGCTCCGGCACGCCGCCGCCCAGGCGGGGAGGGATACGGACCCCAAGCGCCTGGCGGCGAGGATCAGCGGGTCCATCGAGGAGATCGCCTTCCTGCGGGACGAGACCCACGGTGACGTCGAGATCCGTGTGCTGAGGCACGTGCCCACCATGAGCGTGAACGCCATCGACACACAGAGTCCGAGCGGCACCATATGCGTCCAGCACTATGAATATCGCGCGCCCGCCGAGGCTCTTCCGATGGTCCAACTCGAGAGCAAAGACGGGTTCTGGTATCAGCACTTCGTGCTCGAGGCGGAGAGGATGTGGGAGGGCGGAAGCCCTTGGCCTCCTCCTCCGGGGCTTCAGCTCACCCACGCGCAACGCCCGCAGTTCAAGGAGACATTCGACGGCGAACTGATCACAGCAATGGAGTCGGCGGATGAACTGCTCATCACGGGGGTGACCAGGAACACCCTCGTCCATGCCAATTACGGGAAGTTCGAGAAATTATTGACGAAGGGCTGCCGGATTCGGTTCCTGTTGGTCGACCCCGAATCGGAGGCCGCGGCGACGGCGGCCGACAGATATTACGCCGGGAGATCTCCGGAAAACCTGCGGGAGCGAGGGAGGCACACACTGCGCCTTTTGCGGGAACTTCGGCGCTCCACCGGAGGAGACCTCACGGTACGGCTGACGGCACACCCTCTCGCCATGGGGATGGTCGCCGTCGACACACCCGTGAGCGCACGCGGAGAGATGTCCGCGCTCTTCATGGAGTACTTCACGTACCAGGCGTCAGGTGAGCCGAAGTTCGTGGTGCCGCCTTCGGACGAGCGGTGGTTCGTCCATTTCGCCGAGGAGGCTGAGGCCCTGTGGCGGGCCGCCTCAGATCATGAGCTCGAGGTCGCCGGATGACCGAGGTCGGCCACCGGCTAGACCTCGACGCGGACCGGCCTCTCCCCGGCGCCGTCGAACTGGGCGAGCCTGCTCAGCGCCGCCTGGATCGCCTCGGGGCCGTCGTCGGCGAAAGCCCGGCTGCCGGCGAACTCCCGCAACGGGTCGTGGTAGAAGTACCGACCCAGGTCGCCGGTCTCCAGCAGGTGCATGTCGACGAGGGACTCCAGCAGCACCGCGGTGTCGCCGAGCGACAAATCCAGCAGGGCCGCCGCGGCCCCGAGTGAGACATCCGGGCGGTCCGTCACGGAGAGCAGCCGGAACGCCCGTGCCTGCTCGGGTGACAACTGCTCCATCACCGACGCGTACGGCTGCTCGATGGCCCGGCACTCCGCCGGGAGCACGGGCGAGCCGGGGCCGGGCCTGGTGATCCGCCGCTTCGCCTCGGCGATGGTCCAGCCCGGACGCGAGGCGATCCGCGCACCGAGCGCCTGCAGCACCTGCGGCAGGCCGGCGGTGCGCCGTACCAGGTCGCGGACGTCCGCGAGCTCGGGGCGGACCCGGTCGGCGCCGATGAGCCGTTCCAGCAGCGCGATCGAGTCGTCCTCGCCGAGCCCGGTCAGCTTCAGCCAATGGACGTGCGCCAGGCCGTACAGCCGCTGGCGTGCGGTGACGACGACCGCGGAGCCGCCGGAGCCGGGCAGCAACTGCCGGACCTGATCGGCGTCGCGGGCGTCGTCCAGCACGACGAGCAGCCGGCGGCCGGTCGTCAACGTCCGCCACAACGCCATCCGCTCGCTGAACGACTCGGGCAGCCCCGCGGGCGGCACGCCGACGCCGCGCAACAGCTCGGCCAGGGGCTCGCCTGCCGTACCGAGGTCGACGAACAGCTGGCCGTCGGGGAAGTCCGCGGCCACCGCATGCCCGAGATGTACGGCGAGAGTGGTCTTGCCGACGCCGGCGAGTCCTTCGAGGCCGACCACCGGGACGCTCGCGTGGGTGGGGGTGAGGACGTCGGCGATGCGGGACCGCGCCTCGACGCGGCCCGTGAAGGTCGGCAGGTCCGGAGGCAACTGGGTGGGACCTGGTGACGTCGTGGCAGCCACGGGCGCCGGCGCGGCGGGGGCGAGCAGCGCGGGATCGGACGCGAGGATCCGCCGCTGCATCTCCCGCAGGTCCGGGCCCGGGTCCAGCCCCAGCTCGTCGGCGAGGAGTCGCTGCACCCGCCCGAACTCCGCGAGCGCGTCGGCCTGCCGGCCGGACCGGTAGAGCGCCAGCATCAGCAGCTCGCGCGGCCGTTCCCGAAGCGGCTGCTCGGCGATCACCTCGGCGAGCTCGGCGGCCGCTTCGGCGTAGCGACCGGACTCGATGTCGGCCGCCGCCAGGTCCTCCATCGCGGTGAGCCGCAACTGCCCGAGGCGTACGCGCTCGAACTCGGCGTAGTCGCCGTTGACCCCCGCGAGCGGGGTGCCGTGCCACAACGCGAGCGCGTCGCGCAGCGCGGTCGCCGCGGCGGGCGAGTCGCCGGCACGGCGGGCCTCCCTGGCGATGCCGAGCCGTCTTTGGAACTCCGTGAGGTCGAGGTGTTCGGTCCGCAGCGCGTAGCCCCCGCCCATGGACTCGATCACCGCTGTCGGTTGGCCGGGGTCGAGGGCGCGGCGCAGCCGCGACACGTACGACCGGACCACGCCGACCGCGGCACGCGGCGCGGCACCGCCCCAGATCGCGGCGATCAGCTGGTCGGGCGAGGCGGGCAGACCGGCCTGCAAGAGGAGGATCGCGAGAATCGCCCGCTGCTGTGGGGAGCCCAGCTCGAGTTCGTCGTCGCCGCGCCAGGCGCGCACCGGACCGAGCACCTCGAACCGCAGCCGCTCGCCCACCCAGGACTCCCTCCGGAACCGACCGCACGCCCACTTCGGCAACAGCCGGCGTACGGCCTGGTATTCCAGGTCAGGCCGTACCCGAGCGGGTCAGCCGCGCCGATCGGAACGGACGCGGCGAGCAGGTCAGCCCGCGCCGAGCAGGTCGGCGAACGGCGTCGGCTCGAACGGGTCGCGGACCACCGGCGCGTCACGCCGGTGGATTTCGACCGCGAGTTGGGCGGCCGCGCGGTCGATCCGGTGAGCCAGGAGATCCGGCGCGGCCGTACCGCCCCAGTCCTCCGGCGCCGCGAACACCGACGTCGGCACGACCACACCTCGCAGGTAGGCGAACAGCGGCCGGACCGCGTTCTCCAGGACCAGCGAGTGCCGCGCGGTGCCGCCGGTCGCGCCGATCAGCACCGGCTTGTCCGCCAGCGCGTTGTCGTCGACCATGTCCAGGACGTCGAAGAACGCCTTGAACAACCCGCTGTAGGAAGCCGTGAACGTCGGCGTCACCGCGATGAGCCCGTCGGCCCCGGCCACCGTTTCGAGCGCGCCCTTGAGCTCCGTGGCGGGGTAACCGCTGACCATGCTGTCGACCAGGTCGTGCGCGTGGTCGCGGACCTCGGCCACGCGCACCTCGACCTCGTCGCCCAGTTCCCGCACCTCGCGCTCGGCGGCGGCGGCGAGACGGTCCGCGAGAAGCCGGCTCGACGAAGGACTGCCGAGCCCGCCGGAAACGACGGCGATGGTGCGCTTCATCGGGCGCCCGCCGCCTTCAGCGATTCGTGCGTCGGCGGGTCGGGGATGTGCGCCGGTCGCGACGCCGCGAACTCCTTGCGGAGCACGGGGACGACCTCCCCTCCGAGGAACTCGATCTGCTCCAGCACCGCCTCGTGCGGCAGGCCCATGCCGTCCACGTTGAACAGTTGACGCTGGTAGTCGCCGAAGTCCTCCCGGAACTGGAGGGTCCGATCGATGATCTCCTGGGGGCTGCCCACCGACAGCGGCGTCTGCTCCATGGTCTCCTCCAGCGACGGCCCGTGGCCGTACACCGGAGAGTTGTCGAAGAACGGCCGGAATTCGGCGATGGCGTCCTGCGACTTGCGCCGCATGTACACCTGCCCGCCGAGCCCCACGATCGCCTGATCGGCCGGCCCGTGCCCGTAGAACTCGAACCTGGTGCGGTACAAGTCGATCATCCGCCGGGTGTGCTCCTTCGGCCAGAAGATGTTGTTGTGGAAGAACCCGTCGCCGTAGTACGCGGCCTGTTCCGCGATCTCCGGGCTGCGGATCGAGCCGTGCCAGACGAACGGCGGCACGCCGTCGAGCGGGCGGGGGGTCGCGGTGAACGACTGCAGCGGGGTACGGAACCTGCCCTGCCAGTCGACCACGTCCTCACGCCACAACCGGCGCAGCAAGGCGTAGTTCTCGACCGCGAGCGAGATGCCGTCGCGGATGTCCTTGCCGAACCACGGGTACACCGGGCCGGTGTTGCCCCGGCCCATCATCAGGTCGACTCGGCCGTCCGCCAGGTGCTGCAGCGTCGCGAAGTCCTCGGCGATCTTCACCGGGTCGTTCGTGGTGATCAGCGTGGTGGACGTCGACAGCAGGATCCTGCTGGTCCGCGCGACGATGTAGCCGAGGAGCGTGGTGGGCGAGGACGTCACGAACGGCGGATTGTGGTGCTCGCCCATCGCGAAGACGTCGAGACCCACCTCCTCCGCCTTCAGCGCCGTCTCGATCATCCGCTTCATGCGCTCATGCTCGGTCGGCGCGCGCCCGGTCGCGGGATCGGGCGCGATGTCGCCCACGGTGAAGATGCCGAAATGCATGACGTCCCTCGGTTCGTGAACTTGTCGCCGTCGACGGCTCTCCCTGAGTCGTCTGCGACCGGTGGTTCCGGTCACGTCCCGATGAAAGCGCCGAGGCGTTGACGCCTGCTGCACGTCCGCATCACGTGCCGTACACGTCTGCCGCGCCGCTGGTCACAGCCCCGTCGCACCCAGGCGATACGGGCGATCGGCGGACGCGGTCGTGACGGACAGCCGGGCCTACTACCGAGGGGACGCGGTCAATCGGTGGGCACGGGGGCGTCCGGTGCGATCAGCTTCTCCTCACGCAGTGCCGTCCAGAATGCCGCCGGGACCTTCTCGCGGAGCGCGGCGACGTCCTCGGCCACACGGCTCGGCCGTGAAGCGCCCGGTATGACCGCCGCCGTGACGGGGTGCGCGAGGGAGAACTGCAGCGCAGCCGCCTTGATCGTGATGCCGAACCTCTCGGCGAGAGCCTTCAGGCGCTCCACTTTCGCGACGATGGAAGCCGGCGCCTTCTGGTACTCGAAGTGCGTCCCTCCCGCCAGGATTCCGGAACTGTACGGCCCGCCCACCACGATGTCGACGCCCTGCTCCTCAGCGGCAGGGAACAGTCGCTGAAGAGCGCGCTCGTGGTCGAGGAGCGTGTAGCGGCCGGCCAGCAGGAAGGCGTCCGGACGCGGCTCGTCGAGGTCCAGGGTCAGCTCGAGCGGCTCGACCCGGTTGACGCCCAGGCCCCAGCCCTTGATGACGCCTTCGTCACGCAGTTTCTGCAGGGCACGGAAGGCGCCGGTGCGGGCCGAGTCGAACGCGCCCAGCCACTCGTCCCCCCAGAAGTCCGGGGCGACGTCGTGTACCCAGACGATGTCGAGCCGGTCGGTCTTCAGCCGCTTGAGGCTGTCGGCGATCGATCGGCGGGCGCCGTCCGCACTGTAGTCATAAACAATCTTGTTCGGACGGCCGTGCTCGAACAACCCGCCCTTCTCGCCGAGTTCACGAGCCGACGGATCCTCGGTCTCATCAAGGATGAGCCGTCCGACCTTGCTGCTCAGGACGTACTCGTCCCGGGGATGGGCGGCCAAGATCTCACCCAGTCGAATCTCCGCCAAGCCTGCGCCGTAGAAGGGAGCCGTGTCGAAGTAGCGGGTGCCCTCGTCCCACGCGGCGGCGACGGTCGCCGCGGCCTCGTCGTCGGGGATGGCGCGGTACATGTTGCCCAGCGGCGCGGTGCCGAAGCCAAGACTGCCTGGCAGGAAGGACCTGATGCTCATGGCGGTGAACCCTTTCCGCACGTTGCGGGTGCTGTTTCTCTCCCACGTTCCATCCGCTTGAACATCCGGGCGAAGATCCCCCAGTCAGACTTTGCGCCATCCTTGGCGCTATTTGGGTCCTTTCGGTCGCACGATCTACGCCCGGCGGGGTTAGGCGGCCGAGGACGAGCCGGCGATCGAGTCCAACAGGTCAGGCGGCACCGGTTCGCGCGGGGCGGGTTCGCGCAGCGCCAGTTCGCGCGGGGCGGGTTCACGCAGAGCCGGTTCACGCAGAGCCGGTTCGCGCCGCGGTGACCACGACCGTGGCGTAGTGCATGGCGAAGCCGCCCCCCAGCGCGTCGACGGCGGCCCCCATGCCCGCGAGCACCTCGTCCAGCTGGGCCTGCGGGAGCCGGGTGTGACCGCCGTGAGTGGGCAGCTGGTCCAGCCACTCGTCGCGGGTGTAGAACCGCTCCCAGTCGAATCGCCACCGCTCAGGATCGCCGAACGCGCCCGCCTCACGGATGCCGTCCTCGGCCTTGGCGGTCAGCGCCGAGTATCCGTCCCGGCCGGGAGCCGTCTGACGGTAGGCCATCGAGGCCAGCGAGCTGGGCAGCACCCGCTGATAGACGGCGGAGAAGGCCTGCGCCGCCTCCGGCGAAGGCTGGGCGACGTTCCAGAACACCGCCAGCCGGCCACCGGGCCGGAGCACCCGCACCGCCTTCGCCGCTCCCGCCACGGCGTCCACCCAGTGCCAGGTCTGCCCGGCGACGACCGCGTCGAAGTTCCGGCCGGCGGGGTTCCAGACTTCGAGCGTCGCCACCTCGGTCTCGACGCCGCTGCGCCGCGCGAAGTCGGCCATGCGCTCGTCGGGCTCGACCCCGAGCACCGTGCAGCCTGCCTCCTGGAACTGCCGGGCGTCTATGCCGGTGCCGCAGCCGACGTCGAGGACGTCGGAGCCGGGGCTGCCGGCGACGACCGCGTCCACAATGGCATCGGGGTACCGGGGGCGCGTGCGGTCGTAGCGTTCGGGGTCGGAGCCGAACGACTCCGCCCGCTGCCGGTCCTTGTGAGGCTCCTGCTGGCCGAAAGGTATGGTGGGCATGTGCCCACTATGAGTGGGCACATGCCCACTCGTCAATCTCGCCAGGCCCGGTTCACGCGAGTCCGGCAAGGAAAGAGGGATGCCCGGTGCCGACAGGGGTGGCCATCCGCGACGTCCGCGAGCAGTTGTTCGACGCTGCCGAACGCGTCCTGCTCCGGGACGGACCCAACGCGCTGACCAGCAGGGCGGTCACCACCGAGGCGGGCTGCGCCAAAGGCGTCCTGCACCGGCACTTCACCGACTTCGACGCCTTCCTCGCCGAACTCGTTCTCGACCGCGTCGCCCGGATCGACGGGCAGGCCGCGGCCCTGCGCGAATCCGCCGGAACCGGCACCGTCGCCGGCAACCTCACCGCCGCGCTGACGGACCTGTTCCAGTCGGTCGCCGTGGCAATCGTCGGCCTCGTCACCTCACGAGACGACCTGCGCGCCCGACTGCGTCAGTCCAGGCCGACCGGCGTCCCCCTCCTGGCGGAAGCCACGGCCATGATCGCCTCCTACCTCACCGCCGAGCGCGAGCTGGGCCGGATCACGTCGGACGCCGACGTCGACATGCTCGCTCCCATGCTGATCGGAACCGGACACCTGCTGTTCGCCGACCGGAAAGGCGTCCCGCCGGAGGCCGACGCCGTCCACAAGGTCGTGACCACGGCCATCGGAGCCGTCATGCAAGGAGCGTGACGGCTCTTCCGTCCGGCCGGGACGTCAGGTAATCAACTGCGCCATCGGCTGCCATGGCGCCGCGTCGAAGATGAGCGTGATGGCGGTGATCTTGCCGTTGCCGTCAAGGCGGAAGTGCTCGGCGGTGCGCTGAATGCCGGCAGGAGTGGCGGTGTGGACGTCGTAGACGAGCGTGGCCTCGGCCTCGCCGTACAGCTCGCTGATCAGGTCGACGTCCGTGACTATCTTGACGAATTCCGGCAGTCCGGCCAGGTGACCGACCGGGTCGGTGGAGCTGATGAACGGACTGCGGAAGCTGAAGGGCTCTGCGACGTACGCGGCCGCCGCGGCCACGTCACCCCGGAACCTGGCGTCGTGGTAACCGCGGACCGTCTGCGCGGTGGTGCTCATCGGACTCCGTTCAGATACTGGGCGAGCTTGTGCTGGTTGTCGGCGAGTCGCAGGCACAGATGACGTAGCTGGGCCAGCTCCGCGGGGGCGAAATCCCGGAAGATCGCCGCCATGGCGGCCTGGGTCGGCCGCCGGAAGTTCTCGATCCATTCCTGTCCGGCAGGTGTGATCTTGACCAGAACGGAGCGTCGGTCGTGGGGTGCGGGGCTCCGTTGCGCCAGGCCGTCACGTTCGAGGGTGTCGACCAGCCCGGTGACGTTACGGGAGCTCACGCCAGCCGACTGGGCCAGATCTCCGATGGTCATCCCGTCGGCCGAGGCGCTCAGGCGCAGCAGGACGTCCAGTGCTCCCGAGCTGAGTCCGCGATCTTCAGTGCCGTGGGCACGCATGCGTTCGATGGCGTGGAAGGCGGTGCGTACGGCTGCGGCCGCCTCAAGGGCAAGGGTGTCGTCGTCGCCGATGAACTGGGCCAGCGCGGCCCTTGCCTGGGCGTCGAAGAGCAGGCCGTCAGCGTCGGAGATGACTTTAGATACCTCATTCATAGTGAGGCACTACTTTAGTACGTACTTCCATAAATTGGGAAGCCTGCGCGCGGCCGCCCCGGGCGCCCACGCCTCCATTGCGAGACTTCATGGGGCGAGGTAGGGCTGGCCCCGGCGGAAGCCACCTGCGAAACCCATCGCGCCCGTGTCGGCGCACGGGCGCGATGTCGGCTCAATGCCGCTGGATCAATCGCCCCGCGGGAAAGGGCGAGACTCGACCAGGCGGTGACGCCGCCCTGGGCTATTCCACCAACGCGCCGAAGACGTAGGTCCCGGGAGCGCTCGGGTTGTCGCCCGCCCAGAACTCTGTCCAGTGAGTACGGAACTCGTCGCGGGTGAGGTGGCCGTCGCCGTCCAGGTCGAGACGGGGGAAGATCTCATCGGTCGCCGTGGGCGTCCCGTTCCACGTCTCGATGAGCGCGCCGTACTCCGAACGGGAGATGAGGCCGTCGCCGTTGAGGTCGATCGCCTCGAACATCGCGTCGGCGGTACCGGAGACCGCGTCCGCCATGTCGCCGAGGCTTTCAACGACGAGCAGCACCTCGTCGAGGGTGACGACGTCGTCCGGGCCCGCGGCGGATCGGAGCACCGGCCACCAGCCGGTCATGATGGAAGCGAGCCGCTCCGGATCGACGGGTCCGGCGACTGCCTTCCAGCGCTGGGCGAGCGCCTGGAAATCGGCCTCGGTCAGTCGGCCGTCTCCGTCCACATCCATCGTGCGGAAAACTCCGATGACCTTTCTGCGCTGGAACTCACTGGCCACATCCGCCTCCGTTCTTTCGGGAGACTTCATGGTTCAGGGCGGTCACTATCGGTGACCATACTCATTTGAGTGACGAATCCGTTACGTACCGTGGGCCGGCAGATCGACGGCGTCCTCTGATTGGTCCCGTGCGGGCCAATCAGAGGACGAGGATGGTCACGGTGCTCTCTTCGGGGACGAGCGAGTATCGACGGCGTGTTGCGAGCGGTCAGGACAGATGCCCGAGCTGGCGTAGCGCGCCGAGGTCGTCACGACAGGCCCAGTGTTCGGCGATCAGGTCGCCGTCGAAGCGGACCATGTGGATCTGCTGCATGCTGAACCGTCCACCGGTGGGCGGATGCCCGAACAACGGACCATGCTGGGTGGCGGTGAGGGTGGCCCGATAGGCGGCCCGGTCACCAGATGACAGCACCTCGTGGACCTCGTAGCGGATGTCGCCGAGCGCGGAGTGCAGGAACGCGACGACGGCCTTGAGGTTGTCGGGGCCGGGCGGAGCGGGACTGGGCGGCGCGGCGTGGTCGACGAAGTCGGTGGTCACCAGTCGGTCGGCGAGGTCGGTGTCACCGGTTTCGAACAGCTCGCGGTAGACGCCGCGGATGATCTCCTCATGGCTGGTCATCGCGCCTCCCGGCGAGCTTGCAGGGTGTAGAGGGCGACGCATGCGGCGCCGGCCATCAGCGGGACGTGGAACAGGTACTCGATGCGGGCCAGGCCCGCGAAGTCGTGGTGGTCCAGGACGCGGTGCAGGTTGTCGTGCGGCCACCAGCTCAGCAGCATGAAGCAGACGCTCACATACAGCGCCCAGGCCTGCCCGGAGGATCTGGCCGTGCGTCGCGCGGCGGGCAGACCGACGATGGCGTACGCGACGCCTGCGCCGAACAGCAGCGACTCGACCACGGACAGGATCAGGAAGTAGGGCAGGAGATCCGCCGACGGGGTCATCGCGCCGGGCGGGTCCGGCCAGATCACGCGGCCGAGGGCGAAGGCCGCCAGGGCGGCGACACCGGCGGCGGACGCCGCAGTGATCCGAGTGGCGCGGGCGGGGGTCGGTAGGGTCGTCATTGGCTACTCACTCAGGTGACTAGAACGACATTACGGTGACTAGAATGAGATTAAGGTGAACGGCGTGGCGGCGCAAGACGGTTCCCGGCCCAATCGACGCCAGATCCAGGCGGCCCAGACCCGCCGGGACATCATCCTGGCCGCGTCGAAGCTGTTCACCCAGCATGGATACGCGCACACCTCGGTCGCCGACATCGCCCGGGAGGCGGGCGTGGCCGTACAAACGATCTACGCCAGCGTCGGCACGAAACCGCAATTGATCACCGCGATGCTCGACGAGGTGGACGCCATCGCCGAGATCCCGCAACTCGCCGCGCAGATGCAGCGATCAGACGACGCCCACGAGGTCATCTCGCTGGTGGTGCGCCTGACCCGCCAACTCAACGAGCGCTGCCACGACATCATCGCCGGACTGCGTTCAGGTGCCCACGTCGACGCCGACCTCGCCGCCGCGTACGCCGCCGGATCCGCCCGCCACCGCGACGGATCCACCGCCTGCGCCCGACGCCTCGCACGACTCAACGCCCTACGCCCCGGATTGGACACCGCGACCGCCGCCACCACGATCGCGGTGCTGCTGTCCACCGACAGCTACACGCAACTGCACACCGAACACGGCTGGCCGTACGACCGGTGCGAACACTGGCTGCGCGACACCCTCAACCAGCTACTCCTGCCGGCTACGACACCCGCCGCACCACTAAATGGATCATGACCGGCCCGGCGCCGATGCCCGGTTATGCAGACCGCCCGTTGCTGTTCCTCGACGTCGACGGACCACTCATCCCGTTCGGTGCACCGCAACTGCCCTTCAATGAGCACCCCGGGATGGCACCACAAGCAGGCTCGAATCCGCTGCTGGCCAGGATCGATCCCCGGCTTGGTACCCAGTTGTCGGCGCTGCCCTGCGACCTGGTGTGGGCGACGACATGGATGGCCGATGCGAACGAAGTGATTGCTCCGTTACTCGGCTTGCCCGAGTTGCCGATAGTGGATTGGCCGGACG
This sequence comes from Planotetraspora phitsanulokensis, assembly GCF_016863295.1. Lineage (GTDB taxonomy): Bacteria > Actinomycetota > Actinomycetes > Streptosporangiales > Streptosporangiaceae > Planotetraspora > Planotetraspora phitsanulokensis. The sequence continues at coordinate 155,467 of NZ_BOOP01000030.1, forward strand.
CGGAGGACGACGGCCCACTGCACTGGAAGACCCGTGGCCTGGTCGAGTGGGCGGCTGGGCGGCCGTTCGTCTGGGTGGACGACGAAATCACCGACGCCGATCGAACCTGGGTCTTCGCACACCATCCCGGACGGGCTCACCTCCATCGCGTCGACCCTCGCCGTGGTCTCACGCACACCGACTTCGCCGTCATCACCGACTGGTTGGCACACCTCTGACCGCATGCCCGACCGCGAACCGAACCCCGGAGGACACGCTCGAAGACGGCCTGCGACGCCTTCTACATCCGCGCATAAGTGGATGATTGGTGCTTGAGCCGCTGGTGTGCCGATCGACTGGACGTCAACGTAAGGGCGCGACGACGGTTCCCCCTGATGAGGGATGACGTTCCCCCATCAGGGGGAACCGTCTTGCGTCGCCGGCCGGAAGAGTCGACGACATGGCGCTCAGATCTGCACGATGGTGGCCGCGTGCGGCGGCGGCGTGGACCTTCGCTTACGGTGCGGCCCACGTGTGGTGGCTGGCCGATCCCGGGTCGCCGTTCGCCCCTCCTGACGAACCGTTCTCGCCCGGCCGGTGGGCTGCTGTGACGCTCGCCTTCTCGGCCGCTGTCGTGTGCTCGCTGATCGCAGGGGGAATCGAACGTAGTTGGGCGGCGCACGTGCGATGGACGCTGGTGGTGGCCGCATGGGTGGCCGGCGTCGGCCTGATTCTGTACTCCTACATGCTCGCCATCAGCCTCGCCGCCATGCTGTTCGGCCAGTACGACGACTGGGCGAGCCTGCTCACCCGCGCGGCCGGTACGACGGGCGGCGCGCTGACGCTGGCCTGCGCCGTCGCCGAGCAGCACCGGGTCCGACGGGCTTGCTCCGGCTGCGGCCGGGTCCATGGCCGCTCGCCGGAACATCGCACTGAACCCACCCCGAGGTGGGCCTGTCTCGCCGCTTACGTCGCGGTCGCCGGGTGCGCGGCTCGCGTGACCGCGCGAGTGGTCGACGACCTCGAGGCGGGCGGGCCGTCGCCGCTCGCATTCGGTTCACCGTTCACGCTCTTCGTCGTCCTGCTGGTCCTCGCCGGCACTTTGCTGCCGCTGGCACTGGTCCATCGCTGGGGCCGGATCTGGCCGCGCTGGGTGGTGCCGCTGGCCGGGCGCGGGGTGCCACGATGGCTCGTCCTCGGCCCCGCCTTCTTCGTCGGCGCGAGCCTCACCGGCTACTTCGGTCTGGCCGGGATGACGGCGTGGGTCCTCGGCAAGGGCAACTTGGCCGACGCCACGGTCTGGAAAGTGTCGATGGAGATGTTCGGGTACACGCTGTGGGGCGTCGGCCTGCTCGTCGCCGCAGCCTCCTACTACCGCCTGACCAGGCCGGACTGCCCTCTGCCCAGAGCAAGCCGGCGACCGCTCGGCGACGCCGTAGGTAGTGGATCCGGCCCGTGAGCCAGTGCTGAAGTCCCGTACTACCGAGGCGAATAATGCAGTCGACTCTAAATATGGAGTCCGATTAAAGTTTCTCGCATGACCGAAGGGCTGCGGGAACGCAAGAAACGCGAGACACGGCGGCACATCTCAGATACGGCCATCGGGCTGTTCGCCGAGCGGGGCTTCGAGCACGTCACGATCGCCGAGGTCGCCGCAGCAGCCGGGGTCTCGGCCAACACCGTCTACAACTACTTCGAGACCAAGGAGAACCTGGTCCTGCCGCCCGACCAGGCGTCCGCGCAACGGCTCGCCGACATGGTGCGCGACCGCAGGCCCGGCGAAGGCGCCGTACCGGCCGTATTGCGAACGCTGCGTGAGGAGGTGCGCCGCCGCGACCGCAGGCTCGGCCTGACCGACGGGTTCGGCCGCGTCTTCGTGATGATGCGGGCCGCACCCACGCTGACCGCCCGGCTTGAGGACCTCGGCCGACAGATGACCGACGCGCTCACCGCCGTACTCGCGGAGGAGACCGACACCGGCCCCGCCGACCCGCTGCCCCGCGTGGTGGCCTGGCAGGTCGGCGCCCTGCACGAGCTCGTCTACACCGAGATCGGCAGGCGCACCGCCGCCGGCGAAGACCCTCGCACCATCGCCGCGGCCGTCCTCGACATCCTCGACACCGCCGAGGACCTGCTCGGCGGACGCATCCTCACCTACGCCATCCGAGAGGAACCACGGTGTTCAGAGTGATCATCTCCGGCCGATTCGGCGATCTCGACGAGACCGGCCGCGCCTCCGTGCTCGCCGCATCCGGACTCGCCTTCAGCGAGCAAGGTGCCTTCACCCACGACGGCACCCTGTCGGCGTTCACCTTCCGCTGCCAGGTGCCGGCCATGCCCGACGACGGCGAGCAGGACGCCACCCGACGGGCCCTCGCGGCGCTCGACGCCTACGGCCAGCCGTACGACGTGCTGCGCGTCGCGGTGACCGACATGCGCACCATCAAGATCCGCCGGCCTCCCCGGCAATGATTCAGTCAGCTACTCAGACGGGATGGGCCCGCTTTGGGATGCCATCCGGCCGGAGGGTCCTCACCGGCCAGTCCGTCCACAGCCTCGCGAAGCAGGTCTGCGTGCCCGGTGTGCCTGCCGTACTCCTCGATCAGGTCACACACGATCCGGCGCAGACTGGCATGGCGACCATCGGGCCAGGACACGTGGGCGGGCTGGTCGAGCCCGCCGTCGGCCAAGGCTGCGCTCAGCCTCGCGTGAGAACGTTCGACGGCGCCGTCCCAGAGTGCGTAGAGCTGTTCGGGAGTGTCATCGGCGGCGGAGACGAACTCCCAGTCGTCCCTGCCGTCGTGCTTCATGGCGTCCCACGGCGCGCCCATCGGCTCCCCGCGCAGCTTGGCGGTGAAGGTGTAGTCCTCCACTGCGGCGAGATGCTTGAGCAGGCCGCCGATGGTCAGCGAGGAGGCGCCGATGCGGACCTGCAGGCCCGCCGCGTCGAGGTCGTCGGCCTTCCAGCGGAAGGTCGTGCGCAGACGGTCGAGTGCCCCGACGAGGTGCTCGACCTCGGTCCCGGCAAGGGGTGGTTCCCAGGGAGTGTCGCTGTTGGTCATGGCGCCACCGTAGACAGCATTGCGGACGTTCTCCGTCCGGAACCTGTGCGATCTTGCACGGATCCGGACTGGCCGAGTCCTGACCGGATCCGACGCCAAGAGATGATCTCCACATGACGACATGGTCGGTCTGGCGGCAGGACGACAACGGCAACAGCGTCGAAGTGGCGCGCTACGACGACCGGATAGCGGCACTGGCCAGAGCGCTGGCCTTCGACGCCGGACACCCGCACAAGCAGATCTACTGGGTGACCGGGGATCCCGTGCTCCTCACCAACCGCGACCTGTACACCCGGGTCATCGGTCTGGGTGAGGCGCTGACCGCCGGCGGGCGCACTCTGTCGGAGTATCTGCGGGCGCTGTACGGCGTCAGCCGTACGCGGAGGGACCGTGACCGGCTCCCGCTCGACGAGGTCGCCGCGACGCTCACGGCGGCCGCCACCCTGACTCCCGCGCCGGTCGCCGCGCGCGACGGCTTCGCGCCCGAGGAGACCATGACCGGTTTCGCGCGCTGGGAGGCGGTCATCCTGTCCCAGATCGCCGACCTGGACGACTTCGCGCTGCAACCGCCCGGCGAGCACGCCTTCTTCGGCGTGGACGCGCCGCGGACCTCGACGGCCCGGGCGACACCGTGCCGCTGGTACAACTTCGACCCGGCGAGCTACCTCGAATGCGGGATGGCCGGCGGCTTGGGCGGCTGGGACGAGTCCGACGGCACACGCGTCCCGGTGCCCGGGCCCGTCCACCCGGATGTGCCCCCGGACCCCGGGATCCTCTCGATCGAGACCGTGACCTGGGACGATCTCGCCGAGTTCGCCCTGTACGGTCAGATATTCGAATGACGGGCGTCATCGCCGACGCCGCCTGCCACGGCTCGACGTCGCCTCGTATCCTCCGCGAGAATCGCTCCCCGTGAGCCGCAACGTCACCTCCGAGATCCCGACCGGGCCCGTTGACGTCCCCGCCATCGTCGCGACCATCGCCGGGGAAGACGCCGTCACCCCGGTCTGGCGCAACGAACTCGGCGGGCTGACGTTCCGGCTCGACGACGGGAGCTGCGGCATCCGCTACGTCAAATGGACCCCCGCCGGCACCCCCGAGATCGACCTTGCCGGCGAGGCCGAGCGCCTGGCCTGGGCACGACCATGGGTGACCGTTCCGCAGGTCGTGAAGCAGGGGGCGGACGCCAACGGATCATGGCTGATCACTGCGGCGGTCCCCGGCCTGTCAGCCGTGGTGCCGCGATGGGTGGCCGACCCGGCCACCGCGGCCGCCGCGATCGGGCGAGGGCTGCGCGCCTTCCACGATGCCCTGCCCGTCGAGCAGTGCCCGTTCGACTGGAGCATCGACCGGCGGATCGCCCGAACCGACGAACGCATCGCGGCCGGTCAGGGCCCCATCGACTGGTTCCCCGAGCACCGGCATCTCGATCTCTCCGACGCCCGGGCGCGCATCGGAGCGCCCCCCGCCGTCGACCGCCTCGTCGTATGTCACGGGGACGCGTGCGCCCCCAACACCCTGTTGCACGACGACGGGCGGTTCTCCGCGCACGTCGATCTGGGCTCGCTCGGAGTGGCCGACCGCTGGGCAGACCTGGCGGTGGCCGCGTGGAGCACGGAATGGAACTACGGCCCGGGCTACGACGGCATCGTGTACGACGCGTACGGCATCGCCCCGGACCAGGAACGCATCGCCTACTACCGCCTGCTCTGGGACATGGCCTGACCCGATCGCCGGGGCCGACCTGCTCGGGTCATGACGGTCGCCCGCAGCTCGACATCGGCGTACCGGTCCGAGGCCGAAATAGCGCGTGCCACGTCCGCGTCCAACAGCCGGGGTCGTCCGCATCCGCCGCGGTGACGCCCGGGGAGCAAGCCGGCGGACCTACTCGTGAGACCACCGGCCAAGGGGGCGTCCTTGTTTCACGTAGTCGTAGTACTCATCGAACAAGACTCCTTGATTAACCCAGCGCTCCGGATGAGCTCCGAGTTTCTGGGCCGCAAGTTCAATGGCGCCCCCCGGTGAGTCCGCCGTGCCGACGTGCCGTCCACCTTCCTGCTCGTCATCCACGTCATAGAACGCGAGGAACTCATCGATAGGAAGGAACGTGGGACCCGGGTTCTCCTCGACGATCCACAGGCGCACTACGAAGCAGCCCGACCTGTTATCCCAGATCGCGGCATGTTTCAGCCCTCTCCGCCCGTCCTCTTCGAAGGCTTCGAGGAACTGCTCGATCTCTTTGCCGCGGCGAAGGGCTCCCGCGGCGAAGTCTCTCGTGAGGTGGCGCACCACGCGACGATAGCCCCCAAGGGCGAAGCGACGAGCCTCCTGGAGCTGATGCGCACCAGAAACGATCAACGGGTCAGGCACCGTTTCAGGAGGTTGAGCGGAGAGCGTGGTGTGCTGGTTCAGGACATAGGAAACTGCAACCTGGTCGTGGTTCCTCAGTTATTGGATGCCATAGGTCACGGCCGGGCTTGAGCCGTAGGAGCCGGTCTGCTGGGCTCGCCTGGGGCGATGGCACTGGATCACAGCAGGCCAAGGGCCGGGATGTGGCGATCACCGTCCACGAGCCGGGCGGGGAGGTGCAGTGGAACTGGCTGCACCTGCCCAGCCTGCCGATTGCGCCAAGAGGGGTAGCCGCTCGGCACGCTGCCGTACTCGGGGCGGTGGCGGGGCTGGCTGTCGCCGGCGATGGATGCGGCGCATCTGATCCGCGGCCTGCATGAGGTCACCGTCGGACTGAGCGGGCTGCCGCTGGCCTGACCTGACCACGGCGCGGTGCCAGTGCGGCTGCCCCGCGGGCCGGGCGCGGGCAGCTCCGTCCGGCGTACCGGCTGCCCGCGCTCGATCCTCGCTGAGGCGTACGGACAGTCATGCCCGCGACTACGTGAGGCGTCATCATCGAGCGATGCCGCGCTGATATTCCTGGTCAGTCCGGTGGATTGGTCTCCAGATCCCACAGAATGACCTCAAGAGCGTACGGGGAAACCTGGTGCTGATTGTGGGTGGCGTCCTCGAGGAGATCCCATGTGCCCTGACCGATGAGGGCGACGCGGTGGCTGACCACCGGCGCGTAGCTGCGGGCTCCCACCCCAGCAAAGCAGCAGTAATCAAACCGGTTGAGGATCTGCAGCTGGGCACGACGCGGACCTACCGCGCCCATCACGTAGAGGTCGCCGAAGCTCACGATCGCGTAGAAGCCGGGAACGGAAGCGCCCTCGATGCCGCCCTGCTCCCAGTCGCCCGTGGACTCCCTCGATGGGCCGGGGCGCAGGTAGAAGGGGAACGTCCCGGCAGTCGGGTAGCTGCGGGTGATCCGGGTGTCGATGGCGGCGTACGCCGTCGTGGTCCAGCCACCGCCGGACAGACCGATCATGGAGATGGACTGGGGGCGCAGGAGTTGCTGGGCGTAGTTGATGCCCACGGCCAGCGGTTCGAGGAAGAAGGTCATGGCCGAGAAGGACGACGTCTCGTAGGTGTCGAACCTGTTGTGGGCCCTCGTGCCGGAGCTGATGTCGACGTACTTCTTCGGATCGTTGAGATCCTGGATCAGTTGGACGTTCCAGCCGACGAAGGGCATGTCGGAGCAGAGGACGGCGTAGCCGAGATCCAGCAGCGCCTGGACGGTGCGTACCCGGATGATCGGGTTCTCGCCGTGGCCGGTGTGGTAAATGGCGAGCCGGAGCTTTGTCCCTACCTTGGTGGGTGTAAGGAGGTATTGGGTCGCCTTGACGCCGTACCGCAGTGGGATGGTGAGCTTGGTGGTCTGCCGTACGCCGGTAAGGTCGGCGATCGCGGCGGGTAGGGCGACTCCTGGCTCGACCTTCGGCATCGTGGTGGGCAGGCCGGCGCCCTTCCAGATGTAGTCGATCAATCGGACGCGCTTGTCGTCGATGTCGGCCATCGTGTGGATGGCAATTTCCTTCTCCAGATCGACGCCGACGGCCTGCTGCGGCATGACCTTGTACGCCAGTGGCATCTGGTCCGCGACGGCCTGGTTGACGGGGGCGACCGGGCGAGGGCGGGTCCTGACCGGTGGAAGCGCCTTGGGTGAGGCAAGGGCCGGTCCGACGCCGCTAGCCGCGCCGGCCAGCGCTCCTACTCCTAGGGCGCCACCAACGAGTACTTGGCGCCGAGACGAAGTGCTTGACACGAAATCCTCCTGTTGATTTGAAATAATCAAGAGGATTTGGATGGAAATAATCAAGGAGGTGTTGAGCTTCTTGCCCTTTTATCAATAGCACGTATTCCGATCCTTACGGTGCACGAAGATTGAGCCGCCCCGTCGGATCGAGGGGAGCATCCATGATCCAGTTGATCGCGGCGACCCCACCCCTACTGCTCGGCGGGGTGCTGATCTGAGCCTCCGCTGTAAGCCTCTGGCTCAACGCGGGCGTTGCTGCTCCGGAGGTGGCTGAGCGTGCCGGCCACGGAGTAGATGTCCTCCTCCGTGTCTACGCCAAATGCATTGACGGCGGCTCGGAGATAGCCAACCGCAGGATTGACGACGTCCTAACCTCATGACCAAAAGGCTCCGCTGAGGGTCTCACTCATCGTCCAATTCCAATGCCGCATTGATAAGGGCGTCGGCTGCACGCGCAAGGCGCGCATCTCCACACAATGTGAGCTGCTGCCATATCGCCGTCATTTTGCGCCACCGGTGCAGCCACTGCGGATGCCACGGCCGTTGCGCCAGCCGCATCCCACGACATGACCGCGCGAGCGGCTCCAGTAAGGCCACCGTGCCACTGCCCGTATCGTGCCCGACCTTCGACAGCTCAGCAGCGGCCACGAAGGTAGTCCGCCACCGCGACCAGCTCGACGCCCAAATTTCACGGTGTGCGTTCTGGCGACGTACGGTTGCGTAGGCCAGAAATGATCAACGGTGCCTGACGACAGCGAATCCGCTGGCCAGGCACCGTTTCAGGAGATTGAGCGGAGAGCGTGGTGTGCTGGTACAGGACATAGGAAACGCATGTCTCCAGACATAGGAAACTGCGGCGGTCCAGTGTCTGGCCGTGTCGAAGGCCAGGCTTGTGATCACTGCGGTTTGTCGTCGAGGGCCGCTCTCAGGCAGAAGTCGCACGCGTGTACGGGGTGTCCAAGGGGTGGGTGTCCAAGCTCGTCGCCCGCTACCGGGACGAAGGCGAGGCGGCGTTCGAGCCGCGGTCGAGAAGACCGAACACCTCACCGACCGCGATCACGGCCGAGACGGCCGAACTGATCGTCCGACTCCGTAAGCACCTTTCCGACCAGGGCCTGGACGCCAGCCCCGACACGATCGCCTGGCACCTGCGCCTCCTCCGCATGGTCGAGGAGGTTGACCTCGCTGTCGGAGCGATTGGTGCTGAAGCGCCGGTCCACCTCGTGCAGCCGGGCGCACATCTGTTCCATCAGACGGGACGGCGAAAACCCAGGCGGTGGGCCGTCGATCTCGACGGTGACCGCCGTACCCATCATCGGCAACGAGTGCGCAAGTTGGCGTGCCGCATTCCAGGGCGCGGTGCGTCCAGACGTACAACGAGACCTGTCTCAGTTGATCAGAGGAGGTCCCCAATGTGTACGCGTTGGAGGAGAAATCCGGTAGTTAATGGCCGTCCGGAACTGTCCGGTCGGCGCCACGGGCGCGAGGGACGGTCCCGCGTCCGTTCATTGGTGGCCGCGGCGGCCATCGCGGCCGGGCTGGCGCCGTTGATGGCCGTGCCTGCCCCGGCTGTGGCCGCCGCGCAGGTTCGAGAGTTCGCCTACGTGGCCAACCGCGGCTCGGACAACGTGTCGGTGATCGACGCCACGAACAACACCTTCGTCACCAACATCGCCCTCCCGGGCGCAGACCAGCCCCTCGCAGTAGCGATCACCCCCGACGGCACCCGCGCCTACGTGACCAACTTCGGGACGAACAACGTGTCGGTGATCAACACCACGAACAACACCTTCGTCACCAACATCGCCCTCCCAGGCGCGGTCGGACCCTTCGGAATAGCGATCACCCCCGACGGCACCCGCGCCTATGTGGCCAACCAGGGCAGCTCGAACAACGTGTCGGTGATCAACATCACGAACAACACCTTCGTCACCAACATCGCCCTCCCGGGCGCGGTCGGTCCCAGCGGAATAGCGATCACCCCCGACGGCACCCGCGCCTACGTGACCAACGAGTTCAACCAGGTCGAGAACCAGGTGTCGGTGATCAACACCACGAACAACACCTTCGTCACCAACATCGACCTCCAGAACGCGACAGATCTCTTCGGAATAGCGATCACCCCCGACGGCACCCGCGTCTACACGGCCAACAGCACCTCGCACAACGTGTCGGTGATCAATACCGCGAACAACACCTTCGTCACCAACATCGCCCTCCAGAACGCGACCACCCCCGAAGGGGTGGCGATCACCCCCGACGGCACCCGCGCCTACGTGGCCAACTTCGGCTCGAGCAACGTGTCGGTGATCAATATCACGAACAACTCCTTCGTCTCCAACATCGGCCTCCAGAACGCGATCCAGCCTTTCGCGATAGCGATCAACCGCGACGGCACCCGCGCCTTTACGGCCAACTCCGGCTCCAACAACTCGTCGGTGATCAACACCACGAACAACACCTTCGTCACCACCCTCGCCCTCCCGGGCGCGGCGGGACCCTTGGGAATAGCGATCGGCGAGGTCCCCGTGGTTCAGAAGATTCGCAAGCGAAACGTCGCGAAGAGTTCGACCTCCAGCAAGCAAGAGGCCGGCGGCATCGTCAAGAGTAGGAATGAGAACTTCGGCGGCGTCGTCGCCACGAGCAACCCAGGAAAGATCGACAAGAAGCTGCACGACGTCGACACTCTCGTGCAACATATTCTGGATCACCCTGCGATCACCAAAGCCCTGAATGCCGCCGGAACACACGGCTGACGACGTCGGGGCCACACGCGGCCTCGGAGCAGCGTCGCTGATCCCGGGACCGATGAATGCCGACGGCTGACACACTCCATCCGAAATGGTTTTGAGCCCGTCCGTTCGTTGATAACGGGTTGATAATCCGACCACACACTCATGCGGCCGTCTCTTTCTTCTGACGTGTCTTCATCGGAAGACACGTCAGAAAGGGGGCGGCCGACAGCGGCCGCGGGTCGCTTACGGTGGCGCACCCCAGAAACGACAAACGGTGCCTGACGACAGCGATCGCGCTGGTCAGGCACCATTTCAGGAGGTTGAGCGGAGAGCGTGGGATTCGAACCCACAAGACCGGTCACCCGGCCTAGCGGTTTTCAAGAACACTGCGAATCACACCGTCGTGTAGCCACTGACCTGTGGTTACGCCTTGAACCGCCGGACAGCGACCGAAGATCATCCCGTACATATCCCGCGCGGGCCGTGTCGATCACCTGGGCGTCACCGTGCGCATGATCAGGCCGTGTCTCACGGCCGATCCAGATCGTTCGCACGCCTGCCACACGTCCGCCGGCAATGCCAGCGACCAGACTCTCCTTGATCACCCCAGCGCCGGCCCGCGAGCGTCATACCGCAGCGCTGCGCGGATTGGAACCCGCGTCGCGGGCGTGAAGGGATAGGGGGCGAGCGGCAAAGAAGTAGCTGACCGACCGCCGCAGCGAAGGACATCAGATGAGATTGAGTCACGCACCCGACGCCGCGGCCGCGCCGCTGAGCGACGCCGCGGTGATCGAGGCGTCGTGGCGTGAGCCCGAATGTTTTGGCGAGATCTTCCACCGCTACTTCCAAGAGATACGTCGCTACATCGCCCGGCGGCTCGGTACTGATGTCGCCGATGACGTCGCGGCCGATACGTTCCTGGCCGCCTTCCGCAGGCGCAAACGCTTCGACCCGGCACGCGGTGCCGTACGGCCGTGGCTGTACGGCATCGCGACCAACTTCGTGGGCCAGCACTTACGCGCTGAGCAGCGCGTCTACCGGATGATCGCCAAGACGCCGGCCGAGACGTCCACCGTCGGCCCAGAGGACCGGGTCACGGCACAGGTCAGCGCAGGAAGCGTACGCAGGGAACTGGCCGAGTCGATGGCCGCGCTCTCGCCCGGCGATCGCAACGTGCTGCTGTTGGTGGCGCTGGCCGACTTCACCTACGAAGAAGTCGCGATGGCGCTCGATTTGAAGTACGGCACGGTGGCGTCCCGGCTGAACCGGGCTCGAAAGCAGCTTCGTGCCGCACTGGGCGGGGTCGACCCCACACACCTCACAGAGGAGTCACCCAAATGAACGAGATCGAACTGGTACGGGAGCTGACGAAAGAGCCGCCGCTCGCCACTCCCGAGGCCGTCGCGCAGGCGTTCGGCCGCCTCGAAGAGGACATGACCAGTCGGCGACGGCTGTCCCTGCCCCGATGGGGAGCCGCCGGGCTCGGGCTGGCAGCCGCGGCGGCCGCCGCGGTACTTGCGATGGCCGGGCTGGGAGGTGCCGGTGCCGACGATCCAGCCCCAAGGGCGGCGCCGCAGACGGCCCAGATGGTGTTGCTCTCCGCGGCGACCAAGGTGGAACGAACACCCCTCACCAAGGGGAAGTACTGGTCAGTGGTAACGCAGGACGGCGGAGAGGTCATCGTCGGCAAGTACACCAAATATCAGATCCAGCAGATCGGGATCTGGGACGCCGGCCCTGGCAAGGACGCATGGATCGCCAGCCGGGATCTGGAGAGCCGCATCGTCGGCCCGGCCCCGGAGGACGGCCCCATCGCATTGCCGAACCGGGCCGAAGGGGCGAATCTGGACGCGACCAAGCCGCCGGTGAAAATGCCGACCCGCTGGGAGAAGGTCAAAGTATCGGGCGGGGAGGCCTTCAGACTGGCGGCCTGGGAGGGATTGAAGCCGGTCGATACGCGGACGCTGCCGGACGACCCCGAGCGGCTGCGGCAGTTCCTGCTGGAGGAACTGCGCCGGGTGAACTCCGTTCCTGGTGCCAATATCGACCGAACAGAGTGGATGCTCAGCCACCTCCAGCGAATCGGCTCGGCTCCAGTCTCGTCCAAGGTACTGGGAGCCGCCTACCGCGTGCTGGCCACCGAGCCGGGACTGCAGGTCATCGGCTCCGTCACCGATCCGCTGGGCCGCCCGGGCACGGGAATCGTCCACCGGGTCACGGCCGAGGGCGGTACTGTCGTCGACCACCAACTGGTGATCGACCCGATCACCGGACGGGTACTGGCCCGCACGGAAACCCTGGTCAAGCCCGGGAAGACGAACCCCACCGCCAAGGCCGGCAGGACCAGCTACGAGGCCGTGGTCTCCTACGGCTGGACCAACACCGTCCCCAACTACCCGCTCGGCCACGTCGGCTGACCAAGCTCACAAGGCCCCACCGCCGATAGGCGGTAAACCGGCGCCGGCTCGGCCCTCCATCGAGCCGGCGCCGCGCAGTCACCCACCTCTCACAATGTGCCGACGCAACGAGTCCGCTGCCCGACGCCCTCGACACCACCGAAAGAATCACCGCCCACCGGATCACTCAGGCCAGAATCCCCATCACGCCCTGAACGATCTCGTCACCGTCACTTCCTCAACTACGAAGGAAGCGATTTCGGTTCCAGAACGGCCCCGCATGCACCTCGCTGCCCTGATCCCCTCGATCTACGCTCATTCCTCGCTCGACGAGGAGCCCAAGGCCCTCGGCAAGCTTGGCGCTGCCCTCGGGTGAGCATCGGGCCGGAAAGCGAAACGCTCGGGGCTGTCGACCCGGGCGTTCACTGTTCCGTGAGCCGGGCCCTCACCTGTTCTGGGAGAAGGGGCAGATAGTCGAATCCGACTTCATCCAGCTGCGTGCGCACCCACTGGGCTGCCTGGCTGTCAACTGGGTCGTCATACACCAGCCCTCGAAGGTGGAACCTCAGACTCTCCACCGCTCGCCGCTCTCGCTCCTGATCACTGCTCCACCTGAAATCGCCCGGAAGGTTGTGGCAGACGTCCGCGATCATCCTTAGGCGCTCGATATAGCTGAGCGGGCTGCTCGGCCCTTCCTCTTGCATCTCCCGGCGTATGAGGTGCGTGGTGAAACGTATCTCCATGAAGCCCATGCCCATCAGGTGGCGCACCGCATCCTGAGCCGACACACCCGCCTTCCGAGATCGTAAGAGCCGCCAGCCCATGACTTGCTCCTCTGATGAGAGGCGCGTTGCCGTCAAAGAAGATCAAAAACGCCCCGGCCGTGA
>NZ_BOOP01000031.1 GCF_016863295.1 Planotetraspora phitsanulokensis
GTGACCATCACCGACACCGGCATGAAGCCGCTGCGGATCGGCTCCTGGGCGGTCTGACACACGAGGCGGCCTGGCTGAGGGCGAGCACACATGTGCTCGCCCTCAGTGCTTTCCGGCCGACTGCCGCCGGTGGGCGATCCCGTTCTCGCCTGGGCCCTCTCAGCCCCTGGTCCTGGATTATGTGTCCGCTTCGTCACTGTGTGTTCCCTCAGGGTTCTAGTGTTAGAGACTGACCGAAATTGGTGAAAGGTCTTGTTTTTTGGACCTTCTAGTGATCAAGATGGCGGCACCCGTTCGGAATCCGGGGAGGGTGCGTGGTCAGCGGTGAGGGCGCGCCGGCGATCGTGCCGGGGGTGCCGCAGTGGCTGTGGGCGGTCGTCTCAGCGGTGATCAACGCCGTGGTCGGCCTCGCCGGAATCGAAATCTCCCGACGGCCGACACGGCCTTCCCGGCCTGCGCTCGGTGGTGCCGCCTGATCGGATACGTGATGATCGCCTGCGCGCGGCCGACGCCCCTCCTGGACTCGGCATCGCCGGGCTCGCCCGCGGTGCCGCAGCAAATCCCTTCCGCCGCGTTGAAAGGAACTCCATGATCCGCAAGCTCCGCTTCGGCGGCAGGCTCGCCGCGGTAGCGGTCGCGGCCGCGACGGTCGTCGCCACGGCCGCGTTCGCGCCGGCCGCCGGTGCCGCCCAGCCCACACCCGCGACCCCCCCCATCGCATATGTGGACGTGTCCGTGGCGACTGTCTGGACCAAGCCGAACAGCCCGCGTCCCATTGACGCACCCGCGCTGACCAACCCGGTGGACCCCGAGAAGTGGCTCGCCGGCATGACGGTGGACGACAAGCGGGGCCTGACGAGCGGCAACCTGACCCAGACGCAGGTCCTCTACGGCCACCCCGTCTACGTGCTCGCCGAGCAGGGCGACTGGGCCGAGGTCGCGGTGCCGGGCCAGGCCACGCCGAAGAACTCGCTGGGCTACCCGGGCTGGGTGCCCAAGGCGCAGCTCACCAGCGACCCCGGGTTCGCCGCTGTGGCCGCGCACCGCCCCTTCGCGCTGGTGAACCAGGCCCCGACCGCGTGGCTCTACAACGATCTCGGGCGGCGGTCCAAGGCCCTGAAGATCAGTGTGAACACCCGGCTGCCCGAGCTCGCACGCGTCGGCGACTCCGTCCTCGTCTACACCCCGGACGGCACGAAGTGGCTTGCCGCCGCCGACGTCACTGTGTACAAGTCGGAATCAGACATTCCATACCCGACCGGCACGGATCTGGTGAACTTCGCGAAGAAGTTCATCGACGTGCCCTACCTGTGGGCCGGCCGGGCCGGGTTCGGCTTCGACTGCTCCGGCTTCACCTCCACCGTGTACGAGGCCAACGGCATCGCCATCCCGCGCGACTCCGGCCCCCAGGCCACCTTCGGCGGTGCCACCAAGGTGGACCGGGCCGACCTGCAGCCCGGTGACCTGATCTTCTACGCCCGCAACAACGGCACCGGCTCGATCTACCACGTGGCCATGTACATCGGGGACCAGCAGATGATCGAGGCGTACGACGCCGCGACACCGGTCCGTATCACCCCGGTGCGGTTCAACACCGACTACTGGGGCGCGGTTCGGTACCTCACCGCAGGCCACTGACGGTTTCGCGCCCACGTCAGCGTCGCCGTGGGCGCGGCCGTGCCTTTCCGTCGACGGAGAGGCCGGGGGACCGCTACAAGGAGAGACTCCTCGGGATCGTTCCGATGGCCCGGCCTGCAGTTCTGGGCCATCGGTACGGGCCTGCCGGCCGCCGACACCGCACATGAGGTCGCCTAACCGGTTCCAGGGAGAGGCGTTTTCGGCATGATGACAGGGTGATCTGTCTGCGCCGCCGCCCGGCAAGTTGACCGGAGTCATGTGGTGACCCCCGAGCTTGAGGACTCCGCGTCGTCCTCGCCTGCCGCCGGGAGAAGCTTCTCTTCCTCCATTCGCGCAGTGCTCGCAGGTGTGTGCATCGTCGCTCTGGGAACATGCGTGATTTTGCCGATCGACCCGGAGGCGCCTGCGCGGACGGCGATCGTCGGTGTGGTCGCAGCCTTGCTGAGCGCCGGGGCCTGCGTCCTGCGGTCGGCGCCGGCAGTCCGCGCGGCGGTGTTCATCTGCCCGCTCTTCGGCTGTTTCGCGGTGGGGATTCTCGGCGAGTGGCCTCCCGCGGCCACCACGATCCTGGTCTGCGTGCTCCCCTTGGGATGCCTGCTGCTCGCCGGTCGTCACGCCGCCCTGAGGTCGACGGCGCCGTGGCTGACGCGTGGATCATTGACGCCGGAGGCCCCCTGGCTGGCCCTGGCCACCGTGGTGCTCAGCGCAGCGGCACTCACGGCGTGGGCACTCACAGTGCGTCCTGTGCCGGCCGAGTACCTGCGGGAGTTGCAACGCCTCCCGCTCGGGCTCGCGATTCTGGGCGTGGTGGCGTTCGCCCTGGTCAATCCAGTGTGGGAGGAGTTGCTCTTCCGGGGAGTCCTGCTGACCGAACTCGCCTCGGTCTGGGGCGCCAAGGCGGCAGTGGTGCTGCAAGCGGTGTTGTTCGGAGCCGCGCATTTCGCGGGATTCCCGTCCGGTGTCATCGGGATGATCATGGCAGGTGCCTGGGGTTTCGTCCTGGGCATCATGCGCCTGCGTAGTGGCGGCATCCTGATCTCGTACGTGGTGCACGTGACCGCCAACGCAGTCATCGGGACGATCGCGGTGCTGATCCTGCGCTGAGCACGTACACGCCGCACGCAGCGCCCAATCTGATGTGCTTACCCATCGGATGATCACGGCTCCGCCAGGCCAGTAGCCTGAGTGACAACGCCCCTGGACTGTCGTGGACGCATGTGGAGCACCGTGGACGATCTCAGCAGACGGAGTGACCGGCCGGCCAGCCGAGGCGGCGTTCGGCATTGCTCGTCATGAAGGACTCATCACGGTTTCGGACCGCGCTCGGCGCCACTGGGCTCGCCCTGTCCGCCCTCATCGGCCTCGCCGGCTGCGGTGAGGCCACGACCGCCAAGAACGCGGCCCCCCAGAGCGCCCCAGCACCCACTCACACGCCGGCGACGTCCCCGGACCCGGCCGCCCAGGCGAACTCGTCCCAGGCGGAGGTCGACCGGCGGCTCCGCCGCCTCGAACAACAGCACCACGGACGCATCGGCGCGTACGCGATCGACACGGGGACGGGCCGCGCCCTGAGCCACCGGGCCGGCGAGTTGTTCCCGACGCTGTCGACGTTCAAGGCGATGGTCTCCGCCGCGGTGCTGCGGAAGGCGCGGCAGTCCGATCCTGGGCTGATGGACCGGGTTGTCCGCTACACCAGCCGCGACCTCAAGGACTACTCGCCTGTCACCGGGAAACACGTGACCACGGGCATGACCGTTGCCGAACTGTGCGACGCGGCGATCACCATGAGCGACAACACCGCGGGCAACCTGCTGCTCAAGCAGATCGGCGGACCGGCCGGGCTCACCGCGTTCTACCGCACGCTCGGCGACTCGGTGAGCCGGCTCGACCGCTGGGAGACCGAGCTCAACGTCTGGAAGCCCGGTGAGAAACGCGACACCACCTCCCCGGCCGCCTATGCACGCGACCTGCGGGCGCTCACCCTGGGCGACGCGCTCGAGCCCGCCGACCGGACCCGCCTGATCGGCTGGATGGACGATGCCGAGACCGGGGACGCGCGCATCCGGGCCGGGCTGCCCGAAGACTGGACCGTCGGCGACAAGACCGGGACCGGCCCGACCTACGGCACCACGAACGACATCGCGGTCGTCCGGCCGCCGTCCGGCGCACCGGTGGTCATGGTGATCCTCACCAACCGCCGGGCCGCGGACGGCGCCAGTGACGACAAGGTCGTCGCCAAGACCGCCGCCATCCTCGCCACCGGGCTCGGCCGGGCCGATTAGGACGCGACCGGATGCGCGACACTCCGACTTGGAGATGCCATGGACGTGCTCGTCATAGGCGCCGGGGTGGGCGGCCTGGCCGTCGCACGCGGGCTGCTGGCCGCCGGTCATCGGGTGCGGGTGTACGAGCAGGCACCCGCTCCCCGGGTGAGCGGGAAGGCGGTGCTCATCTGGAGCAACGGCACCGCCGTACTGAACGATCTCGGTGTCGGCCTGGACGGCGTCGGCACCCGCATCGACAGGATCGACGCGCTGACCGCGGACGGCAGGCTGCGCACCAGCATGGACATCGCCCACGCGGCCGGCCGCTACGGCTTCCCGACCAAGGCGATCCCGCGTCGGCACCTTCAGGAACGCCTGGCGGACGGGCTGCCTGACGGCCTCGTCCGGTACGGCATGAGCTGTCAGAGCGTGACCCAGGACGAGGGCCGGGTAACGGCGACCTTCGGCGACGGAACGACGGCCACAGGAGACCTGCTCATCGGGGCCGACGGCCACCACTCGGCCGTACGGCGCCAACTGTGGGGAGACGGCGTCGTGCAGCCGGCCACCTTCGGCACATGGCAGGGCCTCAGCCCGATCGACATCGACATCACTGACACGCACCGCCACATCATGATCACGGGGAGGGAGGGTGCGTGTGGGCTCTTCCCCGCCGGGGACGGCATGCTGCAGTGGTGGTTCGACGTGCGCTGGTCACCCACCGAACCGCGGCCGACTTCACCGCTGGCCGAGTTGCGGCGTCGCTTCGGGCACTGGGGTTCGCCCGTCCCCGAGGTGCTCGCCGGCGCGTCGGAGGACGACCTCGACTTCTTCGGGCACCACTGGAACAAGGTCCGCCGGATGTGGGGGGAGGGGCGAATCACCCTGCTCGGCGACGCCGCCCACACCATGCCGCCCACACTGGGGCAGGGCGCCAACCAGACCCTCGAGGACGCGTGGGTGCTCGGGCGCGAGCTCGCCAGGGACGGCGACGATCCGGCGGTACGGCTGCGCGCCTACGAGAAGGCGCGCTACCCGCACATATCTCTGGTTTCCCGGCTGGCCAGGCGCAACCCCGCCAACTGGCGCATCCCACCGATGCTCGGCCGGCTGTTACCCGAAACGACCCAGACCGCCATGCTCGCGCGCTTCAGCAACCGCCTCAACGCGCCGGCTGCGCGATCCCTCTGACCGCGCTGCGCCGCCGCGTTCAGCCGTCGATCTTGATGAGGTCCGAGTCGTCGGCGCGGTCCGTGGAGTCGGGGGCGGCCGGCCGAAGGTCGCGTCGGGCGACGGGAATCGTGAGAAGGAGAAGGACTGCGACTGCCGCGAACCCGAGCGGATAACCGGTCCTTTCGGTGAGCAGGCCGAAGCCGGTCGCACCGATGCCCATGCCGCCGTCGAAGGCCAGATTCCACAACATGCTCGCCCAGCCGAACCGCTCGCGCGGGACCCGTTCGAACATCACCGTCAGCGTCACGTTCTGCGCGATGCCGAACCCGGTGCCGAACAAGATCATGCCGGCCACCGTCGGGATCAGGCCGTCGAACGGGACAAGCAGGAAGATTCCGAGCGCGGAGGCGAGCAGAGCCGGCAGCAACAGCCGGCGTGGCCGGTAGCGGGAGGCCGCGCGGCCGGCCCACCAGCGGGCGAGCGGGGTCGTGGCCGACTGCGCGAGCAGCGCGAGCGACGCGTTCCCGGCGTGGCCGGTCAACGGCAGAAAGGTCACGACGACCCCCGCGGCCAGCGCGACCGCCCCGAAGATCATGGCGGGCGTGGCCAGGCCGCCGGGACGGGACCGTTCGACCCGGGACCGTTCGACCCGGGTCAGCGGCGGCCTGGTGACCGGCACGGCCACCAGCCCCAGCATGCTGAGCAGAGGGATCACGCCGGCGATGAGGAACACCGGCGCATAGTCGAGGCCGCCGGAGGCCCAGAGGCCCAGCGGGAGCCCGATGATCGACGGGATTCCGACGGCCACGCCGTACGCGCCGAGCGCCCGGCTGCGGTCCTCGGGGAGCGACAGGTCGGCGGCCAGCGCGGTGCCGACCACCACGAGGATCCCCAGGCCGGCACCGCGCAGCAGGCACACGGCGAGGACCAGAGGCAGGCCGGAGGAGAGGGGAAGCGCGAACGCGGGCGCGCCGAGCAGCAGCAGGCCGAGCCAGGTCACCGTGCGGTACCCGTACTTGGACAGCAGGTACGGCACGGCCAGTTCCATGGCGACGGTGGACAACATGAGCGTGCCGGTCGCCAGGCCGGCGCCCTGGCCTCCGGCGCCGCCGGCGGCCACATACTGCGGCACCGTGGACACGAGCAGGTAGAAGCCGGTCGAGCCGCCCGCGACGGACGCCATGGACAGGTACAGGGAACGTGTGAGCACGTCCCCAAGCTTCACAAGGGGCGAGCCGCCGGACATCGGGCAGGATACTTAGCCGCCTCTTCATTGCCCTCTTCTCGCGGGCCACCCGCAGGTGACGCCTCGCGGCCCGTGATCGCGGGGCCCGTCATGCGTCCCTCCTACGATGGGGCGCATGTTCGTGGGGCGGGAGGCGGAGCTGGCGGCGCTGGCGGCCGCGCGGTCTCGCAGTCCGCAGGCGGTGGTGGTGGCCGGCGAGGCGGGGATCGGCAAGTCGCGGCTGGTGGAGGAGTTCGTCGCAGGCGGGAGCTCCCCGGTGTTTCGGGGCGCGGCCGATCCGGGCGGCCCGCCGTACGGTCCGCTCGTGAGCGTGCTGCGCCGCGTGGTGCGCCATCTGGGCGTACGGCAGGCGGTCGACCTGCTTCCCGGGAACGGGCGTACGGCGCTGGCGCGGCTGCTGCCCGAGCTGGGGCCGCAGCACGAACCGGACCGTGCCCGTCTGTTCGAGGAGGTGCTGCTGCTCCTCGAAGGCGTCGCCGGAAGGGGCGAGGTCATCGTCCTCGTCGAGGACCTGCACTGGGCCGATGTGCCCGCTCGTGACCTGCTGGTCTTCCTGCTGCGCAATTTGACCCGGCCCGGCGTGCTGGTGATCGGAACGACCAGGGACACGCAGGGCCTGTGGCCGCTGCTGCGGTTGGACACCGTCGAATTGCTCACGCCACCCGCCCTTGGCCGGGAGGACGTGGCACGGATGCTGGGTCGCCCGCCCGATTCGCCGGAGGTCGCACGAATTCTGCGGCGCAGCGAAGGAAACCCGCTGTTCGTGGAGGCGCTCGCCGATGTGGGCACGGCCACCCCGGGCGCGTTGCGCGACCTGCTCCTCGCCGGCGTCGAACGGTTGGAGCCCGAGAGCCTCGCGGTGTTGCGCGCCGTCGCCGTCGCCGGGCTCGCGATGGAGCACATCCCGTTGCGGGACATGACAGGCCTCGACGACCTGGCCCTCGACGACGCCCTGCGGCCACTGGTGCGCGGCAGGTTCCTGCGGGTCGAGACAGAGGGCTACGCCTTCCGGCACGTGCTGATTCGCGATGCGGTGTACGACGACGTGCCGCTGGGCGAGCGGGCACGGCTGCACGCCCGGTGCGCCGCCGCGCTGGCGGAGCGCCCGGATCAGGCGAGCGACCATTGGCACGCCGCGGGAGACCGAAGGCGTGCCATGGAGACGGCATGGCAGGCGGGGAAGTACGAGCGGGTGCTCGACCTGTGGGACGAAACGGCCATGCAGGACGTCGACCACGCGCGTGTCCTGGAACTGGCGGCCGAGAACGCCCTCCACGCCGGGGCGGCCGATCGCGCGGAGGAACTGGCCACCGCCGCCATCCGGGAGGTCGATCCGGAGGCCGACCCGGCACGGGTCGCCCGCCTGCTGACACTGCGGGTCACCGTGCGCGACCAACTCGGCGAGGACGGCCTGGACGACCTGCGCGAAGCCGTACGGCTGGCGCCGGACTCCCCGCGGCTCACCGGAGCCCTCGCCGCCACCCTCGCCTGGAACGGCCAGTATGCGGAGGCGCATGCGCACGCCACCCGGGCGGTCGCGCAGGGCGACACCGGCTCCGTGATCACCCTGGCCTCGCTGGCCGCCGCCGATGGAGATATGGAAAGCGCCACGGCCCTGTACGCACGGGCCCAGGCGGCGGCCGGTGACGACGACACGCTGCTCAGCGCGCTCGCCGCCGAAGCGGACGCCCTGGAGGCGGCGGGGGAACACAGCAGAGCCGAGGTCGTCGCCAGGCGCGGCATGACGCACGCACGCGGCGCCGGGCGGGCCAGGTCGCTCGGCACGCTGATCGCGGCCAACCTCGCCGAGCCTTTGGCGTCCCTGGGCCGGTGGGATGAGGCCAGACAGGTCGTCGCCGCCGCCCTCGCCCTGGACCCGCCGCCCATCTACCGCGCGTGGCTGCTCATAGTGGACGGCACGGTCGCGGCCTGGAGAGGCGACACGTCGGACGCCGAGGAGATCTTGCGCCTGGTTCGTCCACTGACACGCGGCCGGTCGCGTGGAGAGGACTCCTGCCTGGAGCCCGACCTGCTCGCCTGCCGTCTCGCTCAGCTCGGCGGAGACGTCGACCGCCTGCGCCGCCTCCTCGGCCACGTGCTGGAAACGCACGACCTGACCCGCAGCCGCCGCTACGCCTGGCCTCTCCTGGCCGCCGCCGCCCAGGCCGGGATCGTCCCCGGCCTGCCCCTCGAGAGCCTTCCCGCCATCGGGCGCCTCCAGTGGGCTCACCGAGCGACGTACCTCGCGGAATGCGGCGAGGGCGCCTGGGACGAGGCGATCGCCCTGTGGCGGCAGGTCGGCCAGCCCCATGCCCTCGGGTCGGTGCTGCTACGCGCGGGCGGCCACGCCGTACACGCGGGGGACCATGCGACGGCCCAGGAGAGGCTGCGCGAGGCCGCCTCGATCGCCGGCTCGCTCGGTGCCCTTCCGCTCGCCGGCCAGGTCGCCGCCGTCGCCGCGACCGCCCGGATCGTCCTCGATCCCGCTCCGGTGTTGTCGCCTCGTGAGCTGGAGGTGCTCACCCTGGTCGCCGAAGGTCTCAGCAACCGTCAGATCGCCGACAGGCTGTTCATCTCGCCCCGGACCTCGGGCGTCCACGTCTCCAACATCATGGCCAAGCTCGGCGCCTCCAACCGGGTCCACGCCGCCGCGATCGCCCGTCACCACGGCCTGCTCTGAGGCGGTGTGGCCGGCGCGGGCCACACCGCCTTCTCATCAGGATGTGAGCGTCACGCGATCGCCGGTTCGCCCGATGGGCGCGGCGCCGGAGCGCTCTCGAGCGGTTGCGGGGGAGCGTTGAGCACCGTCTCGTCGAGACGGCCCTCGCTGCGGGCGACGAGGACCGGCACCACGATCTGCCCGGCGACGTTGGTCGCGGTGCGGATCATGTCGAGGATCGGGTCGATGGCCAGCAGCAGGCCGACGCCCTCGAGCGGCAGCCCCAGAGTGCTCAGCGTCAGCGTGAGCATCACGATCGCGCCGGTCAGACCGGCCGTCGCGGCCGAGCCGACCACGGAGACGAACGCGATGAGCACGTATTCGCCGATCCCCAGCGGGACGTCGAACACCTGAGCCACGAAGATCGCCGCCAGCGCCGGGTAGATCGAGGCGCAGCCGTCCATCTTGGTGGTCGCGCCGAACGGCACGGCGAAGGAGGCGTAGTCGCGGTCGACGCCCAGACGCTCGATCGTGACCTTCTGCGTCACCGGCAACGTGCCGACCGAGGAGCGGGAGACGAAGGCCAGCTCGATCGCGGGCCACGCGTTGCGGAAGAACGTGATCGGGTTGACCTTGCCGACGAGCGCGAGCAGCGCCGGGTAGACGGCCAGCAGGATGATGAAGCAGCCGACGTAGACGCCGAGGCTGAACTTGGCCAGCGGTGCGAGCAGGTCCCATCCGTACGTGGCGACGGACTTGCCGATGAGGCCGGCGGTCCCGATGGGGGCCAGGCGGATGACCCACCACAGCGCCTTCTGGACCAGTTCGAGGATCGAGCGGCTGAAGCCGAGGAACGGCTCGGCCTTCTCGCCGATCGCCATGGCCGCGGCGCCGAGCACGATTCCCAGGAAGACGATCTGGAGGACGTTGAGCTCGGTGAACGCCGTGACGATGTTCGTCGGGATGATGCCGGTGAGGAAGTCGACCCAGGTGCCGACACTCTCGGGCGCCTTCGCGCCCGCCGTGTCCAGGGTGACGCCCTGGCCGGGGTTGATGATCAGGCCGAGCCCGATGCCGACGATGACGGCGATCAGCGCGGTGGTGAGGAACCAGAACAGCGTCTTGCCCGCCAGTCTGGCCGCGCCGTTGACGTTGCGGAGGTTGGCGACGCTGACCACCACGGCGGTGAACACCAGCGGCGGCACTGCCAGCTTGAGCAGCTGGACGAAGATTTTTCCGACTTCGGTGAGGGTGGTGGCCAGCCAGGCGAGGTCCCAGACGCGGGCGGCGAAGCCGAGGGCCACGCCCACGACCAGGCCCAGCAGCAACTGCAGGGAGAAAGAGAATCTCTTCATGATTGACGAAGGCTCCGAAAGACGGCATGCCTGATAGGGCATGCGAAAAGGGGAGTGAGTGAGGGTGATGGCGATCGAGCGCTGGTCAGAGCGCGATCAGCGACAGAGAGAGCCGGCCAGACGACAGAGATCGATGTGCAGCCGCGCGACGAGCCACACGGACAGGACGGTAAGCCTCACGGGACCAGCTAACGGGTGTGAAGGAGCATTACTCCGACTGTAAGAGTGTTTTACCTTCCGATCAAGAGGTTCCCGACCGGGAGTGCATGGATGTTCCGGCCAGCCGGAAGTGGGCGGCCGTAACCAGGCGGCCGGTTACGCGCTGTGTACGGCCGCTGCACCTGGGCGGAATCCACTTCGTGAAATTTCGGGTTTCGCAGCGTTGACAGAAGGTTGTCCCACTGCCAAAGTCACCAATTGACTAGTTCACTTGGTCGTTACGAGTCCGAAACGGATGGCGGAAGCATGGCGGAGTACGACGCCCCTGTCTCCCCGTCGATGAGGCCGAGCCTCACCGACGGGTTGATGACCCAGATCCTGGAGATCATCAGGCACGAGAACCTGGGCTACGGCGACGGGCTTCCCACGGTCCGGGAGCTGGCGAAGCGGTTCTCGGTCACGGCTCCGACCATCAGGGAGGCGCTCCGAGGCCTGCAGGCGACCGGAGCCGTCGAACTGCGGCACGGCTCGGGTGTCTACGTGGGTGCCGGCGTTTCCCGGATGGTCCTCGCCAACCCCCACACGACCGGGATCACCACCGAGGCGACCCTGCAGCTCGTCGAGGCCCGGTTGATGATCGAGCCCACCATCGCCATGCGGGCGGCGCTGCACCGCACGTCGGACAACCTCGACCGGCTTCGCGCGGCGCTCGCGACGGCGCTGGAACCGCGCGACGCCGACCGGCCCGACGCGCGGTTGAACTTCCACCGCGAGCTCGCCGCGGCGTCGGGCAACACCGTCATCTACGAGGTGATCGACTCGCTGCTCGCCGTACGCAGGCGGGAGCAGCGGGAGGTGCGGCAGATGTACGACCACCGAGCCGACTACGACCAGCACGTCGCCATCTTCGAGGCGGTGGCGGAGCAGGACGCGGAACGAGCCGGTGACCTGACCCGCGCGCACCTGACGGAAATCCGCAACGCGGTCGCCTCGCGCCTGTCCTGACATCGGGCCGCGCCCCGGCTTCTGTGCTCGCGGGCGCATCCGGCTGTATCGAGAAGACTGGAGAACCACATTGCAAGGGGTAGGGCCGCAGCAGCGGAGTCGCACTCGGGGGAGCGGTTACCTTCTCGCCGAGATGACCTGGCCCGAGGTGGAAGCCGCCCGTGAGGCGGCGCCGCTGGTGATCGTGCCGCTCGGTTCATGCGAGCAACACGGCCGTGGCATGGCCCTGCAGACGGACACGGTCCGCGCTGTCGAGCTGGCCAAGCTGGTCGCCGAACGAATGGCGCCGCGCGCGGTGATCGCACCGGAGACGACCGTCGGCCTGTCCGAGCACCACATGGGCTTTCCCGGCACGATCACGCTGACCCCGCAGACGTTGCAGCAGGTCGTCTACGAGATGGTGCACAGCCTGTACCGGCACGGCTGGCGCAAGGTGTTCCTGCTGAACGGACACGGCGGCAACAACGCGGTCGTCGACGTCGTCTCGATTCGCATCCGCACCGACTTCCCTGACATGCACCTGGCCTCCAGCGGCATCTCCGCCCTGGTGCCGGACGTCATCAGTCAGGAGGGGGTCAGCGAGCTGCGCGGTCATTCGTGTGAGGTGGAGACCTCGCAGGCCCTCTACCTGGCGCCCGAGCTGGTGCGTAAGGAGAGCCTGGTCCGGGGCACGGATCGGCGCGCGGACCTCGACGCGGCGGGACGGCTCAGCCGGATGCATCCCGCGATCCACTTCCCCCAGCCCTACCACCGCCTCGACCCGAACGGCGCGCTGGGCGACGCCACCGCGGCCAGCGCCGAGTTCGGCGAGCGGCAGGTGTCGGCCGCCCTCGACCGGCTCACCTCGTTCCTGGAGCAGTTCATCGCCCTTCCGCTGCCGGATGCCGGCTCGGCCGCCGGCCCCCGATCCCTCTGAGCATCGGCCTGTTCTAACGCAGAAACCCTCCGTTCGACACATCAAGGAGCCACCATGCCCCCCGCATCCGTACGCGACAGACGTCGGACCTCCTTGCGGCTGGCCACGATCGCCCTGGCGGTCGGGCTGACCGGCACGGCCTGCGGCGGCGCCGACGCCACCGGCGCCGCCACGAAGAACGGCGCAGATCTGGGGCTGATCAAGCCGGGCATCCTGTCCGTCGCCTTCCGCACCGACGACAAGCCCGCGTCGTTCCTGCAGGACGGCAAGGCCACCGGCATGTACGTCGAACTCATGGACGAGATCGCCAAGCGCATGGGCCTGAAGGCGACATACGTCTCCAGCGACTTCGCGAGCCTGCTCCCGAGCGTTCGCAACCACCGGTACGACACCGCGGCGTTCGGTGTCCTGGTCACACCGGAACGGGAGGCCGTCACGAACTTCACCGCCGCGGTCTCCTACGGCGAGGCGCAGCTGATCTCCCTCAAGAAGTCCCCGCTGGCGACCATCAAAGACTCGGGAGGCAAGACGGTCGCCATCACCCGCGGGAGCGCGCTCATCCCGTTGCTGCAGAAGACCGCTCCCACGGTGGTCATCAAGGAGTTCCCGAACATCGCGGCGAGCGCGAACGCCCTGACCGCGGGTCAGGTGGACGGGCTGTTCTCCGGCACGGCCACCGTGCGCGAGCTGCTCGCACAACATGACGACTTCACCGCCTCCGAGGTGATCACGTCGGGCAAGACCGCGTTCCCGGTGGCCAAGGACAAGCAGAAGCTCCTCGACGCGGTGAACAAGAACCTCGCCGGCATGATCGAGGACGGCACGTACGCCCGGCTGTTCTACAAGTGGAACCCGGCGGACGCGCAGATACCCGAGGAACTCGTCACCGAGCATCCGGGCATGCCGACGACCGCTCCCGCCGGGGCCTCGTCGTCCACGGCGCCTTCCGCGAGCTCGTAGGAGGACCGCGATGTTCGACGGGCTTCAGCGCGTGTGGGAGACGTTCTTCAACCTCGACCTCATCGGGCAGACCCTGCCGGCCCTGCTGCGAGTCGGCCTCCTCAACACGCTGCTCCTGGCGGTGCTCGCCAGCGTGATCGGCGTCGGCGTCGTCGTCGTGATCGCGGCCGGGCTGATGTCGTCCAAGGTGGCGGTCCGCCTGCCGTGCCGGGCATACGTCGACGTCCTGCGCGGCCTGCCGCACATCCTCACCGTCTACCTGGTCGGCCAGGGGCTGCCGCTCGCCGGCATCACGCTGTTCGGTGAGAGCACCTACGGATATGCCGCGCTGGCGATCGGACTGCTCGAAGGCGCCTACATGGCCGAGATCTTCAGGGCGGGATTCCAGAGCGTGGAGAGGGGGCAGATAGAGGCGTCCCGCAGCCTCGGCCTGTCCCACCTGGAGACGCTGCGGTTCGTGGTCTTCCCGACCGGAGCCCGTCGCGTTCTGCCGCCTCTGACCGGGCAGTTCATCCTCGTCATCAAGGGCACCGCGCTGGTCTACCTCCTCGGCCTGACGGCCGACCAGCGGGAGATGTTCGCGATCGCGCAGGACACGGCGATCGTCAACGCGTCGCTGTCGCCGCTCGTGGCGGCGGGCCTCCTCTTCCTGGCGATCACGGTGCCGATGACCTACGCGGTCAACGCCTGGGAACGGCGGCTCAGGGACGGGCGGAAGGACGCTCCGACCGACACCGCGACCGACATGGACCGGGCACTCGCCCATCAAGGCACTGGATGACCCCATGACGACACAGACCACATCGCAGGCCCCCACGACCCGCGGCACCCCGGTCACCTTCGACCACGTGAACAAGAGCTTCGGGCGGACCCAGGTCCTCCACGACATCTGCCTGGAGGTCCCGGGCGGTCAGACCACGTGCATCGTGGGACCCTCGGGCTCCGGCAAGTCGACCCTGCTGCGCTGCACCAACCGGCTCGAGGAACCCGACGAGGGCAGGGTGCTGCTCGGCGACACCGACGTGACCGACGGGTCGGCGGACATCGACGCCGTCCGCGCGCGGATCGGCATGGTCTTCCAGACCTTCAACCTGTTCCCCTACCGCACCGCGCTGGACAACATCACGCTCGCACTCCGGCGCGTACGCAAGCTGCCGGCGGAGGAGGCGGCGGAGCGGGCACGCGCGCACCTGGCGTCGGTGGGGCTGGCCGGCCTGGAGCACCGGCGGCCGGCGCAACTGTCGGGAGGCCAGCAACAACGTGTGGCCATCGCCCGCGCCCTGGCGATGGAACCGGAGGTGATGCTGTTCGACGAAGCGACGTCCGCGCTCGACCCCGAGCTGGTCAAAGGCGTGCTGTCCATCATGCGCGACCTGGCCGGACAGGGAATGACGATGATCGTGGTGACGCACGAGATGCGCTTCGCGCAGGAGGCCGCCGGACAGGTCGTCTTCCTCGACCACGGCAGGCTGATCGAGAGGGCCGCACCGGACAAGTTCTTCGGCGCGCCGGAAAGCCCGCGACTTCAGGCGTTCCTGAGCGCGGTCACCTGACACCCGCCGCGCTCCACACCCCCCAACCCGCAAACCTTCGGCAGAAGGCTGGTTCAGCATGCGCACATTCACCCCCAAACTCCTGCGCGTCGCGGCGTCGGCCGCGCTCGTCGTCGGACTCACCGCGGCCGCCGTGACGCCCGCGTCGGCCGAGCCGGTACGGCAGGCCGGCCCACGCGCTCATCAGTCCGGGGTCGTCGACCACCGGGTCCCGACCCGGGGCTGCCGGCGGCCCCCCACCGCGGAACCCGGCGTCTCGGAGCAGCGCACCATCGTCTCCGGTGGTGTGACGCGCTCCTACGTTCTGCACCTTCCCGCGAGCTACCGGCCCGGGAAGAAGACGCCACTGGTCATGGCGTTCCACGGGCGCAAAGGCAGCAGTGAGCAGATCGAGGGCTTCTCCGGCATCTCGGCGCTCGACGCGATCGCCGTCTACCCGCTGGGCCTGATCGGCGAGGGCGGCCACACCGCGTGGCAGGGGGCTCCGTACGCCTCGGGCGCCGACGACGTGCTGTTCGTCAGTGACCTGCTCAACGAGCTGCAGGGCACCCTCTGCGTCGACCCGGCCCGCGTCTTCGTCACGGGGAAGTCCAACGGCGCAGGCTTCGCCGGCGTCCTGGCCTGCCGCCTGTCCCGCAGGATCGCGGCAGCCGCACCGGTCTCGGGAGCCTTCTACCAGGCCGGGGAGCAGAACTGCGCACCGCGGCGGGCCGTGCCGATCCTGGACTTCCACGGCACCGCCGACTCGATCGTCGACTACCTGGGTGAGCCCGAAGACGGCCTCCCCCCGGTGTTCGACTGGACCGCCGCGTGGGCCGAGCGCGACGGCTGCGACGGAACCCCGCAGACGATCGTCGCCAAGGACGACATCACCGCCTTCCAGTGGACGGGCTGCCGGGCCCACTCGACGGTCATTCACTACCGCATCGAGGGCGGCGGCCACACCTGGCCCGGCGAACTGGCCGACAGCGGCCCCGGGCACGTCACCAAGACCATCTCCGCCACCGCGGTGATGTGGGACTTCTTCAAGGCCCACCCGCTGCACTGAGTGTCCGCGGCCGGGGCACAGTGGCCGTGCCCCGGCCGCTCAACCGCCACCGCCTGCGCTCTCGTGGTCCGCCGGGTGGGTGCTCGACGCCGGTCAATAGACTCGTCGGCATGACCTTGCTTGATCTCACCTCTGACCAACTGCTTTCCACCACGCGTGCGGTCCGCAAGCGTCTCGACTTCACGCGTCCCGTTCCCGACGACCTGGTGCGGGAGTGCGTCGCGATGGCGTTGCAGGCGCCGTCCGGGTCGAACGTGGTGACGATGCGGTTCGTGGTGGTCCGCGATGAGGAGAAGCGGCGCGCGATCGGTGAGGTGTACCGGCAGGTGTACGCCATGTACAAGGCTTCGCCCGGCTACGCGGGCAGGCTGACCGGCGATGCCGAGCGTGACCGGATCCAGGGCAGGGTGGCGAGTTCGGCCGACTATCTGGGCGAGCACATGGGTGAGGCTCCCGTGCTGGTCATCGGCTGCAACGAGGGCGCGGATCGGGCCTCGGCCGGCGCGGGGCTGGGCAACATCCTGCCGGGGATGTGGAGTTTCATGCTGGCGGCCAGGGCGCGGGGGCTCGGCACATCGTGGACGTCGATGCACGTGGCCCGCGAGCGGGACGTCGCGGAGATCCTCGGCATCCCGTACGACACCGTCGCACAGGCGGTGCTGACGCCGCTCGCGTACACCAACGGGACCGACTTCCGCCCGGCCGGCCGGCCGAACCCCGACCAGGTGATCCACTGGGACACCTGGTGAAACCGTAGATCCCCTTCCGGCGCGGCCGCGTGACGGCGGGCCGATGAGCCCGAGGAGTGGAGTCAGCCGAAGACGAGTCTGCGGAAACCGTTGCGGACCTCGGTGAGGGGTTGTTTGTCGCGGGTGTAGTACACCTTGTTCGTCAGCAGGACGGCCCAGCGGCTGAGCCGGGGGTTGACCCACATGCCGACGCCGGTGAAGCCGTAGTGGACCCAGGTGTCCTCGGCGGGGCCGGTGCCGGGGGCGAGCTGCCAGAACAGTCCCCGTACGGGTCGCAGGTCACCGGTCTGGACCCGCAGGGACAGCGACGTCCAGGCCGATCCGAATCCCGGCCGGGCGGCGCCCGTCGCGCCGCCGAGCACATGCCGGAGGAAGACGCCCAGGTCCTCCGCGGTGGAGAAGACGCCTGCGCTGCCGCACGAGGGGCCCAGCAGCCGGGCCGAGAAGTCGTGCACGGACCCTTTGATGTGGAGGCCGGTATCCGGGTCGGCCTCGGTCGGGGCGCACCGGAACCGCCTCTCGGGGGCCAGCGGGCCGTAGCCGGTGGTGGTCAAGCCGAGCGGCCGCCAGGTCTGGACGCTGGCGAGCTCGTCGAGCCGTACGCCGGTGAGGTGTTCGGCGAGGAAACCGAGGATGATGGCGGCCCGGTCGGTGTACTCGACGGCCTGGCCGGGTGGACGACGGAGCGCTTCGCGCAGCACACCCGCACGGATGTCCTCGCGGTCGATGCCGTAGAGGTGCCTGAGCTGAGCCCGCAGGGGGAGGCCGGCGGTGTGGGTCAGCAGCCGGCGAGCGGTGAGGCCGCCCACCGGGTGGCCCGTCACTTCGGGCCAGAAATCGCCGAGTGGGGCATCGATGTCGAGCCGGTCCGTCTCCCACAGGGCGCCGATCGACGACCAGGTGACGAGGATCTTGGTGAGGCTGGCGACGTCGAAGACGGTGTCGAGCCGCATGGGCACATCGGGGACGGCGGGGTCCGGCACGCCCACCGCCCCGAAGTCGTACATGCCGTCGGCGTCACCGACGGCCCACACGGCACCGGGACAGGTCCTGCGGCGGACCCCTTCCTCCAGCAGCCGCCTGATGGGGTCGACGTCGTACGGCCTGGACGTCCTGGAAGCGCCCAGCGGCAGGTTCCCGGTCCTGGTCACCATGACAGGCGCCCGTCGTCGGCGCCGGTCCGGCTCAGCTCGGCGAGGATCTTCGGGCCCAGGATCGTGACGTCGCCACCGCCCATCGTGACGACGACGTCGTGGGGCCGGGCCATCTCGGCGATGACGGCGGGAGCCGCCGCCATATCGTGCACCGGGGTCACGTCGGCCCCTGCCGCCTTGGCGGCGTCGACGACCAGAGCGCTGCTGACTCCGGGGATGGGCCGCTCTCGAGCCGGATAGATGTCGAGGACCACCGAGGCGTCGGCCAGGGCCAGCACCTCGCCCATGGCGGCGCCCAGGTGCAGGGTGCGGGAGAACAAGTGGGGCTGGTAGACGACGAGCAGGCGTGACCCGCGCATGGTTTCGCGCAGCGCCTCCAGATCGGCCGCCATCTCGGTCGGATGGTGGGCGTAGGTGTCGATGACCCGGACGCCGGCGACCTCGCCCTTCAGTTCCAGACGGCGCTTGGCACCGGTGTAGGAGGCGAGCGCCGGGGCGAGTTCGTGAACTGGCAGGCCGAAGGCGTGCCCGGCGGCCAGCGCGGCGACCGCGTCGTGGGCGTAATGGCGGCCGGGCACCGAGACCGTGAACGTGAGCCGTTCGCCGCCGATCAGCACGGTGACCCGGCTGGTCATGCCCTGCGGGGCGATGTCGAGGATGCGGACGTCGGCCTCGGGGGAGCAACCGTACGTCAGGGTCCGCGGGCCGCCGCGACCGGCGAGCCGCCGGGTCAGTTCCCGGGCGCCTTCGTGGTCTGCGGAGATCACCAGTGACCCGGTCGGGGTGATCCGGCCGGCGAAGGCCTCGAAGGACTCGTAGATCTCCTCCAGCGAGGCGTAGTTCGCGTGGTGCTCGAACTCCACGTTGAGCACGACGCCGACCTCGGGCGTGTAGATCTGGAAGCTGCGGTCGCTCTCGTCGGCCTCGGCGACGAATGCCTCGCCCGTGCCCTGATGGGCATTCGAGCCGGGTACGTCGAGATCGGCGCCGATGGCGTAGGACGGATCGACGCCCATCACGGTGAGCGCCACCGCCAGCATCGACGTGGTGGTCGTCTTGCCGTGGGTGCCGGCGATCGCGATCGTCCGGTGGCCTTCCATCAACGCGGCCAGGGCCTGGGATCGGTGTACGACGGGAACGCCGAGCTCCGCGGCCAGGGCCAGTTCGGGGTTGCCGGCGGGGATGGCGCTTGAGACGACCACGCAGGACGCGTCCGGCGGGAGGTTCGCGGCGTCGTGCCCGGCCCGCACGGTGACGCCGAGGCCGCGCAAGGCCTCGGTGGAGCCGGACTCGTACGCGTCGCTGCCCGTCACTCGGGCGCCGCGTCGGGTGAGCATCTTCGCGACGCCCGACATGCCGGCGCCGCCGATGCCGATGAAGTGCGGCCGCCGCAGGTTGTGAGGAAGGGCGGGAACGCTGGGTGACATGGGGAGTCTCCTGGAAGGAAGGGGATTCGTGGTTGGGCGGAGGTGGGCCTGCGGTTTCGTGGTTTGGCGTGTCAGGAGCGGGCGGCCTGGCGGCCTGGGGCCGTGTGATCCGCCCCGGCCATTTCGCGCATCCATCCATGGGGGTCGGCCGCCGCGCCCGACTGGATCTGCCGCAGCGTCTCGCGCAGGCGCATGGTCACCTCGCCGGGTCGCCCGTCGCCGACCGTCCACTGGGCGAGAGCGGTCTTCACCGACCCGACGGGGACGACGCCCGCCGCCGTGCCGCAGGCGAACACCTCGGTGAGCGAACCGTCCGCGCTGTCGCGCCGCCAGTCCTGGAGGGAGACCCGAGCCTCCTCCGCCTTGTAGCCGAGGTCGCGGGCGAGGGTCAGGAGCGAGGCGCGGGTGATGCCCGGCAGCAGGGAGCCGGTCAGCTCGGGAGTGACGATCCGTTCCCCGTAGACGAAGAACAGGTTCATCGCGCCCATCTCCTCCACCCAGCGCCGTTCCAGGGCGTCCAGCCAGACCACCTGGTCGCAGCCTTGCGCGGCGGCCTGGGCCTGCCCCATGAGAGAGGCGGCGTAGTTGGCGCCCGTCTTGGCGGCCCCGGTGCCGCCGGGGGCGGCCCGTACGTACTCCTCGGCCACCCAGACCGACACCGGCCGCACTTCGCCGGCGAAGTAGCCGTCCGTCGGTGAGGCGATCACGACGAAGAGGAACTCCCGCGCGGCCCTGACCCCCAGCCCGGATTCGGTGGCGAACATGAAGGGCCGCAGGTAGAGGGAATGCCCGGGGCGCGAGGGCACCCACGCCCGATCCTGCGCGACGAGCGCTTCGCAGGCCGCGAGGAAGGTCTTCTCCGGCAGTTCGGGCATGGCCATGCGGCGGGCGGACGCCTGGAACCGTCTGGCGTTCTCCTCCGGCCGGAAGGCCCCCAGATTGCCGTCGGGCCCCCGGAAGACCTTCAGTCCTTCGAAGACGGTCTGGGAGTAGTGCAGCGTCAGGTTCGCGGGATCGATCGGGAGCGGCCCGTAGGGAACGAGCCGCGCGAAGTGCCAGCCGGCGTCCTCCGTCCACGTGATCGTCACCATGTGGTCCGTGAAGTGGTGGCCGAAGCCGGGACTCGCGAGGACCTCCTCCCGCTGCTCCGCGGGAATCGGACGAGAGTCCGGCTTGAGCTCGATCACGGGCAGGGTCATGCGAGGCGGCATCCTTACGGTGTGCGGTGACGGTCGGCGGGAGCGGCGTCCGCGGCACGTTGCCCCGGCTCCGACGCGGGGCGACGGGCGGAGCGGCTGGGGGTGGAATTCCGGCTGCTCTCCAGGTGACCGGTACGCGGTTTCGCGCACACAGCCACTGTCGGCAAGGCAGCCATCAGCCCTGCCTGAATAGGGCATCGATGTCCGCTTCATCGTGTATCGGCGACGTATCACCTCGGGCGGCTCCTCGGGAGGGAAACCGCCGCCACGCTCGCGCTTTCCGGTCGGAGCCGGTCGTCGCCGCGCGCTGTTCCGGCGGAACGGGACCTCTGACATGGCCCCTAAGCTGGCGTGCCCCGGGTGGCGCAGTGGCGAGGTGCGCCGGTCGCCGGGAGTCCGAATCGATCAAGAAGTGAACGGAGCGACATGCAGGGGGTCCTTGCCGGCGGTGGAACGGCCGGCCTGGTTTGCGTAGCCGGTCTCGGGATCTCCGGGCGGGCCGCCGCACGCCGTCTGGCCGAGGACGGGTGCGAGGTGATCGTGCTGGAGTCGCGCGACGGCGAGGCACAACGCGCCGCCGCCACGAAGCTGGCAGGGTTCGGCGTACGGGTCCGGTTCGGGCCCCCTCGCCTGCCGGAAGGCGTGTCGCTGGTGGTCACCTCACCGGGCTGGCGACCCGACCACCCGGTGCTCGCCGCCGCGGCCGCGGCCGGCATCGAAGTGATCGGCGAGGTCGAGCTGGCCTGGCGGTTGCGCCCCGGCGACGCCGCGCCTTGGCTGGCGCTGACCGGCACCAACGGAAAGACCACGACGGTCCGCATGCTGACCGCCATGCTCACCGCGGCGGGCCGCAAGGCGCTTGCCGTCGGCAACGTCGGCACGCCTGTGATCGAGGCCGTCGACGGCCCGTACGACGTGCTCGCGGTGGAGCTGTCCAGTTTCCAGCTGCACTGGTCGTCCAGCCTGGCGCCGCAGGCCGCGGCGGTGCTCAACGTGGCGCCCGACCATCTGGACTGGCACGGTTCGATGGACGCGTACGCGCAGGCCAAGGGGCGCGTTTTCGCTCGCGCCCCGGTGTTCGTCTTCAACGCCGACGACCCCTGGCCGGTACGGCTCGCGGTGGCGAGCTCCGGAGCCCGGAGGGTGGGCTTCACCTTGCGGTCCCCGCGTCCAGGGCAGCTCGGGGTGGTGGACGGCGCGCTGGTGGACTGGGCGTTCGTGGCCGGCTCGGCGCACGAGGCGGAGGAACTCGCCACCCTGGCCGACATTCGGTCGCCCGCCCCGCACAATGTGTCCAACGCGCTGGCCGCCGCCGCGCTGGCCCGCGCACACGGGATCCCGGCCGCCGCGGTACGGCGGGGCCTGGCCGGCCACGTTCCCGACCCGCATCGGATCGCACATGTGGCGAGCGTCGCCGGAGTCGACTACGTGGACGACTCCAAGGCCACGAACCCGCACGCCGCAGCGGCCTCGCTGGCCGCCCGCCGTTCGGTCGTGTGGATCGCCGGGGGACAGCTCAAGGGAGCCGAGGTGGACGATCTGGTCCGCCAGGCCGCGTCACGGCTGCGCGGTGTGGTGTTGCTCGGGGTGGATCGCGCGCTCATTCGTGAGGCTCTGGCCAGATATGCCCCGAATGTCCCCGTCGTCGAGGTGGCTGACCGAGACAGCGGGGCCATGGAGCGCGTCGTCACTGAAGCCGCCCGCCTCGCCATCGCGGGGGACACCGTACTGCTGGCTCCGGCCGCCGCTTCGCTGGACATGTTCACCGGCTACGGCGAACGAGGGGACGCGTTCGCCCGAGCCGTGCTGGCCCTGCCTGCCCGGGCCGAACGGCCCAGCCGACCTGGCTCGCCCGCCGGGTGATGCCAGGAGGGCGGGCGTGGATCTTCGCCCGTCAGCGGTGGCTGAGCACGTTGACGACACGTCCATTGGGATCTCGGACGAAGAAGCGGCGGACGCCCCAGCTCTCGTCCTGGAGCGGATGGACGATCTCGGCGCCGGCCGCCACCATGGCCGCGTGCACGGCGTCCACGTCCGACACCTCGACGCTGAGATCGGGCTGCACGGCTGCCGAGGCATCGGGGCCCATGAGCGTGACCTGCGCCGTCGGATTGTCCGGCGACGCCATGGTCACCACCCAGCCTGAGTTCATGACCTCCTCGAAACCGAGCAGTTCGTAGAACTCCCGGCTCTCGTCGATCGCCTCGCTGCTGATATCGGGCACGACCCGGCGGATGCTCATGTGGCTCATCCTCCCTCCACCGGGCGATGCGGCGCGCGGCCATGGGGCGAAGGGGCGAGGTAAGCCACTCGGGCAGAAGGTCGCCAACTCCGCCCACGCCAAGTGAACGTGCCAATGCGCAGTTGAAGGGCTGGCGTCTCCTGCGGAAGCTCCGCTGCTGCCCCAACGAGCAGGTCAACTGGTCAAAGCCATCCCACGTCCTTCAATCCCGAGAAGCAGGGTGAAAAAGACTCACTGAGCCCCGCCAGCCGTTGCCCCTTTTCGGCTAACTTGAAACATGACTTCTATGACCGAATGCGGTCAAATGCGTCATGCATATCACTATCACATTCAAAGTGTTCAAATGGTACCCTCGACCAGAATTCGCGCAGAGAAAGACGCGGATCGCTTTACGGAAGGGACGCCTTGCAAATGAAGCTCGGCAAGCAAGTCGCGCGTATCGGCCTGTTGGCGGGTATGGCACTCACCGTTGCATCGGCGGTCGCGTTCACGGCACCGGCCACAGCGGCAACGGCGGCATCGACATCCTCTTCTCCTGCCCCGGCAGCCACCTCATCGGCATCGACCAGCTCAACGGACAGTCCGTCCCTGCTGAACCGGCAGGCCCGTTCGGATGCAGAGTTGCGCGAGCAGATCGCACTTCAGATGGAGATCGCCCCAGGGGGCAAACAGACGAGCCCCAACGAGGTTTCGTATGACAACGGCAAGTTCGTAGTGACGTACGCTCTGCCCGGGCAGCGCGCCCTCGGCGTCGCCGACTGCCCGTCCGGCTGGTTCTGCTTCTACGAGAACATCAACTTCGGCTACCCGCGAGGCAAGCTTTCGGACTGCGGCACGCAGGACCTCGGACAATATGGCTGGGCTAACCGCATATCCTCGGCCGACAACAGCACTACCAACTCGGTCGAATACTGGGAAGCTACAAGCTTCGGAACCTTGTACCTCTTCACCAACTTCAACCCTGGGGCAATCTCTTATGTCGGGAACGACTACAACGATAGGGCGGATATCGTGCACCGCAACTGCTGAACTCACTGCGCACATACCAAAGGTCTAGCTCTCGACCAGAATTCGCGCAGACAAGACGCGGATCACTTTGCGGAAGGGGCGCTTTGCAAATGAAGCTCGATAAGCAAGTCGCGCGTATCGGCCTGTCGGCGGGTATCGCACTCACTGTTGCATCGGCGGTCGCGTTCACGGCACCGGCCACAGCGGCAACGGCGGCATCGGCAGCTCCTTCTCCTGCCCCGGTAGCCACGTCATCGGCATCGACCAGCTCAACGGGCGAGCTGTCCCTGCTTAACCGGCAGGCCCGCTCGGATGCAGAGTTACGCGAGCAGATCGCACTTCAGATGAAGATCGCCCCTGGGGGCAAGCAGACAAGCCTCAACGAGGTTTCGTATGACAACGGCAAGTTCGTAGTGACGTACGCTCTGCCCGGGCAGCGCGCGCTCGGCGTCGCCGACTGCCCGTCCGGCTGGTTCTGCTTCTACGAGAACATTAATTTCGGCTACCCGCGAGGCAAGCTTTCGGACTGTGGTGGGCAGGACCTCGGACAATATGGCTGGGCTAACCGCATATCCTCGGCCGACAACAGCACTGCCAATTCGGTCGAATACTGGGACGGCCCCTTGTTCCTCTTCACCAACTACAACCCTGGGGCGATCTCTTATGTCGGGTCCGCCTACAACGATAGGGCGGATGTCGTGTTCCGCAACTGCTGAACTCACTGCGTACGTACCAAAGGTCTAGCTGGTCGAGCTTGCGAAGCCCCCGGGGAATTCAGTCCCCGGGGCTTCAAGCGTCTTAGGAGAGCGATTTTGGCGGTGGGCCCTTGGTCAAGGCCTCGGCATAGTCGCGTTATGTCCGTTTTATTCATGCCGGGTCGAGTCGGAGGGTCTCGGGGGTCCTGGTGGCGTCCCGGGCGTGGTGGCGTGCAGGCGGCTGTGATGCTGGCGTGCCTGGCCGTTTTGGAGGATCCCGATGGCGAGCAGATCGTGGCTGCCAGGCGATCTGGCTATGGCCGTCAGGGCGCTTCAGGCGCATCCTGTGAAGTGCGCGGAGTGGCCGGGCGTGGCCAGCATGCTGGGTTCTGGCCGGCGAGGAGGAATGCATGGAAAGCGCGCCGAGCAGGACGGCGATGTTTGCGGCCGTGTCGCGTGGATTGTTTCGCCTGGAGACGGCGTCGCCGTGGGTACTGGACGATGTGCTGGCCCTGGTGCTTGTCGGCCCGGTATGGCAGCAGCTGCGAGACCAGTTCGATCCGCTGTTCCCCGGCCCGGTCCGCAGCGAGTCCCGTGCGGCTGTCTGCACCCGCAGCCGGTACGCCGAGGACCGGCTGGCTGCTGGTGCCTTCACGCAGTACGTGATTCTTGGCGCGGGGCTTGACTCGTTTGCGTGGCGGCGGCCGGATCTGCTCGGCTCGCTGACGGTGTTCGAGGTTGATCACCCTGCCTCCCAGGCCTGGAAGCTCGAGCGGGTCAGGGAGCTCGGCCTGCCGCTCAGCGACTCGCAGGTATTCGTGCCGGTTGATTTCGAGGCCGGACCGGTTCAGGATGTTCTGGGCCTGGCTGGGTTCGACTGGGCGCAGCCGGCGATGTTCTGCTGGACGGGCGTCGCCCCCTATCTGACGGCACAGGCGATCGAGTCGACGTTGCGCACGATCGCGGCGGCTGCTCCCGGGTCTGAGGTGGTGTTCTCCTACCGGGCCGAGGACTGTGCGCTCGACGACGCGGGGACGGAATTCGCCCGTATCTACACGCCGATCGCGGCTTCTGCAGGCGAGCCTCTTCAGCCTGGCTGGCCGGTATCCGAGATCGAGAGGCTGATCAGCCGGTGCGGGCTAAAGGTCGTGGACCACCCCGCACGTGCAGACCTCCAGCAGCGGTACTTCGCCGGCCGTACCGATGGCCTGCGGCCCTATACCTTCGAGACCCTGGTGGCCGCGCGGGTCACCTGAGCGAGCGCAGGCCTGGGGTCCGCTGCCGGTGCGGATCTGGGAGGCGTCTTCGCCGTAGCTGACGTCGCGGAGGTGGTGCAGGGCCTCGATCTGCCAGTGGCCGCGGATCCAGGCGGCGAGCTGGGCGGGGGTTGCCTGGTGGGCGTCCAGGCTGGTGATGGCGTAGACGGTGACGGTCCGCCACCTCCCGCCGTCCAGCGGCCGGATCTGGCGGGTGAGGCAGATGGCCTGTGCGGCGTGCGGGAAGGCGAGCCCGGCGGCGACGGCCGCGGCCTTGAGGGTGCGGTGCTCCTGGCGGCCATGGCCCCGGTTGTGCTGGCGGGAGGCGACCGGGATGTGCCGCCAGGGCAGGTTCTTGACCTGGGCGTACAGGCCCGGCTGGTTCTTCTTGACCACCAGGATGTAATGGGCCCTCCTGCCGGTGACAAGGAACTCGGCGTGCTCGCGCTGGGTGTGCAGGGCGTCGGCGGTGATGACGCACCCGGCCAGTCCAGCGGCTCGAGCAGCGGCGCGAACCGGGTGATCTCGTTGGTCTTGCCGTCCACCCGGACCTGGCCGAGCACAACACCACAGCGCTGGTCGAGGGCGGCCAGCAGGTGCACCGGCTGGCCGTCGGCGCTGGCGTGACGGGTGCCCCGCACCGCCTTGCCGTCCACCGCGACCGCCCGCCGGCGGCGCCGTCCGTGTCCTGCTGCCTGGCCGGCGGCGTGCAGCCGCGCATCCAGCCAGGACTCGACGGCGGCATCCAGCCGGTCAGCGTCCACGGCTTCCAGCACGCGGCGGATGGTAGCCTCATCCGGCGGCACGAACCGCCGGGTCAGCGGATCGCGGCGGACGCCCAGAGCGGCCAGGACCTGCGGCGGCGCATCCGCGACCCACTCGCCGACCGCGGTGAACGACGTCGCCCCGGCCGCCATTAACAACGACGTCAGGCTGTGCCGCACGCCGCGCCGATTCCGCGGATCCGGCACCCATGCCAGGTACTCCGCCAGGCCTGGGCACTGGCCCGACAGCAGCGCGCGGTCACTGGCCGGCAAACGTGAAAGCTCTTCCAGGGCGGCGCTGATCGAGGATGATGACAAGGCAGGCACGGTCTTCCGCAGCGATCACTGGATTCGACACCCACATGATCTTGGAACCGTGCCTGCGCCGCATCCCGGTGAGCGAACCAGACACCCGGTCATAAACAAGCCATCACGCCACTATGCCGGGACCCTGGGTCCTTGGTGCCTCTTACCTGGGCGGACGCTGCCGGCCGCCGTCCGATCTCCAAAGCCTGGAGCACGTCTCCGATATGAAGCGCGCCTGATTTCGTGGAGACTCTGACCGTGCCGCCATCGGTGACCTGTCCGCCGGTTGATCCCGACGATCCGGCCGGCCTCCGCAGTACCCACTCCCTGAGACACAGGATCCAAATATGCCGTGCGCTCAGCAAGTAGCTTCTTGCGGCCCTACGGAGACCGAACCGGCCGGATCTCGAACACTGCAACTCCTGAACAAATCAGGTGTTGCAAAGATCACTAGAACCTAGGCAGGCGTTCGATCACTCGCAGGGGGTTTCAACGTAGTCCTGGTAGACGGTTTTCACGCCCCAGTTGTACGCGCTGCCGTCGCACGTACCCCCGAAGACACCGACCACTTGGGTGTAGGAGTTATCGGAGTAGTACGTACTCTTGCAGGCGTAGCCGAGGGGGCAGGCCCTGGCTTGGGCGGGACCGGCAGGGAGGGCGACGAGGGCGGTTGTGGCCAGGGCCGCGGCGACGAGGGCGCGACGGATCATGCAAGGTCCTTCCTGAGCACGGAACGGCGTGGGTTCCGCCACCCGTCGGGCGGCGGCCCAACCCATGATCGAAATGATCCGTCACGTTCACATGAAACGCAATACTCACTCATATTCGTGCGTTCTGTAGAATGCCTAATGCATTCGCCCCGCTCGCCGAAATGTGCACCCGCCCAAGCGTCAATCGTTCACACCAAAGCGTTTGCCTGTTGTCACGCTCGGCACTTATGTCCTTCCACCTTTATCGCGTGGACGATTCCGGCCCACCCTAAACCGATTTTATGTTTCCGATTCACCAAGCACTCGTCGACCAACTGGAGCAGAGATGCCATGTCGACATTTTTCTAGTATTCGGACGAGAAGCTGCCGGACAGGTTCGAGATCCGCATCCTCCTCCTCGCTGACAAGGAAGGACGCACCTACGAGGTGAGCACGTTCAACGGCGGGCCGAAGCACGGTGAGACCAATGCCCGGTGGATGCCGTCAAGCAAGGAGGACGGCCTGACGGGTGGCCTGCGGGAGTCGGTCGAGACGATCGCGGCGGCGCTGACGGGGGTGGCCGGGGCGTGGGGTCACCGGTAGGTGTGCGTATGCACGCGAGGAAGCCCTGGAGCCAGGCGGTGCCGGGGCTTCCTTCGTTCAGGAGCGCTGTCAAACGTCTGCAGGGTGATCGCGAGTTGTAAGGGGTGACTCCTTGACGGCTGGGAGGCGGGCTGCTGGAAGGCTTCTCGGTGGTCCGACGACACGACCGCTGAGAAGTGGGAGGCGACGCGGCCTCACAATCAGGTGCGGTGTGTCGTCGAACCGGGTGAGGGCAACTGCGGCAAAGGGAGTCAGCATGACCACTCGATCCGAGCCAGGAGACGACCAGGCCGATCCGAGCCTGAGCGCGATCATGAGCGAGCGGCGTCAGCTGATCAATCTCGCGTACCGCCTCCTCGGCTCCCTGGCCGAGGCGGAGGATGTCGTGCAGGAGACGTACGCCCGCTGGTACGCCATGTCCCGGCAGCAGCAGGAGGCCATCGAATCCCCCGGAGGCTGGCTGACGAGGGTCGCCAGTCGTATCTGCCTCGACGTGCTCGGTTCGGCGCGGGCCCGGCGCGAGCGCTACGTGGGCGAATGGATCCCGGAGCCGCTGCCCGAACCCACGGAGTTGGGCGGCGCCGCGGTCGACCCGGCCGACCGGGTCACTCTCGACGAGTCGGTCAGCATGGCCTTCCTCGTCGTGCTCGAATCGATGACCCCGGCCGAGCGCGTCGCGTTCATCCTTCACGACGTGTTCCGCTACTCCTTCCCCGAGGTGGCCGAGATCGTCGGCCGTACGCCGGCCGCGTGCCGCCAGTTGGCCTCGTCGGCCCGCCGCCGCGTACGCGCGCAGCAGGCCCCCGCGACCGCGACAGCCCAGCGCGCCGGCATCGTCAGGGACTTCAAGGAGGCGTGGGAGGCCAGGGACATCGAGGCCCTCATCGGCCTCCTCGACCCCGACGCCACGGGGATCGCCGACGGCGGCGGCCTGGTCAGCGCCGTGTTCCGCCCGATCGAGGGCGGCGAGAAGGTCGCGCGCTACGCCATCGAGCTCGCCGGCTGGGTACCCGACCTGACGATCCTGGAGCGTACGGTCAACGGTCAGCCCGGCCTGGTGGCTCAGCGAGACGGCGTCACCGTGGTCGTGATGGCGTTCGACATCGTCGGCGACCGGATCAAGCACATCTGGGCCGTACGCAACCCCGAGAAGCTCCGTCCCTGGACGGCGGAGCAACAGCACTAGAGCGGGCGGCCGGCAGACCGGGATCCGCCTGCCGCCCGCGGGTGCCGCGACGTAAGATCACGAAAGTGTTACTGGGAAGAGACCCGGAGCTGGAAGTCGTCGATCGCTTGGTCGACGGGGTGCGGGCGAGTACCGGCCGCGCGCTGGTAGTCGTGGGTGAGCCCGGAATCGGCAAGTCGGCGCTCATGGACCACGCGATGGGCCGAGCCGGGCAGGAAATGCGCGTGCTGCGGGTGGCCGGCGTCGAAGGCGAGGCCGAGTTGCCCTACTCCGCCCTTCACCTTCTGTTGCGCCCGGTCCTCGACCGGATCGAGGTGCTCCCCGCGCTCCAGGCGTCCGCGCTCCGTGCCGCTTTCGGGATGGAACCCGCCGCCGGCGCGGATCGGCTTCTGGTCGGGCTCGCCACCCTCACGCTGCTGTCCGACCTGGCCGCGGAACGGCCCCTGTTGTGTCTGGTCGATGACGGCCACTGGGTCGACACCGCGTCCGCCGCCGCTCTGCACTTCGTGGGACGACGCCTCGAGCATGACCCGATCGGCCTGATCGTGGCCGTCAGGGAACAGGGCGGCCCATCCGACCACGCATCGTCCTTCGCGACCCTGCCGGTCATGCGGCTCGCCGCGCTGCCACGAGAAGCGGCGACGGCCCTGCTCGCGAGGGAGGCGCCGGAGTTGCCGGCGCGGCTCCGGAACCGGGTGCTGGCCGCGGCGAGAGGCAATCCGCTCGCATTGCGTGAGTTGCCCAAGACGGTCGATGACGAGGAGCCGTCGGGCACCGATCCTCTGCCGATCACCGAATGCCTGCGGCGCGCTTTCACCGGGCAGATCGACCGGCTTGAGGACGCGGCCCGCAAGCTGCTCGTGATCATCGCGGCGGAGGGCACCGGTGACCTGGGCACGGTCATGCGGGTGGCCGACCTCCTCGGCGTGCCGAGGACCACCCTCGCCGAAGCCGAGCGGGCCGGGCTCGTCGTCGTCACCGCCGGCTCGGTGCGGTTCCGCCATCCGCTGGTGCGGACCGCGGCCTACCAGGGGGCTCTGTTCACCCAGCGGCAGGTCGTGCACCAGGCCCTCGCCATGACCGTGGAGACGAGCGACCCGCACCGATGGGCCTGGCATCTGGCCGCCGCGGCGTTCGGGCCGGACGAGCATGCGGCCGCCGCCCTGGAACGCACGGCGGAGAGCTCCCTGCAGCGAGACGGCCAGGCTGTGGCCGTCGCGGCCTATGAGCGGTCGGCTCAACTCAGCGAGGACGGGCCGGCGCGGAGCCGGCGGCTGTCGGCCGCCGCCATGGCGGCGATCGAGGCGGGGCAGTTCGTCCGCGCCGGGGAGCTGTGCGACGCCGCCGCCCGGTTGACCGACGAGCCCGCCGTCCTCGCACGGCTGGCGGGTGCCCGCGGGCGGCTGGAGTTCGAGCGCGGCAACCCGAGGGCCGCCGCGAGACTGATGATCGACGGAGCCGCCAAGGTCCCCGTCGAGGCTCCGGAGGACGCCGCCGAGATGCTGGTGCTGGCGACCTACTACGCCGGGCACGGTGTGGACCTCCCGCTGGCGGGCCAAGCGGTGACGATGCTGAACTCGCTCGATCTTCCGGCGAACCATGGCTTCCAGCCGTACATGCGCCAGGCACGCGGATTGTACCAGCTCATCGCGGGTGAGGCAGCCGACCACGCCACGTTCGAGGCACTCCGCCCCACCTCGGTCTGGGAGCAGTCCTGGACGGCGCGGGCGCTCAACTTCGCCGGGCGTGCTTCAGAGGCGCTGGAGATATCCACGGCCATGGTCGCCCAAACCCGGGCAGACGGCCTCATCGGGCATCTCGCCAACGCCCTCTTCCACCAGTCCTGCGCTCAGACCTTGCTCGGCCGCTGCCGGGCCGCGGCCGAGTCGGCGGAACAGGGCCTCATGATCGCGGCCGACACGGATCAGGGATCGGTCGCGACCTATCTGCGTGGCCTGCTCGCGTGGCTGGCGGCGCTGGACGGAGACGACCAGCGCTGTCGTGCGTTCGCCGATGAGGCGATCCGCTATGCGGACGATCACGGAGCCCCGCCGAGCGCGGCGGACGCGACCTGGGCGCTGGCACTGCTCGATCTCGGCAACGGCCGCTACGAGTCCGCGCTGAGCCGCATGGAGAACCGGTGGCAGGGCTGGCCGCACAGCAGCGCCAGGGTCCGGGCCACCGCCGACCACATCGAGGCCGCGGTCCGGGCGGGGGAGCCCGGCATCGCCGCCCGCCTGATCGGTGAACTCGACGCCGACATCGGGAAGCTTCTCGACCCGTGCGCTCCGTCCATCATCGCCCGCTGCCGCGCCTTGGTCAGCCCGGCGCGGGAGGCCGAACACCACTTCGTCACGGCCCTGCGGCAGGGGGAGTGCCAGG
The DNA here is from genome assembly GCF_016863295.1 of Planotetraspora phitsanulokensis. Lineage (GTDB taxonomy): Bacteria > Actinomycetota > Actinomycetes > Streptosporangiales > Streptosporangiaceae > Planotetraspora > Planotetraspora phitsanulokensis. The sequence continues at coordinate 31,637 of NZ_BOOP01000031.1, forward strand.
ACCGGCCGTTCGACCGAGCGCGCACCCTGTTCGCCTATGGGACGTGGCTCCGAAGGGAACACCGCAAGACCGAGGCGAGGAGCCGGCTCCGGGCCGCAGTGGAGATCTTCCAACGGTCCGGCGCGACGCTCTGGGCGAGCCGCGCGCAGGGTGAGTTGCGGGCCACCGGTGATCGGTCCGCCACCCGCTCACCCGAGCCCGGCCTGATCGACCGGTTGACACCCCAGGAGTTCCAGATCGTACGGCTCGCCGCGACCGGCGCCACCAACCGCGACATCGGAACGCAGCTGTTCATCAGCCCGCGTACGGTGGCCCAGCATCTGTACCGGGCCTTCCCCAAGCTCGGCATCACCACCCGTACCGAGCTCGCCGCCCTCAACCTCGACCTATGACACCGTCCCTTCGCCACTGTGGCGTGTAAGTCATCTGACTCAGGTCTCCGAAAGGGGCCGGCCTGGGAGTGGCGGACGATTGGGCCCGTCACAGACCTGGAGCGCACGACCGGGTGCCCTTCTGGGCGAGTTGAGCAATCTTTCGGATTCGGCCGAAGATCACACGCTTATAACGTGCCCATGGAGCACGACCGTCCCGTCCGAATAAGGGGAATCGCGATGAACAAGCTTGTTAAGACGCTGGCGGTGGCCGGCGCGGCGGCATGCGCGCTCGCCGTCTCCGCACCCGCCCAGGCCGCGTCCAACCCGTACAACCACGAGTCGGTGTGCGGCTCCGGCTACTACAACATCGACCACCACGACCTGTACACCTCGAGCGGGATCAAGGTCGCCACGATCTGGCTCGACTACAACGGCAGCTCCAACTGCGTGACCACGTTCGAGTACTCCACCCTCGCTGAGGTGTTCCTGAAGGCCACCCTGCAGGTGGAGGGTTCCACCACCAAGGTGGACTCCGGCGACTTCAAGTACTACGCCGGTCCCGTGCGTGCGGTCGCGCCCGGCAAGTGCGTCAAGTGGGGCGGTCAGTGGGACGTCGACCCCGGCGTCTCCTGGACGAGCCAGTGGTCCCACTGCGGCTGACGCGGTGACCGGGTGCCGGCCTCCCCGGCGTTCTCGGGGATAGCCGTCAGTGACAGGTGAAGGCCTCGCGCCAGTCGGGCGCGGGGCCTTCAGGCCGTGACCACTCGACGTGGACGGCTGGAGCGTCGAGTCACCCCGCTCACGCGCTGCCCCTGGCGCGAGCGCGGAAGGCGGCCGGGGTCTCACCGGCTCGCTGCCGGAAGAACTTGGTGAAGACCGTGGGCTCGGGGAAGCCGAGCTGCTCGCCGACGGCCGTGACCGCCAGGTCGGTGTGCACGAGCTGACGCTTGGCCTCGAGCAGGACTCGGTCGTCGATGAAACGTTTGGCGCCGACGCCGGCGGCTGCTCGTGTCGCGCGGGTGAGGGTGCGGACGCTGTATCCCAGGTCCCTCGCGAAGTCCTCCACACGGCGGGTCCGGGCGAAGTCCCGATCCACCGCGCCCTGGAAGCGGCGGAACGCCTCCGTCACGCCCGCCCCGTCGTCGTCCAGGCCGCCTTGTGCCCGTGCCAGCCGCAGGACCAGTACGGCAAGCAGATGCCGCAGCACCTCCACGTGCGCCTCGAGCGACGGACCGGCCGGGCCGCGACACTCGCTCTCCAGCAGGTCGAGGACAGCGCGTACGGTCTGGTCCGTGTCCTCAGAGATCAGCGGCTCCCGCCAGGAGGCGTCGACGCGTGCGAGCTCCACGGCACCGGGGCTCAGGAAACTGCGCTCGAAGAGGACGACGGAACCTTCGGCCGCGGTGAGGTCGGAGCGGAACTGCTGGATCTGACCAGGACGAAGCCACATCCAGGCGCCTTCGGTCAGCACATGCTCGGTGAAGTCCGCGCAGTAGCGCAGGGTGCCCGATCGCACGGTGATGATCTCGTGGAAGGCCAGCCGCTTGGGCGAGTACATGTCGACGTCGTGACCGCGGGCGCGGGCGAGCAGGCCGGGGAAGTCGAACACCTCCACGCCCGGCGGAGCTCCCACCGAAGCCCTGTACGGGACGTCCGTGACGACGACGTGTCCGTTTCTGTCCATGGTATGTCCCCAGCGTACCCTCTCGGGGCCTCCGCACCCGTCTAGCGTTGAGTGCAACAGAGCTGGTCAGAGCCGCATGAAGCGCCGATGACCGCGGGCCACACGAGGATTCGGTGTCCGAACCCGACCGTGCGGCGTCCGAAACAGCTCGTCCATTCGGCGTCCATCTCGCCGGGCGAATCGAGAGGGTTGATCATCGTGCGACTGATCGTGGGCATGACGGGCGCGACGGGTGCGGTGTTCGGCATCCGGCTGCTGGAGAACCTGGCCGACCTGCCGGAGGTGGAGGTCCACCTGGTGCTCAGCCGCTGGGCGCGGACCACGATCGAGCTGGAGACCGGTCTCACGGTCGCCGAGGTCGGCGCGCTCGCCGATGTCGTCTACCAGCCCGAGGACCAGGGCGCGCCGATCTCCTCGGGCTCGTTCAGGACCGCCGGCATGGTGATCGCACCGTGCTCGATGAAGACCCTGGCCGCGATCCGCGCCGGATACGCCGACGGGCTGATCGCCCGCGCCGCCGACGTGGTCATCAAGGAGCGGCGCAAGCTCGTGCTCGTCCCGCGTGAGACCCCGCTGAGCGAGATCCACCTGGAGAACATGCTCGCGCTCAGCCGCCGGGGGGCACAGCTGATGCCGCCCATGCCGGCCTTCTACAACCACCCTCGATCGGTGGACGACATCGTCGACCACATCACGGCACGGGTCCTCGACCAGTTCGACCTGCCCGCACCCCGCGCCCGGCGATGGGAGGGCATGCGCGCCGCCCGCGGCCTGCGCTCCGCCACCTGACCGGCACTCCGGCGACCGCTCCCCGGCCCGCACTCCCGCGCACCCGATCGTGCGACCTGTGAAAGGAACGACTCATGGCCTACGACGACCTGCGGAGCTTTCTCGACACTCTCGACAAGGAAGGGCAACTCCTCCGGATCAGTCAGGAGGTGATGCCGGAGCCGGACGTCGCCGCCGCGGCGAACGCCGTACCGCGCCTCGGTGACGCGGCCCCCGCCCTCTACTTCGACAACGTCGCCGGCTTCACCGGCGCGAAGATCGCGATGAACGTCCACGGCTCGTGGGCCAACCACGCGCTCGCGCTGGGCCTGCCCAAGGAGACCGGCACCAGAGAACAGATCGAGGAGTTCACCAGGCGCTGGGCCGACTTCCCCGTCGAGCCCGATATGCGGGACGACCCGCCGTGGGCCGAGAACACCATGGAAGGCGACGACGTCGACATCTTCTCGGTCCTCCCACTGGTGCGGCTGAACGAAGGCGACGGCGGCTTCTACATCGACAAGGCGGCGGTCGTCTCGAAGGATCCCGATGACCCGGACAACAGCGGCAAGCAGAACGTCGGCATCTACCGGATCGAGGTCACCGGCAAGGCGGCCCTGGCCATACAGCCGGTGCCCGTGCACGACATCGCCGAGCACCTGCGCAGGGCGGAGGAGAGGGGCGAGGACCTCCCCGTCGCCATCGCGATCGGCAACGACCCGGTCATCTCCATCGTCGCCTCCACCCCCATGAGGTACGACGAGAACGAGTACGGCCTGGCCGGCGCACTGCGCGGAGCGGCCGCTCCGATCAGCATGGCCCCGCTCACCGGACTGCCCGTGCCGTGGGGATCAGAAGTGATCATCGAGGGCGTCGTCGAGGGACGCAGGCGCGAGATAGAAGGACCCTTCGGCGAGTTCACCGGGCACTACTCCGGCGGGCGCAGAATGCCCGTCATCCGCATCGACAGGATCTCGTACCGCACGAACCCCGTCTTCGAGCACCTCTACCTCGGCATGCCGTGGACCGAGATCGACTACCTGATGGCCGCCAACACGTGCGTGCCGATGTACACCCAGCTCAAGGCCGACTTCCCCGAGGTTCAGGCAGTGAACGCGATGTACACCCACGGACTGGTCGTCATCGTGTCCACGAGAAAGCGGTACGGCGGGTTCGCCAAGGCCGTCGGCATGCGCGTTCTGACCACCCCGCACGGCCTCGGCTACGCCGCCACGGTGATCGTGGTGGATGAGGACGTCAATCCGTTCGATCTGCCCCAGGTGATGTGGGCCCTGTCGACCAAGATGAACCCGGCGGACGACCTGGTCACCGTGCCGAACCTGTCCGTCGTGGCGCTGGATCCCGCTGCCCGCACGCCCGGCGTCATCGACAAGTTGATCATCGATGCCACCACACCCGTGGCACCGGACACCCGCGGCAGCCACGGCACTCAGGTGCGCGACCTGCCCGAGACGAGCGAGTGGCTCGTCAAACTGCAGCAGCTGGCCGGCGGCCGCGCCGCGGCCTCCCCAGACAGGGAGCGTCATACACCGCACCATGCGGGAGACGCCGCTCCGAGCCACGACTCGATCTGCCCGCGCTGCGCGTACGAGACCGTCGAGAGGGTCTTCACCTCGCCGGTCACCGGCGCCTGGGACGTTCTGCGATGCGAGCAGTGCCTCTACATGTGGCGCACCAGCGAACCCGCTCGGCGGATCCGGCGCGACGCCTATCCGGAGGAGTTCCGGATGACGCTCGAGGACATCCGCGACGCCACCGAGATGCCGGTCATCCCACCGCTGCGAACCGCCGTCGAGTGAGCCGGCCATAAATCGATCATGGATTCGGGGGGACACCATGAGATCTGCGACGCACGGCCATGACTTCATCGTGGTCGGCGGCGGCACCGCCGGATGCGTGCTCGCCGCCCGCCTGTCGGAGCGCGACGACACACGCGTGCTCCTGCTCGAGGCCGGCGACGGGCGGCCGCTGGAGGCCATGTCCAGGCCGCCCGCCTGGCCGACGCTGCTGCGGAGCCCGGCCTGCTGGGGCGACGTCACGATCGAACAGGCCGCCACCGGCACGTCCACTCTCCTGCCGCGCGGACGAGGGCTCGGCGGGTCGTCCTCGATCAACGGCATGATCTTCGCCCGCGGGCATCGTTCCAGCTACGACGCCTGGCAGTTGGAGGGGTGGAGCTTCGACGACCTGCTGCCCCACTTCAAACGCTCGGAGAACGCACCGGGCCGGGACCCGGCGCTGCGCGGCGTCGGCGGGCCGTTGACCGTCGCGCCCGCCGATCCGGTCAATCCGGTGCTGGCCGCCTGCCTGGAGGCGGCCCTGGAGGCCGGCCATCCCCGGGCGTCCGACGTCGGCGGCGGGCTCGAGGAGGGGTTCGGGCCCGTCGATCTCAACATCGTCGGCGGCCTGCGGCAGAGCGCCGCCGACGCCTATCTGGCACCGGCCCTGGACCGGCCGAACCTGCGGGTGGTGCCCGGCGCGCTGGTCCACCGGCTGCGGATCGCCGGCGGCCGCTGCACCGGAGTCGACTACAGCGCCGACGGGCAGCGGGCCACCGCCTCCTGCTCCGGGGAGGTCGTGCTGGCCGCCGGCACGATCGGGTCGGCGCAGCTGCTTCTGCAGTCCGGCGTCGGCCCGTCCGCCCACCTGCGCGAATCAGGCATCGACGTCGTTGTGGACCTCCCAGGAGTGGGAGAGAACCTGCATGATCACCCCATGACCACCGTGGTGTACCGGGCGGCACGGCCGGTCCCGCCCGGCACGCACAACCACGCCGAGGTCTTCGGCCTGGTTCGCAGTGATCCCTCTCTGGACGAGCCCGACCTGCAGATCCTCTTCATCGACGGCCCGGGTCACATACCCGAGCCCGACGAGCAGGGTTACACGATCGGGGTCGGACTCATGCGCCCCCGCAGCCGCGGCACCGTACGCCTGGGCGGTCCGGAGCCGGGCACTCCTCCGGTGCTGGACCCGGCCTACTACGGCGACGACCGGGACCTGGCCGCAGTGGTCAGGGGGTTGCGAATGGCCCGTCAGATCGGCCGCGCGAGCGCCCTGGACCACTGGCGCGACCAGGAGGTGATGCCGGGACCCGACACGTTCGACGAGCCTGGCCTGCGCGACTACGCCCGCGCCACCCTGGCCTCCTACTTCCATCCGGTGGGCACCTGCCGGATCGGGGACGACGGCATGGCCGTCGTCGATCGCGACCTTCGGGTGCGCGGCATCAGCGGGCTTCGGGTGGCCGACGCCTCGGTGATCCCCTCCGTTCCGTCGGCCAACACCAACGCGACGGTCTACGCCATCGCCGAGCGCGCGGCCGAACTCATCGCGGGCCCACCGCAGGGGGAGTAGGGAGCCGATGCCGGACGCGCTGGTCGGGCGCGGAACCCGATCAGCGCGTCGCGGACGACAGGGGTCTCAGCCCAGGTGCCGGGTGAAGAACCGCAGCGTGCTGTCCAGCTCGAACGCCGGGATCTCCCCGTGCCTGCCCGGGTTGGCGTGCAGCGTCTTCTCGGTTGAGGCGAAGGCGTCGAACAGCGCCAGACTCGCCGCCCGGGGGACCATCTCGTCGTCCCACTGCACCAGGAACTCCAGCGGGACGGTGATCTGTGCGGCGGCCTCGGCCGAGGTCTCCGCCCCGTTCAGACCCAGCACCGCCGCGCGGACGCGGGGCTCGGCGGCGATGAACGGGACGCCGAGCCCGCAGCCCATCGACATGCCCCAGTAACCCACCGGACCGGGGCCGACGTGGTCGAGTTCCTGGACCGCGTCCACGACCGCCCGCCATTCCGGGACGGCCTGGCCGGCGAGAAGCGTGTGGAGAGCGGTGACCAGCGGAGTCAGTTCTCCTCCGGTCTGCGCGCGGGTCCGCATCTCGGCGATGATCCGGTGTTGTTCCTCACTTCTCGGCCGGTCGCCATGACCGGGCGCATCGACGGCCACCACCGCGAAGCCGCACTCGGCCGACAAACGCAGGGCGCGCGCGACGCCGTCGGGTGCCTGCTTGTGCCGGCCGCCGCCGTGTCCCATCAGGATCAGGGGACGGGTCCCGGCGGCACCGTCCGGCGTCCACAACACACCGGGGATCTCGCCGAAGGTGAAGGAGAGGGTGAAGAGCTGTTCGGTGACGCCGTCGTACGACGTCCGGGAGGTGAAGCGCATTGCGTTCCAAGCCTTTCGGGATGCCTTCTGCGGGCACTCCCTAAGCCACGCGGGGGAGGGAGGCCCGACCTGTCACAACGTTGATCGGTCTCACCTCCTCAGTTCGCAGCGGCAAACGGCTTCGCCGAAGTTAGCACAACCGGCTTCCCGCTTGTAGGTCTTTGTCCGGACATATGGCACTAGCGAGGTGCCGCGAGAACGTCCCGGAGCACGTCCTCCAGCGTGACGCGGGCCAGCTCGCGCCGCAGGGTCTCCTCGATGCCGTCGTAGATGCCCTGCATCGCCGGCTGGATGCCGTAACCCACCACGCACCCCTGGTCCGGAGTGGCGCGGTGCATCGCGAACAGCGGGCCGGGTTCCACCGCCTCGTACACGTCGAGCAGGGTGATCGACTCCAGGTCGCGCGCCAGCGACCAGCCTGCGCCCACGCCCCGCCGGGACTCCACGAGCCCCGCGCTGCGCAACTCGCCGAGCAGCCGCCTGATCACCACGGGATTGGTGTTCGCGCTGGTCGCGATCTGCTCGGAGGTGGCGACCTCGTGGCCCTGGCGCTGGTAGAGGCTGATCCAGGCCAACGCGTGGGCGGCGATGGTCAACCTGCTGTTGGCGCTCATGAACCCTCTCCTCTCGGCCGCAACGATCGATGTTACGACCAGGCGGTCGTAACAACAAATGTTGCGATGGGATCGTTGTAACAATTACTGTTACGACCGTTCCCGGAAGGATCGATCAGCGAGGTGAGAAGAATGGACAAGCCGCTCATGGGCAAGGTCGCCCTGGTCACCGGAGGGTCGCGCGGACTCGGAGCCGCGACCGTACGGCTGCTGGCCGAGCAGGGCGCCGACGTCGCGTTCACCTATGTCAGCTCCGACAGGCAGGCCCACGCCGTCGTCGAGGAGGTGCGCGGCAAGGGGGCGAAGGCCGTCGCCTTCAAATCCGACCAGGCGGACACGGGCCGGGCCCCGGCGTTGATCGACGACGTGGTCGCGTACTTCGGCGGCCTGGACATCCTCGTCAACAACGCGGCGATCTCGATCGAGCAGGGCCGCACGGTGGACGACCCGGACGCCGACACGGCCGCGCTGGACCGGATGCACGCCACCAACTACCTCGGCGTGATCGCCGTCATCCGGGCCGCCTCCCGAGTGCTGCGCGCGGACGGCCGCATCATCACGGTGAGCTCCGGGCTGGGCTCCCGGGTCGGCGTGCCGGGACTCGCCGACTACTCGGCGACCAAGTCGGGGATCGAGAGGTACACCATGGGCGTCGCACGGGATCTCGGGCCCCGGGGCATCACGGCCAACGTCGTGGAGGCCGGACTGATGGAGAGCGGCATGGAGCCGCCGGACCCCGAGACGCTCAAGGTCATGGTCGGCTCGCTGTCCCTGCAGCGCATGGGGCATCCCGACGAGATCGCCGTGGCGATCGCCTTCCTGGCGAGCCCTGCGGCGTCGTACATCACGGGCGCGGTGCTGGATGCCCACGGGGGATACAACGCCTGAATCCTGACACCCCGACAGGTCTGGCTTGACTGTATAGGAGTCAGCATCTAGGTTCTGACTATCGAATCGTGAAGTTAGGAGAGGTCGTGAGGGTGTTCCTCGCCGGTGCGTCCGGCGTGATCGGGCGGCGGCTGGTTCCCCTGCTGGTGCAGGCGGGGCACGTGGTCGGTGGCATGACGCGGTCGGCCGGCAAGATGGAGCTGCTGGCCGAGCTGGGCGCCGTGCCGATTCTGTGTGACGTCTTCGACCGGGACGCGTTGATCCAGGCGGTCCGTGACTTCAATCCGGACGTCGTTCTCAACGAGCTGACCGATCTGCCGGACGAGGTGGAGAAGATCGGTGACCACGCGGAGCTCAACGCCCGCATCCGCACCGAGGGCAACCAGAACCTGATCGAGGCGGCACGGCGGAGCGGGTCGCCGAAGATCCTGGCCCAGACCGTCGCCTGGCAGCTGCCTGACGGACCCGACGCCCGAGCCGTCGCCGCGCTGGAACGTTCCGTTCTCGCCGAAGGGGGCGTCGTGCTGAGCTACGGGCAGTTCTATGGGCCGGGCACCTACAACGAACAGCAGATCCCCGCGGAGCCCCGCGTGCAGATCGACCGTGCCGCCGAACGGACGGTCGAGCTGCTGGACGCGCCGTCGGGCGTCGTCGTCATCACCGACTAGCGACGTCAGGGGGAGTCGTGTCGCTCACGTTCGAAGGTGTTCTGGCCGATCGCAGCACGTGGCGGCTGGAGAACTGCTCGATCGGGAAGTCGATGGAGGTCATCGGCACGCGGTCGTCGATGCTGATCCTTCGCGAGGCCTTCTACGGCACGACGCGGTTCGACGACTTCGCCCGTCGGACGAAGCTCACCGACGCGATCGTCGCCGCCCGGCTGAAGGAACTGACCGACATCGGCCTGTTCGTCAGGCGGCCCTATCAGGAGCCGGGCAGGCGCAGCCGCTACGAGTACCTCCTCACCGAGAAGGGCAGAGATCTCGTTCCCGCCGTGTTCGCGCTCATGCAGTGGGGCAACAAGCACCTCCAGGGCGACGACGGCGGGCCGCTGCGCCTGGTGGAACGAGGCACCGGTGAGCCGGTCGTGATCGGCCCGCGCACCGTGTCCGGGAGGGATCTCGAACTCGAGGACCTCGCGATCGTGGCGCACGGCGATTGGGCCGGCTGACAGAGCGGTTGAGCGTTCATCCGGCCGGGTTCACATCGGCCGTCACCGATTCTCCGACCACCGCGCGCGCGTGGTCTCTTCAAGGAACCGTCTTGTCCTCATCTCAGCTGATCACCGAGGCGCCCGCGGCCCACCGCCGGCGCACTCTCCCCGCCGGACCGGCGTTGACGGGTGTAGCGCTCGCGTTCACCAGCCTGTATCTCGCGGCAGGCGCGCTGACGCCGCTGCTCGTGGTCTACAGACAGCAGTGGCGGTTCCCGCCGTCGCTTCTCACCCTGGCGTTCGCCGTATACGCGATCGGCTTCCTCGCCGCCGTCCTCTCGATGGGGTCGTTGTCCGACCATGTCGGCCGGAGGCCGGTCCTGATCGGAGCCCTGGTCATCCAGCTCGCGTCGAACGTGCTGTTCCTCGTCGCCACCGACATCGGGTGGGTGATCGCCGGCCGGATCGTGCAGGGCGTCGCCAGCGGCGCGGGGACGGCCGCCTTCACCGCGGCGCTCGTCGAACTCGCCCCGCAGAACAAGAAGAGACTGGGCACGATCCTCGGCAGCGTCGGTCTGACGGGTGGTCTGGGCGGCGGCTCCTTACTCGCCGGCCTCGCCATCCAGCTGTCGCCTGCGGCGAATTCGATCGTCTTCGCCGTCCTCGTCGTCCTCACGATTCTCGGGGCCGCAGTCGTCGTCCTGTCTCCGGAGACCGTGCCCCGCACGTCCGGGGCGCTCCGTTCGATGGTTCCGCGCGTCGCGGTGCCGCCCACGGCCCGCAAGGAGTTCGCCGCCGCGGCACCCGTGGTCGCCGCGGTCTGGATGCTCGCAGGGCTGTCAGGAGGGCTCGCCCCGAGCATGGTTCGCAGCGTCTTTCATCTGGACAGCGGCCTGCTCAACGGCGTGGCCGGCTTCGTCGCTCCGGCGGTGTCGGCGGTCATCGGGCTGTCGTTCGCACGCGTCGACCCCCGGCGGGCGATGACCGTCGGCATCTACGCGTCCATCGCCGGAGCCGCCGGCATCATCGGCGGCGTGTTCGCCGGAAGCCTGACGATCATGATCGTCGGGCAGGCCGTCGCCGGCGTCGGCTTCGGGGCGTCGTTCTCCGCGGCCCTGCGGCTCGTCTTCCCGCTCGCGGAAGCACACCAGCGCGCGGGGGTCGTGGCCGGAATCTACGTCGTCTCCTACGTGGCGTTCGGAGTGCCCATCGTCATCGAGGGCCGCCTCGCCGGCCCTCTCGGCGAGGTGCCGGCGGTCGTCTGCTACACGGCGCTGACCGTCCTCCTCGCGCTCATCAGCCTCATCGCCCAGATCCGCATCCAACGCCGCGCCTGAAGCGGAGTACGCGACAAAGGAGGAACCGCGTCAGGCCCTGGTGCGGTCTCGCCCGATACGTCGTGCTCATCCGGTGTCCTCGTCCGCGTTGGAGTGCGGTGGGTGGAAGGTGTGCCGCTCGGCCGGCGTCGGCGCGGCGCCCCGACGGTTCCAGCACCGCCTCACCGCACATTCATCGGATCTCCACGCGGTGTGAATCGAAGATCATCTTGAGGTCGAGATCCGCGTTCGGCGCCCGCGTTAGGTCGGGTGATCAGGGTCGACAGGCACGGGAGCATCACGTCCTCGGGGCCGCAGGGCCTGCAGGCGACGGGTGCCGCTGAGCGTAGGACCAGTGCCGAGCGGAAATCAATACTTGACGAAGTTAAATATTGCTCCTACGTTTCGCCTATGTTTCCCGGGAACGGCATGGCTTCGCTGTGGCACCTGTGGCAACGGCGGGTGTTCATGGCTGTGCCGACCCACGGACCACTCGGTCGTGTGAGTCTCGCGCGCCGGCTCAGGCTGTCCTCCGCCGTGTCACCGAGGCCGCGCACTCGCTCGTCGACACGGTCGTCGCATGAATCGGCCGCGTCCGTCCGCCCGCTCCTCCTCGAGGAGTGGGCAGGCGGAGCGGCTGCGGTGAGCGTCCAGCCATTCGCCGTTCCCTGACCCGCCGACTTTCCTCCGGCCCCGGCCGGCCATAACGCAACAGGTACGACCCTCACCCCGCAACAGGAGGTGTGACTGTGACGTCACCCCGTTTCCTGATGGAGCCGCACGTGCCGTCCTGCGCGGTGCCGAACGGCAGCTGTGCCGAGCACATCCCGCAGCTGGGCGCCATCACCCATACCGGACCGCCGATCACGGACGGCCGGGTCCGGCCGCCGGCCGCACCCGTCGTCGGCGTCGCCCGGGACCTCGACGCAGCCGACCTGCGGGTGGGTTGATGGAGATCACCACGCGGCCTCCGGGCTCGCAGGTCCGCCCGGCCGAGAGGCCGGTCGGGTCCGGACGGAGCCGGAACGCGTTCGCGCGCTACTTCCACAGCCATTGGACCGAGGCCCGGCGGTCCTGGCGCCTGCACTGGCAGCTGTACCTGCTGGTGATCGTGCCGGTGGCGTACTTCGTCATCTTCAAGTACATCCCGATCAGCAACGCCGTCATCGCGTTCAAGGACTACAACGTCATCAAGGGGGTCTGGGGCAGCGACTGGGTCGGGTTCAAGAACTTCGAGCTGTTCTTCAGCAACCCGGTCTTCGGCACGCTGCTGAAGAACACCTTCATCCTGGCGTTCTACCTGGTGCTGGCCAGTTTCCCGATCCCGATCATCCTGGCCATCGCGCTCAACGAGATCCGCAACGGCCTGTTCAAGCGCACGGTTCAGCTGCTCACCTACGCGCCGTACTTCATCTCCACCGTCGTGGCGGTGTCGATGACGATCCTCATCCTGTCGCCGCGGCTGGGCATCGTGAACGACGCGATCGGCCTGTTCGGGATCCCGGCGATCGACTTCCTCGGCGATCCGGACTACTTCCGGCACATCTACGTCTGGTCCGACGTGTGGCAGACGACGGGCTACTCCGCCGTCATCTACATGGCCGCCCTCGCCGGCATCGACCCCGCGCTGCACGAGGCCGCGAAGATCGACGGCGCCAGCCGCTGGCAGCGGATCCGGAACGTCGACCTGCCGGGGATCATGCCCACCGCTGTGATCATCCTTGTGCTCGGCGTGGGCAACATGATGGCGATCGGGTTCGAGAAGGCCTTCCTGCTGCAGAACGACCTGAACCTCGCCCAGTCGGAGATCATCGCGACCTACGTCTACAAGACCGGCCTGGTCAACGCGGACTTCAGCATGGCCACCGCCGTCGGTCTGTTCAACTCGGTGGTCAATCTCTGCCTGCTGCTGTTCGTCAACTTCGCCGCCAAGCGGATCACCGGGAAGGGGTTGTGGGGATGAGCGCGCTGACGACGTCGCCCCTGTCCAGGCTGCGACGGAAGCCGGCGGCGAAGGAGCGGATCCGTGAGCCGTTCCGCGACCGGGTGTTCCTGGTCGTCGTCACGATCATGCTGGTGGTGATCCTGGGGCTGGTACTGCTGCCGCTGATCTACATCGTCGCCAATTCGTTCAGCAGCGCGAGTGCCGTATCCGCGGGCAGGGTGACCTTCTGGCCGATCGACTTCTCGCTGCGCGCCTACGAGGTCGCCCTGAGCAACCCGCAGATCCTGCGGGGGTACTACAACTCGCTGATCTATGCCGTCTGCGGCACCTTGATCAGCGTCACGCTGACCGTCGCCATCGCCTACCCGTTGTCGCGCAAGAGGTTCTTCGGGCGCAACGTGCTGATGACCGCCCTGATCTTCACCATGCTGTTCTCGGGCGGCCTGATCCCGACGTACATGGTGGTCCAGGACCTCGGCATGCTGAACACCCGCTGGGCGTTGCTGATCCCCAACGCCGTCGGCGTCTGGCAGGTGATCATCGCACGCACGTTCTTCGCCAACATCCCGGAGGACCTTCACGAGGCGGCGATGCTGGACGGGGCGAGCGAGCTCCGCTATCTCCGGTCGGTGGTTCTGCCGCTGTCGAAGCCGCTGCTGGCCGTCCTCGCGCTGATGTACGTGATCTTCCAGTGGAACACCTACTTCGACGCCCTGGTCTATCTCAAGGATCAGGATCTCTTTCCGTTGCAGATCGTGCTCAGGAACGTCCTCATCCTGAACCAGCGCAACGTCGGCGTCGCGGACGTGGCCCAGCAGCTCCAGCAGCAACAGCTGGCCAACGTCCTGAAGTACGCCCTCATCGTCGTCTCGAGCCTGCCCGTACTGATCATCTATCCCTTCGTCGCCCGCCACTTCACCAAGGGCGTCATGGTCGGCGCCGTCAAGGGCTAGCAATTCACCGATTGGAAGGAACCATGAAAATACCCCCCATCAGGAAAGCCGCCGCTCTGGCGATCGCCGCGACTTTGGTCGTCGCGGGGTGCAGCTCCGGCGAGGACGAATCCAGCAAGCCGGAGCTCGGTGCGGGCGGCAAGGTCATCATCGACACGCTCGCGCCCGCCGACGCGGACACGAACCTGGACACCAACCCGGTCACGAAGTTGATGAGTGACAAGTTCAAGATCCAGTTCCGCTGGCAGACCACCACGTTCGACGCGGGGCCGGCCAAGGAGAAGCGGCAGATCGCGCTCGCCAGCGGCGACTACCCGGACCTGTTCATGCTGATCCCCTGGGTGGACGGCTTCTCCCAGGCCGAGGTGCTGAAGCTGGGCAAGCAGGGCGTCGCCGTCCCGCTGGAACAGCTGATCAAGGACAACGCGCCGAACATCCAGAAGGCGCTGGACTCCAACAAGACGCTCAAGGAGATGTCGACCGCGCCCGACGGGCACATCTACGCGCTGCCGCAGTGGTCGGACTGCTTCCACTGCAGCTACCCCGACAAGCTGTGGATCAACACCGCCTGGCTGAAGAAGCTCCACCTGGACATGCCGAAGACCACCGACGAGCTTCGCGCGGTCCTGGAGGCGTTCAAGACCAAGGATCCGAACGGCAACGGCAAGGCCGACGAGATCCCGATGACCACGGACGTGCAGGACAGCCACCTGATCGAGTATCTGATGGGGGCGTTCGCCTACCCGCCGGCCGGTGCGAACAACGGCGGGGTCGGGCTGCTCACCCTCAACGGCGACAAGGTCACGACCCCGGTGATCACGCCGGAGTGGCGCGAGGGCCTGAAGTACATCAACTCGCTGGTCAAGGACGGCCTGATCGACAAGGCGGCGTTCACGCAGAACGCCGAGGCGCTCCAGGCGACCGGCAACAACCCCGACGCGGTCATGGTCGGCTCGGCGCCGCTCCTGCACCCCGGCATCTTCGTGCAGCTGGGCTCCAAGGACGGCCGCGACAAGCAGTACGACGCCGCCCCGCCGCTGACCGGGCCGTCCGGTAAGAGCTTCAGCGGCCTGAACTACCCGAGCTCCAGCACCTTCACCTTCATGCTGACCAACAAGGCCAGCAAGGAGGCGCAGGTCGCCGCGATCAAGATGCTGGACTACATCTACACGACCGAGGGCACCGAGATCGCGGTCATGGGGCCGGAGGGTGTGGGCTGGAACAAGCCGGGCCCCGACGACATCGCGCTGGACCAGTCGATCAAGCCGCTCTACAAGCGCACGCCGGGTACGCAGGCGCCCAAGAACCTCTCCTGGGACGCGATGGCGCAGTACAACCTGACCCTCGACTACCGCAACGCCCAGGTGGTGCCGGCGGACATCTACTCCGAGGACGGATACGAGCGGAGGCTGTTCGAGGCGACCAAGCTGTACGAGGGCCACGAGGACAAGGCGCAGTTCTTCCCGACCGTCTCGGTCTGGACCGACCCGGCCGTCAGCGGCGAGATGGCGACGCTGAAGACCAACCTCGAGAGCTACGTCGCCCAGGGCCAGCTGGCCTTCATCACCGGGTCCAAGAACCTCGACACCGACTGGGACGCCTTCGTCCAGGGTCTCGACGGTGTCGGCCTGAAGCGGTACCTGGAGCTGAACCAGCAGGCCTACGACAAGTACAAGGCCGGTCAGTGACACCGCGCCCAGCCGGCCGGAGTGGGCCGGGGCCACTGCGGCCGGCGACGGCCGGCTGGGCGCGAGGGTGTCCGGCGGCTCCCGCGCGGCACCGGGCGGAGGTCTGACGCGCATGCCGACACTGCTCGACGTCACCGACTTCGGGGTGCTCCCCGGCCACGACATCGACGCCGCGCCCGGGGTCCGGGCGGTGCTGGGCGCGGCGTGCGCCGTCGACGGCCCGGTGGTGCTCCGGTTTCCGCCGGGGGAGTATCACCTGTGGCCGGAGGGCGCGCAGCGCCGTGAGCTGTATGTCTCCAACACGGTGGGGGACGATCCGCGACATCGGGTCAAGACGATCGCGGTTCTTGCGGAGGCGGCGGACGATCTGGTGATCGCGGGGGAGGGCGCTCGTCTGGTGCTGCACGGGCTCCAGACGACCTTCGCGGTCGTCGACTCGCGGCGGGTGCGCGTCGAGGGGCTCGAGTTCGACTTCGCGGTGCCGACGGTGGTCGACGCCACGGTGGTGGACGCGGGTGTCGAGGCGGGGCGGCCGTTTCGGGTGATCCGGGTGCCGGAGGCCACGTTGTTCTCCGTCGAGGGGGCTTCGATCCGCTGGCACGGGGAGACGCTCGGCTCGGGAGAGGTGGCGTGGGAGGGGCGTGATGCGCTCGAGTACACCCAGATCCATGATCCGTCCGGCCGGTGGACGCGCCGGGGCCCGAATCCGCTTTTCGAGGGGGTCCGGTCGATCCGGCCGGTGGGGGAGCACGAGATCCGGATCGACTATGACCAGGGTGGTGAGCCTGCCGATCTGGGCCTGGTCTATGAGATGCGTCTGACGACACGTGATCATCCTGGCGCGCTGGTGCTCGACAGTTCCGAGGTGACCTTGTCGGGGTTGCGGTTCCGGTACCTGCACGGGTTCGGCGTGGTCGCTCAGACGAGCCGGGACGTCACTGTCGAGGGGTGTGAGTTCCAGACTCCGCCGGGCAGTGGCCGGTACACGGCGGGCTTCGCCGACTTCGTCCAGTTCTCCGGCTGCTCGGGCCGGGCGGTCGTGAGCGACTGCCTGTTCGACGGGCCGCACGACGATCCGATCAACGTGCACGGCACGTACCTGCGGGTCACCGGTCAGCCGGACCGCCGCACCCTCGAGCTGGAGTACCCGCACCCGGAGACGGCGGGCTTTCCCCAGTTCTCACCCGGTGAGCAGGTCGAGGTCGTCGATCGGGGGACGCTCCAGCCGATCGCGACCGCGACGGTGGAACAGGTACGACAGCCGAGCGGCAGCGCCCATGACCTGCCGCTGCGCACCATCGTCGTGACCGTCGACGCGGAGCTCCCGGACGATCTCACCGGATGGACCGCGGTGGAGAACGTCACCCGGACGCCGGCCGTCCACATCGCCCGCAACGTCTTCCGCAACGTGCCCACGCGCGGAGTGCTCGTGACCACCCGGCGTCCGGTCGTCATCGAGGACAACCGCTTCGAACGCACGGGGATGGCCGGAATCTACGTCTCCTGCGACGCAGACGAGTGGTGGGAATCCGGGCCGGTGCGCGATCTGACGATTCGCGGCAACGAGTTCGTCGAACCGGGCGGACCGGCGATCTTCCTCGATCCGAGGAATACGCGAAGCGACCCCGGGCGCGCGGTCCACAGCGGCGTGGTCGTGACGGACAACCGGTTCGTGCTCGACGGCGTGCCCGCGCTCGACGCGAAGAGCACACGCGGCATCCGCTTCCGGAACAACGGCATCGTCCGGCACGGCCGATCGACGCCCGACGTCGTCCTGCGGTCGTGCTCCGACGTGGGCGTCGAACTCGACGGTGCGGAGCCGAACGATCCTCAGTGAGATCGCCAGCGGGTGATCTCGCGCGCGATTCGCGGTCACTTGAGCATTTCTCAATCACTTGAAATTGGACGTGTGGGTCATGCCAGATCAGTCGCAACGGGGTGAGGCGTCGGTCGACCTCGCCCTCTACCGGCCCGTCGCCGTGTCGTCTACCGACTACGCCGCCACCCCCGCCGAGTTCGCGGTGGACGGGCTCGTCTTCACCGGCGTGCGGGGCAGCGGATGGCGGGCAGCGGACGGCGACCCTCAGTGGATCTCCGTCGACCTGCAGGCGGACTGCCGGGTCGAGTCCGTCCGCCTGACCTTCGAGGCCACAGCGGACGATCCGGTCTACACCCCATCCGCCGGCGACCATCCGCGCGAGGGCACGACCGGCCAGGAGATCCTGTCCAGCTGCGCGGTGGACTTCACGGTCGAGACGTCGCGGGACGACCGGTCGTGGACCACGGTTCACCGCACCACCGACGGGACCGGCGGCGTCGTGGAGATCGGCCTGGCCACCCCGGTCGTCGCGCGCTGGGTGCGGATGACCGTCCGCAGGCGCTCCGCCGCCGGACCCCTCGGGCTGAACGGCTTCGAGGTGTACGGCACGCCGCTGGCGGCCCGGCCTTCCGCCACCGGCTGGACCGACTGGGGGACCCGCGACCACGAGGCGCCCGCACTGCGGGTCGCGGCCGACGGCACGGTGCCGCTGGAGTCGGGCTGGACGCTGACCATGGACGAGTGGGCCGGCGGCCAGGGTGCCGACCTGTCCCTGCCGGGAGCGGACACCCGCCGCTGGCTGCCGGCGACCGTCCCGGGCACCGTGCTGACCTCGCTGGTCGACCAGGGCCACCTGCCCGACCCGGTGGCCGGCTTCGGCAACCTCCACATCCCCGAGGCCCTGTCACGGCACTCCTGGTGGTACCGGCGCGGCTTCCGCCTGCCTCGGGGCCTGCCCACAGGCCCCGGCCGTCACATCTGGCTGGAGTTCGACGGCGTCAACCACACCGCCGACATCTGGCTCAACGGCCGGCGGATCGGGACGCTGACCCACCCCTTCGCACGGTCCGCGCGCGACGTCACGGAGTTGCTCGCGACGGACGGCGAGCAGGCCCTGGCCGTGCGGATCACCCCGATGCCCTTCCCCGGCAGCCCCGCCGACAAGGGACCGGCAGGCCTGTCATGGGTGGACGCCGGCGCCGACATGATGAACCGCAACTCGCCGACGTACCTGGCCTCCTCCGGCTGGGACTGGATGCCGGCCGTACGTGACCGCGCCGCGGGCATCTGGAACCACGTACGGCTCCGCTCGACCGGCCACGCGGTCATCGGCGACCCCCGCGTGGACACCACGCTCCCCGATCTGCCCGACACCGGCGCCGCCGAGGTGACGATCGTCGTCCCGGTCCGCAACGCCGACGCCTCGGACAGGCGGGTGACGGTGTCCGCCTCGTTCGACGACGTCCATGTCTCCCAGACGGTCACGGTCGCCGCCGGTCATACCGCCGACGTCGCCTTCACCCCCGCCGCGTACGGGCGGCTGCGCCTGCGCGACCCCGAGCTGTGGTGGCCCAACGGATACGGCGAGCCCGCCCTGCACGACCTGACCCTCGTGGCCTCGGTCGAGGGTGTGGAGAGCGACCGGCGCACCACCCGGTTCGGCATCCGCCAGGTCGGCTACGAGTACGAGCCGCCGACGTCCTCCGGCGACGGCGCGGTCCCGTTGAAGATCAGCGTCAACGGCGTCCGGGTCTTCTGCCGTGGCGGCAACTGGGGCTGGGACGAACTGCTGCGCCGCATGCCGCCCGAGCGGATGGACGCGGCCGTGCGGATGCACCGCGACATGAACTTCACCATGATCCGCAACTGGCTGGGCAGCAGCGACCGGGAGGAGTTCTACGCCAGCTGCGACGAGCACGGCCTCCTCGTGTGGAACGACTTCCCCAACGCATGGGGCATGGACCCGCCGGACCACGAGGCGTTCCTCGATCTGGTGCACGACACCGTGCGCCGCTACCGCATCCACCCCAGCGTCGTCGTGTGGTGCGGGGCCAACGAGGGCGACCCGCCCGAACCGCTCGACAAGGGCATGCGCGAGGCGGTCCAGGCGGAGGCGCCCGGCGTGCTGTACCAGCACAACTCGGCCGGGGGGATCGTCAGCGGGGGCGGCCCGTACGGCTGGGTCGAGCCGGACCGCTATCACTCGCCGTCCACGCACGGCGGCGTCTTCGGCTTCCACACCGAGATCGGCATGCCCGTGGTGTCCACGGCCGAGAGCACGCGCAACCTCGTCGGCGACGAGCCGGAGTGGCCGATCGGCGGCCCGTGGTACCACCACGACTGGAGCGCCAAGGGGAACCAGGCGACGCAGGACTACCAGGCCGCCATCGAGGCGCGCCTCGGCGCGGCCACCGGGCTGGACGACTTCACGCGCAAGGCCCAGTTCGTGAACTACGAGAACCACCGCGCCATGTTCGAGGCGTGGAACGGTCACCTGTGGCAGGACGCGAGCGGCCTCATGCTCTGGATGTCCCACCCGGCCTGGCACAGCACGGTCTGGCAGACGTACGACTACGACTTCGACGTGAACGGCGCCTACTACGGAGCCCGCAAGGCGTGCGAGCCGGTCCATGTTCAGGCCGATCCGGGGGAGTGGCAGGTCATCGCCGTCAACCACACCCCGCGGGCGCTCACCGGTGTGACGGTGACGGCGGCCGCCTTCGACCTCGGCGGCCACCCGCTCGGCGCCCCGCGGCGGATGAAGGTCGACGTCCCGCCGTCGGCCACGGAGAAGGCGTTCACGGCGGGGTGGACGCCCGGCATGCCGGACTTCCATCTCCTCCGGCTGACTCTGGAGGACGGCCGGGGCCGCGTGTTGTCGGAGAACGTGTACTGGCGGTACCGGGAGGCCGCCCATATGACGGCGCTCAACGACGTCCCGCAGGTGAGGGTGTCGGCCGGCGCCGAGTGGGCCGCCACGACGGGGGCGCGCCGCGCGCTCACCGCGACGGTCACAAACCATGGCCCGGCGGTCGCGGCGATGGTACGGCTGTCGCTTCTGGACGACCTGACCGGCGAGCGGGTGCTGCCGACCCTGTACGGCGAGAACTACCTGTGGCTGCTGCCCGGCGAGTCGCGGGCTGTCACCCTCTCCTGGCCCGCCGCGTCGTTGCCCTCCGACCGGCCCGCCCTGCGGGTGGAGGGTTACAACGTGCCCCGGACGGTGACCCGGCCATAAGACTGAGAACCTTCCCGGCTGACGCCGGACTTGCCTAGACCTGCTTGCCGAAAAACTTCGGAGGCAGACCGCAGTACTGAGACGATCTCAGCCATTCGTCGACGTCCCCCTTCGGGAACCGGTACGACTTGCCGATCCTCACGAACGGTAGGTCATAGATGTTCTTGTAGACCCACTCTGGGGACACCCTGAGATACTCGGCTAGCTGCTCTGGGGTCATCAGTGCGTCAGCCATCATCGGTCACCTCCGAGGGAGCGCGTCTCGCCAAGCTACAGGCGGGGATGGCGTATGTCGTCTCCTACGCTCCCCACGCGATCCAACCGCACATCAATATGCCGACCCTTGGCCGTTCCTGGGCCTGCTGGTGCTCCACTCCTTTCGGAGATAGAGGAGTCCTTCCACAACGAGGATCGCCATCTGCGATGTGATCAGCCCTAACATCCCAATCAAGTACGAGGCTGGGGCCTCGGCCCCGGCGGAGAAGAACGACACCCAGCCGGCGCCTAGCCAGCCAAGAAGGATCAACCCAAGAGCGAGCCGAATTCTGCTCAAGACAGGGCGTGGAGCTTGCATGCCGCACACTCTCCCATGAACAAGTTCGCCGCAGCAGATCACCTCTGACAAGGTCGTCCACTCCCCACATGATCCCCACAGAGGGGACCAAAGGGCCTCCACCCGACTCCACGGCTCCGAACCTCGAAACCGATCCTGACCAGGGAGGACGACACTCCTCCGGATCACTCCGAAGCAGGGGACACTAGGCGGAAAACCCCTGTCGACACCATGCGCAGATTCGGCCGCATCTTCGGTGACCTGCCGTTTCACGGCCGGTGATCATGTACCAGCCGTACGGCCGTACCAGGCGCAAAGACGTCCGGCCATCGCCTGCGGCAGGTGTGTAGGCCTGGAAGTAGGAGCGGGCGCTCAGCGGTGCGGGGTTATCACCCGCAGGTCGGCCTCGATGCGGGCAGCCGTCGCCAGCAGCGGCGGCACCAGGTCCCGCCGCATCGACTCGACGGTGTAACGCGCCGCGTGCACCGGGATGTTGATGGCCGCGATGACCGAGCCCGTACGAGAACGGATGGGCGCCGCCACAGAGCGCAGCCCCTCCTCGAGTTCCTGGTCGACGATCGCGTACCCCTGGGTCCGGACGCGCTGCAACTCCGTGCGCAGAGCCTGCTCGGAGGTGATGGTCCGGGATGTGCGCGACTCGAGCCTGACCTCCTTGAGCCGCCGGTCCACCTCTTCGTCGGAGAGGTGGGCGAGGAGAACGCGGCCCATGGACGTGACGTACGCGGGGAAACGCGTCCCCACCATGATGGACACGCTCATGATGCGGCTGGTCGGCACCCGGGTCACGTAGACGATGTCGTCTCCGTCGAGCACCGACATGGACGCCGACTCCTTCACCTCGGCGACCAGTCGCTCCAGTTGGGGTTCGGCGATCTCCGGGAACGAGAGGCTGGACAGGTACGAATATCCCAGCTCGAGCACGCGCGGGCTGAGCCTGAACAGCCGGCCGTCCGAACGCATGTAGCCCAGATCGACCATGGTGAGCAGAAAACGGCGGGCGGCGGCCCGGCTGAGGTCGGACCGCGCCGCCACTTCGCTGAGCGTGAGTGCGGCGTTGTCGGCGTCGAAGACACGGATCACGGCGAGTCCGCGCTCCAGGGACTGGACGAAGTAGGCACCACGCCCCGGGTCGGTCATCGGGCCCTCCGTTTGTCCCCAGTGAGCTGCCAGCCTACTGGGAACGCCGTCGCGTACTGGACTCGCGCACATGGCCGGCTTCGATCGGCGACGGCTCCGCATCCGGGACCGGATCGTCGACTCCTGAGCGTTCACCAGGTGAGTTCGTCACGCGCACATTCGTGCGATCTGGGCGTGAGCCTACGGTCCGTGCAGGCGAAGCGTCAAACCTCAATCTCTCCCCTCAGATGGGCGCTTATCCACGTCTGTAACAACTTCGACATGAGCATTGACCCGGAGAAGAGTGCGCTTTAAGTTCCGCTCGAGAACTTGCGTGCGATATCCGCACACAATCATGGCCAGCGGGGGGATTGCCCAGGGAGGGTCTATGCGTCGTCTGATCACCCGACTCGCTGTCGCCGCGGCACTCGTCGCCGCGTCGGCGGCATGCGGGTCCTCCAGCCCTTCGACCGGCACAGGAGGAACCAACCAGGTCGACAACGTCAAGGTCGGGGTCATCCCGATCGTCGATGTGGCGCCTATTTATCTGGGGAAGGAAAAGGGCTTCTTCAGCAGCAGGAAGCTCAACCTCACGCTGGAGAGCGGCCAGGGTGGTGCGGCGATCGTGCCCGGCGTGGTCAGCGGGCAGTTCCAGTTCGGGTTCAGCAACGTGACCTCGCTGATGATCGCCCAGACCCAGGGCGTGCCCCTGAAGGGGGTCGCCAACGGGAACGCCTCGACCGGCAAGGACGGTGAGGACTTCGGCGCCATCGTGGTGAAG
Source organism: Planotetraspora phitsanulokensis (assembly GCF_016863295.1). Lineage (GTDB taxonomy): Bacteria > Actinomycetota > Actinomycetes > Streptosporangiales > Streptosporangiaceae > Planotetraspora > Planotetraspora phitsanulokensis. The sequence goes on from NZ_BOOP01000031.1 coordinate 54,733, forward strand.
GGCGACAGCCCGATCCAGTCCGCCAAGGACCTGGCGGGCAAGAAGGTCGCGGTGAACACCCTGAAGAACATCGGCGACACCTCGGTCCGCGCGTCCGTGCGCAAGGCCGGCGGCGATCCGAGCACGGTGGAGTTCGTCGAGATCGCGTTCGCGCAGATGCCTGCGGCGCTGGACGCCGGGCAGGTCGACGCGGCGTGGGTGGTCGAGCCGTCCCTCGCCGCGGTGAAGGCCGCCGGCGGTCGGATCGTCGCGTCCAACTTCGTCGACGTCGCTCCGGACCTGACCGTCGCGCTCTACTTCACGTCCGAGAAGCTGATGGCCGACAACCCGGATCTGGTCAAGCGGTTCCAGGAGGCCATGCGCGAGTCGCTGACCTACGCCGACGGCCACCCCGACGAGGTGCGCAAGATCCTCTCCACGTACACGAAGATCGACGCCGCGACCATGTCCACGTTGGTCCTGCCCAAGTGGCCGGCGGAGCCCAACCGGGCCTCGCTGGACGAGTTGGCCAAGCTCGGCCAGCAGGACGGGCTCTTCACGAAGGCCCCCGATCTGGACAAGCTCCTTCCATGACATTGACCGAGCGAACGAGTGGGGGCGGTCCGCCGGCCGCCCCCGCCTCGGGGGACGGGCGACCCGGGCGGCGCCGGGGAGCGACCGCATGGCTGGGCCTCGCGGGTCTGGGCACGCTTCTCGCGGTGATGGAGATCGTGCCCCGCGTCGGCCTGGTCTCGCCGAAGTACTTCCCGCCGACCAGCCGCGTCGCTCAGGCCCTCGCCGGGGAGGTGACGGACCAGGCGTTCTGGGTCGCGCTGGGCGACACGCTCAAAGGCTGGGCCCTGGGGTTGCTGATCGCGACGGTCGCCGGGGTGGTGCTCGGCGTGCTGATCGCCGCGGTCCCGGTGCTGCGTGAGTACACCGCCTCCACCATCGAGTTCCTCCGGCCGATCCCCTCGGTCGCGCTGATCCCCCTCGCGGTGCTGCTGTTCGGCACGGACATCCGCTCCACCCTGCTGCTCGTCGTGTACGCGTCGTTCTGGCAGGTGCTCGTCCAGGTCCTGTACGGCGTGCAGGACGTGGACCCGGTCGCCGATGAGACGGCACGCAGTTATGGACTGTCCGCCCTCGCCAGGGTCCGGTACGTCCTGTGGCCGACCGCGCTGCCCTATGTGATGACGGGAGTACGGCTGGCCGCCGCCGTCGCGCTGGTCCTGGCCATCACCGCGGAACTCGTCATCGGCGCGCCCGGCCTCGGCGCCCGCATCGCGGTCGCGCAAACCTCCAACGCCGTCCCCGACATGTACGCGCTGGTGACCGTCACCGGTCTGCTCGGCGTGCTGGTCAACCTGGGCGCTCGCGCGGTGGAGCGCCGGACCCTCGCGTGGCACCAGTCGGTACGTGGAGAGGTAGCGGTATGACCCGAATCGCGCGCAAGGTGGCCGCCGCCCTCGCACTGCCCGTGGTCCTGTTCGCCATCTGGTGGCTGGCCACCGAGAACAGCGCGAACTTCTACTTCCCGTCGCTGCGGGTGATCGTGAGCTCGTTCGGCGAGGTGTGGACCGGCGACCGGCTGGCCACCGACGTCCTGCCCAGTGTGCTGCGCCTGCTGTGCGGATACCTGGCCGCCGTGGTCATCGCCGTGGCCGCGGGCGTCGTCATCGGGTCATCTTCCCGCGTCCGCGCATTCGCCGAGCCCGCGCTCGAGTTCCTGCGGGCGATCCCGCCGCCCGTCCTCGTGCCGATCATCATGCTGTTCGCCGGGATCGGCGACGTGATGAAGATCGTGGTCATCGTGTTCGGCTGCGTCTGGCCGATCCTGCTGAACACCGTGGAAGGAGTACGCGCCGTCGACGGGGTCCTGCTCGACACCGCCCGCTCGTACGGCATCGGCGGCGCGGCCCGGCTCCGGCACCTGGTGCTGCGTTCCGCCAGCCCGCAGATCTTCACCGGCATGCGGCAGGCCCTGTCCCTCGGCATCATCCTGATGGTCATCAGCGAGATGTTCGCCGCCAGCAACGGGCTGGGCTTCGCCATCGTGCAGTTCCAGCGCAGCTTCGCCATCCCCGGCATGTGGAGCGGCATCCTGCTGCTCGGACTCCTCGGCTTCCTGCTGTCCCTGGTGTTCCGCCTCGTCGAGGGCCGCGCACTCAGCTGGTACCACGGTCTGCGCCGTTCCCAGCGGTCGTGACCACGCCCTCCCCGTTCCCCCGAAAGGAGACGCCCATGCTGGATGTGCGCGGCCTGCAGAAGGTCTACAACGGAGGCGCACGCCAGGTCGAGGCCATTCGCGACCTCACGTTCACGCTCTCCGCCGGAGAGCTCGTCTGCCTGGTGGGACCGTCCGGATGCGGCAAGACCACCCTTCTCAAGTGCATCGGCGGACTGCTCACGCCGACCTCCGGTGAGGTGCTGCTGCAGGGCAGGCGGGTCACCGGCCCGCCGCCCGGCATGGCGGTGGTCTTCCAGGAGTACGGCAGGAGCCTGTTCCCCTGGCTGCGCGTGGGCGAGAACGTCGAGTTGCCGCTGCGCCAGAAGGGCCTGCCGAAGGCCCGACGCAGGGAACTCGTCACCGAGGCGCTCGCCGCGGTGGGGCTGGCCGACGCGGAATCGGCGTACCCGTGGCAGTTGTCCGGCGGGATGCAGCAGCGGGTGGCGATCGCCCGGGCCGTCGCGTTCGAACCCGAGGTGCTGCTGATGGACGAGCCCTTCGCGGCCGTCGACGCGCAGACCCGGGCGGATCTGGAGGACCTGGTCCGCGCGCTGTGGCACAAGCTCGGGGTGACCATCCTCTTCGTCACCCATGACATCGACGAGGCCGTCTACCTGGGGCAACGTGTCCTCATCCTGTCCTCCTCGCCTACAGTCGTGCGGGAGGAGCTCACCATCGATCTGCCCGACACCCGCGACCAGCTGCACACCCGTGGCGACCCGCGGTTCACCGCGCTCCGCACCCATGTCCAGGAGCAGATCCAGGCCGCCAAGCGGGGGCTGCCGTCGCCCTCGACGGCCGGCGACGAGGAGGCGTGACGGGCACGCGGCCGTGGCCTCCCCCCTCTCGCCCGAATCGCCCGCGGAGGGCTGCAATACGCTGGCTTCGTTCACTTAGAGAACCATTGTTCGCATGCCAAACAGATGAGGAAGGGGTGGCATGGGTTCGGCCTACGTCTACGCCGCGGCGCGTACACCGTTCGGGAGGTTCAACGGGGCGCTCGCCGGCATCCGGCCGGACGACCTGGCGGACACCGCGTTGCGCGGCGTCCTGGCCAAGGTCCCGGAGCTGGATCCGGCGGAGATCGGCGATGTGGTGTGGGGCAACGCCAACGGCGCGGGTGAGGACAACCGCAACGTCGGCCGCATGGCCGTGCTGCTGGCGGGGCTGCCGGTGACCGTGCCGGCCACCACGGTCAACCGGCTGTGCGGGTCGAGCCTGGACGCGGCCATGATCGGCTCGCGGACCATCGAGAGCGGCGACGCCGACATCGTGGTGACCGGGGGAGTGGAGTCGATGACGCGGGCCCCGTGGGTGTTGCCCAAGCCCTCGCGCGCCTTTCCCGCGGGCGACGCGACCGCCGTCTCCACCACGCTCGGCTGGCGGCTGGTGAACCCGCGGATGCCCAAGGAATGGACGGTCTCTCTCGGCGAGGCCAACGAGCAACTGGCGGAGCGGTTCTCCATCCCGCGTGAGCGGCAGGACGCCTTCGCCGTGCGGTCGCACGCGCAGGCCGACGCGGCATGGAACGCCGGGTTCTACGACGACCTGGTCGTGCCGGTCGACGGCGTCGGCCTCGCACGGGACGAGGGGATCCGGCCCGGCACGACGCCGGAGGTGCTCGCCGGGCTGAAGCCGGCCTTCCGCCCTGACGGCACCATCACGGCCGGAAACGCCTCGCCGCTGAACGACGGCGCCTCCGCGGTCCTGCTCGGGTCGGAGGCCGCCGCGGGCCGCCTCGGAGCCGACCCCGTCGCGCGCGTCGCCGGCCGGGGCGCGTCCGCGCTCGAGCCCCAGATGTTCGGATACGCGCCGGTCGAGGCCGCCAACCAGGCATTGCGGCGGGCGAACATCGGCTGGCGCGACGTCGGCGCCGTGGAGCTGAACGAGGCGTTCGCCGTCCAGTCGCTGGTGTGCCTGGACGCGTGGAAGGTCGACCCGGAGATCGTCAACGCCAAGGGCGGCGCCATCGCCATCGGTCACCCGCTGGGCGCGTCCGGCGGGCGCATCCTCGGCACGCTCGCCCACGTGCTGCGCGAGCGGCGCGAGCGGTGGGGCGTCGCCGCCATCTGCATCGGCGTCGGCCAGGGCCTCGCCGTGGTCCTCGAGAACGTGAGCGCGCGATGACCGCGGTCCTCGGCGATCCCGACGAGGCCTTAGCCGGGATCGCGGACGGCTCCACCGTCCTGATCAGCGGCTTCGGCATGGCCGGCATGCCGGTCCGGCTCATCGACGCGCTGATCCGCCAGGGCGCGGCGGATCTGACCGTGGTCTGCAACAACGCCGGAAACGGGGACACCGGCCTGGCGGCGCTCCTCGCCGCCGGGCGGGTGCGCAAGGTGATCTGCTCGTTCCCGCGCCAGAGCGACTCGTGGGTGTTCGACGGGCTCTACCTCGCGGGGAAGGTCGAGCTGGAGGTCGTGCCGCAGGGCACCCTCGCCGAGCGCATGCGCGCGGCCGGCGCCGGCATCGGCGCCTTCTACTGCCCCACCGGGGTCGGCACCCCGCTGGCCGACGGCAAGGAGACACGCACCATCGACGGCCGCGACTACGTGCTCGAGTACCCGATCAAGGGAGACGTCGCGCTCATCGGCGCCCACATCGGCGACCGGATGGGCAATCTCGTCTACCGCAAGACCGCCCGCAACTTCGGGCCCGTCATGGCGACCGCGGCGACGTTGACGATCGCGCAGGTGAGACGGGTCGTCGAGACCGGCGAGCTGGACCCCGAGGCCGTGGTCACCCCATCGATCTACGTCGACCGGATCCTGGACCTGAGCGAAGCGGAGGCCGCCCCATGATCATCGCCCCGGACCCCGCCGGCCGTACGACGGAACACCTCGGCCGCGGCCCGCTCAGCCGGGACGAGCTCGCGGCCGTCGTCGCCCGGGACATCCCGCGCGGTTCCTTCGTGAACCTCGGCATCGGCCAGCCGACGATGGTCGCCGACCACCTTCCGGCGGACGCGGGGGTCGTCCTGCACACCGAGAACGGCATGCTCGGCATGGGGCCGGCCGCCGACGGCGACGAGATCGACCACGACCTCGTCAACGCCGGCAAGATCCCGGTGACCGAACTGCCGGGCGCGTCGTACTTCCACCACGCCGACTCCTTCGCGATGATGCGCGGCGGCCACCTCGACGTGTGCGTCCTCGGCGCCTTCCAGGTCTCCGAACGCGGCGACCTGGCCAACTGGCACACCGGCGCCCCCGGCGCCATTCCCGCCGTCGGCGGCGCCATGGACCTGGCCACCGGCGCCAAGGACGTGTTCGTCATGATGACGCTGTTCAGCAAGGACGGGACACCCAAGCTCGTCCCCGAATGCACGTATCCGCTCACCGGGCTGGCCTGCGTGAGCCGCCTCTACACCGATCTGGCGGTCTTCCGCATCACGCCGGACGGCGTCACGGTCGTCGAGACGTACGGCACGACCGTGCGCGAGCTCGCCTCCCGGCTGGACGTCGCCCTGCGCACCCTGGACGACGACTAGCGCGGGTAGCCGGTCAGGAACCGTCTGGGCCGCGGGCGCCCATGCCGGAGACGATCAGGCCGTCGCGGAAGGTCAGGACCTCGACGGCCGATTGACCGGTCTGATGCCGGTAATCGATCACGATGGTGTCGAGGCCGACGTACACCGCGACGACCTCGAACCGCAGGCCGGGATTGCGCCGCAGGCCCTCGGCCCAGTACGCGCGCAGCGCCTCGACGCCGCGGACGACACCGTCGGACCCGTCGATGATCCGTGCGGCCAACGGCGACCGGAAGACCACCTCATCGGCGTAGTGCGTCATGATCCGATCGAGGTCATGGGAATTCCAGCCCGCCGCCCACTCCTCGGCGAACCGCCGTGCCTCAGCGTGATCCATGCCTGCTCCTGCCATCACGATCCCGTCCCCGCCTGGACCTGCCCAAGGGCCGCCGCGCCCGCGCTCCTTGGCGGACGGTCGAGCGGGAGGCCGAAGGAGCTGAACAGGTCGGCGCGGTGGAAGGCGAGCACCGAGGACACGCCTTCTCCGGTCAGGGTGAGCACCTGGATCGAGTGCGCGTGGAAGACGCCGTCGCGGCCGCGGACGTACTTCGCGAACGCCGGCTGCCCGTTCGCGGACGTCTCCACCATGAGGCGCAGGCCCGCGCCTGGCGTCAACTTCGCCCGGATCAGGCGCAGTACGTCGGCGCGGCCGTCGAACCAGGTCGGGATCGGCGGCATCTCCCACCGGGTGTCCTGAGTCAGCAGATCTTCCAGGGCGGCCAGGTCCGCCGTCTCGAAGGCCTTGGCGTACTGGTCGAGCAGGGCACGGCGTGCGGGCTCGTCCGGTTCGCTGAACTGGTCCTCGGCGGGTGCGAGCCTGGCCAGTTCGGCCCGGGCCCGCTGGAGCGCGCTGTTGACCGCCGCGGTGGTCGTCTCGAGCAGACCGGCGACCTCGGACGCCTGCCAGGCGAGCACGTCACGCAGAATCAGAACCGCGCGCTGCCGCGGCGGCAGGTGCTGCAGCGCGGCGACCATCGCCAGCCTGAGGCTCTGCCGAGTCCCCACGACCTGAGCCGGGTCGGCGCTCATCAGCAGGTCGGGGAACGGCTCCAGCCAGCGGACCTCCAGGGCCTCCGCCTCGATGTCATCCGGGTCGATGCCGGGAGCGCCCAACGCCGACGGCACCATCCGGCGGCTGCTGTGCTGAAGGGCGTTCAGGCAGACCCGGGTCGCGATCCGGTAGAGCCAGGTCCTGACCGACGAGCGGTGCTCGAACTCCGCGAACCCCCGCCACGCCCGCAGGTACGTCTCCTGCACCGCGTCCTCCGCGTCGTGCAGGGACCCGGACATCCGGTAGCAGTGGGCGAGCAGTTCGCCCCTGTACTGTGCGAACTCGTCCTCGAGGTTCATCTCAACTCCTCGACCGGCTCCTGCCGGGCGGCCGGTGCGCCCGGACGTGTCGTACGCGGCATGGCGATCCCGAGTCCCGCGAGTGCTCCGAGCAACGACAGTACGCCGCAGACGGCCAAGGCTCGGGAGAACCCGGTGGTGAAGGATTCGTAGCCCCCGGCGGCGGCGAACACCGCGGCCAGGACGGCGACCCCGACGACGCCCCCGAGCTGCCGCATCATGCTGTAGACGCCGGAGGCGATGCCGACGGCCTCGCGGGGCAGCGCTCCGATGCTGGCGCTCTGCGTCGCCGGCATCGCCATCGAGACGCCGCAACCGGCGACGATGAGCGGTGGCACCAGTTCGGAGTAGTGGACGGCGCCGCCGCTGATCCGGCTGATCCAGAACATGCCGGCCGCCTGCAGGGCCAGCCCGGTCACCACCAGCGGACGTTCACCGATCCGGTCCACAAGACGGCCGGCGACGGGCGCGATCACGAACAGCGTGGCCGTCCATGGCAGGAGCTGCAGCCCGGCCTGCAACGGGCCGGAGCCGAACGCGGCCTGCATGAACTGGGCGAGGAAGAAGACGGCGCCGAAGAGCGCCGCGGTCAGGAAGAAGCCTGCCGCGTTGCCGGCGGAGAACGCCCTCAACCGGAAGAACGCCAGCGGCACCATCGGCTGCGGCGTGCGCCTCTCCCAGGCCAGGAACCCCAGCAGCAGGAGGCCGCCGAGCACGAACGACCCGATCACCTCCGGGCTGTTCCATCCCACAGCGGCCCCGCGGACGACGCCCCAGACGACGCCGAGGACGGCGAGGGTGATCAGCGTCGCTCCGCCCGGATCGAGCCGGCGAGCCGCTCCCGTGCTCTCGGGGATCCACCGCAGGACGAGGACGATCGCCAGGGCACCCACCGGCACGTTGATCCAGAAGATCCACTGCCAGGCGAGCCCCTCGGTGACGGCGCCGCCGATCATCGGACCGCCCAGCACCGCCAGACCGGTCAGGCCGCTGAAGACGCCGATCGCCCGGCCGCGGCTTTCTGGCGGGAAGGCCGCACCGAGCAGGCTCATCGCCAGCGGCATCACGATGGCCGCGCCGACTCCCTGGACGGTCCGGGCGGCTATCAGCATCGGCACCGAGGTCGCCAGCGCGCAGACGCCCGACGCGACGGAGAAGAGGGAGAGTCCGGCCGCGAACGTCCGGCGCCGGCCCCACCGGTCGCCGACCGCCGCGGCGGTCACCAGCAACATCGCGAGGCTGAGGCTGTAGGCGTTCACCGTCCATTCCAGCTGTTCGATCGAGGCGCCGAGATCCCGCCTGATGGTGGTCAGCGCCGACGCCACCACCAGGACGTCGAGCGCCACCATCACCGAGCCGAGCGAGGTCAGGCCCAGCACCCGGCGTTGCTCGACAGTCGTCCGTTCCTTGCCACTCACTGAGGTCCTCCAGAAGTTCGCCGTCACCGGTACTGACAGCGACGGGGGAGCGAATTCATCGCGGCGATGAGTTCGGAGTGCCGGCGTTGTCAGAAGGAGTGACAGTCGACGACCGAGGAGAACCGTGATGACCACAGCAGTGATCCGCTACCAGACCAGGCCCGAGGCCGCCGACGAGAACCAGCGCCTGATCGAGAACGTCTTCGCTGAGCTGGCGAGCACGGCGCCGCCCGGCCTGCACTACAGCTCCTTCCGGCTGGCCGACGGCGTCACCTTCGTCCACGTGGTCGATGGTGAGGGCCTGCCCGGACTGGCCGCCTTCCAGGAGTTCCAGCGCGGCCTCGGTGACCGGCTCGCCGTCGGTCCCGTCCGCGACGACGCCACCCTGGTCGGCTCGTACTCCTCCGCTGTGGTGCGAGTGAACGGGTAGCGCGAAGGCCCGGCGAGTCGGCCCGTCCCACGGGACGTCGCCCGGCTCGCCGAGCCGCTTCCGGCGCTCGCGTCACCTTGGTCTTGCGCAACCGGCAATTCGGGCGTCGGTTTGCCGTCGCTCTCGGGCAAGGTCGTGGGGCCACGATCTTCGGGCACGTCTTTTCGTTTTCGGAGGTCTTGAGTCAATGTCCAACTTGTCCCGGAGAAACTTCCTCGGCACGGCCGCCGCCGTCACCGGAGCGGCCGCCGTCGGCGCCGCGTTGCCCGTGAGCGCTGCCGAAGCCTCCACGCAGAGCAAGCCCGGCAACCAGCACAAGCCGCACGGCGACATCCGTGACATCAAGCACGTCGTCGTGATCATGCAGGAGAACCGCAGCTTCGACCACTACTTCGGCGCACTCAAGGGAGTGCGCGGTTTCGGTGACCGCTCGACCATCCTGCTCCCGGGTGGCAAGACCGTTTGGGAGCAGCCGAAGACGCTGACGGCCGGGGCCGACACGCAGTACCCGTGGCGGCTCAGCGGAGCGAAGACCTGGAGCGGGGCGACGCCGCCGAGCGCCGAGCTCGGCGCCGCCAACTACGGCGGCACCAGCCACGGCTGGACCGACCAGCACGGCGCCTGGTACGGCGGGCTCATGAACGGCTGGTACTACGCCAAGGGCGGGCCGACCACCCTGGGTTACATGGACCGCCGCGACCTGCCGTTCCACTACGCCCTCGCCGACGCCTACACGGTCGGCGACGCCTACCACTGCTCCGTGCTCAGCGCGACCGGGCCCAACCGCACCTACCTGTGGGGCGGCACCATCAACGCCGACCACAAGCACGGCACCTTCACCGCATACGACGGTGGCGACGAGCGCGGCAAGTTCCTGCCGTGGAAGTCCTACGCCGAGACGCTCCAGGAGGCGGGCGTCAGCTGGCGGGTCTACCAGTGCGCCGACGACTACGGCGACAACGGCCTGGAGTACTTCGACACCTTCGCCAAGCTCGACCCCACGCAGGGCGGGAAGGCCGCTCCGGGCAACGTCTACTACGACAACGGCGTGAAGAACGTCCCCGAGCCGATCACCGGGCTGTCGGGCAACGCCGACAACCTCATCGCCGCGATCCGCGCCGACGTGGTCAACGGCACGCTGCCGCAGGTGAACTGGGTCGTGAACAACCAGTTCTTCTCCGAGCACCCGGTCACGGCGCCGAGCAACGGCGCGTACTTCCTCCGCGGTGTCCTCGAGGCGCTCAACGCCGACCCGGACGTGTTCAACTCGACCCTGGTGATCATCAACTACGACGAGAACGACGGCCAGTTCGACCACGTCCCGCCGCCCATGCCGGCGCCGGGCGAGGCGGACGAGTTCGTCTCCGGCACCATGGCCGCCTACGGTGTCAAGGAACCGCTCCCGGTGGGGCTCGGTTTCCGCGTGCCGCTCCTCCTCATCTCGCCCTGGACCCGCGGCGGCTGGGTGACCTCGGAGGTCTCCGACCACACCTCGGTCATCCAGCTCCTCGAGAAGTGGACCACCGCGCTCGGCAAGCCCGCCGTCTCGCCCAACATCAGCGACTGGCGGCGCAAGGTCTGCGGCGACCTGACGGGCGCCTTCGACTTCGACAAGCCGGTGTACGGCATGCCCGACCTGCCGGCCACCGGGGCACTCGTCCCGGAGACCCGGTACACCCCGCTGCCCGGCGACAACACGATGCCGACCCAGGAGGCGGGGACCAGGCGGGCGCGCCCGCTGCCGTACCAGCCGAACGCCAACCTGGCCGGGTTCACCAGCGGAACCTCCGGTGTCGTCGCGAATCTGACGTTCAGCAACGAGGCCGAGTTCGTGACCAAGGCGAGTCACTTCGCCGTGTACAACAACCGGGGCGGAATCCCGACGCTGGCGCAGTACCCGGCCGCGTTCCCCGGTCAGTACACCGTCGACGCCCACGCGACGGCGTCCGGAACCGGCGCCGTGGGCGCCTCCGCGGGCGACACCGCGTACGACATCACCGTCACCGGGCCGAACCGGTTCCTGCGCCGGTTCGTCGGTGACGTCGCCGCCGCCGGCAAGGACCTCGTCGTCGAGGCGGACTACTACGACGGCAAGTTGACCAAGCACCCGAAGCTGAAGCTCTGGCTGCGCAACCACGGGGACTCGCGCGTGACGTTCACGATCACGCACAACAACTACATCTCCGGCCAGTCGCACACCGTGAAGGTCGACGCGCACGGCAAGGAGGCGTGGACGGTGAACCCGCTGAAGGAAAGCGACGGCTGGTACGACGTGACCGTCACGGCCGACTGCGACGAAGCCTGGTCGCAGCGGTTCGTCGGCCACCTCGAGACCGGTGAGGTCAGCGTCACCGGCTGACCCATCGCACCGGGGCCGGCCCTTCCCGCCGTGTTCGGGCGCATCGCGACCGAGCCCGCAGGGGAGGGCCCGGCCCTGTCCGGGCCACCGGTTCGGTCACTTCGCCGGGGCGAGTCGCGGCGGCGAGTTCGTCGTGCGGTATCAACAGGGCAATATCAAAACGGAACGCGCCCTGGCGAAACCCCTGGCGATCGTCCCTTCCCCCGGAGGCCGACTGACGTGAGACCACCCGAGTCGCCCGCGACACCGACCGACCCGCCCGGCTCTACGGAGGCCTTCGGCACCGCGAGGGGCGGGCCGTTCACCGGAGAGGTGGTCACGTCGTGGTCGCCACCGCCCGGCCATCCGGAACCGGTCGTGCTCGAGACCACCCGGGAGACCGCGATCTGGGGTCACTTTCCCACCGACCGGGCGCCGGTGCTGACAGTGGACTCCGGCACGGTGGTCAGGATCGACGCGGTGAACCAGGCCGGGGTGTCCGCCGCCGAGGGGCCGGTCGCCTACTTCGAGAAGCTGGGCGTGCCCGCCGACCAGGTGCTGCCCGAACTGGTGGAGGTCGCGGCCAACCCCCGCCCGGCCGGCTCCAGCGGCCACATTCTCACCGGGCCGATCCACGTGAGGGGCGCCGAACCCGGAGACGTGCTGGAGATCCGCATCCTGGACGTCTCCCCGCGCGTCCCGTACGGCGTGAACAGCACCGGCCCGGGCGCGGGAGTCTGCGGAGATCTGCTGGACACGGCCTCGACCCGCCTGCTCCGGCTGGACGATTCGGGCCGTCATTACTCGTTCGGCCACGGCATCAAGGTCCCGTTCAGGCCCTTCGCGGGGATCATGGGGGTCGCGCCGCCCACGTCTGCCGGCTTCGTCTCCGCCAACCCGCCGGACCGGTGGGGCGGCAACCTGGACTTCCGCGACCTTGTCGCCGGTACGACGCTGTACCTGCCGGTCTTCCAGCCGGGCGGCATGTTCTACACGGGCGACACGCACGGCGCACAGGGCCACGGTGAGGTCGACCAGACCGCCGTCGAGCACTCGATGGCGCTCACCGTGCGGTTCGTCGTCCGCAAGGGCGGGGGTCTGGAGTGGCCGCGGGCGGAGAGCGACGAGTATTTCTGGTGCATGGGCATCGACGCCGACCTCGACGTCGCACTGCGGATCGCGGTCAAAGAGGCCGTCGCCCATCTCGTCCAGGTCACCGGAGGCGAGCTGACGATCGCCGACGCCTACGCCCTGTGCAGCATCGCCGTGGACTTCGTCGTCGCCGAGGCGGTCGACGGCAACAAGGTCGTCGTCGCCTACATCGCCAAGTCCCTGCTGCCCTGACACAGGCCTTCCCGCCGGTCCAGGGGACGTACGGCCGGGCTCCCGATCACGGGCGCCCGGCAGGACCCCGGTGCCATGTCACCCGTCACCCTCGCCAAGAATGTCTTCGCGGCCTCATGACAACCAGCACCAGAGAGAAGGAAACCGATCACCATGTCCACCTGGCTGATCACCGGATGCTCGACCGGCCTCGGCAGAGCCCTCGCCGAAGCCGTGCTCGCCCGCGGCGACAACGCCGTCGTCACCGCCCGCGACGCGTCGAGCGTGCTGGACCTCGCGGCCGCCCACCCCGGAACCGCGCTCGCCCTCGCTCTCGACGTGACCGAGCAGGCCCAGGTCGAGGAAGCGGTGCGCCGCGCCGAGGAGCGCTTCGGCGCGGTCGACGTGCTCGTGAACAACGCCGGCTACGGATACCGCGCCGCCGTCGAGGAAGGGGACGACGCGGACGTGCGGCGCCTGTTCGCGACCAACTTCTTCGGCGCCGTGGCCATGATCAAGGCCGTTCTGCCCGGGATGCGTGCCCGGCGCTCCGGCGCCATCGTGAACGTCTCCTCCATCGGCGCCCGGATGACACCCGCGGGCTCCGGGTACTACGCGGCGACGAAGGCGGCGCTCGAGGGCATGACAGGCTCGCTGCGCAAGGAACTGATGCCGCTGGGTGTCACCGCCTTCGCCGTCGAACCCGGCGCGTTCCGCACCGACTTCGCCGGCCGTTCGCTCACCCAGTCCGCCGAGGCCATCCCGGACTACGCCGAGACCGCCGGAAGGCGCCGCAAGGAGCACGACACCGTTCACGGCACCCAGCCGGGCGACCCGGGCAAGGCGGCGCAGGCGATCATCACCGCTGTCAGCTCACCGGAACCGCCGGCTCTTCTCCTGCTCGGCACGGACGCGGTCGACGCGTTCCGCGGTGTCCTCGACGCCGATCAGGCCTCCCTGGACGCGTGGGCCGAGCTCAGCACCGGCACCGACATCGACGAGCGATGACCACCTGAGCGCCGGGAAGTCGAGGTCCGCCCCGTCAGTGCCGATCGGCGGGACTTCCGGCGAGCCTGCCCAGCCTGCGGAACGCGCGTTCGGAGGAGGTGTACGGCTCGGCCTGGCCGACGACGAGCTGCTGGGCGGTGGGGCTGCCGACGCGGAACATCTCGTAGTGGAGGGTGATTTCACCGACCACGCCATGGCGATAGGAAATGGACCAGTGCGTCCTGGTGCGGACCTCGTGGCGGGCCCATATCTGCTGAAAGTCCTCGCTCCCGTGCGAGAGTTCCTCGACGAGATCCTGGACGAACGGGTCGTCTCCGCCTGTTCCCAGTGCGGCCCGGAAGTGGCCCGTCACGTCCTCGGCCTGCTGTCTCCAGTCCAGGTAGAACTCGCGCGCGACGGGGTTGAGGAAGATCAACCGCAGCAGGTTGTCGCAGTCGTCCAGCCCGTGGTACAGAGCTGAGGCCAGCGGGTTCTTGACCAGGATGTCAAGACGGCGGTTAAGCGCGAACGCGACCGCGTGATCGCAGCCCTCGATGAACTGCAGCACGTACGGGCGCAGCCAGTCGTAAGGGCCGACCGGACCGTGCCGGGACGCCCGGTGGCGCGCAAGATCATGAAGGTGCTGGGTCGCCTCGGCATCGAGCCGGAAGACCCGTGCCAAGGCGTCGAGCACCTGATCCGACGGATTGCGTTCCCGCCCCTGTTCCAGCCGGATGTAGTAGTCGGCACTGACGCCGGCCAGCAGCGCGACCTCGTCCCGGCGTAATCCAGGCGTCCGGCGGCTGCCGATGTTCGGCAGCCCCACCTGATCAACGGTCGTGACCTGGCGTCGGGCGCGAAGAAACGCTCCAAGAGGGCTCTTGCCGTCCATATTGACAACCTACGACCCGGCCGGGTCAAGGAGTTTGCCAGGTCTGGGGGCCGGTTGAGTCGGCTCCTATGGCAGGCCCGCCTGTGCGGTGAGGACGGCGAGCGCCTGTCCGAGTGCCGCGGCCTGATCGGGGGTGAGGGCGGCGGTGAACTCTTCGTCGAGGGCGCGGGCCTCGGCCGCGCACTTCTCCAGCAGTTCCCGGCCGTGCGCGGTGAGGGTGAGCACCTGGCGCCGCCGGTCCTGCGGATCGCGCACGCGCTGGACCGCTCCGAGCGTTTCGAGATGGTCGGCCAGTGAGACCACGAGGCTGGGGGCGACGCCCATCTTCGCGGCCAGATCCTGCTGCGAGACGGCGGGACCGAGGCTGAGCACCGTCATCAGCCCCGCGTGCTTGACCTTGAGGTCGTAGGCCTCGATCTTCTCCGCGAACCGGTCACCGGCCAGCGTGCCCAGCGTGCCCAGCCGGAACACCACCGTCGCAGGCAGCCCGGCCGCCCCCTTGACGTCGTCCATGCCCACAATGATAGCGTCCCAGCATCATTCAGAGTGTGAATCATTCATGGAGAGATCGAATGAGTGCAATCGTCAGTGCCGACCATGTGATCGCTGTCGCCAACGGCGCGGTGGCGCTTCTTTCAGGGGTCTCCTCCGTGGCGGGCGTCATCAATCCGGGCCTGGGGCTGCCCAAGGGCGCTCCGATCACCGCGGGGGTCGACTTCTACGCCAGGGCGTACGCGGTGCGCGCCGTCCCGCTCAGCGCGGTCGCCCTGGTGATGCTCGCGGCCGGAGGCTCGGCCGGACTCGCCGCCCTGCTGACCGTTCTGGGCCTGGCTCAGGTCGGCGATTCCGTGCTCGGCGTCATGCGACGCCACCTCGGCATGTCCGTCGGCGCGGGGGTGTGCGCCCTCGTCCACCTGGTCTCGGCCTGGTGGATCGCCTCCCACTGATCTGTCTCACCGACCCCAGGAGCTCGCGATGTCGTGGACCGCTGTCAAAGACGCCGACCTGTTACTGGCCCTACTGCTCGAACTGGCGGTCTACGCCTCGGCCTGCTACTGGGGGTTCACCCGTGGCTCGACGAGGCTGATCAAAGTACTGGCCGGGCTCGGGGCGCCGGCCGTCTTCATCGTCGTGTGGGGCGGGTTCGGCGCCCCCACGGCGAGCCACCCGCTGCACGGCCTGGCCCGGGTTGCGCTGGAGATCTGCTGGTACGGGGGAGGGGCCGCCGCTCTGGCCGCCTCCCGGGGCCGCCGCGCGGCATCCGTCTTCGTGGCCCTCTATCTGCTCAGCACGGCCGTCCAGCACCTCTGACCCGCCTGGCGGGCGGCTCCGGCGGCGCGGGTCAGCTCTTGGGCTGATACACGTACGGGGTGGTGGTGCTCAACTGCGCGAACCCCAGGCGGGCGAGGATCGGAGCGCTCTGGTCGGACGCGTCGACCTGCAGGTAGCGGTAGCCGCGTTCGAGGGCGATGCGGGCGCGGTAGGCGATCAGGGCGCGGTAGATGCCACGACCGCGCCAGGCCTCGACGGTGCCGCCGCCCCACAGTCCGGCGAAGTCGGTGCCCGGAATGAACTCCGACCGCGCCGAGCTGACCGGCACGTCGCCGGCCATGGCCACGACGGCGACGACCGTGTCGGGAGCCTCGGTGAGCTGCTCGAGGAGTTGCCGCCTGATCCTCGAGCCGTCGGTGTCGAAAGCCTGATCGTGCACGATCGCCATGAGGTCGACCCCGGCCTCGTCGGTCACCTCGCGCAGCGTGATCCCCTCGGGAGGCGCGACGGCGGTGGACAGCTCACCGGCCTCGGCGACCATCACGGCCTCCTGCGGCTCGGCGGTGAACCCGGCCGCGAGGAGCCGCTCGGGCAGGTCGTGGGGGAGGTCATGGCTGTAGAGCTTCCATTCGAATTCCAGCCCCAGCCCGGCGAAGTGTTCCACCTGTTCGGCGATCGCCGCGTCCGCGGACTCCGCGTCGAGGGCGGACCACAGGACGCCGTTCCACCCGCTCTCGCCGCCGGTCTGCCGCGTCGTCGTCTCCGTCCTGTCGACCCGGGCTCCGGGGCTGTCGGGCCGGGCGTTCCTTCGCATCTGGGTGTCGAACGTCGCCAGTACATCGTCGTTATTCATCCGTACATCCGAGCAGTGATGGGATGAACGGCGCAATCGGGTTTCCGAGGACGTCGTGCCGCCAAGCGGCCGTCGGTCACCTGCCGTGTGCCGCGTGGTTCATCGCTGATCGCGATTGCCGGTAGCGCATCTGTTCATCTCCCGAGATTTCCCTTCACGGCAGCATCTAGGCCGAAACATCCCACTCGCGGTCATGAGGCGGTCCGCAACGCCCACGCGGCCGGACCCGAGATCGCTCGGCCGGCACCCGCTCGTCTCTTCGTCGACGAGATCTCGCCGCGCCCGCTCGAAGCGTACGGACGACCTCAGCGAATCCTCACAGGCAAGGAGAATCCCATGAGTCTTCCCTTCCAGGTCCCGGGCGGGACCGACACCCAGCACGTCAACGGCGCCATCCACGTGCCCGCGGGCGAGGGCATCACCAAGTGGGTGGTCGGCGACGTGTACACGCTCAAGATCCTCGCGGAGGAGAGCAACGGCTCGCTCGGATTCATCGAGGGCTCGATCCCGGCGGGCGCCGGGCCCGTGGCGCACATCCACACCGACGTCGACGAGGCGTTCTACCTGCTCTCCGGGGAGCTGGAGTTCCTCGACGGCGACCGCACCTTCATCGGCAGGCCGGGTGACTTCGTCTTCATTCCCCGGGGACACCGGCACCGGTTCAAAAACGTCGGCGTGCACCCCGCCCGGATGCTCTTCCTGTTCACCCCGGGAGGCCCGGAGGGAGCCTTCGTCGAGGGCGGAGACGACCCGCGGCCCGGTGAGCAGCCGACTCTCTGGGGGCCCGAGCGGTACGCGCCGATGATGGAGCTGGCCGCACGTTACGGCTCCGTCCTCCTCCCGGAGGAGAACCTGTAGCGGCCGCCCCCGTTCGAGCCGTTCGACAGGACGGTTGCCCGGGCGCCATGAGGCGGCCGCCCGGGCCGCCGCCGTCACACCTGGTGCGACCGCGAGTCCACCGGCCGGCCAGATGAGCCGGCCGGCTCGTGGGCGCGTCCGGGATGGACGTGGTCCGGGTGGCCGCCGCCCGGCGCGGACGGGAGGAGAGCCCGGTCGCGGCGCTCGGCGGCGGCCGTCGTCCGGATGGCCTCGAACAGGGCGAGTGCCGCCGGGGTGAGCTCACGGTCGGCGGGGGCGGCGATCGAGGTGGCGAACACCGGCGCGTGCTCGCTGATCGAGACGAGGCACACGTCGGCAGCCTCGTCGACGACCGATGGCGGCAGGACGGCGACCGCGAGCCCGTAGTGAACGAAGTCGACGATGCTCGACATGTCGCCGACCTCGTAGTGCACCTTGCGCTCGACGCCCGCCGCCTCGAAGGCGCGGTCGACGACGATCCTGCTGCCCCAGTTGACGGGAGAGTCGGCGAACGCCTCGTCGGCCAGCTCGTGCAGTTCGACGTCGTCGCGACCGGCGGCCCAGTGCTCACGAGGGCAGACCAGCCGCATGACCTGACTCGCGATCGGGGTGAGGGTGAGGGTGCGCGCCGCCCCGGCCGGGAGCGCGACGAAGGCCAGATCCAGGCGGCCCTCCCGCAGGTCCCGCGCATGTTCGGCGCTGGCGCCGCAGCGCAGTTCCACGTTCACGCCCGGGTATTCCTCGCGGAAGCCGGCCAGCAGCCTGGGGACGCTGACCCAGGGCGGGCGCTGGGACTGCATGACGCCGAGCCGCACCGTACCCCGCAGGCCGCCGCTCAGCTGGTCGACGACACCGCGCATGGCCTCGGCGGCGCTCAGCGTGCGCCGTGCCTCGGCGAGCAGCAGCCTGCCCGTGTCGGTCAGCTCGACCATGTGCGTGGTCCGCTCGAACAGCGTGACGCCCAGTTCGCGCTCCAGGTTGCGCACGGCGGCGGAGACCGCCGACTGGACCAGGTGCAGCCGTTCGCCCGCGCGGGTGAAGCCGCCCTCCTCCGCCACGGCGATGAAGGCGGCCAGATGTCGTAACTCCACCCTTCCAGGGTCTATCACGGTCTGCGATTACCGATAGCTCATCTGTTCATCTCCTGAGATCTCCATCTACGACAGCATTTGAACCGAAATGTCCGAACTAGTCAGTAAAGGCGGATTCGATCTGACGACCGGGACGACGTGAACCTCGCATTGAACGACGAACGGGGATGCATATGGGCACATTTCGGGAAGCCGTATCGGTCGTCCGGCGCGGCGACGTCTACGAGGCCGACCTGGACCCGCAGTGGAGCGTGGGCGGGAAGCTGCACGGCGGATACCTGCTCGCGGTGATGGGCCGCGCGGTCTGCGACGGCGCGGGCGACGGTCATCCGCATCCGAGCGTGGTCAGCGGGGTATTCGCCGCCGCGCCCGTCCCGGGCCCGGCCGAGATCCACGTCGAGCCGCTGCGGACCGGGAGGAGCGCCACCCAGGTGCGGGCCCGCCTGACCCAGGACGGCTCCGTCCGGGTCGAGGCCTTGATCACGCTGGAGCGGCTGGAGGAGGCCGGCCCGTGGTGGTCGGGACTGGAGCCGGTGGACCTCCCCGAGGAGCGGTACTGCCCGCGGACCCCGCCCGTGGCGCCGGGCGGAGCCTTCCCGGTGCCGCTGATGGAGGTGGTCGAGCAGCGGCTGGACCCCGGCCGCCTCGGATTCCTGTCCGGCTCGCCGTCCCGCCGCGGCGTCATCGCGGGCTGGCACCGCCTCGCCGACGGTTCCGACTGGGATCCGCTCTCGCTGCTCGTCGCCCTCGATCCCGTCCCGTCGGTCGGCTTCGACCTCGATCTGCCGGGCTGGGCTCCCACCATCCAGATGAGCGCCTACATCCGGCGCGTCCCCGCGCCCGGTCCGCTCCGCGTCCGCACGCAGGCCGCGGACGTCACGAACGGGCGGTTGGACGAGACCGTGTACGCCTGGGACGGTGAGGACCGCCTGGTCGGCCAGGCCACCCAGTTGGCGGCGGTCCGCATGCCGGCCTCCACTCCGGCCGCCCGAAGCCGATGACCGCCATCGAGGGAGCCGCGGTGCTGGTCACCGGGGGACAGCGGGGGCTGGGCGAGGCGTTCGCCGCCGAATTCCTGAACTTCGGCGCCGCGAAGGTGTACGCCACCGCGCGCGTGCCCGCACCGGCGGGCGACGCCCGGATCGAGCCGGTCGCCCTCGACGTCACGGACGAGGCGGCGGTCGCCGCGCTGGCCCGGTGCGCACGCGACGTCTCGATCGTGGTCAACAACGCCGGACTGCCCGCCCGGGGATCGATCATGGCCGAGCCCGTCGCGAACGTCCAGGCCGTGTTCGACACCAACGTCTTCGGCCCGTTGCGCGTCGCCCGTCACTTCGCACCGGTCCTGGCCGCCAACGGCGGCGGCGCGATGGTGAACATCCACTCCGCCCTGTCCTGGGCCGCGGGCGCGGGAGCGTACGGCGCGTCGAAGGCGGCGCTGTGGTCGGTGACCAACGCGCTGCGCGTCGAACTGGCCAGGCACGGCACCCAGGTCCTGGGCGTCCACCTCGGCTACACCGACACCGACATGACGAGCAGCCTCGCGGTGGTCAAGAACGACCCCCGCCAGGTCGCCCGGGACGTCCTGGTCGCCCTGAGCGAGGGGCGGACCGAGGTCCTGGCCGACGACGTGAGCCGGCGGTTCAAGGCCGCACTCTCCGGCCCCGTCGAGGGACTGTCCTGGGCAGTCGTCGACGGCGAGGTCGTCGTCGGCGACTTCCGCGCGAACCGCCGTGACACGTAGGGGCCGTCCGGCCCGCCACGGCGGGCGCATCACACCACAAGCAAGGGGCACATCGTGAACACCAGACACCTCGTCGACCCGCAGATGATCGCCTTCGTGGACGCCTTCCCTCCGATCGTCCTGAATCAGGAGACCCTGCCGCAGGTGCGCGTCATGGGACCGCGGCTGTTCCCTCCGGCGGCCGCCCAGGACGACCTGGTCATCCGCGAACGGCACGTGCCCGGCCCGGACGGCGCGCCGGACGTCCGCGTGATCGTCACCTCTCCGGCCGGACGGACCGGTGCGTCCCTGCCCGCACTGGTGTGGATCCACGGCGGCGGCATGGTGTCCGGGGCCGCCGAGCAGAGCCAGGCGCTGATCAACGAGTTCGCCGGCGAACTCGGTTGCCCTGTGGTCTCCGTCGACTACCGGCTCGCCCCCGAGACCCGGCACCCGGCACCCGGGACCGCTGGAGGACTGCTACGCCGCCCTGCGATGGCTGTACGCCGCCGCCGGCGAACTCGGCGTCGACCCGGGCCGCATCGCGGTCGTCGGTGAGAGCGCCGGCGGCGGGCTCGCCGCCTCCCTCGCCCAGCTCGTCCGGGACCGGGCGGAGATCCCGCTCCGGGCCCAGCTCCTCATCTACCCGATGCTCGACGACCGCACCGCCGCCGAGACCGACCCCAACCCCTGTACCGGCGAGTTCGTCTGGACCCGCGAGAGCAACCACTTCGGCTGGGCGTCCCTGCTCGGCCACGAGAACGGCGGCGAGCGGATCGCCGCGTACGCGTCTCCGGCTCGCGCCGACGACGTCGGCGGCCTGGCTCCCGCCTTCATCGCCGTCGGCTCGCTCGATCTGTTCCTCGATGAGGGCGTTCGCTACGCCTACCGCCTGATGCGCGCCGGAGTCCCGGTCGAACTCCACGTCCAGCCCGGAGCCGTGCACGGCTACATGTCCCTCGACGTCGAGGCGGGCAGGCGGCTGCGGCGTGACGCGGTCGACGCCCTTCGCGCCGCCTTCGCCGGATGACCGTCGTCTCTGCCCGAAGGGGACGAGGTGCTCGCCCCGAAGGGCAGGTCTGTTGACGCGCCTGACGCGATGGCGAACGTTCGTGGGTGATGGAGTTCTCTCAGGAACGACCCGTACGGCGACCGGAATCGGAGCGGCCGGTCGTTCCCCCGCGCATGGCCGTACCCGGCCTTCTCGGTGTGCAGCGGGAGGCGGGCAACCGGGCCGCGGGTGTGCTGGTGTCCCGGCAGACGGCGGCGGAGATCTCGAAGGAGATGGACACCTTCGCCTGCGAATACCTCGGGATGACGGGCGACCTCGAGGATCTGTGGAACAAGAAGGGCAGGGATCTGCCTGCTGCGGTGAACGACCCCGTCTTCCGCGATCTGTGGTTCAAATCCGTAAATAGCCGGAAGATGGACATCGACAACGCGTCACGCTCCTTGCGTGGCGTCTTCGAGGCCGACACGAAGAACGCCACCCGGGACCTGGCCTCGGCCAAGAAGCGCTCGCTCGAGGATCTGGCACGCGGGCTTGCCGCGGCAGCCAAGGAGAACCGGTCACGGCCCCCAGAGCCGACGGGCGTCGAGGACCATGACAAGGCGATGAGCCGGGTGGCCGGTGAGCGCAGGCTCAACGTGCGAGATCTGATCGACACCGCCACCCTCGTGGATTTTCTGCGCAATTGGGATGAGTTGCTGCGGTCCGTTCCGGTGGGAAGCAGGAAGCCGGACACCTTCCAGCCGTTCGGGCAGCAGCCCACCCCGCCACCGGCCGCCGGCGACCCGTTCGGCCTGATGGCGGGGCCGCGCGGCCCGGGCCCGATCCTGTTCGACCCGAGGGAGTCGCGCGAGAAGTTGCTGCAGCGCGGCGGAGAGGTGGTGATCGACGAGACCCGCCTCGCCGTGATCGGCAAGGTCTACGCCGAATGCGCCGCGAACGAGCGGGACTTCCGGCAGCTGGCCGACGCGCTCATCAACGAGGACGCCAACCTCGCCGCGCTGGCGCAGGCGCCGGACCCGACGCTGCTGCGTCGCGTGAGCGGCCTGAGAGGCTCGAGCGACGCCGAGGCCGGCAGCGTCATCACCCGGGTGACCAGGGAGAACATCAAGCATCTCGACGACCTGCTGGGGAAACTGCCGACCCTGGACTGGAAGGCGCTGCGGGTCACGCACGACCTGCTGCTCAGCGGGGCGTACTCCGGCCCCTCCGGGGTGTCCTGGCAGAACCTCACCGAGAAGACCTTCATCGAGGGGTACTTCAAACGGAAGGCCGAGGCGGAACGCGCCGCCGCCGAGCGCAGGATGTACGGCGAACTCGTGCTGGGCGGGCTGTCACTGATCGCGCTGCTCAGCCCGGCCGCTCCGCTCGCGGCCGCCGTCCTGGCCACGGCCGACGTCTACGGCGCGGCGACGGCGGTCGGCGCGATCGGCGAGTCCCGCAGAGCCGACAAGCGAGCCGACGACCTGGGCGCCGCGGCCGGGGCGGGATTCGGGGACCCGGAGGAGGCCAAACGGGCGCGTAAGGAGGCCGACGATCGCAAGGCGGGTCTGGCCATGGACCTGCTCATGGCGGCGCTGCCGTTCGTGCCGGGGGCGGCCAAGGGCGTGAAGACGCTGCACTCGGAAGGCAGGTTCACCGCCTTCGCCGACGAGGCCATGGCCATGGCCCGGGCGTTGCACAAGGATCAGCGTGGGGCCGTCCGGATCGACGTGCTGCTGACCGGCGGACTGTCGGCCGCCGTCGGCGTCCCCGCACGCAGGGAACAGGTGCTGGACCACATGGTCGGCATGATCAAGGCCGAGACCCGCCGGACGAGACCGGTCCTGGTCGCCCCGGCGCTCGCGGCCCGTCCCGGCGCCGAGCGCCTGCTCCACGCCGGCAGCTACTACGGCCTGCCCGACTATCAGCGTTGCCACCTCATCGGCCCAGGAGTGGGGTTCGACGAGTATCCGATCCTCCTCGGGCCCGGTACGGCCAACGCGTTCACCAACAACCACATCGAAGGGTTCATGCGCGGCCATCGGAAGTCGGGGAGCATCGTCGACTACACGGTCCTGTACTCCGGTTACACGGGCGAGGAGTTGCGGCCCTGGCTTCGGAGCCTCCTGGGGAAGGCCGACCCGGAGATCATCGCCCGCCTGCAGCACGACAACCTCCGCATCGAGCCCTTCCTCAAGGTGGCGACCTACGACATCAACATCACCGACGTCGCCGGCCGGACTCGGCTGTACCGGGCGAACATCACCATCGGACTGCCCGGATCCGGCCAGGTCACCCTTCTCAAGCCGACCCTGGTCCCCTGACGTGCGGGGCTCTCACGGGCTCGCTGCGCCGCCATGTCCCAGACAGGCGAGGGCGGGCCGCCGGGTGGCGGCCCGCCCTGTCGTCGGGATCGGGATCAGCCGTTCGCCGAGGTGAACTCGCCCGCTCCGCCCACGAGCGGCAGCATGACGGTGCTCTTCGTCGTGTCGAGGTGCAGCGTCGCGCCGGGGGTGGGCCGGATGGTGTACTCGTAGTCGCTCGACAGCAGGACGACGCCGATGCTGTGGCCCGCAGGGAACACGTAGTCATGCGGC
Organism: Planotetraspora phitsanulokensis; assembly: GCF_016863295.1. Classification (GTDB taxonomy): domain Bacteria; phylum Actinomycetota; class Actinomycetes; order Streptosporangiales; family Streptosporangiaceae; genus Planotetraspora; species Planotetraspora phitsanulokensis. The sequence continues at coordinate 78,594 of NZ_BOOP01000031.1, forward strand.
TGCATGTCGAAGTCGAGGCGGTACTTGCTGCCCGGCTTGACCGGGGTGGTCTTCCAGATCGACGTGCGGTTCTGCGGATCCGTCCAGCCCCGCGTGATGATCTTGGCCTTGCCGTTCTGGTCGTAATCCACGAGCAGCGCCGTGACGTTCGCGGCCGGCTGGCCGAACGACATCCGCAGCGACACCAGCGGCGTGCCGCTGAGCCTGACCGCACCGGACAGCGTCCCCGACTTGTAGGCCAGACGGTTGGGAGACGTCGCCGCGTCGGCGAGAGTCTGCGCCGTCTTCGTCGCGTCGTCGACGATCGTCTCGGTCACGGGCTTGCCCTGGCGGGTCTTGTCGTCGGTGAGGACGCCGGCGGCCCCGCTCGTGCCGGGCGCCAGGTTGAGCTCGGTGTCCTTCGCGGTCGGGTCAGGCCACTCGGGGTATTCCACCAGCGTCCTGTCCTCGCGCTGGATCAGGGCTCGGGGGTCGTTCTCCACGCCGTTCTTGTAATCCCACAGGTAGCGGGTGAACCAGCGGTTGAGCACGTCGACACTGGGGGAGCCGCCATGCCCACCCTGGTGCAGGTAGATCTTGTGCGGCACCCCGCGCGCCTTGAGCGCTTCGTACCACTGCGCGGCGTGCTTGGTCTTGACGTTCCAGTCGTTGAGCCCGTGCGCGACCAGCACCGCGGCGTGGACCTTGTCGACGTCGTTCATGTAGTTGCGCTCGTCCCAGAAGGCGTTGTAGTCGCCGGTCACCCGGTCCTGCGCCTTCGCGAGCTCCTCGATGACGCTTCGGCAGATCTGCTTGTCCGCGCGGGTGTAGACGTACTCCGCGAGCACATCGGTGTCCTCGCCCTGGTAGCCGCCGGCGGCGACGACGGCGCCGTTCGCGCGGTAGTAGTCGTACCAGCTCGAGATCGCCGAGATCGGCACGATGGCCTCGAGCCCCTCGACGCCGGTGCTCGCGACCGCGTTGGGCAGGGTGCCGTTGTACGAGGTGCCGATCATGCCGACCTTGCCGGTCGTCCAGGTCGCCTTGACCTCCGCGCCGGTCGCGTCGTAGGCCTTCGCGCGGCCGTTCAGCCAGTCGACGACGGACTTCGCACCGATGGTCTCGTTACGCCCGCCGGTGGTCGGGCAGCCGTCGGACTTGCCGCTGCCCAGCGACTCGGCGTGGACCACGGCGAAACCACGGGGCAGCCAGTTGGACTCGTGGCTGGTGCTGATGGCGGGCTGCGGGCCGGTGGCCGCGGCGCTCGCGGCGGCGCCGTCCCCTTCCGCGGTCGCGGCGGCCAGCCGCTCGTCGGCCGCCGGGTCCAGCACCGAACCGCCGCGGTTCTGCCAGCCCTTGCCCGGGCGCAGAGCCTCGTAGAGCTCGTGGTCGACGTCGTGGTTCGTGATCGGGTTGCCACCTGCGTAGTAGGGGCTGACCTCGTAGACGACAGGCGACTTCAGGCCGTCCGTCTCGGTCTCCCGGAGCCGGGTGACCTCGGCGTGCACTCGGTCGTTCCGTCCGTCGCCGTCGCTGTCGATCGGGGTCTGGACCCATACTTCCTGGCGGATCCAGTCGTTTCTGTTCGATGAGAACACCGGCTGGGCCATGCCGTTCTGGAAGACCGGCCCGACGGGGGCGTTCGCCGCGGCGGGTGCCGGGTTCGCGGCGATCCCCGTGAGGGTCGCGGTGACGGCGAGACCCAGCGCCGCGGCGGCGCCACGTGCTGATCGAAGACTCCGGAGGACGGTCGGTGCCACAAGGCCTGTCGTTCGGCGCGGTATGGACATCGGCAAGCTTTTCCCTAGCGATCAGGCGCCCGGGACCGGGGGGACCGGCCACGTGCGGAGTTAAAGGGACCGTAAAGTCGGCCCGTTTGACGCTATGGGTTGAAGGCACCGAATGTCTTTGGACGGCCGTTCTCTCTTGATTGCGGCGTTTCCTACAAATGTCGAGATCGGCGCGAGGTGACGTCACCGTGGCCCGGCACCGCGCGGCGCCCTGGGAGCCGCGGTTTTCCGGTGAGGCCCCCGGGTACGGCCTCGGGGAGGGAACAGGGGGAGATCATGAATCACTCCACGCCCCGGACCCGGCGGCCCTCGGACGGCGAGTGGGCCGGCGGGGAGCCGGCGGTGCTCGTGTTCGACGTCAACGAGACACTGATCGACTTCGAGTCGATGAGCCCGCTCTTCGAGAAGATCTTCGGAGACCGGCGCGTCATGCGCGAGTGGCTCGGCCACCTGTTCATGTACTCGATGACCGTCACCCTGTCGGGTCTGTACGAGGGGTTCTTCACCCTGGGCCAGGGCCTGCTCAAGATGGTGGGCGACGTCCACGGCGTGGAGGTCGCCGACGCCGACGTCGAGGAGATCAGGCAGGCGATGCTGACCATGCCCGCCCACCCCGATGTGGAGGAGGGCCTGACCAGGCTCGGGGACGCCGGATTCCGCATGGTGACGCTGACGAACTCGCCGCCGAACCCGCAGGGGCGGAGTCCGCTGGAGCACGCCGGTCTCGCGCGGTTCTTCGAGCGGCAGTTCTCCGTCGAGACCACGCGCGCCTTCAAGCCCGCCCCGCAGTGCTACCACATGGTGGCCCAGGAGCTGGACGTGCCGCCGTCCTCGTGCTGCATGATCGCGGCGCACGTCTGGGACACCATGGGAGCGCAGAGCGCCGGCTTCACCGCGGGGCTGATCACCCGGCCGGGCAACGCGCCGCTGCCCGTGGCCTCCCTGCCCCAGCCCGACCTCGTCGCGCCGGATCTGCCCGCCCTGGCGGGCCTGCTGATCTCCCGCCGGCGTCCCTGACCCGCACCCGGTGACCTGAGCTCCGGAGCGCGCGCGGCCTGCCGGAGGCCGCCTGCCTGCGGACTCCTCGCGGACGTGTGGTGCCATGGGCGGATGGAGTTGCGGGAACTACGTGCCTTCGTCGCCGTGGTCGAGGACGGGGGACTGTCGGCGGCGGCCCGTCGGCTGCATCTCAGCCAGCCGGCGCTCTCACAGACCATCGCGACATTGGAACGCCAGCTGGGCGTGAAGCTGCTGGTGCGCAGCAGCACGGGGGTGTCGCCCACGGAGGCGGGGACGACCCTGGTCGCCGAGGCGCGTGCCGTCCTGGCGCGGCATGATCAGGCGCTCCGGACGATGGCGGCGTACTCGACCGAGGGGGCGGGGGTCCTGCGGCTGGGGATTCCGCTGGAACTGCCCTCGGATCTGCTCGGCCCAGCGTTGGACCGGCTGGCCGCCGTCTGCCCGGAGACCCGGGTCCAGGCCCGGCACCTGCCCACGGCCGCGCAGCTCGCCGCGCTGAGGGCCGGTGAACTCGACGTGGGCCTGCTCCGCGAGCGGCCCGGAGGGCCGGAGTTCGACGCGATGCCGGTGGTCAGGGAGAGCCTGGGCGTGCTGCTGTCCGCCGAGCAGGCCGCGGAGATCTCCGGTCCTGACGGCATCCGTCTGGAGGCGCTCGGCGGTCTGGAGTGGCTGAGTTTCCCCCGATCCGGCAGTCCCGCGTGGTACGACGAGGTGGTGGCGATCCTCCGCAGCCATGGTGTGGACATCGGCCCGCCCGCCCCCGAGGGCCAGGCGCTGATCGCGGAGGTCAAGCTGGCCGCCGTCGCCGCGGGCAAGGCCTTCGCGCTGGCGCCGCCGAACTGGGCGCAGGCGCTTCCCGACTCCGTCTCCTGGTCCGCTCTGATCGGCTCCCCCCTGGTGCGGCGCACCTGGGCGGTCTGGCCGGCCGCCTCACGCCGCCGCGACCTGGCCAACTTCATCGCGGGCCTCGAGGAGCCCGGCGTCTCCTGAGCGCGGCGGGGACCGCTCGAAGCCCGGCCGATGGCGGCCATAAGCCGTCGCGATGAAAGTTTCGGAAGCTCACGGGCGGCTTCGGGCTTACACCCCGCGAGGCCGTCGGCGAAGGCATGGCGACGGCCGGACACGAATCAGTGATCAGGGGTGAAAGGCATGACCGGACGAGTGATGACCGCGGAGCTGTCGGGCACGGGGGCGCTGGTGACCGGAGCCACCAGCGGCATCGGACGGGAGGCGGCCAGGGCACTGGCCGGGCTGGGCGCCGAGGTGGTCCTGTCGGGCCGTGACGAGCTGCGGGGCAAGCAGGCGGTCGAGGACATCCGGGCGCTCGGGGGCCGGGCGCACTTCGTGGCGGCCGACCTGCGTGACGAGGAGTCCGCTCGTTCGCTGGCGCAGAGCGCGACCGCACTGCTCGGCCATGTGGACGTGCTGGTGAACAACGCCGGCGTCTACCCGTTCGGTCCCACGACCGAGACGAGTGAGCAGGACTTCGAGGCGGTCTACGGGGTGAACGTCAAGGCCCCGTACTTCCTGGTGGCCGAGCTCGCTCCGGCCATGGCCGGGCGCGGCCGGGGCTCGATCGTCAACGTGACCACGATGGTCGCGGAGTACGGCCACGCCGGTTACGCCCTCTACGGGTCGAGCAAGGCGGCGGTCGTGTTGCTGACGAAGTCCTGGGCGGCGGAGTTCGGCCCGAAGGGAGTGCGGGTCAACGCGGTGAGCCCCGGGCCGACACGCACCGAGGGCACCGCATCCATGGGCGACGCTCTGGACTCGCTCGCGCAGACTCTGCCCGCGGGGCGGCCCGGGACGCCGGAGGAGATCGTGGAGGCGATCACGTTCCTGGCCTCGCCGCGGTCGAGCTTCATCCATGGGACGACCCTCCACGTGGACGGCGGCCGCTGGGCCGTCTGACCCGCGCCCGCCGCTCGGCGGCCGGCCGGTTCCCACCGGCCGGCCGCTGCCCGGCCTCCGGACGCGGGCACGGAAGGCGCGGGAGGCGGATCCCCGCCGCGTCGGCGATGTCGCCGGTGGACAGCGCCTCCTACCCGCGGCGGGGTTCGACGAGGCGTTCACGAGGCGTCCGGCAACGCCGTGTCGGCTCCCATGCAGACGAAGCCGGCGGACGCCGCCATGGCGTCCCTGCCGCCGGCCTGCTGAGTCCGGGCCAGGGCCTCGGCCGCCGAATGCCCCTCCCGCAGCAGCCGGTGCACGCCGACCATGACCGGCGCGGTCTCGGCGTCGGGGACGGACACCACCGGCGCGATGATCGTCTGTGCGCCCAGCCCCAGGAACGTGGCGCTCAGGCCGAGCAACTCGTCTCCGGCGCGCACGACCGACCGGCCGCTGTCGCAGGCCGCCAGGACGACCATGTGCGGCGCCCGGTGAAGCCGCTCCAGGTCGTAGATGGTCAGCGGGCCGTCGGCCAGCAGGAGCGAGGAGAACAGGGGGTTGGTGGCGTGGAGGCGGCCGTGCGCCGCCAGGTGCGCCAGGCGGGATCCGTCGAGGGCGTCCAGGACCCGCTCCGCCGTCGCCCCCGCGCCGACCAGCAGAGCGGGCGCCCCGTGCAGGGACGCGACCGTCTCCGCCTCGGCCCGCGCACCGGGCAGCCCCGGACCCGCGGCCGCCATGATGTGCCCGCCCGCGTCCCGGACCTGGGCGGCCGCATGCCACAACGTCGCCGACGGGGAGACGGTCACGGCCCGCCCGGAACAGGACGGCAGGACCGACCACGCGAGGGACTGCAGCGGCCCGCTGGGAACCACGACCAGCGGACGGTCGGCGACGGCGTCCATGAAGGGCCCGAGCAGCATCGCGTCGAGCTGGGCGGCGGCGTCGCGCAACATCGCCTCGGCCGCGGCCCTGCTCGCGGCCGGGACACGGCCGGTCAGACGGCGCAGCGCGAACGGAATCCGGTCGATCAGGTCGCGAACCGGCATGAGGGGCGCGAGTGACTCCACCCGGAGGCGCCCGGCGATGACGCTGACCGCGTGCAGCCGGTCGGCCAGCTGGAAGAACTCGATGAGCGCGCTCTCCCCGATCCGCTCGCGCAGGAGGGCGACGGGCACGGGGCGGATCGCCGGCGTCCTCACCGGCGGCCGGCGGCGGCAGTGGTCGCGGATCCGGCGCTCCAGCGAGATCTGGTCCCGGACGAGGTGGGCGCTGTCGCGGCCCGCTTCGCGCGCGTCCTGGATCTCGTGCACGGTCGCGCGCAGTTCGGTGAGGGTCGCGGCCAGCACGGGGTCGTCGGGAGGGCGCGCTGGGCGCGTCAGCAGTCGGCTCACCCGCGCCTGTTCCGCCCAGGTGAGGACCTTTTCCGGTCTGCCGTCACGCAGCGCCATGCGCAGGCCGACGGCGGCCAGCTCGGCCCGGAACTGTGAGCCGTAGGCGCGCAGGTCGGTGGCGCCCAGGGTGGCACGGTGCTCGTCGAGCACGCGCAGACCGGCCCGGACGGCGGTCGCCGCGCCGCGGACGTCGCCCTTCTCCATGCGGAGGAGTGCTTCCGCCTGCCACGCGCGGCCGCGAAGGAGGGCCGGCCCGTGCAGGCGTCCCTTGGCCGCCTCCTCGAGCGAGCGGCGGCCCCGGGCGACCGCCCCGCGGTCGAAGGCCGCCTGAGCCGCGAGCAGCCGGGCTTCGACCGAGCTCGCGGGCCAGTGCGCGGCGGCGAGCGCGGTCGCGGAACGTTCGAGCGCGCCGACGAGAGCCGGGTCGCCCGGCGCCCTCAGCGCCTCGGACCGCAGGACCACGAATCTCGCCAGGACGGACCATTCGCGCCTGCGCTGCCGGCCGAACTCGACGACGGACCGCCGGGCCTCCTGGAGGGAACGCTCGTGGTCACCTTGCAGGATCGCCGCCCGCGCGAGCAGCAGCCGCACCTCCGGCAGACCGATCACGCGGTTGCGACGCTGGAGTTCCTCGACGGCCTCCTCCGCCGCGGCCCGCGCCTCGGCGACCAGACCGGCCGACAGCAGCAGTTCGCTGCGGTCGATGAGCAGCCAGCCGAGTTGATGCGTGCCGAGCGCGCGGAACCGTTCCTCGGCCACGTCGAGGTGGCTCAGCGCGGTGGGGATGTCACCGTGCACGGCGGACACCCAGCCCAGATTGAGCCGGACGATCGCCAGCGACAGGTCGAGGCCGAGCTCCTGGCACAGTTCCTGGGCCTCGCGCAGGTCGGCTTCGGCCGCCGAGAACTCGTGCCGGTACCCGTGCACGATCGCCCGGTTCGACAACACCCGCTGCAGCCACAGGTGGTCGCCCGCTCGCCTGAGGGCGGGGACCGCCGCCCGGTAACACGCGAGCGCGTCGCCGAGGCGGCCGAGATGGTTGAAGACCGCGGCGCGCTGGGCGTCCGCCCGCGCGCGTGCCACGCCCTGCAGATCGGGCAGCGCGGTGTCGATCTCGCGCAGCGCCTGGTGGGGGCGGCCGCTCAGGCTGAGCACGAACGCCAGCCGGATCCTCGCCTCCGCGGCGACCGCCGACGACCGGGCGCGCCTGCCGAGCCTGATCGCGGCACGCAGATGTCCCGTCGCGGTCCTGAGGTCGTACAGATGCACGGCGGCGATGCCCAGCGCGCGCTCGGCGACCGACTCCAGGAGGAGGTCGCCTCTCGTACGCGCCTCGGCGGTGACGTCGGCGGCCCACGCCGTCAGCCGCGCGGGGTCGGCCTCGGCCAACCGCAGCATCTCCTTGGCGGGATCGGCCTCCGTCGTGTTCACTTCCCGAAGTGTGCCGGATAGTTCTTCGGCCGTGATGTATCAAACCGGAGATAACACTCCTCTGTATGAGTGCGGTATTCCGTCTCATGGAAGGGGACGTCACGTGGACATCGAGCGGCAGATACGAACGGGATGCGAGGCCTACGCGGACGACCAGCTCGTCGTGGAACTGGCGCACCGGCGGATGGTCACGGACATGATCGAGGAGTGGGCGGGTCGCGGGGGTGATCCGGCCCCGGACAAGGCCTGGGCGGAGCACGACAGAAGCGAAGCGCTCGGCCTGGCCCTGCTGGACCTGCCGGGCCTCCCGGCGGTGGACTCCGTCCTCCGCGGGGACGCCGAGATCCTGGCGGCGGCGCAGGCGGCGCAGGACAGGGCCTACCCGGGGGAGGCGGTGCCCGCGGTCGACCTGTTGCTTTTCGCCCTGCGGAAGCGGGCCCGCGACCAGTACGGCGGGTGGAACGTCACCGTCGGCAAACACCGGCTGCTGGACGGGGTCGAAGGGTCGCCGTACACGGGGGGCGCGGGAACCGAGGTTCCCGAGGCCGCCGAGGCGTTCGCCCTGCCCCGCACGCCGGACTCGGGTGAGCGGCCCGTGCGGGTCGCGATCCTGGACAGCAGGATCGCCGCCCATCCGGCGCTGGCGGGCAGATATCTCGCGTCGAGCGACGCGCTGCTGCCGGCCGGCGCGCAGGAGCCGCTGTCGTCTCTGGCCGGGCACTGCACGTTCGTGGCCGGGCTGATCCTCCAGCGGGCGCCGGACGCCGAACTGCTGATCAGGTCCGTGCTGGGCGACGACGGTGTCAGCGTCAGCTCATGGGACGTCGCCAAGAGGATGGCCGGTTTCCTCAACGAGGACGTGGACCTCCTGAACCTCTCCTTCGGCTGCACCACCGTCGACCACGCCGTCCCGCTCGTGCTCGCGCGGGCAGTCGAGCGGCTCGCCCCCCGCATGCTGCTCGTCGCCGCCGCGGGGAACCACGGAGCCGCCCCGCCCTCGCGGGACGGGCAGGTCACGGCCGCGACGCCGGTCTGGCCCGCAGCGTGCGACGAGGTCGTGGCCGTCGGCTCCTTCGCCGCCGGCTCGCTGGAGGAGCGGGCGGCCTTCAGCCCGAACCTGCCGTGGGTCGACCTCATCGCGCCGGGTGAGAAGGTCCGCAGCCTCTACCTGGACGGTGACGTCCGCCTCCGCGTGCGACAGGGGGACGAGCTCACCGATTCGGGGCTGACCTGCTTCGCCGGGTTCGCGACCTGGAGCGGGACCTCGTTCGCCGCGGCCGCCGCCAGCGGGGAGATCGCCCGGCTGGCTCAGGAGAAGCGGATCGGCGTTCACGAGGCACTCCGGCTCGTCCGCGAGCCCGGCGCGACCTCCCTGCTGTCTCACGAGGACGTCCGGCCGTTCGCCGTCGATCACTGACTTTCCGCCTAGGAGGTCCCATGGCAGAGGATTCCACCCTCGCCGACCTCGTCGTGCGAGCGCAGAAGGGCGATCAGGACGCCTGGGGCCGCCTCGTGGAGCGCTATGCGCCCTTCGTGTGGGCGATCTGCAATCGTTACCGGCTGAACCTGCAGGACAGGGATGACGTCGCTCAGATGGTGTGGCTGCGCACGGTCGAGAAACTGGGATCGCTTCAGCAGCCGGAAGCGTTCGCGGGCTGGCTGGCGACCGTCACCCAGCGGGAATGCCTTCACGCTTCGCGGGCAGTACGCAGGCGCGAGAGCAACGAACACGCTCTCGACCTCGAGAGGGAGATGGGCGACGAGTCGGTGATGATCGGCCAGGAACTGGAGAGGTGCGAGCGCCGGGCCGCACTCCGCGCGGCCTTCGCGCAGTTGCCTCCGCACTGCCGGCAGCTGCTGCTCCTGCTCGCGCAGGAACAGCAGCTGTCCTACCGCGAGATCGCCGAACGGCTGTGCCTGTCCATCGGCGGGATCGGACCCACCCGGGGCAGATGCCTCGCCAGACTCCGCCGGAGCCCCCATCTGAAGGGTTTTCTCGGCCCCGCGGCCGGGAGCGCGGGAGGCGGCGGCGATGTCTGATCGGATGCCTGAACCGATGCCTGAGCAGTGGAGAGACGACGAACTGCTGGCCGAGCTCGCCATGGCCCTTCGGGACGCGGACGAGGTGCCGCCCGAGTTCGTCGAGCTGGGCAAGGCCATGTTCGCCTGGCGGGACATCGACGGCGAACTCGCCGCGCTCATGTACGACTCCGAGTACGACGGCGACCGTGCCGGGGCTCTCCGGAGGGACGAGTCCGCGCCGCTGAGGGCGCTGACCTTCTCTTCGGCGGAGCTGACGTTCGAACTCGAGATCATCCCCGACGCCGTGCTCGGCCAGGTGGTGCCGTGCCAGGTGCTCAACGTCCACGTGAGGGTGCTTTCCGGCGAGGACGTCGTCGTGACCACGGACGACGTCGGCTGCTTCACGATCCGTCCCATCCCGGCGGGCCCGTTCTCACTGCACTGCCGTACGGAGACGGGAACCAGGATCGCCACCAACTGGATCAACATCTGAGGAGAAAGAGACCGCGGGCCCGCGCGGAGACGCGCGGGCCCGCGGCCATCGTGCCGGGGTCACCGATCGGTGACCAGCGTCACCTCCCCGTCCTCGTCGATCAGGCGCTGCAGGATCTCGTACGGCAGCCACACCAGCGGGTACGAGGTTCCCCAGGAGTTGACCAGCCGTACCGCCTGGCGGCTGTCCGAGGCCCGGTAGACGCAGATGGCGTGCCCGCCGCGGACGGCGCCGAGGTCGCCCTTCCCGATCCAGCCGCCGTCATCGGGACGATCGAAGTTCGAATACCAGTTGCAGCCCAGCACGACAGGCGTGCCGTACGCGATGCAGGTGCGGACCTCGTCGACCGTGGTCGCCCAGCGGTTGGCCGCGATGCCGTCCGTGAGCGAGACCGCCTGGCGGCGGCCGCGGAAGAGCCGGCAGTGGCCCTCGTCGCGCAGGACGTCCATGGCGGCCCTGACCGAGGTGCCCTGGTCGTCACCGGGGTTGGTCGACGGCCATTCGTCGACTTCCTTGGCGCGGGACCACAACCAGCGCGCGTCGTACAGCGGCCGGTTGAGCACGGACATCATCCAGGACGAGGAGAAGCCGACGCATGCTCCCTCCCGCTGCTGGTCGTAGAGGCGGCGGAAGGCCGGGAGCGGCAGGGCGCGCTCGACCACCGGCACGGTCTGCGGGGCGATGGCGGAGTAGGGGTAGCGCTCGACGTGCCGCCAGTCGGCGGGTGCGCGCCTGCCGAGTGGCGGGGCGCCGGTCGCGTCACCGTTCGTGATGCTCATCGATGGTCTCTTCCGTGATCGAGGGGAGTGGGATGGCCAGCCCGTCGCGGACGAGGCGTGCCCAGGTGGTCACCGCGTCCACACCGATGTCCTGGCCGAGCCGGACGCTGAGTGCGGCGGCGAGCGCCGCCGGGTCCGGATGATCGGCGAAGGCGCGCGGGCTCGAGACGCCGAGCAGGATGAGGGCCTCCCTCACCGGTCTCGGCAGGACGGTCAGGGACAGCAGCGCCACCTTGTCGAGCAGCGCGGCGAGGTCGACTCCGAGGTTCAGGCCGGCGAGTGCCGCCGATCCCGCCGGGGCGGAGGCGAGCCGGGCGAGGTCCTCCACCGAGTAGACCCGAAGGGCGTTGAGCCGTGCGACGGCGTCCGCGCTCAGCTCGGTGAGCACGGACAACGGCTGGTCGAGCTGGTCCGCGTACGGCAGCCGCGCGCCGAGGACGGGCCGTACGCGCATCCGGATCTGCCCGAGCTGCTCGTCGACGGGCGCCCGGTCGACGACCTTCGCCCGCACCTGGCCGAGCCGGTCGAGCTGCACCGCGACCGGAACGCTGAGGTCGAGCTCGTCCACCACGTACGCGCCCACCGTGCTCGGATACCGGGCGAGCTCGCTCTGCATCCGGTTGACGGCGGTGGCGATGGTCTCGCCGAGCTCGTGCAGGACGACCTCTCCGTCGGGACGGGGAACGCCGGCGATCTCCAGGAGCACCGTGCCGGTGCCGGCGGCGTCCCAGCCGACCTCGTCGTCGAGGGTGGCCACGAGGGCGTCCGCCGCGTAGAGCCGGAAGAACAGGGCGGGAGGGACGTCGGCGGGCAGAGCCAGGTCGAAGGTGCCGTCCTGAGCGGTGTACGTGGCGGCGCCGAGCAGGCCGCCCGGTCTGGGGACCTTGTCCCACGCCTCGACGCGCAGCCCGGCCACCCCGGACCGGGTGACCTGGTCGACCAGCCGCCCGGCGACGCGGAAGACGGCCGGCGCAGCAGGGGGCAGGTCCACCTCGCAGAACACCGAGGCGGCGTCCGCGTGCCACGCCGCGGTGGTGACCCGCTGCTCGCCCACGCGGACACCGTCCCGATAGAGACGCAGCCCGAGATCCGGCCGGCCTCCGTCGGGGGAGGGCGGCACGCTCACGGAGAACCGCCCGTCGCCGTCGGTGGAGGTCTGCTTCAGCAGCACGTCGAAGCCGACGCCGTACACCTCGACCAGCAGACCTGGCACGGGGGTGCGGGCGGCGCGGTCCAGGGCCTGGCCGCCGAGCCGGTAGGCGGGCGGCCGGTCAGGCGGCACGTCCAGCACCAGGCGGACGTCGCGCAGCCGGAGGTCCGCCCATGCGGCGGGCCAGTCGACGGTCGCGACCCGCTCGTCCCGCGACCAGACGGCGAAGGTCGGCACCGGCGGGGTGTCGAGCACCTGGGCGAAGCCGAGCGTGAAGTCGCCGGAATCGCCGGTCGTGGCGTCGCCGACCGGGTTGGCCCACTGGCCCGACCGGTCCAGCAACTCGACCCGCAGGCCGCCCAGTCCCGATCCGTCGGCCTTCCGCGCCACCTTCCCCGTGACCTCGAAGTTCCCGGGCGGGGAGAAGACGACGTCCGCTTCGGAGTCCTTCTCGGTGACGGACCAGGAGCCGACGAGGGGCCGGTCGCCCTCCAAGGAGAGCCGCAGCTCGGTGGGGACGCCCGGGTCGGAGAGCCGCAGGGCGAACCATCCTCCCCGTCCGGTCGCGGCCTTCTGCCGTACGCCGGCGAGTGTGGACGCCGTGACGGTCAGACGCTCCGGGGCCGGGTCCTCGCCGATCAGGGCCCGCCCGAAGAGCGGCCGTGACCGGCCGTCCCGGTCGTCAAGCCAGATGACGGGCTGCCCGCCCCGCCTGTCCTCGACCGGGACCTGGACGACGGCGACGAGCGCCCTCGGGTCGAGGTCGGCTGCCCCCTTGCCGTGGTGCACCCGCAGCACGACGTCCCCGCGCGACGCGGGAACGTCGAGCGCGAACCGGCCGTCCGCGTCGGTCTGGGCGGCCGCCACCGGTAGGTGACGGCCCGGGCGGTCGCCGACCTCCCAGGCGCTCACCGTGGCGTCGGCGACCCCGGCCCGGTCGCCCCGGTTCAGCAACGTGCCCTTCATCCGTCTCCCTCTCCCTGTTCGGCGGGCAGGTACCGCACGCCCACGATCAGGTGGCCGCCGGCGCCGGACGGCAGGCCGACCAGCGAGGCCGTGGCCTGACCCGGTTCGCGCTTCGGGAGCAGCCGCATCGCGACCGGGATCCTGAGACGGACGGCCGACCACGTCAGCACGGTGGGCGTGATCCCGGTCTCCCCGAAGGCGTCCAGGCTGTCCAGTCCGCGCTCGTCGAGCGCGAGTTGCGCGTCCACGAGCCCGTCGCCCGTGGCCGCGAGCAGATCGGTCAGCGCGACTTCCATGCCGTCACCTCGGGACCGGGATCTCGAGGTGGTACGCGGGGTCGGTCGGAGGTTGCAGGAAGCGCCTGACCCGGCCCTCGGCTTTGACCGCGCGTTCGAAGGCGGCCTGGTCGCGCACCGAGCTGGGGGCGACGTCGATGACCGTGAGCACCCGCGGATCCGCCGTGTGCCGCGACACGTTCTGCGCCCCGATGGCGACGATCTTGCCTTCCATGTCGGCCTTGATCGCGGCAGGATCCCGGCCGGCGGCCTTCGACGAGACGTACACGTCGATGACCTGGTCGCCGTACGAGCCGTAGAGCTTCTTCTGCGCCGCCGGGCCGTACCGCTCGCAGTTGTCGTACATCACCCGCGCCTGGTCCCGGGGTGAGCGCTGGGTGCTGGTGACCAGCGCGTCGGACAGCCCGGCCGCGCGCAGCACGTCGGTCAGCACCCCGAGCGCGTAAGGCGGGACCGCCTCCCTGCTCGCGGACTCCGCCCAGCGGACGGTCGGCTGCGGGGCGGCGACCGCTCTCGGAGGCGGGGAGGGGGACGAGCCGCCGAGCAGCACGTCCAGGCCTACCGCCGGCTTGGTGGGATGCTCGCGGAGGACGGCGACCGCGTCGTTGAGGAAACGGACGAAGCGGTCGACGTGCGCCCCCGTGCCGATCGGGTACTGCCGCAGCTTCCATCGGTTGCCGGTGCCTCCCTGGTAGTGCAGCCGCCCCGCGTTGTAGGCGGCCGCCACCAGCGGCGGGTCGAGCGAGGTCTCGCGGGCCTGCTTCGCGATGTACGCCGTCCCCGCCGTGATCGAGTTGCCCGGCACGAGCAGCCACGCGCGGTCGAGGCTGAGCTGGAGCGTCTCGCGGGCGGTGGAGATGAGCGTCTGCGTGAGCCCGGCGCTGACCCGGTGCGGAGTGGCCTCGTCGGAGGTGTAGCCGGGCTCCTCCCTGACCGCGTCGGCGTTGCCGCCGGACTCGGTGCAGATGGTCGCGATGATCAGCTCGGCCGGGACCCGGTACGTCCTGGCCGCGATGTTGATCTGCCGGGAGTACGCGTCCCAGACCCGGGTGACCGTGCGCGGGCTGCCCTGCGTCCGTTCGACGCCGGTGCCGCTGATCTCCACGCCGGCGGGGACCAGGCGCCAGGTGACGCTGTCCTGGTAACCGTGGAAGTCGGTGAGCCCGGCCATCCCCGTCCCCTCAGACCGAGATGGCCGCGGACTGGCTGACCAGGCCGAAGCTGACCCTGACCAGGGCCTGTACCGGCTGGTCCTGGTCGGGCGCCGCCACCTTCCTGCTGATGTCGATCGACATCTCACCCTGGGCGTTCGTCTTGCCCGGGCTGGTGAAGTTGAGCGTGGGCTCGCTGATGGTGATCGACAGGTTCTTGTCGTCGTTCGGGCTGCCGTCGGTCTTCTTGAGCACGGCGGTGATCGCGACCTTGTGGGCGGTCACCGGCTTGGTCTCGTCGTTGTCCTGGTGGACGTCGGTCCGCGCGCCGACCTGGAGTTCGAGCCTGGGCCCCTTCTGCAGCACGAACGGCTGGGGGAGTTGCACGTCGGAGCGGGGCTCGAGGGTCGCCTCCATGTGCAGCTTGCCCGCGGCGAGGTCCTGGCTGAGGGACGCGTCGACACCGGTGGCGGTGTTGCTGTAGGAGGTGCTCGCGGACGCGCTCATTCCGCCGCCGAAGATTCCGAATCCGCCTCTGACGCTCGCGCCCGCGGAGAACGCGCGCTGCTGGACGTTGAAGCCGCTGCGGGAGTTGAACTCCTGCACGTTGGCGTCGGCCTCGAGGTAGACCCGCCTCCACTGGTAGGCGGTCGGCATCAGGTAGTTGATCAAGGGCAGTTTCTGCATGTGGACCTCGCCCTTGTCCATCGTGCCGTCGTCGTCCTTGATCTGCTGCTCGAAGACCGCGATGACGTCGATCTGCGTCTCGGAGAGCGCCTTCGCCGTCTCCCTGAGGTTCTTGTCCAGCTCCGACTGCGCGGCGGCCACGGCCAGCCCGACGCTCTTCACGAGCTCGCCGAACGCGACGCCGTTCCCGGTCATCTCGTCGGCCACGTTCGAGTCCGCCGCCGTCTCGCCGACGGTGAGCGGTTCCGCCCTGGCCGTCGCCACGCCCATCTCGCGGATGGCCTCCATGGTCGCGGAGACGTCGCCGGGAACGGCTTCCGCGCCGGGTACGGCCAGGGCCGCTTCCGCGGCTTCGGCGCCCGTGGGCTCGGCCTGCTTGCCGGCTGCCGTCCTGGCGGGGCGGGGCGTTGGCTTGTCGGTCATGATCCAGCCTCCATCTGCTGAGTTCCTCTGACCTATCCAGAGGGGGCGGGAAGACCGGCTGATACATCGAATCGAGGAAAAGTCGCCATTCGGGCCGCATCCGCGCACACGGGCGCCCGGTCCGCCGTCAGCGGACCGTGCGGCACGTCACGCGCTGCGCAGTGACGTGCCGCGCGACCGGGACAGCCGGAGCCGGATCCGCCCGGAGTCCCGGACGGCTTCGAGCACCACCTTCTCGGCCGCCTCCGGCACGAGGCGCAGGTCATGGGTGATGAGGATGGTGGTGCGCCCGGACATCAGCCTGCGGAGCGGTTCCATGATCCGCGCCGCCGTGGGCTCGTCGAGTCCGGTCATCGGCTCGTCCAGGACCAGCACCGGTGTGTCCCGCAGGATCGCCCGGGCGATGGCGATCCGCTGCCGCTGGCCGCCGGACAGCAGACGTCCCCGCTGGCCGATGGGCGTGTTGTAGCCCTGGGGGAGCCCGCGGATGAAGTCGTGCGCGCCGGCCGTGACCGCGGCCTCCACGATCTCGGCCTGGGTCGAATCCGGGCGGCCGTAGGCGATGTTGTCGCGCACCGTCCCGGAGAAGACGAGGTTCTCCTGCTGGAGGAGGGTGACGCGGTCGCGCAGGACGTCGCGCGGCAGGTCACGCAGGTCCGTCCCGTCGAGCAGGATCCGTCCCCTGGTGGGGTCGTAGAACCGCAGGAGCAGCTTGGCCACGGTCGACTTGCCCGCGCCGCTCGGCCCCGTGCACACGACGAGCTCCCCGGGCAGCGCGCTGAACGACAGGCCGCTCAGCGTCGGCCGGGACCGGCGGGGATAGGTGAAGCCGACGTCGAGGAACTCGATGTGGCCGAGGCTCGAAGAGCTCGGGGCGAGGGCGGCGGGCCGGTCGGTGACGGCGGGGCGGGCGCGAAGCACCTCCATGATGCGGTCCGAGCCCGCGCCGGCCTCCGAGACGGTGAGCGCGATCTCCCCGAGCCCCTGGACCGCCGGATACAGATAGGCCAGATAGGCGGCGAACGCCAGCAGCCCGCCGAGGGTGAGCCGGCCCGCCGCGATCTCCCACGCCCCGAACCCGATGATCACGAGCAGGCAGACGGTCTCGATGACCTGTACGGCGGGGCCGTACAGGGCGGACAGCCGGGCCTGCGAGATGTTGGCGGCCATCCAGCCGCGGCCCGCCTCGTGCAGCCGCCCCGACTCGGCGGCCTGGCGGTTGTAGGCCTGGACGACCGGCTGGTTCGACAGGGCCTCCTCGATGGCGCTGTTCATGACCCCGTTGCTGAAGCGCTCACGCGCCGCCGCCCGCCTGAAGCGCGATGCGAAGGCCTTGGACACCAGGAGGAACGCCGGGACCATCGTGAAGGTCACCAGGGCGAGGTCCCATCTGATGAAGAAGGCGGCCGTGGCGAACAGGACCGCGCTGATCACCGCGGTGATCAGCCGGATCAGTCCGGAGCCCACGAGTTCCTCGATGGCCTCGATGTCGTCGGTCAGCCGGGCCATCAGATCGCCCAGCCTGCGGTTCTCGAAGAAGTCGGGGGTCAGCGTCTGGAGATGGTCGAACACGTTGTCGCGCAGGCGCAGCAGGAAGCGCTCCCCGCCCACGGCCGCGCTGAACGCGCTGACGAAGGAGGCCACGGCCGCGACCGCGGCAAGACCGATCCAGGCGAACGCGGGTGCCCAGAAGGCGGTCAGGTCCTGGGTGCTGAGGACCTCGTCCGTGATGAGCCCGAACAGCCGGATCGCGATGATCTCGCAGACGGTGGCCAGGATCGCCATGAGGACACCTACGACGAGCAGCCAGCGCAGCCCCCGGGTGTAGGGCCAGAACCGCCGGAAGCTCTTCCGGATGGAGACGATGGGCGCCACCGAGGGGGCGTCCTGCGCCGCGCCCGTCGCGAAGCCCATGAAGGAGGGGAGCCGACGGGTGACCCGCCGGCTCCGCTCTGGTCCTCCAGATGTGGTCACCACCACCAGCGCCTACGCCAGCGGCGCCAGCGACGGAAGCGCCTGCGCCTGCGTCGCCTGCAACAGCCCCAGCTGTCCTCGGACATGCTGAGGTTCGTCGGGAAGATCTTGTTCAAACTCATCGATCCCTCCCTTTGCTCGATTCCCCCGGGTATGTCTAATTCCGACATTAGCCCCAGAAAGGGCGAAATCGCCACGCGGGGGGCGGGTGAGGCGGCTCACTTTTGCGGATGGGCCTGAACTGCGGGGATGGCGAGCGCGTTGAGGCGATTTCCCGCGGCGTATGCCGGCCGCCCGCGCCCTGGTGAGGATCCGCCGTACAAGGCGGGCTTCGGTGCCCGGTCAGGGGGCGCAGGTGCGGCGTACTTCTTGGGGGGGCATTTCCTGCTCGGACATTTAACGCGTATCAAACTTTTATAGTTGCCTATACGGTTTCGTCCGTGAATCGCCCCATCCTTTACGTCGCGCTCGTGCCGGCATTACTGATAACC
The DNA here is from genome assembly GCF_016863295.1 of Planotetraspora phitsanulokensis. Classification (GTDB taxonomy): domain Bacteria; phylum Actinomycetota; class Actinomycetes; order Streptosporangiales; family Streptosporangiaceae; genus Planotetraspora; species Planotetraspora phitsanulokensis. The sequence goes on from NZ_BOOP01000031.1 coordinate 96,527, forward strand.
GGCTGCACGGCGGAGCCCTCTCGAGTCCCTCAATCCGCCGCCACCGTGCCCGCGACAGGACCCGCCGCCGCGTCGCCGACCCCGGCCGAGGACGCGTACGCGGCCTGGCAGGCCGGGCGCTCGACGCCCGTCGCCGACCCGATCTACCCGAAGCGGGGGACCGACGCCCTCGACGTGCTCCACTACGACCTGGCGCTCGACTGGTCGCCGTCCAAGCGCGTGTTGACCGGCACGGCGACCCTGCAGGTCCGGCCGACGAAGGACGCCGAGTCGTTCAGCCTCGACTTCGAGCCCTACGACATCGACTCGCTGACGGTCGACGGCGCCTCCGCGACCGGCGAGGTGACCAAGGAGAAGCTCACCGTCGCCACCCCCGTCACCGCGGACAAGCCGTTCACTCTCGTCGTGGCCTATCACGGCAAGCCGAAGACCGTCCCGATGCCGTCGAAGCGCGGTGACACCCATCCGCTCGGGCTCACCGTCGACAAGGACGGCGGCCTGTGGACGATGCAGGAGCCGTACGGGGCTCTCACCTGGTATCCGGCGAACGACCAGCCGTCGGACGAGGCGCTCTACGACATCGCCGTGACGGTGCCGAAGGGCTGGTCCGGCATCGCGAGCGGCACCCCCAAGGGGCAGGACGGAAACACCTTCCGCTACCAGAGCACCGACCCCGTGGCGTCCTACCTGACGACGCTCGCCGTCGGGAAGTACAAGAAGGTCACCGCGAAGGGCCCGCACGGGCTGCCGCTGACCTACTGGTACCGGCCGACCGACAAGCGTGCCCTCCCCGTCTTGAAGAAGTCCCCGAAGTACCTGACCTGGCTGGAGAAGAAGTTCGGCCCCTATCCCTTCCCCAGCGGCGGCGTCGTCATGGTGGACTCCGACTCGGGGATGGAGACCCAGCAGATGGTCACCCTGGGGTCCGCCGTGTTCTCTTTCGGCGCGGACCAGTTCGAGCTGGACGTCGTGCACGAGTACGCCCACCAGTGGTTCGGCGACGCCGTCACACCGACCAATTGGCAGGACCTGTGGCTCAACGAGGGCTGGGCACAGTACGCCCAGTTGGTCTACGAGAAGGAAACGGCCCACCTGACGAACGCCGACTTCGACGCCTGGTTCCGGCAGGCCGACGCGGCCCTGCGCAAGAAGTACGGCCCGCCCGGTCACCCCAGGCCGTCGGAGTTCGCCATGAGCAACGTCTACATCTGCGGGGCGGCGATGCTCCGCCAGCTGCAGAGCACGATCGGCGACAAGAAGTTCTTCGCGCTCGCCCACGCCTGGGCGCAGGACCACCGGAACACCCAGCAGACCCGGAAGTCCTTCACCGCCTTCGTCAACGAGCAGACCGGCAAGGACTTCACCGCGTTCATCGACGCCTGGCTGGACTCGCGGACCACCCCGCCGAAGTCGCTGAAAGACCGCAAGGGAACGAATCAAACCTGACAGGTGAGAGGCGAGGGAACTCCCGGGCGATCGGGAGTTCCGCCCGCTTCCGTCTGCCGGGTTCGCGTCGCGGGCGACCGGAACGTACGCCGGCGCCTCAATCGACCAGGCGGCGTTCCCACGCCCACGCCGCGATCTCCACCCGGTTGCGGGCGCCGAGTTTCATGTGCACGCTGCCCAGATGCGTCTTGACGGTGCCGACGGCGATGAACAGGCGCTCGGCGATCTCCGCGTTGGTCAGGCCGCGGGCGGCCAGCCTCACCACGTCGAGCTCCCGCGGCGACAGGCCCGCGTCGTCGCGCGCCGGGGCCGGGGGACTGAGGTGCTCCAGCAGCCGCACCGTGATCGAAGGGCTGATCAGGGCGTCGCCCGACACCGCCGCGCGGACCGCCTCCACCAGCAACGCCGGCCCCGAGTCCTTGAGCAGGAACCCGCACGCGCCGGTGCTCAGCGCCGTGTGCACGTATTCGTCGAGATCGAAGGTGGTCACCACGACCACCTTGATCGGGTCGGCGACGCCTTTGCCCGCCAGCAGCCGGAGCGCCTCCAGGCCGTCCATCCTGGGCATCCGGATGTCCAGCAGCGCCACATCGGGCCGGAGCCGCCGGGCCAGGTCGACCGCGGCCACGCCGTCCGCCGCCTCGCCGACCACCTCCATGTCCGGCTGGCTGTCGATGATCATGCCGAACCCGGTACGGACCATGGCCTGATCGTCGGCGACCATCACCCGAATCACCGCGCCGCCTCCTGATTGAGCGGCAGCGCCGCGTCGACCACCCAGCCGCCGACGGCACCGGGCCCGGCGGAGAACCGCCCTCCGAGGGCACGGACCCGCTCGGTGAGGCCCATGAGACCGTACCGGTGTTGTCCCCGGGGCGCGACGGCGCGCGGGGTGACGCCGTCGTCGGTCACCCGGACGAAGAGCCACTCCGGGCCGCGGAAGACCTGCACGTCCACCGACCGGGCGCCTGCCGCGTGCCGGCGGGTGTTCGTCAACGCCTCCATCACCACCCGATAGGCCGTGGTGGAGACCTCGACGGGGATCCCGTCCAGCTCTCCGTCGACGTGCAGCCGGGTCACCGGCGCACCCGAACCGTTGAAGCCCGCCAGCAACGGGTCGAGATCCGTCAGCCCGGCCAGCGGCGTCAACGGCGCGTCCGGTCCGGCGTCCGGGTCGCGCAGCACGCCCACCATCCGACGCATCGAGTTCATCGTCTCCGCACCGGCCTGCTCGATCTGTTCCAGGGCGAGGATCACCCGCTGAGGATCCTGCTCGGCGATGAACCGCGCGCCCTGTGCCTGGACCACGATCCCCGTGACGTGGTGGGCGATGAAGTCGTGCAGTTCCCGGGCGAACTCGGCGCGCTGCTCGGCCCGGACCGTGGCGAGAGCCTGCTCCCGTCCGCGGTCCAGGAACCGCATGTAGGCCCCACCGGCGGTCGCGCCGGCCGCGCCGAGGGTGAGGAGGAGCGCGGCTATGACGTACGCGTCGTCGGTGACACCGCGCAACGGCAGCAGGATGAGGGCCAGCCCGAGGGCCAGAACCGCGGCCACCGCCGACCGGGGCGCTCCCCGGCGTGCCACCACGTAGAGGCTCGCGAGCAGGCCGCAGGTCTCGGCGAAGCCCCATACGCCCGTCGCGGCCAACCCGGCGGCCAGCGTGGCGCCGGTGACGACGATCGACACCGCGGCGAGCAGCAGAGCCAGCGTCGGCAGGCGCCGGGAGCTCGGCGGGTGCGCGGGCAGCCAGACCCTCACGGTGGCCACCGCCAGCCCCACCCGTACCAGGGACAACACAAGGGCGCCGTCGCCGTAGAGGTGGAGCATGCCGAAGCGGAGGTCGATGATCCCGAGCACCGCCATCACCGTGAGCCCGGCCAGCTGGCCCAGGCGGAACCCCCAGTGTCGGATCTGCGGCGTCGTCATCGCGACCAGCGTAGTCAGAGCGCAGGGGTGCCGATATCGGCCGAAAGGCAGAGCCGGTGCCGTGAAGATCCCTGCCCTGGGGCCGATGTGCCGCCCCGGGCCCGGCGGCGAGGCTTCTCCAGAGCCGACGGCCGTCTTCCGGAGGCTCGCTCCGGTCCGCTCCAGCAGAGCGTCCCGCCCCCGCCTGCCCTGGCCCTGAGGGGTCCGTGCACCGCCTGAAGCGGTGAACCCGGCCGGAAACCGAATCAGCCGTCCGGGGCGCGAGCGCGCCCTTACTCACGCATGGCCAAGGAGAATCGTGACGACCGTTCGGATTCACGCCGGGAACGCCCGGACCGCGCCCGGCGCCGATGCGCCCAGGCGACGGGCGCAGTGGGCGGACGTCGCCAAGGGCGCGTGCATCATCCTCGTGGTGTTGTGGCACGTCATCGTCAAGGACTATCTGCAGATCAGCTGGCATGTCGGCCTGCCCGTCCCCAGTGCCTGGGGAACGCTGGGCGAGCAACTCCTGCCGCTCCGGATGCCGCTGTTCTTCACCATCTCAGGGGTCTTCGCGGCGAACGCCGTAAACCGTCCGTGGCGGGTGCTGGGCAGGTCCCGGATCGCCAAATTCCTGTACTTATACGCCGTCTGGCTGCTCATCCACACCGCGATCCTGGCCGCGGTCCCGAACTTCCCCACCGCCCACGCCGATTCCGTGCTCGGGCTGGTGGAACAGCTCACCATCACCCCGTCCAACCTCTGGTACCTGTACGCCCTCGCGCTCTATTTCGCGTTCGCCAAGGCCGTACGACGGGCGCCGCGGCCGGTGATCCTCGCCGCCGCCGCGGCCCTGTCCGTCATCACGGCCGCCGGCGTGCTCGCCACCCCGGGCGACCGCGGTGGCTTCTACCAGAACCTGGTGTTCTTCCTCGGCGGTCTGTACTTCAAGCCCTATGTCGAACGGTGGGCGGCGACCGCCACGAACCGCCGCCTGGCTCTGACCTTCGTCGTGTACGCCGCGGCGCTGGCGATCATGGCCGTGGCCGGCGCCCAGCACTGGGTGGGGGTGTGGCCGGTGGTGTCCATCGCGGCGGTGGCCTTCGGCGTCACCGCCGCCGAGCGAGTGAGCAGGTGGCGGCAGGTGGGTGACGCGCTCGCCGCCCTTGGACGCCGAACGCTGCCGATCTATGTCATCCACATGCCGCTGCTCGCCCTGCTGCACCGGTTTCTCGTGGGCCCGATGTCCAGGCTGGGCGGCGACGGCCAGGCACTCGCGGTGGCGGGTTACCCGATTCTGCTGACCACCGTGGTGATCGGCCTGAGCCTGGCGATCCACCGCGGGCTCCTGGCGGCGCGCGCGACGTGGTTGTTCGAACTCCCCGGGTCGCGGCGGCGGCCGGCCGCGCCGGGGCCGACCTGAGCGCGCGTCTACGCCGACGCGCCGGCCGCCCTGAGCCGCCGCAGGGTCCAGCCGCGTCCCGCCGGGTCGAGATGCCTGGTGGCCGCCGCGAAGAGCTCGGCCGCCTGGCGGTAGGACAGCCGCCCCCGCCCGGTGACGGGGCAGCGGTCGCGGGCCGCCGTGCTCGCCGCCGCCCGCCGGCTCGCCAGGAACACTGGCCCCGTCGTACGGCCGGCCAGCAGCAGGGGCAGCAGGCGGCCCGAACCGGCTCGCCAGCGGATGCCCGGCTCTCCGCGCACCCGTCGTCTGATCAGGTCGAGGTCGTCGGCGTTCAGCGCGAGCACACGCTCGATGGGGGCCGTCGTCTCGTACAGCAGGCGCCAGCAGGTCTGCTCGCGGAGCGGCGCGGGGAGGGCGAAGACCTCCGTCACCTGCCCCGGCGTCAGCGTGGAGGGCGCGGACGACGGCGTGGCGGGCGGGCGTAGCCCGTCAAGCGGGTCCGCGTCGATCCAGCCCCGCATCCGCCACCAGGAGATCGCCCCGCGGAGGATGGACAACTCCCTGCTGACGGTGCGCGGGTCGGCCGTTGCGGCCCGCCGTGCGAGGGCGTCCTCCAGCCGCTCCGCGGCGCCGGAGGCGTCGAGCAGGGCCATCGGCACGATCGGCGCGGCGGCGCCCCGGCGTCCCTTCCCGTCCGGCGGCGTCCTCGCGACGAGCGCCCACGCCCACGTGGCCAGGGCGATGCGATAGACGCGGCGGGACGCCTCGCTCAGGCGTAGGGCCGCGAGGTAGTGCTCGACCGCCACCGCGTATTCGACGGGAGCCGGGGGCGACGTCATGCGTGGCTCTTTCCGCAGTAAATGACCGGATCGGGAGTGCGCATGGGGAGTCTAACCCGGCAGCTCCAAGCGGCTGCCCGGCCGTTCTCGGCCCTATGCAGTAAAGGGACTCAACCTTGTTGAGCCGCAATCTTGAAGGATCGCCCGTGACCCCGCAGGGTGAGGAGGCATGGCGAGGACACGGCTGCCGGCCGCACTGGCGCATCACGACCTGAGGCTGTTCTTCATCGGGGAGTCGGCGTCGTTGCTGGGCTCGTCGATGGCGACGGTCGCGGTGACCTTCGCCGTGCTCGACGGAGGAGGGATCGAGGCCGACCTCGGCTTCGTGATGGCGGCGCGGATCGTCCCCATGGTGGTCCTGATGCTCGTGGGCGGCGCGGTCGCCGACCGGTTCGGGCCCCGCCGGGTCATGGTCGTCTCCGACGTGCTGCGCTGCGCCGTGCAGGCCGTGCTGGCCGTCTTGCTGCTGACAGGACGGCCCGCCGTCTGGACGTTCGTGGTGCTGCTTGCGATGTGGGGAGCGGGCGAGTCGTTCTACGCCCCCGCGCGGGGTGCGCTCATCCCGGAGATCGCGGCCTCGGGCGAGCCGTACGAAGACAAGCTGCGTGACGCCAACGCGCTGGCCGGTATGGCCGGGTCACTGGCGTCCGTCGCGGGGCCGGCGCTCGCCGGGCTCGCCGTGGCGACGGCCGGCTCCGGCGTGGTCGTCGCGGTCGACGCGCTCACGTATGTGGTCAGCGCCGTGGCTCTCCTCACCCTGCGCGTCCAGGAGCGACCCTCGCGGGCGGCGGGCCCCGGGGGAGGGGCCGCGGCGTTGCTCGAAGGCTGGGCGCAGTTCCGGTCGAGGACCTGGCTGTGGGTGACGACGTTGCAGTTCACGCTGTTCAACCTGCTCGTATGGGCGCCGTTCCTCGTGCTCGGACCGGTCGTGGCGCACGAGCGTCTCGGCGGTGCCCGCGACTGGGGGGTGATCATGGCGTTCTACGGCTCGGGCGCGGTCGTGGGCGGCCTGGCGTCGCTGGGCGGCCGCACCCCGCGCCGGCCGCTCGTCGTCGCGACGGTCGCCACGGCGGGCTGGGCCCTACCCTCGGGCGCCATCGCCGCGGGCCTCCCGGTGCTGCCCGTGGCCGGGGCCGCGTTCGTGGCCGGGATCGGCTCGGCGGTCTGCGGGATGCTCTACGCGACCACCAACCAGCGGCACGTGCCGGCCGAGGTCATGGCCCGGATCACCTCCCTCACCACCGTGGGGGCGTTCGCCCTCGGGCCGCTCGGCCTGGCCCTGGCCGGTCCGGTGGCCGCCCTGGCCGGGACCACGGCCGTGCTGGGATTCGGGGCGATCTGGCAGATCACCACCGGCCTGGCCGTGCTCGCCGTACCGGACGTGCGGAGGCTCGGGTGAGCGCGCGCCCACACCCGTCGTCCCGGACCGTCAGAAGCCCTCCGGCGCGTGGGGCACGTAGTGCTCCCCGAGCCGCTCGAGTTCGCCGGCGTCGAGCCGCAGGTCGACCGAGGCGATCGCGTCGGTGAGATGCTCGATCTTCGTCACGCCGACGATCGGCGCGGTGACCGCCGGCTGATGGTGCAGCCAGGCGAGGGCGACCTGGGCGCGGGTGACTCCCCGCTCCGCGGCGATTGCGCCGACGGTCTCGGCGATCCTCCGGTCGGACTCCTCCGCCTGCTGGTAGAGCCTGCTGCCGAACGCGTCGGTCTCGCTCCGCCGGGTGGTGGCGTCCCAGTCGCGGGTGAGGCGCCCGCGCGCCAGCGGGCTCCACGGCAGCACCCCGACGCCCTGGTCGAGGCAGAACGGAAGCATCTCCCGCTCCTCCTCCCGCATGAGCAGGTTGTACTGGTCCTGCATCGACACGAAGCGGGTCCAGCCGTTGAGATCGGCGGTGTACTGCGCCTGGGCGAACTGCCAGGCCCACATGGACGAGGCGCCGATGTAGCGGACCTTTCCCGCCCGGACGAGATCGTGGAGCGCCTCCATCGTCTCCTCGATCGGCACGTTCGGGTCGTGCCGGTGGATCTGGTAGAGGTCGATGTAGTCCGTGTTCAGCCGCCGCAGGCTCTCATCGGCCTGGGTGAGGATCGCGGCGCGCGACAGGCCGCCTCCGTTCGGCCCGGGACCCATCCGGCCGTGGACCTTCGTGGCGATGACCACCTCGTCGCGCTTGGCGAACTCGCCCACGAGCCTCCCGGTGATCTCCTCGCTGGTTCCGGCCGAGTAGACGTTGGCGGTGTCGAAGGTGGTGATGCCGGCCTCGACCGCCTGCCGGATGAGCGGCCTGGCCTGGTCGAGGTCGAGCGACCAGGCATGGGTGCCCCGATTCGGGTCGCCGAAGCTCATGCACCCCAGCACCACCTTCGAGACCTCGAGCCCGGAGGTGCCCAGACGCGCGTATTCCACAAGTGCTCCCATCTCGATGCCCTACTCGATCAGAATAGGCAGGCGTAGAACGGTGGAACGGGGTGGCTGTCGACTGGGCGGCCGGACGCTCGTTCGTCCTGGTCGACGATGAGACCGGTACCGATCCCGTGTTCTGGGGGATGCGGCCGAAGGGGGCATGCCGATCACGTCGCCGCCGTGCCGACTCCTCCGGAGGGCTACGTGCCGGAACCGCACACCGGCGGGCCCGAGGTCGTCCAGCCACGCGCCGACTATGACGACGACGAATGAGGAGTGGGATCGCCTCGGTATGCGGTGCCCAGGTTCGCCGCGCTCGACGAGCAAAGGCTCAGCGACGATCTGAGCGTCATCGTGTCTGGCCGCTCGTCGAGGTGACGGGTGTGGCTCGGCCGGGTTCCCGGTGCGCGCCCCACGCCAGGATGCCCGCGGCCAACAGCGCCAGGAGGAGCAGGAGCGTCCCGAGTCGCAGGCAGATTGTGGCACGCCTGCCCCGATCGGGGGCGAATGCCCGGTAACTGTCGAGCCGCGACTGCACCCCTGCCCACAGAAGCACGATTCCTGTGACCAGCATCGCACCGGTGGTGGTGACCGCGACGGCGTCTGGGCCGGTGCCACCCGCCGTGAGCAGCACTGAGACCACGGCGTTCCCCAGCCCGAGGAGTACTGAGATCACCTGGAGAAGATCGGCGGACCGCCCGGTCGCCTCCCAGAAGGAGCGTTGCGCCATTGGGCCGCTCACCGGTCCAGGGGAAGCCGGCCGAAGCGCATCTCCACCATCTGCGCCATCTCCCGGCTCCACCGCTCGGTCTCCACCAGTGCCCCGATTCGGGGCCGGAGCATCTCCGTGGCCTCCGCGAACCGCCGCCGGTCTCGGTCCAGCCGCCGCCGCGCCGGGCGCAGCAGCCAGCGCCACGCGGCCAGGGCCCAGGCGCACGCGAACGCCACGACAGTCAGGAGCCAGGCGAAGACCGTCTGGCCGTGAGCCGCGACGGTCGCGTCGCCGGAGATGTACAGGCCCAGCCCGCCGAGGACGGCGATCGCCAGCAGCAGGGGTATCCAGGACAGGAATTTCGCGACGTCGTGCCGGAACGTGTGCGTGTCGATTTGAGCGCGCAGGCTCTCCAGCCATTCCAGGTCGCGTATGAACGCCTCTGTGCCCGGTCCGGGCGCCCGCCCTCCGCCGGTCACAGCCGCTCACCCAGCACGGACAGGAAGTGGCGGGACAGCGACCGGGAATCCGCCTGGTCCATCTTCGGCCGCGCGGTCAGCTCGGTTCCGAAGGCGTAGTTCTCCAGCATGCAGGAGAAGGGAACGACGTCGACCCGCAACTTCTGCTTCCCGACCTGGCTGGTCAGCGCCTCGAGTATGTCGGTGAACTGGTGCGACAACTTGGCGATGTCCGCGTCGGAGGACTCGGCGCCGCCGGGAATGTAGTGGTCGCGGGCTTCGCCGATCCGGTCCCAGTACAGGTCGGTCTTGGTCACCGCCAGGATCAGCCAGACCGGCCCGTCCGACCGGTGCCACGCGTTGCCGAGCAGCCGGCAGACGCGGGCGAACGTCCGGTTCTCGTCGCCCAACTTGCGGCGGCGCAACGCGGCGAGGTCTATCCGGCCGCCCGCCTCCCGGGTCTGGGCGGCGAATTCGATCGCCTCCTTCTCCCAGAACCTGTCGTAGCCGAAGGCGACCGTGTAGACGACCCCGGACGGGTAGAACCCGTCGCTGAGCAGCCGGTCCAGTTCGACGTCCCGCTCGTAGCTGGCCTGGCCGGGCGGGACGTGCAGATGGATCCTCCGGGTGCCCCGGGGCGTGGTGACGTCCAGCCGATGCAACTCGGCCTCCTCGCTGCGCCTGGGCGGGTCGGCGCCGCTCGGGTCATGGCGGGTCAGCGCCTTGACCATGCAGGACTTTCCGGATCCGCCCGCGCCCGCCAGCATCACGGCCGCGTCAGGCGCACGCAGCCGGGACATGAGGGGCGCGGAGCGGACGGTCACCGAGTCGGGCGGTTGCTGTACCACAGCGTCGACCGCCCGGTCCCATCCGGCGCGGACGTCATCCCAGGACCGCAATCTGCTCATGCGTTCTCTCCGCCCCGCAAGCTCTGCTCAGCAAAGCAGACCGCATACGGACGGACACGGCATTCCTTCAACTTCGGGATCAAGTTGTTAAGGTGCGGGCGCGCCCGAAGATTTCCGGGCAAGCGCGTTCACCCAGTCCCACCGCCGGCGAGCCCGTCAGCACCAGGACGGCGGCGACAGCCACCCACCGCCACACCCATGCCCGGGATGCCGGCCGAGCCTGAAGATCGATATCCGATCATGCGCCTCGCGCGTGCTCCACGCGTTCGAGGCGGGCGAGCCGGGCCGGCGTCGGCCACCGCACGTCGTGGACGAGATCGAGCTTCTCGAAGATCCAGATGAGCCGGGCCGAAATGTCGATCTGGCCGGGCCGTACACCGTGCCGGGCACACGTCGGGTCGGCGTGGTGCAGGTTGTGCCATGACTCGCCCATGCTCAGGATCGCCAGTGGCCAGAAGTTCGCCGACTTGTCCCGCGTGGTGAACGGCCGGTCGCCGATCATGTGGCAGATCGAGTTGACCGACCAGGTGACGTGGTGGAGCAACGCGATCCGGACCAGGCCGGCCCAGAAGAAGGCGGTCACCGCCCCCCACCACGACCAGGTGAGCAGGCCACCGAGGACGGCCGGAAGGATCATCGTGGCGGCGGTCAACGGACCGAACAGCCGGTGGACCAGGCGAATGTCCCGGTCGGAGAGCAGGTCGGGGATGAACCGCCGCTGGTTGGTCAGGTCACGGTCGAGTACCCAGCCCAGGTGGGCGTGCCAGAAGCCGCGCGCCAACGCTGCCGGAGAGGTGCCGAACAGCCATGGTGAGTGCGGGTCGCCCTCCTTGTCGGAGAAGGCGTGGTGACGGCGGTGGTCGGCGACCCAGTGCAGGATCGGGCCCTGAACCGCCATGCTGCCGACCACCGCCAGCGCGACCCGGAGGCTGCGGCGGGACTTGAAGGCGCCATGGGTGAAATAGCGGTGGAAGCCGACCGTCACGCCGAGGCACGTCACCGTGTAGAAGAACGCGGCGAGGATGACGTCGACCCAGCCGAGCCCCCATCCCCAGGCGACCGGCACGGCCACCAGCACCGCCAGCAGCGGCACCGCGACGAAGAGGTAGACCGCCACATGTGCTGGAAGCGGACGCCTGCCGTCGAGGATCGGTTTCGGACCGGGCACGGTCCCCTCTGCCGACATTGGCTGGGCAACGACATCGGCCATCAGGTCACCTTTGCTCCGCAGTGTTAGGCAGACCTTAGCCCGCCGGAGCGTCCGGGACTCCGCTGTCTGGCGAACCGTGGTGGGTCAGCACATGAACGCGCCGTACGGCGAGATCTCTGGACGGAGGCTGCGAACCTGCGCACGCCCGGAGGAAGCCGTCGTCACCACTCAGCGAGCAGTGTCGACGAGAGCCGGGGACGCCGCCAGAAACCGGCCCCCTCGCTCGAAGAGGAAGACCGGTTTCGGCGGGGAGAGCGCGGTCCGGCTCGGGGCCGGACCGCGCCGCCGTGAGACGTCAGCCGGCGCGGTACGCCCGGATGATCGTCTGATCGATGCCGCTGCCACCGCCGGCGGCGGCCTTCACCCGCAGTGAGACCGCCTGCCCGGACGCGGCCGCCGGCAGATCGGCCTGGTAGACGTCCCCGTCGGCGTGGACCCGGGCCGGGCGCCAGGTGGCCCCGTCGTCGGTCGAGCTCCACACCTGGAACGAGGTGATCCGCTGGGCCGGCACACCCGCCGCCTGCCTGACGCTGAACGCCGCCTGCGCGCCTGTCGGGTGGTTGGCGGGGTCCAGCGGCAGCGCGTAGTCGACGGACAGCAGGGGCAGCGGGACGCTCCCCGTGCCGCTCGGGCCGGCCGAACGGAACGTCCACGAGGTGGTGACCCGGGTGGAGACCGGCAGCACCAGGCCGGTCGCGACGTCCAAGGTCAGCCGGTAGTCCGCCGCCTTCTCCGGCACGGCGAAGTCGGCGCGTGTGGCGGCCTGTTCGCCGACGAGTTTCCCGTCCCGATGGAGCGACAGCGTGCGGGTGACCCCGATGGTGCCGCCCGCGAGACAGTCGGCCCGCTGGTGCCGGTCGGTGAGCATGACCAGGTCGACGTGCAGGTTGCCACGGGTCCTGGCCGGCGGCGAGGCGCAGCCGTACTCCGCCCCGGCCGGGTCGTCGTACCAGTCGGAGTGCAGCGGTTGCCGCGCCCAGACCTTGGCCTGCCGGCTGCCGGGCGGGTAGCTGCGCGCGCCCTCCTGGGCGAGGAGGCTGCCGTAGATCCCCTCGTCCTGCCACAGGAACCCGGGGGAGACGTAGTCGGTGCGAGCCGCCGGCAGGTCGTAGGTGCGGTTCTGGGTCAGGTACCACCCGTCGGGGGTGTACCCGTACCGCCGGAGCGAGGTGACCATCCCGGGCGAGTCCATCTGGCTGAACCGCTGGTCGATCCGCGCGAGCCCGGCCTGCTCGGCCTTGGTCACCCGGTACGCCGGATCGGCGGGGACGCCGTCGCCGAACTGCCGGATCAGGTCGTAATGGTACGGGGCGGCCGTGTTCTCCGGCGATTCCAGGCCGAACGCCGTGTAGGCGCGGATGCTCCCGATCCCGGGGCGCCGCAACTGCCCAATGGACAGACTCGCCTTCTCGCCCCAGCCGGAGACGACGTCGTACCAGGTCAGGCCGCCCCGCGAGGTCTGCATGTAGGTGAAATCGGCAGTGGTGGTCCTGGTGGGGACGCCGTCGACCGACGCCGTCACCCGCTTGGCCTGTGCGGGGTCCAGCTTCATTGTCCGGTCGGCGCCGACGGTGACGTCGGTGTCGCCGACGAAGGTCCCCCACTGCTCGCTGGTCTCGGGGTCGTACGCGGAGTAGGCGCCGGTCACGGCGTACCGGCCGGCCGGTACGCGCAGCGTGGCGGTCTCCCCGGGGGAGAGGAACGCGCCGCCCCCGTACATCAGCGGGTCGTCGAGGTTGGTCACCAGCACGTTGACCCAGTCCGACGCGGTAGGTGACATGTCCGGCATGTCGACTGTGTTGATGGTCAGGTCGTAGCTGGGCGGCTCGACGTAGAAGGTCACCGGGGTGCTCGCGACGAGCTTCCCGCCAGTGGTGCGGGCGGTGACGGTGGCGGTGTACAGGCCGGGCTCGCCGGTGAACGCCGAGCGGGCGATCCGCAGGGTCGTGCCGCCGGGCATGCCGCGGCTGAGCCGCACCCGGTTCGCCGACAAGGACGCGGCGCCGCGTGGCCCGGCCCTACCGACGTGGTCGGCGACCGTGACGCCGAGGTCGAGGGTGACGGCCGCCGGGGACGGGTCGCCGGTCCAGCCGAGCTCCGCCTCGGCGGTTCCCGACTGGGGGTGACGGAACGTGCCGAGGGCGACCACCGGCTGGTCGCTGACCGGACCGGACAGCGCCCGTGCCGCGTTGAGCCGGCCCGCTCCGACGGCGTACGGGTCCGCGCCGGGCAGTGGGTCTGCGGCGCCGACGAGCGCGGCCTTGAGCCGGTCCGCCTTCCATTCGGGGTGCCGCTGGGCGAGGAGCGCCGCGGCGCCCGCGACGTGCGGGGTGGCCATCGAGGTGCCGGACGAGGAGACGTAGTACGCGTCGACGGGCGGGCCCAGCGTGGTGCCCGCGGCCCGGGCCGCGACGATGTCGACGCCAGGCGCGACCAGTTCCGGCTTTGCCGCCCGCGTGTTCATCAGCGGTCCGCGGCTGGAGAAGTCCGCCAGCCGGTCGGAGCCGTCGACGGCGCCGACGGTCAACGCGCCCGCGGCGGCTCCGGGTGAGGTGACCGCGCCGCCGGTGTTGCCCGCCGCGATGACGAACAGCGCGCCGGTCTGTTCGGTCAGTGCGTCGACGGCGAGCGAGAGCGGGTCGGTTCCGTCGCTCGGATCCGTGCCGCCGAGGCTCATGTTGACCACGTCGGCCCGGGAGGCGGCCCACTCCATGCCGGCGATGATCTGCGAGTCCGTGCCGAAGCCGTCGTCGCCGAGGACCTTGCCGACGAGCAGGCGGGCGTCCGGCGCGACGCCGCGGCGCTCGCCGTGAGAGGCGGCTCCGGTGCCGGCGATGGTCGCCGCGACGTGGGTGCCGTGGCCCTTGTGGTCCACGGCGTCGCCGCCGTCGACGGTGAAGTCGGCCCGGTCGACGACCCGGCCGGCCAGGTCCGGATGGGTGAAGTCGGCGCCGGTGTCGAGGACGGCGACGCGGGCGCCCTTGCCGGTGTAGCCGGATTTCCAGGCCTGTGGCGCGGCGACCTGGCTCAGGTTGCGGTCGAGCCCGGTGGCGCCGAACCCGGTGGTGCCGAGGGCGGTGGCGCCGAGGGCGGTGCTGGCGAGTGCAGTGGCACCGAGCGCGGTGGTGCCGAGCCCCGAGGTGTCGAGCGCGGTGGCCTCGACCTTGCGGTCGAGCCAGACCTTCGTGGCCCCGGCGAGGAGGGGGCTCGCGGCCAGCTTGGCGGTGGCCGCTCCCTTCTTCGGGATGTGCCCGGCGACGGCGCCGATGCTCGGCAGCGGCCGTACGCCGCCGAGAGCCGCGACTCGCGCGCTCGCCGTGGGCCGCACGATCACCGGAAGCTCCGCGGTGGTGGCGTCGTCGTAGCCGTCGTGGATCAGCGTGGTGACGTCGAAGAGCGCCGGGTCGAGGACCGAGCCGACCTGCGCCGCCACGCGCGCGGGGACGACCCGCACGTGCCCGTCGGGGCCGCAGCTCTTCCGGATCACCCCGCTGGGGTCGGCGGGCCGCACGGTGACCTTGGGACAGCCGGAACCGGTGGTCACGACGGTGACCTCGTCACCCGTCAGGAGGGTGACGGTGTACGTCTTCCCGCCGTCGGGGGCTCCGGCGGCGGGGTGGGCCGCCGCCGGGTGGCCTGGCACAGAGTTCAGCACCGTGGCCGTGACGGTGAGCGCCAGTAGCGCCCACCGCGTTTTCTTGAGCATCTCGCTCCCTACTTCGGTTACTTGACCGCGTGTACGCGGCCGGGAGCAAGATATTTGTAATGTCCATTTACTCCTATATCAGGCTGGTTTCGGCTAGGAAACAGTGTCGATCAGAGCCGCCGGATCGCCTTGGGGGACGGGCATGAGGCTCCGGACGGCGGACCTTCGGTGTGGCCGTCGGGAGGCGACCGGGAGGACGTATGGGTATTTTGTCGAGAAAAAGGCGTAAAGGAGCAGTTATGGGTTTCAGTCACTTGTCTAACCTCGAATGTGGGCGCTGCGGGGCCGAACACGACAGCGAGCGCCCGCAGAACCTGTGCACGAGGTGCGGGTCGCCGCTGCTCGCCCGCTACGACCTGACGGCCGTCCGCGCCTCTGTGAGACCTGAGGAGTTCGCACGCCGTTCTCCCGACCTGTGGCGTTACCACGAACTGCTTCCTGTCAGGAGCCCGCAGACGGTGACCACCCTCGGCGAGGGGATGACGCCGCTGTCGCCGATGACGCGGTACGGCGAGCGGATCGGCCTGCCGCGGCTTCTGATGAAGGACGAGGGACTGATCCCCACCGGGTCGTTCAAGGCCCGCGGCGCCGCGGTCGGGGTGTCCCGGGCGGCCGAGCTGGGGGTCGAGCGGCTCGCCATACCGACCAACGGCAACGCCGGCGCGGCCTGGGCCCTCTACGGCGCCCGGGCCGGACTGACGACCACCATCGTCATGCCTGTGGACGCACCGGAGATCACCCGCCGGGAGTGCGTGGCCTCCGGGGCGGACCTGCACCTGGTGGACGGCCTGATCAGCGACGCCGGACGGATCGTCGGCGAGGTGGTGGCGGCCTCGGAGGGCCGGGTCTTCGACGCCTCGACGCTCAAGGAGCCCTATCGGATCGAGGGCAAA
Source organism: Planotetraspora phitsanulokensis (assembly GCF_016863295.1). GTDB lineage: Bacteria > Actinomycetota > Actinomycetes > Streptosporangiales > Streptosporangiaceae > Planotetraspora > Planotetraspora phitsanulokensis. Next base: position 112,410 of record NZ_BOOP01000031.1, read on the forward strand.
AAAACCATGATGCTCGAGATCGCCGAGCAGCTCGGCTGGCGGACGCCCGACGTGATCCTCTACCCGACGGGCGGCGGGGTGGGCCTGATCGGCATCCACAAGGCTCTGGGGGAGTTGCGGGAACTGGGCTGGATCTCGGGTCCGCCGCCCAGACTGGTCGCCGTCCAGGCCGAGGGGTGCGCGCCGATCGTCCGGGCGTTCGAGCAGGGGGAGCGGGAGAGCCGCTACTGGGAGGGCGCCCGGACGGTGGCGTTCGGCATCAACGTGCCCAAGCCCCTCGGCGACTTCCTCATCCTGGACGCGCTGGCGGAGACGTCGGGGACCGCGGTCACGGTCACCGACGACGAGTTGCTCGCGGAGTTGCGTGAGGTCGCGGCGGCGGAAGGAGCGTTCGTCTGCCCGGAGGGGGCCGCGGCCTTCGCGGCGGCCCGGAAACTGCGCCGGTCGGGCTGGATCGACCCCACTGAGCAGGTGGTGGTGCTGAACACCGGAGCCGGGATCAAGTATCCGGGGACGGTCCCGGTGGACGCGCCGGTCCTGGCCGCGGACGGCCGTCTCGTCTGACGAGCGGACGCCCATCTCGCCTGACGAGAAGGGCATGCGCCCGCCCTGGTCACCGAGTGCGCCGACCAGGGCGGGCGCTTTTGTCGGTATGACGACCAGATTCCCGAATTGAAACGTTTGTGTGTCGTGGGTCTTTACATCGGCTCGCCGAATGGATTAGAACGAGATTCATCCGATGTTAGCCAGACCATCACGGGCTGCGAAGCCACGCTTACGGTGAACCATGCCCAGGATGCAATGCATTCATCGGATCACTGCTTCATAGTGCGTCAGCCCTGGAGGGCACTGTGCAGATCACCCCCCGTCGCCGGGTCCCCATCCGGCGCACTCTCTCGCTCTGGTCGGCGCTGCTCGCCGCGCTGGCCGGGCTCGTCGTCGTCGACTCCAGTACGGCCGAGGCCGCCGCGGCGGCGACGACGGCCTGGCTGGACGGAGCGTTCCACCTTGATTCGGACGGAGTCGTCAGCCGTTCCGACCTCGTCCTCGGACAGCCGAACGTGGACCCCATCGCTTCCATGCCGCTCGGCAACGGGTCGCTGGGCGTGTCGGCGTGGGCGGCGGGCGGTTTCACCGCGCAGCTCAACCGCTCCGACACCATGCCGGACCGCAAGTCGCCCGGTCAGCTCAACATCCCGGGCCTGTCTGTGATCACGCACGCCGCCGACTTCAGCGGGCGGCTGGACCTGACGGACGGCGTGCTGCGGGAGTCCGGCGGCGGCATGTCGCTGAAGGCGTGGGTGTCGGCGGAGAAGGACGAGCTGATCGTCGACGTCTCCGGCGCGAACCCCGACATCGCGCAGACGGCCACGATCAACCTGTGGCAGGGCCGCAAGCCGGCCGCCGCGGTGTCCGGCGCGATCGGCACGCTCGCCGAGACCTGGGTGGACGGAAATCCCTCGATCGGCAGCGGGAAGACGTTCGGCTCGCTGGCCGCCATCACCGCGGGCGGCCGGGACGTGACGGCCACCGTCGCGAGTCCCACGCAGGTGAAGGTCGCCTTCAAGCCGCACGCCGACGGCACGTTCCGCGTCGTCGTGGCGTCCCCCGGGTGGACCGGGGGCGACGCCGCCGAGACCGCGTCCACGGTGATCGGCGAGGACGCGACCGTGCGCGTGGAGAAGCTGATGCGCGCGCAGGACCGCTGGTGGAACCGCTTCTGGTCGCACACCGGCCTGGTCAGGATGGACTCGGCGGACGGCAGGGCCGCGTACATCGAGAACCTGCGCACGCTCTACCTCTACGAGGAAGCGGCCTCCATGAAGGAGGGCATCTACCCCGGCAGCCAGGCCGGCGAGGCGGACATGTTCGCCTGGAACAAGGACACCCAGACCTGGACGCCGTCGGCGTACTGGCTGTGGAACCTGCGCACGCAGATCGCGGCGAACATGAGCTCGGGCAACTACCACCTGAACAAGCCGATCTTCGACATGTACTCCGACGACCTGGCCGACATCGAGGCCTGGACCAAGCTCGCGATGGGCGGCCTGCCCGGCGCCTGTGTGTCGGAGACCATGCGCTTCAACGGCAACGGCATCGAGATCAACGGCAACGGCAGCTGCAGCCAGGCGAGCGCTCCCAACTGGAACGCGCTGAACATCACCAGCGGCCCCGAGGTCGCCATGTACATGTGGCAGCAGTACCAGGCCACCGGCGACCGCAAGATGCTGAAGAAGTACTGGCCGTTCATCAAGTCCACCGCGGTGTTCCTGCTCGCGTACCAGAAGGTGGGCGCGGACGGCCTGCTGCACGCCAACGCGAACGCGCACGAGACCCAGTGGTCGGTCAACGACCCGACCACCGACATCGCCGCCGACCTCGTGCTCTTCCCGATCATCGAGCAGGCCGCGAAGGAGCTCGGCACCGACAAGAAGGCCGACGCCGACCTGGTCCAGCAGGCCAGGAAGGCCCTGACGCAGATCCCGCCGTACCCGCGGACCGACCAGGCCACCCGTACGCAGCTGCTGAACCCGCACTACACCGCGGCCGAGACGGAGGCCGCCGACGCGACCGGCACCGACATGATCGCCATCTCCTACGAGCCCGCCGCGGCGCGCAGGAACGGCGAGAACATCGAGCTCGAGCCGCTCTGGCCGTGGAACACGGTGAGCGACCAGGACGCGAACCTGTTCGCCCTCGAGCAGCGCAGCTACGCCCACCGGCCCAACAAGGGCGGCAACGACTGGACGATGGACGCGATCCACGCGGCGAGGCTGCAGAACGCCGCCGAGGTGCGTGACAACCTGATCTCGATCACCCAGGGGCACCAGGTGTACCCGAACGGGTTCGCCGACCTCGGCAACACCGTCGGCTACCAGCCCTACATCGAGCAGGCTTCCGGCGTCGCGACCGCGGTGAACGAGGCGCTCGCGCAGGACTACGACGGCATCATCCGCTTCGCGCCCGCGTGGCCGTCCGACTGGGACGTCAGCGGCAGCGTCTACATCCGGGACAAGGGCAAGGTCGACGTCCAGGTGCAGGGCGGCCGCCTCGTCACCGCCGCGATCGAGGCCGGGGCCACCGGCACGCTGCGGGTCAAGAACCCGTGGCCGGGGCAGCAGGTCGAGGTCGTCGACGGCAAGCACGGCCGCAAGGTGGTGGCGTCCGGCAGCCAGGACATCCTGAACGTCCCGGTGAAGTCGGGCAAGACCTACCTCGTGCAGCAGGTCTCCGCGCCCACGACCGAGCTTCCGTACGCGGAGGTCACCGGCAGCGCGGCGACCGCGGCGAAGCACCTGGGCAAGGTGCAACTCGGCCTCGACGCGACCGCGCAGTCCGGCACCGCCACGGTCGGCACGGTCCTCGGCGGCGCCAACCGCGGGTACGGCCTGACCCAGGTCGACTACAGCGGCTCGGCCGGCGCCACCACGACGGCCGGGGACGTGAGCGGCCTGACGGCGCGCACCACCGGCGCCGGCGACGACGGCAGCGACATGTACTTCGATGTCGGCGACGACGTGGCCGCGACCGGCGCGTACGACGGCAAGGTGACGGTGTCCTACTTCGACACCGGCACGGGCGACGTCTCCGTGCAGGTGGACGCGGGACCCCAGGACCGCTACCACGTCGCCGGCGTCATCACGCTGACCGGCAGCGGCACCTGGAAGACCGCCGAGGTGCCCTTCACCGGCGCCTACTTCGGCGGGCTGCAGAACGCGGGAGCCGACCTGCGGCTGCACGCCGGCCACCCGATCACCGTGCACAGCGCGGGCGTGACCGTGACCGGGCCCTGGGTGCCGAACAGGCGCGCGTTCCCGCCGGCGCCGGCGATCACCACCCCGCGTGGCGGTGAGACGGTCAAGCTCGCCTCGTCCATCGCGGGCACCACGATCCCGAATGGTGCCGTGACCGTCCGCGAGGGGCAGACCGCGCTGTGCACCGGCACGGCGGACGGCAACGGCGCCTGGAGCTGCGCTCCGAGCGGCGGGCTGACGGCCACCCGGCACACCGTGACCGCGGCGGTCGCCGACACGACCGGGCTCGCCGGTGACTCCTCGGCGGCCGTCGCCTTCGAGGCCTCCGACCTCCCGCCCGGCACGGCCCTGGTCGGCTCGGTCGTCGGACCGACCAACTACGCGTACGGGATGAGCGAGGACGAGCGGCCCTCCGGCGGCTTCGACGGGCCGACGACCGCCTCGGTGATCGACGGTCTCACCGCGCGCACCAGCACGCAGAGCAACATCTACTTCGACATCGACGACTCGATCGCCCACGCCGGGTTCTACTCGGCGACGTTCACCATCTCCTACTACGACCAGGGCTCGGGCTCGTTCGCCGTGCACTACGACAACGGCAGCTCCGACCCGTACAAGTCGACGGCGAGCATCCCGCTGACCGGGACCAACACCTGGAAGACGGCGACGGTCAGCGCCTCCGACGCCTACTTCGGCGGCAAGCAGCACTCCGCCGCGGACTTCCGGCTCCGCAACGGGGGCGGCCAGGTGACGGTGCACAGCGTCGTCGTGAAGATCAGCGGCAACGGCGTGCCCAACGTCACCCACTTCGCCCCGCCGGTGAAGATCACCTCGCCGGAGCCGGGCGCGACCGTCACGGGCCCTGCGGCCGTCTCGGGAACGAGCGAGCCGGACGCGAAGGTGACCGTGACGGCGGAGGGGGCGCCGGTCTGCACGGCCACCGCCTCTGACGACGGCACCTGGACCTGCACAGCGTCCACCGCCCTGGCCGCAGGGCAGCACACGCTCACCGCGACGGCCGAGGACGTGACCCGCACGCCCGCGGCGGCGGCGACCGTGGCGGTCACCGTGCAGTAGCAGTACAAGGCCCGTCCGGCGACCGCGGCCGCGGTCGCCGGACGGCCACAGCGTCTTCAGGCCGATGCCCCCGGAGCCCCGGGGGCATCGGCCCTTGTCGTGTCTCCCCAGCGGGCGACCGGACCGTGGGCCGGCGAAGGGCCGGGGCCGGCCCCGCGGTTCATGACACGGAGGATCGCGCCCAGTTCCTCGCGCCGGTTGACGCCGATCCGCTCGTAGACGTGGACCAGAGTGTTGGCCACGGTCCGGATGGAGAGCGTGAGCCGTTCGGCGATGTCCCGGTTGCTCAGGCCGGACGCCGCCAGATGGGCGATCTCCCGCTGCCTGGCGGTCAGCTCGGGGACGGCCAGGCCGGCCAGTGCGGGAGTGCGGGCGCCGTCGCAACGACCCGCGAGCGCCCACGCCCGGGTCTCCGCGGCGCGCTCGGCCCTGACCACGCCCATGAGGCGATATCCCCGCGCCGCCTGAGCGGACGCCTCCGCCGCGTGCAGCAGCAGTCCCAGGCGCTCGAACGCCTCAGAGACCGCGTCGAGCTCCCGTGGGACGGGTCCGCCGTCGCCCATGGCCCGGGCGTGGCGGGCGAAGACCGGCGCCAGCGCGCCGCCGATCCGGCCGGCCAACCGGTCGAGCCGATCGGAGACGAGCTCGGCCGCCCCCAGCCTGACCAGGTCGTGCAGGGCGAACAACGCGTACGCGGGCAGGTCGCGCGCCGCCTCGGCGGTGCCGTGCGCCGCCGCCACCGCCCCCGTGACGTCGCCGCGTGCGGCCAGCACCCACGGTTCGGCGAGCCGGAAGGCGAACTCCGCCTGATGGCCGACCTTGAGGGCGAGCTCGTTGGAGAGGTCCATGGTCGCCTGGACGGCGGCCACGTCACCCGTCAGCGCGTAGGCGTGCGCCAGCTCCGCCAGGCACGGCCCGGCGTGCAGGGTCCGGCCCCGCAACCCTCCCAGCCCCTGCCTGCACCACCGGATCGCCTCGGCCGGCTGCCCGCGGAGCCTGCAGACCTGCGCCCGCAGGGCGCCCGCGCCGACGACGGCACGGCTCCAACCGCCGTGGTCCTCGCCGATCCGGTATCCGATCTCGGCGTACCGCCAGGCCGCCGCGAGATCCCCGGTCATCACCGCCGCGACGGCGCCCGGGACGACGAGGGCCATCGTGATCGTGGGCAGCGCCTCCGGAAGTCCGCCGATCGTCGCGAGAGTCCTGTCGACGAGCGCCAGGGCCTGCTCGCCCCGGCCCTCGTGGGGCAGGACGTTGGCCTCCATCGCCGCCAGTCCGATGGCCACCGCCGGGCTGGGCGGCCCCATCCGGAGGACCTGCTCGATCGTCCGCCTGGTCTGGGAGAACCTCCCCATGAAGTGCTCGATCGCGGTTCTGATGATCAGGGCGCCCTGGCGCGGCTCCGGTTCGGTCATCGCCGCGGCCGCGGACTCCAGGACCTCGCACGCCTCCTCCCCGCGGCCGTACCCCCACACGAGGTTGAGGGCGTGCACTCGCGCGAAGTCCGCGCGCGTCATGTCGTCCATCGGCTCGGCGGCGAGGCCGAGCAGCACCGCCTCGGTCTCGTCGTACCGGTCCGAGTAGGTGAGCACGCTCGCCAGCAGGACGCCCGCCGGGACCCCGCCCCCGGCCGCCAGCGCGGCGCGGCCGAGGCGGACGGCCAGTTCGAGGTCGCGGCGCGACCTCGCGGTGCGGCAGGCACGCATGAGCGGCGCGGGATCGTCCGCCGTCGCACTGTCCAGCCGCCAGACCGCGACCCGCAGCGCGTCCTCGCCGCTGTCCGATCCGGCCGCCTCGACCGCGTCCGCCAGGCGGCTCAGCACCTCGCGCGTGCGCAGCTCCCCGCATCCGGCCCGGATCACCTCGCCGTAGAGCGGGTGCGCGAGCCGTACGGACAGGTCCTCGGGGGACACCGTGACCAGCTGCCGGTCCTCCAGCCCGCGCACCGTCTCCATCGGGGCGAGCCCGGCAAGCAGCCCGGCCGCGAGGGGCTCGCCGTAGGCGACGAATTCCAGGGCCTCGCGTTCGGCGGGGGTGATCTCACCGATGCGGCCCTCCACCAGTTCGCGCAGCCGCGTCGTCACCGAGATCTCACCCTGCCAGCGCCACACGCCGTGCCGCTCGGCCAGCGCCGAGCTCGATTCACCGGCGAGCACGAGTTCACGCAGGAACAGCACGTTGCCGCCGCCGGCCCGCCACAACCGCCGGACCGTGGGGCCTTCCACCTCGCCGCCGAGCGCACCGGTCAGGACGCGTCCCGCCTCCTCGAGCTCGAGCGGACCGAGCTCGATCCGCTGGAGCAGGTCGTCCTTCCACAGCGCCGTCACGGCGTCGGGCGCGCGCTCACCGCTGCGTACGGTCGCCAGCACCCGGGCCCGCCCGCTGACCACCAGATGCAGCACCAGCGCGGCGGAGGCCGAATCGAGGAGGTGGGCGTCGTCCACCAGCAGCAGGGGCCTTCTCCCGGGGAGGGCGTCGGCCGCCCATCGGATCATGTTGCCCTCGGGCGGGTGCGGCGGCAGGAGATGCGCCATCGCGCCCAGGGGGATGCCGGACGCGGCGGCGGTGGCGAGGACCCGGACGAGATCGCCGGCCTCGCCCACGGCCTCGGCCGCCAGGCGGCTCTTGCCCACGCCCGCCGGCCCGGCGAGGACGGCGCCTCCGGTGCTCAGCGCCGACCGGATAGCGGCGAGCTGGGCCGCCCGGCCATGGAAAGGCCAGAGGGTTCGCACAGCGAGCATGGTAAGCCGGAGCCCGAATCTTGAGTAGGGCCGTACTCATGCGGAACGGGGCTCGTGCCGCGACAGTCGACGCATGACCACGCTCTCGCCGAATGTCGATCTGACCGATCTGGTACGCACCTGTCTCGACGAAAAGGACGCCGAGGTCGAGTCCGTCCACGTCGAGGTCATCGACCGTGTTTCCGGCACGCCCTCCACGGGAGGTCTGCGCCGGGTGTCGGGGACGACGGCCTGCGGTCCGCGCTGGTCGTTCTTCGTGAAGTCCATCCACGCGGCACGGCACTGGCCGGACATCGGAATCGTCCCCGAGGCCTACCGGGCGACGTTCGACGCCGAGTTCCCCTGGCGCGCGGAGGCCGACGTCTACGACTCCGGCCTGCCGCTCCCCGAAGGCCTGCGGCTGCCGCGCCTGTACTTCGTCGACGACCTGGGCGACGACCGGCTCGACCTGTGGATGGAGGACGTCCGGATCGCGCCCGGCGAATGGGATCTGACCCGCTACACGGCGGCGGCCCGAGCGCTGGGCGGACTGGCCGCGCTGCGGCCCGCGGACGGTCCCGGCACCACGCCCGGCTTCCGGACGTACGTGCGGAACAGAGTCGTCCAGGGGGCGCTGCCCGCCTTGCGCGAGCCTTCGCTCTGGCGGCACCCGCTCGTCGCGCCTTACGCCGACGGCCTGCTGCGGATGGACCTCGACATCCTGGGCCACCGGATCCCCGATCTGCTCGACGCGGCCGACCGGCTGCCGCACACCATGGCGCACGGTGACGCGAGCCCGGAGAACCTGCTCGTGCCCGCCGACGCTCCCGGAGAGTTCGTCGCCATCGACTGGGGCTGGCAGACGCCCGTCCCCGTCGGGTTCGACCTCGGGCAACTGCTCGTCGGCCGCGCCCACCAGGGAATGATCGAGCCCGGCGAACTGCCCGCCGTCCATCGGGCGATCCAGACCGGCTACGCGCAGGGCCTCGCGGACGGAGGCATGGCGGACGACCACCTGGCGGCCGGCCACGTCACCACCATGGTGCTCCGCAGCGCCTTCACCGCCATCCCCGTCGAACGGCTGGGCGACCCGGTCACGCCGCAGACGCACGAGCTCTTCCGCAAGAGGGTCGGACTGGCCCGGTTCCTCGCCGACCTCGGCCTCGCGCTGTGACCCGGTGCGGGTCGAGGACCGGCACACCACCCGAGGAGGACGGCCGATGCAGGCCATTCGAGCGGCTCGCCTGTTCGACGGCGACCAGACGGTTCTCACCGGCGATCCCACGGTGATCGTCGACGCGGGCCGCATCGTGTCCGTACGGCACGGCGCCGCCGTACCGGCCGAGGCGGATCTGGTCGATCTCGGCGACGCGACACTGCTGCCCGGGCTGATCGACGCCCATGTGCATCTCGCGTTCGACGCCGGCGCGGACCCGGTCGGCGGCCTCGCCGCCCGCGACGACGCCGAGGTGCTCGAGGGGATGAGGGCCGCGGCCCGCACCGCTCTGGCCGCGGGCGTCACCACCATCCGTGACCTGGGCGACCGCGGTTACCTCGCGCTGGTGTTGCGCGAGGAGTTCGCCCGAGCTCCGGCGGTAGGCCCGCACGTGCTGGCTGCGGGACCGCCCATCACCACGCCGCTCGGTCACTGCTGGTACCTCGGCGGCGAGGCCGAAGGGGTCGAAGGCGTACGGGCGGAGGTCCGCGCCCACGCCGAACGCGGGGTGGACGTCATCAAGATCATGGCGAGCGGCGGCGAACTCACGCCGGGCACGCGTTCCCACCGGTCCCAGTACGGGCTCGACGAGTTGCGGGCGGCGGTCGCCGAGGCCCACCGGCTGGGGCTGCCGATAACCGCGCACGCCCACGCGGGCCAGGCGATCGCCGACGCCGTGGAGGCCGGCGTCGACTCGATCGAGCACTGCACGTTCCTCACCGAGGACGGCGTCGAGCCCCTGCCCGAGGTGATCGAGGCGATCGCCCGCGCGGGCGTCGTGGTGTCCCTGACGCTCGGGACGCGGCCGGGAAGCACGCCGCCACCCCGCATCGCCGCCCGGATGGCCGCGATGATCGACCTGTTCGCGCTGCTCAGGAAGGCCGGGGTCCCCATCGTGTGCGGCACCGACGCCGGGATCGGCCCGCCGAAGCCGCACGACGTCCTGCCGCACGCGGTCGGCGCGCTGGTGAGCATGCTCGGCTGGTCTCCGGCGGAGGCGCTGCGCACGGTCACGTCGCTCGCGGCCGGGGTGTGCCGGCTCGAGCATCGCAAGGGGCGCCTCGCGCCCGGGATGGACGCCGACATCCTCGCGGTGGCCGGAGACCCGTTCGCCGACCCGGCGGCGCTGCTCGACGTGCGGGCGGTCTTCCGGCAGGGGCACCGGGTCCGGTGAACCGCCGGCGGCTATCGGCGCAGGAGCAGCATGGCCGCGTCGTCCTCGAGAGGGCCCCCGACGTGCTGCAGCAGATCGGCACGCAGGCACTCCAGAGCCGCCTGCGGATCCTCGGACCGCAGCAGGCCCGTCCGCTCGCCGAGCGGATAGAACGCGCCGCCGCCGTCCCGGGCCTCGATCACCCCGTCGGTGTAGAAGAGGATCTGGTCGCCGTCGGCGAAGGGGACCTCGTACGGCTTGGGCCTGGTCTGCTCGAACGTGGTCAGCCCGATCGGCACGGCTTCCTCGGGGGGCTCCGCCACGTGGACCGTGCCGTCGCGGCGCAGGACGAGAGGGGCGGGGTGACCCCAGTTGATGAGGGAGACCGTGTCGTGGCGGACCTCGGCGAGTATGGCGGTGACGAACTTCTCCCCGGACAGGTGACGGATGATGCTGGTCTCCATCTGGTCGGCGACGGCGGGTAACTCCTCCTTGTCGTAGGCGGCCTCCCGGAAGGCGCCGAGAACCCACGCCGCCGTCTCGACCGCGTCGAGCCCCTTGCCCTGTACGTCGCCGATCAGCAGCCGGACCCCCTGAGGCGTGGTGGCCACCTCGTACAGGTCGCCGCCGATCTGCGCCTCCGCGGCGGCGGAGGTGTAGGACAGGGCGATGCGCATGTTCCCGGCCTGGCGGGGGACCGGGCGGAGCAGCACGCGCTGGGCGGCCTCGGCGACGAGGCGGACGTTGGCGAGCTCCCGTTCACGCTCGATTCGCAGGCGGCTCGCGAGCATGCTCGCGCCGGTGATTGCGACGATCGTGGTGAGGATGACGTAGTTCTGCGTTCGGCCCAGCATGTGGTTGTAGGCGGCCAGCGGGACCGAGAGCGCGAGCGCGATCCCGCCGACCAGGGCGGTGCGCCGTACGCTTCCGGAGACCGAGGCGAACGTCGGGCCCAGGGTGAGCAGCGACAGGAAGCCGAGAGTGGGACCGTTGAGCAGATCGATGAACGCGACCGCCGCCATGACGGCGAACGGCAGCGACCTGAGTAGTTTCTGCGAATGCGTCTGCAGTGGCGCCAGAGCCCCTTTCCGCGTCGTCCGACCGGACCCCCTGGCGCCACTAAAGCACAGCGAACGGTGACGCAGCAGCCACTTCGGGTCATGACCGCCGCCTCAGTGGCCTGCATTTATATCGTCGGTGCCGCTCGATGCGACTTTGTCGGCATTAGTACCTTTCGACTCCTGGGCGCGGCCGAGGGACGTTCTCGCGGCGGAAGACCGGCATCATGCGCGGGGCCACGCCGGACTGGTCACGGCACTAGATTCTGACCGCCCCGGGCCGGCGGTCCTCGATCACGAACGAGGCGAACGTCGTCGCGGTCGCATCGGCCCGGCTGACCGTCGGGACCATCCGCAGGTAGGTCCGCCACTCATGCGCGTTCAGCTCGCAGGTCACGTAGCTGCGTCGGTCGCCGTCGAAGAACCTGATGTGCTTTGGGAACGGGCTACCCGATGGCGGCGTTCCACCGGCCGCGCCGGAGGTGGATCACCCCGTCCGGTGTGACGCTCACCAGCGCGCCGTACAGCGGCAGTGACCCGTGCTGGAGCGGAGCTCCCACGCGTCCTCGACGATGTCGAGCACCGGGAAGCGGCCGCGGGCGACCGTGTCGCCATCGGCGGTGGCCGCCGTCTCCACGAGGTCGGCCATGCCGGGCGGGTAGTCCGCGCCCGCCCGGGTCCGCATGAACATCGCCCAGTCGCGTTCGACCTGGCCTACCGCGCCGCCGTCGTCGGTCTTGGTCGCGGTGATGATGAGCGAGGTGTTCGAGATGGTCGTCGCGAGGCGGCCTCCGGTGTTGAGCGCGGCCAGCCACGACGCCGGAATCGGGCACACGGACACCGTGGCCACGATCCTGTCGAAGCGGCCCGGCAGGTCACCGGTCGCGTCGACGGTCACGACCCACGGCTTGAGGTCGAGTTCGGCGAGCCGGTCGCCGGCGGCCGCGACGAGATAGGGGTCGACGTCGACGGACGTGACCCTGTCGGCGCCGACTCGGGAGGCGAGGACGGCCGTGCCGTACCCGGTTCCGGTGCCGACATCCAGGACCGTGTCGTTGTCCCCGATGCGGGCGTGCCGGTACATCTGCAGCAGCAGGCCGGGCAGCGTCGACGACGACGTCGGAACCCCGCCCGGGTGGTCGTCCGGCTGCGCGTGGTCGGCGTGCAGGGAGGCGACCCGGGTGACGAGCGTTCGGTCCTGGTAGGCGGCCGACAGCCACGCCTGCGGGGCGGCAGGACCGTGGCGGAGCTCCCACTGGTCGTTGGCCCACGCCCACCAGGCGGGCACGAACAGGTGGCGGGGCGTGCTGGCGATGGCAGCCCGCCACCGCGAACCCCGGTGGGTGACGCGGTCGGCGAGCTGCTGCGCGTGAGGGTGCCAGTCCATCTTCACGAGTCTGAGGCAGCCGCACCCATACCGGGAGCCAAGCCCTCCGCGCGGTGGGCGGGCGGCGGCGGAACCACCCGCGCAACCTCGAACGCGACCTGAACGTCACGACCGCTGGCGTGCCGGCGGCGGTCTACGTCTACGAGACGGACGGCTCGACCAGGCTCCTGGCGGGTGCCTTCGATGTGTCCCTTGTTGGTAGCGCGGTATCGTGCCATTTCGCTTTTCGGGCATCTCCACGTGCGGTCGTGGACGCGAGATGCGGTCACCGCTTTCAGCGATCCCGGAGACTCTGCGATTATCACCGCAGGGGATCAGCAACAGGAGGAGCACGGATGTCTCTCATGCCGAGCGCGGAAGGCGGCGGAGCACTGCGTCGGGTGAGTGTCACGGCAGGTCGGCTGCTCCTGGTGCTCGCGCTCGTCGCGGTGATCCTCTGGCTGCTCTACGTGGTCCGCACGGTGGCCATTTCCGTGGTGTTCGCGGTGTTCATCTCCGCGCTGCTGCTCCCTCCGGCGCGCTGGCTCAGGGCGCGCGGCCTCAACCGCGCACTGTCGACCGCGACCGTGTTCTTCGGCGGCCTCGTGTTCGTGGCCGGTCTGGTCGCGCTGCTCGTGCCGCCCACGGTGAGCGGCCTGTCCGAGCTCAGCACGAGCGTCGACAAGGCCACCGCCAACCTGCAGTCCCTCGCCGCATCCTTCGGCCTGAACGAGGCCAAGCTCGCCGACCTCGTCACGCAGTTCCGCGAGTACATCAGCCATCAGGGCGGGCAGATCGCCTCCGGAGCCCTCGCCGGGGCGCGGACGGTCGGTGAGATCGTCGTCGGTGCGGTGCTGGCTTTCATCCTGGCCATCTACATGGTCCACGGGGCCGACCGGCTGGCCACCTGGATCACCGACCTGGCGCCGCGGCATCGGGCGCCCATCCTCACCACGGGCCGGGTGGTGTTCGACGTCGTCGGCCGTTATGTCCGCGGTGTGGCGATCGTGGGCTTCGTCGACGCGTTCTTCATCGGCAGCGCCCTGTGGATCCTGGGTGTGCCGATCGCGCTGCCGCTGGCCGTGCTCACCTTCGTCGGGGCCTTCCTCCCCGTCATCGGCGCGTTCCTGGCCGGGCTGCTCGCGGCGGTGGTCGCGTTCGTGGCCAAGGGCTGGCTGGTGGCCGTGATCGTGGTCGCGGTCACCATCCTGGTCCAGCAGCTCGAAGGGCACGTGCTGGCCCCCCAGATCTACGGGAGGGCGCTCGAGCTGCCCGGAGCGGTCATCCTCGTGGTCATCGCGGTGGGCGGCGTCGTCGCCGGCATCATCGGCGCGTTCCTCGCCGCGCCCGTCGCGTCCGTCATCGTGGCGCTCATCCGGGCCCGGCAGGGACAGGAGCCGGCCGTCGAAGGTCCACCGCAACCCCCCGCGGCTCCGCCCGGAACACCGGCGGGTCCGGCACAGCCGCCTGCCGGCCCGGATGAATCACCCGCCGGTCCGACGCCGCCGTCTGCGGCTCCGGGCCCGGCGCACCCTGCGACATCCTGACGCGGGGTGCCTGCGGGCACCCGTGCGACGCGGATGCGTCCACCGTGGTCACCTACGTGTGGCCGCGATGAGGCGCCCGGCGCCCTGGTTGAGGAGATCGGCCGCGACCCGCGATCCGAGCGTGGCCGGGTCGGCCGGGTCACCCACGGCGTGTGAGCGGACGAACTGGGAGCCGTCGCGGTCGAACACCATCCCGAACAGCGACATCCGCCCGTCCGGGGTCGTGGTGGCGTACCCGGCGATCGGGGAGTTGCAGTGGCCGCGCAGCAGGTGCAGCATCGACCGCTCCGCCAGGATGTGCCCCGCCGTCGCCGGGTGGTTGAGCTCGTCGAGCATCCGCATGACCGGGGCGTCGGCCGTGCGCGCCTGAACGCCGATGACGCCGGCCCCGACCGGCGGGACGATGCTGACCACACCCTCGCCGCGGGTGTGGAACTCCACGGGCAGGATCTCGGTGATCTGGTCGGCCAGGCCCAGGCGCCGGAGGCCGGCGCGGGCCAGGATGAGCGCCGCGAACGGGCCGTCCTTCTCTCGAAGCCTGTCCAGGCGGCTGTCCACGTTGCCGCGGATCGGCTGCGTGCGCAGGTCGGGCCGGTGGATGCACAGTTGCGCGCGCCGCCGCACCGAGCCGGTGCCGATGAGCGACCCGGCCGGGATGTCGGCCAGGGGGGTGCCGTCGCGGGACACGATGACGTCGTGGACGTCCTCGCGTTCGAGGTGGGCCCCGAACGCCGTGCCTTCGGGCAGCGGGACGTCGCCGGGGACGTCCTTGACACAGTGCACGGCGACGTCGACCTCCCCGCCGACGAGCGACCGGTCGATCTGCTTGGTGAACGCGGCCTTGCCACCGACCTCGGACAGGTCGCCGGACCACAGGTCGCTCGTCACCCGGATGGGCACGACCTCGGTTGTGACGCCGAACTCGCCGATCAGCGCGGCGACCCGCTCCGCCTGGGTCATGGCGAGCACGGACGTGCGCGTGCCGATCCGCAGGGGCGCACCGGCGAAACGCTCGGCGAGCGCGGCGTGGATGTTCATGAGGACATTGCTCCTGATGATGGGCGCTTTGTCGCGTTGCCGATCAGGCGGTGCGAGTGCGGTGACCATCATCGCGGCGGGTGAGCTCGCCTCCCCGGCCGGGGCGTCCGCCCGGCGGGCCGCACCGCGTCGCCGCAGGTCGTTCCGCGTACGGCCGCGACGACGATCCCCGCCCCGCCCAATGCGAGGCGGGGATCCCGTCGTGTCAGCCGGCGTGCCGCGCCGTGCAGGGGCGGCCGCCGCAGACGTCGACCACCACGCCGTACCTGAGGAAGTCCGCCTTCTGCCGGCGTGCCGTCGCGTCGGCACGCGGGTCCTCATGGGAGTCGGTGCCGTACTGCTCGCCCAGCGGAGGCGTGTTGGTCACCGGGGGAGCGGGCGTTCCGCTGTCCCAGACCACGATCGCCGACCCTCCGTACGGCCGGTCCGGGAGGGCCGGGATGCCCCAGTACGGCGTGACGTCGGGATTGCGGCCCGCCGCGATCGCGGGCCGGTGGATGCGGGCGCCGATCGTCCGCGCCTCGACCTCGGCCGTGACCGCCGACACCTGGTGGTCGCCGAACGCCACGTGCATCAGGACGCGGTGCCGCGGTGAGCCGGGGAGGGGGTCGTCGCCGAGATGCTGGGCGTATCCGTTGGTCTCGGCCCGGTCCCACAGGATCTGGATCAGCGCGAAGCAGAGCTGCTGGTCCAGCTTGTCGGGATAGTAGCCGTCCATGACCTGCTGGAACGGCTGGAAGTCCACGCTCCGGTTGAGCAGGGTGCTGTAGTTCATCCCGGAGACGCCGAGCACTCCCCGGCTCACGTCCGGCGACACGGCGACCAGCGCCCCGCCCGCGATGGCGCCCTGGCTGTTGCCGTCATACGCCAGGTCCGCGTGCCGGTCGATCAGCGAGCGTCCCCTGGCGTCCTGGAACGCGGGGTCGTCCGCCAGCCCGTTTTTGGTGATCATCATGCGGCCGAGGAACACGAAGTTCACCAGGCTCTGCTGGAGCCGGTCCGCGACGGTGTCGAAGCGGGAGAAGTCGGCGAACACCCCGCTGACGTTCGCGATGTCCTCGTCGGCCATGCCGATCCATTTGGTGGCGCAGAACAGGAAGTCGTGCTCTCCGGCCATGGCCCTGACATTGGAGGCCCTGACCTCCGTGGCCCTGCCGAGCAGGCCGTGGCCGTACAGGGAGGGGCGCGCCGGTTTGCTGAACGCGGCGCGCGGGATCTCGCACTGGAACTGGGCGCGCAGGTCGTCGCCGAACGGCTCCGGCCTGCCGTACGCGTCGCGGTTCAGCACGGAACCGGGCGGGCCGCCCGCCTGGTCGAGGAAGTTGGGGACGAGGAACTCGCCCGTGACCTCACGCGCGATGTTCGGGTCCTGCTGCGGGGTGAAGTCGGTGACGGTCGTGACCGTGAACTCGGGCGACCGGCCGTGCAACCGGCTGAGCGCCTGATCCCGCATTCGCAGCACAGGCCCGGCGAGACCCTGTTCGCTGGCGACGGTGAAGTCCCAGGCCAGGTAGAGGTTCTTGGTGCTCACGCCCGCGCGGGCGACGTCGTGGAGGGTGCGCCGGAGCGCGGCCTGCCGCCGGGCCAGCGGGTCCTTGGAGGGGAGCGTCCCGCCGGCGAGGCGGGTGAACGTCCCGGGGGCGGCGATCGTGGATCCGGAGGCGTCCCTGAGGTTCCTCAGGACGACGGCGTAGCGATGACCCTCCCGGAAGTTCTTCGCGGGGCGGATGATCAGCGCCTGCCGCGCCGGGTCGGTGGCGTTGGCGTCGAGTTCCGCCCAGTACGGCCACCGCTCACCCGTCCGGGTGTCGACGATGACGATCGGGGCGTCCCGCTTCAGCGACCTCGCGACGTCCGTCACCGGTGCGGCGCCGGTCGCGCCGAGGTCGAGGCCGGGGATGTGCGCGAGCAGCATCGAGCCGGGCGAGAAACCGTCCGAGAGGTTCCACGCGGCCGGGTCGATGCCCTTGCCCGCCGCGTTCTTGGGCGTCATCGCGCTGGACAGGTTCAGCCGGAGACCGGTCGGGGTGTGGGCGCTCGTCGTGAACCAGTCGTTCGGGAAGGGGAGCAGGCAGTCCGTTCCCGCGATCGGATCGCAACCGGAGCCGGGCGGAGGCTGCGACGGGGCGGACCCGGCCGACGCGGGGGACGTGGGAGCCGTGGCGGACGCGGACGGCGCGAGTGTGGCCGAGCCCGCGATCACCGATGTTGTCAGGGTCAAGATGGAGAGTGCTCGTCGTAAGCGCACATGCCCTCCCGGTCCGTGCTACTCCGTTGAAGGTGACACCTGCGCTGTGATCTTTCAGCGGAAATGATCAGATTGCAATGATCTGTCACAAACCGCCGGTCAGCCCTGCGGGCAATTCAGGCACTTTGTCCTATTTACACCCTTATGGTGCTGTGTGTACCTTTGGCCTCCACGGCACACGTATCGATGACCCCCGACGTCGGATTCGTTGCCGGTTCGTTGCCCAGACCGCGTGTCAACGGCGGGACCCCGTCCCGCCCGGAGCGCGCGGCCGCCGAATCCGCACCTCGCGGAACCGGGGACCCACCTCTCTGGGGTGAATCGGAGCGCTGACCCCCAGTCGGCCGTACCGTAGGGCACTTCCTGCCCGAACCCGTCAGCTAACCCGGTAGGCGGCATGGAAGCAAGGAGTCAACCCCTACATGTCCACCCACCGGATCTCCTCGACCACCCGTCCTCTCATCAACCGCCTGCGCGCCGTCGCGGGTGTCGCCGCGGCCGCGTCGGTCGCCCTCGCCGCCGTCGCCGTTCCGGCGCACGCCACTCCGCTCACCTACGGGCAAGACGTCTCCGGCTACGAGTCGGACCACGACTGGAACGCGAGCTCCGCGGAGTTCGGCATCGTCAAGGCCACCGAAGGCCTGGACTTCCTCGACTCCGCGTTCGACCGGCACTGGCAGGAGCTGGCCAAGAAGGGCATCGTGCGCGGCGCGTACCACTACGGCCACCCGGCCAACGACCCCGTCGCCGAGGCCGACCACTTCCTCTCCGTGGTGAACGCGCAGCCCGCCAAGCCCGGCGACCTGCTGGTGCTGGACCTCGAGACGACCGACGGCGAGTCCGTCGACGACGTCAACGCCTGGGCGAGGAAGTGGCTGGAGTACGTGAAGGCCAAGACCGGCGTCACGCCGATGTTCTACAGCGGCTGGGACTTCGCCGACACCTACGGCCACGGCCTGTCCGGTTACCCCCTGTGGGTGGCTTACTACGGCAGGGCCAAGGGTGACGTGACACCGCCGGCCGACTGGAAGACCTGGACCATTCACCAGTACACCGACACCCCCATCGACCAGAACGTCTCCGCCCTGACCCCACAGCAGCTGCGGGCCCTCGGCCGCCCCTGAGCGGCCCGCGGCGTCTCACGGCCGTCGCCCGATCCCCGGTGCCGATCGCAGGGGGTCGGGCGACGGTCGTTTCCGCCGCGCTCGACGCCCTTCCCTCCGGGCGAATCCGTGCACCTCGCGGCAGGCGTCGACCGCCTGCGGGCGGCCCGTGTCAGCGGCTCTCGCCGGGATCGTCGAACAGCATGGTCTCCACCCGCCGCCGGTAGTCGTGGTAGATCTGCCGGTACCGCTCGACGGCGCCGGCGCGGTCGCCCCGTTCGAGCAGCTCGAGGGTCTGGCGGTAGCCGTCCAGCCACACGGTCCACACGTCGCTCTCCGTGGTGAGGGCCAGCACTCGCAGAGTGCGGGCGACCACCAGGTCCACGTGGGTCTGCAGCTCCCTGTTGCCGCTCGCCATGATGACGACCGTGCTGAAGTCCGCCCCCGCGGCGGTGGCGGCCGTCAGGTTGCCCCGGCGCAGGTTGTCGGCGAACTCGTCGAGCTTGACGTGCAGGACCGCGAGGTGCTCGTCGGTGATGTTGTCCACGCCCCACTCGAAACCGGCGCAGGCCAGCACCATCATCACGTCGATCAGCTCGAGCGCGCTCTTCTGCGTCACCTGGGTGACCTGCCGCGTCCGGTTGGGGGAGATGTCGATCAGCCCCTCGGCGGCGAGCTGGGTGATCGCCTCCCGCACCGGGGTGATGCTGACGCCCAGCCGCGCCGCGATCTCCGCGTCCTTGATCAGCGCGCCCGGCTTCAGCAGGCCGGTGATGATCTCCTCGCGCAGTCGGCGGAGGACTGCTTCTTTCCGTGTGAGCGGTAGCGCAAAGGACATGGCGTTGCTCTCGGTCAGGGGGAGCTGACGCGGCCATACTACGATCTCCCGCCCGGGTCCCCCGTGGCGTCAGGCGGCATTCGTGGCCGGTCGCGGTCCGTTCCGGATCCGTGCCGGCACGGCGCGGCCGCCGTGGGCGGACTCCGGCCCGCCCACGGCGCAGACGCGCGCGCTCGCTCAGGCGAGGGCCCGCTTGAGACGGTCGATCCGCGCGGCCCAGATCCGGCGCGAAAGCGCGGCCTCGGGCGCGAACGTCTCCGAGGCGTGGTAGCTGCCCGGGCTCACGTGAAGCTCCGCCGGGACGCCCGCCTGCATGAGCCGCTGCGCGAACGCGATGTCCTCGTCCCGGAACAGGTCGACCGTGCCGACGTCGATGAAGGCCGGGGGCAGGCCCGACAGGTCCACGGCCCGCGCCGGGGCCGCGTACTGGTCGGCCTGCTTGCCGCCGAGGTACCAGGCCCAGGCTTCGATGTTGCCCGCCCGGTCCCAGATCCCGACGTCGGTGATCTCGTGACTGGACGGCGTCTCGTTCCGGTCGTCGATCATCGGGTAGATCGGCATCATGAACGTCAGTGCCGGGCCGCCGCGGTCCCGAGCCAGCAGCGCCGTGCCGATGGTCAGCCCGCCGCCGGCGCTGGCGCCGTAGATCGCCATTCGCCGCGGGTCGACACCCAGCTCGGCGGCGTTCTTCGCCATCCACACGAGGCCGGCGTAGCAGTCCTCGACCGGGGCGGGATGGGGGTGCTCGGGGGAGAGGCGGTACTCGACGGAGACCACGACGGCGCCGACCTGGTCGCAGATCATCGTCGCACTGGGGTCCTCGCCCTCGACGCTGCCGAGGATCATGCCTCCGCCGTGGATGTAGTAGATGCCGGGCAGCGGGCCGGAGGCGCCCACCGGCCGGTAGATCCGGACGGTGACGTCGGGCTCCCCGGCCGGACCGAGGACGGTCCGGTCCTCCTTGGCGACACCGGGGTTGTCGGGCACCTCGAGGGCGCCCAGCATGCCTTCGACGGCGGCTCGGCGCGTGACGATGTCGGGGATGGCGTTGAAGCCGCCGGGCATCAGCTCGAGCAGCGCGTCCAGGGGCACGCGGCTCTCGGGGTCGATCAGATCACGACGGGACATGGGCCCTCCAAAGGGTGGGGGAATCCGATGGGATGCGGCGTCGAACGGTCGCGGTGGACGGACGGGCGTGGGTTCTCGCCTGGTGTGGGTTCTCACCTGGTCGGACGGGGCGTGCCGTCTCACCCGGCGGGTGGATGCGGCGTCTCACCCGGCGGACGGGCTCCGCGGTCCCGGCCCGGCGGAGGAGAGGGAGAAGCCCTCGTAGCCCCGGGCGGCGACCTCGTCGCACTTCTTGCGGTACTCCCCGACGCCGCCGGCGTACGGCATGAACACCCGGGGCTTGCCCGGCACGTTCGCGCCCATGTACCAGGAGTTCGCCTTCGGGTAGAGGGTGAAGCTGCCGATGAGGTTCACGTGGTCCACCCAGGCGTCCTGGGCCTGCGGTTCGGGCTCGATGGTCGCGATGCCGTGACGGTCGAGGTGGCCGATCGCGTCCGCCACCCAGTCGACGTGCTGCTCGATCGAGACGACCATGTTCGACAACACCGACGGGCTGCCGGGTCCGGTGATCATGAACATGTTCGGGAACCCGGCGGAGCTGATCCCGAGGTAGGTGCGGGGGCCGGCGCTCCACGTCTCCTTGAGCGAGACTCCTCCCCGGCCCCTGATGTCCACGTTCGTCAGCGCCCCCGTCATCGCGTCGAACCCGGTCGCGTAGACGATCGCGTCGAACGCGTACTCCCCGGCGGAGGTGCGGACGCCTCCTTCCGTGATCTCCACGATGGGCGTGCGCCGCAGGTTGACCAGGTGCACGTTGTCCCGGTTGTACGTCTCGTAGTAGTCGGTGTCGAGGCAGGGGCGCTTGGTCCCGAAGGGGTATTCGGGGCAGAGGTCCTCGGCGGTCCGCGGGTCCTTGACGATCTGGTGGATCTTGCGGTGGACGAATCGTTTCGCCGTGTCGTTGGCCTCCAGGTCGACGGCGAGATCGGTGTACGCGGTCAGGAGGTTGACCAGGCTGCCGCTCTCCCACGCCGCCTCGAAGGCCGCGTCGCGCTCCTCGTCGGACACCTCGAGCGCGGACTTCGTCGCGGGCACGGTGGGGACGCCGAATCCCGACTCCCTCTGGGCCTTGCGGAAGGCCCGGTAGCCGGCCTTCATGCCGGCGATCTCGTCGGGACGCAGCCTGCGGTTACGGGCCGGGAGGCTGTAGGCCGGGGTGCGCTGGAAGACGGTGAGGTCGGCGGCCTGCCCGGCGATGACGGGGATCGACTGCACACCTGAGGATCCGGTGCCGATGACGCCGACCCGCATGCCGCCGAAGTCCACGTCCTCCTGCGGCCAGTGCGCGGTGTGGAAGGTGGCGCCGCGGAAACGGTCGAGGCCGGGGACCTCGGGCAGCTTCGAGAACGACAGGCAACCGGTCGCCATGACCAGGAAGCGGGCGGTGACGGCGTCCCCGCGGTCGGTGCGGACCAGCCAGGTCGCGTCGCGCTCGTCGTACGCGGCGGCCGTCACGCGCGTTCCGAAGAAGATGTCCCGGCGCAGGTCGAACCGGTCGGCGACATGCCGCGCGTACCGGAGGATCTCCGGCTGTGTGGGATAGCGCTCCTCCCACTCGTACTCCTGCTCGAGCTCCTCCGAGAACGAGAACGAGTACGCGAGGCTCTCCACGTCGACGCGGGCGCCTGGATAGCGGTTCCAGTACCAGGTGCCGCCGACGTCGGCGCCGGCCTCGAACACGACGGCGGACAGGTTCATCTCGCGGAGCCTGTGCAGCAGGTACATGCCCGAGAAGCCGGCGCCGACGACGGCGACGTCCACGGTGCCGGGCACGGCCCGCGGGCCGGACTGCGTTTCTTCGTCAGGTACGGACACTGGTCCTCCTGGGGGCGGTGGACACGATGTACGGGTGTGACGCCGGCCATGGCCGGCGTCCGGCCATGAGGGCGTGCGTCATCATCGGGCGGCGGGGAGGGCGACGTCCTCCCTCGCACGCTCGTCTGGACGGTGAGATGTGCCGGGCCTCGCCCGAGTGGTCACGACGGACCGGGCTTCACGGCCGGCGGGAGACGGAGCGGTGAAGAGGCCTTCCGGCCGGTAGCGCCGGGGCTACAGAGGTGTAGCGGCTTCGACGCACCGCTGGGTGCGGGGCGTGTCGTTGCCGGGGCGCGGGGCGGGTCGTCTCCGAGGACGACGGCGCGGGCCCTGACCGCGGCTCGCGGCATGCGCCCGGCGGTGGCATGGCCCCCGTGCCTCGCGGTCGGTCCGTGTGCCCGGTCCGGGGGCGTCTCGCGCGGCGGCCGCCCGCCACCGGCTGTGGTTCGTCTGAGGAATGCGGTCCCTGCCGTGCGTAGCGCCATCGCGTCACCTCGCGTGATCAGGGGACATCACGCACGTCCATGTGGAAGTGACCTCAAAAGTAAAATGCATCACGCAGCGCGTCAACGGCCTGGGATTCCCGGTTGTGAGGGCGAGGAAAGGCACGAGCCGGGTCTCCCTGAGGCTCCTCGCGGAGCACGGGAGACCCGGCCGTCTCTCACTGCAGGCGGGCGGCCACCCTCACACGCCCGGGCGGCCGCCTCGCCGGACTACAGGTCGGCGCACTGCCCCGCCTTCGGTCCGCCGGCGGTGTTGGATACGCCGTTGTCGCTCGGCGCCGGGGAGTTCCCGGTGCACGAGAGCGGCCCGCCGACGTGGTTGCCCGAGACGACGGGCGCCTTGTTGTTCTGCACGACGAGCGGGCCGTTCACCGTCGAGCCGTCGATGATCACCTGGCCCGTGGTGCCGGTCACCGTCACCGGGCCCGTGACAGTGGCCGGTGCGCAGTCCCCGTTGCCGTTGCCGAGCCAGACCCGCACCCCGCCGGTCAGAGTGGCCGGCCCGGACACCGTGGTGCCGCACAGCAGGACGTCGACCGCACCGGACGCCGTCAGCGGCCCGCGTACCTGGGAACCGGACGCGTACAGCCCGGCGCCGGAACGCACGGTCACGGGTCCGTTGACCGTGGCGCCGTCCAGGCAGGTGACCCCCGACGAGACGGTCAACGGGCCGTTGTGGGTCCCGGTGACCGTCGTCGTGCACGCGGGAACGCCGGTGGCGTTCACGGTGAAGCCGGTGGTCACGGTGGCGGTGCCGCTCGACACGGTCACCTTCGCCTCGTACACGCCGGACCCGGCGTACGTGTGGTCGCCGCTGATCGTGTAGAGGCCGTTGACGGTCTGGTTGGTGCCCTCCCTGCCGCTGAGCGTGCCGGCCGAGTTGGTGCCGTCGCCCCACTCGATCGTGGCGGTCAGGGCGCCGAGCGCCTTGCCGGGAGCGGCCAGGGTCGCCAGCGCCCCGGTGATCGTGTTCCGGTCGCTGAGCGAACGGTCCCCGGCCACCAGGTCGAGGCCCCAGGGCACGTTGGGCGTCGCGTAGAAGTTCTGGTTGCGCGCCTGCCAGCGTCCGCCCTGCACGGCGTCGCGGACCTTGAAGGAGGCCGTCGTGCGGTCGGGGTGGTCGGGGCCCGCCTTCGGGGACCAGCCGATCTCCGCGATGGCCGTGAGTCGGGGGAAGGCCATGAACTCGATCTGCGCGAGGTTCTTGACGGTCTCCGTCCACAGCGGCGCCTCGACGCCGATGATGTTGGCGTCCGTGACCGCGGGCAGCGTGTTGCCGCCCACCGTGCGCGCCGGGATGAGCGTGCTCGGCTCCCAGTTGTAGAAGACGTCGATGTCGCAGGTGCAGGCCCAGGTGGTCCCGAGCGGAGTGCCCGAGTTGTACTTCATGTCCAGGTAGGTCTTGTTGGCCGGGGACATGACGATCTTCATGCCCTTCTGGACCGCGGTGCGCCCCGAGTCGCCGCCCGACCCGTTCGGGGAGGTGCCCCAGTACTGCACGACGCCCTGCGGCATCTCCGGGTCGGTCCCGAAGGGCGCCTCGCCGATCTCGTTCCAGCCCATCGCGATCTTGCCCTGGGCCTTCACGATCTTGGATTCACGGGTGATGAAGTCCTGGTAGGCGGTGGCGGGCAGCAGCGCCGTCGAGACCTCGTCGCCGCCCATGTGGTAGTACGGCCCGGGGGTCAGGGCGGACAGCTGCTCGATGATGTCCGTGGTGATCTGCCAGGTGAGCGGGCTGTCCGGGCACAGGGCGCTGTAGTTCACCGCGTTGCTGAGGTTCCAGACCGGCGGCTTCTTGTTGCTGCAGTTGATGCTCGGGTCGTAGATCGCGCCGCCCTTGTACGCCTGCGCCTCGGCGGAGGCGTACGACATGATGATCGAGTTGTTGTGCCCGGGGCTGTCGATCTCCGGCACGACCGTGATGAACCGCGACGCGGCGTAGTTCACGACGTCGACGTAGTCCGCCTGGGTCCAGAAGCCGCCCGGGTCGGCGTTGGTGGTTCCGTCGGAGGCCCTGCTCGTGCCGCCGGAGTACTGGCTGCCGATGTCGGTGAGCTCGGGGCGGCCGTTGATGGCGATGCGGAAGCCCTGGTCGTCGCTGAGATGCAGGTGCAGCGTGTTCACCTTGTACGCCGCGATCTCGTCGATGTAGGTCTTGACCACGGAGACCGGCTCGAAGTGCCGTCCGATGTCGAGCATCGCGCCGCGGTAGCCGTAGCGGGGATAGTCGGAGATCTGGACGCCCGGGACCGTCCACGCGGCCGGCTGCGGCGTCCTGCTCTCGATCCAGACGGGGAACAACTGCCGGAGCGTCTGCACGCCGTTGAACAGGCCGTGCCCGTTGGCCGCGGTGACCGTGATCCCGCTGTGCGTGACGTCCAGCTTGTAGCCCTCGGCCGCGGGGACGCCCGGGTCGTCGACGACCAGCGAGATGTCGCCGGTCGCAGCGGAGCCCTGCGACACCGGCAGCGCGTAGCCCGTGGAGGGCCGGAGGACGGCGGCCAGTTGGTCGGCCACGCCGACGGCGGAGGGATCGTCGACCACGATGCGGGCACCGGATCCGAGAGTGAAGCTCTCCTCGGCCGAGGTGGCCATCGAAACCGGGAGAGGAACGATCTGGGGTGAGGCCGGCGAGGTCGAGGCCGTGTCGGCGTTTGCCGCACTGGTCGCGATGACGCCGGTGAGCGATGTGGCGAGGAGCGCACCGATGGTCAAAGCGGAGAGCGCGCGGGCTCGGGGCCGTGGACTCGCGCCACGGTTCCTCCCCTGCTCGCGCTTCGCCGGCAGGAACGAGAACTTCACGTCACTCCTTAGATCGGGGGTACCGCATACCTCCAGCGCGGGCCGCGTTCGGGCATTGGTTGGACATGTCCGGCGGATCCGCTCGACGCTGCAGCGTCCGTGCAGCTTCCTGAGTGATGGGGGAGTGTCACGCGGCCAGGAGACCGGCCGTCCCGGCGATCCTTCTGCTCATCTCGACTACCGCCTTGCTTGTGGGGGGTGACTGGTCTATACCGGTTGGCGGTCTTGGGCGGCGGATAGATCCCTTTATGTAGGGATCTCAGGGTGTCAGGGTAAACAGATGGCAAAGTTTTGGTCCATACCGCCGTATATCGGATTCGCAACAACGGCGGCTCTCGGCGCCGCCGGTCTATACCGGGTGACGGCCGCCGGTGGTGCGGGAAGGGTCGGTTCCCGGCTACGGCCTCTGCGCCCGGACGCGCCGGGTGAGCTCCGCCGCGTCGGCGATCCCGGTGCCGGCCAGGGCGACGACGCGGGCACGCGGATTCGACGTCCGGGCGATCCGGGCGAGGACGTCTCCCGGGGGCGTCTGGATGAACAGGGTCGTGCCGAGTTCGCCGAGCACGGCGACGGCGTCGCGCCACCGCACCGTCACGGCGACGCCGCGGGCGAGATCGCCGAGGACGGCGTCGGCGTCGTGGAGGACACGGCCGGTTGAGCCGCTGAGATAGGGGATGGTGAGCCGGCGCCGGGGGACCGCGCCGAGGTGGCCGGCCATCGCTTCGGCGACGCCGTCGAGCAGCGGGCAGTGGGACGGGACGCCGACGTTCAGGCGCTGCACGCGCCGCGCGCCGGCCCGGTCGGCCGCCGCGCTGAGGCGTTCCAGTGCCCGGACACCGCCGGCGACCACGACCTGATGGTCGGTGTTGACGATGGCCAGGTAGGCCGGGTCGTCGGGGGTCGTGATCGATGCGACCACGCGCCGGACCTGTCCCACGCCCAGCCCGAGGACGGCGGCCATGCCGTACCCGGACGGGTAGGCGTCACGCATCAGCTCGCCGCGACGGCGGACGGCGGCGAGGGCTTCGGCGAAGGTGAGCGCCCCGGCGGCGACGGCGGCGGGGAACGCCCCGGCGGAGTGCCCGGCCACGGCGTCGGGGACGGCGCCTTCTCCGGCGAGGGCTCTGGTCGCGGCGACTCCGGCGATGCACAGCGCGACCTGCGCGGTGACGGTCGAGGTCAACGCCCGCGCGTCGTCCTGCCGGGAGGAGCCTGGCAGAACCTGCTCGGCCTCGGCGAGGGTCGCGGCGACGGCCGGGTGGGCGGGCAGATCGCGGAGCATTCCCGGCCGCTGGGCGCCCTGGCCGGGGTAGAGGAACGCGACCGTCATGCGCGGGCCCACGGGTCGTCCACCAGTTGCGGGCCGCGGCCGGTGCGGGCCAGGACGGGACCGCCGGTGCGGGCCCATTCGGCGAGGCTGATCCCCCCGCGCGGGGTCTCCAACTGGCAGTCGACCGCACAGGGGAGAGCGCTGAACGCGGACACCAGCCGCGCGGCCATGGCGGGCTCCACCCTGTGCGGTGCCCGTAACAGCAGGTCCAGGTCGCTTCCGGGGTGGGTGGCCCGATGTCCGCTGGCCAGCTCGAAACCGACGCTGCCGATCGGGCCCCAGGAGACACGGGCGTCCGGTTCGCCGGCAGGTCCCGGTTCGCCGCTCAGTACCAGGGCGACGGCGGAAAGGGTGACGGCCAGCCGGGGGAGACCGGGCCGACGCCAGTTCAGCTCTTCGGGCGTCACGCGGAGGGTCACAGCGCCGGTGGGGACGAGGGCGGCATGACGCTGCCCTCGTGCGGATCCGCGCACACCGACCGGGATCAGGCCGGGCGGTCGCGGCGCCCGGCGTACGACGACCCAGGGGCAGGCGGCGAGTGACGCGCGGGCCCAGGCGGGGAGCGCGGCCCCGAGCGCCGCGGCCCCGGTGAGTCGCAGCAGGTCGTGCGGCCGCGCGGTCACCGCCATTGGGCGGCGAGCGCCTCGCGGACGCGGCGAGAGGCGATCCGGGTCCGCCGCGCGCCGGGCGAGGCGAGCCGGTTGCTCAGATCGCGAGGGCCGCGGCGGGCGCGCTCGACGGCGGCGGCGAGCACGTCCTTCGCCGTTCGCGTGTCGCCTTCCGTGGGGTCGTCGGCGTTCTCCACGTCCAGGAGTTCGTCGCACAGACCGAGCTTCGCCCAGTCGGCGACGTCGTAGGACAGCGGCGGGATCCGCCGGGCCAGCTCGTCGAGCTCGTCGACGGTGCGGAGGGTCACCTTCGCCGCGGCCTCCCTGTGCATGGCGTGGACCACGACACCGGGGTCGTGGAGCGCCAGTATCTGGTTCGCCTGCAGTCCGTGTGCGAGCAGTCCGCCCGACAGCGCGGTCCCGACGATGAGCGCGATCACGGGGTGTCCGGCCATCCGGGCGGAGGCGTAGGCGTCCACGGCGGCGGCCAGCGCGTGGTGGATGCCGAGCAGCTCCTCGACGCGTCCGTATGCCTGGCTGGGCAGGTCGACGACCGCGATGATCGGGCGGCGCCGATCGTCGGGCAGGCGGGCGTCCTCGGTGACGGCCTGGGTCACCGTCTCGGCGAGGGCGAGACCTTCGCGGAGGCCGACCTCGCCCTTCCGCGCCCGGGGGTAGGGGCTGCGCGGGTCCGGCACGACCGCGACCAGGCGGGCGGTGTCGTCGCCCAGCGTGACGTCTCCGGTGATCACCGAGGGGACCACGGGGGTCACGTCGCCGTCGGCGAGGGCGCGGGTCCAGTTCCCGCCGCGGCTCATCGCCGGTCTCCCTCGGCCGGTACGGCGTGCGCCCACACGGTGGCGAGATCGGCCGGGTCCGGCGGATCGGCCGGGTCGACGGCGTCGAGGCGCGCCCGCCATTCGCGGATCCGCCGGGAGCGGTGCTCGCCGGGCACGCCGCGCCCCACGGCCTCGATCACGGCGGACCGCACCGCGGTGACGTCGTCCAGGACCAGGACGTCGGCCAGACCGGTTCCTGTGCGTTGCGCGCCCCCGTCGATGGCCCAGATCAGCGCGTCGTCGGAGGCGTCGAACTCGGCGACGCCGGCCTCGGACTCGATCACCTCGGGGCCGTTGAGCCCGAGGCGGCCCTCCCTGGTCATGATCAATGTGGAGCACAGCCCGGCGGCGATGCTCATTCCGCCGAAACAGCCCATGGTTCCGGCGATGACGCCGACCTCCGGCTGGAGGGCGCGCAACTCCAGCAACGCGGCGCAGACCTCCGCGACCGTTGCCAGGCCGAGGTTGGCCTCCTGGAGGCGCACGCCTCCGGTCTCCAGGAGCAGCACCGCGACGGTCGGGGTGCCTTCGCGGTTGTCCCGGACGGCCAGAGACAGCGAGGCGGCGGCCTTCGCGCCGGAGACCTCGCCGATGCCGCCGCCCTGGAAGGCCTGTTCGACGGCGATCACGACCGCGGGCCGTCCGCCGAGTACTCCCTTGACCACGACGACGCCGTCATCGGACTCCGGGACGACACCCTGGGGTTCCAGCCAGGGCGACTCGATGCGGTCGAAGGGCCCGCACAGCTCGCGCGCGGTGCCGTCGTCGAGCAGCGCGACTGCGCGCGCCCGGGCGTCGAGTTCTATGAAGCTGACGCGGGCGAGCATCGCGTTCCAGTCCGTCTGCCCGTTCCGCGCGGGCACCCGCGACGTCATTCCCTGCCCTCCTCGATGGCTTGACGCAGGCGCAGGGTGACCACGCCGGGGGTGGCTCCGGAGTCGTTGAGCTCGAACGAGCCGGCGACGCGGTGGCGGGCGAAGAACCGCTCCAGCACGGTTCGCCACACCGTGTCGAACCCGTCGACGCTGGTGCGAACGCGCACACGGGCGGTGCCGGTCGCCTCCGGCGTCATCAGGACCTCCAGATCCCCCGAGCCGACCACCCCGACGTGCGTCCGCCGCGCAGCGGGCCGGTCGGCCGGGAACTCGAACTTCAGCGTCTGCACGCGACCACCTCTCGTCCGGTTCCGGCCGAGGGCTCCGGCCACGGCACCATGTCGAGGAAGAGGGCGGCGGCGAGCAGGTCGCCGCTTCCGCCCGGCGACAGCCGATGTGACCGGAGCCTCCGGTCCAAATCCATGAGCGCGGCACGGCCGGAGTCCGTGCCCGCGCCTCCCTCGGCGAGCACGCGCGAGGCGCCGCGCCGGACCATGCGCAAACCCTCGACGCCGCCACGGTGCAGGACGCAGGTGTCGTCCAGGAGGCTCATCACCTCCAGCAGCGCGTCCAACCGGGCCACGTCCCGCTCGGCCCCGGCCGCACCGGCCCGCCGAAGCCGCGGTAGGGCGACGTCCACGACATGGGGGAAGCCGGCCACGGCCTCCCCGCGAGCGCCGCGCACCCCGTGCCGCCGCCGGGCCCGTTCGCCGTTGGAGAGCGCACCAGCCGGCATGCGCCGGTCGGGGAGGGCGGCCAGCCGGGCCGCACGGCGGACGCCTTCCCGCTCGTCGCGGGCGCCGGCGGCGCCCGCGACCAGGAGCCCGAGCGCCCACAGCGCCCCGCGATGCGTGTTCACCCCTCGAGTGGCGCGCAACATGACCCGGTCGCCCGCACGGCCGAGCCGGCCCAGCTCTTCGCGGAGCCCGACGCCGAGGGCCGTACGCTCCGACGCGTCCGCGACGGCCCGGAAGACGGGGCGCAGCGCCTCGGCGGAGGCCAGGAGGAGCGGCAGATCCATGTCGTCGTGCGCGCCTCCGCCACGGTGGTCGACCAGGCCGGGCTTGGGACCCAGCAGGGCCTCCTCGCGCAGTGCCCGCACCGCCGTCTCGGCCAGCAGAGCCGCGGACGGCGCCGCCGGACCTCCGCCGGCGATCATCGGCTCGTCACCAGCTCCGGAACCGGGCGGGCGGGTCATAGAGGCCTCCAGACCAGGCGACGAGGTCCTCGACGCTGCGGGCCGCCAGCAGCGAGCGCTTCGCCGCCCGGACGTCGACTCCCAGGTCCTCGGGTAGCGCGACCAGACCGTCGCGCCGCAGCGCTTCGACGTGCTGTTCCTTCATATGCCGGCCGATCGGGGTGGCGCCCGCGACGGCGGCCAGCGCCTCGCGCCGGTCGGCCAGGCTGGTGGCCTTGTGGAGATAGGCCACCCCCTCTTCGGTCACCACGTGGCTGACGTCGTCGCCGTAGATCATGATCGGCGGGATCGGCATGTGCGCGTCCTCGGCCACCTGGACCGCGTCCAGGGACTCGACGAACGCCGGCGTGCCGCCCGAGCGGAAGGTCTGGGTGATCTGCACGACGAGCTTGCGTCCGCGCAGCGCGGGCGCCTCGCCGGTCAGCAGGCCCAGCCACGCGGGGGAGGCGTGCCGGCGGCCGTGCGGGTCGTGCCCCATGTTGGGCGCTCCGCCGAATCCGGTCAGACGGCCCTCGGTGACCGTCGAGGAGTTCGCGTCGGCGTCGATCTGCAGGGACGACCCGATGAACATGTCCACGGCGTACTGGCCGGCCAGCTGGCACAACACCCGGTTCGACCGCAGCGATCCGTCGGCGCCGGTGAAGAACACGTCCGGCCGGGCGGCGACGTACCGCTCCGTCCCGGGCTCTCCGCCGAAACAGTGCACCGACTCGACCCAGCCGCTCTCGATGGCGGGAATGAGCGTCGGATGCGGGTTGAGCGTCCAGTGCCTGCAGATCTTCCCGCGCAGCCCCAGCTGCTCGCCGTAGGTGGGCAGGATGAGTTCGATCGCCGCGGTGTCGTAGCCGATCCCGTGATTCAGCGTCGTCACCCCGTGCCGCTCGTAGACCCCGCGCAGGGCCATCATGGCCATCAGGATGTCCACCTGGCCGATGTGGCGGGGGTCACGGGTGAACAGCGGCTCCAGCAGGTACGGCCGGGGGCTCTCCACGATCAGGTCCACCCAGTCGCCGGGGATGTCCACCCGCGGCACCCTGTCCACCAGCCGGTTGACCTGGACCAGCACCACACCGCTGCGGAACGCCGCGGCCTCGGCGATGGTGGGGGTGTCCTCCGTGCCGGGGCCGGTGTAGAGGTTCCCCTCGTGGTCGGCCTGTTCGGCGCAGAGCAGCGCGACATCGGGCGTGAGGTCGACGAACATCCGCGCGTACAACTCGACGTAGGTGTGAATCGCCCCCACGTCGACCGTGCCGTCGGCGAGCAACTGCGCCATGCGGACGCTCTGCGGACCGGCGTAGGCAAAATCGAGACGACGGGCCACTCCGCGCTCGAAGACGTCCAGGTGCTCACGCAGGCTGATCGAGGAGATCAGCAGATGCAGGTCGTGCACCACGTCCGGGTCGCAGTCGGCGAGCGCGGCGGCGAGGAAGTCCGCCTGTTTCTGGTTGTCGCCTTCCAGCGCGACCCGGTCGCCCGGCCGCAGCAACGCGTGCAGGGCGTCGCGCATGCGGCCTGGGTCGAGCACCCGGCCTGAGACGAAGGGCCGCGCGGCCTCCAACCGCTCCCGCTTCGCCGTCCGCCGACGGGTCCAGTCACGGGGGGCCGCCCCCGTGGGCCCGCGCGATGCCGTCATCCGTCCGTGATGCTCGAACGGCGTCGCGATTAACTCAAAAGGTGTTAAAACGTCCCTCGCGGTGTGCGGGACGACGTTCTCGAAGGGGTTCCGGGCGCGGCTGGGCGCGGTTCTGGAGGCGTCGAAAACCCTTTGCCGGCCGTGCTCAGCGGCCGATATCTTCCCTGGGCCGTCCACGCTCTGGACCGGCGATGTCGATGAGGAGGTGGGCGGAACATGCGCAGGACTGCTCGGCAGCCGAGGCCTGGTACCGAAATCATCCCCTTCTCCCCGGAGACATCGTGCAGATCCGCATCACCCCGCTGACCGATCCTGACCCCAACCCGAACGGCCGCCGTCTGGCCTGGCTCGCGTCCGACGCCGACGCGATTCCCCTCGGGTCGGCCTTCCTGCGTCTTTTCACCCGGGACGGCGAAAGCCACCGAGCGGAGCTCGACCTGCGCGTCCACCCGGCCGAGCGGCGCAGGGGCGTCGGCTCCCTCCTCCTGGCCGCGGCCGTGGCCGCCGCCCGCGGCGAGGGCAGGCGCTGCGTCATCACCCAGGCGGAGGCCGGATCGCCCGGCGACCGATTCCTCGCGGGCAGAGGCTTCCGCAAGGTCCTCACCCTGAGGTACTCCCGGCTGCCGCTGGCGACCACGGACGTCGCCGCCCTGACCGAGATCGTCGAGCGGCCGCATCCCGGCTACCGGCTGGCCGGCTGGGACGGGGTCGTCCCGGACGACCTCGCCGAGACGTTCACCGCCTCACGCCGCGCCATGGACGACATGCCGATGGACGACACCGACTACGGGACGATGACCTGGGACGTCGAGCGGGTCCGGCTCGCGGCGCACGCCGTCGAAAAGCGAGGCGACCTCCTGCACACCGTCGTCGCCGTCGACGAGTCCGACGGCACGATCGTGGGACTCACCGAACTGGTCGTGCCCGGCGACGGCAGGGGCGACGGGCAGCACTACGGCACCGGTGTGCTGCCCGAGCACCGCGGGCACGGCCTCGGCCGGTGGATGAAGGCAGAGGCGATCAGGCAGGCCCGCATGCGCCACCCGGACCTCGGCGGTCTGCTGGCCGACACCGCCGACGGCAACGCCCCCATGAGGAGGATCAACGACGCGCTCGGTTACACGCCGACGCACACCACGTTCGAGTACCAACTCGATCTCTAGAAAGAGCCGCCTGGATCGTGCCGAGAGCGCTTCCAGGAAAGCCGGTTTCCTGACAAGATCCAACATGGGTGGTCATCGATGGCCGGCCCCTGCTCTTTTCCGAAGATGGGCGAGCGCGGATGGATCCTCTCCAGCCGGGCGATCCGGCACAGGTAGGTTCGTATCGGCTCCTGGGCCGTCTCGGGGCGGGCGGCATGGGGCAGGTCTTCTTCGGTCGCTCTCCGGGAGGACGCCCGGTCGCGGTGAAGCTCATCCGCCCCGAGCACGCCGGCAGCGAGCAGTTCCGCATCCGGTTCGCCCGCGAGGTGGAGGCCGCCCGGACCGTGGGCGGTTTCCACACCGCGCCGGTCGTCGACGCCGACCCGTCCGCCGACCCGCCGTGGATGGTGACGGCCTACATCCCGGGGCCCTCCCTCCAGGAGGCCGTCGTCCAGTACGGCGCCCTGCCTCCGGAGGCGATCCGGTCCCTGGGTGCTGGGCTGGCGGAAGGCCTCGCCGCCATCCACAGGTCCGGGCTCGTGCACAGGGACCTGAAACCCGCCAACGTGATCCTGGCCGGCGACGGGCCGCGAGTGATCGACTTCGGCATCGCCCGCGCCCTGGACGGCGCGGGCGGCGTGACGGTTACCGGCGCCGTCGTCGGCACCTTCGCCTACATGTCCCCCGAGCAGGTGCGGGCGGAGGCGGTCGGCCCGGCCGGCGACGCCTTCTCCCTGGGGTGCGTCCTCGCCTTCGCCGCCACAGGTCACAGCCCCTTCGACGCGGGGTCCATCGCCGCCGTCGTGCACCGCGTCACAAGTGAGCCGCCCGATCTCGAGGGCGTGCCCGCCGACCACGGGCTGCGCGACCTGATCGACGCCTGCCTGGCCAAGGACCCGGCGGGCAGGCCGTCCATGCGCGACATCCTGGCGAGGCTGAGCGAACCCGGCGCCGGAGACCTGCCCCCCACCGTCGTCGACATGATCGCATCGAAGGAGTCGCAGTCCCGCGCCGCCCTCGAGGGATCCGGCGGCCACACGGCGACGGACCACCTGGAGGCGCCGGGACCTGAGCCCGTGCCTCCGCTGCTGAAGCGCCGTGCCTTCCTCATCGGCGGGCTCGCCGCCGCGGCCGCGGCGTCCGTGCCCGTGATCGTCGCCCTCGCGAACTCCGGCGATTCGGGGGCCGCCACCGGCTCGACGCCGAGCAGCCCGGCGAAACCGAAGATCACCGCCCGGCCCGAGTTCGCCACCCAGACCGAGGTCGTCGTGAGCCCGCCCGCCGCGGTCCTCACGTACGAAGGCTCGCCCGGCGACCCCTCCGTCACCCAGATGGATTTCAGCCCCGACGGGAAGATCCTCGCCTGCGGGAACGGCTCGGGCGTCGTCCGGCTGTGGGACGTGGCCTCCCGGCGTTCCCTCGCCGACCTCGAGGGCCACGACGACGCCGTCAGATCCGTGGCGTTCAGCCCGGACGGCAGGACGCTCGCCAGCGGCAGCCTCGACGGGACCATCCGGCTGTGGGACGTGGTCTCCAGGCGCACCGCGACCGTTCTCACCGACCACGCCGACGCTGTCTGGACGGTGGCCTTCAGCCCCGACGGCAAGACTCTGGCGAGTGCGGGATGGGACGACAGCGTGCGGTTGTGGGACGTCGCGACGGGGCGCACCGTCGACGTTCTCTCCACCGACACCAGCGCCTTCGGAACCGCCTTCAGCCCCGACGGCGAGATCATCGCCAGCAGCGACGACGCGACCGTGCGGCTGTGGGACGCCTCGACGGGACGTTCCGTGGCCGTGTTCCCCGACGAGCCGGACACGGTCGACGACATCGCCTTCAGCCCGGACGGCAGGACGCTCGCCGGCGCCAGCGGCGACGAGGTCGTCTTATGGGACGTCGACACCCGCCGCGTCATCGGCACCCTCTACGGCCACACCGACAGCGTCGCCTCCGTGGCGTTCAGCCCGGACGGCAGGACGCTCGCCAGCAGTTCCTTCGACACCTCCGTCCGGCTGTGGGACATGACCTTCAGCCGGCCCACCCAGGTCCTGAACGGCCACACCGACGTCGTCCTGTCGGTGACGTTCAGCCCCGACGGAGGAACCCTGGCCAGCGGGAGCGGCGACCTGACCGTCCGGTTGTGGAACCTGCGGCAGTGATCCCTGTCCCGGTGGGCACGGGGCCCCCGGGACCGTGCCGTCGCGTCAGGCCCCCGCGTGGTCGTCGACGAGCACGCGCAGCCTGGCCAGCGCATGGTCGGACGAACTGCCGGGAGTGGCCTGACCCACGATGAACTTCTGGCCGGGGTCGCTGGGGATGTCGAAGATCTGGAAGTGAATCGTCACGGCGCCGACTTCAGGATGGCGGAAGCGTATGGAGGGATTGGTCTTGGCATGCACCTCGTGGCGGGCCCACATCCGGCGGAATTCCTCGCTGCCGGCCGAGAGTTCGCCGACCAGTTCGACCAGGACCGGGTCGTCGTAGTCCGATCCCGCCACGGCGCGCAGGTGGGCGACCTTGGCACGGGCCTCCTGCTCCCAGTCACGGTAGAACTCGCGTGACGCGGGGTTGAGGAAGGTCATCCGCAGCAGGTTGTCGTTGCCGTCCATCCCCTCGTAGAAGGCGGTGGCCAGCGGATTGATGGCCAGGACGTCACCCCAGCGGTTCACCACGAACGCGAGCGCGTGACCGCACCGCTGAATGAGCCGCGCCACCTCGATGTCGACCCGGTCCGTCTCCGCGGGGAACGGGACTCGGCTCCGGGGCCGTGCGAGCTCGAACATGTGCTCGCTCGCCTCGCGGTCGAGTCGCAGGACGCGTGCGAGGGCGTCGAGCACCTGGTCCGACGGATGACGGTCCCTGCCCTGCTCGAGCCTGACGTAGTAGTCGGTGCTGACGCCGGCCAGCATGGCCACCTCGTCGCGGCGCAGTCCCGGGGTCCTGCGGTGGTCGCCAGTCGGCGCCAGTCCGGCCTGGTCAGGGGTCATGAGTTGCCGCCGAGCGCGGAGGAACTCACCAAGATGGTTCCTCATACCGGACAGGGTAGATACATTCTCATCAAACCGGGGCAAAAGTGCGGTAGGCGCTCGTTCAGATCCGTCTCCGTCAATAGTGAGCGAGTGCTCACTCCGGAAATCGGGTGCGGTCCAGCGGCGGCGATGATCGGTCGGGACCGGTTTGTGTCATTCCTGTACGTTGGTGCCAGGTGCGCCGGGAAGTCTGGTCGGCATAGGGGCTTCCGAGGAGACGTGGTGCAAGGCGTGCAGATCGTGCTGTTCCTGGTCGCGGCGGCCACCGTCGTGGCGACGTTCGCCGAGCGCATCAGCGTCCCCGCGCCGTCGTTGCTGGTCGTCGCGGGGCTGGTCGTCGGGCTCCTCCCCATCGCCGAGCAGATCCACGTCACTCCGGAGCTGGTCAGCCTGGTGGTCCTGCCGCCGCTGCTTTACGCGGCGGGGGAGGAACTGTCCTGGCGGGAGCTGAAACGGGTATGGCGGCCGGTCACCCTGCTCGCGGTCGGGCTCGTCCTGGTCTCCGCCGCCGCTGTGGGATTCGTCACCGCGATGCTGACCCCGCTTCCGCTCGCACTGGGATTCGTGCTCGGGGCGGTGCTGGCGAGCACCGACCCGGTGGCCGTCACCGCACTGGGCCGCAGGCTCGCGCTGCCACCCCGGCTGCAGACCCTCGTTCAGGCGGAAAGCCTGTTCAACGACGCCACCAGCCTCATCCTGTTCCGGATCGCCACCGCCGCCGCGGTGGCCGGGGGCGCGGTCGGCTGGACCGGAATCGCCGTCGACTTCGTCCGGCTGGCCGGTGGCGGGGTGCTGGCCGGGGCGGTGGTCGCCGCCGGCATCTCGTGGGTGCGGCGCCGCACGGAGGACCCGGTCGTGGAAAGCGTGATCGCCCTCGTCGTCCCCTACCTGGCCTACGTGTCGGCCGAGGCCGTCCACGCCTCGGGGGTCACCGCGGTGATCGTGGCCGCCGTGATCCTCGGCATCTGGCAGCACGAGCTGACCAACCCCGGCATCCGGCTCCAGCTGTCCGCCGTGTACGGAACGCTGATCTTCCTGCTGGAGAGCGTCGTCTTCAGCCTCATCGGCCTGCAGTTGCCCGGCCAGATCCGCGAACTGTCCGCGGCGGAGCGGTCGTGGGTGCCCGCCGTCCTCGCCGTGGCGCTCACGCTGGTCGTGGTCCGGGTGGCCTGGATGTTGCCCCTGTCCGCGTTCCAGCAATGGCGCAGGGGAGGACGCCTGCGCCCGTCCTGGCAGGTGCCCGCGGTCGTCTCCTGGGCGGGCGCCCGCGGCGTGGTGCCGCTCGCCGCCACCCTGTCAATCCCCCTGACCACCTCCTCCGGACTGCCTCTGCCTCATCGCAGCCTGCTGATGGTCCTGGCGACCGGCGTCATCGTCGTGTCCCTGGTCGCGCAGGGATTCACCCTCGCTCCGCTGGTCAGGCTCTCGGGCCTGGCGGTCAGCCCCGACCACTCCCAGGCCGAGTACGTCCGGGTGCGGCGGCGGCTCACCGAGATCGCCGCCGGTTACATCGAGCAGATCGAGGACCTCGAGGCCGCCCCGCCGGCGGTGCTGGCGCACGTCCGGCGCTCGCTGCAGGCCCAGATGGATCTCGACC
The DNA here is from genome assembly GCF_016863295.1 of Planotetraspora phitsanulokensis. GTDB lineage: Bacteria > Actinomycetota > Actinomycetes > Streptosporangiales > Streptosporangiaceae > Planotetraspora > Planotetraspora phitsanulokensis. Next base: position 150,031 of record NZ_BOOP01000031.1, read on the forward strand.
AGGAGTCCGAGGACCTCACCGGCGCCTACGGCCGGATACGCCGCGACGTGCTCGCCGTGCAGAGCGACGCGCTCTCACGCATGTACGCCGACGGCGAGATCGGTCCGGAGACGCACCGCCGGCTGCAGCGCCACCTCGACCGGCAGGACCAGCGCTTCACCGACACTTGAACTCGGATCACGGATTCCACCCGGCGTGATGATCGTGAGGACGGCTCGGCCCGCCTGTGCGTGCCCGTGAACCGGATAGCCTCGCAGGGTGAACGGCACATCTCGTCCCGGCCGCCGGCCGTCCCGCGCCGCCGCGCCCTGCCCCTGCGGACTGCCCGCCACGTATGACGAGTGTTGCGGCCGGTTCCACGCCGGACAGGCCGCGCCGTCGGCGGAGGCGCTCATGCGTTCGCGCTACGCCGCGTTCGCGGTCGAGGACGAGGCCTACCTGCTGCGGACGTGGCACCCCACCACCAGGCCGGCACGCGTCGACTTCGAGCGGGGCATGCGGTGGACCGGGCTGGAGATCGAGGACGTCTCCGGGGGGAGCCCCTTCCACACCACCGGCACCGTCACCTTCCGGGCCGCTTACACCCACCGCGGGCAGCCCGGTGAGCTGCGCGAGCAGAGCCGGTTCACCCGGCATGAGGGCGCCTGGGTCTACCTCGACGCCGTCGTCACGAGCTGACCGGGGGAGCCGTCGGTCCGGCGCCGGGTTCCGGGCTCATATGATCAGGAGCCGTACGCAGGTCACCCTGAGCACGAGGAGAACAGCGATGGCGGCCCGTATCGAGCACCTGGTCACCTCGGGCGTCTTTTCGCTCGACGGAGGCGACTGGGACGTCGACAACAACGTCTGGATCGTCGGCGACGACACCGAGGCGATCGTGATCGACGCCGCCCACGACGCGGACGCCATCGCCGAGGCGCTCGGCGGGCGGACCCTCCGGGCGATCGTGTGCACGCACGCGCACAACGATCACATCGACGCCGCTCCGGCGCTGGCCGACCGGACGGGCGCTCCCATCCTCCTGCACCCCGGCGACCTGCCGTTGTGGAAGCAGACCCACGCGGAGCGGCTGCCCGACGGCGAGCTGGCCGACGGACAGGTGTTGTCGGTGGCGGGCGTCGGCCTCACCGTGCTGCACACCCCCGGCCACGCTCCCGGCGCCGTCTGCCTGCACGCGCCCGACCTCGACGAGCACGGCACCGTCTTCACCGGAGACACCCTGTTCCAGGGGGGACCGGGCGCCACCGGCAGGTCGTTCTCCGACTTCCCCACGATCATCGACTCGATCCGTGACCGCCTCCTGAGCCTTCCGCCGCGGACGCGCGTGCGCACCGGTCATGGCGAGTCGACCACCATCGGCGCCGAGGCTCCCCACCTGGAGGAGTGGATCGCGCGCGGCCACTGAGGCGCCGCGCCGCCAAGGGATGATCACCTACGGGATGACACGCTCCTTCGCCGCCGTCGGGTCCACGCGGCCGGAGGCCCGCCGCTGGGTGCATCGACCTGTTTCGGTTCTCACGGAATGTGAGCGACTTTCCGTGAGAACCGGAAACCGGGGCCGTCCCGGAGAACGTCTCGAAGAGGCTCGTGCGGGGAACGCCTGCGGTTCGTGATGGGTTGGACGCCTACGGCCAGAGCCGGTGACGGACCCAGCCTCCGCCGGTGCGCTCGTACCGCAGCCGGGTGTGACGACGCCGCTCGTCCGCCTGCCAGAACTCGACCTCCGCCGCGGCCAGGGCGTAGAGCGTCCAGTCGGCGGCGACCAGGTCCGGTTCGGCGGCGAGCCGGTCCGAAGCCGCCCGCAGAGCCGTCTCCGCCTCGGCGGGGTCGTCGAGAACCTGCGACTGCCGGCTGCTGAGCGCTTCGGCCCGTGCGCCGGGCGAGCGCGCGAGGAAGTCGGCCGCACTTCGCTCGGCTCCGGTCGGCGTGACGGCTCCGCGGACGCGGATCTGGCGGCCATGCTGCGGCCAGTAGAACGTCAGCGCCGCATGCGGGTTGGCCTCCAGTTCGTGTCCCTTCCTGCTGGACGCGCTGGACGCGAAGTACCAGGTTCCTGACCCGTCGACGTCCTTGCAGATCAGCACGCGCGCGGACGGCCGTCCGTCCGCGTCGGCCGTGGACAGCGTCATCGCGTGCGGCTCGGGCACCCCGCCCTCGATCGCCGAGGTCAGCCACTCGACGAACAACGAGACCGGATCGTCCGGCGCGGTCTCAGGACGGAACTCCGGCAGGCCGAAGGCGAAGACCGGCAGCGAACGCAGCAGGCGCCTGACGTCGCTTCGCTCTGCCGGACTCTCCTGAGACATGAGGTAGTCCCCTTTCTGACCGCCGCGAGGCTGATCGTCGTGATTCCGCCCGTCGCGGCCGTTCGCCGTCGTCGTGGCTCTGTCCACCGTGCCCGTCGTGGCTCTACCGCCGGGCCGGGCCGGCGGGCGCCTCCGCTGATTCTCCGCCCCCGTCCGGGTTTCCTCTCGGCCAGGGGTGACGGGTCCCGTACTCGTAGGGCTGGGTATCGTCGCCGACTGTCGAAGACACGTCGTCCGAACGGAGGGTTGGCCACATGGCCGGGACCCCGACCAATGCTGGGCAGCCGTCGCTGGAACGTCGCCTGGGCCTGACCGATGCCGTGGTGATCGGCCTTGGCGCGATGATCGGCGCCGGGATCTTCGCCGCCCTCGCGCCTGCGGCGCACGTGGCCGGATCCGGGTTGCTGCTCGGCCTCGCGCTCGCGGCCGTGGTGGCCTACTGCAACGCGACCTCCTCCGCCCGGCTGGCCGCCCGCTACCCCGCTTCCGGCGGCACCTACGTCTACGGACGTGAACGGCTCGGCGACTTCTGGGGCTACCTGGCCGGGTGGGCCTTCGTGGTGGGGAAGACCGCCTCCTGTGCCGCCATGGCGCTCACCGTCGGTTCGTACGTGTGGCCGGGCCAGGCCCACGCGATCGCGGTGGCCGCGGTGGTGGCGCTGACCGCGGTCAACTACGCCGGGGTGCGGAAGTCCGCGTGGCTCACCCGCGTGATCGTCGCCGTGGTCCTGGCCGTGCTCGTCTCGGTGGTGGCCGCCTGTCTCACGTCCGGCGAGGCGGACACCGCGCGCCTGGCCATCGGTTCGGACGCCGGCTTCGGCGGCGTGCTGCAGGCGGCGGGCCTGCTGTTCTTCGCCTTCGCCGGATACGCCCGCATCGCCACCCTCGGCGAGGAGGTCCGCGACCCGGCCCGCACCATTCCGCTGGCCGTCCCGCTCGCCCTGGGCATCACCCTGGCCGTCTACGCGGCGGTCGCAGTGGCGGCACTCGCCGTACTGGGCGGAACCGGGCTGAGCGAGACGGCCGCACCGCTCGCCGACGCGGTCCGCGCCGCCGGGCTGCCAGGCCTGGCGCCGGTGGTGCGCTTCGGCGCGGCGGTCGCCGCGCTCGGTTCACTTCTGGCGCTCATCCTCGGGGTCTCACGCACGACCCTGGCCATGGCCCGCGACCGTCACCTGCCGGGCGTACTGGCCGCCGTCCATCCGCGGTTCAAGGTGCCGCATCGCGCCGAACTCGCCGTCGGGTGCGTCGTCGCCATGCTCGCGGCGACGGTGGACGTTCGCGGCGCGATCGGCTTCTCCTCCTTCGGGGTGCTGGTCTACTACGCCGTCGCCAACGCCGCCGCGTGGACCCTCGCCCCGGCCGAGGGCAGGCCGCCCCGGATCGTGCCCCTGCTCGGTGCGGCGGGTTGCCTCGTGCTGGCCTTCGCTCTGCCGGTCTCGTCGGTGGTGGCCGGAGTCGCGGTTCTGGCCGTGGGCGCCGCGGCGTACGGGGTGCGCCGGGCGGTCGCCGCACGCCGGGCGTCGTGATCAGGCACAGGTGTCACCACGACCTGCGACTCGCCGATTCTTGCTCAAACCAGGTGTTGTCCGACGAGAGTCGTACATGTCTGCTTTCATGCTGTCCTGAGATCAACGGCACCATCAGGAGGGGTGACATATGGCCGACGACCAGGCCACGCGGACGTTCGAGGAATTCGACGGCGACGACGACGGATACATCACCGAGGCGGAGTTCAAGCTCGCGATGAACGCCCGTGGTGACGAGGTCAGCGGCGACGACCTCGAGTCGATCTTCGCGCACACCGACGACGACCAGGACGGGCGGATCAACCTGGCGGAGTTCACGGAGGCGTGGAACGCCTGACGGCCGCCCTACGGCGGGCCGGGCGGGGGTTTCCGCCCGCCCGGCGGTCCGTGACGGATGCCCGTGGGTGTCACCCACGGGCATCCGCCGGGACGGACGGTCAGACGGTGCTGGTCTTGGGGTCGCTCATACCGGGCCTGCCGGTCTCCACGTGCCCGGCGATCCGGCGGACGAAGGTGGTGTCCGCGTCGGAGGTGACCTTGAGGTCGTACCAGCTGTAACTGCCGCTCAGCACCGCGGTGTGGACCACGGTGCCGTTGGGCGGCACCTGGTACGTCGCCGGGGAGGCGTTGCCGTACGCGTCGGTGACGGTGACCCGGCAGGACGCGCCGCCGCGATTGGTGAGCGTCAGCGTGACGTTCCCGCCGTCGTAGCCGACCGCGACCTCGGGAGCGGCGGGGTTGGTGCCCTTCGCCGGGATACGGCCGGTGAACGTGCGCAGGAAGCCGTTGGGCCCGAAGACCGACAGGTCGTAGGCTCCCGCGTTCTTCTTGGGCGGAGTCCAGGTGCCGGTCAGGGTCTTGCCCGCCTCGACGGTGTAGGTCCAGGGGCCGCCCAGCCCGTTGGCGGAGGTCACGTAGAACGTCGCGCCCGCCCCGCCCCGACTGGCGAAGTCGACCGCGAAGGTCCCGCCGGCGACGTCGGTCCTGCCGTCGGCCTTCAGGTCGTACGGCAGGGGCCGCGTCTGGCGCAGCCCGGCCTCCTGCCTGGGCAGGACGGGAGTGGCCGGAGGCGTGGGGACGTAGTCGGCGTGCCGCTTGTGGTCCGGGGGAGCGTAGCCGGTGGTGTCGGGAAGCGGCGTCTGGGTGGTGTCCGTCTGCGCGAAGTCGAAGGCGCTCGTGAGGTCGCCACTGATGGCGCGCCGCCAGGGAGAGATGTTCGGCTCGTGCACGCCGAACCGCTTCTCGATGAACTGGATGATCGAGGTGTGGTCGAAGGTCTGGGAGCAGGCCCAGCCGCCCTTGCTCCACGGCGACACGACGAACATCGGAACGCGCTGGCCCAGGCCGTACGGCCCGGCCACATAACTGCCCGCCTTCGTGTAGATCTCCTTGCTGACGTCCGCGGTCGACTGCCCCTGCGCGGCGGAGCTCGGCGCGTAGGGAGGCACGACGTGGTCGAAGAAGCCGTCGTTCTCGTCGTAAGTGATGAACAGGGCGGTCTTGCTCCACACGTCCGGGTTGGCGGTCAGCGCGGCGAGGACTCCGGCGATGTACCAGGCGCCGTAGTTCACCGGCCAGTTCGGGTGCTCGGTGTAGGCCTCGGGCGCGGCGATCCAGGAGACCTGCGGGAGCCTGCCGCCCAGGACGTCGGCCTTGAGGACGTCGAACAGGCCGCCGCCCGCCTTGATGTTGGTGCCCGTCCGGGCCTTGTCGTAGAGCGGGCTGCCCGGCTGGGCGTTGCGGTACTTGGTGAAGTACAGCAGCGAGTTGTCGCCGTAGTTGCCGATGTAGGGGTCGCTGGTCCACCCCCAGGACCCGGCGGCGTTCAGTCCGTCGCCGACGTCCTGGTAGATCTTCCAGGACACCCCGGCCTGCTCGAGCCGCTCGGGGTAGGTCGTCCAGCCGTAGCCGGCCTCGTCGTTGCCGAGCACCGGGCCCCCGCCTGTGCCGTCGTTGCCGGTGTACCCGGTCCACATGTAGTAGCGGTTGGGGTCCGTGGCTCCGATGAACGAGCAGTGGTAGGCGTCGCAGATGGTGAAGGCGTCGGCGAGCGCGTAGTGGAAGGGGATGTCGGCCCGCGTGAGATAGGCCATGGTCGTGGCCGTCTTGGCCGGGATCCACTGGTCGTATCTGCCCTGGTTCCAGGCCTTGTGGCCGCCGTTCCAGTCGTGGTTGAGGTCCTGCAGGAACTGCATGCCCATGTTGGAGGCGGTCGGGTGGAACGGCAGCACGTCCTTCGTGCCGTTGGACTGGTACCAGACCGGCTTGCCGCTGGGCAGCACGACCGGGCGCGGGTCGCCGAAGCCCCGCACGCCGCGGAGCGTGCCGAAGTAGTGGTCGAAGGAGCGGTTCTCCTGCATCAGGACGACGATGTGCTCGACGTCCTGCAGGGTCCCGGTGTTCACGGCGGGGGCGATGGAGGCGGCGCGGGCGATGGTCTGGGGGAGCAGCGAGAAGGCGGCGGTGCCGCCCGCGAGCTGGAGGAAACGTCGACGACCAATTCCGGTCATGGCAGGCCTGTCTCCTGTGAGGGGGTTGAGCGTTGACAGCTGGCCGCACCAATGGTCATCAGGCGATGACGAACACCTCGGGACAAGAACGGAACATCATTCGGAAGCCCGTCTGAACGGCTTCGCCGGCCCGCCGGAGGCCGCCCGGCACCAGCGCGCGGAGCGGGCACGACGTCGATCGTCCCGACCGGGATGATCGACGCCGATCCGCTCCTGCCACACTTGGAGGCCGGACGGCGGGGCGACGGAACGGTGGATACGGTGACCGACGACTTCATGACCGGACAGGGGGACGACTCCCGCGTGACCTTGCGGCCGATGACCGCCCACGACGAGGAGGAGTTCATCGAACTGGTCCGTGCCAGCGCGGAACTGCACCATCCGTGGATGTCCCTGCCCGCCACACCGGAGGAGTTCCAGACCTACCTGGGCCGGTACGACGATCCGCTGACCGCCGAAGGCCTGCTGGTGTGTGTTCGTGACACCGGGGCCATCGCGGGCGTCGTGTTCGTCAACAGCATCATCCGCGGGCGCTTCCAGTCGGCCTCCCTCGGCTACGCGGCCTTCGCCCCGTCCGCCGGCCGGGGATACATGTCCGAAGGCCTCGGCCTCGTGCTGCGCCACGCGTTCGAAGACCTGCGGCTCCACCGGCTGGAGGCCCAGATCCAGCCCGGCAACCACGCCTCCCTGAAGCTCGTGCAACGCCTCGGGTTCCGATACGAGGGGTGCTCGCCCGAGTTGCTGTTCATCGACGGCGCGTGGCGGGATCACGAACGGTGGGTCATCACCACGTCCATGATCGACGGTTTCGCCGGGGACCCACATCCGACTCTGCCCGTCCACTGACGGATCGGCCTGCGAGCCCTTCAGGGGCCGATGCGCCGCGGAGATAAATCGGTTTCCCGGGTCACCCTGGTTTCGGTACATTCGCCACGAATCACGCGTTGCCGATTTCGCAGCGCGCACCTTGGCGACGGAGGGGAGCCGGCCATGCGTCACCGCATCGCTGTCGTCATTCCCCAGTCTCGGTATGAGGTGATTCTGGTGTCTTCGTCAGTGACCGGTGCCGGCCGCGCGGCCGGCACCGGCTCCCACTGACGAACTTCTGACCCCTGTCCGCCCGGCCCCGAGCCGGCCGGGCATGTTTCGATGCGGCCGTGCCGTGCTCACGGGTGGCCGCATGGCCGGAATTCAGGCCGTTTTGTCAGGAATCGCGCCGTCCTGTTCGTATTTCCCCTGAAGGGCCACGGACCGTGCGCACCGACCTGCACCGTCATCTGACCGACCCGCTGACCGGCGTCCGCAATCTGGGCATCCTTGCCCACGTCGACGCGGGCAAGACCACCATCACCGAACGCGTCCTGTACGTGACCGGCGCCACCTACAAGCGCGGCGAGGTCCACGACGGGACGACCGTCACCGACTTCGACCCCCAGGAGCGCGATCGCGGCATCACCATCTTCGCCGCCGCAGTGAGCTGCGGGTGGGACGGCCACCGGATCAATCTGATCGACACCCCGGGTCACGTCGACTTCTCCGACGAGGTGGAGCGCTCGCTGCGGGTGCTCGACGGCGCCGTCGCGGTGTTCGACGCCGTCGCGGGAGTCGAGCCGCAGAGCGAATCGGTGTGGCGGCAGGCCGACAGGTACGGCGTGCCGAGGATCGCGTTCGTCAACAAGCTGGACCGCGCCGGAGCCGACCTCGACACGGCGGTCGAGTCGATCCGCGAGCGACTGGGCGCGGTTCCGCTGGTGGTCCAGCTGCCCATCGGGCGGGAGGAGGGGTTCACCGGTGTGGTGGATCTCCTGCGCATGCGGTCGCTGGTCTGGGCCGACGGCCGGGACACGTTCGCCGAGGGCCCGGTGCCCGACGCCCTGCGGGAGGAGGCGCACCGGCGCCGCCGGCTGCTCGAGGAAATGGTGGCCGAGCTCCATCCGGGCGCGCTGGAGGAGTTCTGCGCGGGACCGGCGATTTCCGCGCGGACTCTCACCGGCGCCCTGCGCGACCTCACCCTCACCGGGGAGGGCCTGGTGGTGCTGTGCGGCTCGGCCTATCGCGACCGCGGGATCGAGCCGCTGCTGGACGCCGTCGTCGACTATCTGCCCTCGCCGCTGGACGTGCCGGCCGTACGCGGTGTCCATGACGGCGCGGTGGTGGAGCGGGTCGCCGACCCGGCGGCGCCGTTCGCCGCGCTGGTCTTCAAGGTGAGTTCGACCGCCACCGGACGGCTGACCTACCTGCGCGTGTATTCGGGGACGGTAGAGAGAGGAGACACGGTGCTGGACGGCGGCGCGCGGCGTGCCGAGCGGATCGGCCGGATCCTGCGGGTGCAGGCCGACCGGCACACGGAGGTGGACCGGGCGGTGGCGGGGGACATCGTCGCCGTGGTCGGGCCGAAGGCCGCCCGCACCGGGGCCACCCTGTGCGCCCCCTCGGCGCCGCTGGTCTTCGAACCGCCGGCCGCGGCCGACCCCGTGGTGTCGGTGGCGGTCGAGGTCCGCAGGAGCACCGACGCCGACCGTTTCGCGTCGGCGCTGGCCCGGCTGGCGGAGGAGGATCCCTCGCTGGCGGTCCGGACCGACGCCGAGACGGGTCAGACGGTGTTGTCGGGGATGGGCGAGCTGCATCTCGAGGTAGCGGTGGAGAAGATCCGCCGCGCCCACGGGCTCGACGTCGCCGTCGGCAGGCCGCGGGCGGCCTACCGGGAGACGGTAGTCCGCGGGGTGTCCGGCCTGCTGTACAGGCACGTCAAGCAGGACGGAGGCGCCGGCCAGTTCGCCCACGTGGTCCTCGACGTGGCGCCGCTGGACAGCGCACCGGACGCAGGCGACGGCGCGGCGGAGTTCGTGTTCCGCTCGGCCGTCGTCGGCGGAAGGGTGCCGAAGGAGTACGTCCGGGCGGTGGAGGCCGGGTGCCGGGACGCCCTGGCCGACGGACCTCTCGGCGGGCACCCGGTGACGGGTCTCCTGGTCACGCTGACCGACGGGGCCACCCATCCCAAGGACTCCTCGGAGATGGCGTTCCGGACGGCCGGCCGGCTCGCGCTGCGGGAGGCCCTGCGGGCCGCCACGATGGCGCTGCTCGAACCGGTGGCCGAGGTCACGGTCACCGTGCCCGACGACGCCGTCGGCGGGGTGCTTGGCGACCTGTCGGCGCGGCGCGGCCACGTCTCGGGCTCGACCGTGCGGGCGGGCACGGTAGTGATCACCGCGACCGTGCCGCTCGCCGAACTGTTCGGTTACGCGACCCGGCTGCGCAGCCGGACCCACGGCAGGGGAACCTTCACCAGCCGGCCCGCCGGGTACGCCATGGTGCCCGGCGCGGTGTCCGACGGGACGGCGCGGAGGTAGAGGCGGAGGTAGAGCACGACGGTGGTCCCGCCCGTTCGCGGGCGGGACCACTCGACCGTCAGTGACGATCCACGATCACGCGAGGGCCGCGTCGCCGGCGGCCCGGGCGCGGCGTTCCCGCCACAGGGCCGCGCCGGTGACCACCGCGCCCACGCCCTCCCAGAGGCCCACGCCGATGAAGCTGCCCGGCGCCACGTCCGTCAGCACGAGCGTGGTGAAGACCGTGAAGGTGACCAGACGGAAGGGGACGGTCCACAGGAAGAAGGCACGGAAGTCCACGGCAGCCGCGAGGACGTAGTAGACGCCCATGTTCACCGACGCCATCGACGAGGCGGTCATGAAGACCCGCGTGTAGTCGCCCGACGCGCGCTGCCCCGGGTCGACGGCCACGAAGTCGAGCATGGCCAGTTGCACGTCGGGCGCCACCAGCCCGACCAGGCCGAGCACGAAGGCCATGGCGCCGAACACCGCCATGGTCCACCCCGAAAGGGATCGCGGGAGTCGCACCGACATCCTCCAGTGATCGATGGAGCACCAGTTGTGATCCCAGCATGATCGCCGGTCGTGCCTCTCATCGCCAGGAGATCGCCGGAATCCGGCGTCGCGGAAATCGGGCGGGACCGGCCAGGCGGAAAAGTTCGGCCACGGACCCGCGGGGGACGGCCTCCGCTAGCGTGTCGGGGAGTCCCACCGTCGACCGTGTACGCGAGAGGTGAAGCGATGAGCGGCCTGCACGACGTCCTGCGACGGCATGTCGATGAAGGATCGGCGCCGGGAGTGGTGGGCCTGGTGGCCCGCGGGGACCGAGTCGAGGTGGCGGCCGTCGGTCACGCCGACGCGGACGGCGGCTCCCCGATGGTCAGGGACTCGATCTTCCGCGTCGCCTCGATCACCAAGCCGATCATCGCCGCGGCGGTCATGATGCTGGTCGAGGACGGCCGGATCGCGCTGGACGACCCGGTCGGGCATTGGCTGCCGGAACTGGCCGCCCCTTCCGTCGTCCGCACGCCCAAGAGCACCGTCGACGACGTGGTCCCGGCGGTCAGGCCGATCACCGTGAGAGACCTGCTCACCTTCCGCGCCGGGTACGGCTTCCCGTCGGACTTCTCTCTCCCGGCGGTCGGGCTGCTGTTCAGCGAGCTGAAGCAAGGACCGCCGCAGCCGCAGCACGTCGCGGCCCCGGACGAGTGGATGGCGGCGCTGTCCCGCATTCCCCTGCTGTACCAGCCGGGTGACGCGTGGCTGTACAACACCTGTTCCGACATCCAGGGCGTGCTGATCGCCCGGGTCTCGGGACGGCCGTTGCCCGAGTTCCTGGCCGAGCGCCTGTTCGAGCCGCTCGGCATGGTCGACACCGGGTTCGAGGTGCCGGCAGCCAAGCTCGGCCGGTTCACCGGCTATTACCGGACCGATCCGGCGGGCGGTCTCGAACTGGTCGACGCCCCCGACGGACAGTGGAGCCGCCCGCCGCTGTTCCCCTCCGGCGCGGGCGGGCTGGTCTCGACCGCCGACGACTGGTACTCCTTCGCCCGGATGCTGCTCGCGGAGGGCTCCGCCGGCGGCCGGTCGTTGTTGTCACCCGCCTCGGTCCGGCAGATGACCGCCGACCACCTCACCGCGTCCCAGCGTGATGCCTCCGTGCTCTTCCTGGAAGGCCAGGGCTGGGGATTCGGCGGGTCGGTCGACATCGAGGAGATCGATCCCTGGAACACGCCAGGCCGTTACGGCTGGGTCGGCGGCACCGGGACGGCGGCGCACGTCATCCCGTCCACCGGCCAGGTCACCGTCCTGCTCAGCCAGCGGGAGGCGGCGGGACCGACCCCGCCCGCCCTGATGCGGGACTTCTGGCGGTACGCCGCCGGCTAGCGACCATCGGCGCGCTCCCGGAGCCAGTCCAGGGCCGCCGAGCCGGAGGTGAGCACCGAGATGTGCCCGTCGTCCGGACACAGGCGCAGCTCCGCCGCCGGGCAGTTCCGGGCCAGCCACTCCCCGTGGGAACTGGGCACGACCCGATCCTCGCCGCCGTGCAGAAGGAGGACCGGAGGGGTGATCCGCGCGGGGTCGAACCCCCAGGGGGCGACGTAGGCGAGGTCGTCGTCGATCAGCCCGCCGGGGCCGCCGTCCAGGGCCGGGCCCACCACATCGCCCAGCCAGGACCACGGGCCGGACAGTACGGCGTGATCCGCCGGGGTGAAGCTCTCCGGGTCCCACTCGGGGCCTGAAGCCTCGTACCGCTCCTTCGCCGCACGGCCCTCGGCGGCGGCGCGCAGGGACGCCGCGCCGGAGGCCCGCATTCCCGCGAACCAGTCGAGCCCCCGGGCACCGAACGGAGCGAGCCCGGCCACGCTGACCACGCCCAGGACGCGTTCCGGCAGCAGCGCGCCGCAGGCCAGGGCATGCGGGCCGCCACCCGAGTGGCCCATGACCGCGAACCGGTCGAGGCCGAGCGCATCGGCGACGGCGGAGACGCAGGCGGCCGCCGATGCCAGGTCCCGGCCGGGGAGGCGGCTCGACCCGCCGTATCCGGGCCGGTCGTAGGACACCCAGCGGATGCCGAGCCGGGCCGCGGCCGGGAACAGCGGCTCGGGAGGCGCGCCGATGTTCGGCGTGCCGTGGTGCCAGAAGACGGCGAGGGAGCCGTCCGCGTCGTCCGGGCCCGTGTCGTACACGTGCAGCGTGCGCCCGTCACCCAGTTCGAGATCCGTCTCCGTCGTCACCCGGCGAGCCTATTCCGAGGGGCTGGCCTGCGGCCGATGCCGGAGAGGAGGAGTCACGGTGAGTGATGGGACGGGTCCACTTTCACGACAGCCCCGAAGCCTGCTAGGCTTTGGATAGCTTGCATTGTGGTACCCATAGAACTCTATGTGCACCTACGGGGCGTGACCCGCAGGTGCACATCTGTTTGGCCGGTCATCTCCGGATGGGCTCATTGCGGCGACGTGGAATCCGTAAGGTGCGGATTCCGGCTCTGCCCCTCATCGAAGGAGATCAGATATGGCTACCGGAACCGTGAAGTGGTTCAACTCGGAAAAGGGCTTCGGCTTCATCGAGCAGGACGGCGGCGGCCCTGACGTCTTCGCCCACTACTCGAACATCGCCTCGTCGGGCTACCGCGAGCTCCAGGAAGGCCAGAAGGTGTCGTTCGACGTCACCCAGGGCCAGAAGGGCCCGCAGGCGGAGAACATCGTCCCCGCCTGACGAAGCCTCACAGGAAGGCCCGCGCCGCCGAGGCGCGGGCCTTTCGGCTTTCAACACGTCCGACGCACCGCTCAGCGGGACCTGCGGAGCGGATGCGTCCGGTCGAGCTCGATGTTGAGCCGCAGGACGTTGACGCGGGGCTCACCGATGAAGCCGAGCACCCGGCCCTCCTCGTTGGCCGTGATCGCCTTCAGCACCTCGCCTTCCGGGACGCCGCGCGCTCTGGCGACGCGCGGGGCCTGCAGCCGTGCGTACGCGGGGGAGATGTGTGGATCGAGGCCGCTGCCGCTCGCCGTCACCGCGTCCGCCGGCACGACGGGCGTGGCCGGGGCGCCGCCGCGGATCGGCACGATCTCACCCGTCCGGTAGTCGCCGCCGTGCCGGGCGCATTCGACCGGACGGCCGGCGTACGACGTGAGAAAGGGCCTGGCCACGACGCCGCACTGCTCGTTCACGCTGACGACGCGCGTCGGCCTCGACACGTGCCCGGTCCGGTCGCGGGGTCCGATGAGCGACAGGACCGCGCCCACGCCTCCCGGGGTGCAGAACGGCCGGGAACCGTCCACGCCCTCCAGCGCGCCCACCGCCCTGCTGCGGGCGCACACCTGCGTGAGCAGGCTGTCCCGGGCCTTGTGGCCGGCGATCTCCGCCGCCTTCCTGGCCGGGTTCTCCGGCAGCGTGTCGACGATGTCCTCCGGCCCCAGGTTGCCCGCGCCGGTCGCGGTGGGGTCGTAGCCGGCTCCGGCGTTCGACGGACGGCTCTGGAAATACTGCCTGAGCGGGTCGCCGCTTCTGTCGGTGAACGACTGGCCGATGATCTCGCTGCCGACCGTGCGGCCGCCGCTCGTGACCATCGAGCCCTGTGCCCGGTCGTGGAGGCCGGGGAGGAGCGCGACCCCCCAGAGGGCGATCGGATAGATCACTCCGGTCAGCACCGTGATGACGAGCAGCGCGCGGACCGCCGCCAGATGCCGCGCCAGCCAGCCGGGCGCGCGGGTCATGAGCGCCATCGGCGTCCGCCTTCGGCGTGATCCGGCGGGCTGAGGATCTCGCGAAGCCTCCTCATGACATCCCCGGAAGGAACTGAACCGGCAGGTCGAC
>NZ_BOOP01000032.1 GCF_016863295.1 Planotetraspora phitsanulokensis
TTACAAGATCAACAAGAAGCTGGGCGTCCAGGGGGACATCACCCAGGGCACGCTGACCGACGAGGACATCGTCGCGATCGTCGAATACCTGGTGCGCCTGCATGCCGGTGAGGTGTCGGAGGGCCTGCCCCTGGAGGTCGACGACATCGACCACTTCGGCAACCGGCGGGTGCGCAACGTCGGCGAGCTGATCCAGAACCAGGTCCGGCTGGGCCTGGCCCGCATGGAGCGCGTCGTCCGTGAGCGCATGACGACGCAGGACGTCGAGGCGATCACGCCGCAGACCCTGATCAACATTCGCCCGGTCGTGGCGTCGATCAAGGAGTTCTTCGGCACCTCGCAGCTGTCGCAGTTCATGGACCAGACCAATCCCCTGTCCGGGCTGACGCACAGGCGGCGTCTGTCCGCGCAGGGTCCGGGCGGCCTGTCGCGTGAGCGGGCCGGCATGGAGGTCCGTGACGTGCACCCGTCCCACTACGGCCGGATGTGCCCGATCGAGACCCCCGAGGGCCCGAACATCGGCCTGATCGGCTACCTCGCCTGTTTCGCCCGGCTCAACGCCTTCGGCTTCGTCGAGACGCCGTACCGCAAGGTCGTCGACGGCAAGGTGACCGAGCAGATCGACTACCTGACCGCGGACGAGGAAGATCTGTACGTGATCGCCCAGGCGAACTCCCCGCTGTCGGCGGACGGCGAGTTCGCCGAGCGGCGGGTGCTGGTCCGCACCAAGGGCGGCGAGTTCGAGTACGTCCGCTCGAACGAAGTGCACTACATGGACGTGTCACCGCGGCAGATGGTGTCGGTCGCCACGGCGATGATCCCGTTCCTGGAGCACGACGACGCCAACCGCGCGCTGATGGGCGCGAACATGATGCGCCAGTCGGTGCCGCTGCTCAGGAGCGAGGCTCCGCTGGTGGGCACCGGCATGGAGTACCGGGCGGCCACGGACACGGGCGACATGATCAGCGCAGCGAAGGCCGGTGTGGTGGAGGAGGTCTCCGCCGACTACGTCACCGTCATGAACGACGACGGCACGAGCACGACGTATCGGCTGGCGAAGTTCAAGCACTCGAACCAGGGCACGAGCTTCAACCAGAAGCCGATCGTGTCCGAGGGCGACCGGGTCGAGGTCAACCAGGTCATCGCCGACGGTCCCTGCACCGACAAGGGCGAGATGGCGCTCGGCAAGAACCTGCTCGTGGCGTTCATGCCATGGGAGGGCCACAACTACGAAGACGCCATCATCCTGTCCCAGCGCCTGGTGCAGGACGACGTCCTGTCCTCGATCCACATCGACGAGCACGAGGTCGACGCCCGCGACACCAAGCTGGGCCCCGAGGAGATCACCCGGGACATCCCGAACGTCTCCGAAGAGATCCTGGCCGACCTCGACGAGCGCGGCATCATCCGCATCGGCGCCGAGGTCACCAACGGCGACATCCTCGTCGGCAAGGTCACCCCGAAGGGTGAAACCGAGCTGACCCCCGAGGAACGGCTGCTGCGCGCGATCTTCGGTGAGAAGGCCCGCGAAGTTCGCGACACCTCGCTGAAGGTGCCGCACGGCGAGCAGGGCAAGGTCATCGGGGTGCGGGTGTTCTCCCGTGAGGAGGGCGACGAACTGCCGCCGGGCGTCAACGAACTGGTCCGCGTCTACGTGGCACAGAAGCGCAAGATCACCAACGGCGACAAGCTCGCCGGCCGTCACGGCAACAAGGGTGTCATCTCCAAGATCCTTCCCGTGGAGGACATGCCGTTCCTCGAGGACGGCACCCCGGTCGACATCATCCTCAACCCGCTGGGCGTGCCCGGCCGGATGAACGTCGGCCAGGTCCTGGAGACCCACCTGGGCTGGATCGCGGCCCGCGGATGGGACATCTCCGGCATCGAGGAGGCGTGGGCCGAGCGGCTGCGTGACAAGGGCTTCGAAAGGGTCGAGCCGCACACCAACATGGCCACTCCGGTCTTCGACGGCGCCCACGAAGAGGAGCTCATCGGGCTGCTCGACAGCACCGTCCCCAACCGTGACGGGGATCGGCTGGTGCAGGACAGCGGCAAGGCGCGGTTGTTCGACGGCCGTTCCGGCGAGCCGTTCCCGCACCCGATCTCGGTCGGCTACATCTACATCCTCAAGCTGCTCCACCTGGTCGACGACAAGATGCACGCTCGTTCGACCGGTCCGTACTCGATGATCACCCAGCAGCCGCTCGGCGGTAAGGCGCAGTTCGGCGGCCAGCGCTTCGGTGAGATGGAGGTGTGGGCCATGGAGGCGTACGGCGCGGCCTACGCGCTGCAGGAGCTGCTGACCATCAAGTCCGATGACGTGCTCGGCCGGGTGAAGGTCTACGAGGCCATCGTCAAGGGCGAGAACGTCCCCGAGCCGGGCATTCCCGAGTCCTTCAAGGTGCTCATCAAGGAGATGCAGTCGCTCTGTCTCAACGTCGAGGTGCTGTCCAGCGACGGCACGTCCATCGAGATGCGCGACACCGACGAGGACGTCTTCCGCGCCGCGGAGGAACTCGGCATCGACCTGTCCCGGCGTGAGCCGAGCAGCGTCGAGGAGGTCTGAGCGCTTAATGGTGTCGGCCGCGCCGGGCGCATCGGCTCGGCGCCCGGCACCGCCCCCGAGCCTGGCGGCTGTCTCGTGATCGGCGGCCAGGCAGGGCGGGGCAGCGGTGACGGGTCAGAGTGTGGGCGCCGGCGACGTGGCCTCCCATGCGAACCCGTCCGGGTCGGTGAAGGACCCGGCGTCGCCACCGATCATGAGCCGGTGTGATCCGGTGCCGTCGGGAGAGACGCCGGCGTCCTTGGCAAGCGCACGGCGCCTGTACAGCGCCAGCTTGACGGGACTCGACCCGGTGGCGAACTCGACGTACATGCGGCCGAAGCTCTTCGCCACGGCAAGGCCCTGGTCGACGTAGAACTTCTTGCTCGCGGCCACGTCCGCGGCTCCCAGCAGGAGCACGATCTCGTCGATCCGCCGGGTGGCGGGGCCGGTGTTCTTCTTGGCCGAGGTCGCGACCTTCCAGATCGTCCCGTCCGGGGCCTGTACGACACCGCCGTAGCCCCAGAGGGATTTCGCGACGGGCTTCAGCGGCGTGGCGCCGGCGTCGAAGGCGGCGCCGATGAGGCTGTCGACGTCGGCCGGCTGGGACACCGTGAGCGACAGCGTGAACCCGCGGAAGCCGGTCGTGGGCGCCTCCGAGGCCCGCAGGCGTATCTGCGTGTCCAAGCCGAAGGCCGTGGTGTAGAAGGTGTGGGCGGCCGTGGGGTCGGCCACGTCGAGGGTGACGAATTCGATGGATGCCATGGCCATCACGCTAGGAGCGGACCGGCGACCGGCGCTTCTCGATTCCTGACCGGTCGTGTCACCCCTCTCGCCGGCCCGCGAAACGCCGGAGACCCAGGCCTCCACCCGCGGGTGGAGATCCGGATCTCCACCGTCGCGCCGATCCGGCGGCGGGCCGGGCTCCCTAGCGTTCAGTGTCATGACCTGGATGAATTCCCTCCCCGTCCTCGCCGTGCTTGCCCTCGTCCTCTACCGCCAGACGCGGGCCCGGCGGGTCTTCGCACCGAGCGCCCACATCCTCGCCCTGATCATGATCGCCATTGGTCTGCTCTCCGGGGGCGTCGTCGATCCGCGCCATACCGGTCTCAGCGTCGTCCTGCTGGTGGTTGAGACGGTGTCGGCCGTGGTGCTCGGGGTCGTGCGGGCGCTGACGGTGCGGATCTGGTGGGACGAGACGGGGAGGGCGTGGTTCAAGGGCACCCGGTGGACCATGCTGGGCTGGCTGGCCTCGATCCTCGTCCGGTTCGGACTGCTCGGCGTGGGGCACGTGCTCGGCGTGGCCGCCGCGCCCACCACGTTTCTGCTCTTCGTCGGCCTGACCTTCGGCGCCCAGTCCGTGGTCGTCGCCCAGAGGGCACGTGCGCTGCACGCCCCCGCCGTGCTCGTGGCCGCGTAACCGGGAGGTCGTATGTCCACTTGTGTCGATATCATCCCGAAGTGACCTTGTTCCGGCGGAGCGGTGCCCTGGTCGCCCTGCGCCTCATGATGGTCGCGCTGTTCGTGGCGGCCCAGGCCGGGCAGACCGGCTTCGCCCCGGCGGGAGGCGGTCTGCTCGCGGCGTGCCTGGCCGCCGCCGTCGGCGCACTCCTGGTCGCCGTGCCGCTGCCCGGATCCCCGCCCAAGCCGCCGCTGACGTTCCTGGGAGTCCCGGTGCGCCTCGGCGCCGTCGTGGTGGTCTCGATCGGACTGGTCGCCCTCGCCCCGGGCAGTCCCGCCCTCGGCGCCATCGTCATCGCCGGCTGGGCGGCCCCGATCAGGTATCCGCTCGGCCGCGCGCTCTCTGTGGCGGGGCTCGCCGTCGCCGGCCTCCTGCTGCTCGGCCTGGCCAACGGGCACTGGGACCAGGAGATCCCCGTCGGGGTCGGCACCTGCGGCGCCTTCCTGGCCTCCTACGCCTTCCAGCAGCGCAAGGCGACGAGGAGAGCAGAGGCCAGGGAGGCCGTGCTCGCCGAACGCGCACGCATCGCCCGCGAGATCCACGACATCCTCGCCCACTCCCTGTCCGCGCAGACCGTGCACCTGGAGGGGGCGCGGCTGCTGCTGCGCGGCGACCGGGCCGCCGAGGCGCTGCAGCGGGTCGAACGGGCAAGGGACCTGGCCAAGTCCGGTCTGGAGGAGGCCCGCCGGGCGGTCTCGGCACTGCGCGAGGACAGCGTGCCGCTGCCCGCCGCGCTGTCGGCGCTCGCCGAGGAGTTCCGCGACACGAGCGGCCTGCCCTGCGACCTCACCGTCACCGGCACCGAGTACCGGCTCGCCCCCGAGGCGGAACTCGCGGTGATCCGCACCGCCCAGGAGGCGCTCACCAACATCCGCCGCCACGCCTCGGGCGCGCCCGCCGACGTGCGGCTGAGTTTCGGACACGACGCGTGCGAGCTCACCGTGACCAACCCGCTCGACGACCCCGGCGCGAACCGCGAGTCCAGCGGAGGAGGATATGGGCTCGTGGGCATGCGGGAACGAGCCGCCCTGCTGAACGGGACGCTGGAGGCGGGCGGGCAGAAGGGACGGTTCCGAGTGCGGCTGAGACTGCCGGCGGACGGGTCCCCGATGGCGCGGGTGGAGGCCCGGTGACCGCCCGGGTGGTCGTGGTCGACGACCAGACGGTGGTCAGGGAAGGGCTCACCCTGTTGCTCGGGCTGCTGCCCGACGTCGAGGTGATCGGCTCGGCCGCCGACGGCGAGGCGGCCGTCGACCTGGTCGAGGCCGAACGGCCGGACGTGGTGCTGATGGACCTGCGCATGCCCAAGATGGACGGCGTCGAGGCCACCCGGCGCATCCGCGCGGCCTATCCGGACACCCAGGTGGTCGTCCTCACCACCTACTCCGACGACGAGTCGGTGTTCGCCGCCCTCCAGGCCGGGGCCAGGGGGTTCCTCACCAAGAGCGCCGACGCCGAGGAGATCGCCCGGGCGGTGGCCACCGTGATGCGGGGCGACGCCCAGCTCGACCCCGCGGTGCAGCGCCGCCTGGTGGAGTCCGTGCTCCCGCCGGCCGCGCCCTCAAGCCGGGAGCGGCCGCGGCGGGACGACGGCCTGCCGGACGGGCTGACCAGGCGGGAGGCCGAGGTGCTGCGACTCATCGCCCGGGGCCGTTCCAACGCCGAGATCTCCGCCGACCTGTTCATCGGCGAGGCCACGGTCAAGACCCACATCAACAACCTGTTCGCCAAGATCGGCGTCAGGGACCGCGCCCAGGCCGTCACGTACGCCTACCGCCACGGCCTGGCCGACTCCTGACCGCCGACTCCTGACCGCCGACTCCTGACCGCCGACTCCTGACTGCCGACGACGCCCGCGACGGAGGCAGGGGTCAGAACGGGACGCGGGCGGTGGCCACGGGGGCGGCCATGTCGTGGTCGCCGGTGACGACCGAGGCGGCAGGGGTGCCGGCGCGTCCGGAGAGGGCGCGCATGTATTCGACGGTGTCCAGCCGGACGGTCGTGTCCGAGGTGCCGTCGCCGATCTCGAAGGTGCCGCCCGCCGGACCGGTCAGCTCAAGCGTGACCGGGTGCCGGGTCCAGCGGGCGTGCAGGTCGCGCAGGACCTGCTCGACGACGAGCCGGTCGTGGGCGCCGGTCTCCGGCGGCCGGCCTACGGCCCGGCTGATGTCGTCGTGGTGCATCCACAGGTCCCGCGGGAGGAACACGTCGTAGACCTCGGCGAGGGAGAGCCGGAAGGCGCCGAACTGGCCGTCCTCCGAGGGGAAGGTCATACGGCGGAGCAGGGCGGGGCGGCGGCGCATGGCCAGGTTGGCCTGCGGCCACAGTGTCCGGAAGCGTTCGATCACCTCCTGGCGGGACCTGCCCGCGTGGAGCGCGGCCCCGAACCGCATGTGCGCGTCCAACTGCGGCAGATCCGGATAGGCCCGGGTCGCCTTGCGGTCGCGCAAGAGGAACAGCCAGGGCCGGATCTGCTCCTCGGCCTGGGCGACCAGGTGGCGGACGATGTCGCCGACGGTCCACGCGTCGCAGACGGTGGGCTTGTCCCAGTCGGCCGGGGTCAGGTCGGCCAAGAGGCCGTCCCAGGTCGCGAGCTCCGCAGCTCGCAGTTCGTAGGCGTCTGTCGGACTGGTCATCGGGACGGACCCGACGTGCACCGCGGCCTCCGCTGTCATGGCTGGTCGCCTCCTCCGTGAGGTGCGTAGTGGGTGATGAAGAGGTCGAGGACGGTGGGCGCAAGCCGCTCGAAGCGGCCCTCGCCGACCGGGGCTTCGGGTTCGTTGGACATCTGCTGGCTGACGACTCCGGCCACCAGCGTGTTCAGCAGCGCGACGCCCTCGTCGGTGGCGGCGCCGGGGTGCAGAAGGCCGTCGGCGACGGCGTCCTCGAGGACGGTGCGCACCTCGGTGACGTTGTCCACGGCGGGAGCGAAGGCCTCGGCGGACGGCACGAATCCGGGAACCGGCCGCCAGAACAGCAACTGCGCGCGCACCGGGTTGAGCCGCGTCCACTCGACGAACTTCAAGGTGCCGATCCGTAGTCGATCGAGCGCGTCCAGACCGGCCGTGGCCTTGTGCAGGGTCTCGTTGAGATCGCGCGCGCTCTGGCCGAACAGCGCGTCGTAGATCGCCGTCTTCGACGGGAAGTACTGATACAGCGAGGGCGTCCGCATCCCCATCCGCCGTGCCACTTCGGCCAGGCTCAGCGCGGCGACGCCCTCTTCCGCCATGACCTCCACCGACAGGTCGAGGATCTCCCTGATGGTCTCTTCGCGTCTGCGTGCCCGCCGGTCCACGACTCTCCTCCATCGATCTACGAGTCCAAGGATTGCCTAATGCTATTAGGGAAGTCAATGGAAGATAGGGAATCCTATATCTCGAAGTCACCGCCGCCGGCCTGAGCTTCGTGCGGCGATTGACCATATAATGAGACAAACGTCCCGAATTTTGAGATTTCCTGTTAATGTGACCCGGCTACCAGGCGAGACCTGCGAAAGGTGTTGAAGGTGTCGAAGACGGTCATTCACGTGTTTCATGACGACGACCACTCGATCGCCACGGGGACACGTGTAGCGCAGCGGATCCAGGAGGTCGCCGCCGACCAGGGCTGCAGCGTGGAGGTCTTCTGTTTCGGGCCCGCCCAGCGTCGTCTCTCCGAGGGGAACGCCACCGAAGCGAGCGCCACCTACAACCGCCAGATCGACGAATTGATCGCGGACGGTGTCCGGGTCGGCGCCTGCGTCAATTCGGCCCGCGCCGACGGGACCGAAGCGGAACTCGCACGTCGCGGGCTGAACCTGCAGGTGGCACGGGACGAGTTTCTGCGCTTCACGCTCGAGCAGGCCACCGTCATCAGCTTCTGAGCGCAGGCCCGTCCAGGGTGGTCGCTAGGGTGGTAAGCCGTCCCCGCCCTGGAGAAATCGTCATGACCACGCCTGAGCACAGCACGACCTGGCGCGACGCTCGTTACGACATGCCCGTCAGCCGGCAACTGGAGCGCTACGACAAGCTGGCCGCCCAGGACGCGTCGGCTCGCGCCCGGGTCGAGCTGGTGGCCCGTGGGATCTATGACCCCGCCCGGTATGGAGCCGAGGACCGGCCGCCGCTCACCGCGGCCGAGCACATCGAGTTGCTGGCGCTCGCGGAGAGCATCGCGCGGACCGTCCGCCATCCCGCCAACATCCACCACGCGCTGCTGGCCGGGGTCACCTGGGCCGAGGTCGCCCACGTCATGGACTCCGACGAGGCCACCGTCCGGCGTGACTACCAGCAGTGGGCCGACGACCAGCATGACCTTCACCGGCAATACCCTCATCTCGGCATGACCGCCGACGAGTACGCCGCCGCGACCGCGAGGGCTCGCCGGTAGGGCCGAGCGCCCGAATCCGGCCACGGCGGAACGCCTTCCTGAGCGCTGCCCCGGAGCCCGGTTTTCGCACGGCGATGGGAATAGGACCCGAGGTCCTTCGCTTGTAGAACCCACAGCCGTTGCCGGGCACCGAAGCTGGTGAACATGGACAAGCCCATACGCGAAGTGATGACCGATGTCTGCGATCCGGAGGAGAGCAGGGTCGCGTTCGTGCGTGACCTCTTCGGGCGGCTGGGCGACAAGTGGTCGGTACGGACCCTTAACCAGCTCGCCGACGGTCCACTTCGTTTCACGGCGGTCATGAACGCGATGCCGGGAATTTCGCATCGCATTCTCACCGTCACGCTTCGGACGTTGGAGAGCGACGGCATGGTGAGCCGGACGGCGTATGCGGAGACGCCGCCGCGTGTCGAGTACGCACTCACGCCGCTGGGCGAGAGTTTTCTCTGCCGTTCCCTCTCGCTGGTCGCCTGGGCCCAGGACCACCAGCAGGAGATAGAAGCCAACAGGGCCGCGCGACGCTGAGCCCGGCCCTGTCAGGATCGACGTCTGCTCAGACCGTCAGGACGAGTGAACCCGTCGTGCGCCGCGACTCCAGGTCACGGTGGGCGCGCGCGACGTCCCTGAGCGGATACGTGGTGACGGCTGGTTCTCCGAGGTCGCCGGCGACGACCAGCCGGAACATCTCGTCGATCAACGACTGGCGTTGCTCCTGACCGGGAAGCATCGAGTCGAGGCTCGGCCGGATCACCGTGATGCGCTTGCCGGATACCAGCTCCGCATCCAGGTCGGGCTGGCCCGAGGCGCCGCCGAACAGCGCCGCAGTGCCGTCCTCCGCCACCGCGCGGAGGGAGAGGCCGACCGTGTCGCGCCCGACGCCGTCGAAGACGGCATGGACACCCTTGCCGTTCGTGATCCGCTCGATCCCGGCGACGACGTCCTCGCCCGAGTCCAGGGCGTAGACGTGGTCGGCTCCGTTCGCCTCAGCCGCGGCGATCTTGGAAGCGGACCCGACCGTGCCGATGACGACGGCTCCCGCGACCTTGGCCCACCGGACCAGCAGCGAGCCGACGCCGCCTGCCGCGGCATGGACCAGGATGACGTCTCCCTTGCCGACCGGGAAGGCCTTCGTGATCAGTGCTCCAGCGGTGAGACCTTTGGCCGTCAGGGCCGCGCCCTGCTCGTAGGTGATGCCGTCGGGCAGGCGGAGCAGTGACGACGCTCGGATCAGCCGCTTCTCCGCGTTGGCACCGGGAACCGACGTGTACGTCACGCGATCGCCCACCGTGAAGGCGGTGACGCCTGGGCCCACGGCCTCCACGTCACCGGCCGCCTCGAGTCCGATGGTGACCGGGAAGCCGTTACCGGCGATGGCGCCGGAGCGGAAGGCCAGGTCGATGTAGTTCACGCCGATGGCCCGCTGGCGCAGGCGAACCTCGCCCGGTCCCGGTTCGCCGACGTTCTCCTGCTCCACGGTGAAGGTGCCGGCGTCGCCGAAGGCGTACTGGTGGATGACGAGGCTCATGCGAGCGCTCCTTTCATTGAGAATCACAGGCCGTGACGGGTGAGAAGGGCGAAGAACGCCGACGCGATCGCGGTGATCCCGCTGGCGACGAAGACGGTGGACAGGCCCGCCGAGTCGACGAGAACGCCGCCGACCCCTGAACCGATCGCGATGGCCAGTTGCATCACCGTGATGAAGATCGAGGAGGCGGCCTCCGGGGCGTGCGGGGTCGCCGTCAGCATGTGGGTCTGCAGGGCGAGCGGGACGAGGCCCCACAGGACGCCCCAGGCTCCGATCAGGACGCTGACGAGGACCGGCGCCCCGGCGAGCGCGGGAAGCGACGCGAGGACGACGCCGAACACGGCCGCCGCGCCGGCGAAGGTCAGCATGCGGTCGCGCTCCACCAGGGCGGGGCCGGCCAGCGTGCCGAGGATGCCCGCGAGGCCGTACGCGATGAAGAGCACGGTGGCGAAGCCGGAACTCATCTCGGCGTTCCGCAGCAGGAAGGGCGTCACGAACGTGGAAGCCGCGAACTGCCCCGTCGTGGCGACGCCGCCGGCGATGAGGATCGTCCGCGCGATCGGAACGCGGAAGACCTCACCGAGGTGGGCGAAGGTCATCCGGCCTGTCGCGGGAATCTTCGGCAGGACCGTGAGCTGTCCGATCCCGATCAGCGCGGCGAGAGCGGCGGACGCAGCGAACGTGAGCCGCCATCCGATGAGGTTGCCGAAGAACTGCCCTGCGGGAAGACCGACGACGGTGCCCACGGACAGCCCCGCCAAGATGATCGACGTCGCGCGTGTTCCCGCCCGCGGGCCGGCCAGGCGGAAGCCGAGCGAAGGGACCACGGCCCAGAACCCGCCGATCGCGACACCGAGGAAGACGCGGGCCACGACCACGACGCCGAAGTTCGGGGCGACGGCCGCGACGCCGTTCGACAGCAGAACGAGCACGCTGAGGACGACGATCAGAAGGCGGCGGTCGAGGCGGCCCGAGCCGACGACGACCAACGGCGCCGCGACGGCGGCGCTCAGGCCGGGAACGAGCACCATGAGACCGGCGGTGCCGAGTGACACGTCCAGGTCGCGGGAGACATTGGGCAGGAACCCCACGGGCGTGAACTCCGTGGTCACGATGATGGCGGCACCGAGCGCGAGCGATAACACGCCCAGCCAGACGCGAACCGGCGGTCTGCTGGGCGGAGGGGGATCGATGGAATGGGCATCGACGAGTTCTGACGTACTCAATGGACGGTTCCTCGTTCACGGCAATTGTCGGACCTCCACTGGAACACCTCGTCGTGAAGCGGATTCCCCTGTTCGTCACCGCACCTTTTTGTTCGTCAGGCACAAAAAGGAAAGAAATTCGACCTGCCTGTCAGGCACGAAAAGGTGCGTGACAACGGCGATCGACTTCTGAGAAGGGGGGAGTTCGTCGTCGCGTACGCGATCGACGCACAAGTGCGCGCAGTCCGCTTCTGCCGTGCGGAGTCGGGCGATCGGCGCGGGCACGCGGCCGCCGGGGATCAGCCGCGTTCACGGTCCCGTGACGACGTTCGAGACTCCGGGCAGACCCTCCACGGCCCGAGTGACGGCTGCCAGGCCGTCGGCGGACTTGACCTTGACCCGAAAGGACGCCGGAACGTCCCCGAGCCTCACCGAGGTCAACCATTCGCGCTGCCGCGTATCGGCCGAGGCCACGATTTCGGACAGGAAGTTGCGGTACGCCTCCTCCTGGTCCTCGAATTCGAACGACGCGACCTGGGGGAGCGATTTCAGCACCCGCTCGATTCCGCGGCGGTCGTCGGCGGTCGCCTCCCCGTGTCCCTTGCATCGGGGAAAGACGTCGTCCTCCATGCAGAGGAAGGCCGAGAGCCGAGGGGGCGGGCCGCCCATCGCCGCGTCCGTGGGAGGAGGCGTCAGCCGTACGAGGACGAAGGCGCCGATCGCGATGGCGGCAGGCGCTGCGATCAGGAGGACGGCCCTCGGCCTGTGGCGCTTCGACGGGACCCGGAGCGGCTGGATCGAGTGGAGCTGAGCCGTCTGGGCCGCTTCCGAGAGGGCCTCGCGTAGCCGTTGGTCGATCATGTGTCCTCACCGAGTTGACGTCCGAGGGCGGCGAGCCCGCGGGTGATGGCTGAGCGCACGGTGCTGTCGCCGACGCCCATCGCGTCGGCGATCTCCTGATGGGACAGGTCGAAGTAGTAGCGCAACACGATCGCCTCGCGCTGCCTGCGGGGAAGGCCGCTCAGCGCGACCAGCACCTCGCGCCGGTCCTCGCCCAGCATCACGGTGCTCTCCGCGGACCAGATCGGCGCTTCGTACGGCAGAGGCCGCCGGAACGCGGCCGATCTTCGGCGCAACACCGATCGGCAGCCGTTCAGCACCGCTGACCGCACATAGGCGAGAGCCCTGTCGGGATCACGCAGTCGCCGGCGTCCGGCGTGGGTGCGGGCGAACGCGTCCTGCACCACGTCTTCCGCCGTCGGCAGGTCCCCGACCATGAGGAGGGCCAGCCGCACCAAGCCGAGATGGTGATCGGCGAACAACACCGCGACGTCGACCCAGTCCCGGGGCCTGAGCTCTCCATGGGAGAGCAGTTCGACTTCCACATGACAGAGACGCGCCGACGCCGCTTCCGCTGCTCGTGTCACCCGGAAATCTCTCGAAGATTCAGACGGTCGACTCCGCCGTCGGTACGGCCCAGGTGACGGCCGCCAGGCCGTCTGCGGCAGAAACCGCAGGTGAGATGCGTTAACACAGGGATTTGTGTCGTCATCCGGGGGTTGTCATGAACACTCGATCGTTCCGTTTCGGGGTCGAATTCCTCAACTGCGGTTCCCGCTCGGCCTGGCGTGACCGAGTCCGGGAAGCCGAGGATCTGGGGTACGACGTCCTGCAGGTTCCCGACCATCTCGGCACGGTGGCGCCGTTCCCGGCCCTGGTGGCCGCGGCCGACGTGACCGGCATGCGGCTGGGGACGTACGTGCTCAACGCCGGAGTACTGAGCCCGGCCTACCTCGCCCGGGACGTGGCCGACACGTACCGGCTCACCGACGGGCGGCTCGAACTCGGCCTGGGCGCCGGCTACGTGCCGGAGGAGTTCGCGGCGGTGGGCCTGTCGTTCGGCACGCCGGGGTCGCGTCTGCGCAAGCTCGAAGAGGTCGTCACGAGAGTACGGGGACTGCTGGCGGACGAGGCCGACACTCCGGTACCACCGATCATGCTGGCCGGCGTGGGCGACCGCATTCTCACGCTGGCGGCTCGCAGCGCCGACATCATCAGTTTCCCGATCTCGGTGGGCTTCGGCGAGGGCACCCCTGAGCAGGCTATGGGCGACCGCGTCCAGCACGTCCGGGACGCGGCCGGCGAGCGCATCGGCGAGATCGAGCTGAATCTCTTCGTGGCCGGCGTCGGCCGCCAGGTGGCCGACATCGATCTCTCGGTGATCACCGCGGCCACGGGCATGCCGCCTGAGCAACTGGCCGAGCTGCCTGGCGTCCTGGTCGGCTCGCCGCAGGAGATCGCCGAGACCCTGCTGCGTTACCGCGAGGAGTTCGGCATCAGCTACATCAGTGTCCTGGAGCCTCACATGAAGCCGTTCGCCGAAGTCATCGCACTGCTGCGGTAATCCATCTCGGCGGTGGTTTTCCGCGCGATTTCTCGATGCGCTTCAGCAGATCGGGCTCTCGGACGTCTTACTGGATAGAACTTCGCGACTTTTCAGGAAGGCGGCTCAGGGAGTGCCGACTACGGATCACCTGCCTTCGCCGCACGGCGACAGTCCGGCGACGAACACCGGACCACCGGATCAGCTCACGGAGTTGTTCCGAGCCCATGCCGGACCTCTCGTACGGGTCGCGGTCCTGCTGACCGGAGATGAGGGACTGGCCGAGGAGGTGGTGCAGGACGCCTTCATGGGACTGCATCGCCGCTGGCAGCGCCAAGGGCCGCCGGACAGCCCTCCGGCATACCTGCGCACCTCGGTCGTCAACGGATGCCGGTCGGCGCTCCGCCGGCGTCGGCTCGCCTCGTTGGTCGGGGTCGAGCATCCGATCCAGGAGACCTCGGCGGAGACCGCGGTCCTGCTCCGGGAGGAGCACGCCGCGGTCTTCGCCGCGATGAGGGACCTGTCGCGGCGGCAGCGGGAGGTCCTGGTGCTCCGCTTCTACCTCGATCTCGACGATCCGGCGATCGCCGTCACGCTCGGGGTGAGCCGCGGCACCGTGTCATCCACGATCTCCCGTGCCCTTGCCGCTCTCGGCGCGCGTCTGGAAGGTGTCCAGTGACTAAGGAAGATCTCCACGAGCGGGTCCGGAGCGCGTTTCAGGCTCGTACGGCGGTCGTGCCGGACCCCGAGCCGCCGGACTGGACGACGGCCGATGGGCGGGGGAGATCGAGCCGGTTCGCTCCGCTCATGGCCGCGGTCGCCGTCCTGGGCGTGCTGGCGGGCGGGGCCCTGATCAGCGTCGCCGTCGGCTCCGACCAGACCAGGCCCGCGTCGCCCGGCCCGGCTCCGGTGAGCGCGTCGCCTGTCGCGTCCTGCGCCGCCGAAGTACCCAGCCGGGTGCTCCCGCAGTGGGCCCGGACTGGCTTCACCGACGCGGAGCCCCGCATGCCGTACGTCCTCGGCGATCAAGGCGACATCGCCGCGATCATCTTCGGCTACCCGTTGGCGGCGCCGCCGCTGCCCGATCGCAGCAACAAGATCCTCTGGGTCTCGCGGGTTCCTCTCGACCCCGGTGACCCGCTCCGCATCGAAGCTCGGCTCGACGGCTCGGGAACGGCGGTCGAGCGCACTGTTCTCGGTGGCCCCGGCCCTTCGGGCATCGACCTTCCCCGCAGCGGCTGCTGGCATCTCACCCTGAGATGGTCAGGGCACACCGACACCATGGCTCTGCGCTACAGCCCGCAGAACTGATCGGCTGTCCAACCGTCAGGAGCGGGCTCGGCGATCCGCCGCGCCCGCTCCCGTGCCCTCATGGTTCGAGCCGCGCGATCTCCGCCTCGGCGCCTTCCTTCGTGACGCCCGCCTGTTCGAGGACGGCCACGGCAGGGCTTTCGCCGACGGACAGGACGCCGAGCAGCAGGTGCTCCGTGCCGACGTGTTCGTGGCCGAGGCGCAGCGCTTCACGACCCGTGAGCTCCAGAGCCTTGACACTCTGCGCGGCGAACGGGATGTGCCCCACCAGAGCGGACTCCCCGGGCGGCAACGTTCCGGCGAGCGACTCGCGGACAGCGTCGGACGATCCGCTCAGGACGTCGACGATCCGGGCCGCCGGCGACTGCGGCTCGTTCAGCAGTGCGAGGAGGATGTGCTCCGGCCCGATGCGGTCGTGCCGCGCCTGCCGGGCCACCTCCTGGGACCCGACGACCGCGCGGCGGGCCCCGTCGTTGTAACGGGCGAAGGTCTTGAGGTCGTCGGCCGGCGTGCCGCCGCTTTCCTTGGGTACGAACCTCTTCTGCGCGGCCTGCTTCGTGACGCCCATGCTGTGGCCGATCTCCGTCCACGAGGCGCCCGAGTGGCGGGCGTGGTCCACGAAATGGCCGATCAGGTGGTCGGCCAGCTCGCCGAGATGTTCACCGAGCACCACGGCGTCGGTCAGTTGTCGTAAGGCGTCCCCGTCCGGGTGCCGGGTCTTGATCACTTCGATGAGGTCGTCCAGGCGAGGCTTGTTCTCCATGCGTCAACCATAGGTTGACGCTAGCTCGATCGTCAACCGTGGGTTGACGGCAATGGGTTCAGGGATGGCCGCGCCGGGTCTGGGCTGCGGCGGCGCC
This sequence comes from Planotetraspora phitsanulokensis, assembly GCF_016863295.1. Taxonomy (GTDB): domain Bacteria; phylum Actinomycetota; class Actinomycetes; order Streptosporangiales; family Streptosporangiaceae; genus Planotetraspora; species Planotetraspora phitsanulokensis. The sequence goes on from NZ_BOOP01000032.1 coordinate 15,657, forward strand.
GTCCGGATGAGAGCGACGGTTCGGGTGATCGAGATCTGTCAGTAGGACCGGGGCAGGCCGAGGACGTGCTGGCCCAGGAACGCCAGGATCAGGTTGTTGTTGACGGGAGCGACCTGGTAGAGGCGGGTCTCACGGAACTTGCGCTCGACGTCCCAGGTGTCCACGAACCCGTTGCCGCCGTGGGTGTCCAGGCAGATGTTGGCCGCCTGCCAACTGGCCTCGCTGGCCAGGAACTTGGCCGTGTTGGCCTCGGCGCCGCATTTGCGCCCGCTGTCGAACAAGGCCGCCGCGCGGGTGCGCATCTGGTCGGCCGCGACGACCTGGGTGTAGGCGCGGGCCAGTGGGAACTGCACGCCCTGGTCGGCGCCGACGGGGTGGCCGAAGACGTCGCGCCCCCTGGCGTAGTCGATCGCCCGGTCCAGGAACCAGTAGCCGTCGCCGATCGCCTCGGAGGCCAGCAGGATGCGTTCGGCGTTCCAGCCGTCGATGACGTAGTGGAAGCCTCTGCCCTCCTCGCCGATCAGGCTGTCGGCGGGAATGCGCATCTCCTTGTACCAAACCTGGTTGGTGGCGTAGTTGAACATGGTGTGCACCGGTTCGACGACCAGCGTGTCGGGCTGCTGGGCGCGGATCCGGCGCAGGTCGATGAGGAACAGGCTGATGCCCTCGGCTCGTTCGGCCGGGTCCTCCGGCAGCGGGCGAGTGCGAGCCAGCAGCATCAGCAGGTCGGACTGGGTGATGCGGCTCGTCCAGTTCTTGTGGCCGGTCACCACGTAGTCGTCGCCGTCGCGCACCGCCGTGGTGGTGATCTGGGTGGTGTTGGAGCCTGCCTCGGGCTCGGTGATGGAGAAGGCCTGCAGACGCAGCCCGCCGGTCGCGATCTCGGGCAGATAGCGGCGGCGCTGCGCCTCGCTGCCGTGCCGCAGCAACGGGGCCATGGTGTACATCTGGGCGTGACAGGCCGCGGAATGCCCACCGGAGCGATTGATCTCCTGCAGGATGATGCCTCCCTCGGTGACGCCCATCCCCAGCCCACCGTACTGTGCCGGGACGAGGACGGACAGGTAACCGGAGTCGGTGAGGGCGCGCACGAAGTCCTCCGGGTAGGCGCGTTCGCGGTCACGATCGCGCCAGTACTCGTCGCCGAAGCTCCTGCAGAGTTCGCGCACCTCCGCGCGGAGCCGCCGGTGGGCGGAATCGGTGTCCTGGATGGCGATGTCGTGGGCGGCGGTGTCGCTCATGACCGCCTCCTTCTCGGATTCTGGTCACACTCGGTGCGACAGCGCGGCGGGGCGGGCCTCGAAGAGCGTCTCCCTGGTCGGCGTACCACCAGTCTTCGACTCAACCTCGGTGGGAGGACGAGTCTTTGCCGACGATCGAATGGACGTTCACGTATCGCCCGTGGTGATGACCACCGGCCCTGCCTCGGTTTCCCGGGGCATGAGGTCCAGGCGTACGGATCACGGCGTCACCTCGATCACAGCGAGAGCGGAGCTGGACAAGTGCGGCACGACGTACCATTCGCGTATGACCAGTAGACCCGCCACGGAGCAGCACCTGCGCGATCTCGCGCGGTTGCGCCGCGTCCGCGACCGGATCGACCGGGAGTACGCCCAGCCGCTGGACGTCGAGGCGCTCGCCCGCGGCGTGAACATGTCGGCCGGGCACCTCAGCCGCCAGTTCCGGCTCGCGTACGGCGAGTCGCCGTACTCCTATCTGATGACCCGGCGCATCGAGCGCGCGATGGCCCTGCTGCGTCGTGGCGATCTCAGCGTCACCGAGGTCTGCTTCGCGGTCGGCTGCTCGTCGCTGGGGACCTTCAGCACTCGCTTCACCGAGCTGGTCGGCATGCCGCCCAGCGTCTACCGGGACCAGGAGGCGCACACGACGGACGGGATGCCCGCCTGCGTGGCCAAACAGGTGACGAGACCGGTCAGGAATCGAGAAGCGCAGGTCACGCGGCCCCAACTAGCCTGACGGCCATGGACATCACCATTCACAACACGTTCCTTCCGCACGACGACCCGGAAGCATCCGTTGCCTTCTACCGCGACGTCCTCGGCTTCGAGGTCCGCGCCGACGTCGGACGCGGCAAGATGCGCTGGATCACGGTGGGCCCCGCCGGCGGGGCCGGCACGTCCATCGTCCTCTCCCCGCCGGACGCCGGCCCCGGCATCACGGAAGACGAGCGCCGCGTCATCGCCGAGATGATGGCCAAGGGCACCTATGCCATCATCACCCTTGCCACCCCCGACCTCGACGGCGTCTTCGATCGGCTGCAGGCCGGTGGCGCCGAGGTCGTCCAGGAGCCGACCGACCAGCCGTACGGGATCCGCGACTGCGCCTTCCGCGACCCCGCGGGCAACCTGATCCGGATCAACCAGCTGCGCTGAGCCGTCCAGCGATCACATCCACGACCTGCACAGAGGGCACTGCCACGGAGCCCGCGCACGACGCCGACGGAGGCCGTGAAGGCGGCCTCGCCCAACAGATGGAGACACGATGAGCATGGCCTCGAGAACGGACTCGCAGTCGCCTGCGCTACACGTTGCCGACAGCCACGATCTGATCCGCGTGCACGGCGCACGCGAGAACAACCTCAAGGACGTCAGCGTCGAGCTCCCCAAGCGCCGCCTGACGGTGTTCACCGGCGTCTCCGGCTCGGGCAAGAGCTCTCTGGTGTTCAGCACGATCGCCGCGGAGTCCCAGCGGATGATCAACGAGACCTACAGCGCCTTCGTGCAGGGCTTCATGCCGACGCTGGCGCGGCCCGAGGTCGACGTGCTCGACGGGCTGACGACCGCGATCATCGTCGACCAGGAGCGGATGGGCGCCAACCCCCGTTCGACGGTCGGCACTGTCACCGACGCCAACGCGATGCTGCGCATCCTCTTCAGCCGGCTCGGGCAGCCGCACATCGGCTCGCCCCAGGCGTTCTCCTTCAACGTCGCCTCGATCAGCGGAGCGGGTGCGGTCAAGCTCGAGCGCGGTGGGGAGGTCGTGAAGGAGCGGCGCGAATTCAGCATCACCGGCGGCATGTGCCCGCGCTGCGAAGGCATGGGCAGGGTCTCCGACATCGACCTGTCCCAGCTGTACGACGACAGCCTGTCGCTCAACGAGGGCGCGCTGACGATCCCCGGCTACAGCATGGACGGCTGGTACGGCCGGATCTTCAGAGGCTGCGGCTTCTTCGACCCGGACAAGCCGATCAGCAAGTTCACCAAGAAGGAGCTCCACGACCTCCTCCACAAAGAGCCGACCAAGATCAAGATCGAAGGCATCAACCTCACCTATGAGGGGCTGATCCCGAAGCTGCAGAAGTCGATTTTGTCCAAGGACAAGGAGGCACTGCAGCCGCACATCCGTGCCTTCGTGGAGCGGGCGGTGACCTTCGACACCTGTCCCGAGTGCGGCGGCACCCGGCTCAGCGAGGCGGCCCGGTCGTCGCGGATCGGCGGGATCAACATCGCCGACGCGTGCGCGATGCAGATCAGCGAGCTGGCCGAATGGGTCCGCGGCCTCGACGAGCCGTCGGTGGCGCCGCTGCTCGGGAAGCTGCATCACACCCTCGACTCGTTCGTGGAGATCGGGCTGGGCTACCTCTCGCTCGACCGGCCGTCGGGCACGCTTTCGGGCGGCGAGGCGCAGCGCACCAAGATGATCCGCCACCTCGGGTCGTCGCTGACCGACGTCACCTACGTCTTCGACGAGCCGACGATCGGGCTGCACCCGCACGACATCCAGCGGATGAACGGCCTGCTGCTGAGCCTGCGCGACAAGGGCAACACCGTGCTGGTCGTGGAGCACAAGCCGGAGGCGATCGCGATCGCCGACCACGTCGTCGACCTGGGCCCCGGCGCGGGAACGGCCGGCGGCGAGGTGATGTTCGAGGGCACCGTCGACGGGCTGCGGGCCAGCGGCACCGTCACCGGCAGGCACCTCGACGACAGGGCCGCCCTCAAGCAGTCGGTGCGGACACCGGCGGGAGTGCTGGAGGTGCGCGGTGCCGCCACTCACAACCTGCGGGACGTCGACGTCGACATCCCGCTCGGCCTGCTGGTGGTGGTGACGGGCGTCGCGGGGTCGGGAAAGAGCTCACTCATCCACGGCTCGGTCTCCGGCCGGGATGGTGTGGTGTCGATCGACCAGGGAGCGATCAGGGGCTCGCGGCGCAGCAACCCGGCGACCTACACCGGCCTGCTCGACCCGATCCGCAAGGCCTTCGCGAAGGCCAACGGCGTGAAGCCGGCGCTGTTCAGCGCCAACTCCGAGGGCGCCTGCCCCGGCTGCAACGGCGCCGGCGTCATCTACACCGACCTGGCGATGATGGCCGGTGTCGCCACCACCTGCGAGGAGTGCGAGGGGAAGCGGTTCCAGGCATCGGTGCTGGACCACCACCTCGGCGGCCGCGACATCAGCGAGGTGCTCGCCATGTCGGTGACCGAGGCCGAGGCGTTCTTCGGCACCGGTGAGGCGCGCACGCCGGCCGCGCACGCCATCCTCAAGCGGCTCGCCGACGTCGGGCTCGGCTACCTCAGTCTCGGCCAGCCGCTCACCACGCTGTCCGGCGGCGAGCGGCAGCGGCTCAAGCTGGCCACCAACATGGCCGGCAACGGCGGCGTCTACGTCCTCGACGAGCCGACCACCGGCCTCCACCTCGCCGACGTCGAGCAGCTGCTCGGCCTCCTCGACCGGCTCGTCGACTCCGGCAAGTCGGTCATCGTCATCGAGCACCACCAGGCGGTCATGGCGCACGCCGACTGGATCATCGACCTCGGCCCCGGCGCCGGCCACGACGGCGGCCGGATCGTCTTCGAGGGCACACCCGCCGACCTCGTCGCCGCCCGCGCCACCGTCACCGGTGAACACCTCGCGACCTACGTCGGCTCCTGACCCGAACCCTCGCGGAACCCTGCGACGCGTGCCGGCCAGGCCCGGCCACGCGTCGTAGGGTTCGGACGGCAGTCACACTCCTTTTCCCCCGGAGAGCACGCACGTGAGCACGCAATCGCACAGATCCCCGTCGGCCTGGCGCGACGTGCGTCGTCACCTCAACGAGCACCGTCACGAGCTCGCACGTGCCGCCGACCGGCTCTATCCGGACGTGCCCAAGGTCGGATCGACACATCTGCTGACCAGGCAGGCATGGACGCCGGCTCAGCCCATCGAGCTGCACAGGATCGGCCTGCGATGGATCGACCGGCCTTCTCCCGTGGCCGTGACCGGTCGTGAAGTGGAGGCCGTGTCCGTGCTTCCGCCGGGCATCTCCTCGTATGCCGAGGCGATGGAGGCCCTGGACAGGCCCCGGCTGTTCGAGAACCGCACGTGCTACCGCCTGCTCGACGTGGCCTGGCCGGAGATGAGTTTCACCCGCGGCCACTATTTCGACGGGGTCGACGTCGGCGAGACCGTCGCCCACGAGTTCGCCTCGGCCCGGCTGCTGAACGAGACCGAGCTGCCTTTCCGCGGACTCGTCGCCGATCCCACGTCCCTGAGCTCCCGGGTCGCGCTCCCCGCGGTGTCCATGCTGACGTTGCGGCGCGACAGCCGTACCGGGGACATGACGTTCGTGCTCCACTGGCGTGACCCCGCCCGGGTCGCGCACGGAGGTGGGCTCTACCAGGTCATGCCCGTCGGAGTGTTCCAACCCTCCGAGGAGGGCGCCCACGCGGAGACCGCCGACTTCGACCTGTGGAAGTGCGTGGTACGCGAGTACGCCGAGGAGTTCCTCCGGCGATCGGAGGTGTACGGCGACGCGTTCGACTACGAAACCTGGCCCCTCTACCGGCAGTTGACCGACGCCCGTGAGGACGACCGGCTGCGGTCGTTCGTCCTGGGCATCGGAGTGGACCCCCTCACCTTCGCCACGGACATCCTGGCGGTCACCGTGATCGAGGCGGACACCTTCGACGCCGTCTTCGGCGACATCGCCACATCGAACGAAGAGGGACGCGTCATCGGCGCGCAGGGCATCCCGTTCGATGACGACTCGGTGAGCCGGTACGTCCACGATGAGCCGATGCAGGCGGCCGGCGCGGCCGTCCTCGAACTCGCCTGGAAGCACTTCCGGACCCTCGAGTCCTGACCGCGTCGGTCTCTTCTCTCGTCTCACTCCCTCGCTGCTTCGCTGGCTGACGAGACACCCTCTGGTCAAGGCTTGCGCGCCGATGAATTCCTTGAGCCGACGAGAAAATCTTCGGTGTGTACGGCTTTGGGGCGTCTGTGGCCGCGCATTCAGGTCGCGTTCGCTGCCCGGCAATGTCATACGCACACGATCGGACCGATCCAATTCGGGTTGATTCATATGCGAGTCGACTGATTACCCGATCCCGTCATTTTCTCCGGCATTTCAGCGGCGAATTCCACTGAATCGCCGGACCGTTTCCTGACCCCTACTACGGGCTACCGGGCCGTCCACTGGATCCCGACACACCTCGATCCGACTCTGCACAAGGAGTTCTCGTGAAGCGTGTTCGTGTCCGCAAAAGCAGGGCCTTACAGGCTCTGGCCTTGACCGCTTTCCTGTCCGCCTCTCTGGTGTCTCCGCTGTCGCCGACCAGCGCCGCGGAGGCCGCCGCCGCCGTGCTGCCGAGCCCGCCGCTTCCGGCGGCGACAATCGCGGTCTACTCCGGGAGTTACGGCGACAACGTGTGGCCCGCCGACGGCCGCTACAACGCACCCACCATCAGCGCCGACGGCAACACGATCGCCTACACCTACACGGACTGGAGCCCCGTCCACTCCGACTACAACGCGTGGCGGACCCACGGCATCGTGCTGAACCGGAAGACCGGGACGTCCGTCTGGCTCCCTGATCTCAACCAGGAAGCCCGCGTCCAACTCAGCGAAGACGGCAGCAAGGCGGTCTACCTCACCCGATGCCGTGCCTCGTGCGGCCCTCAGCTGTACGTCAGGGACATCGCCACGGGAGTCGAGACCCGGCTGGATGTGCCCGACGGCACGAAGCAGAACTCTGTGGGCGCGGTTTCCTACGACGGGGCGCGCACCGTCGTGTACCGGTCGGGGCTGCCTCAGGTGCCGGGAGCGGGATCCAACCAGTGGTACCTACGCGACCTGGTATCCGGAGACGTCAAACTGCTGAGAGATCCTCATGCCCCCGCGTACATCGCCGGGCTGACCAGCTTCGGTTCGGCGGTCAGCCCTGGGGGCCGGTTCATCGCGATCAGTTGGATGGATGCGAGCGGTGAATGGGTGTCGGTCCACGATCAGGTGACCGGGACGTACACGCGGGTGACGCAAATCTTCTCGGGGGCGGTCCACGGGGGGTTCACCTCGATCGGCGGCATCAGCAACAGCGGCAAGCTGGCGTTCATCACCGAGGAACAATTGGTGCCCGAGGACACCGACACCTTCGCCGACGCCTACGTCAAGGATTTGGTGACCGGGACCGTCACCCTGGCGCCCTTACAAGGCTCAGTCCCAGTGGACGCCACCATCACTGCGAACGGCCGGTACATGCTCTACAGGCAAGACTCCACCGGTTATGTGCTCTGGAATCTCGAGACGGACACGAGGCGGTTCCTGACCGGCATGGACGGACAGCGGTCCTCCGTGTGGGGAGACAGCAACGGTCCGGTGTTGTCCCGCGACGGCCGCTACCTGGCGACGCGCACCTCAACCGAAGTGCGCGAGGGGGGCATCGCTCTGCGTGACCAGGCGCAGGACTGTGCGGGTGACTTCGCGACCATCACGGGCTCCGGCACCATATACGGCTCCCCCGGGGACGACGTCATCTACGGGTCGCCCGGCTCGGACACCGTCTACGGCTATGGCGGGAACGACGTGATCTGCGGGATGGGCGGCGACGACGTCATCGACGGCGGTCCGGGCGCGGACGCCCTCTACGGCGGCGACGGCGACGACCGGATCGAGGGGAACGAGGGTGACGACGTCGTCGAGGGCGGTGTGGGCGCCGACAGCATGAACGGCGGCACCGGCACCGACGCGCTGCTGTACCGCTACGCCACCTCCGGCGTCGACGTGAGCCTGCAGCGGGTGACTCCCAACGGCATGCCGGGCGAGGGCGACCAGGTCTTCAACGACTTCGATCAGATCTACGGCACGGCCTACGACGACACCATCAGCGGCAGTGACGCCGGCGACACCCTGGTCGGCATGGGCGGCGACGACCTGCTGCTCGGCCAGGGAGGCGACGACAGGCTCTGGGCCGACGTCGGCAATGACGTCCTGGTCGGGATGGCCGGCGACGACTACCTCAACGGCGGGTACGGCACGGACTCCTGCGCCGGCGGCACCGGAACCAACACCTTCGCCGACTGCACCTACACCTCGAACGTCTCCTGACACCGGTTCCCCGGCGCGTCGCCCGGCATCGAGCACAGCTCCGTGCCGGGCGACGTCGCCGGTGGGCGGCCCGCAGTAGGGGGTCTTCAGGCAGAAGAGTCCCGGTACGTGGCGATGATCACGCCGGTCCCCGTCGTCGTGGAGTCGGCCAACCGCAGACCGGACAGGGCCGGCCCGGAGCCGGGGAACAGCCTGCGCCCCGTCCCCAGCACCAGAGGGTGGATCATCAGCACGTACTCGTCGACCAGGTGACGCGGCATGAGCGACTGGACCAGCCGCCCGCTTCCGAACACCACCAGGTTCTCCTCCAGTTCCTCCTTGAGCACGGCCACGGCGTCGGCGGCGTCTCCCTTGAGAAGGGTGGAGTTCTGCCAGGTCAGTGGTTCGGTCAGCGTGGTCGACGCGACGTACTTCTGGACGCGGTTCAGCGCCTCGGTGAACGGGTTCTGCCCCTGCTTGGGCCAGTAGTCCGCGAAACGCTCATAGGTGGTCCGGCCGACCAGAAGGGACCAGGTGCTCGACATCCGTGCGCCCATCGCCTCCTGCATGGCCGGGTCCTGACCCCGGTCGCTCGCCCAGCCGCCGTACGGGAAACCGTCACGGCGATCCTCGTCGGGGTGTCCCGGCGCCTGCATCACACCGTCGAGCGTCAGGTGTTCGATGACGATGACCTCGCCCATGATGTCTCTCCCTCAGCCGGCCGCCGGATCGTCCGGCGTTCTCGCCGTCTACACGAACGGCCGGGCGACGGATCGACAGAGGCCGTCATCCGATGACAAGGCCGAGGAGTCCGAGGACGGTGCCGAGGGGGGAGACCCTGTGACGGCGTAGAGCAGTTGCACCGCCGCGGCTCCCCACCGGCCGGTCGCGACCAGCCAGTTCGGAAGGTGCCGGCCCAGGCCTGAACCGAGGCCAGGGCGAGGGCGACGGTGAGCAGCCGCAGTCCCGTGGCCATCAGCGCGATCCGTCCTCCCTCGTGGAGAGGCACTCCGCGCATCAGCTGGTTGTAGCCCGTCGCGGCCAGGACGACGGCGCAGAAGGCTCCGATCCAGCATGCGGCCCAGTAGGCGGGCCACGACGCGGCCGGCCGCGAAGGTGCGGAGTCGATACCGGTCGCAGGCATGGTCGCGGTGGTCATGAGGCCTCCTGTCAGCGGGCACATTCAGATTGCCGCTTTCCAGTCAGCTGCCGTATCGGGCGAGACCCGGAGCCGTACGACTGTCCGGTAGCCGGCCCAATCACCGTCTACTTACTGCTCACAGCTGGGACGGAAACGTGCCGCCGCCAGGCGGTATCCGGTTCATATGCTTGAGCCCCCATTCGTGACCATGGAAAACAGGAAGCTAAAGTCGAGGCCATGTCTTCGGGGGGAGCGAACAAGCCGGGGCTGCTGGGACGGCGGCTGCACGGCGCGCGAAAGGCCGCTTTCGTGGGGCGGGCGGAGGAGTTGGCTCTCTTCGGTTCGGTGTTGTACGGCGGCGGCTGCAGTGTGTTGTGGGTCCACGGGCCGGGGGGCATCGGCAAGTCCACGTTGCTGCGCCGGTTCGCCCATGAGGCGGCGCGTTCCGGGCGCTCGGTGGTCATGCTGGACGGGCGCACTGTCGCGGCCTCGCCTGACGCGTTCGAGGCCGAGGCCCTTCCGGTGCTGCATGACGAGCGGACGGTGCTGCTGATCGACACCTTCGAGCGCATCCAGGGGCTGGAGGGCTGGTTTCGGGAGCGGTTCCTGCCCCGGTTGCCGGTCGGGGCGCTGGTGGTGGTGGCGGGCCGGACTCCGCCGGACATGACATGGCAGGCCGATCCCGGCTGGGCGGACGCGCTGGAAGTGGTCACGCTGCGGGAGTTGGCCACCGATGATGCCCGCGCGTTGATGGTCGCCCGTGGAGTGTCGCTGGATCTGCATGAGCCGTTGCTGGCCTTCGCCGGGGGCAATCCCCTGGCGTTGTCGCTGGGCGCGGCGGTGGCCGCCAAGGATCAGCAGGCCAGCGCCCGCTGGGCGCCCGATCAGGACGTGGTCGCGACCTTGCTCGACCAGTTGGTCGGCGACGTCCCCTCCACAGCGCATCGGCAGGCGCTGGAGGTGTGCGCGCACAGCTACATGACCACCGAGGATCTGCTGCGTGCGGTCGTTCCCGGCGACGTCGCGCCGTTGTTCTCCTGGCTGCGGCGGTTGCCTTTCGTCGAGTCCACCGCGCTCGGCCTCCACCCGCACGACGTGGTGCGAGAAGTGCTGGAGGCCGATCTGCGCTGGCGCGACCCACAGGGGCACGCCACCATGCACGAGCGCATCCGTGCCCACCTCAATGACAAGGTCTGCACAGCCGCCGATCACGACGTGCTGGCCGCCGCCGGATCCCTGTGGTTCCTGCACCGCCGCGATGCCATGATCTCCGCCTTCCACACCTGGAGCGCCCGGGGCGAGGCGCAGGAGAGCCCCTTCCGCCCGGAGGACATCGACGCGTTGATACGCGTGGCGACCGCCGCCGACAACGAGGAGTCGGCGGCTCTGGCCGCCTATTGGGCCGAACGGCAACCCCAGGCATTCCGCGTCTACCGGTGGACGGAGACCGGCGAGCCCGTCGCCTTCTGTGCTTGGCTGAGTCTGGAAGAACCGGACGACGACGAGATCGCCGCCGACCCGGTCGTCGCGGCCGCCTGGGCGTACGCCCGCGCCACCGCCCCGCTGCGCGCAGGCGAACACCTCGCCATCGGACGATCCTGGATCCTGGCGCCCTACCGGGCGAGCTCTCCTGTGACGGATCTGATCCAGTGGCGTGGCGTCGGCCATTGCCTTCGCGCAGAACGCATGTCCTGGTCCTTTGTGGTCAAGCAGGATGCGGACTTCTACCGTGCCCTTATGCGCCACTACGACCTGCACGAGATCGCGGAACGGCCGCGCCTGGGCGAGTGCGAGTACGGCGTCTTCGCCCACGACTGGCGTGCGGTGCCTGTCAAAGCATGGCTCGACCGCCTCAACAGGCTCCAGGAGCATGGATCGCGGGAGCCGGCCGACCTGGCATCCACCACCCTGGCCGTGCTCTCCCAGGACGAGTTCGCCGATGCCGTCCGCAACGGACTACGGCGCCTCGGTCACCCCAGCGCACTCGCCGCCAGCCCACTGGCCCGGACCAGGCTGATCGCCGAGCACTGTCAGCGCGATCCCGCCACGGCCCTGCGTCACGTGCTCGAGCGCGCCATCGAGCACCTGGGCGACGACCCGCGTGCACACAAGCTCCACCGGGCCCTGACCGTCACCTACCTCCGAGGGGCGCCCACCCAGGAAGCCGCCGCGGAGCGGCTCAATTTGCCGTTCACCACCTATCGCCGACACCTCACGACCGGGATCGAACGCATCTGTACGGATCTGTGGCACCGCGAACTCTACGGAACGGTGCGTGAGACCGCGGCGCGGTGATGGGACGCAAGGCAGGTCTCGCGTCGCCCGGCTAGCCGGTGGGCAGAAATCGGTCACCAAGTGGCATGGCGGATGGACACCCGTTCCCGGCATCGTCCTGCTCGTCAAGGCCACGGATCGGGGCTGAAGCACGCCCCGGCATCCGTGTGCCTCCCCGACGGGCAGGATCGGACTAAACGGACACCAATGCGTATTGTTGGCCTCATCGGTGGGCTCAGCTGGGAATCGACGCTCATCTACTACAAGTTCTTCAATCAGCGGGTACGAGAACGCCTGGGCGGCAGCCACTCGGCGAACAGCCTGATCTGGTCGGTCGGCTACACGATCGTCGAAGGCTGGATCTTCGCCGATCGCTGTGACGAGGTGAGCACGCTGCTGGCCGACGCCGGCGCGACGCTGGAGCGGTTCGGCGCCGACATGCTCCTCATCTCCGGCAACACCTTCAACCGTGTGACCGATCAGGTGGCCGAGGGCGGCTCAGTGTTCCCGAGCACCCGAATGGACGCGGAGGCGGCCGCAGACTTCGCCCTCGCTCCCGCCACCCATGCCTGACATGGCAGCCGACGGCCTGGGCGCGGGCCACGTGAGCCACTGCGCTACATTCTCGCCCGGCGTCCTGAACCGCCTCGGCCTGCCTGGCCGTACCGTGTCCGGACCCTGTTCGCCGAGCCCGTGTGCGATGGAGACCGGGCGCTCGGCAATCGTGATTCATCAACCCAGAGATCGGAAGTTCGTAGTGTCGCGACGTCGTACCACCCGCTGGACCGTCAACCGAGGAAAGGCGGTGGCGCTGCTCGTCGTCTACGGGGCAGTGATCCTCACCGGTATCTCGGCCTGCGGGTCCTCGTCGCCGGACGCCCCCGTGGCGGCGAGTTCCCCGTCGGAGACCTCACCGGTCGCGTCGACCCCGGCCGACGCCGTGCCGAGCACGAGCAAAACTCCGATCGCCACGCCGCCTGTCACGCGGCCTGCCACGCCGCCCGCCCCCGTCGACGACGGCACCCCCGCGGCGGCGCCGGCCTGCAAGGCGACCGACCTCAAGGTGACACTCACCGAACAGCCGCAACGACGTGAGGGCGACAGCCGGATGGCGCTCGTCCACCTGGTGAACACGTCCAGTCGCACCTGCAACGTGGGCGGCTGGCCAGTGATCGCGCTCGTGAACGCGGCCGACGAGGCGGTGACCGTGCCGACGAAGAATGTCGCCCAGCCGGGCAAGTCGGTGCCGGCCGACCTGACCTCGCGCGGGGGAGCGTTCGCCGGTATCAAGTGGTCGATCTGCGAAAAGGCGGCCGCTGACTGCCCGACCGGCAACACCGTGAAGGTCGGCCTCACGAAGGGCGGGCTGCTCGTGGTGGCCGCCCTGGAGGGCTTCCCGAACCCGGAGCAGTCCGGCCTCACCTTCGAATCGCTCCAGGTCGGCACGATTCAGCCGGCCGCCCAGGGCGTCGTCGCCTGGTGACCCGGGCCCCGGCGCGGGCGGTGCCGATCGCCCCCTGATCACGCGTCGCCCGCCGCTGGGCAATCATGGTTCTGTCGTCCACTGTGGACGGTATGGATCCCCGCCGAGGAGATGGCGTGGACAGGCGTACGGTTCCGCACCTGAACAGTCCGGACGCCCCGAGCCGATCCTGGCCGGGGCGTCCATGAGGGCTCGCATTGGCACGCCGTCAACACGGGGCCTCGCCCGAAGCGGGGCTTCCCGTCATCCACGAGAGGCGTCACTCCAGCAGGCTCGCCCGGATCACGCCGCGGTGACCCCGGAGCCGGCGGTCTCGGGCACTCCGGGCATCGCGGACTTCATGCCGCCGACCCGCCAGAGGCCGTACGCCGCGACAGCGGCGCCCAGGGCCATCACGCAGACGCTCACGACCTCGGGGACGCCGCCTGTGACGACGTTGTCTCCGACGATGCCGGCCGCGAAGAGAACGGGCGCGATGAACGAGGTCACGCCACGGCGCACCAGTGCGATCAGCACCAGCAGCATGGAGAGCATCCCCAGGAACACGTAGTAGGTCACCGGCACGGCCCACAGCCCTGGGCCCTGGAAGCGCTCCACGACGAATTGCTCCATCGCCGTCTGGTTCAGACCGGAGGCCCCGGTCTCGACCAGAACCAGGTGGAACATTGCGGGAGCGGGTCGCGATGTACGGCGGGCGGCTGCTGGCCGAACCGCGCGGGCCGGGATTCGTCGTGCACGCCGCCTTCCCGGCCACGGAGCGAGTGTCGTGATCCGGGTGCTCGTGGTCGACGACCAGTCGCTGGTGCGTGCGGGTGTCCGCTCCATCCTGGAGAAGCAGCCGGACATCGACGTGGTGGGGGAGGCCGGGGACGGGATCGAGGCCGTCTACCAGGCTCGGAGCCTGCGGCCGGACCTGGTGCTGATGGACATCCGGATGCCCAGGAAGGACGGGCTCACGGCCACGGAGGAGCTGATGGCCTCCGAGGCGCCTCCCCGCATAATCGTGCTCACCACCTTCGACGCGGACGAGTACGTCTACGCGGCGTTGCGCGTCGGGGCCACCGGATTCCTGCTCAAGGACATCTCCCCGGAGGACCTGGCCGCCGCCGTGCGCAACGCGATGTCCGGGGACGCGATGTTGTCCCCGCGGATCACCCGGCGCCTGATCGAATCCTTCGTACGAGCCCAGCGCCGGCAGGAGGGGTCCCGGAGCCGCTGCGCGGCCTCACCGGCCGCGAGCTCGACGTGCTCCGCGAACTGGCGACAGGGGCGACCAACGCCGAGATCGGGACCCGGTTGTGCCTGGCCGAGACCACGGTCAAGACCCACCTGGCGCGTGTGTTCGCCAAGCTACAGGTGCGGGACCGGGTGCAGGCCGTCGTGCTGGCCTACGAATGCGGACTGGTCCGTCCCTCGGCGTGAACTCCCGAGCGCGGCCGGACGCCTCGACCGGTTACCGGCCGGGCCTCGATGCCTCCAGCCCGGCCAGGGTGACGGCGACCAGGCGGTCGACCGCGTCCTGGCCGCCGACCGTGCCGGCCGCGGTGAGGGCGTGCAGGCAGTAGCCGGCCAGTTCGTCGGCCGCCACATCGTCACGGAGATTTCCGTCCTGAGCCGCTTCGGCGATCAGGTCTCGCACGAACTCCCGTAGCCGCTGCTGCGCGCGGTCGACGTGTTCGCTGTGGTGCAGCAGGACGGCGAGCTCACTGCCATGGTGGCGCGCCGAGTGGAACTGGATCTGCGCGAAGGTCCGCAGAGCGGCCCGTAGCCGTACGACCGCGGGCTCCGCCGGCTCGGCCGCCGCCGTGAGCCGGTCGAGATGTTCGGTGAGCCGGCGTTCGTGCCACGCGGTGAGGACGGCCTGGGCGTCGGGGAAGTACTTGTACAGCGTCGCCCGCCCGACGCCGGCGCGTTCGGCGATCTGCGACATGGTCAGCGAGACCAGCCCTTGCTCGTCCACCAACGCCGCCATGGCATCCAACGCGGCCCCCCGAACCGCCGTACGGTGCGCGTCGATCGTCTCGGTCCACAGTTTGGGCACGTCCCGATCGTACAGGCTGTTGTGTAGCGAGACATTTCGTCATTGTCATAGACAGAGTGTATTGATAAATTCAGGACCGGCGGGACGTCCGGGCTCGAACGGCGCGGTCAGCACGCCCGCGATGGCCGCAGGCCGTGAAAACCCTGAGGCCGGACTCCTCCACGACAGACGACCGGGAAAGGAACGCAATGCCGATCCTGCAAGCGCAGATCCAGACCACACGGGCCGGCCGCTACCTCGTCCAGTTCTGCAAGCACGCGGCCGCCATGGGTGGCGGCCACGCCGCTCGGACGCATGCACACGGGTCGGCGGCTCATCGAGAGGTGCAGGTGGCCGCCGAGTGGTCGGATACCAGCGGAACCGTCACCTTCACCCCATGGGGCCAATGCACACTCGTCGCCGAGGCCGACGGTCTGACGGTCCGCATCGAGGCGCCGGACGAGGAGGGCATGATCCGGATACGCGACGTCGTCACCCGCGACTTCGATCGGTTCGGCCGCCGCGACTCGGTGACGGTGACGTGGCAGCGGCCTGGTCCCGAGATCCCCGATCGAACGTGAGGCGGGAGATGGGGGCCCTGGCCATCAGGTGGTTGCATCCATGTCGACACCCTCATACGCTTTTAGCCGGTGTCGCAACTACTGGAGGTCGCCGTGATCATGAGGACCTGGCGTGGTTGGACGCGGGCCGAGGACGCCGATGCCTACGCGGCCTACCTGATGGAGACGGGCCATCCGGGTTACACCTCGACGCCGGGCAACCGAGGCGTCACCTTCACCCGCCGCGACGACGGCGACCGGGTCGAGTTCCTGCTGACCTCCATCTGGGACTCCTGGGAGGCGGTCAGGGCCTTCGCCGGCCCCGATCCCGAGCGCGCCGTTTTTTATCCCCAGGACGACCGCTTCCTGGTCGACCGCGAGCTGACCGTCGACCACTACGAGGTCTTCGCCGTCGGACAGGGGACGGTGTGAGGCTGGGGGACCTTGGCGATTCCCCGCAGGGAATCGCCATGCCGCAGGCCGGACTCCAGACTGCTGCGCATGAGCAATCCACTCGATGTGAAGCAATGGGGTCACCGATATGTCGCCCAGTGGAACGAGCCTGATCCGGAGACGCGTAGCGCGCTCATTCGCGAGTTGTGGGCCCCCGACGGGATCCAGGTGCTGGTCGATCCACCCGAGACGATCCGTGACGCCGCATCGGCTCTCGCGTTTCCCGTGCCGCCGCTGGAGGTCCGCGGCCACGACGCGTTGGACGCCAGGGTGACCCGGGCCTACGAGATGTTCGTCGCGCCGGGCGAGCACGTCTTCGAAGCCGCCGAAGAGCCTGTGCTCCTTCTGCCCAATGTGCTCGCGCTCCGGTGGTCGATGGTGTCGGCCCGTACGGGGGAGGCGGTCGGCGGCGGCCTGGACATCCTGGCCCTGGACGGCGAAGGCCGGATTCGCGCCGACCACCAGTTCATCGGGGTGAACTGATGCGATTCACCAGGATCGTCCGGACTGGGGACGGCGGGTCGGCCTTCGAGGACGGCGAGATCGCGCTCGAACGGCGCAATGTCGCCGACGGGGTGCCCGCGATGGCGGTCGGCGGGCTGTCGTCGAGCGGCGGCGTGCAGTACCTGCGCAGTGCGGCGTTCGACAGCAGCGCGCATCCGGCGCCGCGTGAGCAGTGGGTGGTGATGTTGCGCGGGACGATCGAGGTGACGGTGAGCGACGGCAGCCGGCGTCGCTTCGGCCCCGGTGACCTGGTGCTCGCCGCCGACACCACGGGAACGGGGCACGTCACGGCCGGTGTCGGCGACCCGCCGTTCGAGGCGCTGTTCATCCCCGTCTGATCGGACGGCTCGCGGCCGCTGGCGGCAGGAGTTCACGAGCTCCGAGGAACCCCGCTCACCAGGCGAGCGGGGTTCCTCATGCCCGGCAGGGCTCAGCAGGCCTTGGAGTAGACCGTCGACTTGGACTTGTAGGAGCAGGAGTCCTTCAGCGTCCCGGACGCGTTCCGCAGGTAGGCGGTGTCCGAGGTGTTGTTCCAGATGTAGGCGAAGGTGCCCTGGGTGCTGCTCCTGCCCCAGTACCGGTTGGTGGAGGTGTTCTTGCCCTTGCCGGTCCGCACGGTGACCGTCTTGCCGGCGCCGAGGGTGAACGTGCCGAACTTGAAGATGTGACCCGAGGCGGTGCTCTGCTTGTCGCGGAGGGTCCAGCCCTTGAGGCTGACCGCCTTCTTCGTGGTGTTCTTGATCTGTACGTACTCGCCGTTGAGCTTGGCGTTCGTGACAGGAGTGTCCGAAGTGCGGCCGTACGAGTTGTAGTAGATCTTGGTGATCTGGATGGCCGGGCCCGCCGCGTAAGCGGGCTGGGAGATGACGACCGCGCCGATGCCCAACGTGGCGGCCAGCAGCAGAGAACGAACACGCACAGGAGGCTCCTGAGGTGGGGGATATGTCCAGGGAGTCGATCGTAATGATCGTAATAGTTCCCGATGGACCGTTCCTGCATCGCTTTGGTATCTCTAGTTGCGTTTTGCGTGCAGGCCTCGCACCGCTGCCCTCTGTGCGACAAGCGATCTGAAGCGGGGCCGTTCAGCTGTTCCTGTCGCGCAGCCAGCGCTCGAACTCGACGGCGACGATGCGCTCGTCATGTACGCCGGCCGCGTCGTCGGACGCCAACCAGACGATGGGCGGGCCCATCACCGCGGGTTCCAGGAACCCATGGCCCTCGGACGCGGAGTCGAGGGGCAGCATCCCCGTGACGGTCGCGCCGCCGGGCAGCAGCAGGTTGACGGTGACACCCGTGTCCCGCAGGTCGGCGGCCATGATCCGGGACAGCGCCTCGCTGCCGGCCCGCGACGGCCCGTAGGGGACGAACCCGGCTCGGTGCATGGTCGACCGGTTCACCGAGATGTTGACGATGCGGCCGCCGCCCGCGGCCAGCATCCGCGGCGTGACCTCGCGCGCCACCAGGAAATAGCCGGTCAGGTTGGTCTCGATGACCGCGCGGAAACCGTCGACCGGCACATCCCAGAAGCTCAGCGGGTGCGTCATGAAGTGCGGGTTGACCGTGCGCATGCCGATCCCGGCGTTGTTCACCAGCATGTCGACGCCGCCGAGCGTCGACCACGCCTGGTCGACCGCCTTGGTCACCGACGTCGCGTCCCGCACGTCCATCTCGATGCCGACGGCCCTCGGCAGCTCGGCGGCGACCGAGCTCGCACGACGGCCGGATCGGCCGGTCAGCGCGACCGTCGCTCCCGCCGCGGCCAGGGCGGAGGCCATGGCGAGTCCCAGTCCGCTCGTCCCACCCGTCACCAGCACCTTCATCGGGAGACCTCCATCCTGCGAACGGCCCGATCGGGCCGGTCGGCCGCGGCCTTCAGCGGCGTCCAAGTACTCATGACCTCGACGTTAGGATTTAGAGCGTGCTCGAAGTCAAGCCGCAGCCGGAATCCGCGCCCGATCGCTCCGGCCCCCAGACGGGCGTGAGCATCGCCGAGGCGGCCCGTCGCACCGGGGTCAGCATGCACACCCTGCGCTACTACGAACGCGCCGGCCTGGTCGTCACCCCCGTCGACCGCACCACCGGGGGCCGGCGGCGCTACCAGCAGCTCGACCTCGACTGGATCACCGTCTGCACCAGGCTGCGGGCCACCGGAATGCCCATCAAGACCATCCGGCGCTACGCCCAGCTCGTATCCGCCGGATACGGCAACGAGCAGGAGCGACTCGCCCTCCTGGAGGCGCACCGCGCCGACGTGGCCGCCAGGCTCGCCGAGATACGGGAGAACCTCACGCTCATCGACCACAAGATCGACGTCTACCGAGGCCGGCTCGCCGCCGGCGACGCCGACCGGTTGTGGGCGCCCGTCCGCCGAGCGCAGGGGTACTCCGACTGATCCGGCGCCCACCGCGGATCGTCCCCGTCGCAGCGATGAGTCTGCCGGCGCCCACAGGTCTACCTCCCGACCGAGACAACCGATTCATCGGGAGTAGGGCATGGGCCTCATCCACATCGAGCTGTTCGCAACCCTCGACCTCGTCGGGCAGTCGCCCGGCGGCCCCGAGGAGGACCCGGTGGGGTTCCCGTTCGGCGGCTGGCAGGCGCCCCTGCTGGACGAGGTCGCCGGGGCGCAGGTCGGTGCCGCGTACGAGGGCACGGACGCCCTCCTGCTCGGCCGGCGGACGTATGACATCTTCGCCGCCTACTGGCCGCACCAGGAGGGCGGCGAGGACAACGAGATCGCCACGCTCTTCAACGGCGTCCCGAAGTACGTGGCCTCCCGCGGCACGCCCGACCTCTCGTGGGCCGGGTCCACGCGGCTCGGCCCGGATCTGGCCGGCGCGGTGCGCGAGATCCGTGACCGGCACGAGCACGTGAAGGTCGTCGGGAGCCTGAACCTGGTGCAGACCCTCCTGCGCGAGAAGCTCTTCGACCGTCTCGACCTCTGGGTGCACCCGATCGTGCTCGGCGTCGGGAAGAAGGTGTTCGACGGTGGCGCGGTGCCCACGAACGTCACACTCCTCGAACCGCCGGCAGCCGGTCCGAAGGGCACCGTGTACCTGCGCTACGGGCTCGCCGATGGCACGCCCGGGACGGGGGACATGAGCGCACCCGATCGCGGTGCCGGGCGCGACGACTGAAGCCGCCCCGCGCCAGGTGGGCCCGTGTCGTCGGCGGTGAATCAGCCAGGTCGGCATTCCGTCACGGCGTCGGCTGTTCGAGGTGCCGACGCCGTGACGAAGTGCCTCGCCAGAGGGCCGCCGCCGTCATGCGATGGTCTGGCAGGCCCCGTCGCCCCGGCTAGTCGTCCAGGCTGCCCATGGTCAGGTTGACGGTTGTCCCCGTCATCCCGCTCGCCCGGTCGGACGCCATGAAGACCGCCATGTTCGCCACCTCGACGAGCGTCTGGACCCGCCGCGGGTGGGTCGTGCCGGCGAGGTACCCGGCGAACTGTTCCCAGGTCATGCCCGCCACCGCCTTGGCGTCGAAGACCTCCCTCATCGTGCTCGTCTCGGGGATGCCGTGTGGTCGGAGGCTGACCACGCGGATGCCCTGAGGTGCGAGCTCCGCGGAGAGGTCCCGAGTGAGCGCCTCCTTGGCGGCCTGCGCCGGGCCGTAGCCTCCGTTCAGTCGCGAGCCCATCCGTGCGGGGAGCGCGCTGACGGTCATGATCACCCCTGAGTTGTTCGGGATCATGTGCCGGGCGGCCAGGCGCGCGGTCAGGAAGTACGACGTCGTGTAGGCCGCGATCGGCAGGGAGAACCGCTCGACGTCCAGTTCGGCCAGCGGGATTCCCAGGATCCCCGTGTCCGGGATCCCGATGGCGTTGAACGAGATGTCGACACGGCCCGCCTGATCGATCACGGACCGCAGGTGCCCGTCCACGGCCTGCTCGTCGAGTGCGTCGACCTCCGCCGCCTCGGCGGATCCGCCGGCGGAGACGATGTCCTTGGCGACGACTTCGACCGGCGCCGAGGAGCGTCCGGTGAGGAAGACCTTCGCCCCCTCGGACGCGAAGGCGCGTGCGACGGCCCCGCCGATCGCGCCTCCGGCTCCGTAGACCACCGCGACCTTGTCCTTGAGCAGCATCTCTGGTTCCCTCCTGTGCCCCGGGTGGGCACAGCCCGCCCACCTCGCGAAGTGAAGACCGACGGCCGGATCGCCCGGATCCGTCGACGATGCAGACACCGCGGCGTAGGGAGAATGGGCGTTCGCAGGCCGGGGATTTCGGATGGCCGGCCACCTGCTCGATGGGTCCGTGATCGGTGATCAGGCGAGGGAGAGCTCGTCGAATCGCCCGGCCAGTGTCAGGTACCGTCCGGACCAGCCGTTGCCGATGGCGAGCTCCTGCAGGCGCCCAGTGGGAGCGAACAACAGCCGAAGGTCGGACCGCCTGCTCAGATCACCCAGCCGAAGTCTCTCGACGTGGTCGCGGATGTCGGCGACGGCGGCATCCCAGTCCTCATAGCTCGTCCAGGACGTGTCATGCGGAACCGACTGGACTATGGCCAGCACCTCCTCCATGATCCGCAGGGCTTCCGTGGCCGTCGTCTCCATGTGTTCGAGCCTCGCACGGTTCTCCGCGGACACCAAGGTCTCGACTGTGACGCGGGTCACACCGATCCCGTGTCACGTACGGACCGGCAGCATCCATCTCGTGGTCGTCAGCCGAAGAGAAAGGCACGAAGATGACCACACGGCACGAAACCGGCACGGCGACCACCCGCCACGTTCTGATTCTCGGGGCGGGATACGCGGGCATGGCCGCGGCGATCCAGCTTGCGGCACGGGTCAAGCGGCGCGAGGACGTGCGGGTGACCCTGGTGAACCCCCAGGAGCGGTTCACCGAGCGGTTGCGGCTGCACATGACGGCGACAGGGCAGCGACTCGCCGAGATGAACATTCCGGAGTTGCTCGAGGGCACGGGTGCGCAGTTCGTGCGCGGCTGGGTCACGGCGGTCGACGCGGACGCGAAGACCGTGCGGATCGACGACGACCGGGTCCTGCACTACGACACGCTGGTGTGGGGCCTGGGCAGCGTGGCCGACACCGCGGCGGTGCCGGGCGTCGAGAACCACGCGCACGCCCTGAACAGCGCTCAGGATGCCGAGGTGCTCGCCGATCGGCTGGCGCGGCTCGGCAGCGGCACGGTGGTGGTCGGCGGCAGCGGGCTGACCGGCGTCGAGTCGGCCGCGGAGATCGCCGAGCGGCACCCGGAGCTGAACGTCGTGCTGCTCGGCCGCGGCGAACCCGGTGCAGCCATGAACCCGAAGGCCAGGGCGTACCTGCGGTCCGCACTTGAGCGCCTGGGCGTGCGGGTGCGCAGCGGAGTCGAGGTGGTGAAGGTGCTGCCCGACGCGGTCGAGTTGGCGGGCGGGGAGAGCGTCGCCGCCGACGTGGTCCTGTGGACGAGCGGCACACGCGTGTCGCCGCTGGCGGCCGCCGCGGGTCTGACCGTCGACGAGCGCGGCCGCATCGTCACCGACGCCACGCTGCGGTCCGTGTCGCACCCCGACGTGTACGCCGTGGGTGACGCGGCCGCGATCCGTCAGGGCTACGGCGTCATGCACGGGACCTGCCAGGGCGGCATGCCGACCGGTGTGCACGCCGCGGTGTCGATCAGCCGGGTGCTGAACGGCAAGCGGCCCAAGCCGTTCCGCTTCGGCTACTACCACACGCCGGTGAGCCTGGGACG
The DNA here is from genome assembly GCF_016863295.1 of Planotetraspora phitsanulokensis. Lineage (GTDB taxonomy): Bacteria > Actinomycetota > Actinomycetes > Streptosporangiales > Streptosporangiaceae > Planotetraspora > Planotetraspora phitsanulokensis. Next base: position 38,088 of record NZ_BOOP01000032.1, read on the forward strand.
GCACGACGCGGTCGTCCAGTTCACCCACCCCGACGACAGCCCGCGACGGGTGTATCTGACGGCCCGCATGGCGGTTCGGTATAAGGAGACGGTGTCCGCTTCCCCCTGGCCGACCTACGGCCGCATGAAGAAGATGCCCGCCTCGGGCGCGTTCTGGCCCCACGGCGGCCGCTTCACCCGCATCCGGGGGGCACGGTGACCCACCCGTCGCCTGACCACGACCAGCAGGTGTTCAACCAGCATCGCAACCTGCTCTTCTCGGTGGCCTACCGCATCCTCGGCACGGTCGCCGACGCCGAGGACGCGGTCCAGGACGCCTGGATCAAATGGTCGGCCGCCGACCGTTCGCAGGTGGCCGATCCCAAGGCCTATCTGGCGCGGATCGCGTCGAACCAGGCGCTGGAGCGGTTGCGCTCCACCCGGCACCAGAGGGAGACCTACGTGGGGCCGTGGCTTCCTGAGCCCATCCTCACCAGCGGCGACGCAGCCGAGGCGGTCACCGACGCGGAGTCGGTGTCGATGGCCATGCTGGTGGTGCTGGAGACCCTGAGCCCGCTCGAGCGCGCGGTGTTCGTGCTGAAGGAGGTCTTCGACTTCAGCCATGCCGAGATCGCCGAGGCGGTGGAGCGCTCCGAGGCCGCGGTGCGCCAGGCCGCGCACCGTGCCCGCGAGCGGGTACGGGCCCGGCGGCCGCGCTTCACCGCGGACCGGTCGCGGCAGCGCGAGGTCACCGAACGGTTCCTCGCCGCCGCGACCGGGGGTGACATCAACACCCTCATGGAGCTGGTGTCCCCGGACGTCACCCTGTGGACCGACGGCGGCGGCAAGGTCCGCCAGGCCCTGAAGCCGGTCGTGGGCGCGCAGGTGGTGGCCGCCTGGTTCGCGGCCATCGGCAAGGTCGCCTACCAGGGCGTCGAGCCGGCCGACATGAACGCCGAACTGGTCGAGATCAACGGTGGCCCGGGCATGGTGTTCAGCGGTTCGGGCCGCGTGATCGCCACCGTCACCTTCGATTTCGACGCCGAGGGCCGCATCGTCGCCATCCACAACATCGCCAACCCCGACAAACTGGGGGCGATCGCCGATGGGGTCACCCGCGACGTGGGCACGCCACCCGAGCCGCGTCGTTGACGCCTCTCGGGTATGGGCCGGCGGAGGCGGCGTTCGGGAGACACACCTCTCGAACGCCGGGTGAGCCGCCATCGCCGTGAGCGAACGCGTCGACGATCGCAGGGTCGCCGGGCGTAGATTTCCCGGCATGCGCGTCCTGTTCGCGAGCCTTGCGTCGGTCGGTCACACCTATCCGCTGATTCCGCTCGCGATCGCCGCGCGGGACGCCGGGCATGAGGTGCATTTCGCCGCCGGTGAGGAAGTGCACCCACCGCTGGCCGCGAACGGACTGCGGCCCTTCCGTCCCGCGGACTCGTTCTATGAGATCTACGCCGAGGACCTCGAACCGGAACTGGCACGGCTGCGACCCGACCTCGTCGTCCATGAATGGGGTCTGCCGGGGGCGGCGATCGCCGCGTACCGTGCCGGAATCCCCGGTGTCTGGCATGGGTTCGGCCGCATGATTCCCGAAGGCATCGGTCTGGAACTTCCCACGAAGATCGCCGAGGCTCCCGGGCGGCCGCACATCGACATCTGCCCACCGTCCCTGCAGGACAAGGACTTCCTCGCCACCGAAGAGCGGATCGAGTTGCGGCCCGTCTCGTACTCCCCGCCGGGCGCCGTGCCCGCCTGGGTCGGCCGGCGCGATTCCCGGCCGCTGATCTATCTGACGCTCGGCACCGCGTTCGGCACCCCGGAGTTGCTCACCACGGCCGTCAAGGGGCTGGCGACGCTGGACGCGCGCGTGGTGGTCGCCACTGGCCGGGTGCGCCCGGAGCAGCTGGGAGACATGCCGGACGACGTCACCGTCCAGAGCTGGGTGTCGCAGGCGGACCTGTTGCCGCATGCCGATCTCGTCGTGCACCACGGCGGCAGCGGCACGACCCTCGGCGCGCTCGCCGTCGGAGTCCCGCAGCTGATCCTCCCCCAGGGAGCGGACCAGTTCGCCAACGCCGAAGCGGTCAGCGCCGCGGGCGCCGGGCTGCGTCTTCTTCCCGAAGAGCTGATTGCGGACGCCGTCGCCGCGCACGCGGGGGTGCTGCTGCCGCGCCACGGCCGCTCAGACCACCGCGAGGCGGCCCGGGCGATCGCCGAGGAGATCGCCCGCATGCCCTCCCCGGACGAGGTCGCCCACCGGTTGCCGGAATTCGCCTAGAGGCACACGAGCCGGCACGCGGAAGTCGCCGCGCCGGGACGCCGGCCGCTCAGCGCGCCTGCGCCTCCTGGTCGTGGACCGCCTGCTCGTCGGCCTCGTGCACGCGCTCGTCCTCGCGCAGCTTGCGCCGTACGCGGTTGCGGCGCGTGAGGAGGATCACCCCGACGATGACGGCGATGAACACGATGACCAGCACCGACAGCGGCCACGGGACGGCCCAGCCGTGCGTCGTGGTCTTGACGGCGGCGAGCGGGGCGACCGAACCCGACGCGTCGGTGAGCAGCGGGAGGAGGGTGACCGTTCCTGTCAGTCTCAGCACGGGAGCCACTCCGTGTACCGGCACGGAGACCTTCCAGGTCTCGCCGGGGAGCAGTTGGGGCGAGTCAGCGATCTGCCCGGCGCGGACGTCCGAGCGCCCGAAGGGGCCCGCGACGGACACCGTCTGCCGAGCGGTGAGGATGGCGTTGCCCGTGTTGTGGATCGTGTAGGTGACGGTGGCGTCGCCCTTCCCGAACGGATTGGACGTGCCCGAGTAGCGCATCTGCAGGTCCTCGACCGACAGGCGCGGTTGGAGCTCTCCGCCCACGCGCAGACGGATCCGGATGCCGAGACGCCGGCCCGCATCGGCCCCGTCCGCTTCACCGGCCTGCGCCGGCGAGGTGACGATGCCGCCCATGTAGTCGCCGGGCGCGACGGCGTCCGGAAGGTCGAGGGTGAACGGCACCTTGACGGTCTGGCCGGGCGGGACGGTCACGTCGGGCCGGTCCGTCTGGACCCACGCACCCACCCCTGTCGACTTCGCGTCCTTGGTGACCAGGTCGAGCCGGCCGTCCTTGGAGGTGAACCCGTCGGCGGCGTACACGGCCAGACGGAGCGGGGTGGCGCCGTGGTTGACGATCACGAGACCGTCCTTGAGCTGCCCACCTGGTTCGAGGGTGTAGCTGTAGTTCTGCCGGCCCGACCCCATGTCGTTGGAGGCCGTGCTGACCGCCCAGGAGGCGTCGCCGTCCGCCGCCGCAGCGGGACCGGCCCCCATGCCGAGGAGGCCGAGCGCGGCGAGCAGCATCACGACAGTCGCCCGAGCGAGGGCTGTTGTGGTCGTACGCGGTCGGGGCGGGTGCATCTGATGATCCTCGGGCGGTATGCGAGCGGCGGGATGGAAAACGGGCGATGGGGTGGGCACCTGACGATGCCCACCCCACCAGGCGGAGCGAGCCGGATCAGCTCAACGCGACGAGCGTGAGGTCCCCGGCGTCACCCTCGGTCGACTACTGAAGCCAGGCGGCCTCAGCTGCGGCCGACGCGTCCACGTCAGCCTTGCTGTTGTTCGTGTGGATGACCACCTTGTCGACGGTGGAGCCGACGGGCTGAGCAGCGGTGGCGCCACTGTTCGGACCGCACCACGACACCTTGCCAAGCTCCACCGCGGCGTTGGGGGCGGCGCAGGTGCCGCTGCGGATGTCCTCGACCACGAGCTTGTTGCCGCGCACCTGGACCTTGACGTAGGTGCGGACGTGCTCCTGGTTCTCGACCGAGTTGGCCCAGTGGCTCTTGGGGTTGAGCGGGTCGGGACCGTAGTTCGGGTCCTCGGTGGTGTCAGGAGCGGTGAGGTCGTAGTACTTCGAACCCGACGCGGAGTTCGCCGTCACGTAGATGACGCCGCCCGGACCCTGGAACACCTCGGCGGCACCGGGCTGCTCGTCCGGGTTCGCCTTCTTGCCGTTCTTGATCAGGTAGCTACGGGAGTAGCTGTGGTCGTGACCCTGCAGGACCAGGTCGACGCCGAGCTTCGAGAACGCGGTCGGGAAGTCCTGACGGCGCAGCTGGTTGTCACCGTCGTTGGCGTGGTCGGCCGGCGAGTAGATCGAGTGGTGGTAGACGAGCACCGTGTGCTTGACACCGGCACCCTGCGTCTTGACGACGTTGGTGATGTAGTTGATGTGCGCGGCGTCGGCACCGCTGGCGTAGGCGTTGCTGTTGATGTCGATGAACAGCACGTTCTTGTACTTGAACCAGTAGTCACCGCCCGACCGGGTGTTCGCGTCGCCGTTGTAGTACGGCGCGGAACGGTCGGTGTTCGGCGTCCAGAAGTGCTGCTCGTACGCCTTGCCGCCGACGTCGTGGTTACCGATGGTCGCGGCCCACGGGTACTGCCGCAGCTTGTCGGGCGCGAGGAATGCGTCCCACTGCGTCTCGGTGTTGGCGGTCTCGACCTGGTCGCCACCCGAGACCAGCAGCTCGGACTGCGGGTCGGCGGCGAGGGCGACGTTCAGGGTGTCCATCCACCCGGCGCCGTCCTTCGCCGTGTTGCCGGACGAGCCGATCTGCGGGTCGCCGAAGAACAGGAAGTCGAAGTTGTTGCCGTTGAAGTCCTGGGTCTTGAAGGAGTACGTCGGGGACCACTGGCCCTCGACGCCGACCCGGTAGGAGTACGACGTGTTCTGCTTCAGGCTGTCGATCGTGGCGTGACCGTTGTAGCCGCCGTTGACCTTGTTCGCGGTGACCGTGGCCGGGAAGGTGACGGTGTTCGCGGGGAACTGGCCCTTGACGAGCTTCGAAGTCGGCACGATCTGGACCACCTGGGCGGTGCCGGCCGACGAGTACCAGGAAACGACGCGCTGCGACTCGTTGGCGCCTACACCGAGGACGATACCGGTGGGCGTCGCCTGAGCGTCAGCGTGGGCCGCCGTCGCCAGGCCGGTGCCGAACACTGCGCTAAGGCCCAGGACCGCCGCGGTGGCGCGCACGGCCACCTCGCGTCGGACAAGCCCGGGGCGCTGTGTCCCGTTGTCGAGCTTCATGCTGTTCCGTCCGTTTGAGGGTATTGGAGAGGTTTGTCAACATTCCGGAACCCGGTGTCGCGGAGGTGAACATGAAGAAGGTGGATCGTTTCGCTTACCGAAAGTTGTGACGATGCCTCAGATCCCGAGAACGGCTCGAGCATGGAAAATGCGCGCCAGGAGGGAGAAGCAGGCGCACTTTCCGCCATCACCGGACGACGGTCTCCATGCGCTCACGACTTCTGCCCGCAAGCATGCTCGCGCCCGCAAGTGGCGACCGCCGTACCCGGTCGGCGCTCGGCAGGCGTCGCGGCGGGCTCGTCGCCGCAGTGGTCAGTTCACCTGTGACTTCTGGTCGCGGAGCGCCTGCTCGACGGCTTCCTGTACGCGGGCGTCCTCGCGCAACTTGCGCCGTACACGGTTGCGGCGCGTGAGGAGGATCGCCAGGACGACGGCGGCGATGAGCACGATGACCAGCACCGACAGCGTCCACGGGACGGCCCAGCCGTGCGCCGTGATCTGGATCGGCTTGAGCGCGCTGGTGGACCCGGCCGCGTCGGTGATCAGGGGCGTGAGAGTCACGGTCGCGGCCAGGTCGACCGCGGGCGCCACGCCGTGGACGGGCACCTTCACCTTCCAGCTCTCACCCGGGAGCAGCTCCGGCGGGGAGGTGAGCTTGCTCGCGTCGGTTCGCAGCCATCCGAACGGTCCTGAGACCGACACCGCCTGCTGGGCCGACAACATGGCGTTGCCGGTGTTGTGGATCGTGTAGGTGATCGTGGCGTCACCGGTGCCGAACGGGTTGAACGTGCCGGAGTAGTCGACGTCGAAGTCCTCGACGGAGAGGTTCGGCTTGAGCTCGCCGCTGACCCGCAGCTTGACCCGGATGCCGAGGCGCCGATCCACGTTGATGCCTTCGGCCTCGTCGGCCTGCGTCAAGGAGGTGAGGACGCCGCCCACGTAGTCGCCGGGCGTGGCGTTGCCCGGAACGGTGACCGTGAAGGGGACCTGGACGGTCTTGCCGGGCTGGACCGTGACGCTGCCGCGGTCGGCGTGGACCCAGGCGCCGATTCTGACGGACTTCTTGTCCTTGGTGAGCAGGTCGAGCTGGCCCGTGTCGGTCGTGAAACCGTCCGCGGCGTAGACGGTGAGCGTGAGCGGGGTCTTGCTGCGGTTGGCGACGACCATGGCGTCCTTGATCAGTCCGCCGGGGTTGACGTCGTAGCTGTAGCTGGAACGGTCGGCGCCGAACCCGTTCGAGGCCGTCCTGACCGTCCAGGTGACGTCGCCGTCGTCGGCAAGTGCGGGGCCGGCACTCACACCGGCACTCACACCAGCGATCGCGAAGGCCGTGAGCATGGCCAGGGCGGCGGTGCGGACGAGGGCGCCGACGGTGGCCGTCCGGCGCGGTGCGAGCGCTTTCATGCGGATTCTCCTGGAAAGGGAGGCGGGGCAGGCCACCCGAAGGCGCCTGCCCCGCCAGGTGAAACGGATGCGATCAGCTGCTCAGGGCGGTGATCGTCAGAGTGGCGCGGTAGCCACCCTTGGTGACGCTGTCGGGGAGCTTCAGGTTCAGGTCCGCGCCCAGCTTGGCCGCACCGCGGGGGTGGCCCTGCTCGGCCGAACCGAGGCCGCGCGAGACGGACAGACCCTGACCCTGGTCGTCGTAGCCGGAGGCCACCGGCTTGGCGGCCGTGGCGCCCGCGCCACCGTCGAGGACGTACGGCGTCCAACCGAGGTAGGAGCCGGAGAACTTCTTGTCGGCGTCCTGGAAGTCGCTCACGTTGGCCGAGATCGACCAGGGAGCGAGCGAGCGGCGGCTGTCCGAGACGATGAGCGGGTTGATCTTGCCCGACGCCTCGAAGTGGTCGCCGTTGGTCTCCTTGGCGGTGCCGAGGTCGACGAGGCCGTTGTAGCCGTCGATCGTCCAGCCGAACTCGCCGGGGGCGACGTTCGGCACGTTGACCTGCAGAGCCTGGTCGTCACCGTGGTACGGGTGAACCGTGACCTTGTCGACGAGCGAGCCGACGGGCTGGCCCTCAGGGGTGTTGCTGCACGAGAGGCCCTTCTCGACCGCCGCGTTCGGGGCCGCACAGGTGCCGCTGCGGACGTTCTCGACCACGAGCTTGTCCTTGCGCACCTGCACCTTGACGTAGGTGCGGACGTGCTCCTGGTTCTGAACCGAGTTGTACCAGTAGCTGTTCGGGTTCAGCGGGTCGGCACCGTTGCCGGCGCCGCTCGTGCCGCTGCTGTCCGGCTTGGTGATGTCGTAGTACTTCGAGCCCGAGGCCGAGTTGCCCGTCACGTAGAGGACACCGCCGGGACCGGGGTACACGTCGGCGGCACCGGGCTGCTCGTCCGGGTTCGCCTTCTCACCGTTCTTGATCAGGTAGCTACGGGAGTAGCTGTGGTCGTGGCCCTGCAGGACCAGGTCCACGCCGAGCTTCGAGAAGACGGTCGGGAAGTCGACACGCCGGACCTTGTTGTCGCTGTCCTTGGCGTGGTCGGCGGGCGAGTAGATCGCGTGGTGGTAGGTGAGTACCTTCCACTTGGCCTCGTTGCCGTGCTTGTTGATGACGTCGGTGACGAAGCCGATGTGCGCCGCGTCGCCGCCGCCGTTCGCGGAGTTGTAGCTGTTGCTGTTGAGGTCGATGAACAGCACATCCTTGTAGATGTACCAGTAGTCACCGCCCGACTTGGTTCCCGCCGGGTTCCCGTTGTCGTAGTACGGGGCCGTGCGGTCCGTGTTCGGGGTGGTGAAGTGCTGCTCGTAGGCCTTACCGCCGACGTCGTGGTTGCCGATGGTGGCGGCCCACGGGTACTGGCGCAGCTTGTCGGACGCGAGGAAGGCGTTCCACTGCGTCTCGGTGTTGGCCGTCTCGACCTGGTCGCCGCCGGAGACCAGCAGCTCAGCGTTCGGGTTGGCCGCCAGCGAGACGTCCAGGGTGTCGGCGAAGCCGGCCCCGTCCTTCACCGCGTCGCCGGACGAACCGATCTGCGGGTCGCCGAAGAACAGGAAGTCGTAGTCGCCCTCGAAGTCCTGCGTCTTGAAGGAGTACGCCGGGGACCAGTTGCCCTCGGAGCCGACACGGTAGGAGTACGCCGTGTCCTCCTTCAGGCTGGTGATCGTCGCGTGGCGGTTGAAGCCGCCGCTGGTGGCGATGTTCGCCGCGCCGGTGGCGTCGAAGGTGGCGGCGTCAGCCGGGAACTCGCCGTTCACGACCTGCGCGGTCGGGGCGACCTGCACCTTCTGCGCGGTGTCGGCCGAGGAGTACCAGGTCACGGTGCGCTGCGCCTCGTTGGCGCCCACGCCGAGGACGATGCCGGTGAGGGTGGCCGAGTCGGCAGCGCTGGCGGGGGTCGCCATGCCGCTGACCGAGGCGACGGCCAGGCCCAGGAATGCCGCAGCGGCCCCAGCGGCCACGCGGCGCCGCACGGACCCGGGGGCCTGCGCGGAGTTGCTCGATGTCATCGGTGTTGTTCCTTTTGCCGATGGGTTTGGAGAGAAACGTCCATTAAGCTCTCGCCGCTGGGTAAACCGACAGTTAATTAGCTCTACCGAGTGAAATGAACCTCATAGGAACCTGTGACCTCACAGGTCACGCCCCGAGCACCCGTTCCACGAACCAGATCAGTCCCATGACCGAGACGCCCGTGGCGATCACGCCCGTAGCCCAGAGGCCGGCCCTCGGCGAACGGCGGCGCAACACGGCCAGCAGGGGGAAGACGAGAGCGATGATCGTCAGCTGCACGACCTCGATGCCGACGTTGAACACCAGCAGGGACCACAGCAGGGTCCACGACCACGCCTCGTTGATCCCCAGCGCGCCCGCGAAGCCCAGGCCGTGCACGAGGCCGAAGCAGAACACGACCGCGAGGCGGGTCCAGCCCGCGCGGTCCAGGCTGAAGTGACCGCGTCCCAGCGTGGCGATCTCGGTGGCGTGGTCGCCGCGGCGCCAGATCTGCCACAGATGCCAGCCGGCGACCGCGGCGATCGACAGCGCGATGACGGGCTCCACGATCGCCGCGGGCACGTCGACCAGGCCGAGGGCGGCGAGCATGAACGTCACGGAGTGCGCCAGGGTGAAGCTCGTGGCCGCGAGCACGATCTCGCGCAGGCGCCGTGACCCGGCGATGAGCGCCAGCAGGAACAGGATGTGGTCGATCCCGGTCAGCAGGTGCTCGGCGCCCAGGCGGAAGAACTCCCAGAACCGCTCGTACCACGACTGGGCGGTCGAGAAGGACGGGTGCGCGGCGTCGAGCGCGGCGCTGCCCGAGCGCCCGTCGAGCTCGTAGGTGAGGATCGTCTTGGTGCCCTTGACGTAGGTCTCGGCGTCGGGGAACAGCCCGCTGCGCACCTCGTGGTCGTCGCCCTGCTCAGCGCAGGACCAGTCGAGCAGCAGACGCGCGTACGGCACGCCCTCCTGAGCGGTCATCGTGAAGTCGCCGACCTGTGCCGGCGTGCAGGCCCTGCCGCCCGAGGCGACGGAGAAGCGCTCGGTGACGTACTTGACGGCCGACTGCGTGTGGGCGTTGAGCGCGGCGGCCTGTCCCTCGGTGTCCTGTGCCTCGAACGCGGCGGTTCCCGCCTTGAAGAGCGGATCGTCCTTCTCATAGTCGGCGGCCGACACGACGAGGAGGTCGTACTCGAGGTCCAGCGTCGTCCGTACGTGTCCCTCGTCGCCCGCGGCGACGTTGACGTAAACGGTCGACGTGAACCCGTGGGCGAACGCCGGCGCGGCGCTCAGCAGGGCGATCACCGCCGCGGTGACCCCGATGACGGTGCGGCGGATTAGTGGTGACAATGTGACTCCTCCAGTTGCGAGTGCACGTTGCACGTCATGGGTGAACGAGAGCCGCACCATCGGCGAACTGCGGAAAAACAAATTCCAGAACGACCCCCACGGCTTGGAGGTGGCCTGACCTGGGATAGCAGGATGGAGGCGCACCATCCGCAACCGCTCGGAGGACGATCACCTTGCGCCCCCCGTTTCTGGCCGTCGCCGCGCTGGCCGCGGCCGCAGCCCTGGTCACCGGATGCGGATCCGGCGACGACTGGTCGCAACCGCATCCCAAGCCGAGCGCCGTGGGCGCTCTCGACTCGGGGTTCATCGACCCCTCCGCCACGCCCGTGCCGGAGTCGACGGTCACACCGCGGCCCGGCTCATGGAGCGGGGTCCGCCCGTCGGAGGACTATCGCGTGGTGCTGCTCACCGCGGGTGACGACGCCCCGACCAAGGCGCTCGTGACGGCGGTCAAGGACTGGGCCGAGGACGAGGGCGTCGACCTCAGAACGGTGGTCGCCAACGGCCACACCGACCTCGTCCCCAGCATCACCAGGGCCCTCGACATGGGTCCGGACCTCGTCGTCAGCGCGGGCAACGACCTCATCGACCCCCTCGCCCTGGTCACCGCGAACCACCTGTCGCAGCAGTTCCTCGTCGTGGGCGCGGAGTTGGCCGAGCCCACCCACAACGTCACGGCGGTCGACTGGTCCGGCGCGTCGTTCCGCGGGGAGGGGCTCGGCATGTCCTCGACGTACGACGCCGGTTCGTTCACCGCCGAGCGCTGCGCGGCCGCCATCAGGGCGGGCGTCGCGGCCGTGCTCAACGACCGGACCGGGATCGTGATCTGGCTCGACCAGGTGTAGAAGCGGCCGGTCAGGCGGCGCTGCGGGGCGGGGTGGCGGTGCCGTACAGACGCCTGGCGTAGGAGGCGTACATCCGGGGGCCGACGAACGGCATCGTCAGGCGCGCCATGAGCGGCGCGAAGCGGAGAACCTCCTTGATGACCTCGGGGTCTCCCTCGTACATCGCCATACCGAAGGCCAGCGGCAGCTTCTTCTTCGGCACGCCGGCCATCGCGTGGGTGCCGAGCTCCTGCCACTCCGAGGCGGTGATGTACTTCTCCGCCAGCGGGAGGATGTGCTGCTCCTCCAGGGCGGTGTGCTCCACGAGCACCACGTTGAGCCGTTCGATGGCGTCGGCGAGCGCGTCACGGTGGACGACGTCCGCGCCGCCGCGCCAGAGGCCGGCCTCCTTGCGGACCTCCTGGTACGCCACGTCGATGGCCTCGTGATGCCCCTCCATGAGGTGCACGATGTCGGCGACCTCCGCGGACCCGCGATCCAGGAGCTTCGGCCACAGCAGCTCGTCCTCGGCCGCGTGATGGCTGTGGAGAAGGTCGGAGATGAGCTCGATGTGGTCGGCCACCAGGTCCGCCCGGCTCACGTCGCCCTCGTCGACCGCGCGGACCACGCCGGATGCCAGGCCGAACTCCCTGCGCATCAGGATGTGCGCCATGTACATGTCGCGGATGTCGGCCATGGGCACTTGCTCGATCGCCATCTTCTTTCCCCGATGATCGCCGGAGCCGTACAAGGTTCTGATGGTGTACGGCGCCTATTGGTGAACAAACAAGGGTGAAGAATGACAGGGTGCCAATATCCCAGTCAAATGACGATCCGCGCTGGTCAGGCCTATTGTTTCGGCCGTGTGAATTCTTTCTCCGGCGGAAGTGGCCTCGGTCACTCCGCGTCGGGTTCCCGATGTCCGCGCCATGAATGGCCGCTGTACGCACAGCGAAATCAACGGTGAATCGAGTGCTCGCCGATCTCCGTGGTCAACGGCTCCGGGGCCTGGCGGCCGTCAGCCGGAGCTGGTCCGACGAACGGGACACGAAGGCCTCGATGGCCTCGCGAACCTCCTCGGACCTGGCCGTGAGGGCATCCCGGTTCTCCGCGTGATGCATGTCAGTCGCGATGTTCATCGCGGTCTCGGCGAGCCTGATCACTTCGGGGTCGTCGGCGATCAGCCGCACCCGATAGAGGGCGTGCCACATCGAGGCCCGAAGCCGGGACGACTCCGCCCTCGCCTCCTTGTACTCGGCCTCCTGGCCTTCACGCCCCCGTAACATGCCGCGGCTGTACTGCGCGCCGCGATATTCGAGCGCGGCGCCGGCGAAGCCGCTGTAGACGGCCATTCTCTCCTCGCGCAACCGGGTGGCCAGAGTGAAGCGCTCGGCCCTGTCGTTCGTCATTCGCTGGAAGACGAACGTGAGGAGAGAACCCAGCAGAGTTCCGGCGACCGCGGTGAGAGCGGTGAGGACGGCTTCCACGCCCGTTAGTCGACCACATCGGTGGCCGCAGGATGCCGGAAATCGACCGAATGAGCCTGGTTCGGAATCAAGCCGTGGCCGCCGGAGATCTTCGCGTACGACGCGCCGCTCACGCGAACCAGATGATCTCCTGCCCGTGCGGGCGGGTCCAGGCCAGGGGTGTCCCGTCCAGAGCGAGGACGTTGTGCAGCGCGACGCCCGGCGGTGTCGGCAGCGACTCGTAGGGCAGGACGCCCGGGCTCTCGTTGGCGACCCAGTGACCGGGCAGTCCGCCCACCACCTCGGCGAACGCCTCCCTGCGCGGGGCCGGCACATAGAACATCACGGAGCTGTGGAACACCACCAGCGTCGCGCGGGCCGGAGCTCGTGCGGCCAGCGCCGGGAGGTCGTCCACCAGGTCGCCGCGCACGAGGATCGGCGGGTCGGCGGCGGCGACGGCCGCCGCGGCCCGCAACCGGGCCCGCCGGTGCGTGTGCTCCGGCCAGATGAGGGCGTCGAGCCACGCGACGTCGGCGGGGTCGGTCACGTCGAGCGGGTTCAGATCCAGGCCGGCACGCCACACCACCTCGGGCAGGCGGGCCGGCGGCGTCATCCCGGTCGCCGTGCACTCCAGGACCGGTCCGCCCGAGCCCACCAGGTGATCGCCGTACCGGTAGGCGTACCGGTCGGGGTAGAGGCACAGGCCCGCGGACGCGCCGACCTCCAGCAGCGCGAGCGGCTGCGGCAGCGCGGCGAGCACCGGCAGCAGTACGGCGCACCGCCCGGCCTCGTTCGTCTGCGTGGCCCGGGTGAGCAGCAGCGCTTCGACCGCCTGCCAGTTCGCCACCGTGTAGTCGACGAACGCGTCCGGGTCCCCGACCGGGCCGCCGAGGAACCGTACGACGCCGAACAGCAGGTTCGGCTGCCGTTTGCCCGGCGGCACCGTGCCGAGCAGCGTGAGCATCCTGTCGTCGCGGGACACCGTCAGGGCCAGGCGCTCGTACGCGGGCGAAACCCCGTGCGCCTCTCGTCCGGCGAATTCGACGTACTCCTCGGAGATCGTCATGACGCGATGATCGCATCGATGACGGCGCTGTGGTCGACCGTGCCCCGGAGATGTCATGATGCACGCACTCGCGACCGAGGAGTGCAGACGTGTCAGTTGGCGAAGCGGCGCAGGCGGCGCCCAGGAGGCGATCGGTGCGGCCGTTGGCGGCCGTGCTGGCGATCGCCACCATTCTGTTGCTGCTGTTCGGTGTCCCGTGGTGGACGTTGGTCGTCGCGGGCACACGATGGCCGTCCGCCGTCGTCGTCGTGGGCACGGTCGTGTTCGCGGGCGTGCTCGCCGCGTTCCCCGCGCTCATGTACCTCGGGCACGGCGGCCGCCGCCTGGACTGGGCGGCACGCGCCGGCGACACGATCCTCGGCGCGATCTGGGTGGTGTTCGTCTGGGCGGTGCTCGGGAACGTGCTGCGGCTCGCACTCGTGATCGCCGATGTCGCCGACCCCGCCCGCTCCCGGATCGTCGCCGCCGCGACCGCCGCGGTGTCGCTCCTGCTGCTGCTCTGGGGATATGTCGAGGCGATGCGAGTGCCCCGGGTCAGGCGGGTGGACGTCGTGATTCCCCGCCTCGGCCCGGGTCTGGACGGAGTCCGGGTCGTCCTGCTGACCGACACGCACTACGGCCCGATCAACCGGGCACGCTGGTCGGCGGGCGTCGTCGCCGCCGTCAACGAGCTCGACGCCGACATCGTGTGCCATACAGGAGACATCGCCGACGGCACCGTGTCCGAACGGCGGGAGCAGGCCGCGCCGCTCGGCGACGTCCGTGCCCGGCTCGCCAGGACGTACGTGACCGGAAATCACGAGTACTTCGGCGAGGCCCAGGGCTGGCTCGACCACATGCGGGAACTCGGCTGGGAACCCCTGCACAACCGGCACATCGTGGTGGAGCGGGAAGGCTCGAGGCTCGTCGTCGCGGGCGTCGACGACGCGACCGCGGCGACCTCGGGAAGCCCCGGCCACCACGCGGACCATGCCGCCGCGCTCACGGACGCCGACCCGGACCTTCCCGTGCTGCTGCTCGCCCACCAGCCGAAGCAGGTCGACGCCGCGGTCGCCCACGGCGTCGATCTGCAGATCTCCGGGCACACCCACGGCGGCCAGATCTGGCCCTTCCACTTCCTCGTACGGGTCGACCAGCCCACCGTGCAGGGCCTGAGCAGGCACGGCGAGCGGACCCAGCTCTACACGAGCCGGGGCACCGGTTTCTGGGGACCGCCGTTCAGGGTCTTCGCCCCGAGCGAGATCACCGTGCTCACGCTGCGCTCGGCGTAGTCCCCGCAGGAGGTCCGGGTCAGGCGTAGGGGTCGAACGGGATGCCGGCAGGCTTGGCCTTCGCGAGTTCGCCTTCGAACCAGCCGTCCCTGAGCCCGAATTGCGCGGCGCCGAAATCGTGGTTGACGAGCTTGTCACGGAAACCGGGCGGGTAGCCGTCCCAGCCGATCAGCGGGGGCCACTGCCACCACCCCTTGTGGTTCTCCGGCTGCTCGCCGAAGTTCGCGAAGCGGAAGCAGTGCGTGCTGATGCCGTCCTTGTGGTAGACGATCAGCGGGTGCTTTCCGGTCTCGTCCCAGGGGATGTCGTTCCGCGCGCGGGTCGAGTATTTGCCGTGGGCCGACGCGGAGACGTACATGCCCCATTCGCCCTGCACCCATACGACGACGTGTTCCCAGTCGTGCCGGTGCCCGGCGCTGCCGGGTCCCAGAGCCGCCTGATCCTTCTCGAAATAGAGCGCGTACATGTACGCGCACCATCCGTTGTTGCACTTGACGCGCGAATAGGCGTTGGTGTTGTCGAGGTCCCACGAGTCCCGGCAGTGGCCGTTCTCGGCGCCGCCCAGAGCCAGCCCGGGAGCGATCGTGCCGTCGCGCCCGATTGCCGGGGTGGGATAGCAGCCGTCACCGTCGTAGTCGAAACCCGGCTCGTAGATGCGGTCGGGCCACGGGGCCGACCAGTCGAGGGCGGTCGGCGGATCCGCGAACGCGACTCCGGGGAAGACCACGATCATCGCGACGGCGGCCACAAGCGCGCGCACGGCGAATGACAGTCTTCCGAATCGGCGCCGGCCCCGGCTACCGCCCGTGGATGCGTCGTCCGTCGGCTCCCCGGGTGAAACCTGTCGCATCGAACCTCCTCGTACCGCCTGGGAGATTGACATGGCCATGGCCCCCGAGGGGTGCTGCGCACCTTGATCAAGGATCACGTTAAGATCTTGACATTCTTGAGTCAAGGCAGAAATGCGCACGAGTTTAAGGACGCGTGAACCTTCGGCGTCGGCCGTCGAGCCGGGGAATCTCGTCAGATCCAGGAAGAGAAGAGCATGCGGGCGCGCCAGAACTCATAGGGGATGTTCTCGCCGGTGAGCACCGGGGCGAGCCACCAGAAGTCCACCAGCACCAGCAGTGCGAACGCGCCCACGGAGGCGGCTCCCAGCATCCGCCGGAGCGGCGACATCCTCCGGTTGCCGATGACGAGCCCGGCCGCGAGGACGATCGCGAGAACCATGAACGGAACCATCGGCAGCGCGTAGAACAGGAACATGGTCCGGCGATCGAACACCGCGTAGTAGAACCACGGCAGCCAGCCCACCGCGTAGGCGAGCAGAACCGCGCCGGCCCGCCAGTCGCGCGACGCGACGTACCACCCGATCATGGCGACGAGCGCGACGATCGCTCCGTACCAGATGAGGGGTGTGCCCGTGCCCAGCACGGCCTGGGAGCAGTTCGCGGAGCCGCACCCCGGGGCCGACTCGTAGGAGTAGGGGACCGGCCGCAGCAGCAGGGGCCAGGTCCACGGTTCCGACATGTACGGGTGGCTGGTCGTCAGACCGGTGTGGAACCCCAGCACGCTCGTCTGGTAGTTCCACCACGACCGGAGAGAGTCGATGACGAAGTAGACGGGACCGGCCGACGTGGCCTGATCCCAGTTGCGGCCGTAGCCTCTGGCCGAGACGAACCAGCCCGTCCACGAGAGCAGATAGACGAGGCCCGGGAGCACGCCCAGCATGACGGCGGCGCCTGAGAGGCCGCTCGACACCATCCCGGCGTATGGCCTGCGGATCCCGGCCGTCTTCCGGGCTCCGCCGTCCCAGACCAGCGACATGATCGCGAACGCGATGAGGAAGAAGACGCCGCTCCATTTGACGGCGCACGCCGCGCCGAGACACAGGCCCGCGCCCAGCCGCCACCACCGGACACCTGGTGGCGGCCCCGTCGCCGGTGACCGGCCGGATTCGTACCAGTCCGCGATCCGCTCTCGATATCTGTCGCGGTCGACGACGAGACAGGCGAACCCGGCCAGGATCCAGAACATCAGGAACACGTCGAGCAGGGCGAACCTGCTCGACGTGAACTCCAGGGCGTCCAGAGCGAGCAGGAATCCCGCGAGACAGCCCAGCAACGTCGAACGCGTCATGCGGCGGGCCGTACGGGCCAGGATGAGGAGGGAGAGCGATCCCACCAGTGCGGCCATGACGCGCCATCCGAAGGGCGTCATCCCGAAGACGAGCTCGCCCAGCCCGATCATCCACTTGCCCAGGGGCGGGTGGGCGATGTACGCGGCGCAGTCCGAGAGCGGCTGCGGCGGACACTGGACGAAGATGTCGGTGTTGCCGGCCAGCAGCCGGGTGTTGGCGATGGGGTCGTCGACCGTGCCCAGTGTCGACTGCTCGACGCCGAACCTGATCAGGCTGTACGCGTCCTTGGCGTAGAAGGTCTCGTCGAAGACGACGGCCTTCGGCTCTCCCAGCCCGAAGAAACGCAGGTACGCGCCGAAGGCGGTGACCGCCAGCGGGCCGAGCCAGCCCCGGAGGGCGTTTCCCGGCATCTCCGGGACCAGCCGGGCGCGCACGCCGAGACCACGGGCACCGGTGTCGGGGGCATCGTCTCGCTGCTGCTCAGGCGACCGGGACGGGGATTCTCTCAGTGCCACGCGGTCATCGTAGTGTGGCCGGAACCCGCATCGAGGGGCTCGAGCGGCCGGTCGGCTACGCGCGGACTACGCGAATCCCCAGCCGTAGCGGTGGTGCAGGACCGCTGCGACCCGGGCGAACCTCTCCCCGTCGAGGATGGCGCCCTCACGGCGGATGTCGTCCTCGTCGAGCTCGAAGATCCGGTCCAGCCGCAGATAGGAGACGCGGCCGTCGCGATCCCACGAGCCCGACCCGAGCTCCAGCGACTCGTCCTCGTAACCCCGGTCGGGCTCACGGCTGGTCAGCATCATGCCCAGCACCCGGCGTCCATGCCGGCCGACGAGCAGCAGGGGCCGGTCCTTGCCCCGCGCGGGGTCCTCCTCGTACGGCACCCAGGCCCACACGATCTCGCCGGGGTCGGCCAGGCCGTCCAGGTCGGGGGAGTACTCGAGGGCCGCCGCTCGCTCGACGTCGTAGACCTCTCGGACCGCGCCGCGAGCGGGGCGCGCATCCTCGCCGTGATCACGCATGCCCCGCAGCCTAACGGCACCCCGCGCCCAGGTTTTCCCGGGGCCTGCCCGTCCTCACTCCAGCCCTGCGCCGATCACGGACAGCAACTGGAGCTTGTCGTAGCTCTCGCTTCCCGGTGTCGCGGTGTAGACGACCAGCATCTGGGACTGGTCGGGGTCGAGCAGCGTCTGGCAGTGCAACTCGAGCAGGCCGAGTTGCGGATGCAGCACCCGCTTGGGCGGGCAGTAGGAGCCGGTGACCGGGTGCTCGCGCCAGATCGCGGCGAATTCCGGGCTCTGTGCGAGCAGCGCGTCGACGATCTCGCCGGCGCGGGAGTGCGTGCCGTCGCGCGTGAACACGCGGTGCAGGTTCGCCGCGATCAGCCTGCTGTGGACCGGGTGGTCGTCCTCGGGATAGATCGACCGCGTCGCCGGATCGGTGAACCACCGGTAGTGCAGGCTGCGCGCCGGCCCGGTGTGCACGCTCTCGTCGCCGATCAGCGCCTTCGACAGCCGCGTCTGCGTCAGCGTCTCCCCGACGTGGTTGACGACCTGGGCGGCGGCGTCCTCGAGTCCGTCGAAGATGCGCATCATGCCCGGCTCGATGTGATCCGTACGGGGGACTCGGCGCGGGGTGGCGTAACCGGCGAGGCGGAACAGGTGATCGCGTTCCTCGAGGGACAGGCGCAGGCCGCGGGCGAGCGCCGCGAGCATCTGCTCCGACGGGTGCGGCCCGCGCTGTTGCTCCAGCCTGCTGTAGTAGTCGACCGACATGTCGGACAAAACGGCGACCTCCTCGCGACGCAGGCCGTCGGTGCGCCTCCGGCGGCCGCGGGGGAGTCCCACGTCCTCCGGCTGCAACGCCTGCCGGCGGGAGCGCAGGAAGTCGGCCAGTCGGGCCCGGTCCACGGCTCGGTCCTCCTCTCCGAGGTCTCGGACGACGGCGCGTCCGACACGGCTCCGTCGCGCATCGTTCAACAAACGCCTGGTCAGGGATGTTTCTCCGCGCACTGCCAAGCGTGACGGGACCGAGGCGGCGCATCCATGTACTGCCGATCCGTGGATGGGCGCCCCGGGGAGCGGAGGGGTCCGTATCCAGGGATCGGGAGGACATTCCTCCCGTCGTCCGCGACCGTGACCGTTGACTGCATGAGTACGAAAGCGCTGAACGCGTCAACCCATTGGATCGGCGGCGAGGCCGTCGCCGGAACCACCGACCTGATCGACGTCGTCAACCCCGCGACCGGTGAGGTCGTGTCCCAGGTGCCGTCGGGCACCGCCGCCGACGTCGACCGGGCCGTCGCCGCCGCGACGGCGGCCTTCCCCGCCTGGGCCGCCACGGACCCGGCCGAACGCGCCGCGGTCGTCGGCCGCATCGCCGAGGGACTGGAGCGGCGGGCCGAGGAGATCGCCGCCACGATCACCCGCGAGATGGGGGCGCCCATCACCCTCTCCCGGTTCGCGCAGGCGGTCTTCCCGGTCAAGGTGGCCGCGTCCTTCGCCGCGCTCGCCGCCGACTTCGCCTGGACGGAGCAGATCGGGAACTCGCTGGTGGTGCGGGAGCCGATCGGCGTCGTCGGCGCCATCACGCCGTGGAACTTCCCCCTGCAGCAGGTCGTCTCGAAGGTCGCGCCCGCCCTGGTCGCGGGTGACACCGTGGTCCTCAAGCCGTCGGAGATGGCGCCGCTGACGGCGGGGATCCTCGCCGAGGTGGCCGCCGAGGCGGGAGTGCCCGCGGGCGTGTTCAACGTCGTCCACGGCACGGGGCCGGTGGTCGGCGAGGCGATCGCGGCGCATCGCGGTGTCGACATGGTGTCGTTCACCGGCTCGACCCGGGCCGGCAGGCGGGTCGCCGCCGTCGCAGCGGACACCGTCAAGCGGGTGGCCCTGGAGCTCGGAGGCAAGTCCGCCAACGTGATCCTCGACGACGCGGACCTCGCCCATGCCGTACGGCACGGCCTGAGCATCGCTTTCGCCAACGGCGGCCAGGTCTGCGGCGCGTGGCCGCGGATGCTCGTTCCCGCGTCGCTTCAGGACGAGGTGGTCGAACTGGCGGTGGCCGAGGCCGCCGAATACACCGTCGGCGATCCGGCCGACGAGGCCACGCGCATCGGTCCGATGGCCTCGGAGGCGCAACGCGACCGGGTCGACGGATACATCGAGCGAGGCGTCGCCGACGGCGCCAGGCTCGTGTTCGGCGGACCGGGAAGGCCCGACGGCCTGCCCCGGGGCGCCTACGTCCGGCCGACGATCTTCGCCGATGTCGCCCCGGACTCCGTGATCGCCCAGGAGGAGATCTTCGGGCCCGTCCTGACGATCATTCCGTACGTCGACGACGACCATGCGGTCGAGATCGCCAACGGCACCATGTACGGGCTCACCGGCGGCGTCTTCGGCAGCGAGGACCGTGCGCTCGCGATCGCCCGGCGGCTGCGCACCGGGCAGGTCGACGTCAACGGCGGCCAGTGGAATCCCCTCGCGCCGTTCGGCGGATACAAGCAGTCCGGCAACGGCCGCGAGTTCGGCCGGTCCGGTCTCGAGGAGTTCCTCGAGACCAAGTCCATCCAGCGCTGACCTTTCCGCCGGCGGCCCCGTCCTCGTCGTTCGCCCAGATCATGCCGGGCACTTTGTCGTCGGCGTCGACCACGTGGACGTACTGGACGGGGTCGCCGGTGGCGGAGCGGTCTCGGCCGGCTCCCAGTGGAGGTCGCGGGTGAACGGGATCATCCGGCGTGCGCCGCTGAGATACGGGCGAGCTTGGCCGGATTCATCACCCACAGGAGCTGATAGATCCCCTCCTTCGAGGCGTCTATGGTCACGAAGGCCACGAGGGTGTCCTCCTGCCAGATCAGCGCGCCCGGCTGCCCGTTCGCCTCGATCGATTCGATCGTCTTGTCCGGCCAGAACCGCGGTGCGAACGCCCGCATGAACTTCGCGACGCGGGTGCGGCCGATCACGGGGATTCTCGAGACGTTGCGTACGGCGCCGCCGCCGTCCGAGTAATTGACGACGTCCGAGGCGAAGAGCGCTTCCAGCACGGTGAGGTCGCCCGTCCGGGCCGCCTCGAGAAAGGCCGTCAGGAGCCGCCGATGCGCCGCCGAGCTGACCGGCGCGCGGCGCCCGGCGGCGATGCGCTTGCGTGCGCGGCTGACGAGCTGCCGGGTGTTCGCCTCGCTCACCTTGAGAATGGCCGCGATCTGGCCGTACGGATAGTCGAACGACTCCCGGAGGACGTACGCGGCGCGCTCCGTGGGCGACAGCCTCTCCAGCAGGAGCAGGACCGCGAGTTCCAGTTCCTCGCCCTGCTCGGCCCGGGCTTCGAGGTCGGCGCCGGGGCCGGTGTCCACCGGCTCGGGAAGCCAGGGGCCCACGTACGCCTCGCGCCGCTTCCGCGCGGACCGGGCGACGTTGATCGCGAGCCGCGTCGTCGTCGTGGCCAGGAACGCCGCCGGGTCGATCACCGCCGAGCGGTCGGTGGCCTGCCACCGGACCCACGCCTCCTGGACGAGGTCCTCTGCCTCGGTCGAACTGCCGAGCATTCGGTACGCGATGGCGAAGAGCCGAGGACGGAGATCGAGGAACTCCGCGGCGACCTGATCGAGCTCGCCCGCCTTCGGATCCTCTGATGGCATGATCGCGACTGCCCTCCCCCGTTCCCGTGACCTCCAGCCTACGAACGGGGAGTGGTCGCGCATCCACCGGCGCTGTCGGTGTGCCCGCGAGCCAGGTCGTGCCGTGTGGGGCGTCGGAGGATCGACCCCGGGCGACCGCGGCGGGTCACGACAGGACGTGGATCATCACGGACGGACGGTGTCACCGGCGAGTGGTAGCCGGAGCACGAAGCGCGCGCCGCCGCCGGGGGCCTCCTCCACGTGCAGGGTCCCGGCGTGGGCATGGGCGATGTCGCGGGCGATGGCCAGGCCGAGACCGGTGCCACCCCGGTGGCGGCAGCGGCCGGCGTCGAGCCGGGCGAAGCGCTCGAAGACGCGTTCGCGGTCCTTGGCCGGGATGCCGGGCCCGTCGTCGGCGACGCTGAGCTCGGCGAGGGTGTCGTCGTGGCCCACCTGGACCTGGATCGCCCGCCGGGCGTGGCGGCGTGCGTTGTCGAGCAGATTGGTGACCAGCCTCCCCAGGTGCGTGGGGGCCGCCTGGACGGTGACCGCGGGCACGGTCCGCAACCTGATGCAGGGGCCGCCGGCCTGCCTGAAGGCATGGGTGCGGACCGTGTCGGTGAGGTCCACGGGCCGGCGCTGGAGGCGTGTGCCCTCCGAGACCTGCGCGAGCAGGAGCAGGTCCGCGGTGATCGCTTCGAGCCGGTGGACGTCGCCCAGCGCGGCGTCGAGAAGCTGCGGCAGGTCCGTCTGGTCGGGATGCAGCCTGGCCTCCTCCAGCTGAGCCCTGAGCCCGGTGAGGGGGGTGAGCAGCTCGTGGGCCGCGTCGGAGGCGAACCTGCGCTGCCCGGCCGCCCACTCGGCGCGTGCTGTCGAGATCATCGTCACTCCCTCGGTGATTCTGGGCGATCGGCCTGAACAGCCCGTGCGTACGGTCACCAGCTATGACAGGGCAGCCCTCGAGTTCGTGACAGAGCCGCTCGGAGACGGGTCCGGAGCGGGGATCCGGCCGCCTCACGATCGCCGCTGAATGGCCGTATATGGCCGTTATCGCAGTTAGGAGGGTGTTTGTAGCCTTGGCGGCATGAGGAACGCCGTTGCCGCCGACATCGATCTTGTCAAAGAGGCGCAATCCGGCGACGTCCGAGCCCTCGGGCTCCTGCTGGCCCGGCACCAGGCGGCCATGCGCGCGGTCGCGCTGAGCATCCTGGGGTACGGTCCCGACGCCGAGGACGCCGTCCAGGAGGCTTCCCTGATCGCGGTACGCCGTATCGGGGACGTCCGTGATCCGGCCGCCCTGGCGCCGTGGTTGCGGGCGGTGGTCCGCAACGCCTGCCGGATGCAGGTCCGGAGCAGGACGGCCGTGCCGGTCGGAGATCTTCAGGCGCTGGCGCCGCCGAGCGGTGAGCTCGATCCTGAGGCTCTTCTGGAGCGGTGCGCCATGCGGGACTGGGTGTGGCACGCCGTCGAGCAGCTGTCGCCCAACCTCCGCCTGGTGACGATGTTGCGCTATTTCACCGGGGTCACGGCCTACGAGGACATCGCGGAGGTGTGCGCGGTGCCGGTGGGCACGGTGCGCAGCCGGCTCAACCAGGCGCGGGCCAAACTGTCCGAGGCCCTGCTGGCCACGGCGGGCGGGGCCCACGGCGACGTCGCCGCGCTGACCGAGGCCCGCCGCGCGGAGGCGGAGGAGACGCTCCGTGCCGCGCATCACGGCTCGCTCGCGGAGGCGCTGGCCGAGCTGTGGTGGCCGATGGTGGAGGTGACCTGGCCTCAGGGCAAGCGGACACGGGGATTCGACTACCTGGTGCGGGCGATGGAACGCGATCTCGGTGACGGCGTGCGGCATCGCCTGGCGAACGTCGTGGCCGGCCGCGAGGTGGTCATCTGGGAGGACGACCTGATCAACCCGCCCGATGATCCCTTCCACTGCCCGCCCGGGGTCGTGTGGGTCAACTTCCTCGAAGAAGGTCGGATCCGGCGGGTCCGGCTGTTCCATCCGGTCCGATGACGGGTTTTTCGGCGCCGTCGCACGGGCCCGAGGGGGGCGATGCCGCGCGGATTCGCCGGGAATCGAACTTTCCGCTTGGTCGCTGCATCTTGCGGTGCGTAAGGACTCATCCCGGACGTCAGTCATCGGTGACGTACCGTAGCCATTCCCGCAAGGAAGATCATGTCGCTGACAGACCCGACCGCCCTCGCCGAAGGCGCCGAGGCGGAGTTCATGTACCAGTACGAGTCGACCATGCCGCCGTCCACGCGGGCCGCGTTCGGGGTGACGACCACCCGCATCGGCGGCGGCGTCGCCCTGTCGATGCGCCGTGATCCGACCGGCTACTGGAGCAAGGCCCTCGGATTCGGCTTCGACGAGCCGGTCACCCGCGATCTCATCGACCGCGTGATCGACTTCTACCGCGGCGAGGGCAGCACGGGCGCGGTGATTCAGATCGCTCCCGCCGCGCTGCCGCCGGACTGGGAGGACATCCGCGCCGCGCACGACCTGCGGCCGGGAGCGGAGATCGTGAAGCTCTGGTGCCCCGTCGACGCCTTCACCCCCGGGGAGACCGGGATGCGGGTCGAGCCGGTCGGCCCCGCCGACGCGGAGGAGTGGGCCTCGGTCGTCCTGCGCGGGTTCGGCATGCCGCCGGAGGGCATCGCCGAGATGCTGGTGGCCAGCGTCGGGCACCCGGACTTCCGGCCGTTCGGGGTCTGGGACGGTGACCGCCTGGTCGCCGGTGCCAACCTCTTCGTCAACGGCGAGGTCGGCTCGCTGAACACCGGTTCGACCCTGCAGAGTCATCGCAATCGGGGTGCGCAGTCGGCCCTGCTCGCGGCTCGCGCCAAGGAGGCCGCGAACGCGGGGTGCCGCTGGCTCGCCGCGGAGGCCGGGCGGCCCGCGGACGGCGAGAGCAACCCGTCGCTGAACAACATGCACAGAGCCGGGCTCCGGCAGCTGTATGTCCGGCGCAACTGGATCTGGCGGCCGGAGACCCCCTGACCCGACCTCGGGCGGTGCAGGCCTCCTTCTTCGTCTCTCACGGAAAGTTGTACGGATTCCATGAGAAACGGAGTGGGAGGCATCGTGCACCTGCCAGACAAGATCCATTGACGGACGTGGCCGGGGGTCGATCAGCCCGGAGACGCCGGACTCACTGGAGGATCATTGATCGGCCTTCTCCGGTTCGAGGGCGGGCGTGATGTTGAAGTTGCGGTCGAAGACGTCGTCCGGGTCCCATTCGGCCTTCAGTGCGCGCAGGCGGGTCAGGGTCGGTTCCGGGAAGGCGTCGAGCAGCCGGTCGGGATCGGTGTCGGTCTCGAAGCTGAGGTACATGCCGTTGAGGTGTGGGTACAGCGTGGCCCAGTTCTCGTCGAGACGGCCGACGTAGGCCGGGGCGGACGCGGCGATGACGGAGAAGTTCTGGGTGCGGTGCGACCACGCCATGGCGTCGGCCGGTACGTCGCTCACCGCGCCGCCCATCGAGCGGAACTGCATGATCAGGACGTCGCCCGACTTGATCATCTTCTCGACGGTCTCGGCGCTCTCCCTCGTGATGTGGTCGAGGAGTCCGCTTCTGGTGTCCTCGAGGCCCTGCCCGTGGTGCTCGTTGTCCGGGGGCGCGACGATCATGTAATACGGCGCGAGCTGTGCCTGCTGGTCGAGGACGGGGCCCGTGCCGAGGAAGGGGGTCAGCGCGTTCTGCGCGTCCTCGACGTCGTCGCCCGCGTACACGAGGGTGATCTGCGCGGTCACCGGGCCGCCGCGACGCTCCGGGAACAGGGACAGGAAGCTCGTGATCTCACGGGGTGCGGCCTCGACCAGCCGTCCCCATTCGACGAGGAAGTCCGCCGTGTCGGACGCGTCGACGATCAGCGTCGCGTAGGCCACGTTCTCGACCTCGTAGGCCTCGAACTCGAACGCCGTCACGATGCCGAAGTTGCCGCCCGCGCCGCGGATCGCCCAGAACAGATCGGGGTGGTGGTCGGCGTCGACGCGGAGCAGGCGGCCGTCGGCCACGACGATCTCGGCCGCCGTGATGTGGTCGATGGTGAGGCCGTGCTTGCGGGTCAGGTAGCCGAGCCCCGCGGTCGTCGCGAGCCCGCCGACCCCGACGTCGCCGTAGTCGCCCGAGCTCATCGCGAGGCCGTACGGCGCGAGCGCGCGGGCGACGTGACCCCAGCGGGCGCCCGGCTCGACGCGGATGCGCCTGGCGGCCCGATCGAGCACCTCGACGGAGTTCATCTTCGACAGGTCGATGATGATGCCTCCGTCGTTCGTCGACCGTCCGCTGATGCCGTGCCCGCCGCTGCGGACGGAGATCTCCACGTTCTGGCCGCGCGTGTAGCCGAGGGCCGCCACGACGTCGTCGGCGTTCTCGGCCTGGATGACCAGGGCCGGCGATCCGGTGCGGATGTAGGTGTGGCGGACGCCGTCGTACGCCCGGTCGCCCGGCTCGACGACCTTCTTCGCGAGCGATTCCGGGAGGGCGTCGTAGTCGATGGTCGCGTGGCGCTCGCCGAGGACGACCGCCGAGCGTCTCGGCCCGGTGCTCGTGCCGGACGTCGCGCGTTCGCGGGCGACCGCCTCACGCAGGGCGGGCCCGACCTCCTCGCCGAACATGCGGATGAGGTGCGGGTCGTCCCTGCCGATGAAGAATGCCGAGAAGCCGTGCTCGAGCACCAGGGGGAGCAACTCCTCCACCCACTGTTCCGGCGGTCCCTGCAGACCCCGCCCGGAAGGTGACGAGCCCACCCCGAAGATGTTGAGCAGGCGCCGGATCTCGCTCGGATCGCGGCCCGCCGCGAGGGCGGCCTCGTCGATGATCTCGTTCGACTCCCTGATCCCGGGGGTCTGGACGTACTCGAGCGTGGGCAGCCAGCCGTCCGCCTTGCGCCCGGTGAGGCGCAACATCCGCGGCTTGTAGGCGCCGAGCCACACGCCGATGTCATGTGCCGGCCGGGGGCCGCGCCGCATGCCCGGGACCGAGTAGTGCGTCCCGTCATGGCGCAGGAGGCCGGGCTCGCGGTCGTTCCAGACCCCGCGGATGATGTCGATCGCCTCGTCGAGGGCCTCGACGCCCTGGCCGGGCGTCATCCGGCGCCCGCCCATGCCCTGGACAGAATCGGGGAAGGCGCCCGCGCCGAGACCCAGCTCGAAACGGCCCTCCGACAGCAGGTCGAGGCTCGCCGTCGCGCGCGCGAGCACCGCGGGCGGCCGCAGGGGGAGGTTCATGACGTTCGCCGACACGTGGATGCGCCGCGTCTTGGCCGCGACCCAGGTCAGCAGTGTGTAGGTGTCGAGGAAGTCGGCGTTGTAGGGGTGGTCCTGAAACGTCGCGACGTCCAGGCCGGCGGCCTCCGTGAGCTCGGCCAGCTGGACGGCCTGAGCCGGGCTGTGCGCGGTGGGCGTGATGAACGTGCCGAGCAGCAACTCGTGGCCGTAGTCGGGCATTGATGTCCTCAGTTTACGTGGGAGAAGATTTAATCTAGCTGACAACCTTTATGGCTGCAAACATATCTAGCTGCCAACGCATTCCGGGGCGTGTAGGGACCGCCGCCGAGCAGGGCGGTCGCCCGTGACCGCGGGTCAGGCGGTGACGAAGATCGGGGTGACCGACACCGCCAGCTCGATCCGCCCGTCGCGGAGCTCCACCGCCGGGACGTCGCCGAGCGCGTCGATCGCGGTCGCGGAGGAGGCGGGCCAGGGCCAGGTCACGGTGACCGGTGCCGCGTCCTCCCCGTCGAACATGTCCCGGTGGTCCCAGAGCACGAGCAGCGGCTCGCGGCCGGCGCGGTCGACCTGGAACGCGTACACCGTGGGCCGGTCGGCGACCTCCACGCGCGTGACGCGCCGCACCCCGTCGAGTTGCGCCGCCAGCAGGCTGAACGTGTCCGCCGCCGGGTGTCGGCCGCTGAGCGCGGCGCCCTCGTAGTCGAGCAGGGCGAGCTTCCCGAACATCAGGTGCATCACCTGGCGGGGGTCGACCGGTCCGGGCACCTCCGGTGCGAGGTTCCAGTACACGGTGCGGCCGACGCCTTCGGCCAGCGCCAGCAGGTTGCACATGACGAGCTGGCGGCAGTTGATCCGGTGTCGTCTGGCCTCCAGGTCGGCGGGGCAGCCGGCCATGAACATCTGCAACCTCGGCGGCAGTTGCGGCATCCGCTCGTAGAGCGCGGCCATGGCGCGCCGTTCGGGAGTGTCCTGGCCCGCCCGCTCGCTGAGCTCCGCGGTGCTCTGCGTCGCCGGAGGCTCGGCGAACGCCTGGGCGAGCGTCTCGTACATCACCGCCCCGACCTCGGGGAACTCGAACGGCACCGGCGCGGCGTACTCGCCGACGACGATCGGCTTGAGGTAGCCGTGGGCGCGCATCAGCTCCCGGGCGATGCCGAGACTCCGCGGGACCTCGGAGGCGTCGCCGTACAGGTGCACGTCGAACAGGTCGAAGGCGTCGCGTCCGGCGGACACGACGTGATCGAAGAACTGGCGGGGGGCGCCCGACTCCTCGCTGCCGAACACGTCGTATCCGCAGCCGCCGAGGACGACGGCGGCCGCCGGGTCGGCGTCCTTGACCGCGGCGTACATGGTCTCGAGTTGCGCGACGTACTCGGCGGAGGTGCCGGCCCACAGCAGGTCGGTGTTGCTCGGCTCGTTGTCGCACTGCCAGTAGTGGACGCGGCCTCCGCAGTGCCGTACGAGCCGGCGGACGAACTCGCCGTACGCGTCCAGGTCGTGCGCGGGGGACGGCGGCAGGAAGTCGGTCGGCTGCCGGGTCGCCCACGGAGAGCTGGAGCACACGGTGATCCAGAGCTCCTCGTCGCCGTCGAGTTGCTCGAGCAGTGCGTCGACCGTCTCCCAGGTGTATCGGCCGGGCTCCGGCTCGACCTGGCTCCAGTACACGTACACGCGCACCAGCCGCGCTCCCAGGGCGCGCGCCTGGGGGACGAACTCGTCGGGCTTGCCGAACAGGCCGTAGCTGATGCCGCGGACGACACCCAGCCGGACGTCCTGGAGGTCTGAGGCCATGGGGGACCCTCTCTAAAAGTTTACATGATATACGATGTCTATATAACGTATACTCGCTCTCATGAGGAAGTCCACCCCCGGCGGGATCGACCTGATCTGGACGCAACCCCCGCCCCCGCCGAGACAGCGCGCACTGGGCCGGGACGAGATAGTGACGGCGGCGATCGGCGTCGCCGACGAGTCCGGGCTGGACGCGATGACGATGAAGGCGGTGGCCGCACGGCTGGGGGACTACACGCCGATGGCGCTGTACCGGTACGTGCACAACAAGGACGGCCTCGTCGACCTGATGCTCGACGCGGCCGCCGCCGAGATACCGCTGCCGGCGCAGCCGGGCCCGGACTGGCGCGAGGACCTGCGTACTCTGGCGATGGACAGCAGACGGATGATCGGCAGGCACCCTTGGTTCGCCCGGCTGGTCCACACCCGGCCCCCGGCGGGCCCGCACATGATGCGCCGCCTGGAGTTCATGCTCGCCGTGCTCACCCGGCGGGGCGCGACCGTCGCCGCGGCGATGACCTACGCGGCGCTCATCGACCGGCACATCACCGGCAGCGGGCTGCAGGAGGCCGAGGAGGCCCGCATCGAACGGCGCTACGGCCTGGACGACAGCGCGAAACTGTTCGCCGCTCTCGCCACCCTCCACGAGCTGGCCGCGGCGGACGGAGGTCTTCCGCACCTGACCGGCTGGTTCGCGCAGCCCTCCGGTCCCACCCCCGCGGAACAGTTCACCCTGGGCCTGGGCTTCCTCCTGGACGGCATCGCCGGCCGCCTGTCATCACACGCCGCGGACGGCGTCTGATCCCTTCAGGCACGCCGTGCGGCCGCGTCCGTGAGTGCGCGTCCCCGAGGCTCACTCGTCGCTCTGGTCTGCCTCCACGTACACCCAGGCGTGCGTGCCGGAGAGCAGGGTCACCCGGATCCGGGTGTAGTCCGACACCTCGTATTCGTCGGCGGCGGCAAGCTCCGACTCGGTGATCCGGAAGACGGTGCCCTGGACCTGGTCGGCCGGGTCTCCGGTGGCCGTCACGATCGGATGCCAGGCGGCGCCGCTGACCGCGAGGACCTCGGGATCGGTGATCTGGACGATGGAGCTCTTGTACCCGGGGAGGGCATCGGGCCTGCCCTCGAGCAGGCGGCCGAAATTGGCCGTCTGCACGGCGGGATCCTGCAGGGTGCCGTACGAGAACAGGCTGATGTCACGCTTGTCTTCGGGACCGGTCATGGGGACATGAGTACCATCCGCGCCCGCTCCCGCGGGCTCAGGGGTCTTCCACCGGATCGGCGGTGTCCGGCGACGTCCCCTTCCGGATCTCCTCCGGCGACGTGCGCGTGAGAGCGGTCGCGCGAGTGGACCGGTCCGCCAGAACGCCGATCTCACAGGCATGATCAACGCACCGAATTTTGCGGAAACATGCCCGTATACGAATCGCGGGATCACACGGTGGCGCCCCCGAATTGATCCGTGATGCTCCGCTGTCCATTACTTTCCGTTCCGTCGCCCCTGCGGATGAAAGACTGACCCGAGATGTCAGTGACTCGGCGGTGTGACCTGCGACATCGGGGGGTGCAGGTTCCATGGCGGACGACGTCTTCGACGTGATCGTGATAGGTGCGGGCCCGGTCGGAGAGACCGCCGCCGCACGTGCCGTACGAGGCGGCCTGACGGCGGTCGTCATCGAGGAACGCCTGGCCGGCGGCGAGTGCGCCTACTACGCGTGCATCCCGAGTAAGGCGCTGCTGCGGCCGATGGGGCTGGCGGCGGAGGTGAGCCGCATGCCGGGACTGGGGCTGCGCGGCCCGATCGACGCCTCCGTGGTGCTGGCCCGTCGTGACGAGACCGTCGCCGGCTACGACGACGGCGGCCAGGTGACCTGGATCGAGAACATCCCCGCGACGTTCGTCCGGGGCCGCGGACGCCTGGCGGGACCGATGAGCGCGGAGGTGACGAGGCCGGACGGCGGCGTCCGGACGGTGCGGGCCCGGCACGCCGTCGTCGTGGCGACCGGCAGCGATCCCCTGATCCCCGACGTGCCAGGGCTCCGGGAGGCGCGCCCCTGGACGAATCGGGAGGCGACCAGCGTCCAGCGGGTGCCGAAACGGCTGGTCGTGATCGGCGGCGGAGTCGTCGCCAGCGAGATGTCGCAGGCTCTGCACGCCCTCGGCGCCCAGGAGACGACCTTGCTCGTGCGAGGGGACCGCCTGATCGGCCGGACCGAGCCCTTCGCGGGCGACCTGCTGGCGAAGTCCTTCCAGGAGACGGGAATCGACGTGCGCTTCGGTCGGTCGGCCACCCGCGTGGAACGCCCGACCCCGGACGATCCGGTGACCGTCTACGTCGACGACGGGTCGGTGATCGAGGCCGACGAGATCCTCGTCGCCGCCGGCCGCCGGGTGGCCACGGACATCGGCCTGGAGACGGTCGGGCTCGCGGCCGGCCGGCCGATCGCGGTGGACGCGACCATGCGGGCGACGGGAGTCCCCGAGGGATGGCTCTACGCGGTCGGCGACGTCAACGGCCTCAACCTGCTCACGCACATGGGCAAATACCAGGCCCGGATCTGCGGACAGGTGATCGCCGCCAGGGCCGCGGGGCTGTCCGACGACCTGCCGGCGCTGCGTGACACCGCCGACTACCGCGGCGCTCCACAGGTCATCTTCACCGATCCCGAGGTCTGCGTGGTCGGGCGCACGGAGGCCCAGGCCCGGGCCGACGGCTTCTCCGTTCGCGTCGTGGAGTACGACATGAGCGCGGTCGAGGGGGCCTACCTCATGGCCGAGAACTACACCGGAAAGGTGAAGGTCGTCGTCGACGAGAACCGCCGCGTGCTCCTCGGCGTCACCTTCGTCGCCCCCGCCGTCGTCGACCTCCTCCACTCGGCCACCGTCGCCGTGACCGCCGAGGTCCCGCTCGACGTGCTGTGGCACGCCGTGCCGTCGTTCCCGACCGTGAGCGAGGTCTGGCTCAACATCCTGGAGGCGTACGGCCTGTGAGCGGTCCATGAAACCCCGGGGCCGGAACCGGGTTCGAACCGGGTTCAGAACCCGGGGAAGACCTTGCGCAGATCGTCCAGGGTCACCGCGTCTCCGGTGATCTCCACGGCCGCCGGAGTGTGCTCCGGGGCGTGGCGGCCCGAGACCAGGCGCAGCCACCACTCCGCCGGGGCGGTGAGGACGGCGTCCGGCTCGGACGGAACGTCGACGACGGCCACGGCCTCACGGACGTCGAGCCCGAAGGACCGCTCCGGAGAGGTGGTGTGCACGGCGACGGTCGCGTGGCGGCCGCCGAGGCCCTCCGGCTTGCCGAGGAAGCCGACGAAGGCGTCGCCTCCCGCGATCAGCAGGTCGAGCGCTTCGGCGGTCAGCGTCGCCGCCGGGTCGAACGCCACCTTGACGTCCCACAGGTGGTGGGTGAACTCGCTGAGCCGCATGGCGGCGAACCCGGCGACGTCCGGGGCCTCGGCCGGGAACCAGAGCTCGACGCGGAGGTCTTCACGCGTCTTCGGGTCCAGGCCTTCGAAGCGGCCGACCAGCGCCTCGTTCGCGCTGATGACCTCCTCGGCCCGCTGGGCGCGCGACATGCCGTCCCACCGCGCCCAGACACCCTTGATGAAGTCGAAGTCCGGCGAGCCGGTTCCCCGCGACGCGCCCTCGAGGGCGGCGAGGCTGATCTCCGCGCCGCTGCCCAGGTGGCTCAGCACCTGAGAGACGTCCCACTCCGCGGCTCCGGACTGACGGGCGAGGTCGTCGGGGCCGAAGCCGCCCACCAGCGCGGCGAGCTCGTCGAGCTCGGAGCGCAGGACCTTGATCGCATGATCCGCTCGGTCGGTCATCGTGGTCTCCAGCTGATCGGGCATTCCCATCGAAACTGCGTTGACCACCATAACGGAGGTTCCTCCGCCTTCATGCCGCCCTATCCGGTCGCATCGGCGGGCTCGGGCCGGCCGGGGGTCCGGCAGGGGAAGCCGTGACGACCTAGCGCTTGACGGCCCGGAGTACGACGAACTTCGGGTCGCTCGCGGCGACCTCGCAGTTGCCGAAGAGCCGTCGGAGCTTCGCGTGGTACCCGAGGTGCCGGTTGCCGACCACCCACAACTCCCCGCCCCGGCGCAGCGCGGACCGTGCCCCGTTGAACATGCGCCAGGCCGTCGCGTCGGTCGTCGCCCGATGCGAATGGAACGGCGGATTGTTGAGCACCAGGTCCACCGATCCGCTCGGCACGCCCCCCAGGCCGTCGCCCGCCATGAACTCCACCGGGGCGTCGAGGTTCGCCCGGCAGGTCGCATCCGCCGACGCCAGCGCCTGGTAGGACTCGTCGACGAAGACCACCTCGGCGTCGGGGTTGTCCAGTGCCGCGGCCATGCCGAGCACCCCGTTGCCGCAGCCGAGGTCCACGACGCGCTCGCGGCCGACGCGATGTGGAAGGTTCCGCAGGAAGAAGCGGGTGCCGATGTCGAGGCGGTCGGCGCAGAAGATGCCGGCGTGGTTGACGACGGTCAGCCCGGACGCGGGCCCGATCCCGGCGGGCAGGGCGTAGGTGAGCGGCCACGGGTTGGCGCCCCTGGACAGCAGCGGGTCGGGGGAGCAGAAGATGAGCCGGGCCTTCTTCGCCGCCAGTGACGTCCTGGTCGGCCCGAGGATCCGCTCGAACAACCGCAGCGTCGAGGTGTGGATCTCGGTGACCATGCCCGCGCCGACGACGACGGTGCCCGCGTGCACGTGGGGTGCGAGGCGGTGCAACTGGTCCTCCAGGAGCGCGAGGCTCTTGGGCACCCGGATCAGCAGCACGTCGATCCGGTCGGGGGGAGTGTCCCGGGTCGTCAGCAGCCGCACCGCGTCCGCGGCGACGCCGTTCCGCGCCAGGTTCGCCCGGGTCGCCCCCTGGGTGAGGAAGGAGTCGGTGACCTGCGTCGGGCGGTGATCGGCGAGCGCCGTGACCAGGGCTCCCCACCGGTCGCCCAGCACGACCACGGTGCCGGAGAGGTCGGCGGGCTCGCCGTCGATTCCGTCGAGGTGCCGCAGCAGGTACTCGTCGGCGGCGTCCCACGCGCGCAGCGGGTCGCGGGGATCCTCGGGGAAGCGGGCGAGCTCCAGCTCAGCGCTCGACGTCGTCAAACGGTTCATCGCGCCTCAGGCTAGCGAGTCGAGCGGCCTGCCCAGGTACTTGCGCCTGCCCCGGCAACCGCCCCTGCCCCGGCAACCGCCCCTGCCCCGGCGACCGCGGGCCTGCCCAGGCAACCAGCTGCCCAGGGCGACCGCGGGCCTGCCCAGGCAACCAGCTGCCCGGGGCAACCGCGCGCCTGGCCGGAGCCTCCGCTCGCCTCGCGCCCGGGCGATCCCGTGGCCGGCCGCCGCTCCTCCCCCCGTGCTGGGAAACATTTCTGAATGAACCCGCGCATTAGGATTTTGTCCCGGTATGCGAATTCGGGGAGATCAACAGCCCGCCCTGGCGAGGGGCATCGTCACCGTCGTGCTGGCCGGATTCGCGAGCGTCTACGTCCTCGCCGGATCACCACTGGCGATCGTGGTGTTCGGGCTCCAGCTCGTCTACGTGTTCCCCGGCCTGCGGAAGTGGCGAGGGTGGGTCCTGCTCGCCGTACAGGCCGTGGCGGTCTACGCGGCGACGCTCGGCTTCGGCACCTCCGTCGGGATCGTCGGCTTCCTGGGCGGATCACTGCTGCTCACCTCGTGGTGGCCGCTCGCCGTGCCGGTCGCGGTCAGCGCCGTGGTGATCGGGCCCGCCGATCCGGCGATCAGCATGGTGCTGATCAGCCTGGTGATCTACGGTCTGACCAGGCTCACCGAGCGGGTCGACGAGGTGCACGCCGCGCGCATGGCCCTGGCGATGGCCGCGGTCGCGGAGGAGCGGTTGCGGATCTCCGCCGAGCTCAGCCAGGGACTCGGCAGAGGGTTGGCCGAGATCAACGCGGGCGTGCGGGCGGCTCTTGCGGACCCTGGCGGCGCGGCGCGGACGCTCGGCGAGGTCACCGGCGCCGCGCGCGTCTTCCTCGCCGACGCCAGGAACGCCGCCGCGAGCTACCGCGCGACGTCGCTGGCTCCGGAGCTCGCCACCGCCCGCGCGATGCTCGCCGCCGCGGGGGTGACGGCGGACGTGCGATCGGGCGATGTCGTACCGGTGGGCCCGGCGGGGGCGCTGCTCGCCACCGTGCTGCGCGGGGCGGTGACCGAGATCCTGCGGCGGGCCACGGCGCGCACCTGCGTGATCGAGGTCCTCTCCGCAGGAGGGACCGTACGGCTCCGCGTCGTCAGTGACGACGCCCGGACCGTGGAGGACGAGGGCTTCGGCGACCTTCCCGACCGGATCGCCGCCGTCGGCGGCGCCCTGTCCACGGGGTTCACCCCCGAGGGCCGGTTGCTCGTCGAGGCCGTGGTCCCCGAGATCCGGCGGCCGGTGGAGGTCGCCGAGGAACGGGGAGCCTATGCCCTCTCGGTCGCTCTACTGGCCACGGTGCTCGTGGGTTTCACGGTCAAGGCACTGCTCCTGATTCACGGCGTCGCGATCCTGCTCGCCGCCGCCTGCCTCGCGGTCATCGTGGTCATGCAGCTCAGGTCGGTCAGCGGGCGTCACATGGTGGCGCTCGCACTGATGACACTGCTCACCTACCTGCCGATTCTCGGGTTCGGCCGCGCGTGGCTCGGCACGGCCGGCTTCCTCGCGGGGCCGCTTCTGCTCGCCTTCCCCTGGGCGGTGGCCTGGCCGCTGGTCGCGTGCGTGACGGCGAGCGTCGCGGTGATCGCGGTACGGCTCGGCCTGCCGGCCGCGGTGACGCTCAACTACGCCGTGAGCACGCTGGTGACCGGTCTCGTCGTCTACGGCCTCATCCGGCTGGCCCGGCAGGTGAGGGAGCTCCAGATCGCCCGGCAGGAGCTCGCTCGCGCGGCGGTCGTCGAGGAGCGTCTGCGCGCCGCCCGCGACCTGCACGACCTTCTCGGGCACAACCTCGCCGCGATCCTGCTCAAATGCGAGCTGGCCCGCCGTCTGGACCCGGCGCGCGCCCGATCCGAGCTGGAGGACGTGCTGGTCATGGCGGAGCGGGCCGAGGCCGACATGCGGTCCGTGTCAGGCGAGGCGCAGGGGCTGTCCCTCGACGCGGAGGCCCGGTCGGCCCGCTCGGTGTTGTCCGCCGCGGGCATCGAGACCGAGCTCGACCTCGTCGAAGAGGACCTTCCCGCCGAGGTCGAGTACGTGCTCGCCGTGGTGCTGCGCGAGGCGGTGACCAACGTGCTCAGGCACAGCGTCGCCGGCCTCTGCCGGATCTCGACCGTGGTGGAGGACGGAGGGATCCGGCTCCGGGTCCGCAACGACGGGGCGCGCCCGGCCGCGCGGAGACGAGGCTCGTCCGGCATCGGCAACCTGACCGTCCGCCTCGCGGTCCTGAGGGGAACGCTCGCGGCCGGAGCGGAGGACGGCTGGTTCGAGCTCGACGCCTGGGTGCCGCTGTCGCCGTCGGATGTGATCGGTCCCGTGGCCGGTCCCGTCGCCGTGGGCCGTCCGGGCTAGATCCAGCCGGCCTCGGTGGCGATGCGGACCGCGTCGGTGCGGTTGCGGGCGTTGAGTTTGCCGACGATCGTCGTGAGGTAGTTGCGCACCGTCCCGGCGCTGAGGAAGAGCCGCCCGGCGATCTCGGTCGCCTCCGCCCCCTCGGCCACCAGGCGGAGCACGTCCGCCTCGCGCTGGGTGAGCGGGTTGTCGGCCAGGTCCCACGCGGTGAGCGCCAGTGACGGGTCGAGCACGCGCCGGCCCGCCGCCACCTCGCGGATCGCCTCCACCAGGCGCTCGGGGGCCGCGGTCTTGAGCAGGAACCCGTCCACCTGCGCGCTGAGCGCCCTGCGCAGATGTCCCGGCTTGCCGTGTCCCGTCAGCATGAGCACCCGGCAGCCCGGCAGCTTCGCGCGGAGTTCGGCCGCGGCGGCCAGGCCGTCCAGCGTGCCTGGCATGTCGATGTCGAGCACCGCGACGTCGGGACGGTGCACCAGGGCCGCGGGGACGACGGCGTCGCCGGATTCGACCGAGTCCACGACCTCCAGGTCGGGTTCGAGGCTGAGCAACGCGACCAGGGCGCCCCTGATGATGTGCTGATCCTCCGCCAGAAGCACATTAATCACAGAGGAATGTCTATCAGTGTCCGATTCATGATGACGTCATGGTGCATCGCTGATCACGTACCTGGATCGTCCGTCCACAGGTCAGCAGGGTGGAAGCCATGACATACGTGGTGTCTTTGGATGCGGTGAGCAAGGTCTACGGCAGGGGACAGGGCGCCGTCGCCGCCCTGAGAGAGGTGTCGGCGGGCTTCACGCAAGGCAGCTTCACAGCGGTGATGGGACCGTCGGGGTCGGGCAAGAGCACGCTCCTGCACTGCGCCGCCGGGCTGGACACGCCCACCTCCGGATCTGTACGGCTCGGCGGCACCGAACTCGCGGGCATGAACGAGACGCGGCTGACCGAGCTGCGCAGGCGTCGCGTCGGATTCGTGTTCCAGGCGTTCAACCTGGTCTCGTCCCTGACCGTGGCCGAGAACATCACGCTTCCCCTGCGGCTGGCCGGGGCCGGGGTGGATCGGGCATGGCTGGAGGAGATCGTGAAGCGGGTGGGCCTCGCCGGCCGTACCGGTCACCGCCCGGCGCAGCTCTCGGGCGGGCAGCAGCAGCGCGTGGCGATCGCCCGCGCGCTGGTCACCCGGCCGGAGGTGGTGTTCGGCGACGAGCCGACCGGCGCGCTCGACACGATGACGGCCCGTGACGTGCTCACGCTGCTGCGCGAGGTCGTCAGCGGCATGGGCCAGACGGTCGTCATGGTGACGCACGACCCGGTGGCGGCGTCGTACGCGGACACGGTCCTGTTCCTGGCCGACGGCCGGATCGTGGACGAGATGACGGATCCGACCTCCGACAAGGTCGCCGAGCGGATGACCCGGCTGGGAGCGTGGAACTGATGATCGGATTCGCCTTCAGGACCCTGCGGCACCGCAAGGCCGGGTTCGCGGGCTCGTTCGTCGCACTGCTGTGCGCCGCCATGCTCGTCTGCGCCTGCGGGATGTTGCTGGAGACGGGGTTGCGCGGCAGCGTCGTCCCCGAGCGTTACGCGGGCACGCCGGTGATCGTGGCGGGCGACCAGTTCGTCCGGCAGACGATCCGGAAGTCCGAGGACAAGTCGAAGACCAAGGCCAAGCCACTGGCCGAGCACGCCTGGCTGCCCGCCTCGCTCGCCGCGCGACTGGGCGAGGTCGCCGGCGTCACCAAGGTGATCAGTGAGGTGACCTTCCCCGTTTACCTGGAGAGCGGCGCCGCGAGTGGGCACGGCTGGGAGTCCGCGGGGCTCACGCCGTTCACCCTGCGCGACGGGCACGCCCCTGCAGCCGCCGACGAGGTCGTCGTCGACTGCCGTTCCGGCCTCGCTGTGGGCGCGCGACTGGACACGGTGACCGCGGCGGGTGCGCGGACCTACCGGGTGACCGGCGTCACCGCGCAGTCCCTGCCCAGCCAGAGCACGCTCTTCTTCAGCACCGCCGAGGCGCGCCGCCTCGCCGGGCGGCCTGGCCAGGTCAGCGCCATCGGCGTCTTCCCGCGAGGGGAGGTCTCCGCCGTGATGTCGAACGTGTCGGCCGTGCTCAGGACCGCCCGGGCCTTCGCCCACACCGGAGACGACCGGGGCGCCATCGAGTTCCCCGGCGCGGAACAGGCGCGGGTGCGGCTGATCAGCCTCGGCGGAGCCCTGGGCGGCACGTCGCTGCTGGTCGCCGTCCTCGTCGTGGTGGGCACCTTCGCTCTGTCGATCCAGCAGCGCGAAAGGGAGATCGCCCTGCTGCGGGCCGTCGCCGCCACCCCCCGCCAGGTGCGCCGGATGCTCGGCGGCGAGGCGCTCCTGGTCTCCGTCGCCGCGGGGGCGGCCGGGTCCGTCGCGGGCATCGGGCTGGGCTTCTGGCTGCGTGACAGGTTCGTCGCGCTGGGCGCCATGCCGGAGCACCTGCGGCTCGTGGTCAGCCCGTTCCCGGCGCTGGCGGCGCTGCTGGCCTCCGTGCTCGCCGCGTGGGCGGCGGTCCGGCTCTCGGCCCGCCGGGCCGCCCGGATCCGGCCGGTGGAGGCGCTCGGTGAGGCCGCTCTGCCGGGAAGCCGGACGCCCTGGGGACGTCTGGTCGCCGGCCTGGTCTGCGTGGGCGGCGGCGTGGCGCTGACCATCGTGTTGTCGGCGTTGTCGGTCGAGGCCGCGTCGAGCCCGGTGACCATGCTCACCGCGCTGGTCTGGACGACCGCCGTGGCGCTGCTCGGCCCGGTCGTCGCCCGTGCCGCGACCGCTCTGCTCGCGGTGCCGTTGCGCGCGTCCAGGGTCGGCGGCCACCTGGCCGCCGCCAACCTCCGCACCGGGTCCAGGCGGCTGGCGTCCGTCATCACGCCGCTCAGCCTGATGGTGGCGATGACCTGCACGATTCTGTTCGTCCAGACCACGATGGGCCACGCCGCCCAGCGCGAGGCCGCAGCGGGCGGCCGCGCCGACTACGTCCTCGGCCCCCACCTGCCGGGTACCGCCGCGCAGGCCCTGCGCGAGACGCCCGGCGTCCAGGCGGTCACCGAGGTGCTGCGCACGTCGGTGCGGGTCGGCCTGGACAAGTACGGCGCACAGGCGGTCACACCGGACGGGCTGGACAGGACCGTCGATCTGGGTGTGACGGCCGGCTCGCTCAAAGACCTGGGTCAGGACGGTGTCGCGGTGAGCGAGACCGCGGCCGCGCGCATCGGCGCCGAGGTCGGCGGGCGGATCCATCTCACCCTGGGCGACGGCACGCCCGTGACGCCGACCGTCGTGGCGATCTACGCCCGTGGGCTGGGATACGGCGATCTCACGCTCTCCCACGCGCTTGTCGCCCCGCACGTGGACGACCCGCTCGGCACCCTGCTCGTCTCCGCTCCCACCCTCACGCGTGCCGCGATCACCAAGGCGGTTCCCGGGGCCGCCGTCCTCGACCGGGCCCAGGCGGTGGACGCGAGCGCGCCCAATGCCGCGGTGAATTACGTGGCGATGGGCCTGATCATCGCGTTCACCGCGATCGCCGTGGTCAACACCCT
The DNA here is from genome assembly GCF_016863295.1 of Planotetraspora phitsanulokensis. Taxonomy (GTDB): domain Bacteria; phylum Actinomycetota; class Actinomycetes; order Streptosporangiales; family Streptosporangiaceae; genus Planotetraspora; species Planotetraspora phitsanulokensis. Next base: position 77,427 of record NZ_BOOP01000032.1, read on the forward strand.
GGCGATGTCGACCTCGGACCGGTCGCGTGAGCTGGCGCTGCTCCGCCTGGTCGGCACCACCCGGCGTCAGGTGCTGAGGATGCTCAGGCTGGAGACCCTCACGGCGCTCGTGGTCGCCGTCGCCCTCGGGACCGGGATCTCGCTGGTCACGCTGTCGGCGTTCAGCTCGGGCATGACCGGGTCGGCCGTGCCGTACGTTCCGCCGCTCACCTACCTCGCGGTGGTCGCCGTCGCGGCCGTCCTGGCGCTGGCCGCCACCGCGATCCCGGCCAGGTTCGTCCTCCGGCAGCGGCCCGCGGACGCGATCGGGGTGCGCCAGTGAAAGGCGGCGGACGGGCCGAAAAATGTTTTTGGAGTCGTTTGTAACACTTGGGGGTCTCGGACCACTTCCTCCTGTCGGAACAAACACCGGGACGAAGGGGGCGGGCGGTGACGGACGATTCTCACCGGTTCACCACCATGTATGACGAGTGCCGCCAGCGAGTATGGGCCTACGTGGTCAGCCAAGCGGGCCGGCAGGTCGCGGACGAGGTGGTGAGCGAGACGTTCGCGATCGCCTGGCGGCGATTCGACGACGTGCCCGACCCCGCGCTGCCGTGGTTGCTCGGCGTCGCCCGCAACGTGCTGCGCGACAACATCCGCGCCGAGATCAGGCGTGAGTCGCTGGCAGCCGAGCTGCGGGCCTGGACCGAAGAGGACCACGCCGATTGGGTGGCCGAGCGGCTGGCCGTCGTCAACGCGCTGGCCTCCCTGACCCAGGAGGAGCGAGAGCTCCTGATTCTCGTGGCCTGGCAGGGGCTCTCCCCCCGCGACGCGGCACGTGTCATCGGCTGTTCACCGGCGGCCTTCCGCGTCCGCCTGCACCGTGCCCGCAAGCGGCTGGTCCAGGCGATGAAGACGGCCCCGGTGGCCCGTATCCAGTCCCGAGTGCGCAATCTCAGTGAGGAGTGGTCATGAACCCGATGGAGCAGCTGCGGAAGGCGCGCCCGGCTCACCTCGACACCCCGGTGGACGAGGGCACCAGGGCCGCAGAGCTGAACTACGCCATGGCGCAGTTCAGGCAGGCCAAGCCGGCCCGCGCCCGGAAGATCGCCAAGCCCGTGTGGGGTCTCGGCCTGGCCGGCGTCGCGGCGGCGACCGCCGTCGCCGTCGGGGTCACCGCGACCGGTGGCACGACGCCGGCGCCGAGCGCACCGGCCGTCGCCGCACCGCAGGGTGAGCAGCAGCCCGCCGTGAAGCTCTCCGCGAAGCAGGTCCTCCTGGTCGCGGCGGAGTCGTCGCTGAAGGCCAAGGCGGGCAGCGGCGCGTACTGGCACATCGTGACTTCGAGCGGCAACGCCCAGCAGGTGGGCACCAAGGTGCAGTACACGGTGAACAGCCTGGGCCGCAGCGAGACGTGGATCGCCCGTTCGCCGAAGGTCGACAGCTGGTGGGTCTCGCAGAACCTGGGCACCAAGCCTGCCCCCGGTTCGGAGGCCGCCTGGAAGCAGGACGGCTCGCCGACCACGTGGACGGTGAAGGTGGCGAAGCGCGGCGGCGGCAAGCTGCTGATCGACTCCAAGGGTGGCAAGCCCTTCGGTAACCCGATCAACGTCGGCGACAAGATCGCCGACCTGGCCGGGACGAACGTGTCGTTCGCCGAACTCCAGACGCTGCCCACCACCGCGGCCGCGCTGAAGGCGCGTCTGATGCAGGGGTACGCCGGTCACGGCACCGAGTCCGACGAGCCGCAGGACGCGGACGCCTGGCTCTTCCAGGTGACCTCCGGCGTGCTGAGCGACATGCCCGTCAAGCCGGCCGTCCGGGCCGCGGCCTACAAGGTGCTCGCCGGGCTGGACGGCGTGCGGTCCCTGGGCGAGGTGACCGACGCCCTCGGCCGCAAGGGACAGGGCATCGGCCGGGCGGAGAGCTGGCCCAACGGGCAGTACGAGCGGCAGCTCATCATCGACCCGGAGACCGGTCTTCTGCTGACCGACCAGATCGTGGCCGTCCACGCCGGCGGCCAATGGGCCGGGGCGAAGCCGGGCACCGTCGTCAACTACAACGCGATCACCAAGGCCGAGTGGACGAACAACAAGCCGGTCAAGCCGTAACGGCCGGATGACCGGACTCCTCTGACAGGGGCCCACCGGACCACAGGCGTCCGGTGGGGAGAGGAACGGGGGCACCGGGACTTCGAACGCGGTCCGGCCGGTGAATCAGAGCTCGCCCCTCTGAATCGCCGGTCCGGATCGCGTTCGAACCTTTTCCGGAGCCGGCCGGCCGCGCATGCCGAACAGGAACCGGGTCGGCCGCGTCCGGCGCACCAGAAGGTCATACGCGATGACGGTCAGGGTGAGCGAGATCACGACGATCGCCAGGTACTTGACCACGATCGGCGCGTCCCATCGGACGACGCCGTACGCGACGGCGACGACGATCGGCTGGTGCAGGATGTACAGCGGCAGCACCGCGGCGGCCAGGTATCCGTACACCCGTTTCCCCGTACCGCCCCCGGAACTCGCCCCGGCGTCCGGGCGGGCCTGCCGTGCCGTCCGGCGGCGGTCGAGCAGACCGAGGATGGCGACCAGGCAGCACCAGCCCGCCGCGCCGTACAGGAGGCGGACGCCGATCGCGGGCGCGGTCATGTCGGTGAAGGGGTCCGCGCCGGGGCTCCCGGCGACGACCAGGAAGCCCGGCATGCCGACCGCGAGCAGGACGAGGGCGCTCACCAGTGCCGGGATCGCGTCGCGCCGCATCGCCGTACGGAACCTCTCGTCCGAGGCGAGCACGAAGCCGTACAGGAAGAACAGCAGGTACGCCCAGCGGCTCCAGCCGGCGAACGGCTCCTCCATGCCGTGCAGAGCGGTGATCACCGCGATGGGCACGGCCGGCAGGAACACCACGGCGCCGCGGCGCCGGACCGCCGTTGCGAGCCCCTCGCGGATTCGGCGGCCGAGGTCGCGGGGGAGCCGGTAGAACAGCGCGGCCAGCAGGAGCGCGTAGACCAGCAGCATCACCACGAACCACAGGTGCCCGGACTCGAAATGCTCGCCCTGCAGGATGAAGGGGAATTCGGACACATCGACGTGGACGTCGAGGAACCGCGGCAGGAACTCCAGGTACGACTCGTGGTAGGCGGGATCGGTCCGCAGCCGGATCCACGGAGCGATCGGCAGCAGCGCGAACGTCGCGAAGACGAGGGGGACGCCGAGCCGGAGCAGGCGTTCCACGGCGAATCCGCCGGCGCCGCGCCGCCGCAGCGAGTGCCACGAGCCGAGGCCGGCGATGAGGAACAACATCGGCATCGCCCACACCACGGCGAAACCGGCCACGATCGTGGTGGCGTCGGTCGTCTCGGCGTTCTTCACATAGAAGTCGTCGCGCGTGTCGAAGACCAGCCCCGAGTGGAAGAACACCAGGCCGACCACGACCAGAGCGCGGATCGCGTCCAGTTCGGGCCGCCGCTCGGGCCTGGCCGCCGGGGATGGATCGATGGGCGTTGCCGTCATGCCGCCTCCGCCGCCGTCCGTGACAGGCCCCAGTCTGTGGCCTTTCGGCACCCCCGCCAAGGGGGTTTTCGATCAGGGTGCTCCGCCGGTCGACGGGCACGAGCCTGAACGGCGAGGGGGCGGCAGACCCCGAACCCGGTTAGGGAGTGTCTGACGAATGCTCTCCGGCAGGGCTTGATCGTCAGACACGACTCAGGCTGTCAGCGCATGCCGACGACCCTTTCGGGCTCGATCACGAAGATCACCCGGACCTGGTCGCGGCCTCCGTACCAGGGGTAGGGCTTGCCGAGGTACTTCTTGGCGAGCGCGTCGATGTGCTCCGCCGCGCCGTCCGTGGTGACCTCGAGGACCCGGCCGCGGACCTGGACATAGCGCGAGGGGTCGTCGGGGTCGGAGACGGTCAGGGCCACCCGCGGGTCCCGTTCGATGTTCCGTGTCTTCACGTGAGTCTGCACGCTGTTGATGAGCACGTGCTCGCCGTCGGTGTCGACCCACGTCTGGGTCAGCTGCGGCGAACCGTCGGCCATCAACGTGGCGAGGTGGCAGACGCTCGGCCTGCGCAGCAGTTCGAGCACTTCTTCGCTGAGTTTCACCGCACTGTTCTACGGCATGAATCCTGAGGGGCGGTGGTCGAGGTCGGGGTGTGTCGGCGAAGACGCGGAAGAATGAACCGTGCCGGTGCCGCGATCGTCCACGCGGAAATCCGATTGCGACGCCCCGGCGGCGTTGCCTAGTCTCGTTCGTGTCCTACTCGTCAAGGAGGTCGACATGACGTGCATGGTTGTCAGCGAGGTCGCCGTCACCGCTACGACGCGCGGGCCGATCGCCGTCTGATCGGCTCTTTCGGCGTCCGCCCGGCCTGAACGGGCCCGATGCCGGACGCCTTTCGCCTCGTAGCGGGCCGCCTGCCGCGGATGTTCCGCGGCCGCCACCGGTGCCGTCCCCTGGCGCCGGTGTCACCATCACCGCGCTGACACGAGGAGAAATCGTGGATTCCCCATCGTCCTTCGAGCCCCTGACGGCGGCCGAAGGCGGACCAAGTCATGTCATCCGTACGGGAGGGACCGTCAGGCGTCCCGGCCGGCCCTGGACCCGGACCGTGCACGCACTGCTGCGCCACCTGGAGGACGTCGGGTTCACCGGCTCCCCCCGGGTGGTCGGCGTGGACGGCGACGGCAACGAGGTCCTGACCTACATCGAGGGCAGCATCGTCCATCCACACGCGTGGCCGGACGAGGCCGTCGGGCAGGTCGGCGCGCTGCTGCGCGAGTTGCACACCGCCACCGCCGGCTTCCGGCCGCCACCGGACGCCGAGTGGCAACCCTGGTGGATGCATCGCATCGGCCCTGACTCGGTGATCGGACACTGCGACGCCGGGCCGTGGCACACCGTGGTTCAGGACGGTCGGCCCGTGGCGTTCATCGACTGGACCCTCGCGGGCCCCGTCGACCGCCTGGACGAGGTCGCCGCCTGCGCCTGGTGGCACGCGCAACTGCACGGCGACACCGTCGCTCGGCGCAATGACCTGCCTGACCCGCCCGCTCGCGCCCGGCAGTTGAGGTTGTTCCTCGACGGCTACGAACTGCCGGCCGCCGATCGGGACGGGCTCGTCGACCGGATGATCGAGTTCGCGATCCGGGACTGCGCCGCCGAGGCGGCCGACGCCGGGATCACTCCGGACTCGGCCGATCCCGGCGCGGCGTGGGCGCTCGCCTGGCGGGCCGACGCAGCCGGGTGGATGATCCGCAACCGGGCACTGCTGGAAGAGGCCATCCGGGCGTAGCCCATGGCCGGGACCTGGGCCGCCGGCCTCCCGCCGGCGGCCCAGGATCCGTTCGATCGGTTCGCACCCCTCCGGCAGGGTTCACCCCGCGGAGCGGGTCAGGCCGGCGCGTCGAGGATCGGGATCAGCTGCTCCTCCTCGTAGGTCAGATGCCGTTCGAGTTCGTCGATGAGCCGCTCGACCTGCGGGAGCACCAGGAGGGGATCCGCTCCCTCGGCGGAGACGACCTCCTGCAACTCGTCGATCAGAGCCGCGATCGTCCGGTGCTCCTCGCTTAGCCGTTCCAGGGCCGGGGCGAGCTCCGGGCGGCTGTCCCCGAGGGCCGGGAACACGCCGCCGTCCTCATGGGTGTGGTGAAGATGCAGCCCGTGGCAGACGGTCAGGCAGTTCATGCGGAGCTGGGCGCCCAGGCCGGGACCCGATTCGGCGATCTCCTTGCGGATCAGAGCGAGCTCCCGCCGGAACGCGTCGTGGATCATCTTCAGGGCCGCGCCCAGGGACGCCGCCCGTGGCGGTCCCCCCGTGACCGCGCGCAGGGCGACCACGGGGATCACCCGCGACGTCTTGGCCTGGTAGCCGGCCCATCCGGGGTCGGCCTCCACCGCGCGGGCGAAGGCGTGGTCCCGCTCGTCGCCCTGTAGGACGACGGCCTCCGCCTCGTACGTGAAGGCTCCGTCCTCGACCTGGACGCGGGGATTCGCGACCAGGTTGTGGAACCAGTCCGGATGGTTCGGCCCGCCGCCGGCCGAGGCGATGACCAGCACCCGCTCGCCGCCGTCCGGAAGGTAGCCGACCGGGACCGTGTGCGGAGCACCGGATCGCACCCCGGTGGTGGTCAGCAGGAGCAGCCGGGCTCCTTCGAAAGGACCGCCGACCCGCCCTTCGTTGGCGCGGAACTCCTCGATGATCTGTCGGTTGAAATCGTTCGGCACTCTTTTTCTACTCCAGAAATGTGGGGACGTGCGGATTCAGGGCATGGCGAAGAATCGCCCGGCGTGCCGGACGGAATTCGCAAGGGATGGGCGCACCCCTGTTTCGGGAATGGCGGAGAACACGGCTTGCCGGGCCGGGGGTCGCGAATGACAGGGAAGCGCTGACCGGCGGAGACGAGCACGTGGAAACGTCGTATGAAATTCGGGGATGCGGCGGGCGGAATCCAAGCGGCGGGCCTCGCGCCCGCCCGGCCTTCACGCCTCGGCCGGGTGCCCCACTCGCTCTTGGCCCATGGCCGACCCGGCAGTCACGGTCATCACCGTAATGCCATCGAGGTGATGAGGCAATCCGCATTTCCCCGGCCCGGCGCGAAGGCGGCCGATTTCGCGAAGCGATTCGGCGCCGGAGTCGCTGCTCCTCGTCATCGGTGCGATGACATTCGCGTGCACGTTTCCGCCGTCGATGATGTTTCGCTCTCAGAGGAGGCTGACGAACGCTCCGGCGGGTAGGTGGGCGTCGTGACTCTCATATGGGAACAAGTGGTGATCGACGCAGCCGATCCGGTACGGCTCGGGCAGTGGTGGACCAAGGCGCTCGGCTGGACCGTCGTCAACGACGCCGAGGAGGAGTTCGAGATCCGGATGGCTCCCGACATCCTGCCCGGCATCATCTTCGTCCCCGTCGGCGAGGAGAAGAAGGCGAAGAGCCGACTTCATCTCGACTTCCGTCCGGACGACCAGGAGGCCGAGGTCAGCCGGCTCCTGGCGCTGGGCGCCACCCACGCCGACGTGGGTCAGGGCGACTCGTCCTGGGTGGTGCTCGCCGATCCGGAAGGCAATGAATTCTGCGTGCTCGCCTCCCGGAAATGATCCAGGCGCGTGACGTCAGCCGCTCGGCCCGCCTTCCGCGGTGGTCAGCAGAAAGGCGGGCGGTGCTCCGCGGCCCGCCCGAGGAGGCGGGCCGCGGTGACGGCGGCCGTCGTCAGGAACGGCCTGGCGAGAGCTCTTCGAGGCCGTTGAGCAGGCGGTCGACGTCCGAGCGGTCGTTGTAGTGAACCAGCCCGGCGCGTACGGCGGAGCCCGAGTCGCGGATGCCGAGCGCCTGGGTCAGCTCCCACGCGTAGCAGTGGCCGTCCCAGACGTTGACCTTGCGCGTCGCCAGGTGCTCGGCCACCTGCCGCGGCGTGTGCCCGGCCACCGTGAAGTACGCCGTGGCCGTACGGCGGGCGGGCGAGCCGACGAGGCTCACGTGAGGCAGGGACGCCAGCCCCTTGAGCAGGTGTGCGAACTCGGCCTGCTCATGGGCCTCGACCGCCGTCATCGAGGTGAGCAGGCGCCTGCGCCGGTCGCCCGTCGCGTCGGGGTCCAGGCCGGCGAGGTGGTCGACGGCGGCGGTGACGCCGGCCAGGTCCGCGAACGGCGACGTTCCCGTCTCGAACCGGTCAGGCACCTCGTCCGAGGAGGAGGCGAGCTTGTCGGGCGACAGCCGTTCGAGCAGCTCAGGCGGTGCGACGACGGTGCCGATGTGCGGGCCCGACCACTTGTACGCGCTGGTCGCGTAGAAGTCCGCGCCGAGCTCGACCATGTCGATCGGGGTGTGCGGGGTGGCGTGGACGCCGTCGACGTAGGCCAGGGCGCCCACCGCGTGCGCCCGGTCGGTGATCCGCCGGACGTCGGGCCTGGTCCCCAGCACGTTGCTCGCCGCGGTCACGGCCACCAGCCTCGTGCGCTCGTTCACGAGTTCGTCGTACTGGTCGGCGGGCAACTCGCCGCTCGGCACCTCCACCGACGCCCAGCGCACCCGCGCGCCGGCCCGGGTCGCCGCCTGCACCCACGGCCGGACGTTGGCGTCGTGATCGAGCCGCGAGACCACGATCTCGTCGTCCGGCCCCCAGTCCTTCGCCAGGGTGTAGGCGAACCGGTAGGTGAGGGTGGTCATGTTCGGGCCGAAGACCACGCCGCCGGCCTCGCCACCCACGAGATCGGCGACGGCCTGACGAGCCTCCGAGACGATCTGGTCGGACCTGGCGCTGGCGGGGAAGGCCCCGTGCGTGTTGCCGATGCCGTGCGCGTACGCGCCGGTGACGGCGTCGATCACGGGTTGCGGCACCTGGGTGCCCGCCGCCGCGTCCAGCCAGGCATATCCGTCAGAAAGGGCAGGATAGAGAGCACGAATGCGTGAAATGTCGAGGCTCATGGCTCCTGAGTCTCGCGCCCCACCCCTGCCGAGGGGAAGGGGCGGCCAGGCGTCAACGAGGCATTTGCACCTGTTAGTCTCCCGGACGTGAATGGACGGGCAGTTCTGGTCACCGGAGCGTCGCGGGGCATCGGACGGGCGGTCGCCACGGCGTTCGCGGCCGCGGGCGACCGGGTCGCCATCCACCATCGGTCCTCTCCCGATCTCGCGGAGGAGTTGCGGGCCGGGCTGCCGGGGGAGGGGCATGTGGTCGTCCAGGCCGACGTCGCCGACCCCGCCGCAGTGCGCAGCATGGTCGACGAGGCCGCCGAGGCGCTGGGCGGGCTCGACGTCGTGGTCAACAACGCGGGCGTCTTCCTATCCCATCCGATCACCGAGGTCTCCTACGAGGAGTGGCAGACCGCGTGGCATGACACCCTCGCCGTCAATCTCCTGGGCGCGGCCAACGTCGCGTGGTGTGCCGTGCGGCACATGCCCCCGGGCGGCAGGATCGTCAACGTCTCTTCCCGCGGCGCGTTCCGCGGCGAGCCCGACAGCCCCGCCTACGGTGCGAGCAAGGCCGGCATGAACGCCATGGGCCAGTCGCTCGCGATCTGGCTGGCTCCGCACGGCATCACCGTGGGCACCGTGGCGCCCGGCTTCGTCGAGACCGACATGACGAACGAGCACCTGAAGGCGCCGCGAGGCGACGCCATCCGGGCGCAGAGCCCGTTCGGGCGGGTCGCGATGCCCGAAGAGATCGCCGCCGCCGTCGTGTATCTGGCCTCGCCCGCCGCCGAGTGGGCCAGCGGCACCATCATCGACCTGAACGGCGCGTCCTACCTGCGCAGCTAGACGCGAGCCGACTTATCGCTTATCTGCCCACCCCCGCTCCGCCGGGGTGCTCAACGGAATACCCCGACACGCCTGTCCACGGCCGACGACCTGCGGCTTCAGGTGAATAGGGTCGCGGAGAGCGGTCGCCTCACCATTCGGCGGCCACAGACAGATGGGCAGGACGTGATGAGCGATCTGGAGACGTGGATCAGTCCGTACGGCCACGCCGAGACGGTGCGACGGCTGGAGCAGGAGATCGGCGCCCGCGGTGCGACGATCTACGGGCGCGTCGACCATGCCGCCAACGCCGCGTCGGTCGGGATGCACATGCCGCCGACCGTCGTGCTGATCTTCGGCAATCCCCGCGGCGGGACGCCGATCATGCTGAGTGTCCCGGCGGCGGCCTACGACATGCCGGCGCGGATCCTGGTCCGTGAGGCGGGCTCCGAGGTGCTGGTCGAGTACCGGCGGCCGGAACTGCTCGCCGCCGCCTTCGGGCTGGACGCGGAGACGGTCGCCCCGTTGCAGGTGATCGGGGGCATCGTGCAGGCGGCTGTCGCGCCGCCCACGCCGTGACCTGAGGAAATTCGATCATCAGCTGTTCCGGGATGTGACAGGTCCCCGATTTCCTGGAGCTCCGACCCGCTGTCAAGTTGCCGGAGGATGGCGGGTTGAATACAGAGAGGCAGGTAACCGGAATGTCCGAAACAGTGAGATTGTGATGACCAGAATCGGCCCGCCCTTCCTGATCGTTGCCGACGTGACGAACCGCGAGAGCGCCGAGACGCGCCTCGGCTGACCGGCGTCGTGGACGATACCAACCCGTTCAAGTCGCTCGACCTCGATCAGAGCGCCTTCACGGAGCGCACCTTCTGCAGTTGGTACGACACCGGCTGGAGGTCGGTCCTGCTGCGCCGCTACGACGACCACCTCGTCGCCGAGGACGTCTATCTCCCTCCCACAGACGACCAGCACCTGGTCCTCGTCACGGCGGGAGAGTCCACGATCGAGTCCTTCGGAGAGGGCGGCCGGCGCAAGGCCAGGTACGTCCCCGGCCAGATCGGCCTCACTCCACCCGGCGTGCCGACCCGGTTGCGATGGCGGTCGGAGGCCTCCCCGCGGACGCTCCACCTCCATCTGCCCGACCGCCTGCTGACCCGCGCCGCCCGGGAGTTGTGGGGGACCGAGGACAGCCCGTTGAGCCGGCCGGACGCGCTGGCGCTGTCCGATCCCGTCGTCGCGCAGGTCATGCTGGCCCTGGACACCGCCGCCGCCACGGGCATGGACGATCTCTACGCCGACTCCGCCGCCCACTTTCTCGCGGTCCACCTGCTGACCCGGCACTGCGGGATGCCCGTCCCGCGCCTTCCCCGCCGCGAGGACACCCGGGTGCGGCGCGCCATCGAGATCATGCGGGACGGCCTGCACCACCCGCTGACCCTGACCGACATCGCGAGCCAGGTCTGGCTGAGCACCTTCCACTTCGTCCGGGTCTTCAAGGCGGCGACGGGCGAGACGCCGCATCGCTATCTGACCCGGCTGCGCATCCAGGAGGCATGCCGCCATCTGGAACGTGGAACCGGCTCGATCAGTGAGATCGCCCAGCTCTGCGGGTTCAGCAGCCCTTCACACCTGTCCGCGGCCTTCGCCCGGGAGGTGGGGACCTCGCCCTCCGCCTATCGGCGTGACGTCCAGGAACGGGACCAGCGGGTCGACACGCACGACCAGTGAACGGAGGAGCCACGATGACCGCAATTGTTCGAGGGTCCGGCGGCAATCCTGCGAATGCGGCCGACGAAGACGTCTGCCTAGCGTTGGGCTCCATGGGGAGTTCTGAATCGACGATCTCGTCCGCCGTCCGTACGGAGACGACGTTCACGGTCAACGGCCGGTCCGTACGGGTGGAACTGGACCCGCGCGAGTCGCTGCTCGACGTCCTGCGGGAGCGGCTGGGGCTGACCGGCACCAAGAAGGGTTGCGACCACGGCCAGTGCGGCGCGTGCACCGTCCATCTGGACGGCCGCAGGATCGTGTCCTGCCTGACACCGGCCGTGCAGGTGAACGGCCAGGCGGTGACGACGATCGAAGGGGTGGCGGACCCCGACGGGACGCTGCACCCGCTTCAGGAGGCGTTCATCGACAACGACGCGCTGCAGTGCGGGTACTGCACGCCCGGTCAGGTGATGTCCGGGCTCGCCTGCATCGCCGAGGGCCACGCCGGCAGCGACGACGAGATCCGCGAGTACCTCAGCGGCAACCTGTGCCGCTGCGGCGCGTACGCCGGGATCCTGGCCGCCGTCCGTGAGACGGCCCGCCGCCCGAACTCCCCGTCGAGCGAGGGCTGACCGATGAGGCCCTTCAGCTACGCGGCACCCGCCACCCTCGCCGAGGCCGTCACCGCCCTCGCCGAGTCCGGGCCGGGCACGAAGATCCTCGCCGGCGGCACGACGCTGTACGACCTGATGAAGCTCGACATCGAGGCGCCCCCGGCGGTCGTCGACATCCACCGCCTCGCCGAGATCGCCGCCGTCGACACGACCCGTCCCGGCGAGTTCTCCTTCGGCGCCGGCGCCCGGATGGCCGACGTCGCCGACGACCCGGTCGTGCGGCGCGACTTCCCCGCGCTGGCCGAGTCGCTCGCCAAGGCCGCCTCCCAGCAACTGCGCAACATGGCCACCGTCGGGGGCAACCTGCTTCAGCGCACCCGTTGCGGCTACTTCCGCGGCGGACCCGTGTTCCCCTGCAACAAACGAGAGCCGGGCAGCGGCTGCTCCGCGCTCGGCGGCCTGGACCGGGGGCACGCCCTGTTCGGGGGCGGCGACGCCTGCGTCGCCACCTATCCGGGCGACTGGGCGATCGCCCTGCTCGCGTTCGACGCCGTCGTCGACGTCATCGGTCCTCGTGGCGCGCGCACGGTGGCGATCGCGGACCTCCACGTCGAGCCGGGCGACACTCCGCAGCGGGAGCACACCCTCGCCGGAGACGAGCTCATCGTCCGCATCCGCGTCCCGGTCACTCCCTCCGGCCGGGGCTCCACGTATCACAAGATCCGCGACCGGGAGTCGTACGCCTTCGCGCTCGTGTCGGTCGCGGCGGGGGTGGCCTTCGACGACCGCGGTGTGGTCGAGGACTGCCGCATCGCTTTAGGCGGGGTGGCCACTCGGCCGTGGCGTGCCCCGGCCGCCGAGAGGGTCATGATCGGCGAGCGGCTGACCGAGGCGACCGCCCGCCGGGCCGGCGAAGTGGCGTTCGCCGGGGCCCGCCCGGGGACCGGCAACGCGTTCAAGATCGAGCTTGGCGTCCGCGCGGTGGCCGACGCGCTGCGCATCGCCGGAGAGCGAGCAGTCCGATGAGCACTCCGACCCGGCGGGTCGACGCCCGCGAAAAGGTGACCGGTGCGGCGCGCTACGGGGCGGACCGCACGTCCCCGGACCTGGCGCACGCCGTGTTCGCCGTCTCCACCATCGGCAAGGGCCGCGTCGTGAACGTCGACACCGCCGCCGCCGAGGCCGTCCCCGGCGTGCTGACGGTGCTGACCCGCATCGACCCCGCCGAGCTCGGCTCGCCCGGCTTCGTCATGGGCGGAGGCTACGGCTTCCAGAGCCTGCAGCCGCTGACCGACGACCGCATCGCCTACCGCGGCCAGCCCATCGCGCTGGTCGTCGCCGACACGCTCGTCGCCGCGACCGAGGCGGCGAACCTGGTCCGCGCGGAATACGAGGCCGAGCCGGTCACGTCGGACCTCGACGCGGAAGGCGCCGAGACGCTCGTTCAGGAGGAGGCCATCCCGCTTCCGTTTCTCGCCGACATCGTCGTGGGCGACGCCGACGCCGCCTTCGCCGGGAGCGCGGTGCGGATCGAGGAGACCTACGAGCTTCCCCGGCAGCACCAGGTGCCGATGGAGCTGATCGGCGGGGTCGTGGAGTGGCGCGGCGACACGCTGGTGGTGCACGAGGGGACCCAGAACGCGGGAGCCCTGCGCGGCGGCCTGGCCAAGCAGCTCGGCATGGATCCCGCGAAGATCGAGATCATCGCCCCCTACACGGGAGGCGGGTTCGGCCAGAAGAACTCCCTTCAGCCCCACGTGGGACCGCTTGCGCTGGCCGCACGCCGGCTCGGGCGGCCGATCAAGTTCGTCATGCCCCGGACGCAGACGTTCCACCAGGCCAGCTTCCGCCCGGCGAGCCGCCATCTCGTACGGCTCGGCGCCGACGAGACCGGCCGGCTGCTGGCCGCGGTCCACGAGGTGGACCAGCAGACCTCCCGGCACGACCTGTTCCCCAGCATGTCGACGGAGATCACCAGCCGTCTCTACGGGATCGGCCATTTCCGGGGCCGTCAGCGGCTGGTCCGCACCGATGTGCAGACTCCCGGCTTCATGCGCGCTCCGTTCGAGCACCCCGCCGCGTTCGCGTTCGAGTCGGCCGTCGACGAGCTCGCCTACGCTGTGGGGCAGGACCCCGTGGCGCTGCGCCTGGCCAACGACACCGACGTCGACCCGGTCACCGGGCAGCCGTTCTCGTCCCGCTACCTCGCCGAGTGCCTCCGGCGCGGAGCCGACATGTTCGGCTGGGCCGGCCGTACCCACGAGCCCCGCTCGATGCGCGCTTCGGACGGATCGCGGATCGGCTGGGGGGTCGCGTCCGGCGTCTATCCCGCATCGGTCGCGCCGGCCGTCGCCCGGCTGACCGCCACCTCGGAGGGGAAGGTCACCGTCGGGGTGGACGGCCACGAGATGGGCCAGGGCATCCGCACCGCGATCACCCTGCTGATCTCCGAGGACCTGTCCGTCGGGGTCGACGACGTGACCGTGGACGTCGGCGACACCAGGGTGGCGCCGCAACATCTCACCGCCGGTTCGTGGGGTACGGCCACGGCGCTGCAGGCCGTCCACGCCGCGCTGCGTGAGCTGCGCAAACACCTCAACGTGGCGGACAGCGATCCCGTCGACGTGGGGGCGGCGGTCGCCGCGACCGGGCAGACGAGCGTCGAGGTGGAGGCGACCACCATCGCGCCCGGGCAGCCGCCCGAGATCATCGAACGGTCACGTGCGGGGCTGGTCGCCTTCGCCGGGCCGGTCTACCCCGGCTTCACCGCCTTCAGTTTCATCGCGCATTTCGTCGAGGTGCGGATCGAGCCGACGACCCGGCGCATCCGGGTGCCGCGCGTGGTCAGCGTGGCCGACTGCGGCAGGGTCGCCAGCCCGGTGACCGCCGCCAGCCAGGTCCGCGGCGCCGTGGTCTGGGGCATCGGAGCGTCGTTGCGGGAGCGGAGCGAGGTCGATCCCCGATTCGGCGGGTTCGCCAACGCGACCATGGAGGAGTACCCGATCCCGGTCAACGCCGACATCGGCGAGATCGAGGTCGGTTTCGTCGACAAGCCCGACCCGATGCTCAACCCGGTCGGGGTCAAGGGCCTCGGCGAGGTGGCCATGGTGGGTGTGGCCGCCGCCATCGGGAACGCCGTCTTCCACGCCACGGGCCGCCGTCTGCGACGGTTGCCGATCCGCATCGAAGACGTGCTCTGAGGGGTTCGCACCGGGCCATGCCGATCACTGTCGTGGTAGGCATTGCACATGGCACCGCCCGCCCCCCTGCGCGCCGACGACCCCCGGCGCCTCGGCGTCTATCGTCTGGCCGGGCGCATCGGCCAGGGGGGACAGGGAGTGGTGTTCCTCGGCACCGCTCCCGGCGGCGTCCAGGTCGCGGTGAAGCGCATGCACCAGGAACTGGACGGTGAGAAGGCCAGAAGGCGCTTCATCGCCGAGGTGGAGGCGGTGCGGCGGGTCGCGCCCTTCTGCACGGCGCAGGTGCTCGACGCCGACCTCGACGAGGAGCGCCCCTACATCGTCAGCGAGTACATCGACGGGCCGTCCCTGCGCGAGGACGTCACGACCTCGGGTCCCCGCGCCGGGGGATCGCTCGATCGGATCGCCGTGGCCACGGCCACCGCGCTCGCGGCCATCCATCAGGCCGGGGTGGTGCACCGGGACTTCAAGCCGGGCAACGTCCTACTCGGCCCGGATGGCCCGCGTGTGATCGACTTCGGCATCTCCCGGATCCTGGACGCGACGGAGACCGTGACGATCACCCCGGTCGGCACGCCCGCGTACATCTCTCCCGAGCAGCTCAGGGGAGAACGGGTGAGTCCGGCGGCCGACATGTTCGGCTGGGCGCTCACGGTCGCCTACACCGCGAGCGGGCGGCACGCATACAGTGCCGATTCCTTCGAGGCGATCCTCGGCAGGATCCTGTTCGGCACGGCCGACCTCGGGCCTCTCAGCGGCCGGTTACGCGACATCGTCGTCGCCTGCCTCGCGGCGGCCCCCTCCGACCGGCCGACCGCGGACGAGGTGCTGCGTCACCTCATCGGGCGCGAGGAGTTCGCTCTCCGCGACAAGGAGCCCGGCTCCGTGCTCGAGGCGGGCGCCCTCCTGGCCGCCGACACGCACCCGGCGGACGCGGCCTCGGCGAGCGTGTCGCCGGACGCCGTCACCGACCCCCAGACGCCACAGGACCTCGGCGAGATGGTCGCCGCGTCGGATCTGGACAGGGCCGAGCACACCCGCCCCGGCGGCGTCTCGCGGTGGCTCCTGCGGAAGCCCGTCATCGTGACGGTGGCCGCCGTCCTCGTCGCCGGCGTCGTCGGGGCGACGTTGTGGTGGACCGGTCACGGCCGGTCGGGCACGGTCGCCTCGCCGTCCACGTCCTCCCCGCTCGCGTCCCCCACCGTGCCGACCGCCACCCCCTCGTCGCCGCGAGCGTTCTCGTACGCGGGCCGCTGGACCGGAAGCGCCGAGTATTCCTCGAGGGACCTGGTCTTCTCCGTGGAACTGGTCCTGGCCGCGAACACGGCCAAGGCCGGCTCCATGCGGTGGGGGGAGAACCTCCAGTGCTCGGGGCGGCTGAGCCGGGTGCGTGAGACGGACGTCACCTTGACGATGCGGATCGGCAAGGTCGTCGGCCCCCGTGGGTGCTCCCCGGCCACAGTCGAGCTCACCCCGCAGGGCCGCGACACGATGGCCTTCCGGGTCACCCGCACGGCGGAGACGAAGCCCCGGTACTCCGGCCTCGTCGTCCTGACGCCCTGACCGCCACGCGGGTTCCGTGCCCTTCGCCCGTCGTGCTCTTCGCCCGCCGCGCCCTCATGCGCCCGCGTCTCACCGCCGCGCCTCCGCGCCCCTTGTCCCGGTCCGTTGTCTCGGTCCGTTGTCTCGGTCCGTTGTCTCGGTCCGTTGTCTCGGTCCGTTGTCTCGGCCTGTTGTCTCGCGCCTTGTATCCCGCGTCCCCGGCGTCAGCGTTCGGGCCATCACACGGCCTTACCCGCCCGTCTCACTCCACCCGCGTCGCTCTCCCGGTGGGGGCAAGGGCCTTCTTCTCGTTTCTCATGGAATCTCGGACGACTTCCGTGAGAATCGAAACACTGCCCCTGTGCCCCCGTGCCCGCAGGCGCGATCGGCCACGATGACCGAACAGATCCACACCGGACCGCTGGCCGCTGAGGAGAGGACGACCTGACGATGGCGCCCTGGCATCCGGCCCCCGGTGAGGACGGTTCCGTCGCACTGGCGCTGATCAATTCACGGCACTCCACCCCTGCCACCGGGATGATCGACGACCTGCCCTCGTCGCGTGAGATCGCCGACTGGCTACGGGCGCGCGGCCTCGTCGTCGATGGCGGCCTCCCGCTGGGGCCGATCGAGGTCATCCGGCTGCATGAGCTCAGAAACGCCGCGCGATGTCTGTTCGTCGCCGTCGCGGACGGGAGCCGACCCTGGCAGCCCGCGATGGAGCTGGTGAACGAACTGGTCCGGGCAGTTCCAGTGGCTCCGGTGGTGGAGTGGCCCGTCACCGGTCCGGTGAAGGTCTGGCATGCGGAACGGGAGGGCTTCGACGCGGTTCTCGCCCACATCGCCCGTGACGCCGTCGACGTCATCACCGGACCGCGCGCGCCGACGATCCGCCGGTGCGAGTCGCCCCGCTGCGTACGGATCTTTCTGCGCGAGCACGCCCGGCGGGTCTGGTGCTCCACGACCTGCGGGGACCGGGCGCGCGCCGACCGGCACTACCGGATCCAGCGGGCCGGCCGCGACGGCTGAGGGCGACCCCGGGACGCGGACCCCCGGGTGCGCACGAGGCCCTCGCGCCCGGCAGCGTCACTCGGCACTGTCACTCGGCACTGTCACTCGGCACTGTCACTCGGACTCGCTGGCACCCGGCGTCGTCTCGGTCGCCTCGCTCGCGCGTGCGGCGAGGGCGGCGGCCCGGTCGGGGACGCTCGCGAATCGCCCGCGCAGTCCTTCGCCGGCACCCGGACCCGCGGCGAACCGCACCGCGGACGCGGTGACGGGCTCACCGGTCTTCCGGTCGACCATGACCGGATCGATCTCGCGCCCGCTCTCGGAGTCGACCACGATCACCGACGGCTCGTCGTCTGCCCGCAGCTCGTTTCCCCAGGTGGTCAGCGCGAGCAGCACCGGCAGGAACCGCCGCCCGCGCTCGGTGAGCACGTATTCGTACCTCACGGGACGCTGCTGGTACGGCCTGCGGGACAGGACGCCCGCCGCCACCAGCGCCTTGAGCCGGCGGGTCAGCATGTTGGGCGCGATGCCCAGGCTGCGCTCGAACTCGTCGAAACGGCTGTAGCCGTCGAAGGCGTCACGCAGGATGAGCATGCTCCACCAGTCGCCGACCTGGTCCAGGCTCGCGGCCATGGGGCACTCGGCCCCCGAGAAGCTGGTGCGCTGCATCCGATCACGCTACCGGCACGGCCGGCAGATCGAAGCGCCGCCGGTCGCCGCCGAGCATGACGTCGAGCATGCCCTCGTTCACCTCGTACGGAACACCCGCGGGAACGGCGCTGACCCGGTCGAGCAGGGAGTACTGCGCGTCGGACAGGCCGACCTCCAAGGCGCCCAGGTAGTCCTCGAGCTGCTTCACGCTCCGCGGGCCGATGATCGGCACATACGCGGTGGTGGAACGGCGGCCCCGCTCGAGCAGCCAGGCCACCGACACCTGCGAGGGCGAGGCGCCGATCTCCTCCGCGACCGCCAGGACGGCGTCGATGACGGCGGTCTTCTGGGCGTTGTCCTCGCTGTGGATGAGCCGGCCCCAGTCGGTCAGCCGGCCCTCCGCGCTCACGCGGTACTTTCCGGTCAGGAGGCCGCCGCCGAGCGGTGACCACTGCGCGACCCCCAGCCCGAGCGCGTCGGCCATGGGGAGCAGTTCACGCTCCGGGGTCCGCTCGACCAGGCTGTACTCCACCTGGATCCCGGCCACCGGCGCCCAGCCGCGCAGGTCCGCGATCGCCGCGGCGTGGGACACCCGCCAGGCGGGGAAGTTCGAAAGGCCGAAGTGCAGGATCTTCCCGGCGCTGACCAGGTCGTCGAGCCCCCGAAGGATCTCCTCGATCGGCGTCACCGAGTCGGGGAAGTGCACCCAGTAGAGGTCGAGGTAGTCGGTGCCCAGCCGCCGGAGGCTGGCCTCCACCGACCGGAACATGTTCTTGCGGCCGTTGCCGGTGAAGGAGACGCCGCCCGAGGTGCCCGTTCCCGAGGTGTACTTCGACGCGAGGACGAAGCGTTCCCGGTCCGTGGCGAGGAACTCGCCCAGCAGTTTCTCCGACTCGCCGAGCTGATAGACGTCCGCGGTGTCGATCAGCGTGCCGCCCGCCTCGGCGAACCTCTCGAAGATCGCCTTCGCGTCGTCCCGTCCGGCGCCGGTGCCCCAGCCGGTACCGAAGTTGCCGGTGCCCAGGCCGTACTCCGAGACGCGCAGTCCCGTGCTGCGGCCGAAAGTTGTGTACCTCATCACGAACCTCCTGCGAGCTGGCTTTCATAATCCAAGTTAGGTTACTTGCATGATGAAAGCAAGTCATGCGAGCTGAACCGCCTAGCGCCTCGCAGGCCCGGGAGGTCACCGGCGGGCCGAGCCTCGCCACGGCCCGCCGAGCAGACCTACGCGGCTGTCAGGTGGCCTGGTCGTCGGCGGGACGTTCCTGGAGAACCCAGCCGTTGCCGTCCGGGTCGCTGAAGAAGACGAACGCGTTCCACCTGCCGCCGTGACCGTCGGCCAGGGCGCCGTCCGCGCCGAAGTGCTGCACCGGGCTGACCGCGACGCCGCGCTCGGCCAGTTGAGCCCGGGCCGCCTCGATGTCCGGGACGACGATTTGGACTCCTTGCACCGAACCCGGCGGCATGCCCGAGTTCACGCCCAGGACGATCGAGCACGCCGAACCGGGCGGGGTCAGTTGGACGAAACGCGTCCCGGGTCCGGCCTGGGTGTCGTGGTCGACGGCGAAGCCGACCTGCTCGCCGTAGAAGCTCTTCGCCCGGTCGATGTCGGACACGGGGATGGGGACGACTTCGAGTTTCCAGTCCATGGGGGCCCTTTCTCGGGGTCGGATGGACGCGGTCGTT
The DNA here is from genome assembly GCF_016863295.1 of Planotetraspora phitsanulokensis. Classification (GTDB taxonomy): domain Bacteria; phylum Actinomycetota; class Actinomycetes; order Streptosporangiales; family Streptosporangiaceae; genus Planotetraspora; species Planotetraspora phitsanulokensis. Next base: position 97,063 of record NZ_BOOP01000032.1, read on the forward strand.
TTCACACTTCCATCCGGAGCGCGCCCGTGAGGGGAAACGGGCGGTTCAGGCTCCGCGCTACCTGCTGACCTGCTGTGAGGATAGGGAACGGCAGATGAGAAGTTCGTGAACAAGGCACCTTATGGACCTCGTTATGACTTCTGCGGTAGTTCGCGTGACTAACCTATTTCTGCCCTTTCAGGCGATACGTAAGGTGAGATCAGTGCACGTCAGGCGGGCGAGCGCGGTGATCGCATCGTCGCTCTTCCTCGTGGCCGGATGTTCCGACTCCGGTGTCAAAGCGGCCGCCCCCTCCACGCCGGCGGCCGGCTCTCCCATTCAGATTTCGACGAGCCACTGTGGCCAGGGGTGGACGCATCCCGCTGCGGGCCTGCAGACGTTGACGTTGACCAATACCGGCACCGTGGCCGCGGACGCCTACGTCATCGACGTGCCGGGTGGCGCTGTCTACGGCGAGCTCGAAGGGCTCGCGCCCGGCGTCACGAGACCCCTGGCGATCATGCTCGGCCAGGGCACCTACGCGATCAGGTGCCAGCCCGAGGACGGCGACCCGCTCGTCGGCCCGTCCGTCCGCATCGGCGGAACCGGCACGTCCGGTCCCGCGGCCGTCCCGGTCACCTACAACGACCTGTACGGTCCGACGAAGCAGTACCAGGAGTACGTCGCCGGAGGCGTGAAGACGCTGCTCGCCAAGACCAGGACGCTGACGTCCGCGGTCGACAGGGGCGACGTCAAGGCCGCGAAGAAGGCATGGCTGCCCGCCCACCTCGCCTACGAGAAGCTGGGTGCGGCCTACGACACCTTCGGCGACTTCGGCGACGCGATCGACGGCCTTCCCGTCGGCCTGCCGAAGGGCGTGCACGACCCCGACTTCGCCGGCTTCCACCGGGTGGAGTACGGCCTGTGGCACGGCGAGTCCGTGTCCTCGTTGCGTAAGCTCGCCGACCGGCTGCTCAAGGACGTCAAGGGGCTCAAGGCCGACCTTCCCAACGAGGACATGGAGCCCGGCGACCTCCCGCTGCGCGCGCACGAGATCATGGAGAACACCCTCCAGTTCGAGCTCACCGAGAAGGCCGACCAGGGCAGCGGCACCTCGCTGGCCACCGCGTCGGCGAACCTCGAGGGCACCCGCGAGGCCGTCGACCTGCTGCGGCCGCTGCTCCAGTCGCGCTACACCGGGCTGAAGCAGCTGGACGCGCAGCTCGACCGGGTCCAGAAGCTGCTCGACGCGCGGAAGCACGGCGACTCCTGGACGCCCGTCGCGAGCCTCGACACGTCGGATCGCGAGTCCATCAACGGCGCCGTCGGCGAACTGCTCGAGCGCCTGGCCCCCATCGCCACCATCTGCTACCCGAGGCGGACCTCATGAGCGGCTACGACCGCAGAATGTTCCTTCGCGGCGCCCTCGCGACCGGGATCGCCGGGACCGTGGCCGGAGCGGCCGCGGAGAGGGCGTCCGCGGACTCCTCTCCGGCCCCGGCGGCCGGTGCGCCGCCGATCCCTCCGTTCCACGGCCCCCACCAGGCCGGAATCCTCAGTGCCCCGAGACGGCGGACGATCGTCGCCGCCTTCGACGTGCTCGCGGAAGGGCGCGGTGAACTCGCCGACCTGTTCCACACCGTGACCGACCGGGCGCGCCTGCTCACGGGAGGGGGAGTCACCCCGCAGGTGGGCATCACCGCGCCGCCGGCCGACTCCGGCATCCTCGGTCCGGACGTGCCGGGCGGAGGGCTGATGGTGACGCTGGGCGTCGGCGCCTCGTTGTTCGACGACCGGTACGGCCTGGCCGCACTCAAGCCGGCCAGGCTGACGACGATGCCGATGTTCCCGAACGACGACCTCGACCCCGCGTGGTGTCACGGCGACGTGAGCCTGCAGCTCGAGGCGGATGACGACGACACCCTGCTGCACGCGCTGCGCGACATCGCCCGTCACACCCGCGGCGGCATGCAGGTCCGCTGGCGCATGAACGGCTTCACCAGCCCGCCCCGGCCGACCGGCACGCAGCGGAACCTCCTGGGGTTCAAGGACGGCATCGCCAACCCGGACACCGCGAAATCCGCCGAGATGGACCGGCTCGTCTGGGTGAGCGGCAAGGCGCCCGAGCCGGCCTGGACGGCGGGGGGCAGCTACCTCGTCGTCCGGCTCATCCGGATGCTCGTGGAGTTCTGGGACCGCGTCGGGCTCGACGAGCAGGAGGAGATGTTCGGCCGTTCCAAGGCCACCGGCGCTCCGCTGGACGGCGCAAGGGAACAGGACATCCCGCAGTACCACCTGGACCCCGAGGGCAACGTCATCCCGCTCACCAGCCACATCCGGCGAGCCAACCCGCGGACGGCCGAGACCGACGCCGGCCGGATTCTGCGGCGGGGCTTCAACTACGACAGGGGCATGGACCCCGTCGGCGACCTCGACGTGGGCCTGATCTTCACCTGCTACCAGCAGGACCTGCGGCGTCAGTTCGAGGCCACCCAGAAGCGCCTGGAGGACGAGCCGCTCGTCGACTACATCTCGCCGTTCGGCGGAGGCTATTTCTTCGCCCTCCCTGGCGTACAGGATGCTTCCAGGTCATTTGGAGGTTTTATAGAGGTTTGACGGTTTTCAGATGGTGTTTAGGTTGGCGTCACCTTTTTGCGGGATAAGCGTCGACCGCCTCCGATGACATTTCCGTAGGCACCATGGGGGCGTTGTGCCTCTGGTGCCATCCGGGCTGAACCTGGCCCGGCATCGTCAGTAGGAGGCATTGTGGGCATTCGCCCAGACAAGAAGAAGACGCTGCGCTGGTCCTCGGTAGCGGCCGGCGTGGTGGCCGCCGGGGCCCTGGTCGTCACGACCATGACCCCCGGCTCCGCCGCCACCGGCACGGCGGCGCCCAAGACGAACACGGCTCCGGTCGTGCTGTTCAAGAACGACGCGAAGACCACGACCCCCATCAAGCACGTCGTGGTGCTGTTCGACGAGAACGTGTCGTTCGACCACTACTTCGGCACGTACCCGAACGCGGCCAATACCGACGGCACCACGTTCAAGGCCGACAAGCACACGCCGTCCGTCGACGGGCTGACCAGCAAGCTGCTGACCAAGAACCCGAACCTGTACAACCCGAAGCGCCTGACCCACGAGCAGGCCCTCACGTGCAGCCAGGACCACGGGTACGGCCACGAGCAGCTCGCCTACAACGGCGGCAAGATGGACCAGTTCGTCCAGCACACCGAGCACAACACCTGCACCGGCCAGCCGGTCATCTACGGTGCGCCCGGCCTGGTCATGGACTACTACGACGGCAACACCGTCACCGGTATGTGGAACTACGCTCAGCACTACGCGATGAGCGACAACTCCTACAACACCAACTTCGGTCCGTCGACCCCCGGTGCACTGAACCTCATCTCCGGCAACACGAGCGGCGTCTATGCGGTCGACCCGGTGAAGCACACGGCGGTCACCGACGCGAGCGTGGTGTCGTCCCCCAACGAGGTCGGCGCCGGCACGGTCATCAACGACCCCGACCCCGCGTTCGACGACTGCTCGGACAACAACCACACCTCGAAGAACAACCTCGCGGCGGCGACGGGCCCGAACGTCGGTGACCTGCTCAACCGCAACCACGTGACGTGGGGCTGGTTCCAGGGCGGCTTCAAGCCGACCGACGCCTCCGGCGCCTACGTGGTGTGCGGTGCGACGCACCAGAACATCGGCGGCAACTCGGTCGTCGACTACAGCCCGCACCACTCGCCGTTCCAGTACTACCAGTCGACGGCGAACCCGAAGCACCTGGCGCCGTCCTCGGTCGCGGCGATCGGCCACACCGACCAGGCCAACCACAACTACGACCTGACCGACTTCGACGCCGCCCTCGACGCGGGCAACCTGCCGGCGGTCAGCTTCCTCAAGGCCGGCGCGTACCAGGACGGTCACCCGGGCAACTCCGACCCGCTGGACGAGCAGACCTTCGTGGTCAACACGATCAACAAGATCCAGAAGTCCAAGTTCTGGGACTCGACGGCGATCGTCATCGCCTACGACGACTCCGACGGCTGGTACGACCACAAGGCCGCCCCGATCGTCAACGGCTCCGCCGACCCGGCCCAGGACAGCGCCGCCCTCTGCGGCGACGCCAAGGTCGCCGGCGGCTACGAGGACCGTTGCGGCTACGGCCCGCGGACGCCGCTGCTCGTGATCTCGCCCTACAGCAAGGTCAACCACGTCGACCACACCCTGACCGACCAGACCTCGGTGCTGCGGTTCATCGAGGACAACTGGAACCTCGGCAAGATCGGCGACTCGTCCTACGACGGGCGCGCCGGTTCGCTCAAGGGCATGTTCGACTTCGGCCGGCCGAAGGCGGACACCGTCATCCTCAACCCCACCACGGGTGCGGTGGCCTCGATCGCCCACAACAAGTGATCTTCTGAGGAAGCTCACCTGAGCGAAGGGCCCGCACCCGTCCCGGTGCGGGCCCTTCCGCTTTCCCTGGCCGGCCGTGCGCGGCCTCCGCGCTCAGCCGTCCACGGCGAGCATGTTGAGCACCCCCTGCCTGCCGTGCCCGTCCTCCCAGGAGACCAGCGTCGGGGACGACGTCGGCGCCCATCGGTACTCGCGGGGCGTGCCTATGGTGGCCGTCTTCCCCGTGACCGGGTCGTACAGGCTCCCTCCCGTCTGGATGAAGTGGGAGCCGGCCACCTGAATCATGTACGACGAGAGGCCGGCGACCCGGCTCAGCCCCGATCCGTCCGGGTGCATGACGATGAGGTCGTCCCCCGACCGGCCGGCGCACCAGGAGAACGTGCAGTGCAGGCCCTTCACGCCCGGTGGAGGCACGATGTCGTGCTTCTCACCTGTCTCCAGGTTGACGAGCCTGGTCTGGTTGCGATCCATGTCCGTGTTGATCGACGACGGGGGTAGATCCGTTGCCCACGGCCACGACGCCAGCCACAGGCCGTCGGTGCCCGCGATCTTCTCGGGGGAGCCTCCGGTGATCGGAATCCGGTACACCCCGCCGGGGAAGGCCGACCAGACGAAGGAGTCCGCGCTGACGCCGTTGGAGGCCACCGAGGTGCCCGTCACCTCGCCGACCTTGATCGCCGGGCCGCCCGCACGGGGCGCGACCCAGAAGTGCGCCACCTTGTTCCCGTCCCGCAGCGTCATGCCGTACCAGCCGATGTAGTCCGTGCCGACCTCGAAGCGCTGCGGGAGGTAGCCCTGGTTCACGGGTATCCGCGTCAGCACGCGCGTTTGTTCCGTCCGTGTGTCGTAGACGTCGATCCGTGTCGTCTTCTCGAACGTCCGCTGGGCGAGGAGGACCACCTCTGTCGGGCTCAGCGCGGCGAGAGGCATGTAACGCGCGCCGTCCCCGGCCTTGGCGGGGACCGTGGACACGGCGTCCGGCCACGCCACCCTGGCGGGCTGGGCCTTCTTGACGGCCGGTCGGTCGGAGATCCGCGTGGACGCGGCCGGAGTGGCCGTGGGCGCCACCTTCTTCGGGTTCGTGGCCGTGGCGCCGTCCCCGCCCCCGCGGAGGACGACCGTTCCGCCGGCCGCGACGATGACGACTCCCGCGAACGCCAGCGCGGCCTGGTAGCGGCGACGCGTCCGCCTTCTTCTACGGCCACGCAGGGCGCCGGCCAGGTCGGCGGGCGGGGTCACCTGGTCGGCGGCCCGCTGGAGGGCCGCCCTCAAGTCCTGTTCTGTTCTCACACTTCCTCCATCAGCGCGGTCTGCCGCTGGACACGAAGCTTGTCGAGGGCACGCGAGGCCTGGCTGCGGACCGTTCCCGGCGAGACGCCGAGGATCCGCGCGATCTCCGTGTCCGGAAGGTCCTCGTAGTAGCGCAGGACCAGCACGGCGCGCTGCCTGCGGGGAAGTCCCTCGAGTTCGGCCCACAGGCCGGCGTCGCCGTCGAACCGCCGGTCGGTGTAGCCGAGGTCGGGTGTCTCGGCCATCAGATGCTCCCGCCGTCGTCGTCGCCACCAGCTGATGTGCTGGCGGACCATGATCGTCCGGACGTACCCCTCGGGATCGTCCTTCCTGATCACCCGGTCCCAGGTGTCTCCCAGGCGCAACAACGCCTCCTGCACCAGGTCGGCGGCGTCGTCCGTGTCGCCGGTGAGGACGAAGCCGTACCGGAACAGGGCGCCCGCCCGTGCCCGGACGAAGTCGTCGAAGGTGTCGTCCATGACATCAGGGACGTCTCGTCACCGGAAAACGTTGCACGGGTCGATGGTGGGGTTTACCCCACCATGAATCGGGATGACCGGCCCATGTCGCCGGGCGGGGCGGATCTCTACCGTTGGAATCATGAGCGCCACCGACCTGAGCACTCCTTGGGACAGGGTCCGCGTCCACTGGTCCGCGCCGACGTGGCTTCGCACCGTCCATGTGGCGACGGGTCTTCCGATCGCGCTCGCCGCCGTCGGGGTGATCGGAGGGCTGGCCGTCGTGTCGGTGGTCCTCTCCTGGACCCTTGTGGCGCCGCTGGTGGCCCTGCCGCTGCTCTTCTGGGCGGTGACGATCTTCACGCGGCTGCAGCGGAGGCGTTTCGCCGCGTACCTGGGCGTGGACATCGCGCCCGTGCCGCGCCCGTCCGCCGGGCGCGATCCGATCCGGAGCATGTTCCGCGACATGCGGTCGAGAGCCGTGTGGCGGCAGATCGCCTACCACGTCGTCGCTCCGATGATCAGTGTGGCCGGGTTCGTCGCGGTGATCGTGGCCTGGTCGGCGTGCGTGGTCGCCGCCGTGCTCGCCCTGCGTCTGTGGCTGGTGGGCAGCGGGTGGACGGGGTCGCTGCTCGCCCTGCTCGCGTTCGCGGTGTTCGTGGCCGTCCCCTGGGTCGTGCAGGGGGTCACCTCGCTCGACGTCGTCGCGGCGGAGGCCCTGCTCGGGCCGAGTCTCAACGAGCAGCTCGCCGAGCGGGTGGAGAGCCTCCAGGAGAGCCGCGCCGAGGTGGTCGAGGCGGCGGACGCCGAGCGGCGCCGGATCGAGCGCGACCTGCACGACGGCACCCAGCAACGGCTTCTCGGCCTGGCCATGAACCTGGGCATGGCCCGGGCCACCCTCACCGATCTTCCCGACGCGGCCAGGGAGGTGATCGCCCAGGCGCACGAGGACTCCAAGCTCGTGCTGAAGGAGTTACGCGACGTCGTCCGTGGCCTCCACCCGGCCGTGCTCAGCGAGGAGGGCCTCGACGCCGCGCTGTCCGGTCTGGCCGCCCGGGCGTCCTTCCCTGTGCGGCTGCACGTCGACGTGACGGAACGCGCCTCGCCCACAGTGGAGGCGGTGGCGTTCTTCGTCGTCTCCGAGGCCCTGACCAACATCTCCAAGCACGCCGGGGCGAGCAGCGCGGAGATCGTCGTACGGCGCGCGGGCGATCGCCTGCGCCTCACCGTCGCCGACGACGGCCGTGGAGGGGCGGAGCCGGGCGCCAGGGGAGGAACGGGACTGCGCGGCCTGCTGCAGAGGGTCGGCTCGATCGACGGCACGCTGCGCATCGACAGTCCCCGGGGCGGTCCCACGAGGATCGAGGCGGAGCTTCCGTGCGCATAGTCCTGGCGGAGGACTCCGTACTGCTCAGAGAGGGACTCGTCCGGTTGCTCGCCGCCGGGGGGATGGACGTGGTCGCGGCGGTCGGCGACGCCGAGGCCCTGCTGCGCGCGGTCGACGACCACGAGCCCGAACTGGTCGTCACCGACGTCCGCATGCCGCCGTCGCACACCGACGAGGGCCTGCGCGCGGCGCTGGTCCTGCGCCGCCAGCGGCCGGAGCTCGCGATCGTCGTCCTGTCCCAGTGGGTCGAGGAGCGCTACGCGAGCCGGCTGCTGTCCACGGCGACCAGCGGCATCGGATACCTGCTCAAGGACCGGGTGGCCGACGTCACCGAGTTCTTCGACGCGCTTCGCAGGGTGGCGGGCGGAGGCACGGCTCTCGATCCCGAGGTGGTCGCCCAGCTTCTCCTGCGCAGGAACAGCGACCCGCTGGAACGGCTGACGCCCCGCGAGCACGAGGTGCTGGCGCTCATCGCGGAGGGCAGGTCGAACGCCGGGATCGCCGAGGCTCTGGTCGTGTCCGAGAGCGCCGTCGGCAAGCACATCAACAACATCTTCACCAAGCTCGACCTGCCCAGCGCCGACAAGGACCATCGCCGGGTCCTGGCCGTACTGCGATTCCTGAAGGTCTGAAAGGCGCGTGCAGATGCGAAGCAAGGTCAGAGCCGCCTGGATCGCCGTCGGCGGGGTGTTCACCGCCCTTGTCGTGGTCGCGATGGCCGTCGCGGTGCTGACGGACATCGAGGTCCAGGCCGACGGCGACCTCGTCAGCGCGTCCTCCGCGTCCCGCCCCGTCGGCCCGACGACCGAGATCACCACGTACGCCTACGAGATCCACACACAGATGATCGTCGTCAGGACGACCGGGAACGTCGAGGTCAAGCTGGAGCCGGGCACGCCCGGACGACTGTCCGTCAAGCGCACGCTCACCTGGGACGAGGCGGGACGCCATTTCGAGGAGGCATGGCGGGACGGCGGCATGCTGAACGCCGAGATGAGCTGTGCGACGGGTTGCCACGCCGAGTACGTCCTGGGCGTGCCGCCGGGCGTCGGCGTCATGGCGGGCGGCCCCTCGGAACTGGTGCCGTGTCCCCGGCCCGTGAACACGGAGATCAGCTGTTCCGTGCCCCCTCCGGGCGGGCCCCGCGCGCCTACGCCTCCACGAGGCCCATGAGGTCGCGCTTCCTCTCCTCCGGGGCGCCGGCCACGATCTGAATCTCTTCTTATATAAGTCAATCCTGAAGATCTAGGCCGGATGGAGTCGCCCTCGGCGGGTAAGGGCGCGGTACGCGCCAGAGTGAGGAGGGCGAACCGATGAGCGAATTCGAGCGGTCGCGCCGGATGCCGGCCTCCGCAGAACAGGTCTTCGAGCAGGCGTCCGACCTCGACCGGCTCGACGAGTGGCTCCCGGGCGACCTGCACGTCCACCCGGAGGAGCTGCCCGCCGTGACCGTCCACGAGGACCGGACCGGACACGACGCCCGTGCGCTGCTCCGGGAGGACCGTGACCAGCTCCGGCTCGAGTGGGGCACCCGTGACGACGACCGCTACGCGGGATGGCTGCAGGTGGCCGGGATCGACGAGCACGGAAGTGAGGCGACGGTCCACCTGTCGTTCTTCGGCAGAGGGCACACGCCGCCCGCCGCCCTCGTGGAGAAGTCCCTCGACGAGAGCCTGGCGCGGCTTGAGGAGCAGGTGCGCGGGCGGACGGCCTGAGCGCGGCTCCCGGCCTACCGCGTTTCCGGCGCTGGTGGGGGCTCCGCCTCCGCCGACGGGCGGGGAGCTTCGGGTAACAACGGGACGAACGACGAGACGCGTGGACCCGCCAGCCCCAGGACCTGACGGATCCACGCCTCGAGGCCCGTCGGGTCCGGCGGGGTGAGGTCGCCGGCCTCGCCGTCCTGGTCGTGCGGCGCCGCCTCCGGCCGTGCCGAGCTCACCGGGTCACCCGACGAGGACGGGGGCGAGCAGGCGCAGGTGCTCGAGTTGCTCCGCGAGGGTGCCGGCGAGTGGTTGGACGCAGACGTGGTCGGCTCCTGCCTGGTGATGTGCGCGGACGCGCTCGCCGATGGTCTCCGGATCCCCTGAGGGGACGACGGCGTCGATGAGCGCGTCGCTGCCTCCCCCCTCGAAGTCGCGATCGGAGAAGCCGAGCTCGCGCAGGTTGTTGAGGTAGTTGGGCATGGACAGATAGGCCGCGGCGTATTTCCGGGCGACGGCCCGGCCGCGTTCGGCGTCGCCGGTCACCACGACGGCCTGCTCGGGGGCGAGGACGGGGTCCGGGCCGAGGACGTCGCGCGCCATCGCGGTGTGCTCCGGGGTGGTGAAGTACGGGTGCGCCCCCTGTGCCCTGGTGCCCGCGAGTTCGAGCATCTTGCGCCGCAGGGCCGCGAGGACCCTCGGCGCGGCCGGCGCCGGCGGCACGCCGAACGAGGCGGAGTCCATGGCGTCGAGGTAGGCCCGCATCGTGGCCACCGGCCTGCCGTAGTCGTGGCCCCGCGTCGTCACCAGTGGTGCGTGGCTCACGCCCAGACCGAGGACGAACCGGTCTCCCCACGCCTCCGCCAGCGTGTTCGCGCCGTTGGCCGTCGCCACCGCGTCACGCGCGTAGATGTTGGCGATGCCGGTGGCGACCTGGAGGCGCCGCGTGGCCGAGAGCAGCAGCGCCGCCTGGGTCAGGGCCTCCCTGCTCACCGGGGTCTCCCCGAACCACAGCGCGCCGTAGCCGAGGTCCTCGATCTCCGCGGCCGCCCGGCGCACGGTCTCCGCGGGCACCGAGGTGAACGAGGCCAGCCACACTCCCGTACGGCCGAGGCGCTGCTTGACGGTGGACGGGCTCGCGGGTCGCGCCGGGCTGTCGGCCATCCGGAGTGCCTCCTTCTTCGTCTGTCGTGCCCGGTCACCGAACCTGCGCCGGGCATCTCAGCATGGCACTGCCGATGCCGCGACGACGGGCAGGGGTGGCCCGTCGGGGGTCCGTGTCGGCGGTCAGAGCATCTCCAGGGGCAGTCCCGCCCGCGGCGGTGGGAACGCCGTGTCCAGCACCAACAGGTCCTCCTCGGCGAGGCGGATCGCGAGTGCGGCGTGGTTCTCGTGCACGTGGGACGGCTTGGACGCCTTGGGTATGGAGATGACGCCGTCGTCCCTGAGCGTCCACGCGAGGGCCACCTGAGCCGGGGTGGCGTCGTGCCGCTCCGCCACCCCGCGGATCGCCGGGTGTCCCAGCAGCCGGCCCTGCTCGACCGGCGAGTAGGCCATGACCGGGATGCCGCGGTCATGGCACCAGGGGGCGAGGTCGAACTCGCATCCGCGCCGGGACAGGTTGTAGAGGATCTGATCGGTCTGTACGGCCGTGCCGCTCGCCAGAGCCACCAGCTCCTCCATGTCGCCGGCGTCGAAGTTGCTCACGCCCCAGTGCCGGATCCGCCCGGACGCGGTGAGCCGGTCGAAGGCCGACAACGTCTCCTCCAGCGGGACCCGTCCCCGCCAGTGCAGCAGGTAGAGGTCGATCCGGTCGGTGCCAAGGCGCCTGAGGCTCTCCTCGCAGGCCGCCACCGTGCCCTCGAGGGTGGCGTGGTGCGGCAGCACCTTGGTGACCAGGAACACCTCGTCGCGGCGGCCGGCGATCGCCTCGCCGATGAGCCGTTCGGACTCGCCCTGGGCGTACATCTCCGCGGTGTCGATCAGCGTCATCCCCAGGTCCAGTCCCACCTGGAGCGCCGCGATCTCCTCCTCCCGCGATGAACGGTTCTCACCCATGTGCCAGGTGCCCTGGCCCAGGGCGGCGACCTCCTCGCCCGCCGGAAGTTCGGCCATGCGCATGACGCCCTCCCCGCCCGACTTCGCGTCAGTCGATGTTCTCCTGTTCCGCCTCCCTTCCCGGCCTGGACGGTGATTGGGCCAGGCATGAGCCAAGACCGGGCAAAGTCATGTCGCTACGGTCCGTGTCGGCGCGACGCTCTATCGTCGCCGCGTGTCTCCTTGGACGCGGTGCCCGCCTATTTCCCTGGAGACCCAAGATGAAGAAACTGCTGTGCGTCGGCGCGGTCATGGCCGGCCTGCTGGCGTCCGGCTGCGGGAGCTCGGACAACTCCTCCAGCCCTGTCGCCGCGGACGAGTACAACGCGTCGCCGACCTCGCCGGCGACGCCGACCGAGGGCGAGACCGGCATGATGTCGCCGGGCTACTCGCCATCCCCGACCTCGCCGATCATGATGGCGCCCACGGGCCCCGCGAAGATCGAGGTAGCGGAAACGAAGCTCGGCAAGGTCCTCGTGGGCCTCGAGGGTCGTACGCTCTACCTCTTCTCGAAGGACAAGGCCGGCACGTCGATGTGCACGGGCGCCTGCGCGACCGCGTGGCCGCCGGCTCTCACACTCGGCGCGCCCACGGCCGGAACGAACGTCAAGCCTGAGCTCCTCAAGACGATCAAGAGGGACGACGGCATGACCCAGGTCACCTACAACGACCACCCGCTGTACTACTACGCCAAGGACGAGAAGGCCGGCGACGTCAAGGGTCAGGACGTCAAGGACTTCGGCGGCGAGTGGTACGCCGTGACGCCGGAAGGTAAGAAGGCCAAGCACTAACCAGGTCCAACCGGCTCGCGGACCGACCCCCTCCCGCGGCCTTCGCCGGACGACTTCACGAACCCGGTCTCCGACCGGTCCGGCTCGGCATCACGACCGCCCCGGAGCGCATCCGCGCTCCGGGGCGGTCGTCGTCGTAGCGTGAAACAAAGTCGGGTTCGCCTCGCCTGTGCCGTCGGCGGCCCACTAGGGTTGTGCTCAATCCGCCCTGTGTCCGCGGCCGTTCTCTCATGGAGATGGCATGTCATGGCACAGGCGCCAGTGGTTCTCGAGAACGTTCTCGTCGGCATGGCCGACCTCTTCGGGGTCGACGGAGCCGCTCTCATGCTGCTCGACGGGCAGGATCGCCTGCGGGCGGTCGGTGCCTCGGACGACGACGGCATCGCGCTGGAATCCGCGCAGGAGTCCGTCGGGGACGGCCCGGCCATAGCGAGCGCGGTCCGCGGCGATCTCGTCGCGATCAACGATCTTCATGCGGCGACCCCGCTGGGATTCCCCCATGTGGCGGCGCACGCCATGCCGGTGCGGGCCGTCATGTCCGTGCCGCTCGTCGAGGACGCGGAACTCATCGGCGTCCTCGACTTCTACGCCCGGATCGGGCGTGAGTGGGGCCCCGCGGCGGTGCAGACGGGCTCGTGTCTGGGTGAGCTCATGGTGATCGTCCTGCGGGTTCTCGCCGAGGGCAGGACTGATTCCTCCCCGTCTGGGCAGGTGTGATGGCCGAGTCGCCAACTCTCCGCGACCGCGCCGGCGCTGAGGTGAGGTTCACGAGAGGAAATGGAATGACCCATATCGATCCGGAGGCGCTTGTCGCCAGTCTGCGCCGTCTGCAGAAGAACACGACGGCGACCGGGATCGTGCAGCACCTCGAGCGCATCGTGCAGGTCGTCGATCGGATCTTCGGATATTCGGGGGCCGGTCTGATGTTCGCCGAGGAGGACCGCACGCTCCGGTACCTCTTCGCGACCGACGAGCGCGGCCGCAGCCTGGAGCACGCGCAGGCGATGACGGGCCAGGGGCCCTGCGTCGCCGCCTACGCCGGGGACACCGAGGTGACCACCGTCGATGTGAGGAGCGATCCGCGCTGGCCCGACCTGCCCGAACTGCTGCACCCCGAGGTGCGGGCGGTGGCGGGCGTCCCCATAAGGCTGGGCGGGGTGCCCGTGGGCACGCTGAACGTCTACCAGGACACTCCGCACGACTGGGAGGACTCCGACGTCCAGGCGCTCCACGCGTACGCGCATGTGATCGAGCAGGTCCTGGTGGCCTCGATCGAGGCGGACGAGAAGGCGGTGCTCGCCGACCAGTTGCAGTATGCGCTCGACTACCGCGTGGTCATCGAGCGCGCCATCGGCTACCTCATGGGCAAGCACGACCTGACGGCCACTCAGGCGTTCACCGGCCTGCGCAAGCAGGCGAGGGACAGCAGGCGGAGAGTCTCCGACCTGGCGGCCGAACTGCTGGGCGAACAGGGCCCGCGTGATGTTGCGAATCCAGATCACGCCGTCTGACGGCGGAATCTCGATGGCGGTCCGGGGCGATCTCGATGCGGAGGGGGCAGGGGAGCTGCGGGTGTGCGTCTCCGAAGCCCTCTGGGCGTACCGCCCCGGGCACATCGACCTCGAGCTGTCGGGTGTCGGCTTCATCGACTGTTCGGGCTGCAGGACGCTGGTCTGGATCCACCAGCGGGCGCGCGGGTGCGGCGGGACGATGACCGTCGTCCGCCCGTCCTCGCTGGTTCTGCGCCTGCTCCGGCTCCTGGAGTTCGATCGTGAGCTGACCATCCGCGGCCTGCCCGAGGACACGACGCCCATGAGCATGGAGGTGAACCCCGGCCTCAACTGACGCGGGCGATAGTCTGGCCGCGATGTATCGATTCGTGTTCACGCAGGTCCTGACCCGCTTCGACGCGGAGGCCGTCCACCATCTGACGATGAGGCTGCTCCGCGTCCTTTCCGCGCTCCCCGTCCTGAAGCAGGTGCTGCACGCCCTGCTCGCCCCGCGCGACCCCTCCCTCAGAGTCGAGGCCTTCGGCGTCCGCTTCCCCGGGCCGCTCGGGCTCGCCGCGGGGTTCGACAAGGACGCCAGGTGCGTCGAGGCGCTCACCGCCTTCGGCTTCGGCCACGTCGAAGTGGGCACGATCACCGCCCGGGCGCAGCCCGGCAACCCCCGGCCCCGGCTCTTCCGGCTCGTGGGCAACCGGGCGATCATCAACCGGATGGGCTTCAACAACGAGGGCGCGGCGGCGGCCGCCGCGCGGCTCCGCAGGCCCCGTGTGATCCCCTCCGTCGTCGGGGTCAACATCGGCAAGACCAAGGTGGTGCCGGAGGCGGAGGCCGTACAGGACTACGTGACCGGCGCCCGGCTGCTCGCGCCTCTCGCGGACTACCTCGTGGTCAACGTGAGTTCGCCGAACACGCCGGGGCTGCGCGACCTGCAGGCGGTCGAGCTGCTGCGGCCTCTGCTGACCGCGGTCAAGGAGGTGGCGGGACGGACCCCGCTGCTGGTGAAGATCGCTCCCGACCTGGCCGACGAGGACGTCGACGCGGTCGCGGAACTCGCCGTGGATCTCGGCCTCGCCGGGATCATCGCGACCAACACCACGATCAGCCGGGCCGGGGTCGCCAGCACCGAGACGGGCGGCCTGTCGGGCCGGCCGCTCAAGGAGCGGTCGCTCGAGGTGCTGAGGCGGCTGCACAAGAAGGTGGGCGACCGGCTGACGATCGTGTCCGTGGGCGGCGTCGAGAGCGCCGACGACGTGTGGGACCGGCTGTGCGCGGGCGCCGGCCTCGTCCAGGGCTACACGGGCCTGATCTACGAGGGCCCGCTGTGGGCGTCGAGGATCCACCGCGAGCTCGCCCGCCGGGTCCGGCGTCAGGGACACACGTCGATCGGCCAGGTCATCGGCACTTCCGCCTGAGGTATGGCATACCCTTGGGGGGTATCTGTACCGGGAGGATGGACATGAGCGTGAAGACCTACACCGTCCAGGGCATGACGTGCGGCCACTGCGTCAGCTCCGTCAAGGAGGAGGTCGGCGAGGTCGCCGGAGTCACCGGCGTGGAGGTCGACCTGGCGAGCGGACGGCTGGACGTCGCCGGTGAGGGAGTCGCCGACGAGGCGGTACGGCTGGCCGTCCAGGAGGCCGGTTACGAGATCGTCGCCTGAGCCGGCTCTCGCGGCCCGGGCCCGGAGGAGACATGACAGCGCGGATCGAGCTCGAGATCGGCGGCATGACCTGCGCCTCCTGCGCGGGCCGGATCGAGCGCAAGCTCAACAAGCTCGACGGCGTGAGCGCGGCGGTCAACTACGCCACGGAGAAGGCCAGCGTGGTCTTCCCCGACCATCTCGACCATCGCGAGCTGATCGCCCAGATCGAGAAGGCGGGCTACTCCGCCGCGCTGCCCGAGACCGAGTCCGCCGCGCCGCCCGACCCGCTGGAGGAGCGCCTGATCCTGTCCCTCCTGCTGGCCGTCCCGGTCATCGCGGTGGGGATGGTCCCGGCGTTCCGGTTCCCCGGATGGGAGTGGTTCTCCCTGACGCTCGCCACGCCCGTCGTCGCGTACGGCGGCCGGCCGTTCCACCGGGCCGCCTGGGTCAACCTCCGGCACGGGGCCGCGACGATGGACACCCTGATCTCCCTGGGCACCCTCGCCGCGTACGCCTGGTCGTGGTGGGCCCTGCTCGCCGGGCCGGCGGGAGGTCACACCTATCTCGAGGTGGCGGCCGGAGTGACGGTGTTCATCCTGGCCGGGCGTCACTTCGAGGCGAGGGCCAGACGCCGCGCGGGAAGCGCGCTGCGCGAGCTGATGGAGCTCGGGGCCAAGGACGTCACGGTGATCCGGCAGGACGCCGAGATCCGCGTCCCGATCGAGTCGCTGCGGGTCGGCGACGAGTTCGTCGTACGGCCCGGCGAGAAGATCGCCACGGACGGCGTCGTCGTCAACGGGGTGTCGGCCGTCGACGCCGGGATGCTCACCGGAGAGTCGGTGCCGGCCGAGGTCGGACCGGGTGACACGGTCTCGGGGGCCACGCTGAACGAGAGCGGACGGCTCGTCGTCCGCGCCACACGGATCGGCGCGGACACCCAGCTCGCCCGCATCGCGGCCCTCGTCGCCGAGGCCCAGTCGGGCAAGGCCGCGGTCCAGCGCCTCGCCGACCGGGTCTCCGGCGTCTTCGTGCCCGTCGTGATCGTGCTGGCGGCCGCCACACTGGTGTCCTGGCTCGCCGCGGGTGCCGGGGCGGTGCACGCCTTCACCGCGGCCGTCGCCGTGCTGATCATCGCCTGCCCGTGCGCGCTCGGCCTGGCGACGCCGACGGCCCTGCTCGTCGGCACGGGCCGTGGCGCGCGGCTCGGCATCCTGATCAGGGGACCCGAGGTGCTCGAACGGGCGCGGAGGATCGACACGGTGGTGCTCGACAAGACCGGGACGGTGACCACCGGCCGCATGTCCCTGACCTCGGTCGTCCCCGCCGGGGGCGAGTCGGCCGAGGACGTGTTGCGGATGGCGGGAGCCGTCGAGCACGCGTCGGAGCATCCCGTCGCCCGGGCCGTCTCCGACGCCGCCCGCGAGGCGGGTCATCGGCTCCCCGCAGTCGACGCGTTCGAGAACATCCCCGGCCTCGGCGTCCGGGGCGTCGTGGAGGGCCGCGTGGTGCTGGCCGGTCGCCGGGCGCTGCTCGCGGGGACCCGGCACCTGCCGCCCGTGATCGAGGAGGCGCTTGCCGCCGCCGAGACCGCGGGAGGAACGGCCGTGGTCGTCGGCTGGGACGGCGTGCCCCGGGGCGTCCTCGTCGTGTCCGACACGATCAAGGAGACGTCGGCGAGAGCCGTACGGGATCTGCGGGATCTCGGGCTCGACCCGATCCTGCTGACCGGGGACAACCGCGCCGCCGCCGACGCCGTGGCGCGGGCCGTGGGCGTCGATCGGGTGATCGCCGAGGTGCTGCCCGCCGACAAGGTCGACGTGGTCAAGCGCCTCCAGGCCGAGGGCCGAGTGGTGGCCATGGTCGGCGACGGGGTCAACGACGCGGCGGCCCTGGCCCAGGCGGACCTGGGGCTCGCCATGGGCACCGGGGCCGACGCGGCGATCGAGGCCGCCGACGTGACCCTCGTGCGTGGCGACCTCCGCGTCGCCGCGGACGCCGTCCGACTGTCTCGCCGGACGCTCAGGACCATCAGAGGCAACCTCTTCTGGGCCTTCGCCTACAACGTGGCCGCGCTCCCGATGGCGGCGGCCGGCTGGCTCAACCCAATGATCGCCGGCGCCGCCATGGCCCTGTCGAGCGCGTTCGTCGTCACCAACAGCCTCCGCCTCCGCCACTTCCACCCGTGATCATGCACAGGCTCGCGCAAACCCCCCGCGACCTGCACCAACCTCTGCCGTGATCATGCACGTACAGGTCACATGCTGGGCCGGGTGGACTCGGCCGAGTGCGTCATCTCGTCGAGGTGGCTCATCACCTCGTGCACGAGCACGACCCCCGGCCGATGCCGGCGCCAGCCCGTCCCGCCTCGCTGCCACGGACGAGGGCCGGCCAGGGGCCGATACTCCACCCCGGCGGCGTCCAGCCGTACGAGATGGGCGTCGAGTCGCTGCAGGAACTCCGCGTGTACGGCAGGCCCACCGGTCCAGGTGATCTCGGCGGCGGCGCAACCGCGGGGCCACGCGCGATAGTCCAGCGTGCGGCTGTCGGGAATGCGCTCGCTCCACAGCTGGAACTGCGCACCGAGCACCCGGCCACGCTCGTCCGGCGTCCACTCGGCGGGTGCCGGGGCGAACTCGGCGACGTCCTCGACGGTGACCGTGTCGCCGATCGCCACGGGCTCCTCCTCAGAGGCGGCTTCGGCGTAGTCGAAGTACATCGGAAAGACGGGCGTGGCGACCACGTCGTGCCCCGCGCTCGCCGCGCGGCGGCCGACGCCCTCGCCGCGCCATGGCATGACGATCGTGTCCTGCCGCAACATGCCGCTGACGAACGCCTCATCCCACACGACGGCACGGCTGCCGCGCTCGGCCAGCACGTCCGCGAGCCGCCTCAGGAACCAGGCGTGCAGGTCGCCGGGCGTCTCCAGGCCGAGTTCCGCCTGGTACGCGCGGATCTCTTGGGACGCCTCCCAGTCGTCCAGCACGCACTCGTCCCCGCCGATGTGGAAGTACGGCACCGAGCCCAGCGCGCCGATGATCTCGTCGAACACCGTGGCCAGGAACTCGACGGTGGCGGGCAGGGGCGACAGGATCGCCGGCGAGACGCCCCAGCGGTCAAGGACGTCGTACGGTTCGCCGGGCTTGGCGCCAAGGGACGGATAGGCGGCCAGGATCGCCGACGCGTGGCCCGGCACGTCGATCTCGGGGACGATCGTGACCGCCCGCGCCCGCGCGTAGGCGGAGATCTCCGCCAGGTCGGTCAGCGTGTAGTACCCGCCGTGTGGCAGTCCGTCGAAGGTGGACTCCTCGCCGAAGGGGCTGGTCGTGGTCTGCGCCCGGTGGGACCCGACCTCGTGCAGCAGCGGGAACGCCCGGCTCTCGACCCGCCACCCCTGGTCGTCGACCAGGTGGAGATGGAGCCGGTTCAGCTTGTGGAGCGCCAGCAGGTCGATCATCCGCAGCACGTCCCGCTTGGGCAGGAAATGCCGGGAGACGTCCATGTGGGCGCCTCGCCAGGAGAAGCCGGGAGCATCCTCGATGCGGCCTGCGGGCAGCGTCCACACGGTTCCGGGCAACCGCGCCGACCGGAACGCGTCGGCGGGCAGAAGCTGCCTCAGCGTCTGCCCTGCGTAGAAGGCGCCCGCCGGACCGCCCGCGACGATCAGCACCGATTCCGTCGTGACGGTGACCCGGTAGGCCTCGTCCCCCAGCTCGGGGTCCTGCTCCACCCGCACCGCCGCCGTCTCGGCCCGTCGCAGGTCCAGTACGGCCAGGGCCGTCCGTACGGAGTCGACGAGATGGGCGGGACCGGAGACGCCGGCGCCCGGCGCGAGCTCGAACGATCCCGGCGCCTTTTCGACCAGCTTGGGGCGGGGAAGCAGGTAATCCATACGCCGAATCATGCCAAACGACCCGGATTGACTTCGCACCGCTCCCTGCATGATCACGCCGAGGAAAGCGCCAGGTCAGAGCGCGTGCGGACGAATCCGCGCATGATCACGACTGGAGAATGCGCAGGTCACGGCGCACATCCACGAATCTGTGCATGATCACGCCGAGGTGCCGGGGAAGAGAGGCTCAGGTGAGGTAGTTCTGGAGGCCTTTGGCGAGGGATTCGGCGATGCGCTGCCGGAACTTGGCGTTCTTGAACTTGGCCGCCTCGCTCGCGTTGCGCATGTTCCCGCACTCGATGAAGACCTTGGGAACGGTCGAAAGGTTGAGGCCGCCGAGGTCCTTACGGTAGTCGAGCGCGTTCTTGCCGATGTAGGTCGAGTACGGCAGGCCCGTCCCCGAGTGGAACGCGTTCCTGACCGCGATGCCGAGCTTCTGGGAGGTGCCCACGACCGGGTCGACCGGGCCGTGGATCTTCTGCGGCATGATCACGTGGAAGCCGTGCGCGCTCGCCGGGGCGCCGTCCCCATGGATGGAGATCGCGGCGTTGGCCTTCGCCTGGTTGCCGATCGCGGCCCTCTGCGTGATACACGGCCCAGCACCGGTGTTGTTCTTGCGGGTGAGCTTCACCGTGGCGCCCTTGGCCTTGAGAATCTTGGCCAGCCGGTTCGAGACGTCCCAGGTGAACGCGGCCTCGGAGTACCCGTCGTTGGTCGACGTCCCCGTGGTGTCACAGGCCTTCCACTGGGTGAGGACGTTCACCTGCTTGTTGATGATCTCGGGATGCTTGAAGTTGCCCCCGTTGTGGCCGGGGTCGATCACGATGACCTTGCCGGAGAGAGGGAGAGGCGTTTTCTTCTTGCTGAGCGGGGCCTTGGAGGACGGGACCGCGGCCGGGGCCGCGTTCTGCTTGGTCACCCCCGTGACCTGGGACGTCGCGGCCACCGGCTCCGTGGCGGCCTTGGCCGTGCCCGAACCCGCCGCGCCGCCGCAGGAGGCGGCTCCCAGTCCGGCCAGGGCGAGAGCTGCGGCGACGAGTAGTCGACTGGTCACGGCAAGATCCCTTCACGAGGTCTGTCGCTTCCTAACCTACGTGTAGAAGGGGCGTAATCAGACCGTTATGCCGTGAAACGAGTCTCCCAAGCAGGCTCCGGTATCTCTTGCCTGTGCAAGAGGGCGGCCAACTCGCGGGCATCTTCCGCGTCGAGCCCCAGCACCACTCGCGGCCGGCCCCACGGATGGTCGATCGAATGGGCGACGTAGCTCGCCACGGACTCGGCGATGTCCTCGCCGTGCAGTCCCCGCGTCTCCCGCCAGTAGGCCCACGCCCGCTCGAGCTCTCCCGCCGCCCGCTGGGCGCAGGAGACCAACTCCGGATCACGCATGAATCCCCCCGATGATCGTGGAAATGGTCGCCGACCTGGCGGGTCCCCCCGATGTCTGCGACCCGCCGGGGGTCGGCGTCACAGTGGGAGTCAACACCGTCCGCGATGCGACACGTCGGCGGTTGACCTAGCTTTGGGAGTCGCTTGGAACGGGGCAGGTGCTTCGGCGCACGATCAGCTGGGGGGTCACCTGGCGGAGGCGGGCGGCCTTGCCCGGCTCGGTGATGCGGTCGCTGAGCAGAGCGGCGGCCGAACGGCCCATGGCCTTGCGGGGCTGGTCGACGCTGGTCAGCGAGATGTGGTTGACCGCCGCGAGGTGGGTGTTGTCGTAGCCGACGACGGACAGGTCCTCGGGGACGCGCAGGCCCAGCTCGCTCGCCGCGGTCAGGACGCCCATGGCCACGATGTCGTTGGCCGCGAATATGGCGGTCGGGCGTGGTTCGCGCGCCAGCAGCGCGAGCGCGGCGCGGCGCCCGCCCTCCTCGGTGAAGTCCCCGTGCTCGACCATGATGTACGGCGCGAGTGAGTGGCGGCGCATGGCCACCAGGTAACCCTCGCAGCGGTACCGCGCCGCGGAGGAAGGAGTGCCCTCGATGTGGGCGATGCGCCGGTGACCGAGTTCGACCAGGTGGTCGATCGCGAGGCGGGCGCCTAACTGGTCGTCGTCCACGACGATGTCGACGCCGCCGAGCGAGACGTCGCGCTCGCCGATCACGACCGTGGGCGTGTACGCGGAGGCCTCGGCGAGCGTCGAACTCGAGGGGGCGACGCCCAGCAGCACGAGACCGTCGACCCGGAGTTCGAGGAAGGCCTCCACGGCCTCGTCCTCGAATGCGGGATCCCAGCGCCCGCTGCCGATCAGCAGGCGGAGGCCGTCCCCGTGCAGGCTCTCCTGGAGACCGTCGAGGAACTCGGCGTAGAAAGGGTTGTGGAGATCGGCCACGAGGGCTCCCACGAGGTGGGTCCGGCCCTCGACCAGGCTGCGGGCCACGGCGTTGGGCCGATAGCCGAGCTCTCTGGCGGCCTGCAGGACCGCCTCCCGGCGATGCTCGCTGACGTGTGACGAACCTCTGAGCACGAGGGAAACCAGCGACTTCGAGACGCCGGCACGCTCGGCCACGTTGCGGATCGTCGGTCGTGGCCGCGGACTGAACCCGACGTCCAGGCCACCGTCGGGCAGCGAACCCGCGACGTCGTTCCGGGCAGTGGTCTGCATGGACGGTCCTGACATGGTTCTCCCCACGATGCGTGGACGTGCACCTGACACAACAAACGATCGAGTTGCCCGTAGGGTACGGGCCGCTCACAGTTGTGTTGCTTCTTTCCGGTCTGTTCGCATGCCCCAAAGAGCGCTCTCACGCCCTTGACGAGCCTGTGGCCAGCGCGAACGTCTGACGGAGGAAATTATGGATCCTTCCACATCGCATCTTGATCAACTAGCGTCGTGATGCCGGGATGACCCGATAGTGTGCGATCTGTGGGTGCCACATCCCAGGCCGGAGACGACCCCGAGCGGGGGGCCGGAGCGCGCCCCGCGCGGCGCCGGCTCACCGTCGACCGCAGGCGCGAGGAACTGATCGCTGCCGCGCTGGAACTGTTCAGCAGGCATGACGCCGAAGATGTCTCGATAGACGACGTCGCCGCGGCGGCGGGAGCCTCTCGAGCGCTCGTCTATCACTACTTCGGCGGCAAGCAGGAGCTCTATGTGGCGGCGCTTCGCAGTGCGGCGGCGGAACTCGAGGCCCGGCTCAGACCACAGGAAGGCGGGAGCCCTCTCGACGAGTTGTCGCGTGGACTGGCGCGGTACTTCGACTTCGTGGAAGAGCATGCGGCGGGCTTCGCGGCGCTGCTCAGAGGTGGCCCGGCGAACCGGGCGGGGGAGATCGGCGAGATCGTCGACGGGGTACGGCAACGCCTCTTCCGGCTCGTCATGAACCGGCTTCACGTGGGCGTGCCCGGTCCCGTGCTCCGGATCACCCTGAGATCGTGGATCGCGTCAGTGGAGACGGCGGGGCTCGACTGGCTCGAGCATCGGGACATCGACCGGCCCGAGCTGGAACGACTCCTCATGGACCACTTGGTCGCCCTGCTCGAGGTGGCGGCACGTCATGACCGCGACGCGGAACATCTACTCGAACATCCGGGGCGGCGGCCCGACCGGTGACGGGTGGGGCCGATCGGCGGGTTGTGTGCCGGGGAGGCGCCGGGCGGGCGGCGCCCACCCACACCTTCCCGTGACCCATGGTGGCCACGGGGCGTGTGGTCGACGCGCTCACATCTGTGACGCGAGCGCGTCCTTTCTTCCCCCCTGCTTCGGCGATGCCCGGGTGGCCTACTCGGAACGCTGCTGCGGTATCCCCGCGAGCAGCGCCCGGACCTCGGTCTCCCGGTAGCGCCGGTGTCCGCCGAGCGTGCGGATGGATGTCAACTTGCCCGCCTTCGCCCACCGGGTCACGGTCTTGGGGTCGACGCGGAACATGGTTGCGACCTCCGCCGGGGTGAGCAATGGCTCGGCCTCGGGTGTACGAGCTGACATTTGTGCGGCCTCTCCTCCGTGTGGACCGGCGACAGCGATCCTGCGACTTTTGTGCGCTTGTCACGGATGTCCCCCAAAGATCCATAAGGTGCGGTTTCTAGGATCATTTGCGGCATCACCCGATGTGACCATACAGGCACGTAGTGCGATTGGCGAGCCCTCTGGGCGCAACGTCTCGACCACGCGTTGTTGTCACGCTCGGTGATTCTAGCGACACGTTTCGTGGTATCGCAGTGAAAACGGCAAACTACTCAGTTCGTAGATGTGAGATCGAAGGTTCCGTGACCTGATTTGGCAGGTCACAGACCTGTCTTTACCGTCAGTTTGCGAATTGAAGGGCTTGAACTGATCTCCAGCGGACTATGACCCGCTGATACATCGCGAAGGCAAGTTCTTCCTGACCGTTGTCCAAACCGCCGAGGGCTGTGGCCACCTCGGCGACGGACTGGTCGTTCTGCAGGGTCTCGTCGTCCATGAGATGGACGAGGCCGCCGTAGTCGAGTTCCACGAGCGAGTGCGGGTGGAACTCCTCGAGCCACCGGCCGACCTCCTCCACCTCGCCGAGCGTGGTGACCTGGCCGACATGCCTGCGGATCACGACCAGCGCCCTGGCGACCCTGCGCCGGGCCTGGGCCATCGACGTCACGTAGAGCATGTTCCGTGGCGGCGCCGTCGTCGTCTGCACGGCCGGCTCCGGGCTCTCGCCCTGCTCCGCACCGAGGACCAGCCAGCGCTCGGCCGAGTCGAACGGCACGAACCACGAGGTCGGGACGTGCCAGGTGCTCGTCCGGATGTGGGTCCTCAGCGAGTGCTCGTACCGCTTGAACCGGTCGAAGGCGTCCGCCGTCCGCTCGGCGACGTTCTGGGGGACGAACCGGTCCGACAGCTTGATCGACATGCTGCCCCGGAACGTGGTGAACGCCAGCCAGGACCGCAGCCTGCTCTGCCACGGGCAGACGTAGAGGGTGTCGCCCAGGCGGCGGAGGTACGCGTTGGCGCTCTCCTGCTCGGGAGCCGGCATCGGCGGCACGAACATGAGCCTCCGGACGGACTCCCCGTGCTCGACTTCCAGTGCGTGAGCCCTGCGCGGCCGGTCCCGGGATTCGGCGTAACCGGTCCACATCTCCTGGTCTCGTGGGGCGAAGGCCGTCAACGGTTCGTACACACGGAGGTAGGCGGCGTAGGGGAGCACACGAGAATCGTGCCACGCCGACGCGGAGATGTGGCGCACTGTCCTGATTTTCCATGATCACTTTGCAATGGCGTCGCTAAGCTGGGAAGGAATCGCCGCAACGAGGCGGCGTACATAGGCGATCAGGAGTCACCACCGTGACTGACGTCTTCGGGCTTTCTCAAAAGGACCCCAGCCCGGTCGTCCACTCAGGTAAGCATGAGCAGGTCGTGTTCTGCTCAGACGAACGCAGCGGTCTGCACGCGATCATCGCGATCTACAGCACCGCCCTCGGGCCGGGACTGGGGGGTACCCGGTTCTATCCCTACGGCAATGAGCAGGCCGCCCTGGCCGATGTGCTCAATCTCTCACGCGCCATGGCGTACAAGAACTCCCTCGCCGGGCTCGACCTCGGCGGCGCCAAGGCAGTGATCATCGGCGACCCGTCGAAGGACAAGAGCGAGGCGCTGCTGCGGGCCTACGGGCGGTTCATCGAGTCGCTCGGCGGCCGCTACTACACCGCCTGTGACGTGGGCACCTACAGCGAGGACATGGACGTCGTCGCCAGGGAGACCTCCTACGTCACCGGGCGGACCGAAGAGCACGGAGGCGCGGGAGACTCCTCGATCCTCACCGCTTTCGGCGTCTTCCAGGGCATGCGCGCCGCGGCCGAGCACGTGTACGGCACGCCGTCGCTGAAGGGCAGGCGTGTCGGCGTCGAGGGTGTCGGCAAGGTGGGTCACCGGCTCGTCGATCACCTGATCGACGAAGGCGCCGAAGTCGTGATCTGTGACGTGAACGACAGCGCCGTCGATCGCGTACGGCAGCGCCACCCCTCGGTCCACGTCGTGGCGGACGCCGTCGCGCTCTCCTCGGCCGACATCGACGTCTATGCCCCCTGCGCCCTCGGCGGCGCCCTGGACGACGCTGCCGTGATCAGGCTCAACGCCAAGATCGTGTGCGGCGGCGCGAACAACCAGCTCGCCCACCCCGGCGTGGACAAGCAGCTCGCCGAGCGTGGAATCGCCTACGCCCCCGACTACGTGGTGAACTCCGGAGGGGTCATCCAGGTCGCCGACGAGATCGAGGGCTTCAACATGGCCCGGGCGCGTGCCAGGGCGGCGCGGATCTTCGACACCACATCGAAGATCTTTAAGTTGGCTGAGGAGGAAGGCGTCCCTCCGAGCGCGGCAGCGGATAGGCTGGCGGAGCGCAGAATGTCCGAAATAGGACGTCT
Organism: Planotetraspora phitsanulokensis; assembly: GCF_016863295.1. Classification (GTDB taxonomy): domain Bacteria; phylum Actinomycetota; class Actinomycetes; order Streptosporangiales; family Streptosporangiaceae; genus Planotetraspora; species Planotetraspora phitsanulokensis. Next base: position 122,562 of record NZ_BOOP01000032.1, read on the forward strand.
GAGGGGCATTTGGCTCCGCCGCTGACCGGCGACGTCCGTACGACGTACCGAGCAGCGCGTAAAACAGGTACGGTAATAGGCGAACGAGAGACTGGCGCCTGAAGTCAGGTGGCGTCGGTGCGCGGTGCGTTAGCGACGAGGGGTCGGGCACGACCCCGCATGAGGGGGTCGAGCCAATGGGGCGCGGCCGAGCCAAGGCCAAGCAGGTCAAGGTCGCCCGCCAGCTGAAGTACAACAGCGGCGGCACGGATCTTGAGCGCCTGCGCGCGGAGCTCGGAGTCGTGGATGAGGACGATTCCGGCCGCAGTGACGAGCATGACCCTTACGACGAGCTGGCTGATCGCTATGCCGATTACGCGGACGTCGACGGCGACGAGGATGACGGCGACAACGGCCGCTCCGGCCGCCGTTGATCCCGCTCTGAATGCCAGGTGAGACACCCGGCGGGAGAATCTTCCCGCCGGGTGCCTTCGTCCTGTCTGGTGTGAGGCGCAGCGCCCCGGGCCACGTGCCCGGGACGTGATTTCGCCATGCCGGTCATGGTCGGCTCGCGATCAGGCGAACCGGGCCTCGCCGGTGCCTTCGACGATCTCGCCGAGCACCCAGGCCGGCACTCCACGCTCGGAGAGCAGCGCCGTCGCCCTGTCTGCCTCCGCGGCCGGGACGATCGCGCACATCCCCACACCGAGATTGAACGTCTTGTCCATCTCGGCCTGCGGAACGGCGCCGTGGCCGGCAAGGACGTCGAAGATCGCCGGAGGGGTCCAGGATCCGCGGTTCAGCAGCGCGTCGGCCGTCGGAGGAAGCGAGCGGGCCAGGTTGGCCGCCAGGCCTCCGCCGGTGATGTGGGCGAAGGCGTGCACCTCCGTCTCGCGGATGAGGGCCAGGCAGTCGAGGGCGTAGATGCGGGTGGGCTCGAGCAGTTCCTCGCCCAGCGTCCGCGACAACTCGGGGATCTCCTGGTCGAGACCCAGCCCGGCGCTCGCGATGACGTGCCTGACCAGCGAATATCCGTTGGAGTGGATTCCGCTCGACGCCAGTGCGAGCACGACGTCGCCCGGCTTCACCCGGTCGGGTCCGAGCAGTTCCGTCGCCTCGACGACGCCGGTCCCCGCGCCGGCCAGATCGTATTCGTCCGGCCCCATCGCGCCCGGGTGCTCCGCGGTCTCGCCGCCGATGAGGGCGCAACCCGCGAGGCGGCACCCCTCGGCGACGCCGCCGACGATGTCGGCGATGCGCTCGGGGACGACCTTGCCGCAGGCGATGTAGTCGGTCATGAACAGCGGCTCGGCCCCGCAGACGACGAGGTCGTCCACGACCATGCCCACGAGGTCGATGCCGATGGTGTCGTGCTTGCCGAGCCGCTGGGCCAGCATGACCTTGGTTCCGACGCCGTCCGTCGAGGTGGCGAGGAGCGGGCGGCGGTAGCGGAGGAAGGCCGAGGCGTCGAAGAGCCCCGCGAACCCGCTGACGTCGTGGACGACCTCGGGCCGGTGCGAGCGGGCCACCCGCGACTTCATCAGCTCGACGGCGCGGTCGCCCGCGTCGATGTCGACGCCGGCGGCGGCGTAACTCGTCATCGCTGAGCCTCCAGGACGTACTTGCCGACCCTGTCCTGGTCGATCGCGATCGGGTATTCACCGTTGAAGCAGGCGCGGCAGAGCCGGTCGGCGGGGATCGTGGTCGCCCGCGTGAGCCCCTCGAGCGAGATGTAGCCGAGGGAGTCGGCCCCCAGCGAGGTGCGGATCTCCTCCACTGAGAGTGAGCCGGCGATCAGCTCGGCCCTGGTGGCGAAGTCGATCCCGTAGAAGCACGGCCAGGCCACCGGAGGCGAGGAGATCCGGACGTGGACCTCGACGGCGCCGGCCTCGCGGAGCATCTTGACGATCGCCCGCTGGGTGTTGCCGCGGACGATCGAGTCGTCGACGACGACCAGCCGCTTGCCCTCGATGACCTCGCGGAGCGGGTTGAGCTTGAGGCGGATGCCGAGCTGCCGGATGGTCTGCGACGGCTGGATGAACGTCCGGCCGACGTAGGAGTTCTTCACCAGGCCCTGGCCGTAGGGGATGCCGCTCTGCTCGGCGTACCCGATGGCGGCGGGCGTGCCGGACTCGGGCGTCGGGATCACGAGGTCGGCGTCGACGGGGTGCTCCTGTGCCAGGACGCGGCCCACCTCGACCCGCGTGGCCTGCACGCCGCGCCCGGCGATCGTGGTGTCGGGCCGCGCGAGGTAGACGTACTCGAACAGGCAGCCCTTGGGCTCGGGGGTCGCGAACCGGCGCGACCGGACGCCGCGCTCGTCGATCGTCAGCAGCTCACCGGGCTCGATCTCGCGGACGAAGGAGGCGCCGACGATGTCCAGCGCCGCCGTCTCGGAGGCGACCACCCAGCCGGTCTTCTCCTGGGCCGCGGGCCCTGCGGGGCCGGACACGCCCGCCAGCCGGCCGAGCACCAGGGGACGGATGCCCTGGGGGTCGCGGGCGGCGAACAGCGTGGTCTCGTTCATCCACACGAGGGAGTAGGCGCCCTTGACCTCGGGGAACAGCTCCGCGGCGACGTCCTCCACCGGCCGGGAGCCGTCCTGCGCCAGCAGGGCGGTCAGCACCTCGGTGTCGGTCGTGGCCTTGATCGAGCCCGCGGGGAGCCGTGCGGACAGCTCGGCGGTGTTGATCAGGTTGCCGTTGTGGGCCAGCGCGAGCCCGCCGCCCTCGGAGGAGCTCAGCGTGGGCTGCGCGTTCTCCCAGACGCTCGATCCGGTCGTGGAGTAGCGGCAGTGCCCGATGGCCAGGTGGCCGCGCAGGGTCCCGAGGATCGACTCGTCGAAGACCTGGGCCACCAGGCCCATGTCCTTGTAGACGAGAATGCGGCTGCCCTCGCTCACGGCGATGCCCGCGGACTCCTGTCCCCGGTGCTGCAGCGCGTACAAGCCGTAGTAGGTGAGTTTGGAGACGTCCTCCCCGGGGGCCCACACACCGAACACGCCACAGGCGTCCTGAGGTGCACGATCCCTGGGGTCGAGGTCATGGCCGAGACGGCCGTCGCCCTTCAACACGTACTTGAGTCTAGGTCGGCCCCGATGCTGCTCGAACACGCGGGTGGCCAAGTCGCGAGGGAACGATCGACCACGCTTTGCCGTGTCGCACCTGGTCGGCATGCCGATTCCCGGAAACCTAGGGCTTCCGGCATGCCCAGATATTGAGCGGGAGACAGCTACTGTGGCGACACTGGACGAGCCCGACCAGACCCCGGGTGCCCCGGAGAACCACCGGGCCGATCCAGAGGGGGGCCGCCGCTCCGCGGCCGGGGGGCCGCACGGTGGGACGCCGGGGGCGTCGGGCGGGCCGTCCTGGCAGATGCCGGGTGGCGGAGGCCCCTGGCAGCCCTCGGGACCCGGGCAGCCGGGCGGAGGAGAGCCCCCGGGGGGCCACGGGCCGGGACAGCCGCCCCAGGGCCCGCCACCGGGCGGCGGATGGCCTCCCGGCGGAGGCGGCGCGTGGCCGCCTCCGGGTGGCGGCGGGGGCTGGCAGGGCCGTGGACCCGGAGGCCCGTGGCAGGAGCAGGGGCCCGGCGGTGGGCTGGGAACCGCGGCGCTCGTCCTCGGCATCATCAGCCTCGTGTTGCTGCTCGTCTGCGGCATCGGGACGCTCGTCGCGATCGCCGGGGTCATCGTCGGCATCCTCGGGATCGTCAAGCAGTCCAACAAGCGCAGGGCGATCATCGGGCTCTGCCTGAGCGTGCTCACGCTGCTGCTGGGCCTGATCGCCGGGATCCTGCTCTACAGCTGGTACCACAGCAAGAACCTCGGCGAGTGCTTCGACCCCTCGCTCTACCCGAGCCAGGAGGCGGCCCAGCGGTGCGTGGAGCAGAAGCTGGGCGGCACCCGGCCCGGGAACGCGGTCTGATCAGGCGCGATCACCTCAGCGATCACATCAGGGGGAGATGCTCCGACAGGTCGGCCCGTGATCCGCTGGCCGAGACCCGCCCGGCCGCGACGGCGTCGGACCACGAGAGCCCGCCGGTGGCGAGCTCCAGCCAGGTGGCCGGGTCGGTCTCGATGACGTTCGGAGGGGTTCCGCGCGTGTGCCTGGGCCCTGCCACGCACTGGACCGCCGCGTAGGGCGGCACCCGGACCTCCACCGTCCGCCCCGGCGCCCGGCTCGCGAGCCGCTCCAGCAGGTGCCGTACGGCGAAGCGGGCGGCCTCCTTGAGCGGGGTGAGTCCCGCCTTGTAGACCCCGAGGACCACCCGTACGCACGTGTCGGCGACGGCGTCGTCGGGACCTTCGAACGGCGGCCGCCCGAGATCGACGAGCTGGGCGTCGAGCGCCTGTCGGACCTGGGCGGGGTCCAGTCTGCGTGGCATCCGCCCATTGTCGTGCACAGGGTCGTGCACAGGGTCGTCCACAGGGTCAGGCGACCACTTCGAGGGCGGCGGGCTCGCCGTCGCTCCCGTCCGTCGCCGACGCCGCCGTACGGCTGCGCCGCAGCGCGAACAGGCTGACCGGAACGCCCACGAGGACGATGGCGGCGGCGATCACCAGGGTGAACTGGTAGGCGTCCAGGAACCGCTGCAGGGGGGCGCCCGTGGCGACGTTCTCGCGTGCGCTGAGGATCGCGCCGAGGATCGTGATCCCGAGCAGGCCGAAGACCTCGCGTGAGACATTGAGCACACCGGAGGCGACGCCCGCCCTGGCGGTGGGCATCGTGCTGAGCACCACGTTCGTCAGCGGGACGAGCAGCCCGGCGCCGGCTCCGTAGAGCAGGAACCAGGGGAGCAGGTTGAGGTATCCGTCGCCCGCGCCCACGCTCGACAGGCCGCCGATCGCCGCGGCCATCAGCGCGAGTCCGACGGCGACCGTGCGGGCGCTGCCGAAGCGGTCCGCGATCCGGGGTGAGGCGGTCGCGACGACCGCCATCAGCAGGGCCATCGGCACGAAGCCCGCGCCGGCCTGGATCGGGGAGAAGCCCAGTGCGCTCTGGAGGTAGAGCGCGGTGAAGAAGTAGATGCCGAAGACGCCGAACGACCACAGGCCCATGGAGAGCAGCCCCCCGCTGAAGATCCGCTCACGGAACAGGGTGAGGTCGATCATCGGCCGGGCCGTACGGGACTCGACGATCAGGAAGGCGACGGCGGCGACGGCGGCCACCGCGAAGGAGCCCAGGATGGGCGCCGACGACCAGCCGCGCGACTCCCCCTCGATCAGCGCGTAGGTCAGGGCGAACAGGGCCAGCGCGGAGGCGACGAGACCCGGCAGGTCGAGCCCCGTGCGCGCCGTCGCGGCGCGCTGCACCCGGATCGACCGGAACCCGATGGCAGCCGTGACGACGCCGATGGGGGCGTTGATGAGGAAGATCCACCCCCAGTGGGCGTTCTCGCTCAGGAAACCGCCGGTGAGCGGGCCCACGGCGAGCGCCAGCGCGCCCACGGCGCTCCAGATGCCGACGGCCGTTCCGCGCTCACGCGGATCGGGGAAGATCGCCGGAAGGAGGGCCAGAGAGGTCGGCGCGAGCAGCGCGGCCCCCACACCCTGTGCGGCTCTCGCCGCGATCAGCGTCTCCTGGCCGCCGGCGAGCCCGGCCGCCACGGAGGCGAGCGTGAAGACCGCGAGCCCGGTGAAGAACATCGTGCGAAGGCCCACCACGTCGGCCAGCCGTCCGCCGACGAGCAGCAGGCCCGCGAACACCAGGATGTAGGCGCTCACGATCCATTCCAGCCCCGACATGGTCAGCCCGAGGTCGCGCTGGATGGTCGGGAGCGCCACGTTGACCACGTTGTTGTCCAGATAGGTCATGAACGTCGCGAGCGCCACCGCGACCAGCGCCCACCATCGTCCCGTCATTGGGATCTCCTTCTTATACGTAGTACCTGTACGGCGTACATGTACAGTGCATAGGAGACCTTGTACGGCGTATAGTTGTCAAGCGCCGCGAGGAAGAGGACGGAACGGCCGATGGCACCGGAGAAACTGACCCGACTGACCGTGATCGAGAAGGCGCTCGAGCTCGCCGACGCCGAGGGCCTCGAAGCCGTCACGATCAGGCGTCTCGCGCATGAGCTGGGTGTCTCACCGATGGCGCTCTACTGGCATTTCAAGAACAAGGAACTGCTGCTCCACGGAGTCGCCGACCACGTCCTCGCCGAGGTGACCCCGGCGTTCGATCCCGGCGCCTCGTGGAGCGCCCGGCTGCGCGCGATGGTCGAGGCGCTCGTCCGCGTCCTGCGCAGGCATCCGTCGATGGTCGGCGTGTTCCCGGGGATCGACAAGGAGCACGTGAGCAGCTTCACGGTCGCCACCGAGACCGCCCTCGGCCTGCTCGCACAGGCCGGGTTCACCCTGGAGGAGGGTTACCTGATCTCCTCCCACCTGCTCCACGGAGTCCTCGCGCTGGTGGGGGACGAGCCCGGATGCCCGCGGTCGCTGACGGCGAGCGAGGCCGTGGAATGGCGCAGGCAGAAGCGGCTCTCACTGGAGTCGCTGCCGTCGGACCGCTACCCGCACATGGTCGCGTTCGGCAAGAGCTTCGAGGCCGAGCCGGACGTCGAGCACTACTACGCGTTCGGGGTCGATCTCCTGCTCTCGGGCATCGAGGCGATGGCCGCGCAGAGGACGCCGAGCGCGGCGACCCCCAGCAACACCAGATAGGTCCGCTGGAACCCCGCCATGAGCTGCTGGAGTGCCACGGGGGACACCCGGGAGAGGGTCCCCGCGTACACCTGACGGCGCAACTCCGGGGCGACGGAGGCGGAGAGCACGCTGAGCGTCGTGGCCACGCTGAGCACGACGCCGACGTTCATGATCATGAGCCGGAAGCCGTTGACGACTCCGAGGCTTCCGGGAGGCAGCGCGCTCATCACCTGGGTGGTGTTGCCCGTCAGGAAGGTCCCGCTGCCGCACCCGGCGACGAAGAGCCCGATCCCGATCACCCAGTACGGCGTGGCCGCACCTGCGGACAGGGCCAGGACGAGAAGGCCGGCGGCGGAGGCCGCGGCTCCGCCGATCGCGAGCACGGCGGGGTTCGTCCTGCGGCCGAGCGCGCCCGCGATGGGAGAGGCCAGGGTCATCCCGATCGGGACGGGCAGCACGCCGAGCCCGGCGGTCAGGGCGTCCACGCCGCGCGCGGCCTGGAAGTACAGACCGGCCAGCAGGATCAGGGACGCCCGTGCCAGGGCGTTGCAGAGCGAGGCGAGGTTGGCGAAGGCGAGCATCCGCCCGCCCAGCAGCGTCAGGTCGAGCACCGGATGGCGCGCCCGCCGCTCGACTAACACGAGCAGGGGGACGAGCGCCGCGGCGAGCAGGCCGGGCAGCAGGGCGCCCTGGCTGATCGCGATCAGCGCCGCCGAGAGCGCGGTGAACACGATCAGGTTTCCGAGCACGTCCACCGGCTCCCGGCGGCCCCGGGGGACCTTCCTGAGGATGATCAGGCCCCAGACGAGCGCGGCCACCCCCGGCGGGACGTTGACCCAGAAGATCCAGCGCCAGCCCAGCGTGTCCGCGATCAGGCCGCCCAGGGTCGGTCCCATGAGCTGGGCCACCGACAACGTCCCGATGTAGACGCCCATCCCCTGGCTCAACCGATCGGGCGGGAAGGCGTCGGTGACGATGACCGTCCCGTTGGCGAGGATCATCGCCGCGCCCAGTCCCTGGACGGCGCGCATGGCGATGAGCACCGCCACGTCGGGGGCGAACCCGGCGAGCAGGGACGCGCCCGTGTACAGGGCGAACCCGAGGAGGTAGACCTCCCGCCTGCCCAGCAGGTCGGCCACCCTGCCGAAGAGCACCAGCGTGGACGTGCTGGCCAGCAGGTTCGCCAGCAGGATCCAGCTCGACGCGACGGGCCCGGCGTCGAAGTTCCTCACGACCTCGGGAAGCGCGACGTTGAGCGTGCTGGAGCTCACGCCGATGAGCACGAGACCGAGGCCGGCGACCGAGCAGACCCGCCAGGCGTAGCGCAGGGCGCGGACGTACTCGGGTGAGCCCGGCTGCGGGGGGACGACGGCCATGTCGTCGATTCTGCACTGCTGATCACCAGGGCCCGTCGCTTGACAGGCGCGGACGCGCCTGCCAGCCTCCGGCCGCATGCCCACCCCGACCGCGAGGCGGCGGCAGAAGGAGCCTGCGGCTCCGAAGGTGCCCGCCTCCCTCACACCCGCCCGGCTCCCCGAGCACGACCTCGAGAACGACGGGAGCTATCGCGCGATGCTCTTCAAGAGCCTCGACCTGTCGTCGCGGCGCGTGCGAACGCCCGAGTTCGAGGGCTGCAGCCTCGTGGACACGGCCTTCGCGGGCACCGAGATGCACCGGGCCGAGTTCACCGACGTGGAGCTGGGGCGTTGCGACCTGTCGAACATGAGGGTCCGCAGCGCGTCCGTCCATCGCGCGGTGGTGTCGGCCGGCAGGCTGACGGGCGCGGCCTGGTCGGAGTGCGCCTTCCACGACGTGGTCTTCGACGCCTGCCGCGCCGACCTGACGGGATTCAGGTTCTCGGCGTTCCGGACCGTCGTCTTCCGCGAGTGCACGCTCACGGAGGCGAACTTCCAGGACGCGGACCTGCGCGGGGCCAGGTTCGAGCGGTGCGACCTGACGGGTGCGCAGTTCTCCAACGCCAAGATGGAGGGCACGAGGTTCGCGGACTGCACGCTGGCGGGCATCGCCGGCGTCACGAGCCTCAGGGGAGCGGTCATCAGGAGTCAGGACGCGTGGGGTCTCGTCCACAGCCTGGCCGGCGCGATGGGGATCACCATCGAGGATGCCTCCTGACCTGGCGGAATCAAGATCTAGCGGGCGTGCCTCCGTAGCTCGTCGAGGTCGTGGACGACCACCCGGAGGCGGCCGGTCTCGATCAGCCCGCGGTCCCTGAGCGTCCGCAGCGCCTTGCTGACCGCCTCGCGGGAGGCTCCGGTCCAGCCGGCCAGCTCGTCCTGCGAGAGCGGCAGGGCCACCCGGACCCCTCCGTCGACCGGCTCGCCGTACCGCTCGGCGAGCTCGACGAGCCGCGTCGCCACCCGGCCCGTGGTGTCGTAGGCCCCGTACTCGACCCGCTTGCGGTCGGCGTCCCGCAGCCGCCCCACGATGAGCCGCATGAGCAGCACGGCCACGCGGCCGTGCCGACGCAGGAAGTCGGGGAAGTCGCGGACCACGATCCCCTCGACGGGCTCCAGGGCCGTCACCGTCCCCGACCGCGGATGACCGTCGAGCGCCGACATGTCGCCCAGGAGCGCTCCCGGGCCGCGGATGGCCAGGACGACCTCGGTTCCGCCCTCGGTGTGCGACGACACCTTGACCCGGCCGGAGGTGAGCACGAGGACCCAGTCGGCGGTCTCCCCCTCGTTCATCACGGTGGTCCCGCGCTCCCACTGGCGGGGACGCCCGGCCGCGCGCAGGTCGTCGATCTCCTCGGCGGTCAGCAGGTCGAGGAACTCTCCCGGCTCTGGACTGATCACCCGTTGCTCCCTTCGAGCGCGACCAGGTGGTAGGCGCGGACGGTCCTGGCCTTCCCCTTCAGCGACAGATCGCCGAGCGGCACGACCCGGGCCGGTCCGATCAGGTCGCGGGTGGCCTGACCGATCACCACCGTTCCCGGCTCCGCCAGCGCCTGGAGCCTGGCCGCGACGTTGACCGCGTCGCCCATCGCGTTGAACCCGCGGAACTCCGGGCTGCCGATGTTGCCGACGAGGGCCGTGCCCGTGTTCACGCCGACGCGGAACGTCGGCCACTCCACCGCAGGGATGCGCCCCGCCGCCTGCTCGGACACCACCTGCCGTGACACCTCGGCGGCCGCGTCCTGCATCTCCAGGGCCGCTCGTACGGCCTTCGCCGCGTGGTCCTCCTGACGCGCCGGGGCGTTGAACAGGGCGAGCAGCGCGTCGCCGACGAACTGCACGATCGTGCCGCCGTTGCCGAGCACGCACGGCACCGCCGCGGAGTGGTAGCGGTTGAGCATCTCGACGATCTCGCCGGGGGAGACGCGCTCGGAGAAGGACGTGAACCCGCGCAGGTCGGCGAACAGGGCCGTCACCTCGACGAGGCTGCCGCCGAGGGCGGCCTGGCCGGGGTCGGCCAGCAGCGACTCCGCCACGTCGGGCGACATGTACTGACGGAACAGGGTGTTCGACTCGCGGTAGAGCCGAGCGTTCTCCAGGGAGATGGACACCTGACCGGCCAGGGCGGCCGCCAGCGCCTCGTCCTGGGCCGTCGTCCCGGCGGGGACGGACAGGGCTCCCGCGAGCCTGCCCTTGACGGTCACCGGATGGATCGCCCGCCCGTCCTGCAGGACCACCCGCCCCTCGGCGAGGGCCAGGGCGGTGTGCGGGGATTCGGGCGGGCCTTCCCCGTAGGGGGTGAGGCGGCCGTCCCGCATGAGACTCAGCCGGACGTCGCCGTAGGCCTGCCGTACCCGGTCGAGCACGCCGGCGAGCAGTTCGGGCTCCGGAAGCCCGACACGGGTCTGGCGGCCCACGTCGGCCAGCGCGCCGAGCCGTTCCGACAGGTCGCGCTCCGCGGCCAGGGCGGCCCCCGCCCGGTCGAGCACCGCCGCCTGGCCCTCGGTCAGCCGGAACCGTCCCGCGAGCCGGGTGGCGACGGGGACGCCCGACTCGGTCCTGCGGCGCAGGTGCCCGACGAGTTCCTCCAGCGCCTCCTCGTACTGGGCCTGCACGCGGCGCGCGGTCGCGGATAGCGCCACCGCGTCGAACAGGCCCCCTGCCGCGCCCTCGCGGCGGAACTGGAGGTAGGCGCTGTACGCGACGAAGAGGAAGGCGAAGGTCAGCAGCAGGTGCCACTCCCACCACGACAGGTGCCACAGGCGGTGGGACATCCCGGCGACCATCGCCTCGGCCAGCAGGGCGTACGCCGTGATGAGGCTGATCAGCACCGCCGCCGGCCGTCGGCGGTGCAGCCGGAACATCATGAGGGCCGACGCCGCGTAGAGCCCGACGCCGACGAGGGCGAACGGCCCCAGTCCCGCTCCGTGGGGCGGCAGCGGCCCGCTCAGCGGCGTGAGACCGGGTGCCAGGCATGCGACCCCGAAGGCCGCCAGCGCGGCCGCCAGGCCCGCCCACAGCACGGCTCGGGCCCGCAGGACGGCTCTCGCGGCGCCCGCCCCCAGCGGCAGCGCGGACGCGAAGGCGAAGGCGGACGCGATCGTCAGCCCGACGGGCTGGGCCAGTTCGAAGCCGAGCGTGAGCCCGACGAAGATCCCCGGCGTTGTCAGCCCGTGCAGGAGGAAGAAGCCCGCGCTGCTGAGGAAGACCAGGGAGACCAGGAGCAGTCGCGCGTCGCCCCGCCGTGCCGACGCGCGGGCGACCAGGCCGCCGAGGACCACGTTGACGCCCGCCACGACCAGGATGAGCGCGAAGTGGCTGGGGTTGTCATGCCATTCGACGTCGAGTGCGGGCTGGGCCAGGAGCAGCCACAGGCCGAGCAGCGGGAGGACCAGGTGGATGGCCCAGACCACGGCACGGATCGGCTGCGTCGCCGACGGGAGGTAGGGCTCGCGCGCCGCCGTGCGCCGTGCCGTCCCACGGAGAGTCGTGGCAGTGGTTGTGGCAGTGGGCGTGTCGTCGGGCCGCAACGGTGTCCTCCACGGTCGCTCACCTGCGCCTGATTATCCCGATGTGCCGACCTTATGGGAACGTCTGCGCCCGCGGGCGGTAGCGCCCGGAGAGCCGGGCCAGCTTCAGGCTGAGGTGCAGGCTCAGCCGCTCCCCGCCGTCCGTCAGGTCGGTCTCGGCCAGGGCCTCGACCCGCTGCAGCCGGTAGTAGAGGGAGGTGCGGTGCAGCCGCAACCGGCGTGAGGCCTCCAGCGCGCTGCCCGCCAGGTCGAGGTAGATCTCCAGCGTCTCGAGCAGGGGCAGGTGCTGGTCGTCGCCGAGCAGTCGTTCCAGGCCGGGGTGCAGGTCGTCCGGGGGGACGCGGGTGAGCATCCGGTAGACGCCGAGCCTGGCCCATTCCACCGACCGCCCGAGTTCGGGCACCTTGGTCGCGACCTCCGCCGCGTGCAGGGCCTCCGTGTACGACTCGGCGGCCCCGGCGAGGGACGGACGCGACCGGCCGATGCCGACCAGGACCGGCGTGTCCATCGCGGCGTGAATCTCCTCGGCGAACGTCGCCGTGCCCGCGGTGAGCAGCACGGCGTGGTCGTAGCGCACGAGATGCAGGGGCTGGTGCCCTGCCAGTCGCCGCCGCAGGGCGAGCAGCCCGCGTTCGAGCGTCAGCCGCAGCGCCTCGTCGGTCTCCGCCGCCGCGGGTTTGGCGACCGTCACCGTGACGGGCACGGTCTGGGGGAAGGCCCCGGCCTCGATCAGCGCCCGGGCGGCGCCGTCCTCTCCGAGCAGGACGCCGGTGATGGCCTCGAGTTCCCTGTGCGAGGTCAGCGCGGACGCCAGGCTCTCGTGGAAGAGCGCGAGCGCCAGGGCGGGGACGGCCTCGGCCGCCACGCCGACCTCGGCCTCGGCCATGGCGGGGGCCACGTCGATGAACCAGAGGAATCCGAGCAGCCGGCCGTCGTGCCGGACGGGGACGCACACCCGGGGGAGCAGTCCGAGGTCGGCGGCGCCGGGGGTGCGCAGCGGACCCGCCGTGTCTTTGATCCCTGCGGCTTGGAGGAAGGCGCGGACCTCGGGCGTGGTGTGGCGGCGCAGAATGGAGTCCCGGCGGATGTCGTCGAGTTGCCCGTCCTGCTCGGAGTAGGCGACCACGTTCTGCTGGCCGTCCTCGAGCAGCAGGGGTCTGCCGAGGCGCGCGGCGAGATTGTCGACGATGCGCTGAAGATCCGCCACCGGCCTCCTATCTGTACGTTTCTACGGTTGTCGGAGAACCGTCATTCGATCTTCTCTACAACTGAACGATGATTTAGGTCAAGGCCGTATATACCGTCCGAATCGTGAATGCCCTCCCCAAGCTGCTCAAGGTCCTGCTGGCGGCCGCCGTGGCCGCGCCCGCGGCCTTGGCGGCGATCCCCGCATCCGCAGCCCCCATCGATGATCCCGAGTACCCCTGGCGGCTGAACCAGTGGCCGCAGACCCAGCCCTGGCAGCGTGACGAACCGGACGCGTCGCAGACCCTGCGCACGCTCAGCTCGTCGGCTCCCGCGGTCAAGCCCATCGACCCGCAGAACTGGAAGAACCCCGACCACATGACGTGGGCGGACTACAAGAAGGTCCCGGGCACCGACTGGTCCGACCCGAGCGTCAAGGGGTCGACCCGCACGTTCAAGGGCGCGCTGGTGCTGCTCGACTACTCCAACCAGCCGTTCGTGGTGACCCAGCCCCAGGGCACGTCGGTCTTCGGCAACCCCAGCGCCGAGGCCCACGACGTCCCCCGGGACCAGGTCGCGAAGTTCTACCAGGACTTCCTCAACACCCCCGGCAAGCTCAACAAGGGCCACACCCTCCACGAGTACTGGATGGAGGACTCCGGCGGCCGCTACGGTGTGGACCTCACGGGGTTCGGCCCGTACACCATGCCGGGCAAGTCCTACGAGTACGGCCTGGAATACCAGCGCAACGCCTGCCCTGCCGGTGACACCTGCAACCGGAACCTGCGGACGGACGGCAACGCCGCCTGGGTCGCCTCCGTCGGCCCCGAGGTGGCCGCGCAGTACGACTTCGTCTTCTACGTGACCGCCGGCCAGGACGAGTCGTCCACCTGGCAGGAGTTCGGGATGATGAAGTTCCCCACCAAGGAGGACGTCACCGACGAGTTCGGCCCGCCGGACCCGGCCCTGCCGAACTGGTCGACCACCCGCTACGTCGACTGGACCTCCTGGGCCGCGGGCTCGACGTTCTGGCCGAACGCCCGCTTCGGCGTCGACTCGGTCCAGGCCGAGAGCTCGGGCATGGGGACCTACGCCCACGAGTTCAGCCACATCATGGGTGTCGGCGACAACTACAACAACCCATACGGCACGCCGGCCCGCCGCGCCTACACCGGCATCTGGGAGATGCTCAGCCGCGGCAGCTTCAACGGCCCGGGCGGCCCGCACAGCCGCTGGCTGATCCCGCCGACGGCGGGAGCGTCCATGGGCGCCCAGCACATGCTGCGCAACAAGATCAAACTGAGCATGGTGGACGAGCAGAACGTCTTGCGCCTGTCGCGTGACGCGCTCGCCCAGTCCGGTGTCGTCGTCGCGAACGTGACGGCCAGGGAGGTCCAGCCCGGCAAGAGCGAGCTGTCGGGCGTCAACATCGTGCTCGACGGCGGCGACAAGTCGACCGGCTCCTGCTCCACGCAGACCGATCCGCTGTGCGACGGCGGCAACTACAACAACTACACGGTCGAGGTCGTCGACCGGATGGGCACCGACTCCTTCACCTCCGACGCGGGCGTGCTCCTGGCCAAGACCAAGAACACCGACAGCGCCCCGTTCGAGTGGGTGATCGACGCCAACCCGCAGGACATCGGGATGACCGACTACGTCCTGCCGGACGGCACCGAGGTGCCGATCACCATCGGCGACTACCGCCAGCTCGCCGACGCCCTCTTCCACGCGGGCACGAACTCCGGCAGCGAGTACGAGTACACCGACGAGGTCAACCGGCTGCACTTCTACGTCACCGATGTGAAGCGTGACAAGAAGGGCATCCTTTCCTACACCGTCGCGATCCGCTCCCTCGACGGCGCGGGACCGCAGAAGCGCGGCGTCAAGCTGCTCCCGGCGGGGGGTGCGCCCGGCAAGAACGGCGTGTCGACCTGCAGCTTCCCGCTGTTCAACACCGGCAAGGCCGCTCCGGTCCAGGGGCAGCCCGAGGACGTGAGCGCCTACGTCGGCAGCGACGTCTACCGGCTGAAGGCGGAGGTCGAGGGCAAGGGCTGGTCCGTCACCACGCCCAACGCGCTCGCCACCGTCAAGTTCGGCGACCACGAGTCGGTCGCGGTCGCCGCGCAGCGGGCCGCCGGCGGCAGCCACCTGGCCACCGTCAAGCTGACTGCGACGTCCGAGAGCGACCCCAGCAAGAAGGCGACCGCGACCTGCGTCGCGATCGGCCTCTAGTGATCACATGACGAAGGGCCCTTCCGGATTTCTCCGGAAGGGCCCTTTGCGTACGGAAGATCAGCCGGTGCGGCAGGTCAGCCGAAGATCGCCGGAAGCGCTCCCTCATGGGCCTCGCGGAGCTCGGCGACGGGGACGTCCAAGACGTCCTCGACGACCAGCGACGTTCCGCCCGTGGTGCCCAGGCCGTAGCAGGGCACGTCGAAGCGGCCGCAGAGCTCGGCCAGCGCCTCGAACGCCTCGGGCCGGACGCACACGAGCGCCCGCGCGGCCGTCTCGCTGAACAGGCCGACGAAGGCGTCCTCGATCGGCAGGCTCACCGACGCGCCGACCCCCTGGGCGATGCACGACTCGGCCAGGGCGATCCCCAGGCCGCCGTCGGACAGGTCGTGGGACCCCTCGATCAGGCCCTCGGCCGCCGCGGCCGCCAGCACGGCCGCCAGCCCGCGCTCGGCGGCGAGGTCCGCCTGCGGGGGGAGACCCCCGAGGTGGTCGTGGACGACGTGCGCCCACTCCGACCCGCCGAACTCCTCGTGGGTCTCGCCCAGCAGCGCGACCCGCAGCCCGGGGGCCGTGAAGCCCGACCTGATCCGCCTGGCGACGTCGTCGATCACGCCGAGCACGCCGACGACCGGCGTGGGGTGGATCGCGGCGGAGCCGGTCTGGTTGTAGAACGACACGTTGCCGCCGGTCACGGGGACGCCCAGGATCTGGCACGCGTCCGCGAGACCACGCGTGGCCTCCGCGAACTGCCACATGACCTCGGGGTCCTCCGGCGAGCCGAAGTTGAGGCAGTTGGTCACCGCCAGCGGCGTCGCACCCGTCACGGCCACGTTCCGGTAGGCCTCGGCGAGCGCGAGCTGGGCGCCCGCGTACGGGTCGAGCTTGGCGTAGCGGCCGTTGCCGTCCGTCGAGAGCGCGATGCCCCGGGTGGTCTCCTCGGCCCCCGGCATGACCTCGGAGATCCGCACCATCCCGGCGTCCGCGGGCTGGGCCAGAACGGTGTTGCCCCGGACGTACCGGTCGTACTGGGAGGTCACCCATTCCTTGGAGGCCAGGTTGGGGGAGCCGAGCAGGGTGAGGAGGGTCTCCCGGAGGTCCGAGGGCCGCGGGAGGCGCTCGGGGCCGTCGCCGTTGAGGGCGGCCTGGCCGGCGGGCTCGTGGAAGGGCCGCTCGTACACCGGGCCGTCGTCGGCCGCCGTGCCCGGCGGGATGTCGACGATCGTCTCGCCGTCCCATGTCATGACGAGCCTGCCGGTGTCGGTCACCTCGCCGATCACGGTCGCGGGGACGTCCCACTTCTCGCAGATCGCCATGAAGGCCGCGATGTCGCCGGGCGTGACGACGGCCATCATCCGCTCCTGCGACTCGCTCATGAGGATCTCCTCGGGCCGCAGCGTCGGGTCGCGCAGCGGGACGAGGTTGAGGTCGACATGCATGCCGCCCGTGCCCTTGGCCGCGAGCTCGGTCGTGGCGCAGGAGACGCCTGCCGCGCCGAGGTCCTGGATGCCGACCACCACGTCGGCCTGGTAGAGCTCCAGGCAGCACTCGATGAGCAGCTTCTCCATGAACGGGTCGCCGACCTGGACGGCGGGCCGCTTGGCCTGCGACTCGTCCTCGAAGGTCGCCGACGCGAGCACCGAGGCCCCGCCGATGCCGTCGGCGCCGGTCCGCGCGCCGAAGAGCACGACCTTGTTGCCCGGCCCGGGGGCGGTGGCCAGCTTGATCTGGTCCTTGCGGAGCAGGCCGACGCACAGCGCGTTGACCAGCGGGTTGCCGATGTAACAGGGGTCGAACGCGACCTCGCCGCCGATGTTGGGCAGGCCCAGGCAGTTGCCGTAGTGGCCGATGCCCTCGACGACGCCGGGCAGCACGCGCCGGGTGTCCGGCTGGGTGGCGCCGCCGAACCGCAGCGCGTCCATCACCGCGATCGGGCGGGCGCCCATCGACATGATGTCGCGGACGATGCCGCCGACCCCCGTGGCCGCACCCTGGTGCGGCTCGACGTACGACGGGTGATTGTGCGACTCGATCTTGAAGGTGGCGGCCCAGCCGTCGCCGATGTCGACGACTCCGGCGTTCTCGCCCATGCCGACGAGCAGGGCTTCGGACTTGGGCGCCTTGGTCCCGAACTGCCGCAGATGGACCTTGGACGACTTGTAGGAGCAGTGCTCGCTCCACATGACCGAGTAGATCGCCAGCTCCGAGCTGGTGGGGCGACGGCCGAGGATCTCGCGGACCCGCTGGTACTCGTCGTCCTTCATCCCCAGCTCTGCGTACGGCTGCCGCTCGTCGGGGGTCTCGAGGGCGAGCTTGACGCTGTCGAGGGTCATGCGTTCACCAGCTTCTTGAGGATGGAGGTGAAGAAACCCCGCCCGTCGACGCTCGGCGCGCCGGTGAGGTCTTCCACGGCGTGCTCGGGATGGGGCATCAGGCCGACGACATTGCCGGCCTCGCTGGTGATCCCGGCGATGTCGTTGAGCGACCCGTTCGGGTTGCCGCCCATGTAGCGGAACACGACCCGGCCCTCGCTCTCCAGGGTCTCGAGCGTCTCGGCGTCGGCGACATACCGGCCCTCGCCGTGCTTGATCGGCAGCACGATCTCCTGGCCGCGCTCGAACTCGGCCGTCCAGGCCGTGTCCGCGCTCTCGACCCGGATGCGCTGGTCGCGGCAGATGTAGTGGAGCCCCTGGTTGCGGGTCAGCGCGCCCGGCAGCAGGTGCGCCTCGCACAGGATCTGGAAGCCGTTGCACGTGCCGAGCACGGGCAGGCCCGCACGGGCCGCGGGGACGATCTCCTCCATGAGCGGGGCGAACCGTGAGATCGCCCCGCAACGCAGGTAGTCGCCGTAGGAGAACCCGCCGGGAAGGAACACCGCGTCGACGCCCTTGAGATCACGCTCCGCGTGCCACAGGGGCACCGCCTCGGCGCCCGCCAGCCGTACGGCTCTCGCGGCATCCTGGTCGTCGAGTGTTCCGGGGAAGGTGACGACGCCCACCCGGGCAGCGCTCATGACAGTGGTCCCTCCAAGCCGTAACTGGGCACAGGCACGCTCGAGTCGCCATCTACTCGGATGATGGCGGTCGGTGGCGGTACACCTCAGGTTATCGAAGGACCCAAATCGGCCGCTCGGTGGAGCGCTGGGAACCGGACGATCAGACGCCGGCGAGTTGCCCGGCGAGCGTGAGGTGGTGGGCGATGGCGTCCTCGTCCCAGTCGAGCTCCTTGCGGAGCCGGACGGTGGTGCCCTGGCCGGGCGTGATGTCGAAGGAGATCTCGTCCACCACGGCCCGCATGATCAGAATGCCTCGGCCGTTCTCGGCGTCGCTCGGGGGGTACTGCTTGGGAATCGCCTCAAGCCCCAGCCCGCAGTCGACGATGCGCAGTTCACAGCGGCCGTGGCCGATGGTGGCCATCACCTCGTAACGGTTCGCGGGACCGCCGTGCCGCACCGCGTTGGTGCAGGCCTCGGAGGTCGCCAGCAGGATGTCGGACACGCAGTCCTCGGTCACGCCCAGCGAGCGGAGTGCATCCCCCAGCACACGACGGACCATGGGGATGCCTATGGCATCCCGCGGCATGGCTAGCGAGAACTCAATATCCACCGGACCCCTCCCCGGTGTCGAAGGTCACCAAGGTAGGCTTCCCTGGTGAATCAGGGCTAACCGCAAAATCACGTGCGTGTTATTTATGGTTCTACCAAGAAGGGCTTTACGCTCGCACGATGTGCTCTATAACGGACTTTGTCCTAATTTTCGTAGTGTGAAATATCCCACTTCAGCTCTCGACGTGGATCGTGAAGTCCTCGATCACCGTGTTGGCGAGCAGTGTTTCGGCCATCTTCCGGACGTCCGAAAGGGCCGCTTCGTCCGCAGGACCGTCGATTTCAACCTCGAACCGCTTGCCCTGCCGTACGTCGGAGACTCCCGAGAAACCCAGACGGGGCAGCGCTCTGGCGATCGCCTGCCCCTGCGGGTCGAGGATCTCCGGCTTGAGCATGACGTCGACGATGACGCGCGCCACGTTGTTCCTCCTGCTGGGTGGTGGGATCGCTTCGCGACAAGCCTAGCGACAGGTCCGAGGCCCCCGACCGGGTGTCCGGCGGCGGAAGGAGTAGTGGGAGTGTTGGGCTCCGGCGCTGCGGGAATCGGGGAGGGTGTGGACGGTGATGGCGGGTCTTGCGCAAGCGGGTACCGACTCTGCCACCATGTCCGCAGACGCGTGCGGCCTACCACCCCAGCGGCCGTATGCCAGAAGATCCGGCCCGACCGCGGTGGAGACCCCGCCCACGAACGGCCCACGACGCACAGGAGTGGCACGTGACATCCGACGCCCCTCGTGGTGTTGAAGCACCTCCGGAGCTCGTCCAACTGCTCACCCCCGAAGGGGAGCGTGTCGAGCACCCCGACTACGACATCGAGCTGACCGACGAAGAGGTCCGCTCGCTCTACCGCGACCTCGTCCTGGTCCGCCGCGTCGACCTCGAGGCGGTCGCGCTCCAGCGGCAGGGCGAGCTCGGCATCTGGGCGTCCCTCCTTGGACAGGAGGCCGCGCAGATCGGCTCGGGACGCGCGCTCACGGACGCCGACATGGCGTTCCCGACCTACCGGGAGCACGGCGTGGCCTGGTGCCGCGACGTCGACCCGGTCCGCCTCCTCGGCCTGTTCCGGGGTGTGAACCACGGCGGCTGGGACCCGGCGGAGCACAACTTCCACCTCTACACGATCGTCATCGGCTCCCAGACGCTGCACGCCGTCGGGTACGCCATGGGGATGCAGCGCGACGGCGCGGAGGCGGCGACGATCGTCTACTTCGGCGACGGCGCGACGTCCCAGGGCGACGTGAACGAGTCGTTCATCTGGGCCTCGGTCTTCAACGCCCCCGTCGTGTTCTTCTGCCAGAACAACCAGTGGGCGATCTCCGAGCCGCTGGAGAAGCAGACGCGGATCCCCCTCTACAAGAGGGCGTCCGGCTTCGGCTTCCCCGGCGTGCGGGTCGACGGCAACGACGTGTTCGCCTGCCTCGCGGTCACCCGTAAGGCCCTGCAGAACGCACGCGAGGGGCAGGGGCCCATGCTGATCGAGGCGTTCACCTACCGCATGGGCGCGCACACCACCTCCGACGACCCCACCCGCTACCGGGTCGCCGACGAGCTGGAGGCCTGGAAGCTCAAGGACCCGATCGAGCGCCTCAAGGCCTATCTGTTCAAGAACCAGATCGCCGACCAGGAGTTCTTCGACAAGATCGACGCGGAGGCCGACGCGCTGGGCAAGGACGTCAGGCGCAGGTGCCTGGAGATGCCCGATCCCGAGCCCGAGGCGCTGTTCCAGCACGTCTACGCGGCTCCGCACGCCCTCCTCGATGAAGAGCGCGACCAGTACCTCACCTACCTGGCGGGATTCGAGCGATGACCACACTGACCCTCGCCAAGGCGCTCAATGAGGGACTGCGCCGTTCGATGGAGGACGACCCCAAGGTCCTCGTGATGGGTGAGGACGTCGGCAGGCTCGGCGGCGTGTTCCGGGTGACCGACGGCCTGCACAAGGACTTCGGCGAGGACCGCGTGATCGACACGCCCCTCGCCGAGTCGGGCATCATCGGCACGGCCATCGGCCTGGCCCTGCGCGGCTACCGGCCCGTCTGCGAGATCCAGTTCGACGGCTTCGTGTTCCCCGCCGCCGACCAGATCATCACGCAGCTGGCCAAGATGCCGCTCCGGTCGCTCGGCACGCTCAAGCTGCCCGTCGTCGTCCGCATCCCGTGCGGCGGCGGCATCGGTGCCGTGGAGCACCACTCGGAGTCCCCCGAGGCCTACTTCACGCACACCGCCGGCCTGCGCGTCGTCGCCTGCTCCAACCCGGCCGACGGCTACAGCATGATCCAGGAAGCCATCCGGTCCGACGACCCGATCATCTTCTTCGAGCCCAAGCGGCGCTACTGGGACAAGGCCGAGGTCGACCTGGCCGCCCCCGGCCTGCCCCTCGACCGGGCCAGGATCGCCCGGCCGGGCGCCGACCTCACGCTCCTCGCGTACGGGCCGATGGTGAAGACCTGCCTGGAGGCCGCCGCGGCGGCCGAGGAGGACGGCCGCGACATCGAGGTCGTCGACCTGCGCTCCCTCAACCCGCTGGACATGGGCGTGGTGGCCGAGTCGGTCACCCGGACCGGCCGCTGCGTGGTCGTGCACGAGGCGCCGGTGTTCACCGGGTTCGGCGGCGAGCTCGCGGCGCGGATCACCGAGCAATGCTTCTACCACCTCGAGTCGCCCGTGCTGCGCGTCGGAGGGTTCTCCACTCCGTACCCGCCGTCCCGGCTGGAGGAGTACTACCTGCCGGACCTCGACCGGGTGCTGGACGCCGTCGACCGCGCGTTCACCTACTGAGAGGGAGGTTCCTCATGCTTCGTGAGTTCAAGCTCCCCGATGTGGGTGAAGGCCTGACCGAGGCCGAGATCGTCAAGTGGCACGTCGCCGCCGGCGAGCACGTCAAGATCAACCAGACGATCGTCGAGATCGAGACGGCGAAGGCCGTCGTCGAGCTGCCCTGCCCGTTCGAGGGCACCGTCGCCGCTCTGATGGCGGAGGAGGGCCAGACGGTCGACGTGGGCGCGCCGATCATCTCCGTGCGGACCGAGGAGGAGGAGGCCGGGGCCGGCCCGGAGGACCTCGTGCCGAATCCGCCCGCCGAGGGCGCGGTCGAGCCGGGCGTCCACGGCAGCCCGGCGCCCAAGCAGGAGCGCAAGCCGGTCCTCGTCGGCTACGGGGTGATGGCCAGCTCCACCAAGCGCCGTCCTCGTAAGTCGGCCGCCGCGGAGGCCGTGGTTCCCCCTGCGGTCCCCGCCGCTCCGGCCCCGGTCCCCGCCGCTCCGGCCCCGGTCCCCGCCGCTCCGGCCCCGGTCCCCGCTGCTCCGGCCCCGGTCCCC